>JAKZMJ010000015.1 GCA_030491005.1 Sulfurospirillum sp. | reverse complement strand
TAATTTTCGTAATTTTACAAAGTTAAACATTAAATTAAGCTATGACAAGAATTAATGTCATGAACTTAAGATAAATAATAGAAAAACATATGACATTATTGAAGTATTTTAATGAAGATGAGTTTAAATCACTTTTAGATAGAATGCGAAATGAAAAAGTTAAATATTACTAAAGTCCCATTATCTAAATATGAAGAAATGGAGCCATTAGGAACAAAAAGAAAATTTTGGTTTCATGATGACAGTGATAATATGAAAAAGTTATTTAAAATTGGAAGACCAAATACTGGAGAGAACTGGGTTGAAGTAGTAGTTGCTGAAATATGTAATCTATTAAATATTCCTCATGCAAACTATGAATTTGCAATATGGAATGAAAAAGAAGGTACGATTACAACAAGTTTTGTTCCAAAAGACCATAGACTTATACATGGAAATGAACTTTTAGCTAAAACGTATAAATTACTAGATAAAAAAATTACATATCCAATTAAAAAAGATGATGATAATAAAAGTTATAAAATAAGAGAATACAAATTAAAACTTGTATTGGCAATTATGAAAGCAGAATTTTTGAAACTACCTATTGATTATAAAAATGATAAATTACACAATCCTATAGATGTCTTTATTGGGTATATTATGCTGGATTGTCTAATATCGAATCAAGATAGACATCATGAAAATTGGAGTTGGATAATTGCTTCACCAAAAGAAATATTTTTATCTCCTACTTATGACCATGCATCTGGTCTTGGGTGTAGAGAAAGTAATGACGAAAAAACTGAAAGATTAAAAACAAAAGATAAAGGTCGAATGGTTAGACATTTTGTTACAAGAGCCAAGACACCTTTTTTCGACAATAAAGATAAAAACTTAAAAACAATAGAAGCGTTTAAACTTTGTGCAGATTCTAATAAAAAAACAGCAATATATTGGCTAGATAAATTAGAGAATTTAGATATAAATAAAGTAAGAGAAATTTTTAATAAAATTCCAAAACACTTAATAAGTAATGTGTCCATAGAATTTGCATTAAAGATTTTAGAAGAGAATAAAGAAAGATTATTGGAAGTAAAAGAGGCATTATCAAAATGATTAATAAATTAATTTTAGCATGGAGGAACCCTGAAAATAGACAATGGGTTCCAATTGGATGTTTAGGATATAAAAATGATATGTATTATTTTAATTATACTAATGGAGCAAAAACTAAAAATTTTCAACCTTTTGGTCAAATGAATGAATTAAAAAATACATATAGTTCAAAAAATCTATTTCCAATATTTAAAAATAAATTATTGGCTAAATCAAGACCAGAATATGAAGATTATATTAAATGGTTAGATATTGAAAAAAATGAAAATGAGCTAATTGAATTGTCAAGAAGTCGAGGGATTAGAGCAACTGATGAACTACAATTATTCCCTATTCCTGAAAAGAATGAAAATGATCAGTATGAAGTATTATTCTTTTCTCATGGAATCAGTCATATTGCGGAACATTATGTTAAAAGATTATCTAAGTTAAATGATAATGATAAATTATTAATTTTAAAGGATGTTCAAAATGAAGTAGACCCATTTGCACTAGCATTAAGAACACAAGATGACCCAGTTGAATTACTAGGATATTGTCCATCATTTTTTGTTAAAGATTTTTATAAACTAATGGAGCTTAATGGAGATAAAAGTGTAAGTATAACTATTAAAAAAGTAAATCATAATGCTCCATTGCAATTAAAGCTGTTATGTAAATTTTCTACAAAATGGACTAAAGATTTTGAACCTTTTAGTGGTGACGAATTTAAACCTTACAAATAAAATATCGATTATATTAGTGTAATTTTAATACCAAGAAATGTAATATCAAAACTATAAATTATAAACTATGATAAATACTAAAATTAGACTTGATATCATACTTAAACTTATTTTTTTAAATGCTTCATTTAGCTTTTTTATATGTATAAGATTAATGATAAAAATATTTTATTTTAGGTATTTACATCTTAGGCGACTTAATGAAAAATTCAGGGGTCTAAAAACTCAAGTAAACTACGATACTATAGGAGTTAAAAAAGGATTGTTTACAAATGGCTGTAAAAAAACAATAAAACTTGTCCATATTGTCTAAAAAGCTATACTAAAAAGATAGGTACGAGAAATGGTATACAGAGATATAAATGTAATGAATGTGGTCGTAAATTTAGTTCTAAAAGAAGACCAAAAAATCTACAAGAAATAATCTTTAAAAAGTATATTTACAGAAGACAAATATTATCTAATTTAGCCGAAGATTATAATAGAAGTTTACCATGGATAAGAAAGCAAATATTAGAATATGAGCCAGATGAAAAGATCCATAATCCAAGAGAAGTTGTTATAGTTTGTGATGCCACTTTTTATGGCAAACGAAAAGATAAGTTAGGTACTTTAGTTTTCAAAGATACTATATCAAAAGAGATACTAACTTGGAAACATATTGATAGCGAATTAGTATTTGATTACAAGCAGCATTTAGACTTGCTAGTAGAATTAGGATACAAAGGCAAGCAATTATAATTGATGGTAAGAGAGGCTTATATAAAGCTTTTAAAGACTATCCAACTCAGATGTGCCACTTTCATCAAAGAAAAACAATCAATAAATATTTAACTAGAAAACCTAGACTACAAGCTAGTAAAGATTTACAAAAAATAATGTATAACTTAACAAGTACAAATCAAAAGAATTTTAGCAAAAAGTTAGATGAATGGTACAAAATATATAAAGGTTTTTTAGATGAAAAGTCAATATCTCCAACTACAGGTAAATTGAATTTTACTCATCCAAGAGTTAGGTCTGCATACAGAAGTTTAATAACTAATCTACCTTACCTTTTTACTTATAAAAATCATAGAAATATTACTATACATAATACTACAAATTCTATAGATGGTGGAGTGTTTTCACCTATGAAAAAACTTATAAAAATACATAATGGTGTTACTAAAAGTTTGAAGTTAAAAATGCTTGATGATTATCTTGTTAGTTATAAGAAAAAGTGATAAATCAGACCCCTGAATTTTTCATTAAGCCTGTATTAGATGTATTTAAAATAGAACCATTAGAAAAAAATTCAAGCCTTTGGAATAATAAGAATATAAGTATCTTACCTCATATTTCAGCTCTTACTAATATCAAAACTGCATCTAATATAATAGCCAATAACATTATTAGATATTATGCAGATAAGAAAACACCTTTGTTTATTGATAAAAAGCTAGGTTATTAAAAGTATAAAAGGACAAGTAAATTAAAACTTAAGTAAGATACTATACAAGCAAAAAGGATTATTATGATTTTAGATTATAAAGATATAAATGACTTAAATAGATATAAACTTATGTCAGATACGGTAGTGCCAAGACCAATAGCATGGATAGTAAGCCAAGATGGAGATGTTATAAATGCAGCACCATTCTCATACTTTATTCCTATTTCATCAAACCCTGCAACATTAATAGTTTCAATTGGACATAAAGAAGATGGAAGCAAAAAAGATACCTTAGCAAATATTCTAAAAAGCAAAAAAGCTACTATATGTTTTGTAAATAAAGACAATGTTGAACTAGTAAAAAAGTGTGCTATGCCTTTAGATAAAAAACAAAGTGAGATTAAGGAATTTGAAATTGATGTACATAAAGTTTTAGATGATTATCCTCCAATGATTAGCTCTTCTCAAAGTGCTTTATTTTGTGATTTTTATAGTAAAATAGATTTACCAGGTATAACTGTACCTTTAGTTTTAGAGCTTAAATATCAATTTATTGAAGATGAAAGACTTGATAAAAAATTCCATATTAATATAGATAACCTTGGACGAAGTGGCTCGTATTTTAAAGCTATGGTAAATATTTAAGTGCTATGGTGCAATAAACTAAATATATGATTTGGATTTTAAAACCCATTACACAAAGTATATCTAAAGATATTAAGGATTGAAAAATAATTATCCTTTTTGATGTCCTACCATCATTAATAAGTAGAAATTTAATTTCTTTCCAAAAACTTAAGTTTTAAAATCTATTCCTCTGTTCATAAATTTCTACTTTTAGGGGCATTATAGATAATAGAAACTTTAAAATCATAACAAATCGTAGTAAGAAAAATATGTTACCATAGCCTATTTTTAACTTTGAAAACCTCAGAGATTTAGATACCATTGTAAAACATAAAAAACTACAAAAACGGGTAACATATTTTTTGCACTAGACCATTATGCTAAGGAGCAAAATATAAAATCAATTTTAAACTTTATCAAAATAAATGATAATATATCAACAGCAGGACAACCAACAAAAAAAGAATTTAAACTTATTTCAAAAAATAAATTTGATGTTGTTATAAACTTAGCATTACACAATAGTACTAATGCTTTAAAAAATGAAGATAAAATCGTATCAAAAAATAATATGATTTATATTCATATTCCTATATCTTGGGATAAACCAGAAATTGATAGATTACATTTATTTTGTAATACATTAAAAGTATTACAAAAAGAAAAGAAAAAGTTTTTATACATTGTGCAAAAAATTATAGAGTATCAATTTTCATGTATTATTATAAAAAAATTATACTCAAAAATGAAAATACTAAGTTGATTTTACCAAAAGGATTTAAACCAAATAAAACTTGGAAAGAAATAATTAACATTAAACTAAAAGCATAACAAAACCACC
Organism: Sulfurospirillum sp.; assembly: GCA_030491005.1. GTDB lineage: Bacteria > Campylobacterota > Campylobacteria > Campylobacterales > Arcobacteraceae > BB30. The sequence goes on along the minus strand of JAKZMJ010000015.1, from coordinate 491,292 downwards.
CAGACTATAAAATTAGCTTATTTGGGGCTATTTTCACAGTCTGGACGATTTGTTAGTCTATTATATTTGAATTATAGAAAATAATATTTATAATAATTTAAACTGTTTATTAAATAAACTTTTCAATAATATGATTTTCATTACATTGAAGCTCAGTAATATTTAATCCGTCAATTTTTTCATATAAAAGATTTACTCTTTTTGTACCTTGTTTTCTTGCTGTTTTTCTAAGACTAAAAACTAAACATTTTATATTTTCTTCTTTTAATGAATAGTTTTTTGCAAATGAGTTATTTAAAATACCAATTAAATATGATATAAAGTTTTTTTCAGATTGTAATTATTTTTTATAGTTTCCTAAATTATTAGTTTTTAATTCAATTAATAAAACAAATATTTGGCTATTATTTAAATAAAATACAATACCATCATTTACTTTATTTACTAATGGTGTTGTTTGATTTAAAAAAGGAAACATTTTACAACGATTAGTTAAGTTCATATCTAATGAAAAAGCAAATATTTGTTTTCTTTTCGATTTTAAAATTACTTTTTTACATTCAGAATCATCTTCTTTAATTTCAAGTTCTATACTACCCCAAGAAAAACAAACAATTTTTTGTAAAGTTTAATTCTCAAAAGAGTAAAATTAAACAATAAAAATAAAGGGTATAAATATGAGCCGAAAAAGAACAATATATAGTGCTGAATTTAAAACAAAAGTAGTTCTTGAAGTTTTAAGAAATGAAGATACATTAAATACGATAGCAAGTAAAAATAATATAACACCTAAAAACTTGCATAACTGGAAAAAGATATTTCTTGAAAATGCAGAGATTGCAATGGAACCATTAAAAGTTGTACGAGAATATAAAGATGAAATCATACAATTAAAAGCTAAAAATGATGAGTATGCAAAAACAGTTGGTCAATTGACAGTGGAGTATAATTGGATGCAGGGAAAGCTAAAGAGCTTGGACTTATCTAGTAAAAAACAAATTATTGATAAATCCAAGCACAAAATAATATCAGTTGTAAAACAATGTAAACTACTTGATTACAATAGAAGTAATCTATTTTATGTCCCAATGGTAAATCTTGTAAAACAATCTATCAAAGATGCCATAGTAAATATATTTGAAGATATACCCTGTTATGGTTATATGAAAGTACATCAAGAGCTACTTGAAAGAGGTCATATTTTATGTATTAATACTGTGAGAGAATATCGTAAACAATTAGGTTTAAGAGCAGTACTAGCTGTTAGACCACCAAATACAAGTTGGGCTAATAAAGAACATCCTAAACACTCTTATAAGATTAGAGGGCTAGATATTGTACGAGCCAATCAAGTATGGAGTACCGATATCACCTATATTAAAATCAAAGACGGGATGGTTTATATGGCTGCAATAATTGATTGGTACTCCAAAGCTATTTTATCTTGGAGAATATCCAACACAATGGACACAGATTTAGTAATGGGAGTACTTAATGTTGCACTATCTAAATATGGGAAGCCTGAAATATTTAACACAGATCAAGGTAGCCAATATACATCCTATATCCATACTCAAACTTTAAAATATAATGGTATTATTATTTCAATGGATGGAAAAGGTAGAGCAACTGACAATATCTGTATAGAAAGATTTTGGCGTAGTGCTAAAGTTGAGAAGATTTATCTCAATGAATATTTTAAAATATCAACATTAAAAAATGATCTTGCAGATTATATGGAATTTTATAATTATAGAAGATTTCACGAGACTTTAGATTATAAAAAACAAATGAATGTATACTATGAAAGTATTAAAATTAATGATGAAAATTATAGTAAATCAGATGAAATTGTAGCATAAAGTTACAGGTGATGAAGAAAATTAGATTTTATAAGTAGTTGTCTTGACATATTGGGGTAGTATATATTTTTTATAATTTTTATAATTTTTAGTGATTTAGCTTATAATAAATTAAATTTTAAAAAAGGATAGATATCTTACCTTAACTTTCGCACCTAAAACCAAGTAACTTCTGTGTCACATCCTTTAATATATCAATAATAGTAGTAAAATCATCATTTCTATTTACAATCTCTTCTATTTGTGCTATTTCATTGAGTATTAATATAAATGTTTGCATAGCAATTGCTAAAGTATGTAGTTCACATTCTAAATCTTTAAACAATCCACCTATGGTTTTAGGTTCATGACTAATACGATTGATATAACTAACTATATTATATGTAAAAAATGATAGTGTAATTCTAGCAATAAGAGCTTCATATATTCTATTTTCTTCTGTACTAAATCCAAAGTGTTCACGAAGCTCTTTATAACCTTGTTCTATATCCCATCTTCTTCTATAAGTCTCAATAATTGTTTCGTCTGAGATATCTAAATCTGTTGATACAATTGGTATTAATTTATCTGATGTCTTTAAAAATACTATTTTTATTTTACCAGCTTTTTTATGTTCAACTACAACTGAAAAATATTTATATTTAACTTTTTTGCCATAGGTTCCAGACTTTATATCTTTTAGTTTTTTATATTTATCATAGATACCTGTTAGTGTTTTTCTATCTCCTAAAAAGTTCCATATTTTATTGTTATTTGCTACTCTTGTAATAACTTTTAATCCTAGTTCATTCATCTCTTTAATGAATGAAGGTTTACTATACCAACTATCAACAAGTAAATAATCAGCATATATACCACTATTTACAGCTCTTTTAACCATAGCTATTGCTATTTGTGATTTGCCTTTTAGTGTCTCTAGTCTTCTTATGTGAGCATTACTTCTATAATCTACAATATTAGTAAAATTTTCTAGTGCTACTCTTGCATATTTATTTGTAGCAATTTCAAAGTCTAACATCAAGTTAGAGAAACCATCACTATAATTTAAAGATACAACATTGATACCTCTAATAGTTCGTTTCTCTTTATTACTCCATAAGTAGTCACTACTACCCTCTATATCTTTACCAACTTTTCCCTCAACTGTATCATCAATAATTAAAACTCTTACAGCTTTTTTATCTTGTACTTTATGAAGTAATTTTAGTATCTTTAATGTTGATAAAGATAGTAGTTTTCTCCAGTTGTAGTTACTATTTGTCCAGTTTCACCACGTTATGGTTGCCTAGTTTCATAAATAAGAAAGTGATAGATTAAACAACATAAGTGTAAAATCTTTACAACACATAAGGATTTAAAATATGTCACAAACCTATCACTCTAATGCTAGAACAAACCAGCACATAAGAGAAATAATACAGAAATCTAATTTAACAAATGTTGAATTAGCAAATAATTATAATCTAAATATTAAAACTATCTCTAAATGGAAAGATAGGGATTTTATTGAAGATAAAAGTTCAAGACCACATAATATAAAAACAACTTTAACATCTTTAGAAAAAGAGTTAATAAAAGTAGTTAGGACAATGACTTGGATGGAACTAGATGACCTAGTAGATACAATGGTTGATATTATCCCAAATGCAAATAGAAGTAATATCTATAGAACTTTAAAAGCATTTGATATAAATAGAGTCCCACAAGAACAAAAAGAAAAAGCAAAGAAATTTAAAGAATACGAACCTGGATATTTGCATATAGATGTAACATATTTACCAAAGTTTAATAAACAAAAGTTTTATCTATTTGTAGCAATAGACAGAGCTACAAGGCTACTATATTACAAAGTATATGAAAACAAATCATCTAATAATGCAGTTGAATTTCTAAAAGTTTGTAAAGAGTTTTTTCCTTTTTACTTAACTCATATTTTAACAGATAATGGATTGGAATTTACAGATAAATGGGCAAGAGGCAAAGGAATTGTAAGTGGTAATCACAAGTTTGATGTAGAATGTAAAGAAGATAGTATAGAACATAGACTAACAGCTCCATATACACCACAAACCAATGGAATGGTAGAGAGAGTAAACGGAACTATTAAAAATGCTACAATCAAAGCCCAAGACTATGAAAATATAGATGATGTTAAAAAAGATTTAAATAAATTTTTGATATACTACAACTTCAATAGAAGACATGGTTCTTTAAGAAAAGAATTAAAAGTCAGAACTCCATTTAATGCAGTTCATAGTTGGTTTCAAACGAAGCCTGAAATATTTAAGATTTTACCAGATGTGTTTCAAGATATTGTTTTTGGAATGGTACAACGTCAGCAATTCTAACCCAAAAATAAAACTACATAATATATCCTTTCATATCTACATTCTCTTCGGTCTGGCGAGCAATAAGTATATATTCCAACATTTTATTAAAGCTTTTAAAATTAAACATTGTTGTTAAAAAATTAATACCTACAAAGAACTCTTCTCTGTTACCAATATTATAACGAAGTTCCATATATAAATCATCATCAAGTTCTTGTACTGTATGAAATAAGAAAGCTCATATATTAAGGCTACAAAGTGTTTTAGATAGATTTTCTTTTCCATGACCAAAGTTGTGGTCTAAATGATAGCCTTTAGTTTTTAAAGTATTGTTATTTTCATTTTCGATTTTCCATCTACTTCGTCCTGCTGTTGCTATATCTATAACATTATTTACATTCAAAGATATATCAGTAACAAAGCTATTATGATATAGTTTCTTACCCGTAGCATTAGTAACTATAACTTCACACCAGTTTACTTCTTGTGGTGGATGTTGTGTATCTCCTTGTGGATTTTTAATTGCTAAATTATTAATATAGTTATATGTAAAAATTTGCTTTTTACCATTAATCATTTTGGATATTATTTTTGTATCAATAGTATTTAGATTTTTTATCATTTCTATTTGTTCATATAAGTATTTATGTGATGTTGGTTTAGCTACAAATATATATGAATGGCTCTTATCTAATACTTTTTTTATCATAGGTTCTCTTGAATATAAATCATCACCTAAAATAATAAGTTTTTTATTAGTTGGATTATTAAAACTATCTAGCCATCTTTTAGAAGCATTTACTTCACAATCTTGTTTATCTTTACCATCATTATTTGATATAAACTCTTGCATCAATGGTATAACTTTTTTTATATCAGGATGTACTATTGTTGGAGTTATAACACTATGATAGTAATGTACTTCACCTGTATCACTATTAGTTTTACTTTGACAACATTTACAAGATATATTTTTACTTGAATGATAATGAGTACCATCTAATGCTACAAGCATATAATCATCTTTAAAATAAAATTTATCTAATATTCCTATATCTCTTAACTTATCAAGTATTATTTCATATACTTTTTTAAAACTATTGGGTGTTATTTTATCCAACATGTTTCGTATATGATTATCACTTGGTATATCAGATATTCCAAACATAGTTTGTGCATTACTGATACCTTTTCTTGTATCAATATCCCTTTGAAAACTTAAGCAAGATTTATTTTGAAAATAAAATACACTAAATGCTGATAATATAATATCTTTTAAACTATAAACTAGATTTGTTCTTTGTTTTCTAGTATCTTCTACATTTGATATATTATCTGTAAATGATTCTATTAAAAAATCGAAAATATTTGTCTGTCTCATTTGTTTAAACACTCCTGTTTATGGGCTTTTATAGGATATATTATAGCTAAAATTAGGTATTAAAAAGCTTGATAAAGCCTTTAAATAAAGGGTATTAGTGAATTTGCTTAGTAGTGATTTTTGATATTATTTTGGAAGATTTTAGCTATATAAATTTTCACTTAGAATTGCTGGTACAACGTGGTGAAACTTGACAACTATTGCTAAGTAATCTATAATAAACATCTTTTTTTAAACTATCATCACTTTGCTTTGAAAATGTTGATATCTTTTTATTCATAACCAACATATAGACAAAATGAATAACTACCATATAAACACTAACACCATCTTTCTTAGTGAATTTACTTTGAGATAAAATTGTTTTTATATTTAGTACTTGCATTGTCTTGAAAATTGGATTTTTTAGCTTGTCATTTATAATATTAGTTATTTTCTCTTGAATATTCATCAATAAACCTTTTTTTTTAATATCCATATTATAGCTAATAAGCACTGTATAAAAGCTTCTTTGATAGTATTTTATAGTTTATTTTTAGAATATTATTTTAATTATTTACACTTAAAATAATATTGTCAATAGACATGAAAATCTTGGATTAAGTATTGATAATCTGCTTGTTATTTGATATTTTATTGATTGTTTTAGGTGCGAAAGTTAAGATATGAGATATATAAGTAATTTAAATAATAAAATAGTAAAAGAAATGATGCTCCACCGACCCAAGGGTACGGGGAATTAACCCTTTTTTAGATTAATTTCCTCTCTAGCTTATTTTAAAATTTATTTGTAAAATCAACTCTATATTGGTTTTATTGTAGCCAAATCAATATAAAAGCAACTAAGCATAAAGGTATTTTATTTTCTTCTATAAGATAAAGATTCTAATAAATGAGAACTTGTTATATTAGTACTTGAATCTAAATCAGCAAGAGTTCTAGCTACCTTTAATACCTTATTAATCCCTCTATAAGATAAAGCATATTGACTAATTGCTTTATTTAGTAAATTTTGACAAGTATCATCTAAGGTACAATATTTTACGATATCTTCATCACAAAGTTTACCATTTAACTCTTTTTGCCCTCTTTGCTTTTGCATTATAAAAGCAGTTATTACTTTTTGATGTATTTGCTTTGAATTTATACTTGATTTATCATCTAAAGATGTATCTGTCATCACAACATATAAATCAATACGATCTAAAAAAGGATCTGAGAGTTTATTTTTATACCTTGAAATTTCTAATTGCGAACAACGGCATTCTTTTTGTGTTGATAATAAATTACCACAAGGGCAAGGGTTCATGGCACAAACAAAAACAAATTTTGTTTTATATAATATTTTAGAGTTAACTCTACTTATTAATATTTGATAATCTTCTAAAGGTTCTCTTAATGCTTCAAGTATATTTTTTCCAAAATGTGGCAATTCGTCAAAAAACAATATGCCATTATTGCACAAAGCTACTTCACCAATTTTGGCATTTATACTACCACCTCCAAATATTGATGCTTTAGTTGAACTATGATGTGGGCTTCTATATACTCTTATTGGTTTGAAGCTTGGTTCTTTTAAATCCAAAGCTTCTAGTTTTGCATTTTCTAATATCTCTTCTAGGCTCATAGGCGTCATAATATAAGGAAGTCTTTTTGAAATCATAGTCTTGCCACAACCAGGGCTTCCTTCAAATAAGATATTGTGATTTCCAGCTGCACTTATCATGGCAGCTTTTTTTGCTATGCGTTGACCTTTTACTTCATTAAAATCTAATAAATATTCTTTATTTAAATAAAATACTTCATCTCTTATTTTTATAGTTTCATATCCTATAAAATCAGACTTATACAAAAAATCATCTTGATTGGTAAATGTAAAAAACTCAATAGCTTTTGTTAAATTACTTGCTATATATATATTGATATTTGGTATTTTTGATAATTTTCTTGCACTTGCTTCGCAAACTAAAATCTTCTTTATTAAACCTTGTTTTGCCAAAGATAATACTATTGGAAAAATAGAATTATTGTCTTTAATCTCACCATTTAAAGATAATTCACCAAATATATGAAAATCATCAAATGTTATTTTTTTCTTATCATAAAGTGCTATTAGTAAAGCAATTGATAAATCAAATTGTGTTCCTTGTTTTTTAATCTCTGAAGGAGCTAGATTTACTGTGATTTTTTTAGGTGGAAATTTAAATTCATTTGTTAATAAAGCTGATTTAACTCTATCTCTTGATTCTTGAATTGAGGAGTTTACCATACCTACTATTGTAAAAGATGGTAAGCCTTTTGTAAATGTAGCTTCAACATCAACATCTATAGCTTCTATTGTATCCAAGGTGGCTGATTTTATTTTTTTCATATATACTCATAATAATTAAATTTCAAATATTATATACAATATATGATAAATATTACTTTTAAAATATGTCAAGAAATTATTGTGACTTATCTTTACAGCATAATATTTAAAACCAAAATCTTAAAATTGTGTCATATAGTAAAAAATTTGTAAAAAATTATTAGTTTTAAATTATAATCTTGACTTATTTAATTTATATAAATATAATTTATAAATCTTAAATAAGAAGGAATAATAATAAATGAAGAATATATTAACTTTTGGCACTTTTGATATTTTTCATTATGGACATTTAAGAATATTAGAGCGAGCTTCTAAGTACGGTTCTAACTTGATAGTTGGTGTTTCTTCTGATAAATTAAATTTTAACAAGAAAAAAAGAAATACTATATACACACAAGAAGAAAGAATGCACATTATCTCTTCTTTGAATTTTGTAGATAATATTTTTTTAGAAGAAGCTTTAGAGTTTAAAAGAGACTATATTCTTAAATATAAAGCTGATTATTTAATAATGGGTTGCGATTGGACTGGTAAATTTGATGAGTTTAAAGATATTTGTGAAGTTATATATCTTCCAAGAACTCCTGATATCTCTACAACTGAACTAATAAATAAAATAAAAAAATTATAAAGAAGCAAAATTGAATTATAAAAACTGTGAAATAATCTTATATTTTAGTTCAGATATGAATTCTTATTATCAGATTAAACAATGGAAAAAACCTTTAGAAGTTTTGAATAAGAAGCATAAAATACTTCTTGTACTTACAGATTATGAAGTTTATTTAAGATGTTTAAAAGAACAAATATTTGAGCTTATATACCTTGAAGAATATAGTGATTTAATTACATTTTATCAAAACAATGAATTTGGTATTATTTTATATATCAATCATGCTTTGAAAAATTTTAATTCAATTAGTAATAGCAGGGCTTATCATATACATCTAAATCATGGGGAGAGTGAAAAAGAATCTATGAGATCAAATAGATCTCAAGCTTATGATTTTGTTTTTACTGTTGGACAAAGAGGCACTAATAGATATAAAGATTATTTATTAAATTTTAATAAAAAGAAATTCATACAAGTAGGACGACCACAGCTAGATTTTATCAAACAAATGAAAATCAAAAAAAATGATAAACAAAAAGTGATTTTATATGCACCTACTTGGGAAGCTACACATGATAGTATGAATTATACTTCAGTACCAATTTTTGGAGTGCAACTTGTAAAAACTATACTTAAAAATAAAAATAATATTTTAATCTATAAACCTCATTCAGCCCTTGGAGTTAGAAATGAAGATGTTAAAATAGCACATAAAAATATATTAGATATTGTTAATAAATCAAAAAAAGCTTATTGTATGGAAGAAGAAGATATCAATAATGTCTTTACTTTAGTAGACTTTGCATTTTTTGATAATACTTCTGTGATGATTGATTATTTACATACAAATAAACCAGCTTCATATATAGAGGTTTTAAGTGACCAAAGTATTAATGACTTAACTAAAGCATTTATTTTATTAAATAAAGACAACTTCTCTAAGCTTGGAGAAATTCTTGAAAAAGCATTAAAACAAGACTCACAAAAAGATAAAAGAAAAGAAGTTAAAAAATTCTATTTAGGTGAGTATAAAAAAGGTGAAAGTACACAAAAATTTATAAATGAAATTTCAAAATTAATAAAAAAACGAAATAAAAAAATAAAAAGGATAAAAAAATGAAAGATATTAATTATATATCAAAAGATTCAAAACTTGCCAAAAGTTCAGTTTTAAATGCCCCCGTTAGATTAGTAGGAAATGCGAATGTTAAGCATTCTTGTAATGTTGGATCTTATACTTTTATTAATGCAGGGACGACTTTATTTCCTGCAACTAAAATGGGCAAGTACTGTTCAATTGGCAAAAACTGTGAAGTTGGTGCATTTGATCATCCTATTACTTGGCTTAGTTCTTCAGCTTTTCAGTACAATTTAAAATTGCATTTTCCTGATTATGTAGAAAACTTTGAACAAAAAAAACTTACACGTCCAAGTGAAACTATAATAGGCAATGATGTTTGGTTAGGTTCTTTAGCTATTATTAAAAGAGGTGTAAGTATAGGAGATGGAGCTATTGTAGCAGGTGGTTCAGTTGTAGTAAAAGATGTCCCTGCTTATGCAATAGTTGGAGGAGTTCCTGCAAAAGTATTAAAATATAGATTTGATGAAGAGCAAATTAAGCGATTAATTGCACTGCAATGGTGGGATAAAGATGTTAAAGATTTAAAAAATATATCTTTTGATGATATAGATAAAGCTTTAGAAGAATTAGAAAAAATATAACTATCATACTGTTTTTATCAAAGTTGCAAGATAACTTTAGTAGATTATTTACAAGAAAGAGTTACCTTGCACTTAGGCAAAATATCTGGCTTTGATATTTTTAATTTAATGTTTTTTATATTATATTTACTTTTATATTTAGAATTTAGGTATTTTTTTAAATAAATAATACCATCTTCTAAAAGTTCAAATTTCTTTTTTAGCATAATCTTTTCTATTTTCTTAGCTAGTTTTGCATAATCTAAAAAGATATTATTTTTAAATGTATATTTAAAACTTAAATTTATAAGTACTTTTTGAGCATTTTTTCTTTCATACTTTAAAATACCAATAATACAAGAAAAAGATAAGTTTTGTATGTGTAATGTCATTTGCATAATAAACTACTTATATTACTTTTTCTTCTTTTCCACTTATAAGTTTCATTATATTTGGAATATGCTTATAAAATATTATAAAAGATATGATATATAAAGGTGCATTACTATTTATATCTAAACCATAAGATAAAACTAAAGAAGCAATTACAAGGCTACTTAAACCAAGTAAGGAAGCTAAAGATGATACTTTTAAAACTTTAGCACAAAATACCCATACTATGATACCTACAAGTGTGGGAATTGGAAGTAAAACTAAAAAGACGCCTAAAGCAGTTGCTACGCCTTTGCCACCTTCAAGACCTAAAAATATAGAATAACAATGTCCCAAGACACTTAAAACTGCTATTGCCCAAAGTGTAGATAAACTTGCATCCAAATACATAGCAAATACTAATACAAGTAAACCTTTTAGTGCATCTAGGATTATCGTTGCTAGTCCTAATTTTTTTGCTAGTTGTGGATTTGTTTGTTTTACTACTCTTAATACATTTGTAGCTCCTATTGATTTACTTCCTTGCTCTTTTATATTAACACCTGCAAAAAATTTTGCTAAAAGAAGTCCAAAAGGAATTGAGCCTAATATATAAGCTAATACAAAAAATTGAATGTTAAAATTTGTCAAATAATCCATAAAATACCTTAATTATATTTTTAAATTAAATGGATTGTAACTAAAATTTAGTTATATTTCTTTTAATTTATTACAATAAGGTTTCAAGGTGAATTTAAAAGAAGAAATTTTAAAATTAAAAAGTGAATTAGATCTTACAATTGTAGCTCATTATTATCAAAGAGATGAAGTTTTTGAATTAGCTGATATTACAGGAGATTCGCTAGAACTTGCAAAAAGAGCAAAGAGTTGTAGTTCAAAGTTTATTGTTTTTTGTGGTGTTGGTTTTATGGGTGAGAGTGTAAAAGTCTTAAGTCCAAATAAAAGAGTAATTATGCCAAAAGTTGCTTGTTGTGCAATGGCTAGGATGATTGATCTTGAATATTTTGAAAAATCATTAAGGCAAATAAACGAAGCAGGTATAAAAAATGAAGATATATTTCCAATTACTTATATAAACTCAAGTGTTCACATAAAAGCCAAAGTTGGGCAAATGGGTGGAACTGTATGTACTTCTTCAAATGCTTATAAAATTATAAAGAAGGCTTTAAAATCTAATAAAAAAATATTTTTTGTACCAGATCGTTGTTTGGGACAAAATTTTGCTAAACAAATGAATTTACAATCTTGTGTTTTAGGAGATAAAAAAGATATAACAAAAGCAGATATTATTTGTTTTAATGGTTTTTGTTCAGTTCATCAGCTGTTTACTTTAGAAGATATAGAGTTTTATAGAAATAAATATAAAGATATTTTAATAGCAGTTCATCCTGAATGTGATCCTATTATTTGTGATAATGCAGATTTTGTAGGCTCAACTTCCCAATTAATAAAATATATTAAAGATTTAGATCCAAATCAAAAAATAGCAGTTGGAACAGAATATAATATGGTTAATAGACTAAGAAAAAACAATACTTATATACTAAGTTCAACAAAAGCAGAATGTCCTACTATGAATGAAACTACTTTAGAAAATCTTTATGAAACTATTAAGTCTATAAAAGATGATAATATAAATAAAGAAAAAGAGATTTTTATAGATGAAGACACTGTAAAGTGGGCTAAAATCGCATTAGAAAGGATGCTTGAAGTATGATAAATATTAAGAAATTTGTTAAAAATGCCATTATAGAAGATAATGGTAGGGGGGATTTGTTTTTTGATATAGCTCCAAAAGGTAGGTTTAAAGCAAAAGCAATTGCAAAAGATGATGGTATTTTAGCAGGTATTAAATATGCAAAAGTATTAGCAAGAAGTGAAAGATTTGATTGTAAATTTTTAAAACAAGATGGTGATGTTCTAAAAAAAGGTGATATAATCGCCCACTTAGAGGGAAAAGCATCGATTTTATTGTCAAGTGAGAGAACTTTTTTAAATTTATTACAACACGCAAGTGGAATTGCTACTATGGCAAATGCTTATGTTAAAAAAATACAAGACTTAGATGTGGTGATGTTAGATACTAGAAAAACTAGACCACAACTTCGAGAGTTTGAAAAATATGCTTCAAGAGTTGGTGGTGCGATTAATCATCGTCTTGGACTTGATGATTGCTTGATGATTAAAGATACACACTTAAGAACTATTGATAATTTAGAAGATTTTATTAAAAAAGCTAGAAAAAGAATTTCTTGGGTTACAAAAATAGAAATAGAATGCGAAACATTTGCACAAGTACAAAATGCTATGAGTGCAGGGGCAGATATTATTATGTGTGATAATATGAAACCTGAACAAATAAAAGAAGTTATAAAATACAGAAATACAAAATATTCTCATATTTTAGTAGAAGCTAGTGGAAATATAAATTTAGATACAGTTAGAATATATGCCCAAACTGGTGTTGATGCTTTAAGTTCTGGTAGCATTATTCATCAAGCAACATGGTTAGACTTTTCCATGAAATTTGACTAAGCTATTAACCTATCATTATTTTTGTTTGTATATAATCATTTTATAATTATAAGGAGATATTTGTGAAAAAAGATTTTATCTTAAATAATAAAACAGATACTTCTTCTTTCGTTAAAGCTTTAAGCTTAATTGAAAAGTCAAGATATATTTTAATTATTACTCACATTAATCCAGACGCAGATACAATATCTTGTGCTTTAGCCTTGTCTAATTATTTGATTGAAAATAAAATCAAACATAAGGTATTTAATATATCTTGTAAAAATATACCTGATAATCTAAATTTTTTATGTAGATTTGATAAAATAACGGATCAATTCCCAAAATTTTATGACTTAGCTATTAGTGTAGATTGTGGTAGTAAACAACGATTTGGATTTACTTTGCCTAATAATATACCTTTAATAAATATAGATCACCATAAGTCAAATGATGACTTTGGACTTGTTAATATAGTAGATATGAATAAAGCATCAAGTGCTGAAGTGCTTTATGATTTTTTTAAATTTAATGGTTTGTATATTACAAAACAAACAGCAATTGCATTGTATGTAGGAATTTATGAAGATTCTTTAGCATTTACGAGTTTAAGATGTGATGAAACTACTTATGAAAAAATAAATTTTTTAGTTAAGTGTGGATGTGAACCTTCATATGTAGCGCAAAATCTTAAGCAAAGAGATTCTTTAGCAAAATATAGAATTATGCCAAAAATCCTTTCTAGCTTGGAGCTTTATGATGAAGGTAATATTGCTAGTATTTATTGTACTAATGAGTGGATAAAGCAAACGGGTGCAAATTCTTATGAAACCGAAGATGTTTTAGATATGATTTTTAATATGTCTATTGTTAAAATTGTATTTTATTTAAGACATCAAGATGAAAGAATAAGAGTGTCTTTTAGATCAAAAGAAGATATAGATATTGGAAAAATTGCAGAGATATTTGGAGGAGGAGGACATAAGCATTCGGCTGGTTGTCTTATAAACTCATCTGATTTAGAACAAACAAAACAAGTAATTCTGAAGGAAATTTTTGAAACAAGAAAATAAAAATTTTACTAAAATAATGAGTATATTATTTGTACTACTAGTAGTTCTTGCTGGTATTTTTGTGCTTTTTTCACCACAGTTTGAAAAAAATATTCCAAAAGTCACTTTAAAAAACTATACTTATTGGAATATGAAAGAAAACTTAAATCTATCTATTTTTGATCAAAGTGGTATTAAATCTTATACAATTATATACAAAGATTCTAAAAGTCAAAAAATACTAGAAAGCAAAAAAATCTTAACAAAACAAACTAGTTTAATTGTAGAAATCAAAGCTCCAAGAATTAATAATATATTCAAAGTAGATGATATTATTTTAAGTATAGAAGTTACAGATAATAGCAAATGGAATTTTTTACAAGGAAATACATTTAAAAAAGAATATAAAATCAAAATTGACAAACAAGCTCCTATTGCTAATGTTATTACTAATTCGTATAATATTAAAAGAGGTGGTAGTGCTTTAGTAATCGTTGAGGTAAAAGATAAAAACTTAAATGATAAATATATTTCATTTAATAATAAATATAGATTTGAGCTATTTCCTTTTTCCAAAGAAAATTATTATATAGCACTTATTGCTTGGCCTGTTGATGAAAAAGAATTTAAAAGATTTAATTTATTAGCAATTGATAAAGCAAATAATATTACAAAAGTAAAAATTCCTTTATACATAAGAAAATTAAAAATTAAAAAAGATAAAATAAATATTTCTAATGATTTTATAAATACGATAAGCCTTAATGTTTTAGAACAAAGTAATTATGAAATTCCATCTACTAAGAAAGATATATTTATAAAAGCTAATAAAGTTCTAAGAGAAGAAAATATATCTTTTATAAGACAAATTAGTCTTGAACATATGTCAAAAGATTTAATAAACTCTTTTAATATAAAAGCTTTTAGAAGATTAAGTGCATCAAGAACTTTCGCAAGTTTTGCACAAAGACGCTCTTATTTTTATGAAAAAGAAAAGATTGACGAGGCATGGCACTTAGGAATGGATTGGGCTAGTGTAAAAAAAGCAAGAATTTATATATCAAATGATGCAAAAATTATATATAATGATTATTTAGGAATTTATGGTAATACTATTATTGCCGATCATGGTTTAGGTTTACAAACTTTATATGCACACTTAAGTAAGTCTGATGTACAAGTAAATCAAGAAGTAAAAAGAAAAAATAAAATTGCATATACTGGTTCTAGTGGTGCTGTATTTGGAGATCATTTACATTTTGGTGTATTAATTCAAGGTATTGAGGTAAATCCAATAGAATGGATGGACAAAAGTTGGATTAAGACAAGAGTTTTAGATATTATTAAAGATGCAAAAAAAATAATGAGAAAAAAATGAAACAAAGAACAATTGCTAAAAGTATAGACATTGTAGGAGTAGGTCTTCATAAAGGTGTGCCTATTAAAATGAAACTTGAACCTATGGGTTCTAATACAGGCATAATTTTTTACAGAAGTGACAAAGGTGTTACCATACCTTTAAGCATTGAAAATGTAGTGAGTACTAAAATGGCTACAGTTATAGGAAAAGATGATGTAGTTATTTCTACAATAGAGCATCTTTTATCAGCTGTGTATGCCTATGGTATTGATAATTTAAGAATAGTTGTTAACAATGATGAAATTCCTGCTTTAGATGGAAGCTCTGCTGGTTATTGTATGTTAATTGAAGAAGCTGGTATTAAAAAACTAGACAAATCAAAAAAAGCATTGAAAATCAAACAAAAAGTATCTATTGAAACAAAAGATGGAAAAAAAGTTAGTTTAAAGCCATCAAGTAGAATAATATACGATTTTTCTATTGATTTTAAACATCCTATTATTGGTAAGCAAAAATATCATTTTGATTATTCTATTTTAGAATATAAAGAAAATATTAGTAAGGCTAGAACTTTTGGATTTTTACATGATTTGCAATATTTACAAAGTGTTGGTTTAGCAAAAGGTGTGTCTTTAGATAATGTTATTGCTTTAGATGACAATAAAATATTAAATCCAGATGGTTTAAGATATAGCAATGAATTTGTAAGACATAAAATTCTTGATGCTATTGGAGATATGGCACTTTTAGGTTATACCATGATAGGTGAGTATAATGCCCACGCAGCTTCTCATCATCTAAATCATTTATTAACAAAAAAACTTTTTGAAAAAGAAGCTAATTATGAAATCATAGACCTTGAAGAAGCACAAGATGAAGCTAGTGTATTTGAATTAGCTTATGCTAAAGTTGAAGTATAAGAATCATTTTTGTTTGAAGTCCTACTTATTAGTATATCAAATCCTTTATTAGTAGGTATTTATGAAAATAAACAGCTTATTAAAACTTATGAATTAGATGGAAAAGTATCTGATACCTTAGACAAGACTTTTTTTATAATTTTTGAAAATTATAAAATTTCTAGTATGTATTATGTTAATACACCAGGGTCTTATATGTCTATAAAGCTATCATATATATTTTTAAAAACCTTAAGTATTGTAAAAGATATAGAACTATATTCTTGTAGTGGTTTTTTATTTAATCAGAATTCTCCCATTAAAGCATTAGGAAAAAAATATTTTTTTAATAAAAAAGGTAGTATTAAAGTAGATTTTTTAGAAAAAGATACTAAACTACACAACTTTGAATTACCAAGTGTTTTAGATAGGATAAATTTTTCATCTAATACTTTGCCAATTTATAATTTACCAGTAGTATAAAAGGAAAAAAAATAGTGAAGATATGTGTGCCAGCAAGCAGTGCTAATCTAGGTTCAGGTTTTGATACTTTAGGATTAGCTTTAAATCTAAAAAATGAAGTCATAATAAAACCAGCAAAATTTCATAGTGTATCTTTAATGGGTGAGGGTTCAAATATACCTGCTATTAAAGACAATCATATGTTTATGTCTATTTTTAATGATTTTTATCATAATTTGTCTCAAAATAAAAAAAACTTTAGATTTGAATTTTTTAATAAAATACCACTTACTAGAGGACTTGGAAGTTCGTCTTCTGTAATAGTTTCAGCAATTGCCAGTGCATATAGTGTTGCTGATGTTGAACTTAGTAAAGACAAACTATTAAACTTTGCACTAGCATACGAACATCATCCTGACAATATAACACCTGCTGTTATGGGTGGGTTTAATGTGTCTACTGTTAAAAATAATGAAGTTCAATATATAAATAAAAAAATACCAAAACATTTAAAAGCAGTACTGGTTATTCCTAACCGCTCAATGTCGACAAATTTATCAAGGAAAATACTGCCTTATAAATATTCTAAAGAAGATGCAGTCTTTAATATTTCACATTCTTCATTATTAAGTGCTGCGTTTATGAGTGAAAATTGGGAGATGCTTAAAACTGCATCTTTAGATAAAATACATCAACAATACAGGATGAGACAAATGCCTGAATTGTTTAATGTTCAAAAACTAGCTTTGAATAATGGGGCTTTAATGAGTACCTTATCAGGTTCTGGTTCAACAATATTTTCAATGTGTTATGAAGAAAATTTGGATAAATTACAAAAAAAATTAAAAAAATCTTTTTATCACTTTAAAGTTATAACTTGTGATTTTGATAATTATGGTCTTAGTATTTTTAAGTAAAATATAATAATTAAGAAAACTTTAGGTATAATTCTTGGCTAATTTAAAAAAAACTATTAGAATGTGTATTTTTTGTAAAAATCGTAATGAACAAAAAAGCTTATTGCGTTTAAAATGTGAAAATAAAAAACTTGTGTTATATGATGGATATAATAGAAGTTTCTATATTTGTTGTAATTGTATAGCTTTAATTGATCAAGATGATATTAAACAAAAAGATCAAAAAAGAATTAACAAAGCACTTTGTAAGCAGTGCAAGAATAAAGATAACTATCTAGTAGAACTTAAGGAGATATTAACATATGTCAGATAATGTAAGAGTATATGAGATTGCAGAAGAAGCTGGTGCGTCAAGTGCTGAGGTAATAAAAAAAGCAAAAGATTTAGGGATGGACTTAAAATCAGCTCAAAGTCAAGTATCATTTTCAGATGCAGAAGAAATAGCAACTTATATAATGACAGGAAAAAGTTCCAAACTTAAAGTAAAAAAGAAAGAAAAAGTTGAAAAACCTGTAATTAATAAAAATGAAGAGCTAATAGAAAATAAAGAAAAAAATATTCCTATTAAAGAAAATATATCGAAGCTACTTGAAACAAAAAATGTTTCTGTAAAAGAAAATAAGGGTAATAATACTATTTCAAGTAAATTACCTATGGAAAAGAAAAATAGTATTCCTGCTGTAAATATTCCAACGACTCCTAGTAAATCTCCTATTAGGATTATTCCTAAAAAAAGAGGTTTAAAAATTGTAAAAAAACTTAAACCTAAGATTATAAACAAGCCAGTTATTGATAATATAAACGAAGAGAATAAGCAGATGAAATCTCTTAGTGAAATATTCAAATCAAATAACAGTCAAAATATATCTTTAGATCAAGATCTAAAGTCTAAGGTTAAAAAAGATAGAAAAAAACAAATACAAAAAGTACATGAGCATGGAAAGATAATAAATATTTCATTACAAAATAATAAAAAAGAATTTACTAATAATAAAAACACTAGTAATTATGATTCTTTATTAGGAGAAGAAGTATTCTTATTGGATATTGTTGAAGCTGATAAGTCTAAATTATTAGAAGAAACAAAACCTAGAAACACTAATAAACAAACAAGAAGTTCAAAGCCTAGTGCATTTGGAAATAGACCGCAAGGTTTAAAAAGAAAGAAAAGAAGGAAAAGATTTAAAAAAGATATTGAAGTTGAAGATATAAAATTTGTAAGTATACCAGAAGATGTAAGAGTTTATGAATTTGCTCAAGCTTGTGGTAAATCTGCTTCTGAAGTAATTTCTGTCTTATTTGGCTTAGGTATGTTAGTTACTAAAAATGACTTTTTACAACAAGATGAACTGGAAATATTAGGTGAAGAATTTGATATTGAAGTTAGCGTTAAAGATGCTTTAGAAGAAGTAAATTATATTGAAGATTACAAAGAAGAAAATATAAATGAAAAAAATCTAATTACAAGACCTCCTGTTGTTACAATAATGGGACATGTAGATCATGGTAAAACATCTTTATTAGATAAAATAAGATCAAGTAAAGTAAGTGCTAGTGAAGCAGGTGGAATTACACAACATATATCTGCTTATACAATACAACAAAATGATAAAGATATAACATTTATTGATACTCCAGGACATGCAGCTTTTAGTGCAATGAGAGCTAGAGGTGCACAAATAACTGATATTATAATTATAGTTGTAGCCGCTGATGATGGAGTAAAACCTCAAACCATTGAAGTAATTGCTCATGCTAAAGCAAGTAAATGTCCTATAATTGTAGCAATTAATAAAATAGATAAAGAATCTGCAAATATAGATATGGTTAAATCACAAATGGCAGAACATGATATGACACCTGTTGATTGGGGTGGTGATGTAGAGTTTATTGGAGTTTCAGCACTTAGTGGAGCTGGAATTGATGATTTATTAGAAAATATTTTACTTCAATCTGAAATGTTAGAACTTCAAGCAGATCCTAGTGTAAAAGCAAAAGCAGTTGTTGTTGAATCTTTACTTGAAAAAGGAAGAGGAGTGGTTGCTACTGTTATTGTTCAAAATGGTACATTAAGTGTTGGAGATAACATCGTTTGTGATACAACGTACGGAAGAGTAAAAGCTTTAAGCAATGATAAAGGACAAAAAGTTCAAACATTAAACTTATCTCAAGTTGGTAATGTGTTAGGATTAAATATTCCTCCTATGTCTGGTTCTATTATGGTTGTTCAAAATAGTGAAAAAGAAGCTAAAGATATAGCAACAACTAGAGCTGAACATGCACGTGCAAAAGAATTATCGAAGTCTACAAAAGTAACTTTAGAAGAAATGAGTGGCTTAATTGCTGAGGGTAAAATCAAACAATTGCCTGTTATTATAAAAACAGATGTAAGTGGTTCATTAGAAGCTATCAAAGGTAGTTTAGAAAAAATTGCAAATGAAGAAGTAAAAGTTAAAGTTCTTCATGCTGGTGTTGGTGGAATTACTGAGTCAGATTTAATCTTAGCTGGAGCATCTGATGGTTGTATTATCTTAGGTTTTAATGTAAGACCAACAGGTGCTGTTAAAAGTAAAGCTAAGGCAGATGGTATTACTATTAATACTTATACGATTATTTATGATTTAATAGATGATGTTAAAGATTCTATATCTGGACTTATGAGTGCTAAAGTAAGAGAAGAAAATACAGGACAAGCTGAAGTTAGAGATACTTTTGTTGTACCAAAAATAGGTACAGTTGCTGGTTGTTTAGTTACAGATGCTAAAGTAATAAGAGGTGGATTAGCTAGAATTATAAGAGATGGTGTGATTGTATATACAGGTAAAATATCTTCATTAAAAAGATTTAAAGATGATGTTAAAGAAGTAGCTAATGGTTATGAATGTGGTATTATGTTTGAAAAATTTAATGACATAAAAGTTGGTGATTTTATTGAAACATTTATTGAAATTCAAGAAAAAGTTCATATAGACGACTAAATATGAAAAGTATAAACTTACAACGAACACAATCATTATTATTGCAAATCATTCCTGAGGCATTGTCAACCTTGAATGATAGCCGTATTAATTCTCTTGCAATTACTCATGTTAATTGTAAAAATGGTAAATACGATGCTAGTGTATATTTTGATTGTTCTGATTTTGATAAAGAAGAAGAAAAACAAATCATTTCTTTGTTAAATAAAGCAAATGGAAGAATTAAATCCTATATTTTATCGAGTACTAGTTGGTATAAATGTCCAAACTTTACTTTTCTTAATGATGATAGTTTAGAAAAATCATTACATATAGAATCATTATTTCAGCAAATAAAAAAGAAAGATTAATTTAAATGAATTTAGAAGAATCAATTAAAATGACGGTAAATTCTTGTGGTTTGGAATTATATGATATTCTTACAACAAAAGAGAATAATATTGATATTTTTAGAGTATTAATAAGCTCACCAAATGGTGTAACATTAAATCAATGTTCTAAAATATCAAAACTTTTATCTCCTATTTTAGATGTTGATGAACCAATGTATGGAAGGTATGCTCTTGAAGTAAGTTCTCCTGGAATTGAGAGAAGACTAAGAAAAACACAACATTATGAAGCTTCTATTGGTGAGAGTATTAGTATAAAAGACTTGAATAAAAATATTATTAAAGGTATTTTAAAAAGTGCAAATGAAAAGGAGATTATAATTAGTATAGAAGATGTAGAACAAACAATATCTTATAAAGATATTTCATCTGCTCGTACTTATTTTAATTGGTAATATATGGTAGTTGATGATAATTTTTATATGAGCTTAGCTATTAGTGAAGCTTGGAAGTATCAACTATTAACTTACCCAAATCCAGCTGTTGGTGCAGTTGTTCTTAAAAATGATGAATTATTATCAATACAAGCTCATAAATGTGCAGGAGAAGCACATGCTGAAGTGCTTGCTTTAAAAGAGGCATATTTAAAAAAATATCCAAATGATTTATTAAGTAAAATAGTCGATGTATTTGAAATACATGATTATTTAGAGTTTAATACAAAAGATTTTTTTGAAGACTGTACTATATATGTAAGTTTAGAACCTTGTAATCACCTTGGTAAAACACCATCTTGTGCTAAATTATTAGAAAAGTTAAAAATCAAAAGACTAGTTATATCTTGTAAAGATGATAATAAAAAAGCATCAGGTGGAAGTAAAATACTGAAAGATAAAGGCATAGAAGTTAAATACTCTTGTATGGAAAAAGAAGGTAAAAGTCTTTTGTATCCTTTTTTACAATGGAGTAAAAAATCATTTGTTTTTTTTAAAATGGCTCAAACACTAAATGGAGCTATAAATGGTGGTAAAATATCAGGAAAACAAACACTAAAATATATACATTCTTTGCGAAATAAAATAGATTTACTATGTATAGGTGGTAATACAGTAAGACAAGATAAGCCAGTACTTGATACAAGATATATAAAAGATGGTATAAATCCAGATATTTTAATATACTCAAAACAGAAATCTTTTGATAAGAGTATTGCATTATTTAATGTTCTAAATAGAAATGTTTACATAAATGATAACTTAGATAAGTTAGATAATTCTAATTTTGTTATGATTGAAGGTGGATATAATTTATTAGAAGTATTAAAAAATAAAATTGATTATGTAATTTTACTAATTACTCCAGAAATGAAATATGGATTAAATTATATATCTAAAATGAAATTGAACTTTGAAATTATTTATGAACATTATATAGAAGATGATAAAATAGTGTATTTAAAAATAATCAAATAGCAATTCAAAAAATAATCTAAATCTGTTCAGATATAAGATATTTATACTATACTTTCAAGATGAAAACAAATGAAAATAAAATATTTATTTTAATAATGATTGTAGCTATGGCTGCATGGGGTGCTTCTTGGGTTAATGCTAAAATACTTAGTTCATATATAAATGAATATGAGCTTATATTTTTTAGAAATATCTTTACTATTATTACTTTAACACCAATTTTAATTTTTATAAAAAAAGATTTCAAAATAAATCTACGAAGTTTTTTATTAGTTATACTAGCTTCTATATTTATGATTGGTTATTTGAAATATTATTTTTTAGGTACAAAATTTGGTACAGCTTCTTTAGGAGGTGCTTTTGTTACAACATTAATTCCTATTAATACTTTTATAATTATGGCTATTTTTTTTAAAAAGAAAACTTCAAAAAAAGATTTTTTTGCCCTTAGCTTAGGAGTCATTGGAGTTTTAACCATGATAGATATTTGGAATTTTAGAATAGAAGAAATATTTGCTATTGAAAATCAATATTTTTTATATGCGTCAATTTTATGGGCAATGCTTACAATTACAAGTTCAAAAATAACAAACATATCTCCTTTGGTTTTTACTTTATATATCTACATTATCACAACTATTATTGTGATGATATTTTTTTTAGATATTAGTGCAATTGAATACTCTAAATTTGATAATATTTTTTGGTTCAATATCTTAAGTTTAGCTCTTGTATCAACTACTTTTGCCACCTCTGTATATTTTATAGGAATTGAAAGATTAGGAGCAAAAGAAGTATCTACTTTTATATTCTTAGTTCCATTTTTTGCAATAATATTTTCAATAATATTTTTAGATGAAGCTTTAAATTACTCAATTATTATAGGAACAGTTTTAACGATAATTGCAGTTGCTATATTAAATAATGTTATTTATTTGAAAAAGTATTATTAAATCCCTAGCATTATCACTACTGAAAATTTAGCTTAGTTTGGACTAAATTTACAGTCAAAATAGTTTTTTGTATCTATTTTAATATAAATATATCAGATTGTATGTGTATATAATGTATTAAATAAGAATCATCATCTTGAATTAATGTAATTTTAAACATTGCATCTTCTTTTTCAAAATGTCCAAGCATGGTAAATATAATATATTTATTATTTAGCTCTACAATAGAAGCATTAAATTTGGGACTTTCAAATGATTTTAATTTTCCTAAATTTGAAAAAGATTTATATATTTTTCTACCTTTTGTAGTTTCAAAAGTTTTTAATGCTTCAGAGCTTAATAAAACTTTCATTTTATTAAAATCCCAACTTACAAATACGGGCATATTTTTATTTAGATATGGAGTAACAGATTTTTCAAGTTCATTTTTTTCTACCAATGACCAAATTATCATTCCAATTATAATAATTGCCAAAACTAATAGAAATGAGCCTAATATTTTTAATATTTTCTTAATGATAATAATCTCCTTTTAATATAATTGCTTAGTTAACACAATGTGCAAAATGACTTTAAAACTCAATATTTTTAGTTTATATTTTCTGTATTTATAATACTATAAATTCTTTTTCTTCTAACTTAACACCATTTATAATAATACTTAACTTATGTATCCCCTTATAATATTTTCTTGTAGATATAGGCTTAAATGAATAATATTTTGAAATACTTTTGCTTTTTATATCATATATTCCTTCTGATATTTTGAATACTTTTTTTGAATATTTATTATTTAATCGTAAGAATTCTATAGAATATTCAATTCTAAGTTTTCCTAAGTTTTCACAAGATTTAAGTATAAATGAAAATTTTAAATCTTCACCCATTTTTAACTTTTGATTTAAAACAAAATCATTAATATAAATATTATTATTTTGTTTAAACCCAAATATTTCTAATATTTCTTTATCTCCATTTTTTAATAAAGTTCTACATCCATGTTTTAAAATCCAATTTCTATTTTTATTTATTCCAATCCAATTTTTTGTAATATCTTTTAAAATTTGTGGATTATCTTTTGAAATATCATTTAAACTGTTTGCAACACTTTTTCTAACATATAAGCTTTCATCATCTTTTAAAATCTCTAGGATATTTAAAATCTCTTTTGGATTTTGTTTAAACTTTGATAATGCTATAGCCCAAGGTAGTCTAGGACGAGAGCCTTCACTAGCTAATCTTCTTATATGTTCATTTTTATCTATTGCCCATAACTTCATTTTTCTAATTGTTTCCATTGGATATTTTAAAATAAATTGCCTTATTGCAAATTCACTACTTGAATTTATTGTAAAAATTTCTAATGCGTCCATTGATATTTTAAAATCTTCTAATCCATAAACTTCAACAAAATCTTGAAAAATCATATTTTCTAATGAATATTGAGTATTCATTTTTAGAAATGTATTTTTTAATATAAAAATAGATTCTATATAGTTATTTGGTAAAAAAGCATAAAGAGTATTTGAAATATGTCTCATTCTTTGTTTTAATTCTTTATCTTGCCATTTGTTATTAAATATTGAAGTTATAAAATTGTTTTTATCAAAGGCAGTATAAATATTAATTATATTGTTGGATAATATATTTATATAATTTTCATCATATAAGTCTTTTAATAATTTTGCCATTTAAATACCAAGTGATTTATTAGGTCTACATATTTTACAAGCTCTAAATCCATTTTGAATTGATTCTTCTTTTGTATCATAAAATATACCTGTAGTTTTTACTGCCGTATAAAATTTATCATCATATTTTTTATCTTTACTAGCAATAAAATTATATTTCTCTTTTTCATTTAGCATTATACTAACTTATAGAGCAAATAAATTTTGTTCTAAATTTATCAGTCTTTTTTTAAGTGGCAGTCCACCACCAAACCCAGTTAATTCTCCATTAGTGCCAATAATACGATGACAAGGAATAATGATAGCAATAGAATTTGCACCATTAGCATTGGCTACTGCTCTTACTGCTTTTTCATTATCTATATTTTTAGCTAATTGTAAATATGAAGATGTTGTACCGTAAGGTATTTTAAGTAATCCATTCCAAACACTTTTTTGGAAATGCGTACCAACTGTGATAAGTGGTATATCAAACTCTTTTCTTTTCATATCAAAATATTCATTAAGTTGCTTTCGTGTTTCTTTTAATATCTCATCATCTTGTTCAATAAATTCGGCTTTTAAGCCAATTTTAAGTCTATTATCAACAGTTGTTCGCATTTTTCTATATCTAAAATCTAGTAAGCAAAGCTTATTTTCAAATGAGCCTAGTATAAAGTGTGCATATTTATTTTTATAGTATTGTATATTTATTTGTTTCATATATTGATTTATCCACCAGTTTCGTAAAATGCTCTACTTGATGTGCTAGTTTCATTCCATTTGTTTTTTTCTGGTTTATTTGCTAAGACATTTTTAAAAATTTTTGTTGCTTCATCTATATTATTATTTTGAATTGCTTCTTTAATACTTTGTGCATCTTCAAAATATAAGCAAGGAATAAGTACCCCACTTGCTGTTAATCTAACTCTATTGCAAGTTGCACAAAAATCATCTTTGTGAGGTTCAATTATTCCGAACTTGTATCCATCATCTAATTGATAATCTTGAGAAGGTGAGCTTCCTATTCTTTCGCATTTTGTAAAATTATATTTTTTTTTGATAATTGCTTGAATTTCATCTGAATTTAAACCTTTTGTTGTACTTTTTGCATGTTTATTTTCCATAAATTCTATAAATCTCACTTGATATGAATTGTGTTTAGAAAATTCTAAAATATCAATTAATTCATTTTCATTAATATTTTTTAAAGGTACGCAATTTATTTTTATCTTAAATCCTACTTTTTTTGCTTCTTTTATACCTTCTAATACTCTATTTAAAACATCTTTGTTTGCAATTTGCGCAACGACATCTTTTTTTAAAGAATCTAATGATATATTTATTCTTTTTAATCCTGCATCTTTTAATTTTTGTGCTAATTGTGGAAGTAAGTATCCATTTGTTGTTAAAGCTAAATCTATATCATTTTTATAAGAATATATCATATTTATAAAAGTATCAAGGTTTTCTCTTAAAAGAGGCTCACCTCCTGTAATTCTAACTTTATTAATACCTTCATCTATTCCTATTTTTATAAATTTAAATAAGTCTTCATAAGATAGTAAGTTTTCTTTAGGAACCCAAGAAAAAGGTTTTTCAGGCATACAATATTGACACCTAAAATTACATCGCTCTGTAACTGAAACTCTTAAATAATCAACTGTTCTACCAAATCCATCTATTAACATAAGTAGCCTTAATTAAATTTAATTAAAGAATATAATAAACTGGCTTAAAATAAGACTAATCTAAAAGTAGAGGAATTAAGCTTAGGTAAATTCTAGCAAATTCCCTATGTAAGCAAAATCTTAGAGTAAATCAAATTGATTGATTTACTCTATAAAAATTTTATAAGAATGGATTACCGTATAATACGATCATTGCAATAACAAGAGCATAAATAACTTGAGCTTCAATCATAGCTAAGGCTATAAACATTGTAGTCATTAATTTTGCACCCAATCCTGGGTTTCTAGCAGTTCCAGCAATAGTTGCCGCTGCAGTATTTCCCATACCAATAGCTCCACCAAGAGCTGCAAGACCAAGACCAATACCAGCTGCTAATACTGAATAAGCCTTTAAAGTTTCATTTACAACTGCTTCTTCAGCACCAAATGCTACACTAGCAATTGCTAACATTATAAGAACGATTTTTTTCATTCTATTTCCTTAATAAGTAATTTATACAAAAATATTTTCGGCTTGCGTAACTAGTTTTAAAAACTAGCAATAAATACATAAATGCACTTATTTCCCTACTCATAGTTCAATATGATGGCATTATACATAAGTCAAAATTAAAAACATATTATAAATAGAAGTTTTAAATATATTTAGAGTATAATTCATCAAAATTAAATTTAAAAGGTGCAGATACTATGAAAAAGATTTTTTTATTTTTTATTGTTTTAATTCTCTCATTAGTTGGTATAACATATACCTTACTTTTTACGAGTACTGGTAATACATTTTTGGCTTCACAAATTGAAAGCAAAGTCAATGAAGGGCAAAAAAATGTGAATATAAAAGTTAAAGATTTAAAGTTGACTTTGAATGAAATATTATTTCATGTAAGTGTTGATAAAAACTCAAGTATCCTTGTACAAGGTAAATTTGACTTATTTAAACAAACAGTTGATTTAACTTATGATATTAATATAAAAGATTTGTCAAAGTTACAAAATATTACAAAACAAAAACTAAATGGTTCTTTTTCTACAAAAGGTTCTATAAAAGGTAATGAAGAATTAGCTATTATCAAAGGTACTAGTGATATTGCTTCTAGTAAAACTTCATATGACATTAGACTTGTTGATTTTAATCCTAGTAATATTGATTTTGTAATTAAAAATGCAAAAATAGAAAAACTTTTAAACTTAGTTAATCAGCCTTTATATGCAAAAGGTCATTTAAATATAGATGCAAAAATTAAAAATGCAGATATTAATAATCTTGATGGAATAGTTTTAATAAATATCCCAAATGCAATTGTCAATAATACATTGATTAATAAACAATTTAATCAAAAACTAAAAGAAATTCTAAGCGTTAATGTTAATGTTAAAACTATCTTAGTTTCAAATAAGGCAAAATCAAAAATCAAAGTACTTACAAGTATGGCAAATATATATACTAAAAATACGGTATATGATATAAAAAAACAAGCTTTATTTAGTGATTATATTGTAAATATTCCAGATTTATCTAAACTTTTTGATATTACTCAAACAAAAATGAGAGGGCAGTTAAGTTTAAATGGTACGATTAAACAAAGTAAAAATAATTTAGAAGTAAAAGTTTTATCAAAACTATTTGATGGAAATATGAATGTATTGCTTCATAATGATAAATTAAAAGCAAATATAAAAGATATACAAGTGCGAAAACTAATTCATATGTTGTATTATCCTGAATTTTTTAATTCACTTGCTAATCTTAATGTAGATTATAATTTAGCTTCACAAATAGGTAGATTAGATGCCACATTAACAAAAGGTAGATTTTTAACAAGTGAATATTCAAGTCTTATTAATATGTTTGCAAAATTTGATTTAACAAAAGAAATTTATAATGATGTTGTTCTTAAAAGTGATATTAATAAAAATATCATAAAAACATCTGTTAATATGTCAAGTAAACACACAAATATTTCTGTAGAAAATAGTATAATAGATACTAAGCTAAATACAATAAAAGCACTTGTTAAAACACAAATTAAAGCAATTAAATTTGATACTAAAGTGTCTGGTTTATTAACAAACCCTAAAATCAAACTTGATACAAAAAACTTTTTAAAGAATAAAGTAAAAGATAAAATTATGAATAAAATATCTAAAAAATTAAAAATAGGTTCATTACTTAATGATACATCTTCAAATAAGCTAGATAAAAAAGCATTAGCTAAAGAACTTCAAAATTTATTTAACTAATAAAATATAAAATAAGGATTAAATATTAATGTCACAAGAATTACTTAATAAACAAGCAAATACAATAAGGTTTTTATCAACAGATATGATTCAAAAAGCAAAATCAGGGCATCCTGGTGCTCCTATGGGTTTAGCAGATATTGCTACAGTTTTAAGCTCACATATCAATATTAATCCATCTGATGAAAAATGGTTAAATAGAGATAGACTTGTTTTTTCAGGTGGACATGCTAGTGCTTTAGTTTATTCTTTATTACATTTATGGGGGTTTGACGTTAGTTTAAATGATATTAAAAATTTTAGACAAACAAATTCTAAAACACCAGGGCATCCTGAATATGGACATACTCATGGTATAGAAATCACAACAGGACCTTTGGGGCAGGGTATTGCTAATGCTGTTGGTTTTTCAATGGCATCAAAATATGCACAAACTTTATTAGGCAAAGATGTAATTAACCATAAAGTATATTGTTTTTGTGGAGATGGGGATTTACAAGAAGGACTTTCATATGAAGCAAGTTCAACAGCAGGACATCTGAATTTAGATAATTTAGTACTGATTTATGATTCAAATAATATTACAATTGAAGGGGATACTTCTCTTGCTTGGAGTGAAAATGTTAAAAAAAGGTTTCAAGCAATAAATTTTGAAGTTTTAGAAATAGACGGACATAATTTTAAACAAATTGATCAAGCTTTTAGCAAAGCAAAACAAAGTTTAAAACCTGTATTAATCATAGCAAAAACTTCAATAGGAAAAGGTGCAGCTTCACTTGAAGGAAGTCATACTACACACGGAGCTCCTTTAGGCGATGAAGAAATAAAAGCTTCAAAAATAAAAGCTGGTTTTAATCCTGATGAATTATTTGTCGTTCCTTATGATGTTAAAGCTGCTTTTGATAAATTAGTAATTGGCTCAGACATCCAAAATACTTGGAATGATTCTTTAGATACTAAAAGTAAAAAAATGATAGAAGACTTACAAAATCCTGATTTTTCTTCTATATCGTATCCTACTTTTGAAGCCAATTCATCAGTGGCAACAAGAGATTCAAATCATAAAATTTTAAATGCAATTTCACAAGCGATACCTGGATTTTTAGGAGGGTCTGCTGATTTAGCCCCTTCAAATAAAACTACTTTGATAAATGAAAAAGATTTTCCAAATGGTAAAAATATACATTTTGGAATTAAAGAACATGCTATGGCATCTATTGTAAATGCTATGAATTTATATGGTTTATTTAGAGTATTTTCAGCTACTTTTTTTGTATTTTCTGATTATTTAAAACCAGCTGCAAGAATAGCTGCACTTGCATCAATTCCACAGCACTTTATATGGACACATGATTCTATTGGTGTAGGAGAAGATGGTCCAACTCATCAACCTATTGAACAATTAAGTCAATTTAGAGCTTTACCAAATTTTTATGTATTTAGACCAGCAGATGCAAGTGAAAATGTACAATGTTGGAAAACGGCATTACAACTACAAGCACCAAGTGCTTTTGTTTGTTCAAGACAAGGTTTAAAAGTTTTAAAAGATGAAAGAGCATTTGGAAATGTTTCAAATGGTGCTTATTTACTTAAAAAAAGACAAAATTCAAGTATAACTATTATGGCATCGGGATCTGAATTAACTCTTGCTTTAGAAATAGGATGTTTGTTGGAAAAAGAAAATATTATGGCAAATATTGTTTCAGTACCTTGTTTTGATTTATTATTAGAACAAGATAAAAAATACATTGATACAATAATCAATAAAGACACAAAAGTATTTGCAATAGAAGCATCACGAGCATTAGAGTATTATAAATTTGCAAATGTAGTTTATAATATGGATACATTTGGTGCAAGTGGCAAAGCTAGTGAATTATTTGAAAAATTTGGATTTACAAGTAAAATTATATTTGAAAAAATTAAAAAAGACTTATAAAGTTTGTAAGGGTGCTAAATTCAAGATATAAAATATTATGAAAGAAGAAAAATTAGGTTTTATTTTTGCTATTTTGGCTTTTTTCTTTTGGGGTGCAATTGCTCCAATATATTTTAAAGAAGTATCTTCAGTTAGTGCTTTAGAGATTTTAGTCCATAGAATAATTTGGTCATTTCTTATACTTATACCTATTGTTTTTATAAGTAAACAAGGTAAAGTTTTATTAAAATTATTAAAAAATATTAAACAATTAAGATATTTGTTTTTATCAACATTGTTTGTATCTGTGAATTGGTTGATTTTTATTTGGGCTGTTTCAAATGATAAGATAATAGAAACATCTCTTGGATATTATATCAATCCTTTAATAAATGTATTATTTGGTTTTTTATTTTTCAATGAAAGAATGAGTAAAAATCAGTACTTAGCTATATTTATTGCTTTTATAGCAGTTGTGTATCAAATATATTCCATAGGGACTTTTCCTCTTATTTCTTTAAGCTTAGCAATTTCTTTTGCCCTTTATGGAATGATTAGAAAAAAAGTCTCTGTTGGTTCTGTTGTTGGATTATTTGTTGAGACTATGATATTAATGCCTTTTGCACTTGTTTACTTGTTCTATCTTCTTAATACTTCTTCTTTGGCATTTCTTAGTACAAGTACTTATATATCTTTTATGTTGCCTTTTGGTGGTTTGATGACTATCATACCATTACTTTTATTTAATGGGGCAGCTATAAGAATGAAGCTTACTACACTTGGTTTTTTCCAATATATTGGACCTACTTTATCTCTTTTATTAGCAGTGTTTATTTATAATGAAGAATTAGGTTCTGATAAGTTGATAAGTTTTATATTGATTTGGCTTGCATTAGTAATATTTTCTTTAGATACAATATTGAAAAAATTTAAAACTAAAAGCCATATTTAGTTAATTTCGTATTTTTGTACTTAGATATAAAAAGATTAAAATCTCTTTACATCTAATTTGTAATTTGTAATTTTATATTTTGATGCTGTAACTACAGCCTATTAATTACAACCACAACCACCACTGTTTTGTGGTACAGGTTCTGAAGAAGTAGCAGAACTACCACCACAACATCCTGCATTTACATCTTCTTTTGGTTTAGCAGGGACAGGAGCAGTAGAACAAGCACTAACTCCAGGTGCTGTTGTGGGTTGAATTGAAGCATTTTCAACCTTATCACTCATTTCATCAACAAAAGAGATTAAACTTTCGGCCGCTTTCATATATCTTTTTGCACAAACTGATTGGGGAGCAAAATAAACTATTGGTTTACCAGCATCTCCACCTTGCCTAATAGCAGGTTCAATTGGTAAATGACCAATTACTTTTGTACCATATTCTTTTGCTAAATCATCACAAGTACCTTTTCCAAAAATATCAGACTCCGTTTCACAAGAAGGACAAATAAACCCACTCATATTTTCAATAATTCCACCAAGAGGAATATTTAGCTTTTTAAACATATCTAAAGACCTTCTTGAATCATCAAGTGCAACATGCTGAGGAGTTGTAACATTAATACCACAAGTAATTGGTACACTTTGAGCTAAAGTTAATTGAGCATCACCAGTTCCTGGTGGCATATCAATAAATAATATATCTAACTCTTCCCATAAGATATCTCGAAGTAATTGTTGAATGGCTTTCATAATCATAGCCCCTCTCCAAATTAAAGCTTGTCCATCTTCCATAAGTGAACCCATAGACATAACATCAACACCATATATTTTAAATGGTTTTGCTTTATTTCCTACAACTTCAACTTCTTTTCCTTGTAAACCCATCATACGAGGGATATTAGGTCCATAAATATCAGCATCTAATATACCAACTTTTTTACCTTGCATAGCTGCTGCAATTGCTAGATTTACTGTTGTAGTTGATTTACCAACTCCACCTTTACCTGAACTAACCATTACAAAGTTTTTAATTTGAGGTGCTATATTACTACCACTTACGCTATTACTTTTTTGAGTAGGTGCCATAGGTTTATTTATATCAATAATCGTATCTTTGAATCCTATTTTGTTTAAAGCACTTATAACATTAGTTCTGATTTCTTCTTCAACTTCTTTTGAACTTGAAGGAATATCAATATTTATGATACAGCTACTATTATTAACTATCTTAATATTTTTAATAAAATCAAAATCCACGATAGATTTTTCAAAACCAGGATAGTTTACACTTTTTAATTCATTTTTTATATCAATTTCATTTGCCATTTTTTTCCTTATAATAAAATTTATCACATTATATTTTAAATAGGATAATTTTTGTCTTAATTATATACAATAATTAAGAATTTATCAAAATTATTAAAAAATCAATTTGTTTAAGAATCTTAAATGAAAAAAATAGTATGCTTACATACTAATCAATGCTAAGGATAATTTTGTCAAAGATTGTAATAAATAAAAAACATTATTTTCATAATTTGGATTTAATATCCAAACAAACTGGAGGAAAAGAAAAAATAGCAGTTGTTTTAAAAGACAATGCTTATGGTCATGGTTTAAAAGAAATTGCTTCTTTAGCACAAGAATATGGAATTAGCAAAGCTGTTGTTCGGACATCCAAAGAGGCACAAGAAGTAAAAAATTATTTTTCATATATCTTAATACTCGCTGAAAGTACATTTGATACTTATTCACACACTTTTCACATTGTAATTAATTCATTAGAAGATATACAAAAAGTACCTATACATTCGAATGTACACCTTAAAATTGATACAGGAATGCATAGAAATGGAATTTGTATTAAAGATATAGAAGTGGCTATTTATAGGCTTCTTGATAAAAAATTACACTTAACAGGAGTTTTAAGCCATCACAAAAAAGCAGATACTTTAAGTACTGATTTTTTTTATCAACAAGAAGTATTTAAAAATGTAAAAAAAGAAATTAAAAACTTATGTGAAAAACTTTCTATAAGCCTTCCAAAC
Source organism: Sulfurospirillum sp. (assembly GCA_030491005.1). GTDB lineage: Bacteria > Campylobacterota > Campylobacteria > Campylobacterales > Arcobacteraceae > BB30. The sequence continues at coordinate 457,183 of JAKZMJ010000015.1, read as the reverse complement.
TTTCATTTATGCAATTCTTCTGCCTTATTTAGGAGTAAATCGTTTGATGATGATTTTGCAAGAGTTGGATTAGCATCTTATGGTTACTTAGAAAATGATGCTGTATTTGATAATCCAAACTTAAAACCTGTATTATCATTATGGGCAAATAAATTATCTACAAGGTTTATTAAAAAAAATTATTCAGTGGGTTATGGGGGAGAATACTTAGCACAAAAAGATATGTATGTTTCAACTTATGATATAGGTTATGGCGATGGTTTTTTAAGAATAGGTAAAAAATATAATTATCATACACCAAAGATGTATAAAATATTAGGAAGGATATCTATGGATTCATTGTCTATTAATTCACAAGATGATGAAGTGTGTATTTTTGAAGATGTAAAACAATTAGCTAACATTCATAAAACTATTTCTTATGAAATCCTTAGTAATTTATCTTCTTTATTAAGTAAAGAAATAAAATCATAAAAATATTGATTTTATATTTTTGTTTATTCTCTTATATAAATGCTAAATCTTATAATGCTAAAGAAAGTCATAAAAATAGATATGAGATTTTAAAATCAATAAGTGAGTATAAAAAATTGATTAAAAAAAATGATAAAGAAGCTATGTTTAAATTAGCAATTTTGTATTCAAATAATAAATATATTCAAAAAAACCTAAGAAAAACTCATGATTTATTAGAGCAATCTAGCATATTAGCTAATCATAAAGCAACTTATTACTTAGGAAAATTATATTTATCAAAAAAAAGTCCTTATTATAATTTAAAAAAAGCTTATAATTTTTTTTTAGAATCATCAAATAATTTATATGCACCAGCACAAAATAAAATAGGAGAATTTTTATTAAAAGGTATAGTTATTAAAAAAGATTATGTTCTTGCTGTAAAATATTTTGAAAAAGCTTCAAAACAAGGATATATTGATGCTCAATGCAATCTAGCTTTTATGTATGCCAATGGTAAAGGAGTTTCTACTAATTTTGGGAGAGCTCATGCTTTTGCAAAAAATGGATATTTAAAAAAAAGATATAAATGTAAAAAGATATGGTATGATTTTAAATTATACAAATATAAGAAAGATAAAGCTTGGAAATTTAATTTTTACACGAAGCCTTGATAAAATAATTAATTTATTACTTACATTACAGTCTTTTAAGGTAAAAATAATCTTTTATAGGCTAATATTAATTTATATTTTATTTTATATAATAAGGGTCGTTTATGTTTAAAAATATTTCTATAAAAAACAAGATATTATTCATTGTTTTAATACCAATTGTAATAATTCTATTACTATCTTCTGAAGTCATTTTGTTAGATTATAATAAGGTGTCTACATTAAAGCAGTTAAAACAAAATGTGTTATTAACTGAAAAAATTTCTACATTTATTCATGAACATCAAAAAGAAAGAGGTTTATCTGCAATATATATAGGCAGTAAAGGAACAAAGGTAGAGAGTAAACTAAAAAATCAGTATCAACTAACTAATGAAAAATTAAAAGAATTAAACAAATATATTCGATCAATAAGCATTAGTAAAGAGATAAAAATATCTTTAGATATGGCTTTAAATGAATCTAAAAAGCTTTATGGAGTTAGAGAAAATATTTTAAACTTATCATATTCTTTTGAACAATCTTTAAGCTATTATTCACAAGTTAATTCAAAATTTATAAATATCGTAACTAATATATCAAAGACATCAACATCAAAAGAAAATACAAAAAAATTAATTGCATATTTAAATTTTGTAAAGACTAAAGAACTTCTTGGAGTTGAAAGAGCTATTGGTTCTAGTGTTTTAGCTAATAATAATTTTAATGAAAAGCTTAAGAGTACTTTTTACAAGATAATTATAGAACAAGATGTATATATCAAAAACTTTATTGAATATTCTTCTAGTGAATCTGTAAAAATGTATCATGATATTATGCAAGACAGAAAAATAGATGAAATAGAGCTTATTAGAAATAAATTACTTTTAGCTAATAGCAAATATAAATTAGTATCTAATATGAAAGATATTATTGGCTATGGTGGTTTAATTCATAACTTTAAAAATTATGTCATAAGAGGTAAAGTTAAACATTTTGATAAAGTAAATATATTTTATAGTAAATTACTTACAACACTTAATGAATATAAAAATATTAAAAATGTTAGTAATGAAGAAATCGAGCTATTAAATAAAATTAAGAGTGTATTTCTATCTTATAGTGAAGGTTTAGTAAAAATACAAGAAAATATAGATATACAAAGTGAAGTAAAATTATTAGATAAATTAGTAAAAATAAGTGATAAACCAGCACTTGATGCCTTAAAAGCATTATCAAATAAACTATTTAATGTAAAGTCAACTCATTGGTTTGAACTTATGACTTTTAAAATAAATCTAATGAAAAAAGCTGATAATATTTTAATTGAAAATTTATTAAAATCAATCAACTTAGAATATGATAAAAGTAATTTTAATTTTATGCTTGTATTAATCATAACAATTATAGTTGTACTTGGCTTGTTATTAGTTTCATTTTTTATGACAAAAGGAATAATAGCTTCAATAGAGAAATTTAGTGATGATTTATTTGTATTTTTTAAATATCTTAATAAAGAAGTTGATACTGTAGATTTTTTAGAAGAAAGTAAGACTGAAATAGGAAAGATGTCAAAAGCAATTAACGAGAATATTAAAATGACAAAATTAAATATAGAAGAAGAAAAACTAATAATAGAAAAAACTATTGATGTTCTAAAAAACTATGAAGAAGGTGATTTGTCTAAAAGAGTGAACTTGAATGTTTCAAATCCTGCATTAAAAGAATTAACTTTTCTTTTAGATAAAATGGGAAATAATTTAGAAAAAAACATAGAAAAGATATTAGTAATATTGGAAGAATATGCTTCTTTTAATTACTTAAATAAAATTGACTTAAAAGGTTTTAAAGCACATTTTTACAAATTAGCTTCAGGAGTTAACTTATTAGGTGATTCAACAACTACTATGCTAATAGATAATAAAAAAACAGGAATGACACTAAAATCTTCTTCGGATACTTTATTAGAAAATGTTGATATTGTTAATCAATCAACAAATGAAGCAGCAGCAGCATTAGAAGAAACATCGGCTTCTCTTGAAGAAATCACAAGTGCGATTGTAAACACCTCAAACTCAATATCCCAAATGTCAAAACTTGCAAAAGAATTAAATATCAAAACAAAATACGGACAAGAACAAGCAAGTAAAACAATGGATTCAATGGATGATATTAATAAAGAAGTAAGTGCGATTAATGATTCAATTGGAGTTATTGATCAAATTGCATTTCAAACGAATATCTTATCTTTAAATGCAGCTGTTGAAGCTGCAACTGCGGGTGAAGCTGGAAAAGGTTTTGCAGTTGTTGCCCAAGAAGTTAGAAATTTAGCTTCAAGATCAGCACTAGCTGCAAAAAAAATCAAAAGTATAGTTGAAAATGCAAATACAAAAGCAAGTGATGGTAAAGTAATAGCACAAAATATGATGAAAGGTTATTTGGAACTTAATGAGAATATTACAAATACAATTAAATTAATTTCAAATGTAGAAATCTCTTCTAAGGAACAACAACTTGGTATTGAACAAATTAATGATGCTGTAAATAAACAAGATCAACAAACTCAAAAAATTGCCAATGCTGCTAGTCAAACATATGATATTGCTATGGATACTTCAAATATTTCAACACAAATTGTAGAAAGTTCAAATGAAAAAGAATTTAGAGGTAAAAAATAGTTGTTAAATGTAATAAATGTTAAAGTTGATACAAATTATTGTACACTATGTTTTCAAAAAAAAGGATATAAATGAAGATTAATCAAATTGTGTTATTGGCTACTTTACTTATTTTTTTAAGTTCATGTGCAACATGGAGAGGTATTAAAGAAGATAGTGCTGATTTATGGAATGCTACAAAAAATGTAGGCTATAAAATGAAATTAAATACAAAAGAATCGATTAATAAAACCTTGTCAGATTGAATTTAAATTATTTTGTGTTAAGACCTCTTACAAGGAAAGATAAATGAGACAAATGATAGGCTATAAAGAATCCTTAGACATTTTAGAGCAAGTAAGTTTTAAAAATAATCTTTATCAAAAACTATTTATAAGCAATGCTATTAATAGAGTAATTGCTACAGATATTAAAGCAAATCACAATAGTCCAGAATTTCTTACATCTTCAATGGATGGATATGCAATAAAATTTGCAGATCAAGAAGATCAAGAATTTATTGAGATTATTGATATAAATCCAGCTGGAAGTGTTGTCCAATCTAAAGTTAGCAAGGGTGTTTGTATCAAAACATTCACAGGCTCACTAATGCCACAAGGAGCTGATAGCTTAATTCCTATTGAAAACGTAGAAGTCGTGGGCAGTAAAATAAAAATAATCAAAAAAGTACCTTTTGAATTTGCCGTTCGTAATATTGGCGAAAACTATAAAAAAGATGAAATTTTAATTAAAAAAAATTCTTGCATATCTTTTGCAGAAATTGGTGTTTTAGCATCTTTAAATATCTCACAAATAAAAGTAAGAATAAATCCAATAGTTGCAATTGCAAGTACGGGAAATGAAATCTTAGATCTTGGGGAAGAACAAACAAATAATTCGCAAATAAGAAGTTCAAATCATCTTACTATTGAAGCCTTATGTAAGATACACGGGGCATCAACGCTACAATTAGGAATTGTAAAAGATGATATTAACTCTATTGCTTGCATGCTTGAAAATGCTTTAAGAAAAGCTGATATAATTGTAACAACGGGTGGAGTTTCTGTTGGCGATTATGACTTTGTACAAGATGTTATAAAAGATAAATTAAAAGCCAAGGTTTTATTTCATGGTGTAAACATTAAACCAGGAATGCATATATTAATTGCTTTAAAAGATGAAAAACTCATTATTGCACTTCCTGGGTTTGCATATTCTTCAAGTGTATGTGCGATATTGTATGTCTTACCTATGATATATAAATTTAGAGGCTCAGATGAAAAACTAAAGATTGTAAAAGCTAAAAGTAATGAAGATTTTCCAAAGCGTCTTAATAAAACTATTTTTACAGCTTGTAATGTAACTTATCACGATGGGCAATATTGTGTAAACTTTGATAAAAAGAAGCAAGGCACAAGTGCAATTTTGACTAATATGTTAAAAAATCCAGCTTTATTAATCCAAGAAGAAAATTCAAAAGATATCAAATCTGGTGATTTTGTTGATATCATTTTATTAAATTAATTATTTTTATTTAAAAATTTGTTTTATTTAACTATAATAATAATTTATAATTAACTTTTAATTTAAAGGATAGTTGAATGTATGTAGTAATATTTGAAGTTATCATTAATATAGATAAGCACGAAGAGCATATGGAAATTGCTCGTATGTTAAAAAAACAGCTATTAAATGCTACAGGATTTATATCAATTGAGAGGTTCACCTCACTTGTAAATGAAGATAAAATAGTATCACTTTCTTTTTGGGAAGATGAGAAGTCTATACAAGCTTGGAAAAAAGCCTTTGATCATATGTATGCACAAGAAAAAGGACGGACTTCTATTTATAAAGACTATAGAATAAGAGTAGCCCATGTCCAAAGAGATTACACTATGGAAAATAGTAGTTTTAAATCAGTAAGACAAAGTTAAAATATAATAAAAAGGTTAAATCATAGAATGAATGAAATTATACATATAAATGCTAATACAGAGTTTGAAAAAAAATTAGTACAAGAACAATTTAATGTTAATGTAGCATTTTATATACACTTAAATCAATTTGAAACAAATACAAGAAAAGAGTTAAATGATAAGATTGAAGAAGTGTTTTTCTTTTCAAAAAGTATTGATTGGAAATTTGATAGTTTTGGTATAGAAAAGCAAGGCTCAAGAGAAAAAGATGTTATCGCTTATTTTATTTTTAGAACTTGTAATATAGAAAAACTTAAAAAACTTTTTAAACAAGAATTTGGCTCTTATGCTAATGCTATTAAAATTACATGTTCAGTGGCAAAATATGAAAAAATAGAAGAAAGTTTTTTTGAATTAGAAGTATAGATAATTGTTATGAAAACTTGGAATGAAGTATTAAGGTATGAAAAGAAAAAAGATTATTATCTTATTTTAGAAAAAGAACTTAAGATAAAGTCTTTACAGGCAAGAGTTTTCCCACCAGAAGATAAAATATTTGATGCTTTTGCTTATACACAACTAGATAAAATAAAAGTTGTTATTTTAGGTCAAGATCCTTATCATAAATTTGAACAAGCAGATGGACTGTCTTTTTCAACTCCTATACATATAAAAAACCCTCCCTCAATGCTAAATATTCTAAAAGAAATAAAATCAGATTTAAATAGACAATCAACTTGTATTAAAGGTGATTTACATTCTTGGGCTAAAGATGGAGTATTATTATTAAATACTATTTTAAGTGTCGAAGAAGGAAAGGCAAAATCACACCATAATATTGGTTGGGAAATTTTTACAAATAATATTATTAAATACATTTCTAATAATTGTGAAAACATAGTCTTTCTTTTATGGGGTGCAAGTGCTATATCAAAAGAAGATTTAATTAACCAATCTAAACATTTTATTTTAAAATCAGTACACCCAAGTCCTTTATCTGCTTATAGAGGATTCTTTGGGTCTAAGCATTTTAGTAAAACTAATTATATCTTAAAATCTTTAGGAAAAAAAGAAATTGCTTGGTAAAATAAACTTAGATTCAATAAGGGAAGTTGGGATGTTCAATAGTACAACTAATACAATAACGATTTAAACCTCTCCTTAGAGTATAAAAAACCTACATTTAACTAATATTAACTTTGTAAATCTTCTATTTATTAAAATCATATTACAATTTACTTAAATTGTACGAATTAGCATTTCTTAAACTTATTTTGTATTTAAAGATTTAATACAATAGTGTGCTTTGGCAAAATTTTTGAGTATTCTAAGTACCTTGTGTCTTTTAAAAGTGGCAGAGAGTGGGGGATTCGAACCCCCGGAGGTGTGACCCTCGCCGGTTTTCAAAACCGGTACATTCGACCAACTCTGTCAACTCTCTGTAAGTATAAATGATAAATATTATATGTAATAGTGGTGCGAATGGTGAGAATCGAACTCACACTCCGAAACCGGAATGGGATTTTAAGTCCCACGCGTCTACCTATTCCGCCACACTCGCACTATTTGGTAGTTCTAAAAAAGTAATCTTTCTTAAAATGGACTGGAATTATATTAAAAAATTGTATTTTTGTCAAGGATTTTTGTAAATAATTTTTAAATTTGTGCTATAATTTTTATAATTAGAAAATAAGAAGGATATTTATGAGAAGTGATGAAGTAAAAAAAGGTCACAATAGAGCACCTCACCGTTCTTTATTAAGAGCTACTGGATTAAAAGATGAAGATTTTAATAAACCATTTATTGGAGTTGCTAATTCATTTATAGAAATCATTCCAGGTCATTTTTTTTTAAATAAAGTGGCTGTTATTATAAAAGATGAGATAAAAGCAAATGGTTGTGTACCTTTTGAGTTTAATACTATTGGTGTTGATGATGGTATTGCTATGGGTCATGATGGTATGCTTTTTTCACTTCCAAGTAGAGAATTAATAGCAAACTCTATTGAAACAGTTATGAATGCACATAAATTAGATGCCATGATAGCAATTCCAAATTGTGATAAAATAGTTCCAGGTATGATTATGGGTGCAATTCGTGTTGATGTCCCTACTATATTTGTATCAGGGGGACCCATGGCTAAAGGATATACTAAAGATGGTACTCCTATAGATTTAGCCACGGCTTTTGAAGCAGTTGGTAAATTTGAAGCTGGAGATATTACGCAAGAAGAATTAACAGATATAGAATGTAATGCGTGTCCTAGTGGTGGATCTTGTTCTGGTATGTTTACAGCAAACTCTATGAATACACTTATGGAAGCTATGGGAATAGCCTTAGCAGGTAATGGAACTATCTTAGCTTTAACTCCTGAGAGAGAAGTGCTTTATAGAGCAGCAGCAAAAAGAATATGTGAAATAGCTAAAGATAATGTTTTAAGAGAAAAATACAAATTGTCAAATATACTAAATGAAAATGCTGTAAGAAATGCTTTTGCAGTTGATATGGCTATGGGTGGGTCTTCTAATACTGTTTTACATATGTTAGCAATTGCTAAAGAAGCAGGAGTTGATTTTAAATTAGAAGATATTAATAAAATTTCAAAAAGAGTTTCACATATTGCTAAAATATCGCCATCTTTATCAACTGTTCATATGGAAGATATTAATGCAGCTGGTGGAGTTAATGCCGTTATGAAAGAAATGAGTAAAAGAGGTGATGATATTTTATTAGATAATCTTTGTATAGAAGGTCAAAGCTTATATACAAAAATTAAAGATGCTTATATAAAAGATACAAATATCATTCATACTATTGATAATGCTTATAGTGAAGTTGGTGGACTAGCTATTTTATATGGAAACTTAGCTACACAAGGCTCAGTTATTAAAACAGCTGGTATTATAGGCGAGAGGGTACTTACTGGAAAAGCTGTTTGTTTTGATGGGCAAGATGAAGCTATAAAAGGAATAATTGCAGGGAAAGTAAAAGCTGGAGATGTAGTAGTTATTCGTTATGAAGGTCCAAGAGGAGGTCCTGGGATGCAAGAGATGTTAGCACCTACTTCTTTAATTATGGGTATGGGATTAGGTGATAGTGTGGCACTTATAACTGATGGAAGATTTTCAGGAGCTACGCGAGGTGCTTCTATCGGTCATGTATCGCCTGAGGCAGCCGAGGGTGGAATGATTGGCTTATTACAAGATGGTGATGAAATTCATATTGATGTTGATAAATATATTTTAGAAGTAAAATTAAGCCAAGAAGAAATCAACAAAAGAAAAGATGCCTTTAAACCTTTAAAGAAAAAACTTAAGTCTTCTTGGTTAGGTCAATATAGAGCCTTGGTTACAAATGCAAGTTCAGGGGCTATTTTAAAAACTAATTTATAGTTAACATTTAGTTTACACTAATATTGTATAATTTTTCTTACAAGGAGACAATTATGAAAAAGAAACTATTGTTTTATACAATATTATATACAAGTCTTTTAGGAAGTTCCATTGATTTTGAAATGATGGAAAAAAATCCTAAAAGAATAAGTCCAAATACAAATCAAATAGCATCATTTTATAATAGTGTAAAAGAGCCTATGAAATCTGTTGTTAACATATCTGCTAAAAGACATATAGCTAATAATAGTCAAAATATACCCTCACAGATGTTCAATGACCCACTTTTAAGAAGATTTTTTGGAGATCAATTTACAGAACAATTTAAACAAAATAAAATACAAAGATCTTTAGGTTCAGGAGTTATTATATCAAGCAATGGTTATATAGTAACAAATAATCATGTCGTTGAAAATGCTGATGAAATTAGTATAACTATAGGAAATAATCCAAAAGAATATAATGCCGTTTTAATAGGAAAAGATGCCGATAGTGACCTTGCAGTTATTAAAATAAAAGGAAAGTTTACACCTATTAAATTTGGTCATTCAACTTCTTTAAAAGTGGGTGATATTATTTTTGCACTTGGTAATCCCTTTGGTATTGGAAGTACCGTAACACAAGGTATTATATCTGCTCTTAATAAAGATAAAGTAGGAATTAATAGATATGAAAACTTTATTCAAACAGATGCTTCAATTAATCCAGGAAATTCAGGTGGTGCTTTAGTTGATAGTAGAGGTGCTTTAATTGGTATTAATAGTGCAATTATATCAAAATCAGGTGGTAATAATGGCATAGGTTTTGCAATTCCTGTTTCTATGGTTAAAGATGTTGTAAAAAAGTTAATAAGTGATGGAAAAGTTATACGAGGTTATTTAGGTGTTATTGTTGATGATTTAAAACCAGCTATTAAAAAACTTTATAAACATAAAAATGGTGCTATATTACTAGATGTGGCTAAAGATACTCCTGCTGGTAAATATGGTTTAAAAAGAGGAGATTTAATATATATGGTTAATAATAAAGCTATACGAAACAAAAAAGACTTACAAAATATCATAGCTTCTTTTAAACCAAATGAAAATATAACTATAAAATTAGAAAGAAATAAAAAGAATTTAATTAAAAAAATAGTTTTAGGTAATAGAGCTGGTTTAATAACATCTGAAGCTAATAATGGGGAGTTTTTAGGTGGTTTACGACTTAGTGATATAACATCTGATATGATTAATAAATTTAGACTAACTTCAAATACAAAAGGTGTTTTAGTTACTAATGTGAAAATCAAATCAATAGCCGAAAAAGCTGGTTTTCAAGCAGGTGATGTTATCATTCAAATTGAAAATATAGAAATAAAATATTTTTCACAAATGCAACAAGCATTAAGAAAGTATAATAATAAATATAAAAAAATATATATAAATAGATATGGTCAGATACTTCTTTTGGCACTTAAATAAGGATAAATTATAGTACAAGTATTAATGATAGAAGATGATTTAGAATTAGCTGAAATAATTACAGATTATTTGGCATCTTATGATATAGAAGTTACAAACACAGACAGCCCTTATAATGGGCTATCTATGTTAAGTCTAAAAAAATATAGTTTATTAATATTAGATTTAACCTTGCCTGAAATTGATGGCTTAGAGTTAATTCCAAAAATTAGGGAAAAATCTCAAATACCTATTATTATAAGTTCAGCAAGAGATGATATCTTAGATAAAGTTATGGGTTTAGAGCGAGGTGCCGATGATTATTTACCAAAACCTTATAATCCAAGAGAACTACAAGCTAGAATAAAAGCAATTTTAAAAAGAATTACACCAGCTTATGAAGACAAAAAAAATATAAATAAAAAAGAATTTGATTTTACAGTTAAAGAAGAAGACATACAAATATTTTTAAAAAATGATTTATTGCATTTAACTTTAGCTGAATTTGATTTATTAAATCTTCTAATAAAAAGAAATGGTGCAGTTGTTGCAAGAGAAGATTTTATATATACAAGTAATCATATAGAAGATGATAGTAGTTTAAAAAATATTGATGTTATGATTTCACGAATTAGAAATAAAATATCAAAAATAGATGATACTAAAACTTATATAAAATCTGTTCGTGGCATTGGCTATCAACTTATATGATTAAAAATATTTCTATATCAGCTTTTATAAATACAATTTTTATTTTAGCCCTATTTGCTATTATAATAATTTTGATTATTTTTATTAAATTTGATAAAGAGAAGTATCATATTTTTGCACAAAAGAAAAATGAAATTGTTGCTGAAAAATTACTGTCTACATTAAAAAACAATCCAAGCAAAAGACAATTTAAGATGTTTGCAAAAGAATTTGAAGTAAAAGTTATACAAGATGAAGAAATCAAACTAGATATTATTAATAATGCTTCAGCTTTAACATTAAGAAGAACTAATTTTGGAATATATAGAGCTTTTTTAAACAAAAATAATTTTTATATATACATTCAAAGTAATGGCTATAATATTATGTTAAAAGATTTACAGACTTATTCATATAATATTGCTATATTAGCATTGTTTATAATTTTACCCCTTGGTATTTTGTTTTTTTTGTTTTTTATAATAAAAAAGAAATTAAAACCACTTAAAAAATTAAATACACAAATAAAAAAGTTTTCAAATGGGGATTTAAATGTAAAAATATCATCAAACAGTACAGATGAAATAGGTACTATTGCTAAAAATTTTAATGAAGCAGTTTTACACATAAATAATCAAAGAAAATCAAAAGATTTATTTATGAGAAATTTGATGCACGAATTAAAAACACCTATTACAAAAGCTATGTTTATAGCTGAAAAATTAGATAATGGAAAAGATAAAGACATTTTACAAAGAGCTTTTAAAAGAATGGATGATATTATAAAAGAGTTAGCAACAGTTGAAAAACTAACTTCTCAAAATACTACAATTTTTAAAGAAAGAACAAGATTTTTTCAAGTTTATAAAAAAACATTAGAGATTATGCTTATTAATAGTTCTAATATAGAAACAAAAATAGATGATTTTTCTATTACTCTTGATATTTCTATGTTTTCAATTGTTCTTAAAAATTTAATAGATAATGCAATTAAATTTTCAAATAATTCCCAAGCAATATTTTTAGCAAATAAAAATAAAATTGATATTTCTTCTTATGGAAATCCTTTAACACATGAGCTATCATATTATACTGAAGCATTTTCACAAGAAGAAAAAAGAAGTGAGGGATTTGGTCTTGGTTTATATATAGTTCAAACAATAGTTAATTTACATTCTTATAAATTAATGTATAATCACCACAAAGGTTTAAACACTTTTACTATTTTATTGCCTTAACTTTTTCCATAATTTTTAGCCAGTTTCTATTGAAGTGTTTTTTTATATATGGTACTAAATGAGGCACTGTACATTTACTACAATTTTGATGAATATAAGTATCGCCATAAAGCCTAGAACCATCTTTTGACTCAATACCACAATACGAAAACAAAGTCTTATCTTCTATTTGTTTAAAACCTTCATCATTAAATCTAAAATTTGGACAGGCACATAAATAACAGTTCAAATTTTCCATATCATGGCATTTTTTATTTTTGGCATATAAAGGGCAGAAGTCTTTTTCTTCTTTTATCATATTATCATATTCAAAATACGCTATAAGCTCATCATCACTTAGATGTGAAAGTTTACTTACTATTTGTTTGTGTTTTTTTGCATGAGCTTCAAACCAAGTTAAATATGACAATTTAAACCTTTATATTATCTAGTATTCTTTTTATATCTAATCTATGTTTAAAATTAGCTATAAAATCATCAATAATATTTGTTTTTAATGTTTGAAAATCAAAGCCTTGATAATCTTTATTTATTTGTTTAAAAATTTTATTCCTTAAATTATCATTATCAAAAATTGCATGTAAAAAAGTTCCTTTTATTTTTGAACTCTCATAAAATAAAGGGTATTTTAAACTTCTTCCATGATGTATTTCAAAAGCTTTAATTTTACAAGAAAATATATCGTAAGTTTCTTTTCTAAGTATTTTCTCTTTTTCAAACACTATTTCATCATCTATAAAAGCAAAACCATTTTCAATACCTGATGTATCATTTTCAATAGCATATTTATCTTCTAAAGAAGAAAATAACATCTGATATCCACCACAAATACCTAAGATATCTTTAGTAAAATTTTCTATTCTTTTATATAAACCTATTTTTTTTAACCATTGTAAATCTTTTATAACCAATTTTGAACCAGGAAGAATTATCAAATCATATTTATCCAAAGAAATATTACTGCAAATAAACTCAAGATTAATTTCTGTATCTACAACTAAAGGCTCAAAGTCATTATAATTACTCATAGTAGGATAAGCAATAACTCCAACTTTAATAATAGCATTAGTAATATCTTGAGAATAATTCATCAAAGAAGCAGAATCCTCAAAGCCAAAATTAAAAGGAGTATAAGGCAATATTCCTAAAACTGGAATTTTAAAATCTTCTTCTATTATACGCACACCTTCATCAAATAAAGATATATCTCCACAAAATTTATTTATTATCACACCTATTATATTTTTTTGCAATTTTTTTGGTAAAAGATTATAAACTCCATAAATAGAGGCGAATACTCCTCCTTTTTGAATATTGGCAACTAAAATTATCTTCGTATTATATTTACTTGCTATATAAATATTTGACAAATCTTTAGTCATTAAATTAAGCTCAACAGGACTTCCTGCACCCTCACAAACTAAGCAATCATATTTTGAATTTAAATATTCGTATGCGTTATTAACTATAGGTTTTAACTTATCCAAGTTTTTATAATAAGACCGTACATCAATATTGTCCACAGCTTTTCCTTCAAGGATTAAAGAAGCCATAGAGTTTTTGCCTGATTTTAATAATATAGGATTTAGATGATATGAAGTTTTTATTTTTAAAACTTGTGCTTGAAAGTATTGGGCTATTCCTATTTCACTTCCATCATCACAAACATGAGCATTGTTTGAAACATTTTGAGCTTTAAAAGGAGATACACTATAACCTAAGTCTTGAATAATCTTAGCTATTGCAAATGTTATTGTTGATTTTCCTACATCACTTGATGTTCCAAATATTGATATATTAGTCATAGTTCATATCTTAAGTTACTTATTAGTAATTTTTTATTTTTAAAAGGGTCTATTATAGCTCTTATATCTTTAAGTTGATATTGTAAAGGAAAGGCTATTTTAGAGTTCTTAGCCGTTGATTCTAAGATATAAAAAGCTTTGCCATTTATATATATTGCTTTTTTATTTTTTATTTTTTGCTTTAAAGTAACTATGACAAATATATGTCTTGGGACTAGTACAAAATATGCTTCATAATTTTTAGCATGAAGAAGTGAGATTAAAAAATTACTCTTATCATCACAATCTCCATAATTCTGTGCTAATACATTTTTTCCACTTCTTGCAACTGATTTGTTTATTTTATATGGTATGTTTGTAACAAGATTTAAAATACTTTGCACTTCACATTCTTGGGTTGTACAATTCTTTGTTAGCTTAAGAGCTAATGTTTTAGTATATTTATCGCTTCTTACTTGATTTATATATACGGTATCATCATCTAAGTCTAAGAATTGATTTTTAACTATAAAAAAAGATGTATATATAATATACAATATAAAAAGTATAAAAAAAATAAATATGACTAAAGAAGAATAATATATTTTTTTATTATCAAATAACATTATTTACCCTTATTGGCTTTATTATAACATTAAAGCTATATTTTGTATATTTCTTTATGGCTTAGTTGTTTATATCTTGTAAAGTATATTGTTTAGATGTATCAAGTTTTAAACCTGATATATCATCTGTATATGTTGCACCTTTGATTTTAGTTGTGTCTTTCATATTTTATATTAACTTGCCCATAAATTTTTTTATAATCTCCTGTTAAAAATTGATTTTTTGTATCTTCTATTAAAATGTTTAGATTATCTTTTTCTAAACCTTGCATTTCTAAAGATGATGTATCTTGAACTAATGAAACTATATATAATGCTTTTTGTTCAGCTCTTTTATTTGTCAAAGTATCTATATCAACAACTTCATTACCTGCAAAATCTAACCCTAAAATATTTGTAATTTTCTCAACTGTACTAAGCTTAACATCCTCGCCAGAAAAAAATCTTGATATAGTTCTATACCCAAGATTTGAAAGTTGTGAGAGATTATCAAGTGTAATTCCTATCTCTTCTTTTCTTATTTTTACTTTTTGTAATAAATGTAATCTAGTCATAATATCTACCTTAATATTAAATATATAATCATTATTTGTCAAGTTTCACCACGTTGTACCATTCCAAAAACAATATCTTGAAACACATCTGGTAAAATCTTAAATATTTCAGGCTTCGTTTGAAACCAACTATGAACTGCATTAAATGGAGTTCTGACTTTCAATTCTTTTCTTAAAGAACCATGTCTTCTATTGAAGTTGTAGTATATCAAAAATTTATTTAAATCTTTTTTAACATCATCTATATTTTCATAGTCTTGGGCTTTGATTGTAGCATTTTTAATAGTTCCGTTTACTCTTTCTACCATTCCATTGGTTTGTGGTGTATATGGAGCTGTTAGTCTATGTTCTATACTATCTTCTTTACATTCTACATCAAACTTGTGATTACCACTTACAATTCCTTTGCCTCTTGCCCATTTATCTGTAAATTCCAATCCATTATCTGTTAAAATATGAGTTAAGTAAAAAGGAAAAAACTCTTTACAAACTTTTAGAAATTCAACTGCATTATTAGATGATTTGTTTTCATATACTTTGTAATATAGTAGCCTTGTAGCTCTGTCTATTGCTACAAATAGATAAAACTTTTGTTTATTAAACTTTGGTAAATATGTTACATCTATATGCAAATATCCAGGTTCGTATTCTTTAAATTTCTTTGCTTTTTCTTTTTGTTCTTGTGGGACTCTATTTATATCAAATGCTTTTAGAGTTCTATAGATATTACTTCTATTTGCATTTGGGATAATATCAACCATTGTATCTACTAGGTCATCTAGTTCCATCCAAGTCATTGTTCTCACTACTTTTATTAACTCTTTTTCTAAAGATGTTAAAGTTGTTTTTATATTATGTGGTCTTGAACTTTTATCTTCAATAAAATCCCTATCTTTCCATTTAGAGATAGTTTTAATATTTAGATTATAATTATTTGCTAATTCAACATTTGTTAAATTAGATTTCTGTATTATTTCTCTTATGTGCTGGTTTGTTCTAGCATTAGAGTGATAGGTTTGTGACATATTTTAAATCCTTATGTGTTGTAAAGATTTTACACTTATGTTGTTTAATCTATCACTTTCTTATTTATGAAACTAGGCAACCATAACGTGGTGAAACTGGACAATTATGCAATAAGTAGCTATAAAAATCAATAAGAAAAAATATTTTATTTTCAAATATATAAGTTTTTTTGAATGTCTTGTAACTTAATTAACTAAGAGTGATGATAGAGTGATTAAAGTTTTTCATCTTACTAAAAGCAAAAACTTTTTTACCTAAATCTTTTAAACTAGCTCCTATATGATAGACTTCTTTATTGTCTAAAATCAAAAATCTATCATGAAAATCTTTAGTTGTTTTTATAGATATTTTTTTATACTGCTTGTTGTATTTTTCTAAATCTAGCTTTAATGATTTTGTAATTGTATTAGTATGTATTGTAATATCTACTTTTTGATTTTTACTAAATAAAGTTAGAGTTGTATCGTTTACATAATTATCAATTAATACAATACTTTTTTTAGCACTTCTTATTAAATCTGATACAAAATTATGAGCATCAAATATTTGCCCGTTATAAAATATACCTTGTGCTTGTATTGGTTCATTACTTTCTAGTGCTTTGAATATTTTATCAAAATTTTCATCACTTTTTATCTCGTATGATAATTGTCTTTTTTCTATATTTTTTAATTGTTCAGTATAGAAGTTATTGCTATTTATGAGTTTTCTCATATTCGCAAATGTTCTTATTATTGTTACTGTAATTTGTGAAGCAATCTTACTTTTCAGTATTGTTGCTAACATATAGACACCTTGTTCGGTAAAGGCTTTTATTGGATATTTTCTATGTTTACCTCTAATTGAATTTTTTAAGGTCGAAAAATTCGACCTTAAAGAATTTTCTTCATTTTCTGCTAATTCAAAATAAAAATCATCAGGAAATTTATCAATATTGTTTTTTACTGCTTCATTAATTCTTTTGGTTTCAACGCCATAAAGCTCTGCTAAATCTTTATCTAGCATTACTTGCTGTTCTCTTATCGTATAGATTTTTGATTTTATATCTATATTACCTATAGTTGTTATTTCTTGCATAATTATTGTTTACCTTTTATAGTATCTCTTTCTTTGTCTAAAATTCTAATTTGTTTTTTAAGTTTGTATCTAGTTCTTTTATCATCAGTCGATAATTCATTTTTTTCTTCAATGAGTCAAATTTTATTTTCGATATCACTAATTTCTTGGTTAATTCTGCTTAATTTTTGACTATTGTCAATACCCCCGTTATATATATTTATATTATTTGAATCGTTTAAATAACTTGAAGTATTATCAATATAATCATCAATATTATTTTCGGCTTTTTGTTTATCGTATTCTTCAACTTGTTTTGATTCTTTTGATATTTTTTGTGCAATTATTGCTTTTTTAGATATATCTAAAATATCCTCATTAGTAGGGGATTGTTTAGAAGTTTGATTTTCTTGTATTTCATTATATCCTAGAGATTCTCCCATAGTTTTTAAAATATATTTATATAATCTATATTATTTTAACATACTTAAAATATAAAATCAAAAAAAGCCCATATTTAGACTTTTATTTATTTGAAAGAAGTATTCTTATTTCATCTAATTTAATTTTTATAACATTATTTTTGTTATTATTTTCATTTATATGCTTAATATTTCTAATTTTAGTATCACTCTTTTCACTTATATGCTTAGTTTCTAATTTTGTTAATTCTATATTTTCATTTATATGCTTAATATTTCTAATTTTAGTATTCTTATTTTAGTATTCTTATTTTTATCAATTTTTATAGCAATTGTTTTAATTAACTCTTGAGTCTTTTTATCTTTTATAGTATCTCTTTCTTTGTCTAAATCATCTCTTTGATTTTGAAGGTTGTTTAGTTCATCAAAATCTTTGTCTTGCAATTCATTTTTTTCTTCAATTATTCTAATTTGATTTTCGATATCACTAATTTCTTGGTTAATTCTGCTTAATTTTTGACTATTGTCAATACCCCCGTCTACCACACTAGTGGTAACTTGCTGAATCTTTTGTGCATTTGTTGGTGTAATTAAAATGAGAGATGTTGAAAGTGCAACAGAAGTCATTAGAGTTGTAAGTTGTTTTTTTGAAACCTTTTTTTTC
Source organism: Sulfurospirillum sp. (assembly GCA_030491005.1). Classification (GTDB taxonomy): domain Bacteria; phylum Campylobacterota; class Campylobacteria; order Campylobacterales; family Arcobacteraceae; genus BB30. The sequence goes on along the minus strand of JAKZMJ010000015.1, from coordinate 438,606 downwards.
TGAATTTGTTTCAAGTGTTTGAAGTTGTTCATTTACTGTAGTATCTATATTATTGTTTTGTGAATTTACTGCCATGATATTTTTATTTAAAAAATAAGATTTGATATTACTCCTTAATTATAATTTAATTTAATAGTTTTGTCAAAAGTATTCAACTGTAATATTTGCTAAATCACCTAAAATAAATTACTATAAATATAAGTAAATATTAAATATAAATAATAATATATTTAATAAATAAAAAGCATATTTATTAAAAACTGAATATAAAGAAATAAGGATATAACTTATAAAAAACCACAAGGGTGTAAAAATATCGAAACTATTTATATCATAATTTAAAAACTTGATGATATAAGTATCTAATAAACTAGCATAGCTACTAATATGAAGTAGCAATTCCAAAGGATAAAATACTACAAATCCTAATGTAATAATGGGTGAGTATAGCTGTTCATAACTTGTACTTGGAAAGAAATAATGCACTATTGGATTAAAAACTAAAAATATCCATACATTAAAAAACAAAAAAGAACTTACTTTAGATAAGTTTTTAAAATATTTGATATATAAAAAGATATAAAACACTGCACTAATAGAAAACCATAAGGAAATAGAAAAAACTAACTTAGGGAAAAAAGCCAATAATAGTACTAAGGTTAAAGCTAAAGTTTGGAATGACAGCACTTTTATATTGTTTCGTAAAAAAAATGTAGCAACTAGAAGCATCAAAAATGCTCTTAAAAGTGAGGGTACAAAGGAAACTAAGATTAGATAAAAAAACATAATAATCATACTAAGTACGATGATATCAAACTTTATATTTCTATATGGTATGAATTTTTTATGTATATAAGAATAAGGTAGATATATAATCCAATATAAAATAAAAGCAATGACTGCTAAATGAAAACCTGAAATAGCTATTAGATGTGATATTCCATAATTTGAAACAATAGTTCGTAAGTCTTTTGATATAGGTATTGCTAAAAAAAGTGCATTAAATAGTTCTTTGATATAGGGTATTTGATGTGAATTGTTGATTTGTTTATATAAGTTTTTCTTAAAGTTTGGGCTTGTATTTAAAACATCATAATAAATAGATTTGGCATAAAAACCTTTTAAAAAATCTATAAAAGTAATTCTTGAAGTAAGAAAAGCAATATTAATAAAATCAAGTTGTTCTAAATCTTTATTTTTAAGAATAGATGTATAAAAAGTAAAAGTAGCATTTGAAAGCTTTAAAACATAAAAATCTTTTTTTTCATAGATATTATAAATTTGAAATTTATTAACATAGAGTTCTTCATCTTTTAAATCCAAATATTTTGAATATTCATAAAAAATATTAAATAAGAAGATACAAAAAAATACCAATGAAAAAAGAAAAAGTTCTTTTTTAGTTGATATTAATTTTATACCATTCATTATATTTTAGCTTATTTTAGTTTAGGTTGTTTTTTCCAAATACTCATTTGAGATATGCTATGTTGGTACTTTCTACTTGTTTCTTTTATAACAAATTGTACATCAATGGTATCAAGTAATTCAAAATCTTCCAAAGTATTTTTTAAAGTATCTAAAGTATGTATTTCTTTATTATCTTTTAAGTATCCACCAAGCCAGTTTTCTTTTGGAGTATATTCTTCAAGCCATGTATAAGGACTTAATAAAACTAACAAACCATTTGTATTTATACGATGAGCAATATCATCTAAAAACTTTTGTGGATAATATAATCTATCTATTAAGTTTGAGCAAAAAATCAAATCATAAGAAGTATAAATATCTTTTAAATTACAAGCATCTCCTTGCATAAAAGTTACTTTATGTTTTATGTTATCTAAGTTAAAATCTTCTAAAGATACTGTTTTTTGTTCATATAAATCACCTTGTGTTGGTATCTTAAATGTAAGTGATTTGTATTTTTTCAATTTTATACCTACATTTATAAAATTAGCAGAAAAATCTATACCTAAGACATCATCAAATATATGTGCTAATTCAAAAGTACTTCTTCCAACTGAACAACCTAAATCAAGGGCTTTTTTTGTTTGTATGTTTTTTAAATATGGTTTCAACATATCAACTGAGTTTTTTGGAAAGTTTTTTATTGAAAATTGTTCTTCTCCATAATGAAACTCACAGTATTGAGAGATGATTTCATTTGTTTCATAAACATTACTATTTAATTTTGTACGATATTCATTGTCTGAATTAACATATCTAAATCCTGCATGTTGATAAAAATGTCTTCTAAAAGCATATCTAGCACTTCTTAGTGTTTCATTTCCTAAAGAAATAAATGAAGCACCTTTCATTAAAGAGTGTTTATCATCAAAAGTAGGACTAGTAAAGTCATCATAAGCCTTATGTGCTAAGAAGTCATCATAAGGATACATAGGAGTTATACTCCATTGCCATACATTGCCAATAACATCATAAAAATCTTTCATTTTATATTTATCTATGGGGCTTTGATTAAAATACCTAAGTCCTATATTTGCTTCACATTTTTGAGCATTAACGAAGTCATTTAATCTATAGTATTCATCTTCACTTGGAAGTCTTACTTCTAAACCTAATTGCTCACTTTTATACTTACAAAATGCTTGAGCTTCATAAAAATTCACATCAACAGGGTAATTTAAGGCTAAAGGTATTTTTCTATTAATTTCTCTTAAATAGTATTTTCCATCTTCAAGGCTCCAGAAAACTGGCATCTTAGCTTGTGTAAAGTCTAACCACTTAAGTCCTTCTTTAGAAAAATAATGAAGCTTTAAATAACCACCATATTCAATAAATTCTAAAAATTCACCATTTGATACTAAATACTTACTTGCTTTAAAATCTTTAATGTAAGACTTATGGAATGAAAATTCATTATCCCAAGAATAATATACAGGATTGTTTCTATCTTTTTCTAGTATTACATCAGCACCTTTTACTTCAAGTAATTCATTTTCAGGATAATTGTTTGACCCCTCATTATTATAAGGAAATAATTCTTTATTATTTAAAAATTTTAAATCAAGTTCTCTTAATAATACAGAAGATGTTTCTATATGTATATTTTCATGTTCAATTCCCATTAATATAATCCACATAGGACTTTCCCAGTTAATTGGCATGGTAAATTGCATATTAGAAATCAAATCTAAAATTATTTGTTTAACTGTATTTCTGTAAGCTTTAATTTCTTCAAACAAAGGCCAAGCATAATTTTTTTTATTTAAATCATCCCAAGTCATTTCATCAACACCAATAGCAAAAATCGATTCATAGTGTTCGTTTACTCTTTTGTTTATGATATTTGCATTGTATAATTTATTAATAAAAAATGTAGAGGTATGTCCATAATAAAAAATCAATGGGTGCCTGAATTTATTTGCTTGTTCATAAATAAATTTTTCATCTTCTAATAAATCAAAAAGTTTTTCGTATAAAGTATATGTTTGTAAAAAGTATTCTTTTATTTCTTCTCTTTTATCTTCTATGCTTCCTAATTCTAAATTTACTAATTTTATAATATGATTCATTCTTAACCTTAAATTTAATCTATATCGTAGCCAAGATCTTTAAGACCTTGTTTGTTTTTTGTCCAAGCTTTTTTAATAGATACAAATAATTCAAGATAACATTTTTTACCAGTTAGTTTTTCTATTTTAAGTCTTGCATCTTTTCCTATTCGTTTTATTGCAGTAGCTTTTTTCCCAATTATCATACCTTTTTGAGTACTCTTTTGTACAATTATCGTAGCTCTTATGACATCTATATTTTCTTTTTCTTCAACTTTATTAATCAAAACATCAGTTTCATAAGGAATCTCATCTGAAATATTCTCAAAAATAGATTCTCTAATTAGTTCTTTAAAAATACTTCTTAAATGTTCAGTAGTTAAAATATCAGGATCAAACAAATGAGGATGAACAGGCAAATACTTTACAACTACATCTAAGATATCACTTTGTTTTGTTTGTTTTGTAATAGATACAGGTATAATTGCTTCGTACTTTGTATTATATTGTTCATATTCTTTCATTTTTTCTAAAACTTGTTCATTATTTACATTGTCAATTTTGGTTAATAATAAAATATGCTTTGTATTTTTCTTATTTTTGATTAAAAAATCTTCATAATAAATAATTCTATCTGTAACTGGAGCTAAAAAAAGAATTAAATCACAATCACCCATAGCCCTTAATGCTTCTTCTAACATATATTTATTCAATAACTTCTCAGTCTCATGTAAACCAGGAGTATCAACAAAAATGATTTGATCATCACCATTCATAACTATAATATTTAATCTTTTTCTTGTAGCATTTGCTTTGTGTGAAACCATCGCAATTTTTTCACCAACAAGCCAATTTAATAGTGAGCTTTTCCCTGCATTTGGTCGACCTACAACTGATACATATCCACATTTGTTCATTTGTTACCTTGTTTTTATTGTATTATATCATAAAGTATATACTAAGAATTTTGCTATTTTTTATTTATAGATGGCATAATTATTTTTCAAGTATAAATAAAGAACTTAGCTTTAAAATGACTTAAGTTTAATAGTTATTTGGTTATAATCAAATAATCAAATAATCAAATAATCAAATAATCAAATAATCAAAAAGGATTTTCATGTATAAAAATGTTGTAAAAAACACAGTCTTGTCTGTATCACTTGTTGCTTTGTTGGTAGCTTGTGGTGGAAGTGGAGGTAGTAGTACAAAATCTATTACTAAAGAATATGATATCACACCAATTGATGGGTATATATTTGGTGCAAAGATTTGTTTAGATTTAAATCTAAATTCAACTTGTGATATAGATGAGCCATCAACTACAAGTAAGACTAAAGATTATAAACTAGTTATAAGTAAAGCAGAACATTTAAATCATAAAAACTATAATATTGCTCCTTTATTATCAACTGGTGGAATTGATATTGATACAGGAAAAGAATTTAAAGGTATCCTAGAATCACCTAAAGATTCAAGTAAAAAGATAAATATAACACCGATTAGTACTTTAGTTTCAAAAATACTTTCAAAAGAGTTAACAACAAATGCAAGTGAAGATGAAATTGAAAAACTAATAAAAGCAAAAGAAAATCTTGTAAAAAAAGTATTAGGAATAGAAGATACTAATATTGACTTTATAGAAAACAAAGGTACTACTGATGCTAAAAAAGCAAATAAAGTAGCCTTGCAAATTCAAAAAATATCTGAAGCCTTAGCAGATGCTAATAATAATAGCGGCACTACATATAAAGAAGAATTAGAAAAAGTTTTAGATACAATAGCTACAAAAATTGAAGGTTTAAAAGCTGAAAACGAAGATAGTAAAAAACTAGGGGTCAGTGCTTTAGTAGATAATACTATTAATGCACTAGCACCAGAAGATAAAAAATCAAACTTTAAAACCCTTTCTTCTAATATAGCTTTAATTTTTGATAATATGCAAAAAGTAGCAAATGAGGATACAAGCGATTTATTAGATAAAATAAATACTTTGATTGAAAAAGAAGTGGAAAAAATTGAAAATGATGAAAGTATAGTAGCAATTGAAAAAGATTCTAAAATATTTACAACATCAAAAGATGAAATAAGAAAATTAGGAATAGAAAGTAAACTAAAATCTTTAGGTGTTTCAGGAGCAAGTTCTTTAGCTACTAAATTAGCAAAATCAACTGTGCCTATAGTATCTGCAAAAAATTTATTTAAAATAATAGATGAATTAATTAAAACTAATTCTGAGTTTAAAGAAATAAAAACGGCAATTGATACCTATAAGGAAAAACAAAATACAAAGAAGAAGGAAGAAAAAGAAAGAGAAAAAGTTTTAGGTGCTAGTAAAGGTCTTGCTCCAAGTGAGAAGTTAACACTTTTTAATTTTTATAACTATAATAATAAATATCAATATTCAAAACTTGATTTTAAAGAAAAAAAATTAATCATGGATTATGTATATGAATTTAAAAATAAATCTTGGGAAAAAGAAAATATAAATTATCAGTATTATATTTTAACATCTAGTGGATGGAAAGAAGAAACTCCAACATCTTCTTATACTATTGATAAGAACAATGTAATATATTTATCTGACGTTAATGGTAAATTAATCCTTGTATCAAAAAATGATATATCAAATAAAACAATTCATATGAAAGATTTAAATTTAGATGTAAGTATGCCAAGTGATGCTGTATCATATTCATATAAATTTATAAATACAAATACCCATTCATATAAACTATATAATGATGGTTCGCATGAATATACTTCATTTACAACACTTGATGATTTAATCACACAAGCTAATCATTGTGGAACAAATAAAAATAAAAATGATTTTGGAGTAGGTAATACTAAGTATTTTTTTGAAAAATGTACTAATGGACAAACAAAGGGTAAGTTATTATCATCTAATGGAAGTATAAATGGTACTTGGAATATTACAAATGTACGGGGGAAAGACATTTTAATGTTAAAACCAAATGCTTCATTTGATGATGAATTTCAACATACTATTTTTACAGTATTTCAAAAAGAGAGTGGTTCTTTGGCTGTATGGAAAGGTGAAATATCACCTTTAAAAAAATTTCTAATTGATACTTTGTATAATGATAAAGCAAGAGATGCAATAAAAGAAAAAATAAAATCTCATATAAATCACTTAAAAACTAAAAACTCAAAGTTTTATGCTTTAGGACATAAATGGACAAATATAAAAGAGCATGATAAATATGAAAGCCAATTTCAAGTTGATGGTAATAATGCATATGTATCTAAGGGACAAATAAAAATTAATGCATATCATGCCAATTCTTTAGGATCAAGAGCAGATGCAAGAGTGTCTTTTAGCAAGGCAAAAAAAGAAATAAGTGCAATAGTTCAATTAGTAAAAGGAAGTAGTGGTACAAGGTCTAATGTTGCAAAAGGTGTAGTTGAAGCTTCCTTGGAAAATGTTGGGGGTGGAAAAGGTATATCTTTTGGTATAAATATAAAAGCTAAGCAAATTAGTATGTATGCATGGAATAATAATGCTGATGAAAGACTTATTCCTAGAAGTTCTGAAATGGTTCTTATTCATGAAAATGTTAATATAAACTTTTTAGAGTCTACTGTACAAGTTAAAGTAACAATCAGTGTTGAAGGTAGTATACTTACAGCTTCAGTTCTTCCTGTAATAAATGGAGTTGATGATAATAATAAGGCAGCTAGTAAAACTTTTGATTTATCAAGTTATTTTTTAGATACAGAAGATAAAACTTTAAAAATAAACCAAGCAAAAATAAAAGCACAAGTAGGTAAAAATGTAAGAAGTGGTTCTGCTCGTTTACAAGTTATGGGTTTTGGAACTACAAATTTTTAATCTAAAATAACACATTAGTTTAAAATTAAATTTAAGACTTAATAATAGGGTTTTCCCTATTATTTTTTCTAAGAGTACTTATACTTTTATCGCCTAATAAATGACTATCTATTGTAATAACAGCTGTTTTGTAATCTTTTTTAAATATATTATACACTAGAAGTATCTTTATAATATAAGAATATAGATAAGATTATTATATTAGAAAGTATTTAAAACAAGGCTATACCTATGGGCAAAATTGTGTATATTTTTATGATTAGTTTATATTTTATTAGTGAATATCAAATGTAATTGTTTGCTTTAAACTAAATCAAGTGAAATAAAGTTAAAATCTTAATATATTTAGTAACAATTTAGTAACAATTTAGTAACAATAAGGAAAAATAAAATCAATGGCTACCGTATACTTAACAGGCTCTGGTCCTGGAGATATAGAACTTTTAACAATAAAAGCATTAAGAATAATAAAAAAAGCTGATATTATCATATATGATAGATTAGCAAATCCTAAAATCCTAGAACTTGCTAAGAAAAATGTCAAAAAAATTTATGTTGGAAAAGAAGATGGAAAGCACATCATTCCTCAAGATGAAATAAATGAGATTCTTTATAAGGCATCTTTAACTTATAAAACTATTGTCAGATTAAAAGGTGGAGATCCTTTTGTCTTTGGAAGAGGTGCTGAAGAAGCTATATATTTGGCTAAAAAAGGTATAAAATTTGAAGTTATTCCAGGTATTACATCTGCTATTGCAGTACCAGCTTATGCAGGTATTCCTGTTACGCATAGAGGAGTTTCAAGCTCACTTAGAATTGTAACAGGGCATAAGATGTTAAATAATAACATTAGTAAAAAAGAATGGGAAAGTTTTTTAAATGATGAGACAATTATCTTTTTAATGTCATATCATAATCTGCTTTTTATAAGCCATAAATTGATTTCTTTGGGTAAAGACAAGAACTGCCCTTGTGCTGTTATATCAAAAGGTACCACAATGCAACAAAAAGTTATCATAGGTACTTTAGAAAATATAGTAGAAAAATCTAAAAACTTAGAAAGTCCTTCAATGTTAATAATAGGAGAAGTTGTAAACTTACACGCACAAATACAATGGTTTAAGAATAACGTTTAAGAATGACGCTTAAGTAAAATCCAAATTAAATAAAATTATTACGTAAAGCATCTTTATTAATAGTTTTATTTTTCATATCAATTGTTTCTTCATCTTTAAAAACTCTTAAAATTCTTGATAAGGTTTCTGGCGACATATTTAAAATCTGTGCAATTAAAATATGTTTTGTATGAAAAAAATCTTCACTATTTTCATAAATATATTTAGCCACTCTTTCTTTTGAATCTAATACTAAATATGAAGATATTACATTTTCTAAAGTTCTGATTTTTTTAATTAGTGATTTTTGAATTTGATAAGATATCTTTACATCAGAAAAAATAATTTTTTCTAATTTTTTAAAATTTATTTTTATTATTTTTGCACTTGTAAATGCTTCAGCACTAGCAGGATATGGTATGTTTTCATAGTTTGCTACTTCTGCTATTAATTCATTTGGAGTAAAGTATTTCATTATTATTTCTTTATTAGAAGATGATGTCTTATATAGTTTTATAATTCCTTCATATAAAAAATATATATTTTTAGCTTCGTCACCTTCATAAAAAAGAATATTACCCTTTTCTAAATGCACAATACTAGAAAAACTTTCAATTTCTTCTAATATATCATCACATAAATCTTTAAATAAAAAAATATTTTTTAACTTTTCTTTCATTTATTCCTACTTAATATATTTATCATTATTATTACTTTTATTGTCCCATTTTTTAATATAATTTTGAGCTTTTTTATTTAAAAAATACATTCTTTCTTTACCTTTTGGTAAAGTTTTTCTTAAATTTTTCATTTCTTTCAAAAAAGCAACTACCGAATTTGGAATGATATTGTTTAAATATTGTTTTAAGTGTTTTGCAAAAGCAGGTGATGTTCCTGATGTAGAAATTGCTATAATTAAATTGTCTTTTTTAATATAAGAAGGGAAAATAAAATCACAACACTCAAGTAGATCTACACAATTACATAAACATTTATACTTCATAGAGTCGATATATATACTTTTTTGTAAAATGATATCATCAATAGCAACTATAATTATATCATAAGGCTCTATATCATTATTGCTATATTCTTTTTGTATATATTCTAAATGATTTATTTTTATTAGTTTTTCAATATCTTTATTAAATGTTTTTGCTATTATCGTAATATCTTTTGTGAAATCTAACAAATGGACTAATTTTTCATAAGCTATTTTTCCTGCACCAATAAGTAGTACTTTTTTATGATTAAAATTTAAAAATAAAGGAAAATATGACATCACAACTCCAAATATTATTTTAAAATATTATACTTTTTCCCACACAACACCATCTATTGTGTCCATAATAGAAATTCCAAGCTTTGAAATCTCATCTCTTATTTCATCAGATTTTAAAAAATCTTTATTTCTTTTTGCTTCATTTCTTTTACTAATTAGATTTTTAATTTCTAAAATCATATCTTCATTGATACCATATTGAAAATATTCATAAGCATCCATAAAACCGATACCTAGTACCTCTTCTATAAATTCACAAGATGCTAGTATTTCTTTTTTAGCATTCTTGTTCTTATTGTCTTTATCTAAAAGTTCATTTGATTTTGTTATAAATTCATCTAAAATACCAAGTGCTTTAGGAGAATTTAAATCATCATTTAAAGAAGACATTATATCTTTAAAAAATAATTTATTTATTTTTGATGAAGATATCAAATAAACTCTTTTTTTTAGCCTATATAATCTATCTAATCTTTTTTTCGAAGACAACAAATCTTCTTCACTAAAATTAAAATCACTTCTATAATGTGAGCTTAATAAATAAAATCTTATAAGTTCTCCTTTATATGATTTTAAAATATCTTTTAAAAAAAATGAATTTCCTAAAGACTTACTCATTTTTTCATTATTTATTTGTACAAAACCATTATGCATCCAATATTTTGCTAGATTTTGTTTTGTTGAACATCTAGTTTGTGCTGCTTCATTTTCGTGATGTGGAAATAATAAATCAGCACCCCCACAATGAATGTCAATTTGAAAATCTTCATTCTTATATGCTAAGTGTTTATCAATCATAGCAGAGCATTCAAGATGCCAACCTGGACGACCTTTTCCAAATCTTGCTTTATATGATGTATCGTTTGCTTTTTCAAATTTCCATAAGGCAAAATCAGCTTGATTTCTTTTTTGTATATTATTTGCTATTCTTGATTTAGAATTTTCTTCATTCACTTTATGAGAAATACTGCCATATTTATCATCTTTTGATATATCAAAATAAACACCATCGTCAATGATATATGCAATATCTTTTACAAGTAATTTGTCTATCATATCAAGCATAATGCTTATATTTTCAGTAGCTTTTGGTTCTAAGGAGTTTTCTAAAATATTCAAATTCTTCATATCATCTTTATATTCATTAATATATTTATTTGTAATTTCTTCTAAGCTTAGATTTTTTTCATTCATTTTTTTGATGATTTTATCATCAATATCTGTGAAATTTTTGCTTATGATTACTTCAAAATTATTTTGTTTGAACATTCTATGAAGAAGATCAAATGCAATAGCACTTCTTGCATGACCTAAATGTGAAGAATCATAAACAGTTGGTCCACATATATATATTTTGACTTTTTGTTTACAAATTTCTTCAAATTTTATTTTATGTTTACAAACTGAATCATATATTTGTATCATTTATTTAAATAAAGCTTCCAAACTTGCAGTGTCAGTTTGTTTTTCTATAACTTCTCCGTTTGCATCTAAACTTGGGCTATCAACTTCTTCTAATTGAATATCAAATTTTGTTAGCATTGATGCTAGTCTTATATTTAAACCAGCCTTACCAATTGCTTTTGATTTTTGATCAGAATTAATAGTAACTATAGCCTTTCCTCTTTCATTGCCTTGTATTGGTCGCTCAACTTTTACACTTAAGATAAGTGCAGGAGATAATGCTCTTGATATAAACATCTCAGGAATTGGTGAATATTCAACACAATCAATATTTTCACCATTTAACTGTTTGGAAACAGCTGTAATTCTAACACCTTTTACTCCAACAACAGAACCAATGGGATCTACATTGATATCACTTGAACTCATTGCTATTTTAGCTCTACTTCCAGGAATTCTAGCACAAGCTTCAATAGTTAAAATGTCATCTTTTAATTCTAATACTTCTAATCTTAAAAGGCTTTCTAAAAATTTTGGCGAAGTTCTTGATATCTCAACTATTAAACCATAGTTTTTATTGATACCCACAGTTCTTACAACTGCTTTTACCGTATCGCCTATTTTAAAATATTCACCTTTAATTCTATTTTTTCTAAGCAATAGACCTTTAACTTCTCCAATTTCGACAAAAGTATTATCATCTTTATCTATTCTTGTAACTCGTCCACTAATAGTGTGTCCAATTTTATTTTGATACTTTGATAAAAGATTTCCTTCTAAAAATCTTTGCAATTTATATTCAAAATTATTATGCAATATCGTAGCTGCATTTCTTCCCATATTTTCAAACTCTAAATCATAGTGCATAAAATCACCAATTTCTAAATTATCTGAAATTTCTAGTGCATCTTCTAAAATAATATAGTTTTCTTTATTTAAAATATTATCATATTCATCAACTGCATTTTCATCTAGGCGTTTGTCATCTTTACTAACAACTTCAATTTTTTGAAATAACTTTAATTTCTTATTTACTCTATCTATTTCTGCATCAAATATTAAAGTATAATCTACCATCTTTTCAGCAGTTTTTACTAAAGATTCTTTTAAAGCATTTTCAACATCTTCTATTTTTAGACCTTTTTCGTATGCAATAGAATCTAAGATATCTATAATTTTATCCATTCTAACCCTTTTTTTAACATTGAAATGTGATTTTGCTGATTATCAATGTGTAAGACTTGTATTTTATTGAAAAAGTTCTTTTATCCATATTAAAGAGATACTTAGTTAAAATATTAGTCATTTAAAATACAAAGGTCTAGTATATGGAATTATTATTTGCAAGAACACAGTTAAAAGATAAACCACAAAAAGTTCAATTGGAAGATATAAAAGATAAACTATCTAAAGAAGGTGAAAAAATATTTTATTTTGATAAAGAAAACTCACATAAAGATATGATGAAATTAGTAACATCTCTTGAAGATGATAATCTTAATGTTTATTTTAGAGAAGTAAAATATGGTCTATCTGATGATGAATATATGTATGAAGTGCATGTTTTATAACTAGCAAAGATATATTATATGTCAAAAATGAAAAGTCAAAAACTATTTATTAAAACACTTGGTTGCCAAATGAATGACACAGATAGTGTACATATAGCAGAAGAGCTTAAAAAGCATAAGAATTATAATGTAACAACTTCAATAGAAGAAGCAGATTTAATTATAATTAATACTTGTTCTGTAAGGGATAAGCCTGTTCAAAAACTTTTTTCTGAACTCGGTCAGTTTAGAAGTAAGAAAAAAAAAGGTGCTAAAATAGGTGTTTGTGGATGTACAGCAAGTCATTTAGGTAAAGATATTATAAAAAGAGCTCCTTATATTGATTTTGTATTAGGTGCGCGTAATATTTCTAAAATCAAAGATGTCATTGATGTAAAAGGTGCCGTTGAAATTAGCATTGATAATGATGAATCAACTTATGACTTTGCTTCAAGTCATACATCAAGATTTAAAACAAATATTAATATTTCAATTGGTTGTGATAAAGAATGTGCATATTGTATAGTTCCAGCAACAAGAGGAAAAGAGATATCTATTCCACCTGAGATGATAATAGAGCAGATAAAAAAAGATGTTCAAAGTGGTGTAGTTGAAGTTATGCTTTTAGGTCAAAATGTAAACTCTTACGGAAGAAGATTTTCTGATAAAAGACAAAAAACTTCGTTTACTAAACTTTTACAAGAGATATCTCTAATTGAGGGATTAGAAAGAATTCGATTTACTTCTCCCCACCCTTTACATATGGATGATGAGTTCATTGAAGAATTTTCAACAAATCCCAAAATTGCAAAGTGCATTCATATACCACTACAAAGTGGCTCAAGTAAAATACTAAAAGTTATGAAAAGAGGATATAGCAAAGAATGGTTTTTAAATAGAGTTGAAAAAATTAAAAACAAAGTTCCAAATGTAAGAATTACAACAGATATTATTGTAGGTTTTCCAAGTGAAAGCCATGAAGATTTTTTAGATACTATTGATGTTATGAAAAAAGTTAAATTTGATCAAATCTATAATTTCAAATATTCGCCAAGACCAAATACATCAGCTCTTAAACTAGAAGATAAAGCAATTGATGATAAAACTTCTTCTAATAGATTAACACAAGTAATTGAGCTACATAAAACTCATCAAGTTGAATTAATGCACTCTAATATTGATAAAATAGTAGATGTTTTATTTGAAAATTTAAAAGCAAATGGTGAAGTGTCTGGATTTACTGATAACCTTTGTCAAGTTTTTGTAAAAGGTAGTGATGAACTTTTAGGTAAAATTGTTAAAGTAAAAATCATAAGTGCAAGTAGAACTTCATTAAAAGCAGAAGTATTAAAACTATGAAAATGCTTAAGATATATATCCTTACAAATATTTTGCCATTTTTTTTACAACTATTTGTAAGATTTGTGTATTTAACATCAAAAAAAAAGTTTCACCATTGTAAAGATGAGAAGAGAGAACCTTTACTTGTTGCTATGTGGCATGGTGATTTATTGATGCAAGCATTAAATTATAGAAAATTTAGAAAAAATGGAAATATAAAAGTAATCGTAAGCCAACACAAAGATGGAGTAATTATCAGAAAAGTTTGTAAATACTTAGGTGTTTTAGATATTCAAGGTTCTTCTTCAAAAGGTGGAATACGAGCTTTATTAAATGCAATAAAAGAAATCAAAAATGGCGTTGATGTGGCAATCACACCTGATGGTCCAAGAGGTCCAAAATATTCTGTAGCTAAAGGTATAATTGCTATTGCACACAAAACAAATACTAGAATTATCGCATTAAATTGTATTCCTAAAAGATATTGGAAGTTAAAATCTTGGGATCAATTTGTTATTCCTAAACCTTTTGGAACAATAGATTTTTATATTTCTGAACCATTTTGCATTGCAAATCTAAATTTGGCTGATTCAAAAGAATTGATTAAAAATAAACTATTAGTTAATAGTTTAAAATAAAGTCTGATTAATTTATGTTTAGCAAAAACTTTTTATATATAAATGCACTTAAATATAATATTCAATTAAAAATTGCATACAAAAAGATTATTAATAAAATTCCTATACAAATAGAAAATAATACATATTTAGCAAAAAATGATATTTTAGAGAAAAATATTGCACAAAAAATCAATTCATTATCACGAAATATTGACCAAGTATATATAACAACACTATTAATTGATGATGAAACAAAACTCATACACAAAACAAATTTATTAAAATTTAAAAATCAAGATAAAAACTATGATTTACTTAAATTAAACAATGA
This sequence comes from Sulfurospirillum sp., assembly GCA_030491005.1. Taxonomy (GTDB): domain Bacteria; phylum Campylobacterota; class Campylobacteria; order Campylobacterales; family Arcobacteraceae; genus BB30. Next base: position 423,589 of record JAKZMJ010000015.1, on the reverse strand, counting down.
TTATAGCATTGCTGTATTAAAAACTAGACTATTTGAAACAAAAAATTATTTTAAGAAAACTGGTATTGATTATATATATTCAGCTTTTCATATTTTAAATTTATATATAGAAGAGAATATTTGTTCAAACGAATTATTAATTCTTACACTTAATACAAAAGCGTTTATATTTATCTTAGGTGAAAAATCAAATATTATTTTTAGTAAAATTCTTACTTTTACTGCATTTGAAGATATAAAAAAGACAAAATTTTATGATAATGATATTTTAGGTCAAAAACTTTTTGATGAGATATATTCTTTAGAGTTTTCTCTTATGCTCCAAAGTACTATTGAAAACTTTTATAAAAAAACTAAAAATATTTTTATAGAAAAAATATCTATTTTATATACAATCAAGCATTTTAACAATGAACAAGTGCGTCAAATGAATGAAGAATTAATGATAAATATTGAATATAATTATATTCATATAGATGAAGAACTTTTCAAACTAACACAATATACAAATCCTAAAAAAAGCTTTATAAAGGCTAGAAAAAAACATAATACAAAACTTAACAAGATAGTATTAAATACTTTTATTGCTATTATAATGTTTTTATCTATTTATCTTTTTATCTCCATTGCTAAAGACAATATACCAAAAGTAAAAGAAGAAAGTGTAAGTACTAGTGTGATTACACATATTGTACAATTACCTGATCATATAGATAAAAATGAAATTATCTCACAAAGAATACTAAAATCTTTAGAAATAATTCCTTATAATGTTTTGCTAAAAGAATTGTCTTTAAAAGTTAATAGTTTAAAATTAGTTACTAATTTATTAAATGAAAATATTTTTGTAAAAACAATGAAAGAAAGTTTTTTAGAATTTTATAAAACTAGTCATATTTATATTGATTATAAAGATAAACCAATTCTAAAAGCAGTAATTACAAATGAAAACTTAAGGATTAAAAAAATATCAAAATTTAAAGATTATAAAGATATTTATAATAAAAATGAATTTATATCTATAATAACTGTTACGGAACAATTAAAAATGTTATTTCCTAAAAATACAGTTATAAACTTTAAATCAAGTTTTAAGTCAAAAATTATTACTTTTAACTATGCTGTGAATATATTAATCAAAAATCCAATGGAGTTTTTTAATATAATCAATACTTTAAATAATGAGTTATATTCTATAAATATTAGCTATCCTTTAAGTTTTGTAAAAACACCTGATGGCATTGATGTAGAATTTATTTTACAATTTCATCAGTTAAGGTAGGTTATTTTATAAGTTCTACCAAGCTTTAACTTCATTATAAATAGAATCTCTTTCAACTGCTTTAAAACCTGAATTTTTAATCAATGCAACTAAAGCCTCTACTTTCATACCATTAGAGCTACTTGCCCCTGCGGCACTTTGAATTGATTCTTTTTCAATAGTGCCATCTAAATCATTCGCACCAAATTCTTGAGCTAATAGTGCTAATTTTATAGTTGATGTTACCCAATATGCTTTTATGTTATTAACATTATCAAGTAAGATTCTTGAAATAGCTATGGTTTTTAAAATTTCTTGTCCTGTTAAAAAATCTTTTACTTTTAAAAAGTTATTCTCTTTTTGATACACAAGAGGTATAAAAGCATTAAAACCTCCTGTTATATCTTGTAAATCTCTTATTCTTAAGATATGATCAATTCTATTGTTTCTACTTTCTATATGTCCAAAAAGCATAGTAACCGTACTTTGTTTGCCTTTTTCATGCCAAAGTCTATGTATTTCCAACCATTGTTCACTTGTGACTTTGCCTCCACAAATTCTTTTTCGCACCCTTTCATCAAAAATCTCAGCTCCACCACCAGGGAGAGAATCAACGCCATTTTCAATCATCTTATCTAATAATTCATCATAAGAAAGATTGTATTCTTGTGCTAAAAAATGTATTTCAGCAGCGCTTAAAGCTTTAATATGAATATGGGGATATTTGTCTTTTATTTGTTTAAATATGTCTAAATACCAATTTAATCCAGTATCAGGGTTATGAGCAGATACTATATGCACCTCTTTAATTCCTTTTTGCACAGAATTATCAACAATATCCAGAATTTCTTTATGTTTTAAAGTATAAGGATTTGGATTTTTTCTACTTGAAGAATATGCACAAAACAAACAAACATCTTTACATATATTTGTAGGATTAATATGTCTATTTATATTAAAATATGTTTTATTTTGATGCTTATCTTTTCTTATTTTATTTGCATAATGTGCAAGAGTGAATATATCTAAATCATATAACTTAATGGCTTCTTCATAGTTTAATCTTATATTATTATCTAATTTATCAATTAAATTCATTTATTATCCTATTATTGTTCTATATTATTTTATAAAGTGCAATCTATATTTTGCTCATATTTTTTTGAATTATTTTTATACACAAAACCTATACAATTTTTTTGTGCATTATTATCAAAAAACAATAGCTTAAAAGAAACACCTCTTCTTCTTGTGTCTTTATTTTCAACATATGTTCTATTAACAACTTGAACATTTTTTATACTTGTGTATCCTAAATCATACAATATCTGTGTGACTTTTGCTTCTCTTGTAACATTAATTATATAATAAACAAAACAGCCTAAAATTACTAATATAAACATAACAAAAATATATTTCTTAGGAATTTTTCGCTTGGCTATTTCACTCATATTATATATTCATTAAGTGCTTTAAATGTATCGTCATTTTTATCATAAAAGCTCATATCTCCTGTTTCTATCTCATAATACCAAGCATGTATTTTAATAGCACCTAGTTTTAAGCGTTTTTGTATATCAGGATAAGTTAATAGGTTTTTCATTTGTGAAATTACAGAATATTTTTCTGTAATTTTATACATTTCTTCTTTTGTTGTAAACTTATTTTCTTCCAATGTTTTCTCTTTTGCTTTTAATCCTAAGCTTAACCATGTTTTTATATGTATTAAAGACTCATTGTTAGGTATATCTTTATACAAGCTTTCACAAGCCCCACAATGTGAATGACCACAAACTATGATATGTTTTACTTTTAAAACAGCAACTGCATAAGCAATAGCAGCAGCATTGCCATGTAACTCTTCATCATAAACATAAGGAGGTACAAAGTTTCCGACATTTCGTAAAATAAACATATCTCCAGGTTTTGTACTTAACATTAAATCAGGAGTAACTCTTGAATCACAACAACCAATAAACATAATCTTTGGGTGCTGACCTTGTTTTACAAGATGTCCAAATTCTTTTTCTAGCTTTGGAAACCTTTCTTCTTTAAACTTCGTGTGTCCTTGTATTAATTGTGATAATTTCATTTTATTTCTTTGTCTAATAATTTTGTTAATTCTTTACAAATAGTGATTAAGTCTTGATTTTTAATATCTATTTTTGCTATTAATCGCATTATAGCACTTTTAACTGTGGGCTGTCTAATTGCACCTAATAAAAAACCTTTTTCTTTTAAAATATTTTGTATTTCGATAACTTTTTTGTTATTTCCTACATCAATGGGAATAATTAAACTAGATGATTTTATATTTAAATATTTTTCTATAATATTTAAATTATTTTTGATTTTAAATTTTAATACTTCTTTATTGTTTAAAATATATTTCAAACCCTCATGTCCTAATGCTATGTCAAATAATGATGGGGCTGTTGTATAAATAATTGCCTTAGATCTATTAAGTAAAAATTCTATAATAACCTTACTTGCTAAGATATATGCCCCATAACTTCCATACGCTTTTCCTAGTGTTCCCATCTTAATATGATTTTGTTGTACTTTTATTTTATACAAATCAAAAATACCTAAAAGATTATTTCCTAAGACACCAGAAGAATGTGCTTCATCAACTATCAATAAAGCATTTTTACTATTAGCAAATTCAAAAATCTCTATATTAGATAGTTCTCCATTCATAGAATAGACACCTTCTATTGCTATTATATTTCTAGTATTTTTGTTATATTTTTCAAATTTTTCTTTTAAATCATTTATATCATTGTGTTTAAATACAATTACTTGACTTTTACTTAAGACTTTTGAAGCAAAAATACCACTAGCATGATAATATTCGTCTATATATAAAATATCACTTTTTCTAACTAAAGCTTCAATTAAAGCAATATTTGCTAAAAAACCACTTCCTACAACTAGTGCATCTTCAAAATGATTAACCCTACATAGTTCTTGTTCAAATTCTTTATGAATTAAAGAGTAGCCATTTACAAGCATTGAAGCTTTTGATGAGTTATACTGCTCTTTTAATACTCTTTCATAAGCTTTTTTTAAAAGCTCTTTATTTGAAGAAAGACCTAAATAATCATTTGAGGCTAAGTCTATTAAGTTTTTATCAAAGACTTCTCTAGCTCTTAAACGATTTGATTTTTTTATAGAATTCAATTCTTTTTCATACAAGAAAACCCCTAAAATTTTTATACTTTATTAAGTTTATGTCAAGTTTATATTAACGAAAATGCAATAAAATTAAAATAAAATATAAAATTTTACAAAAATTTGCTACTATATTAAAAAATTATTTGGAGTTTTGTATGCTTGACACATTTGATGATTTTATCTTTCTTATTGTTTTTTTATTGATTCTTATTCCTGTACTAATTGCTTCTTTCTTTTTTTATAATAAAAATGATGAAAACGATAATAATGAGGAAGATGATATCAATAATGATATAGATTTTTAGTTTTTATTAAATTATAATTTATGAGAATAATAAAAGCTTAAAGTAACTGCAAAATAGCCTTTTATGACTATTTTGTAGTTTATAAATTACTCGTATTTACATAATGTAAAACTATTATTTAGTTAAATCTTTAAATAATTTAGCAGCTTTTGCTTCTGATTCAAAGAAATGTGCTTTATGTCTCTGGGGAGTCCAAGATGCATAATATCGAGTATCTGCTGATGTTGCTGTCGCAATAATCTTACCATCTTTAGCACTATCAATCTTATAGTTTGTATAATTCTTATCATCACCATGCATCTCAAGGATTTCTAAGAAACCATGACCACCATTATTTTCAATATACCATGTCGCTTTTTCTTCTTCATCTTTTTCATGGATTGTAAGATTGTGAGCTACATTAGGTTTACCAAATACTAATTTGTTTTTCTCCCAAGCTTTTTCATGACTAGAATAGCTAACTATATATAAAGTTCTACCTTCTAACCACTTAGCAGCAAATTTATTACTACTTTCTGGTGCAAGATGATCATAAAGATAAGCATTCATAGTACTAAGAGCAGAAACTTCATCTACTATTGTTGTTGCCGTAGGATCTCTATGTGCTTTGAAACTATCTTGACCAAATAATTTTGTTAATTCTTTTTTAATATCATCTGTATTAGCACCTATTTTTACTTTCTTACCAAATGTAAATTCTTTTAGTTTACTTAAATCTAACATTTTATCATTTGCTCTATTACCATCTAAACTTTGTAATAACATAGCAATATTTTTAGTTGTATTACTTATTTCTATATCTTTTATAGTATTTTTTCCTAAAGTATATGGAGTGATTAGTTTTTCTGCAGCTACTTCTCCTAATACAAGATTCTTACCTAAGGTAAATTTTACTTTTTCACCTGTGATGTATTTAAATTCACCCTTATCGTTTGTAGTTCCACTTTGTGTTGCTGTTTTATATGTAAGACCTTTTACTGGTGCATCTGCAAAAACACCTGTATTAGCTACAGCAGCTTTACTACTACTACTTGAACCTCCACCACCACAGCCTGTTAATATTAAGCCTAAAGTAGACATAAGTACTAGAGCAGATCCTAAAGTTTTTATTTTCATATTATTCCTTTTTTATTTATTTCATTAAAAAAATCCAAACTATAAGTATTCGTTTTGATTTTAAACCTATATCTAAATATCAAATTTCACTTTAATATCTCCCGTCTGATTAAACAAATGATTATATTATTTTTTCACTTAAAGATAATCATTAATTATAAACAAATAAAATTTAAGATAGAATTTAAAAAAATAGGAGTTTTGTTATGACTGATGATATTATAGAAAGAATTGAATCTTTGCCACCTTTACCACAAACTATTATAGAAATAGAAGAATTTAGAAAAGACCCAGATAAAGAGCTTTTTGACTTAGTTAAAATTATAGAAAAAGATGCTTTAATCGTATCTACTTTACTAAAGATAACAAATTCAGCTATGTTTGGTTTTAGAAGTAAGGTTGAAACTACGAGTAAGGCTATTCATCTTTTAGGAACAAATTTTACAATTTCAGTTGCTATTGGTGGAACTATACAAAACTTGTTAAAAACGAACTTATCGCCTTATGATATAAATAGTGAAGATTTTATGAGAGCTTCTTCCTTGGCAACTACTTTTGCTACATATTGGCTTTCAAAAGTATCTTTTGAATTAAAAGAAGAATTAGTAATGCCTGCATTATTACAAGAAGCTGGTAAGTTTATTTTAGCTGATTTGATTATTTCTTTAGATAAAGAAAAAGAATTTAAAGATTTAATTATTTCTGGTAAAAAAATTTATGAAGCAGAAAAAGAAATTGTAGGATTAAGTACTTCAGAAATAACAGCAAAAATATTTTCACATTGGAAATTAAGTGAGAAATTAATCAAAGTAATTGAAAATGTTGATAGTATTTCAAAATGTGAAGAGAAATACTTAAAAAAGACACAAATGTTGGACATCATTAGAACAGTTTGTTGTGTAAGCGCACCTTTGGGCGAAAAAAATATTGAAGAAGCTTTAAATAAAGCTAAAAAATATTGCATTGATACAAAATATATAAAAGCAGCTATTGTAAAATTACAAGATAAATTATTAGATGAATAAACTTTAAGGCTACAAGCCTTGGAGTAAAATATCCCATAAATAATTGATATCATCATCTTCAAAATTTATAAGGCTTTTTTCTTCTAAAAGTTCTTTTGTATGTGTAAAGTTTAAAGTTTTACTATAGGCACAAAAAGAATGCACAGGCATAAAACTTCGCACTAAAGATATGTCTTTTATAATATCTTTATCACATAAAAAACAATTATATTGAGTATGCAAGCGTCCTTCAAATGCTAAGAAATTGATATATGTCGTGCAAATTGCTCTTTTAGAATTTTGTTTTATCATCTTGTGTGTTAAGTCATCTAAGGCATTAAAATAAAAACTATCAATTTTATCAATGTCTTTAAAGTGAAAATGAAATAACTTTATAAATCTTTGCCAAGAGTATAATTTCTCATTATCAAATATCCATTGAAAACCTAAGTGTATAACATCTTTTAATCTTGGGATTGATGTTTTTGTATTATATTCTAACTCAAAATCAATTTTATAACCTATATTAATAATAGAATGTCTTGCTCCATAAAACCTATATGTTGTATAAATATAATCTTCTGTCAATATTAAAACTATTAAGTCATCATCTCTAACAGCTTTAATATCTATTATATATCCTTGCATAATAAGTTATAATTTCACATATTTTAAAAATTTCATAATAAATTATAACAAATTCAAAATAGATATTTGCTTCAAATAAAAATTATGCTAGTATTAAGCATAATAAGTTTTAAGGAAAAATGAATGGCAGAATTTAAAAATGTTACGATTGAAAAAGCTGCAAGTATCTTTTATGATGGTAATGTAACTGGTAGAAGTATACTTTTTGATGATGGAAGTTATAAAACACTTGGTATTATGCTTCCTGGTGAATATGAGTTTAATACTGTACATAAAGAAGTACTAGATATACAATCTGGTATTTTAGAACTTAGGTTACCTGCTTTAGATTGGGTTGAGTACAAAGCTCCAGCTTCTTTTGAAATACCTGCAAATTCTAAGTTCACACTAAGAGTAAATTATCTTGTAGACTACTGTTGCTCTTTTATTAAGCACTAAAACTTAATTCGCTAATTTACACTATAAGCTAAGGTCTATTTTTTAAATATTCCCTTAGTCTAGTAATTCCTTCTTTCATATGCTTTATATCTCTTGTATATGCAAAACGCAAATATAAGTTTGTCTTATTTTCTCCAAAGTCCATACCTGGTGTACTTGCTAAATGAATATTGTCTAATAACTCTTTTGCAAAAGCAAAACTATCATTTGAATATTTAGAAATATTAGCCCAAAGATAAAAAGCTCCATCTGGCTTGGCATCTATTGTGAAAATATCATTTAATTCTTGAAATAAATAATCTCTTCTTTGCTTAAAAGTATCTCTGATATAGTCTAAATATTCATAATCAAAAGCTTCAAGTGCCGCATATTGTGAAAGGGTAGGAGGGCAAATAAAAAGATTTTGTGCTATTATCTCAGCTTTTCTACTTAAATGTTGGGGAACTATAATCCAACCTAACCTAAGTCCTGGCATACAATAGTATTTTGAAAAACCATTTATAACAAACACATCAGAAGAAAATTCTAATGCACTTTTGGCTTCTTTTTCATAAACTAAACCATGATAAAGCTCATCTGAAATAAATGCGATTTTATTTTTACTACAGTACTGTACTAATTGTTCTAAATTATCTTTTTCATAAATATTACCCGTAGGATTTGCAGGTGAGGAAATTTGTAAGGCGTCAATTTTGTGTTTTTCTAAATCTTGCACATGTAGTTGATAATTATTCTTTTTAGAAATATTCATAAAAATAGGATCGATATCTAACATGTGTGCAAAGTTTTTATAACAAGGATAAGAAGGGTCACTAAGTCCAAGTTTTTGTTTATATTTTAAACTTAAAGTATAAGCTACTAAAAATGCTCCTGATGTGCCAGGAGTTAATAAAACTCTTGAAGTATCTATATTTACATTATAAGTTTTTTTATAATGTTTTACAATTTTTTCTCTAAGTTCTAATAAACCAAGACTTTGGGTATAAGAAAACTTATTTTCATCTAATGCTTTTTGTAAACTCTGTTTTACTTTTATTGATGGATTTAAATCTGGTTGACCTATTTCAAAATGAATTGTATCTTCATATTTTAATGCCTCACGAACAATATCCATAACAATAAAAGAACTCATATTTTCATATCTCATGAAAAAAGTATACAATAAAAATGATTTATTTTAAGATATTTATTAAATTATGAGTTTTTTTTAGTTAAAATAAAAAATCAATATAAAGGTAAAGAATGAATTTTGTAGAAACAAGAGGGAACGATACAAAACATAAGGAAGAAGTCTCTTTTAGTCAAGCTATTTTAAACCCTAGTGCATCCTTTGGTGGACTTTATGTCCCTAAATATTTGCCAAAACTAGAAGATGATTTTATACAAAAGCACATAAATACTTCGTATAAAGCATTGGCATTTGATATTTTAAAAGCATTTGATATAGATATAAATGATGAACAAATACAAAAAGCCTTGGATTTATATGATAATTTTGATAATCCTTTAAACCCTTGTCCTGTTGTTAAAATAGAAGAGAATTTATTCGTTCAAGAGCAGTTTCATGGACCAACGAGAGCTTTTAAAGATATGGCATTGCAACCTTTTGGTTCAATATTAAGTTCTCTTGCAAAAGTAAAAGACGAAAAATATTTGATTTTAGTAGCCACTTCAGGTGATACAGGACCTGCTGCTCTTAATACTTTTAGAAATAAAGAAAATATTCAAGTAGTATGTTTGTATCCAAATGGTGGGACATCTGATGTACAAAGACTACAAATGGTTTGTGAAGATGCTACAAACACAAAAGTTATAGGAATAGAAGGAAATTTTGATGATGCTCAAGATGCTTTAAAAAAGTTACTTATATCAAAAACGTTTAATGATAAACTTCAAAAAAACAATATCAAGTTAAGTGCTGCAAATTCTGTTAATTTTGGAAGAATTATATTTCAAATCATTTATCACTTCCATTCATATATACAACTTTTAAAACAAAATGAAATTAAAAATAATGAAAAAATTTATCTAATTGTACCAAGTGGAAACTTTGGAAATGTACTTGGTGCATTTTATGCACAAAAAATGGGACTTAAAGTTGAAAAATTATTAGTTGCTTCAAATGAAAATGATATATTAAGCCAATGGATTAATACAGGTGTTTATGATATAAGAAATAAAAATTTAAAACTTACAAAATCACCTGCTATGGATATTTTAAAGTCATCAAATATTGAAAGGATATTGTATTCTTTATTTGGAGCTAAACAAACAAAAATATTTATGGAAGATTTAAAGCAAAATGATATTTTTTCTATGAGCAAAGAGCAAACAAAAGAATTGAGAAAATATTTTGATGCAGTTAATTCAGATGATGATTATGGTTTAAAAATTATTAATAAATATGCACAAAAAAACTATATAATGGATCCACATACAGCAACTTGTCTGAAACCATTTGAAAGCTTAAGAGAAAAAGATTTAAAAACTATTATTTATTCAACAGCACAATGGACAAAATTCTCACCTACGGTATTAAATGCACTAAATAATGATAATAACAATTATTCAGATAAAGAAGCTTTAGAAGAAATATCGAAAAAATATAATATAGAAGTGCCTAAAAATATAAAAGCTTTATTTACCTCTCCTATAAAACATAAAGATATAATAAATAAAGATTCAATAGAAAAAGAAATATTAAATTTCCTTTTTATTGTGTAAAAAGATAACTTCAAAGGTAATATTATCTTAAGCTAGTACTTGTATTATGATGATTTAAGATAAAAATCTATATACTTACTAAAATTTCAAAATTAAGGAATATGAATGTCTAATGAAAAAAATAGACGAGATTTTCTAGGTTATACATTTGCAGCTACTGCTCTAGTTGGTGGTGTAGTATCGCTTTATGGTATGAAACGAGCTTGGGATCCTCTTCCTAGTGTTTTAGCTGGTGGATTTACAAGTGTAGACTTAATGCCTTTAAAAGCAGGAAAACCAAAAACTGTAGAATGGAGAGGAAAACCTATCTTTATTTTAAAGAAAACTGCACAAATGGAGAAATCACCAAGAGATTTGATCGTTAATAATGAAAGATTTGTTATTGCCATTGGTCTTTGTACTCACTTAGGTTGTATTCCTGCATGGAAAAAAGATATGTGGAAATGTGCCTGTCATGGAGGAGCATTTAATTCAAGTGGGACTCAAACATTTGGACCTCCTCCTGTACCTCTTAAATTACCAGAATTTAGCCTAAAAGGAAATACTATTGTTTTAGGTGAAACTGGTGAAGAATATGAAAAAATTGCTAGTTATCTAGCAAGTCAAGTATAAGGGGTAGTAATGGCAAAAATCACAAAAGCAAAATCTTTAGGAGATTGGTTTGATCAAAGATTAAATACAACAACTTTCAATAAAGTTATGATGACTGAGTATTGGATACCAAAAGATATAAATTTTTTATGGGCTATGGGTGTACTGTTGGCTACTACCTTTGGAATATTAGTAATATCTGGTATTTTTTTAATGATGTATTATAAACCAGATATTAATTTAGCATTTGATAGTGTAAATTATACTATTATGCAAGAAGTTGCATTTGGTTGGTTATTTAGACATATGCACGGTGTTGCTGCTTCTGTAATATTTCTTATAATTTATATTCATATGTTCGCTGGAATTTATTATGGTTCATATAAACAAGGTCGTGAGATGGTATGGATATCTGGAATGTTGTTATTTATGACATTTTCAGCTGCTGGTTTCTCTGGATATATGCTTCCTTGGGGACAAATGTCTTATTGGGCTGCTATGGTTATTACTAATTTATTTGGTGGAATTCCTTTAATTGGTGACGCACTTGTAGTTTGGATAAGAGGTGACTTTAATGTAGCAGATGCTACTTTGACACGATTTTTTATGCTACATGTTTTTTTATTACCTATTAGTATTATGGGAATTATAGGTTTACATTTTTATGCACTTAGAATACCTCATGTAAATAATCAAACATCAGAAGAATTAGATTATGATTTAGAAGCTGAAAAATATTTATCAGGAAATAAAAAAGAATCAAAAGTTATACCTTTTTGGCCTGTATTTATATCAAAAGATTTTGCAGTTCTTGGAGTATTTCTAATATTTTATTTTTATTTAGTATTTTTCCATTATAATTTTGCGATGGATCCTGTGAATTTTGATCCAGCTGATAATATGGTAACTCCTGCTCATATATATCCTGAGTGGTATTTTTTATGGTCATATGAAGTATTAAGAGGTTTCTTTTTTGATATAGCTGGTGTTAAAGCATTTGATATTGGTTTAGCTGCTTTTGGGTTTGCTAATGTTGCTTTTTTATTATTACCATTTTTAGACAAAGACCCTAAAATCTTACCAGCACATAAAAGACCTGCATTTTTTATATGGTTTTGGATTATGATTGTTGATTTAATTGTATTAACCGTTTGTGGTAAATTGCCACCTGAGGGAATATTTACATGGATAGGTTTTGCAGCCGCCGTTGGTTTTATTCTTATATTTTTAGCCTTACCTATTGTTACAAAAATAGATGCTTCAAGAAGGGGTGAATAATGAGAGAATTAAAAATATTAGCAGTTGTAGTATTCTTTACTCTAATTATGTATATAGGAGTTGAACCTTTTGCTCACTCACAAATGCATCCACATGTAGAACCAGCAGACTATACATTTAGTGATGTTGATGGATTAAAAGATTTAAAAGGTGATGCAAAAAATGGAGCTACGCTTGTACAAGCTAATTGTACTGCTTGTCACTCTATAATATCTCAAAACTTTCCTCCTGTAATGGACAATGCAAGTTCAGCAGCAGCGTATGGTGTTGTACCACCTGATTTAAGTACAGCAGGTAAACTATATAATGAAAATTATTTAGCTGCTTTTATTAAAGACCCTGCAAAAGCTGGAAAAGTTGAACATAAATATGAAGATGGTGCAGTTCATCCAATGCCAAAATATGATTGGATGAAAGCTAGTGAAATAGCAGATATGGTCGCTTATTTAAAAAGTATAGCACCTGAAACTATGACAAATAAAGAAGTATTCGCTGATTCATGTCTTAGATGTCATGGTATAAAATATGCTGATATGCAAAAAGGAACTATGAATTCTATAACACCAAGTGAAAACCTTGAAACATATATGGGTAAAATTCCACCAGATTTATCTCAATATATTAGATCAAGAAGTAAATCATATTTACATGAATTTATTAATGATCCACAAAAACATCTTGAAGGTACAGCAATGCCTAGAGTTGGATTAACAAAAGATGCACAAGAACAAGTTGTAGCTTATATGGAAGAAATAGGTGATTCTAAAAAAGAGCAAAGAAATGAATTAGGTCCTAAGTTTTTAATATATTTACTTGTATTTGCTATCATGGCATTTTTATGGAAAGCTAGTAAGTGGAGAGATGTTCATTAATCTTTCTAAATATAATCTTGTATTTTTAATTACAAGATTGTATCCTATCGCTTATTTTTTAGCATTATATAAAATATAAAGATTATATGATGCTAAAAAAAATATTATTTATACTTGTATTTTTCTGTACTTATATATTTGCACAAGAAAAAGCTAGCCTTAATGAAAGATGGTATACACAAGAAGATGTGACAAAAGGAAAAAAATTATTTATAAACAACTGTTCGTCCTGTCATGGTAAAAAAGCACAAAAAACTTTAAACTGGAAAAGAACTTTAAAAGATGGTACTTATCCTCCTCCTCCCTTAAATGGTACTGCTCATGCTTGGCATCATCCAAAAAGTCAATTAGAAAGAATTATATTAAATGGTGGACAACTTTATGATGGTACAATGCCAGCTTTTAAAAATGTATTAAATAAAGAAGAGATTAGCTATATAATATCTTATTTTCAAAATTTCTGGAATAATGAAATATATAATACTTGGTTTAATAATGCAGGATTAACTAGATAATGTATTTTAAAAGAGTAATAAAACAATAAAAATATTAAAAATCAATAACTTAAAATATAGTACAAAGTAAATTTCATACTTTGTACTATATTTACTACTCATTCATACGATTTTTAGAAAACTAATACTATAATGGCATTGATTTTAAGATTTTAAAAAGGACATAAATGGAAGAAAGACTATTTACATTCTTAGGTTCACTTGGTGGACATGGACAAGAATGGCTTATATTATCACACTTTATTTTAGCTATTGGGATTATATTTTATATTGTTAGAAAAGCTACAAATAAACTTCAGCTAGTACCAACTGGTTCACAAAATGTAATGGAAGCATTTGTTGGTGGTATTGTTTCTATGGGTGCTGATACTATGGGTGAGAAAAATGCTAGAATATATTTACCATTAATAGGTTCTTTAGCTCTTGTAATTTTTGTAAACAACATGATGGGTATTATTCCTGGTTTTGAATCAGCAACTGGAAATATCAACTTTACTTTAGCTTTGGCTTTAATAGTATTTGTTTATTATAATTATTTGGGTATTAAAATCAATGGCTTTTTTAATTATTTTAAACACTTTATGGGACCTATGCCTATACTTGCACCTTTAATGTTTCCTATTGAATTAATATCACATTTTTCAAGAATTGTATCATTGTCTTTTAGACTTTTTGGTTCAATCAAAGGTGATGATATGTTTTTAATGGTACTTTTAATGCTAGTACCTTGGGTTTTACCTTTGCCTGGTTTTTTCTTATTAACTGCATTTGGTTTATTACAAGCATTTATTTTTAGTATATTAACTTATGTTTACATAGCAGGTTCAGTTATGATGGCAGAAGAAGAACACTAAGTAGAAAATTTCTATAATTAAAAAAGGCAAAGAGATTAGTATTTTCTCTTTGTCTTTTTTTATGTCTGATTTATATATACTTGCTAGGATAAGATAAATGAGTAAAAAAACTAAGCAAGAGTTTATTGGGTATTTAATTACAGACCCAAAATATTATTCAAATGATTTAAAAATATTTGAGACAAAACTAAACTTAGTTTTACAAAATTTTAATGTTGATATTATTTGTTTTAGAGATAAGACTTCAACAAACTATGAGGAACTAGCAAAAAAATTCATTGAAATAGCAAAAAAATTTAAAATAAAAAAGATTTTGTTGAATACTCATTATAAACTAGCAAAAAAATTAGGAGCAAATGGAGTTCATCTTCCTAGCTCTTCGTTTAATGACATAACAAAAGCTAAAGAATTAAACCTTTTTACTATTCTTTCTTGTCATAATGATGAGGAAATTAAACAAGCCCTAAAATTAAAAGTTGATTGTATTACTTACTCACCCATATTTACTAGTCCTAAAAAAGGAAAAGCCAAAGGCATTGAAGCGTTAAAAAAAGTATTATCTACATATAATCAAATGGATATTATAGCCCTAGGTGGTATAATAAATCAAGCTCAAATAAGTGAGATAATGCAAACTAAAGCTTATGGTTTTGCTTCAATTAGATATTTTATACAAAAACACAAATGAAATAATTTATTAAAATAGATATATATTAAATTTAAATGGGAATAAGAATATTTAGTATCTAGTTGTAAGTATGTTATTTTATTAAAATATTTACAACCACTGCAATAGCAAGCCCACTATCATGAGATATAGAAACAAAAGATTTTTTTATATTATATTTTTTTCTAAGACTTTTTTTATATTTTAGTAAAGGAGCATTATGTTTGTTTTTTTTTATTTTTATATCAAGAAAACTACATTTTTTCCCAATGCCTGTGCCTATTGCTTTACTTGCAGCCTCTTTTAATGCCCAAAAACCAGCTGCTGTTTGAGGTGATTTGATTAAAAGTATTTCTTTTTTACTTAAAAATCTTTCATATGCTTTAGCACCAAATTTTTCATACATCTTTGTAATTCTGTCAATTTTAACTATATCTATACCTATCATTTTCAACCTATTTTTTAAATCAGATATTATATAATATCTGGTAATTCAATATGTGTTTCTTTTTGAATATCAGCAACACTTTCATATATAGTTTCTATTGGAGCGCTTGAGTCATTTTCTTTATCAATAAATTTTGTAAGGTTTTTGTGGAAGTCTAATTTTACTGTGCCTATTGGACCATTTCTTTGTTTTCCAATTATAATTTCAGCTTCTTCTACTGATTTGTGTAAAAATTTTGATTTATATTCATCGCCTTTATCTTTAGCTTCTTTTTCTTTTCTAGCCTCATCTCTTTCTTTATAAACATCATCTCTATAAACAAACATAATAATATCAGCATCTTGTTCAATAGAACCTGATTCTCTTATATCACTTAACATGGGTCTTTTATCAGGTCTACTTTCTAAACCTCTATTTAATTGAGACAAAGCAATTACAGGTATCTTCATCTCTCTTGCTAAAAGTTTTAATCCTCTTGAAATATCAGACACTTCTTGATGTCTATCTTTATTTCCAGTTCCTTGCATTAGTTGTAAATAATCAATGATAACCATTGAAATATTATTATCTTCATTTTGTGCTAGTTTTCTCACTCTTGAGCGTAGTTGATTAATATTTAAACTACCTCCATCATCAACAAAAAGTTTTTTAGTACTTAAATCATCAAAAGCATTTGTAAGTCTTGACCACTGCTCATCATTTAAATCACCTTTTCGTAAATTTTGTAAGGGTATAGATGTTTTTGCAGATAGTAGTCTTAGCATTAATTGTTCAGAAGGCATTTCAAGTGAAAATAAAACTACACCTTTGTTTAATTCTATATTCTTTAAAGCCATATTTAATACAAGCGCCGTTTTTCCCATAGCTGGTCGTGCTGCAATGATGACTAAATCACCAGCGTTGAAACCTGTAGTTTTTTTATCTAAATCATAAAAACCTGTAGTCTCTCCAATTAAGTGTTTATTTCCTAATTCTTTCATCTTCTTAATATAAGATAAAGTATCATCTGTAATTTGCACCATATCTTTTAACTCTGAATTAATAGAGTTAGTTGATATTTTATATAGTTCACCTTGTACCGTATCTAAGGCTTCATTTGCACTTATATCTTCTTCAATTGAGACTCTTTTAATGGTAGTTGCTAAAGTAGAAAGTTCTCTTTTAATAGAAGCATCTTTAATCTCTTTAACATAAGCACTTGTATTTGTAATTGGATTTGCTAAGAGTATTTCTATTAAAATAGAATCATCAAGATCTTTTGTATTAACTCTTTTTCGAATAAATTCTTCATCAAGAGGCATATCATCATTATATAGATTAATCATAATCTCAAAGATTTTTTGATGAGCAAGAAGATAAAAATCTTTTGCTTTTAAAACTTCTATAATATTTTCAAATTCTTCAGGATTAAACAGTATTGAGCTTAGTACAGCTCTTTCAATATTTACTCTATAAATACTATCCAAGTTCTTGCCTTATGTTAGCTTCTTTTTCAACTTCTATTAAAAACCTATCAAGTAATTCATCTGTAGGTAACTTAGCTATTGTTTCACCTTTTTTTATAATAAGTCCAGACCCTTTTCCATAAGCAATAGCAATATCAGCACTTTTAGCCTCACCTAGAGCATTGACAACACACCCCATAACAGATACATCTAAAGGCACTTTGATATGTTTTGTTTTTTCTTCAACTTTCTTTACTACTTCAACCAAATCTACTTCTATTCTTCCACAAGTTGGACAAGATATGATGTTTAAGCCTTCTTTTACTAAACCTACATCTTTTAAAATAGCCTTTCCAACTTCAATTTCTTTTTCTAACTCACCAGTTATAGAAATACGAAGAGTATCTCCAATACCATCTAAGAGTAATGCTCCTAAAGCAATTGAGGATTTAATGGTACTATGAAAAAGTGTTCCAGCTTCAGTAACTCCTAAATGAAAAGGATAATTATTCATAGGTCTTAAATCTCTATATGCTTGTACTGTTCTTTGCACATCACTAGCTTTTAAAGATACTTTAATATTAGTAAAGCCTAAATCTTCTAAAAACTTTATATTATAATCAGCACTTGCGACCATACCTTTTGGTGTTTGACCATATTTATTTTCAAATTGCTTTTCAAGTGATCCTGAATTTATACCAATTCGTATAGGAATATTTCTTTCTTGACAGGCTTTTACCACTTCTTTAACTCTTTGTTTATCCCCAATATTTCCAGGATTAATACGAATACAATCTACACTTTTAGCAGCCATTAAAGCTAACTTATAATTAAAATGTATATCTGCAACAATAGGCAAAGAGACTTGTTTTTTAATTTCTTCTAAAGCACTAGCAGCTTGAACATCAGGAACAGCTAATCGCACTATATTAGCACCTGCAAAATGTAAACACTTTATTTGTTCAACCGTTGCTTGTATATCGCTAGTTTTTGTATAAGTCATAGACTGCACAGAAATAGCAGATGTGCCACCAATAGGAACATTACCTACATATATAGTTTTAGTTGGGTATCTTTTTATCATGCTAAATTGTAGCAAAAAAAAATTAATTTTTAATAAAAAAATCTATTAAACTTCTATTTCAAGATAATTAGATACAATGTGCTTCAATTATAAGGAGAGCTAAGATGGAGTCATTAAATATATTTGATGTTGTTGTATTGTCTCTTACAGTATTATTAGGGTTAAAAGGTCTTTTTTCTGGTTTTGTAAAAGAAGTTTTTTCGCTAGTTGGACTAGTAGGAGGTATTTTTGTTTCATCAAGATTTGCTGTGCAATTAGGTGAACTTATAGCTCCCTTGCTAGCATTAGAAAATAAACATACTATTAGTTTAATAGGTTTTGTACTTGGATTTATTGGATTTTGGATTATAGCTTATGTTATTGGAACATTTATAAATAAATTATTTCAACTTAGTGGTTTAAGTACCATTGATAGGATACTTGGTTGTGCCTTTGGAAGTGCAAAAATATTTTTATTTTTTGCTGTTATTACTTATGGTTTAACACAAATAAAAACTATAGAAAATCTTATGAAGGAAAAAGGACAAGACTCCTTTTTATACCCTTATTTATTAGAAACTGGGGCTTATATAGTCAAAATAGACACAGCACAATTAATGAGTGGTATTGAAAAAAAAATAAATAATTATGATAATAATTCAAGCGAAGAAAAAGAAGAAGGTTCTAATATGGTAGAAAACTTTGATAACGAAAAACAATAAGGAAAATAAAATTGTTTGAAAATAAATATATACAACAAAGAATAGAAAAAGTACAAAAATTAAAAGACTTAGGAATAAATCCTTACTCAAATGATAGTAAAAGAAATACAAGTGTTTCAAAATATATAAATGTAAATAGTGATCTTTTTCAAACGCAAGAAAGAAGAGATGAAAATAGACATTATATTCTTGCAGGAAGAATTAAGTTTTTTAGACTTATGGGAAAAGCAAGTTTTCTTAAAATTGAAGATGAATCTGGACTTTTACAAATTTATGTAGCAAGAGATAACTTAAAAGAAGACTTTTATAATACAATTTTCAAAAAAAATATTGAAGTTGGCGATATTATAGAAGTTTCAGGTTATCCTTTTATTACACAAAAAGGTGAATTATCACTTCATGTTCACGATTTAAAGATTTTAACAAAAGCTATTTCTCCACTTCCTGAAAAATATCATGGAATTCAAGATAAAGAATTAAGATATAGACAAAGATACTTAGATCTTATTATGAATAGTGAAGTTCGTAAAACATTTCATATTAGATCAAAGGTTATTTCTTTAACAAGAAGATTTTTTGAAAATAAAGGCTTTTTAGAAGTAGAAACTCCTATGATGCACCCTATTGCAGGGGGTGCAAATGCTAAACCTTTTGTAACTCATCATAATGCTTTAGGAATTGATAGATATTTAAGAATTGCACCTGAACTATATCTAAAAAGACTAATTGTAGGTGGTTTTGAAGCAGTATTTGAAATAAATAGATGCTTTAGAAATGAAGGCATGGACGCAACACATAATCCTGAGTTTACTTCTATTGAATTTTACTGGGCATATAAAACATATAAAGATTTGATAATTTTAACAAAAGAATATTTTGAATATCTTTTTGAACACTTAGATTTACCAACAACGCTGCCTTATGGAGAGTTTAAGGTGGATTTTACAAAATTTAGTCAAATAACTTTAATTGATTCTTTAAGTGAAATTGGCAATATTCCTGCTCCTATAGTTAAAAATAAAGAAAATATTATAAGTTATTTAAAAGAAAAGAAAATTGATGTAAATGAAAATATGAATTTGGGACAATTACAAGGTGAATTGTTTGATGAATTTGTTGAAGACAAATTAATAAATCCCACTTTTATTACTCATTATCCTGTTGAAATTTCACCACTTGCAAGAAGAGATGACGAGCAAACACATTTGACACAAAGATTTGAATTATTTATTGCAGGAAGAGAAATAGCAAATGCTTTTTCTGAATTAAATGACCCTCTTGATCAACTTCAAAGATTTAAAGCTCAAGGTGAAAACAAAGAAGCTGGGGGAGATGATGAAGCTCATGAAATGGATGAAGATTTTGTAAATGCTTTATCTTATGGTATGGCACCAACAGCTGGACAAGGTATAGGAATGGATAGATTAGTTATGTTATTAACAAATCAACATTCAATTAGAGATGTGTTATTATTTCCAGCTATGAAAGTAATTAAACACGAAATAGATTTACATGAACATTAATAAGGTAAAATATTTTTATAGTTTTAAGTAAAGTGATATTATTTCTCCACTTTTATAAATTATAATATATAATTAAAGGTTTGCAGTATTGTGTTGCTTTATTTGATTTTTTAAATAAAGTTAATTTATAATTTAATAGGAGAAATACATGAGCTATATTACAAGTAAAAATTTACAAGAATCAGATAAAGAAATTTTTGATATTTTAGAAGATGAGTTGGAGCGACAAAGTGATCACTTAGAGATGATAGCAAGTGAGAATTTTACATCTCCTGCTGTTATGCAAGCTATGGGTTCAATTTTTACAAATAAATATGCTGAGGGTTATCCATATAAAAGATATTATGGTGGTTGTGAATATGCTGATAAAGTTGAAGAACTTGCAATAAACAGAGCTTGTGAAATTTTTAAATGTACTTATGCAAATGTACAACCACACTCAGGAAGCCAAGCAAATGGTGCTGTTTATGCAGCACTTATAAAAGCTGGCGATAAAATATTAGGTATGGATTTATCTCATGGTGGACATTTAACACATGGAAGTAAACCATCTTTTTCTGGTAAAAACTATTCTGCTTTTTATTATGGGGTTGAACTTGATGGACGAATAAATTATGATAAAGTCTTAGAAATTGCGAAAATTGTAAGACCTAAAATAATTATTTGTGGAGCTAGCGCATATGCAAGAGAAATTGACTTTAAAAGATTTAGAGAAATAGCCAATGAAGTAGGTGCTATTTTATTCGCAGACATTGCACATATCGCTGGTTTGGTTGCTGCTGGTCTTCATGTATCACCTTTCCCTCATGCTCATGTGGTTACAACTACAACTCATAAGACACTAAGAGGTCCAAGAGGTGGAATGATTATGACAAATGATGAAGATATTTCTAAAAAAATAAATTCAGCAATTTTCCCAGGACTTCAAGGTGGACCACTTATTCATGTAATTGCTGCAAAAGCAGTAGCATTTAAAGAAATATTAGATCCTTCTTGGAAAGAATATGCACAACAAGTAATAAATAATACACAAGTATTAGCAAAAGTTATAATAAAAAGAGGCTATGATATAGTTAGTGGGGGAAGTGATAACCATTTAATTTTAGTAAGTTTTTTAAATAAAGATTTTTCAGGTAAACAAGCTGATAGTGCTTTAGGAAATGCTGGAATTACAGTTAATATGAATACAGTTCCAGGTGAAACTAGATCTCCTTTTGTAACTTCTGGTATTAGAGTTGGAAGTCCAGCTTTAAGCGCACGAGGTATGAAAGAAAAAGAATTTGAGCTTATTGCAAATAAAATTTGTGATGTCTTAGATGACATTGAAAATACTACATTACAAGAAACAATAAAAAAAGAGTTAAAAGTTTTAACTCAAGATTTTATAATCTATAATAAATCAACATATTAATACTATAAAAAGAAAGTATAGCTATACTTTCTTTTATTAAAGTATTATTTTAAAAGGTATAGTTTTGGAAATTAAAGGTGAAGAGTTTATTAAAAAAGTTCAAATCAAACAAGAAAAAAATGAATTAGAAGAAAAATTACATAAACTTGAAGAAGTGGAAAATCATATTAACACCACTAAAGAATATAATAATTCTAAATCTAAAACAAAAGATACTGAGCAAAAATTAAATGATTTATTACTTGATCAGTCTGCTACAAAAAGTGACAAAAAGAAATATCTTTTTTTAGGCTTAGTTTTAATCATTTTATTTTTATTAACAATCATTAGTATTCGTTTATTGACAAATAATGATAAGAATGAGGATTCTTTTATAAGTCAAAAAGAAAAAAAAATAGAACAAAAAATTATTAATAATGAAAATATAGAAGATCAATATCAGAAGATAATGGAACAAACAATTAAAAACATAGAAAAAAAGAAAGAAGTAAAAGATAAAACTACACTTCAAGATATGGAAGAAAAGCTTGAAAAACTTAAACACTTGAAAATTAATAAAGCTAAAGAAATAATAAGTAAGCAAAAAGATAAAGTAGTAAAAGAAATTAAACAAGTTCAAAAGAAAAAACAAATTATTGTTAAAAAAGCAAAAAAACAGATTAAAAAACAGATTAAGAAAGTGATAAGAAAAAATACTAATGCTAAAAAGACTTTTAATAAAAATATTTGGCCAAAGAAAAAAGTTGTTAGAAGTGAACCAAAAGTAGTAAATAGCAATCAAAAGCAAAGCAAACTACAAAAAAATACTTTTGTTCAAATTGGAGCTTTTTCAAAAATACCAAATAAAAAATATTTAAATAATATTACTAATTTAGGATACAAGTATAAAATACATAAAATTTATATAAAAAATAAAACTTTTTATAAGCTTTTAATTGGTCCTTATATGTCACGCAATAAAGCTTCTTCTGAAAGTTCAAAAATCAAGAAAAAATTAAATGTTACAAGTACATTTATTTTAAAACTCTAAGTATTTTAAGATAATGGACTTTTATACTAAAAAACTTTTTTTAGATCAATTTACTCCTGTCTCAATCTATGAAAAAGTAAAAAAGCTTTTTAAAAAAGAAATTACTTTTTTATTTGAAAGTACTATTAATTCAACAGATGGAAATTATTCGTACATTATAATAGGTCAAAGAGAAAGAATATGGCATCAAAATTCTAAAACATATTTTAGAAATGAAAAAGATGAAGTTAAAGAAGTAGACTCTAACCCTTTAGCCTATCTTCAAAAATATTATAAAGTATTTGATAAAGAATTCTATAGACAAAAATCACTTGAGCTAGGCATTGGTTTAATTGATGGATTTATAGGAAATATATCTTATGATATGGGTAAGGAGTTTGAGCCATCTTTAAAACCTTTTATGGATGATTTAGAAGATGAATTAAATATTCCTGATTTAGATTTAATACGACCTAAAATCATACTAGGTTTTTCACATAAGACCTCTCAACTTATAATGATTACTTCTTTAAAAGAACATAAAAAGTCTTTAGATAACATTGAAGAAGAATTATTAAAACCATATAGTTTTACTCCTTTAAAAAAAGCCGTTCTTTTAGATGACGGAAAGTTTAATTTTTCAAAAGAAAAGTTTTTTGAAATGGTTAAGAAATCAAAAGAGATGATAAAATCAGGTGATGTTTTTCAAATACTTATGTCAAATAGATTTATACAAAAAGCTAAAGTTGATCATCTTAGTTTTTATAGAGCCTTAAGAAGTAAAAATCCAAGTCCATATTTGTTTTTTTTAGAGTTTGAAAACTTTACAATAGCAGGAAGTTCGCCTGAGGTTATGATTAGATTAGTTGATGGTCATATTCTTTTACGACCAATTGCAGGGACTAGAAAAAGAGGGAAAACTCTAAACCAAGACTTAGAAATGGAAAAAGAACTCTTAAGTGATCCAAAAGAAAGAGCTGAACATATTATGCTTGTTGATTTAGGTAGAAATGATGTAAGTCGTTGTGCTAAAACAGGAAGTGTAAAAGTAAGTGATTTAATGAGAGTTGAAAAATATTCTCATGTTATGCACATAGTAAGTGATGTTGAGGCTATGATTGATGATAAATATGATATGTTCGATTTATTCGCAGCAACTTTTACAGCAGGAACTATGACAGGAGCTCCAAAAATTAGAGCCATGGAACTAATAGCACAATTTGAAGGTATTAAAAGAAATTTTTATTCAGGGAGTATTGCTTATTTTGGTTTTGATGGTAATATGGATTCAGCGATTACAATAAGAACAACAATGTTGACAAAAGATAAAGTTATTTTTCAAGCAGGTGCTGGAATAGTAGCTGATTCAGTACCACAACTTGAATATGAAGAAGTGCAAAATAAATTAGCTGCTAATATTACTACTTTAAAAGACTTAACATAAAACATATATGTTTATTTATTAAAACATTTCCTTTTAGATATTATTTGTATGAACAAATATAAGATAAGCTTTCAAAAAGACACACAAGTACACTCAATTATAATAGAAACAAATGATTTAAATAGCCAAACTTTGCCTTCTAATATTATAGACATTACAATAATTAATAAGAAATTTTTTAATAACATTAATCTATCTAACAAAATTAAAGATAAAGAACTAATTCTTGTTTTTTATGAATTAAGTTTGATGTTAGAAAGTGGAATATTATTAGATGATGCTATTAATATTTTAATAAAAAATAGGAAAAATCAAAATATAATAAAATTTCTAAACATTATAAAAAACTCATTTAGTAAAAATCAAGCAATTTCTAAACATTTTGATGAGTTTAAAATCAATCATTTAGTTAAGTCCTTTTTCAAAATTAGTCAAAATTATGGAAATATTACAAAAAATATACAAGCTTTACATATCTTATTAAAAGATGAATATCAAGCTAAACAAGAGTTTATTAAAAGTATCTCTTATCCTATTGTTTTATTATTGTGTTTTATTTCTTCATTATTTGTAATATTTAATTTTGTTGTTCCTAAGTTTGAATTTTTGCTTGTTGAAAATAGTATTACTTTATCTTTTGCTACACAAATATTATTTAGTGTTCAAAATATTTTAGAAAATTATACACATATTATTTTATTTATTTTTATATTTTTATTTAGTATTTTTATTTATATTTATAAAAAAAATAAAACTTTTGAACTTTTAATAGATAAAATATTTATTAAAAATTTATTTATCTTAAGTGATATATATAAAATAAAGAATTTGTATAGATATTTTTTACTTCTTAGTCTTTTATTAGAAAATAAAAATGAATTTTATACCTGTATTGTCCAAGCAAAAGTTATTATA
Organism: Sulfurospirillum sp.; assembly: GCA_030491005.1. Lineage (GTDB taxonomy): Bacteria > Campylobacterota > Campylobacteria > Campylobacterales > Arcobacteraceae > BB30. Next base: position 398,159 of record JAKZMJ010000015.1, on the reverse strand, counting down.
AAAAATAAATATTTATTAAATAAAATAAATAAAATTGATAATCTAATAAAAAGTGGTAACTCTATAAGTTTTGCATTTAAAAATGTAAATTTATTTGATGATATGATGTTAAATTTAATAAACACAGGAGAGCATAGTAATAATATAAATAAAATAATAAATGAAATAAAAAATATTTATAAAAAAAGATTAGATGATAAACTAAAACTTTTATCTTTGTTAATATCTCCTATTTTTTTTATATTAATTATGTCTTTAATTGTATGGCTAATTGTTGCTATTTTTGTTCCTATTTGGAGTATGAGTAGTATAATTAATATCTAAAATGCAATATTTAAAGCTTTTAAATATTTTGTAAAATATCTTTATTTTGCTATAATTTATAATACTTAACTCGCAATAATATTTGGAGAAGAATGAAAAAAGCCACAAAAAAAGATATTCAAATTATAAAAGAAGCTTTTGTACAAAAATACTCAAATGCAGTTACGGAACTTTCCTATACAAATGATTACGAACTTTTAATTGCTATTATACTCTCAGCACAATGTACAGATAAAAGAGTTAATATCATAACACCTGCTTTATTTAAAAAATACCCAAATGTATTTGATTTAGCACAAGCTTCACTAGAAGATGTAAAAGAATTATTAAAGTCTTGTTCTTTTTTTAATAATAAATCCAAAAATATTATAAAAATGGCAAATAGTGTTATTGAGAATTTTGAAGGTAATATTCCTCATGTTCAAAAACAACTTATGAGTTTAGCAGGAGTTGGTAATAAAACTGCAAATGTTTTTATGATAGAAAGCGAAGGAGCTAACTTGATGGCTGTTGATACTCATGTATTTAGAGTCTCTCACAGACTTGGCTTAAGTGATGGTATAACAGTTATGCAAACAGAAGAACATTTGGTTAAGAAATTAAAAGATGACTTACATATTTTTCATCAAGCTATGGTTTTATTTGGAAGATATATATGTAAGGCTATAAAACCTGATTGTGAAAATTGTCTTTTTCCTCATGTTTGTAAAACTACAAAGTCTTTTAAACCAAGATAAATTAGCTATATTGTTTAATCTTGGTATTCAAGTTCTTATTTAAAAATATTAATATCTTCTTAAGCAAAAATTAAATATAATCTCATTCCATTTTTTAAGCATTAAAGAAGTTTTTATAAAATATTTGTGTTTTATAAAAATTTGGATAAATATTATAATTATTTTATTTATTCCTTTTAAAATCTGGAAAAAATACACAAAGAAGGACAACTTATGAAAGTAAGAGCTTCAGTTAAAAAGATGTGCGACAAATGTAAAATTGTCAAACGAAGAGGTGTCGTAAGAGTTATTTGCGAGACAAAAAAACATAAACAAAGACAAGGATAAAAAAGCATGGCAAGAATAGCAGGTGTTGATTTACCAAACAAAAAAAGAATGGAATATGCTTTAACTTACATCTATGGTGTAGGTTTACATAATTCAAGGTTGATTTTAAAAGCAGTTGGAATTGATTTTAACAAAAGAGCTTATGAAATTACAGAAGATGAAGCAGCAGCAATTAGAAAAGAACTTCAAGCATCATATATGGTCGAGGGTGATTTACGAAAAAAAGTTGCTATGGATATAAAATCTTTAATGGATTTAGGTTCATATAGAGGTATGAGACATAGAAAAGGTTTACCTTGTAGAGGGCAGAAGACTAAAACTAATGCACGAACTAGAAAAGGTAAAAAAAGAACCGTTGGCGCAGCTAGCAAATAAGGATTATTAAATGGCAAAGAGAAAAGTAACTAGAAAAAAAGTTGTAAAAAAGAATATTGCTGATGGTATTGTTCATATTGCGGCAACATTTAATAATACAATGGTAACTATAACTGATAATGCAGGAAATGCTATTACTTGGAGTTCAGCTGGAAACTTAGGTTTTAAAGGTAGTAAGAAATCTACTCCTTTTGCAGCTCAAGCAGCAGTTGAAGATGCTATGAAAAAAGCAATGGAGCATGGTATTAAAAATGTTGGAATCAAAATTCAAGGACCTGGATCTGGAAGAGATACAGCTGTTAAGGCTGTTGGGGCATTAGAAGGTATTAGAGTTACATGGTTAAAGGATGTTACACCATTACCACATAATGGTTGTCGACCTCCTAAGAGAAGAAGAGTGTAAGGAGCAAAATAATGTCAAGATATACAGGACCAGTAGAGAAAATAGAAAGAAGATTAGATGCAGACCTTGGTTTAAAAGGTGAGCGAAGACTTAACGGAAAATCAGCTTTAGAAAAAAGACCATTCCCTCCAGGGCAACATGGTCAAAGAAGAAGTAAAATTTCAGAGTATGGTTTACAATTAAAAGAAAAACAAAAAGCTAAATTTATGTATGGTGTTTCTGAAAAACAATTCAGAAAATACTTTAAAAAAGCAGCTGCAAGAGATGGTAATACAGGTTCGAACTTAATTACTTCAATTGAACAAAGATTAGATAATGTAGTATATAGAATGGGATTTGCAACAACTAGAGCGTTTGCAAGACAAATAACAACTCATGGACATATATTAGTCGATGGTAAAAAACTAGATATTCCTTCATATGTAGTAAAAGCTGGTCAAAAAATTGAAGTAAAAGAAAAATTCAAATCTAATCCTCAAGTACAAAGAGCATTAGAATTAACTAATCAAACTGGAATGGTTGATTGGGTTGATGTTGAAAAAGAAAAAGTATTTGGTATTTTTACTAGAATTCCTACAAGAGAAGAAGTAGTTATTCCTGTTGAAGAGAGACTAATAGTAGAGTTATATTCTAAATAAAGGTAGCAATATATGAAGAAATTTGCAGAAACACCGTATTTACCAACTGAAGTCAATATAGAAATGATAAGCGATAATGAAGCTAAGATCATAGCATATCCATTTGAAAGTGGTTTTGCTATTACTTTAGCTCATCCTTTGAAAAGACTTTTATTATCAAGTTCAGTTGGATTTGCACCAATTGCACTTAAAATTGATGGTGCTACTCATGAGTTTGATTCATTAAGAGGAATGCTTGAAGATATAGCTATTTTTATTATTAATCTTAAAAATATGAAATTTAAAATAAATGGTGACCAAGAACAAGTTGAAGTTGAATATTCTTTTGATGGCTCAAAAGAAATTAAAGGTTCAGATTTAACTAATAGTGAAGTTGAAGTTGTTTCTCCTGATGTTCATTTAGCTACTATTAATGCTGATTGTAATTTAACTTTTTCTGTTATTATTCAAAAAGGTATTGGATATGTACCTTCTGAAGACATAAGAGAAATAATCGGAACTGATTATATTCCATTAGATGCTTTTTTTGCACCTGTTAAAAAAGTCGTTTATACAATAGAAAAAATGTTAGTTGAAGATAATCCCAATTATGAAAAAGCTATTATAACTGTATGTACAAATGGACAAATTACTCCAACGACAGCATTTCAAGAAGCTGTATCTGTTATGTATGAACAAATGTCTGTATTTAATAAAGTTTTTAATCTCTCAGAAGTTAAAGTTGGGACTTTAAGTGAAGAACCTATTGAACTAAAAGATTTGATTGTAAAAATTGATGAATTAAATTTAAGTGCAAGATCATTTAACTCTTTAGATAGAGCTGGTTTGAAATTCTTAGGTGAATTAGTACTTATGAGTGAAATAGAAGTTAAAAATATTAAAAACTTAGGAAAAAAATCTTATGATGAGATTTATGATAAGTTAGAATCTTTAGGTTTTCCAATTGAAGATTCACTTTCTGAAGATATAGCGTCTGCATTAAGAAAAAAAATAGAACAACATAAAGTATAAAATTAAAGGTTTGATATGAGACATAAGCATGGATATAGAAAATTAAGTAGAACTTCTTCACATAGAAAAGCATTGTTAAAAAACTTGGCAATTGCGATAATTCTAAGAGAAAAGATTGAAACTACTGTACCAAAAGCAAAAGAATTAAAAAGATTTATTGAAAAATTAGTAACTACTTCAAGAAATGCAGATTTAAATACACATAGAATTGTGTTTTCTGTTTTGCAAGATAAAGAAAGTACAAAAAAATTAATAAATGAAATAGCACCAAAATATGAAAATAGAAATGGTGGATATACTTCTATTGTAAAAACAAGAATAAGAAGAGGTGATGCCTCACCTATGGCATTTATCTCGTTTGTTTAATTACAAATAACAATTCTATAAAATAATAATATATAACAATAATAGAGCATTAGGACTTTAGTTCTAATGTTTTGTATTGATTTACAAAATACTATTATCTTAATATTTATTTTCTTTTATAATATTTTCAATAAAATACCTATGATTTACTTTTTTAATATTAAGTTCTAAATCAAAAACTTTTGAGATATTTGAACTTGTCATCAATAAATCTTTTTTACCTTGTTTATATATTTCATTATTATGAATTAGAGCTACATTTGTAATTTCTTCAAAAATTTCTTCTAAATGGTGAGTTATGATAATAATACTTAATTTTTTACTTAGTTGTTTTAATAATAGTACAAATTGATGTTGAGCCTTTATATCTAAACCTGAACTTGGTTCATCTAAAAGCAAAGCTTTTGGCTTATGTATTAATGCTCTTGCTATAAGACACTTTCTAAGTTCTCCTGTTGACATTTCATAAGACTTTTTATTTTTAAGTTCTATTAAGTTTAATTCTTTTAATATGTCATTTGTTTTTTGTATTTGTTCTTTTGTATAAATATGATGTTGCATTTTTCCTAAACTAGAATAAAAAGATGAAATAATAATATCATAAGCAGTAGAATTTCTTGCATTATAGATAAATTCATTTTGTAAATCATTAGTGACTAAGCCTAAGTAATTTTTTAGTTCGCTAATATTCCATTTTTCTTGTCCAAAGATTTCTTTTTTAAATGCACAATTAGTATTTGGGTATAAATCATTTGACATTAGTTTAAGAAGTGTAGTTTTACCAGAACCATTAGCACCTAATATAAGCCAATGCTCACCTTCTTTAATAGTAAGATTTATATTTTTTAATACTATAAATCTATAATCATAAGATACAGATACATTTTTAAAATCTATAATATTCATTAGAACCCTTTGTATAATATATTTATAATTAAATTAGCTAATTTAAATAAAGTAAGAATTGGTACAATTATGTAAATTTTATAAATTTAATTATAATGTAAACTATATTAAATTTAAGATATAAATTATTCAAGTAACACTTAATTACCTAAGATTAATTTTAAGTAATTTTAAGTAAAGTGACCTTTAAATTAATTTTAGTATAATGTATATTTACTAATAATCAGGAGTTAATTTGTCGTATAAAGATTTAGAAAATAGTATTAAAGTATTAGGTTTTAGTTCAGTAGAAGAATTTATAAAGTATATTGGATTTGAAGCAAAAGATATTCAATTGTGGAAAAAAGATGATAAATCTCCTCAAATTGTAAGTTTACTAATTCAAAGTTTAGAGGCTAATAGTCATAAAATAGATATGAGGTTAGATTCTTTAGTTGATGAATGTTTGCCCTTGGCTACTTTATTAGATGAATCTTCATCCTTTCCTTCTAAATTAGAAGAAATGTTTTTATTGCAAAAGAAATTAAATGACTCAACCAATGGTAAAAATTGGGAACTAGGAATTAATAAGTTTGGAAAAGAAATTAACTGGCTTAGATGTATTCATATGGAAGTTTCTGAATTAATAGAATCAACACCTTGGAAACATTGGAAAAATATTAATGCAGATGCTGATTTTAACAATATTCATATTGAACTAGTAGATGTTTGGCATTTTTTAATGTCTTATATTTTACAAGAAACAAATATACCAAAAGCTGTATCTTTAGTAAATACTCATTGTATTTATGAGCCATCTAGTAATATAAATATTAAACTTATGACAGAAGAAGCTGAAAAATTATCTTATATAGCCTTAGCAATACAAACAGGAAATATGCCATCTTTTTCTGGTGTAGAAAGATTTATTGATCAATTTTTTAAATCTTGTAAAGTTTCTGGTTTATCATTTTCTTGGTTACAAAAACTTTATATAGGTAAAAATTGTTTAAATAAATTTAGACAAGAACATGGTTATAAAGAAGGTACATATATAAAAGTTTGGAATAATAAAGAAGACAATATCGTGATGGTAGAGCTTTTAAAACAAAGTGATAATATAAGTTTAGATGAACTTTACTTAGAATTATCAGAGGTTTACTCTAAGTTAAAGAGAGTATAAATTAATCTAATTCTACATTAATTTTACAAGCTTAGATGATTAATCATCTAAGCTTTATATTCTAGGATTTGTGCTTTTGAATAATTTGGAACATCATCATAAGTAAATACAGCATAATATTTATTTATATCACTTGCCCCAAATTCATCGTAAGTAAACTCATCAGTACCAGCATAAAGCTTATTTCCATCCATATGTGAAAATGGAATTCTATGAGGATTACTTATGACTTTTACACCTTTGAAGTCTTTATTATTTGGGTTTTTCCATAAAAGTTTTATTTTAGAGTTCTCATTTGTAAGTTTTAAATTTGTTATTTGTTCTACACCAAAGCGTCTTTTTGGTATATGTTCAATTATTAATTTTGGAGCTAAATCGGAATTACTTATTTCCCATGAAATTGTTTTATCTTTTAAGAGTTTTTTTGAAGAAGTTGGATTTAAAATAAAAGTAATATCTGATTTATTTTTTAATTTTTCATTTAGTTGTTTTTGGGCGAAAGCATCAAAAACAAAATATTGAGTTTGGTTATTTTTTAGTTCATTTGCACTAACATCATAGCCAATGTTTTGAATAATATCTCGGTTATGAATTTCATCATAATTATTATTTATATTTTCATCAACAAATTCTAAATGAAATCTTATATCATCTTTTAAATATATTTTTGTTGAATTTAATTCAAAATATGCTTTTGTAATCATAGTATAATCATAATTTGGCAAAGAAGATAGATTAAATTCAAAAGTAGAATAAATTTTAAAAGCATTCTTATCAAAACCAGAAATTAATTGATCTTTTATTATTTTGTCTTTGCTTAAAGTACATAAAGCTTTAGGGTATAGTGTTGTTGTATTTGCTTCTAATTGGTATGTTAATTCAAACCTTGGTCTATAAGTTAATCCAAAGCCAAACTTCCCATAACCTATATCCCATTGCATCATTTGTTTATTTCTATTAACTTTTAACTCTTTTGGTCCCTCAATTCTTAAAATAATTTGTTCATTTTTTATCTGTGAATTTAATATTCCAGCTTCCAAACCTGATAGTTCCCAAGTTCTCCATATACCTTGTGTTAATTGGTGAGATTGAGTAGGTCTTCCAATATAAGTTAATATTTCCATATTATGAACATCTTCAAAATCTGTAATATCACCCATCGTATCTTGATTTACAATTCCTACATTCCATTCTCCGTATTTTTCAATAGTTGTAGAAACTCTATTAATTGGGTATAAGTTAAATGAAGCTGTTTTAATAAGAGCATTTTGTGGTAAAGATTTTATATCTATACTTACAATAGCATAAGAAATACCTTTGTTAGTATCAACTCCTACGAATAATGAATTCACAGCAAAATGATTAGCATTTGTTTTATGGTTTTCACAGACATAACCAGTTTTTGAAGCAATTGCATAATAAGTTCTTGAAAATTCATCAAATTCTAATTTAGTTCTTACTTTTATTTCTGGATAAAATGGTGATTTTAAATTTGAAACTTTATTTACAACTCTAATATTATAAAAATAATCTTTATTAGAGTCTAAGTTAATATCTGTAAATTCCAACTTTTTTGTTTTGACTATAAAATTTGATTCAAGACAAAAACTTTTATCTTTATGGCTTCTATAAATTTCAAAAAATATATCATCACTTTGTTCATAATCCCATTTCAAACCAACACGAGATGATCCTATTTCGCTAACTTCAAAAGAAGACACTCTTTTAGTAGAGCTTTTACTATAATTTGGTACTTCTTTAAGTGTTATTAATAAAGCTTGTATATGTTCTCTTAAATGTTCATTCATATCATCTAAATAATCACTTATATTTCTAGTACCCACTTCTACAACTACTGAGAGTATTCCTTTAGAATAATAAAACTCTCTTCCACTTCCTGATATTAGTTTAGCAGGTGGTTTTCCTTGATGTATTCCATATTCTCTTCCTGATATTTTTCTAATCTCTTCAGCCATATTTGCACATAAAATATTCATATCAGTTGTATCAATAGTATCTTCATATCTAAAATCATGAGCTGGAAAAAAAACATTACCTTGAGAGTGATAATCAAGAGCTAATGTAATATTTTTATGTGTCTCTATAAAGTGCTTAATAGCTAAACTCTCAGGTTCTGAAAAAGGATTGGGACCTCCATAGATATTAGAGTTTGTTTGAGTACTATGAATAAAACCAATTGGAAAATTTCTATTTAAATCAACTCCAAAAGTTCCATCAGCATTAGGTCGTCTATTTTTTCTCCAAAAAGAAAAATGTGTTCTTGAGTATTCATAACCATCAGGATTAGCACAAGGAACTATATATATAGTTGCATTTTTTAAATAAGATAGTAAGTTTAAATCATGTTCAATATTTTCTAAAATATGTTTTGTAAACTCAAGTGCAAGTTCGTGACCTACCCACTCTCTTGCATGAATAGTACCTGTAAAAAATAAAGCAGGTTTAGTATGTGCTGTATTAATATCTTGTGATATTGTAAGTAAATTAATATCTCTTTTTTCCCAAGTTTTTCCTATTGATTCTATTTTAAAATGTTTATTATATTTTTTTGCATAATCATTAAATATATTTGTTGACTGTTCGTATGACCTATAAAGTTGTTTCAAAAATTATTCTCCTATTTTAAATCTTGATTTTAATTCATAAAATTTATTTTTACCAATACCATCAATATCTTTTAATTCATCAAGACAAGTAAACTTGCCCAAGTCTTCCTTCTTAGCTACAATATTTTTTGCAAGTTTAGCACCTATACCTTTGATTTTTATTAAATATTCGTGTTTTATGTCATTTATATTAAATCTCATATCTTCTATATCATCTTCCCAAGTATTAATCATGGTTTCATTAATTGATTCTAAATCAAGCAAATCTGAAGTATCTGTAATAATATTATCTTTTGTATATTCAAAAATTTCTAATGCTAAATCCTCTTCCATGGCATGTAAACTCATAAGAGTAGTTAATGAAGTAGAATTTAAATTTATCTTTTGTACATCACAACTTTTTTCTTGAGTATTTGGTTTTAATAAATCTTTATAAATATCTAAATCTTCAATATTGATATTTTTAGGAACATCACTAAGCTTACTTTCTAGTGTTTTTTCCATTATGAATTCATTGTATTTTTCATTTGTATAGTATTCTGCATCACTAGATTGTGTATATTGTCCAAAGCCTATATGTCTCATAGTTCTTAAAAGGTTTGGATTTATTTTTCCTAACTCTTCCCAAGAAAATAAAGGAACATGAGGTTTTTGAAATGCTCCTTGTGAAAAATCCCACATTAAGTATTGACAAATCCAATCTCTAATATATGGAAAAGCGGCAAATGCTGTTGCACATTCTAAAATGTAAGCTTTATTAGTTTTAGCATCAATTGCAATATCACAAGCCCAATATTCTGCTTTTGCTGCTTTACTTGCTTGTACTGCTAATTCTAAAGATGCCATAGGAACATTGTCATAAGACATGCTTCCACCTTGAGAAGTATTTGTAATCCACTCTCCTTTACCTGAAAACCTCCAAAAAGCACATACTGGTTTATGTCCTATTAGCATAATTCTTAAATCACCTGAATGTTTTAAATCAATTCCATCTTGTGTATATATTGGATTATACTTTTTTTCTTCAACTAATTTTTTTGCTTCACTTGGACTATTTACTTTATGTACGAAATAACCACCATAATTTGAAGGTCCATAAGATTTTTTAATTATTTGTGGATAACTTGCTTCATTTTTAAAGTATTTATCTGCTTTTTGTTTATCATAAAATATTTTGGTCTTAGGAATACTAAGATTATATTTTTCACAAAATAGTGTTACATTTTCTTTTGATTTATTTGGAAATTGAGTCTCTAAAGATGGTACAAATCTAACATTTGGTAATTCTTTTGAAATTTGAACAAAAGTATCATAAGCAGTTGCAGGAATATTTCCAATTAAGATATCAATTTTTTTATTCTTAACTTCTTTAATAAATCTATTTTTATCATTTTTCCAATGATAAGTAATAGAGTGTATTTTATTAGGCCATCCTTTAAAGTTTGAATGGTCAAAAAATCTTAGAACATAATCTAAGTACAAGAAAGCTATCTTTGGTAATTCATTTTTATTCATTTTTTTTCCTTATTTTTTATTTACTTTTCTATCAATCAAATTAACAATTGCATTTATCTTTTTTTCATTAAAATCTAAGCCTAATTTTTCTTGTTGTGGTGTTGCAAATGCTGGTATACCATTTACTTCTAATACTATATATTCTTCTTTAACCTTGTCATATAAAATATCAATTCCAGCTATATCTAAGCCTGTTATTTTTGCAGCTTTTATAGCTAAATTAACCAGCTCGTCATTTGCTTCTCGTAAAAAGACACTTCCCCCACTTGTTATATTTGTTTTCCAGCTATTTTTATTTGCTTTTCTTCCATAACAAGCTATGAATTTACCATCAACTATATCAATTCTATAATCTGTATTATCATAGTTTATAAATTTTTCAACATAAAAATATCTTAAATCTATTTGATTTAAAAAAGGCATTAACATATCTAGTGTTTCTTGATTCTCAATTTTTGTAAGTCCTACTCCACCCCAACCATCAGTTGGTTTATACACCATTTTATCCCATTGTTCCATTATGGATTTTAAATGATGTGTATCATCTCTATGACAAAGTTTATAATCAGCAGTTTGCACTCCATGTTGTCTTAAAAGAAAAGATGTATGAAACTTATCTTCTGTTAATTCAAGAGATTTAAATGTATTAATCATAGGTATTACATGATCTAATGCTTTATATAAATACATTTGATATTGAGTTTGCTCACCTGCATTATATGAAAAAAATAGATCTAATTCATCAAGTTTAATGTCGTTATACAAAATATGTTCATTTTTTGCAATAGCTCCTCTTAGGTTTATATCAGTAATTGTATTAATATTTCTCTCTTTAAGTTTATCAACAAGTCTTTGTTGTATTTTATCACCACCACCATTTTTATATAACCATAAACCTATTGTTTTATCCCTCATGATAATCCCTTTTATTAATTAGTTTCTTGGAAAAAATTAAGAATTTTTGTCATTAGTTGTATTCTTTGTTCAAATGAACTTTTTAATGCCCTTTCTTTTACAGTATGATCGCCATCTCCAAAAGGCCCAAATCCATCAAGTGTTGTTACTCCTTGGCTAGATATTATATTAGCATCACTTACTCCTCCTCTATGTTCTGTTAAAATTTTTTCATCGCTTAAATTTTCAATGGTTTTTATTAAAATATCTTGATTTTTATTGTGTTGCATAACATCTCTTTGAATTAGACCACTTAAGCTCGAAGTTGAACCTTTGACATATGAAGTATTTGTAATAGTATTAATGCAGTTTAATAATCTATCTTTTTCATCTTTAGAGGTATATCTTATTTCAAAAAGAATACTAGCTTCAGGTGAAATTGTATTTGCACCAATTCCTCCTTTTATTTTTCCTACATTAACTGTCGTGCCAAGTTTTAAATTAGTTAATTTAACTAATTCTTGAAGTTTATAAGAAGCTTCTATATTTGCATCAATTCCTTTTTCATAAGAAGTTCCAGCATGAGATGCTACTCCTTTGATATTTATTGTAAAAGTACCAACACCTTTTCTTCCAACTACAAGCTCAAGGTTCTTGCCAGCTGCTTCAAAAACAAAACAATAATCATAATTTTTAGCAATGCTTAAGCTTAAATGTTTAGAATTATCACTGCCTGTTTCTTCATCAGAAACTAATAAAAAATCTATATTATATATCTTGTTATGTTTTTTATACACATTTCTTAATGCTTGTAAGGCAACGATATTGCCACCTTTCATATCACAAACACCAGGACCATATATATAGTCTTTATCTTGTGTAAATTCTTCAAATGTATTAGGTGGGAAAACTGTATCATTATGACCAAGAAGTAAAATTCTTGGTAGATTGTTTTTTATGCTACTTGTATATAATAAGTGATTTCCTATTTCTTCGCATTCAAAAGTTTTTGTTTGAAAATTAAGTTCTTCTAGCCATATTGACATAATACTGCCAACTTTATCAACTCCTTGTTTATTTTTTGTATAAGAGTTAATATTTATTATCTTTTCTAAATCATTTAGATATTTCATAAGGTGTCCTAAAAAAATATTGTTAATTATATTATCTAATAGTAGCATAAAAGAAGCATTATAATTGCTTCCTAAAATATTATTTTATATTATATTTGTATTTTTTTACTTGCTTTGACATAAAAACATTATTTTATATGCTAGAATTCAAAATAAAAATAAATACTATTTTTAACAAGGATTTAAAATGATTAAAATCAATATGATTTCACTATTAATAGTTGTAAATTTATTTGGAATATCTAATTTTGAAGTGATTAAGAAAAATGACCAAATTATGAGTGGATTTGAAGATTCTAAATCTTTAATTACTATGACTCTTGTAAATGCAAAGGGTAAAACAAGAATACGAACGATGAAATACAAATCTTTAGAGCAAGAAGGTGGAGATAAATCCTTAATGGAATTCTTAAGTCCAGCGGATGTAAAAGGTGCAAAATTTTTAAATTATGAATATGCAAAAAAAGATGATCACCAATGGTTGTATCTACCAGCTTTACAAAGAGTTAAAAGAATCTCTTCTAAAAATAAATCAGGTGCTTTTATGGGCAGTGAATTTTCATATGAAGATGTGAGTTCTTTTAACATAAACAAATATGATTATAAAAAAGAAGAAGTTCTTGTATCAAAAATAAATGGCAAAAATGTATATATGGTTGAGTGTTATCCTAATTATAAATATTCAGGGTATACAAAACAAATATTTCACATAGATGCAAAAACATTTTTGATTATTCAAGTTGATTACTATGATAGAAAAAAATTTCTTTTAAAAAGTGCTTTTTTTAGTAATTATAAACTAATAAATGGTGTATATAGAAATGGAACAATACATGTAAAGAACTTTCAAAATTTTAAAGAAAGTATCTTAGTTTGGGAAGAAGAAAGCATAAAAAATGGTTTAACTAGTAAAGATTTTCATAAAAAAGTATTAAAAAGATGAAACCTAATATAAGCCTTGTTTTTTTTAAGTCCATTGTAATATAAGTTATTTTTTTAAAAAAGGATTGTTATGGATAAATTTATAAATTTAATTATAAAATTTAGATGGTACATAGCTTTGATTATTCCAATTATTACGATTATAATTGGATTACAATTAAAAAATATAACATTTGAAAGTGGCTACAGAATTTGGTTTGACAAAGATTCAAAAATATTAAAAAACTATGATAACTTTAGAAGTACTTTTGGAAATGATCAAGTAATAACAGTGTCTTTTAAAAATGATAAAGGTATTTTTAATAAAGAATCTTTGCATGTAATCAAAAGAATTACTGATAAGTTTTGGGAAACCAAGTATATATCAAGAGTTGATTCAATCACAAATTATCAATATATTTACTCAGGTACAAAACATATTGATGATGTTATTATTGAAGACTTTATTGAAGAAATAGACAAGTTGACTATTAAGCAGTTAGAAGATAAAAAAAGGCTAATATTAAAAGAAGAAGCCATAGTAAATAGACTAATTAGTAGTGATGCAACAACAACTACAATAGTAGCAAGACTTTCTCCAAGTGCAAGTGAAACTCCTGAGTTTAACTTAGAATTAAAAGAGTTAACAAAGGCTATTTTACAACCAGAAATACAAAAATATGGATATGAGTTTTTTTTAAATGGTAGACCAATTGTTAATTCTGCTTTTGTAGAAATAGCAACAGCTGAAGGAATTTTATTTACTCCTTTAGTACTTGTGTTAGCTATGCTGATCTTCTTAGTTATTTTTAAAAAGTTTTCTATTATGTTAACAAGTGTTGTAGTTGTAGTATTGATTATTGTTATTGTATTATCTGTGCAAATAATGCTAGGATATAAGATAAACAATTTTACAGTAAATATGCCTGTATTTATAACAGCAATTGCTATTGCTGATGCCATGCATATTTTTTGGATATACACTGTTGCTAGAAAAGAAGGTATGGACAATGTCCAAGCTATATATAAGAGTATTAAGCAAAACTTTTTACCTATATTTTTTACTTCTTTGACAACATCTATTGGATTTGCATCTTTAGCTATTTCAAATATAATACCTATAAAAACACTTGGAATAGCCACTGCAACTGCCGCACTTTTAGCATTTATATTAACTATTGTATTTATTACTGCAATTTTGGCTATTATAAATCCTAAAATAGAAAAAGTAAAAAAAGAGAAAAATCGTATAAATAATTTTGCAAAATGGTATGGCTCTTTTATAATAAGGTTTGACAAACAAATTCTAATAAGTACACTTTTCATTTTTATTATTTTAGGCTTCGGTATAACTAAAGTCAAAGTCGATTCAAATACTGTACGATATTTCAATGAAAATACAGATTTAAGAAAAGCAGTTAATTTTGTAGAAAGTAATATGGGTGGTCCTGTTAGTTATGAGATTATTATAGACTCTCAAAAAAAAGATGGGATTAAAGACCCAAAATTTTTAACAAAAGTAAATAATTTTTATGAAATGTTTTATAAAACTTTTCCAGATGAAGTAAGACATATAAGCTCTCTTTTACAAATTGTACAAAAAATTAATTACGTTATGAATCATAGTAAAACTATACCAAATAAACAAGAACTTATAGCACAGTATCTACTACTTTATACTCTTTCTTTACCTCAAGGCATGGAGATTAATGATCAAATTGACATAAATGAAAGAATGCTTAGAATAACAGCCTCTATGAATGTTACTGAGACATCTAAAGATTTAAAAATGATAGCTTGGATTGAAAACTGGTGGAAAAATAATAGTGAATATAAAGCCCAAGTCAATGGACAAACTGCTATGTTTGCAAATTTAGCACAGGATTTGACACAAACTTTATTTTTTTCGATTATGCTTGCTATTATTGCTGTTTCCCTTATCATGTTACTTATTTTTAAGAATATAAGATTTTTACCACTTTATATATTACCAAATATTATTCCGATTGTTTTAGTTGTTGGTATCATGGGCTGGCTAAATATAGACATTGATATTGGAGTTGCAATTGCTGGAGCTATTATAATAGGTATAGCTGTTGATGATAGTATACACTTTTTTGTTAAATATTTTGAAGCTTTAAAGAAAGGATATAACGTACAAGATTCCTTGACCTATGTAATGAAATATGCTGGATATGCTATTATTTTAACAACTATAATTTTAAGTCTAGCATTTAGTGTGTTTTTGTTTAGTGATTTTTTACCAAATTATATGTTTGGAGTTATAACGGCATCTGCTCTTATTATTGCTATTATTGCAGATTTATTAATGTTACCAGCTATTTTAAGTTTAATAGATAAATACAAAAAGAAAATATAAAAAGAACAATTATTATGGTTTAATTTATAAAAACTTTGCTTAAAGGATAAACTTTATGTTATAATATCTTCAAAAAGTGTAATATATGGATATAAGTGAAAGAGAATATGATTTATTAGTTGATACTGAAATTACTGTAGATGTAATGCTTGGAAGTGTGCGTATAACGATAAAAGAATTTTTAGACCTTTGTGCTGGAGATATCTTATCTTTAAATAAACATGCAGGTTCAGGTGGGGATATTTATGTGAATAAACGAATCATAGGAACAGGAGACATCATTGTTATAGATGAAAAATTGGCGGTTAGAGTTCAAGATTCAATGGACTCTGATAGTGTGGTAAAATATTTCTTTGAAGAAAGTCTTTTAGGAGTGTAATATGGCAGAAAACAATATTCAAGTAAGTACAAAAAGTGGTATAGATGGAAATTCTTATACTACTTCGATAAGTAATGATAAACTTACAAATGCAGATTTTTTAAAACTAATGATAACTGAATTAAAACTACAAGATCCTACAAAACCTATGGATTCAGCAAGAATGCTTTCAACTCAAATGCAAATGTCTAGTATCGAAACTAACTTACAAACCATCAAAACTATGAAATCTTTACAAAATACATTTACACAATCAGCTTTATCAAATGCTTCAAGTATGCTTGGAAAACATATTGAAAATGGTGAGGTAGGTAAAAATGGTGTGAGTAAAGCTTATACTGTTAGATCTGTAGAAAAAACTAAAGATGGAATATATTTAAAAATACAAGAAATATTATTTTTAAAAGATAATGTATTAGATGGAAATAAAAAATTAATTTCTTATAATATTAAAGGTGAGATTTTAGATGAAAAAGGTAAAGCTACAGGATATAAAGTGGCTTTAAAAAATGTAGGAGAAGTTCTTAAAAAAGATGGAAAACCTATTATTTTAGATAAAGATAATAAGCAAATAAAAAATAGTAAATATACTTTTAGTGGGGAAATAACACGTGTATATTCAAATGAATTGTCATCTATACCGTACGATAAAATAACTAAAATATTTTAAGGATATCTTATGATTACAGGATTATGGAATGGAATTTCTGGTTTAGACTCATTTGAAAAAGCATTAAATGTACATTCAAATAATATATCAAATGTTAATACTATAGGACATAAATCTGATAAAATTTTATTTGAAGATTTGATGTACCAAGGAAGAATAGGAAAAGGTTCTTCTGTTCAAACAATTGAAAAAAACTTTAACCAAGGGAATATTAAAATAACTAACAATCCTTATGATATCGCAATTAATGGAAAAGGTTTTTTTATTATAAACGACCCACTAAGCAATGAGACTTTTTACTCAAGAGCTGGAAATTTTAAAATGAGTTCTAGTGGTACTTTAAGTACTGCGTCAAATATGAATGTATTAGGTCTGGCTTCTAAAATAACAAATGTTGTTAGTTCTGATTTAACTACTATGTTTACTAAGGATTATATTAATACCTTAGCATCAATTTCAATTTCAAATAATACTTTTGCCCAAACAATAAATACAAGAACAACAAATTATAATCAAACAGCAAAAGAAAATGGAATTCATGGACAAGGTTATAAAAGTTCAGGCTCAATAATAGCAGATATTGAATTATTAGTCGCAAATTATAAAGAAACACTTAATGTATATTCTTCAAGTTCACAAATGGAATCTAAAGCATCTAGTTCTCAAAAAACCAAAATATCATTTACAAGTTATCTTGCAGACTTAAAATCAAAATCTGATTTTATGGAAATAAACATAAATGGAACAAAAATTAGACAAAATTTTGATACTAATACACAAACAACTATGAATAAGTTTTCTGATAAAATATCTAATATTGCAGGAATTAAAGCAAGTATTGATGCAAAAGGACTTTTAATTATAGATTCGTTAATTCCAGGTAAGTCTATTGATATAAATTCTGCATCTATTAATAATCGTGCTCCTAGTATAAATAATATAACAAATGCACAAAATGGTTCTGGATTAGGGCTAGTTAATAGTGCAAGAGAGGCTTTAAAAGTAGCTTTAGAAAAAGCAAATGCAAAACTGTTAGAAATTACAAATACAATTTCTTTAAAAAATGAAGCAAATTTAGAGCTTAAAGATATTCAACTAAAGCTTGATAAATTAAATCTATCAACATCTGCTTTTGGGAATATTGAGATTAATGATGGTTTTATTTATTCTAAAAGTTCTGGAAATAAATTTTTATTAGGGAAAATACAAACAGCATATTTTAATAATCCCTTAGGATTAAAAGCACAAGGCTCTAATTTATATAAAGCTAATAAACAATCAGGTGAGGCGATAAATGCAGATAAATTAAATACATTAGATTCAAAAGCAATAGAGCTAAGTAATACACAATTAAGTGAAAGTTTAGTTGATTTGATGGTTTATCAAAGAGCGTTTGAAGCTAGTTCAAAATCAATTACTACAGCAGATGAATTTTTAAAAATTGCAATACAATTAAAAAAATAACTTAATTTAAAATTTTAGTGTTTAAATATTAGTGCTTATAGTTTCAATAAACAAGCATTAATATTTGAGCATGGAAGTGTTTAAAATTTTATCTAAAGGATAAATCATGATAGGAGCTTTATGGACTGGAATATCAGGACTAGCATCACAACAAACAGCACTAGATAATGAAGCGCATAATATTGCCAATGTAAATACAGTGGGTTATAAAGCGTCACGAATATCATTTGCAGATCAAATGTATCAAGATAAAATTGGAAAAGGTTCAAAAATTCTTGATGCAGAAAAACTTTATGTACAAGGAAGTCTTAAATTAACAGGTGTATCTTATGATATGGCTCTTAATGGAAGAGGATTTTTTACTGTAACAAACCAAACTGCAAGAGGAACAGCTGAGACATATTATACAAGAGCTGGTAACTTTAGAATGGGGGATAACGGAAGACTGCAAGATGCAGCTGGAAATGAAGTTCAAGGTTGGGCTATGTCACCTATTGATCAAGTAAAAGATGTCTCAAGTACAAATCCAAATGTAAATGTTTTTTCAGGAGATTATAAAAAATTATTAAGTTCTAAGATAATTAAACACTCAACTTACATAGAAACTATTACTGCAAAAGCTACAGATTATGCAGAAACAGCAAGAGCTGACTCTGAGCTTATCTTTTCTGGATATGGATTAAAAAGTGCCTCAGCAAAAGTTAATGATATTGAAGAGCTAGTTAAAAACTATTCAACTTGGCTTCAAAGATTAAAAGATACCCCTGATGGATCATCAGCTACTTCTGTAGCACAAACAACACAGGTTAATTTTAAAGGTACAGCTTTTAAAAAAGAAGGGGATCAAATCTATGTATTTATTGATGGCAATAAATACTCACAAAACTTTATACCAGTTACTACAAATTTAACAAATTTAACCATAAAAGATTTAGATGGAGATGGAACAGCTGGAACACCTAAAGATCAAAATCTAGCAGCAAGTAGAATAGCTACGTATAAAGCCTTAGCAAATAAAATTTCTGAAATACCTGGTTTAGTTGCATATAATGTTTTAGATTCTGATTTAACTAATGGTTTTGATAATAAAGATACTTTTGCAAAAACGACATCTGATATAAATGTTTTACATGGTATGCTAGAGATTAAATCATTAATTCCTGGAAAACAATTCAAGGTGACAGAAGTTGCAGAAATGTCAGGTTCTACTTTAATACAAGGTGAACACAATCAAACTGCAAGTGCAACAAAAGCCTTAGAAGGTGCTGGTATTGGAGCATTAGAAACAGCAAGAGATGCACTAGCAAAAGCTATAACTGGAAATCAAAGAAATGTTTATACTCCAAAGGATTTAAATTTTGATTCTGCTGGGGGAGATGATTTTACTTTTGATTTTACTGTATATGATAAAGAATTAAGAAAAACTATAGGTATTCCACCTATTACATTTACAAATATGAGTAGTATAGATGAAATCGTTGCAGCTTTAAATAAAGGTGGAGGTACTGGTAAACTAGCTACAATTGCAGCAGCTGCACCTGCTGCTGCTGCTGCTTATGATAATGAAATTACTGCTGGTACAGCTGCTGAAAAAACAGCAGCAAAAGCTGCATATCTTGCTGCTTTTGGTACGGGAACACCTACTGAAATTACTGCTGCTGAAACTGCATATGCTGCTGCGATTACTGGTCCTATTAGCCCTACGGAACTTGTTGCTGCATCTGCTGCATCTGCTGGTATTGTTACTGCTGCCATTACAGCTTCAAATACAGCAAATCCTACACTAGAGAAATCTTTTAAAACTTATTTTACGGCAACTAATGTTAACGGTAATTTAGTTATTGAAACAAATGATCAAAATTATGATGTAGAATTCTCTTCAACACTAAAAGATAAAACTACTGCAAATGTAACTATAATAGATAAAAACTCTGATTATTCAGGAAGAAAAGGTGCTGGGGCTGAATTTATTGAAATTAAAACTAAGATAGATCAAACATCTTCAAAAAATGGAATGCAATTAAGGTTGGATACTTTAAAGATTTCAGATGCTGCTTTTGGTGAATTTCGTGTTGATAGTTCTGGTTTAATTACTATGAAGCAAGATGGTGCTGTGTTTGCTATAGGGCAAGTTGCTATTGCTTTATTTAATAATGTACGTGCATTAGAACCAAGTGGTGATAATTTGCTTAAAAAAACTACACTCTCAGGTGAACCTGTTTATAACCTTAATAATGAAAAAAGTTCTAATATTCAAGGTAAAACCTTAGAATTAAGTACTGCTGATTTAAGTGAGAGTTTGGTTAATTTAATGGTATTTCAAAGAGCTTTTGAAGCAAATGCAAAATCTATTACAACATCAGATCAATTATTAAATACATTAATTAATTTAAAACGATAATATAATAATTAAGGTTAAACCCTTAATTATTATATAAAGAGGAATATGTGGAAAACTTTTTATTACTTATAATTTTTAGCATTTTATTGCTGTATTTTTTTTCAAGTGCAAATGTATATAAATCTTTATATAAAAAGATTAATGAAGAAAAACAATTAATAAACGATGAAATCATTAAATTACAATCTATAATTAAAAGATATGAAAAACAAGTAAAAATAGGAGTTAATGCTGTTAAGCAAAATCAAGATAATCTAAAAGTAGCAAGAAATGATTTACAAGATTTAAAACTAGATAATAATAGCTTAAATAAAGAGATAGATATTTTAGAAAGTAGAATTGAAGAACTTTATGAACAAGTTAATACTATGGTATAAATTATTTTTATGAAAAAAATTATTTTTATACTTATATTTTTTTTATTAAGTAATTCTTATGCAAAAGATACTATAGAAGCACAAGCTGATATCATCTTTAATCATAAAAAATTAAAAAGAAACCAAAAGAAACTTCTTCTTAAGGTTAAGTTTAATAAGGCAATTTTGTTACTTGAAAAGAAAGAATATAAAAAAGCTATAAAAATATTTGAAGATACACGACAGATATTAAAAATTCCTTCTTTATTAAATATTGCAATATCTAATTATAAATTAGGTTTTAAAAAAAAAGCAGAAACTTATTTTTATAAAATATATAAAACAAAAAATATAGCTTATTTACATTCTTATTCATATTTATCTGCTTGTTTTTATTTGTATAAAATAAAAAATGATGATATATATTTAAAAAAAATCATACTGCTAAGCAAAAAATATAAAAGCTTGGGCGAAAATTCTAAAAGAATATTAAGTGATACATATATTATATTGAAAGAATATAAAAAATCATTAATAGTTTTAAATTCTATGAAAAAAAAATTATTTTTAAAACAAGCTATGTTAAACATAAAATTAAATAAACTACAAAAAGCAAGGGGCTTATTAAGTCAAGCAAAAAACAATACATACAATCAAGAAAAATTGAATCTAATTTATTGGATTACTTTATTTAGAGATTTAAAGTCAAATGATATTATAAGTTTTCAAGAAAATATTAATGATATAAAAAAAATTAAATCCAAATTTAAAACGAATTTAAAATATCCCTTAGAAATATTTTTTAATAAGAATAAGTATAGTCCAAAAGATTATATCACTTTTATAAGTAAATTTAATATTTCCAGACAAATAGATTTTGTATTTTATTTTGCACCTTTTATTTTTTCTAATAATGAAGAAATACTTTATGATACAACTAAAGGTTTTATCATTAACTCTTCTAAAAATATTAAAAATTTAGAAGAAATGCTAAATTATAATGTTAATTTAATTAATATTATAAAAGATGATCAAATTATTAGAATCAATAAATTAAAACTGTTAATGACAAAAAACAATAAATCATATATGTATTATAATTTGGCACTTTGTTATGCACAAATAAATGATTTTAATAATGCTTTTAAATACTTTTCAAAAGCATATAAACTAAACCCTGGAAATAAACTATATGCTATTATGTCAATATTAAGCTCACAAAAAATAAATAAAACATTAACAAATTTAGAATACATAAAAACAAATATACGCTCAAATAATGGTTCATATAAATATTTTGGTCATCAATTATATAAACTTATTATAAATAAGAAATTTATATCAAAAATTACAGCCAAAAAATATAATAAGACTGCTCTTTATTATGCTATTGATTATCTACATACAATGAATAATAATAAACTTAGCACTAAGCATATATTTTTTAAACAATATTATAAAGATCCTTTGATTTTTTTAATGAACAATGTTATAAGAGAAAATAAAGAGAATGATTTACAATACTTTGCAAGACTACAAGATACTATTCCTTTACACCTTAATAATAATTTCCTTGAAGGATCATTTACAGTAGGTAATTATTATATTGATTTATTAAAAGCATTGGGCTTATTTAATAAAACAAATTTACTTATTCAGACAAATAATTCACCTACATACCTTCTTCTTAAAGCTTTTAATGACTTATATAAAGAAAAATCAAATAAAACAATTGATACTTTAGAGTATTTACAAAAACAATATAAACTTGAAAACAAATACACAATGTATTTATTAGTTGCAGCCTTGCTTAATGAAAAAAGATATAATGACGCATCTATTCAAATATCCCTTATTAATGCTTTATTTAAAGATAATACTTCAAATTTTTTAACTGGTATTCAACTTATACAAGAATTGAAATTAAAAAGTGCAAAAGAATATATTAAAAAACCATTTCATCATGATTTAATTGACTTTAAAATTAAAGATTTCGATAAATTATTAGAAGCGTTATAAATCAGGTAAAATATACACAATAATTAGTTGTATATTATTATGATTTTAAAAATACGCCAATTCATTCTTATATAAAAAGGAATTTCCATGAAATTATTTTATTTATTACTTCTAGTAATATTTTACACTTTAAATGCAGAACCAATTATAAGTGAACGTTATCAATACTATAATATATATCCAGAATCAAAATATAAAATAGATAATGAAATGTATAAACACTCTCCAATTAAACACAATGGAAAAATATTTTATGGACATAACAACTGGTATATTAAGTGGAATTATAAATGGGAAACAAAATATAATGTTTGTGAAATAATTTCAGCTACTGTATACATAGACATTAAATATCAAATGCCCAATATCCCATCTACATTTAATATTAATTTTGAAACCAAAGATACTTTTAATAACTATTATAATGCTTTACTAGAACATGAACAAAAACATGCTCAATATGGATTATTGGCAGCTAAAGAAATTGAAGATATGTTTTTTACGATAAGTAAATTTCATAATTGTAAATTACTTAAACAACAAATATATTATGAAACAAAAAAAATAATTAAAAAATATAACAAAATGAATAAAGATTATGATATCGAAACAGAACATGGGAGATTAGAAGGTATTATAGTCTCTAATTTTATAGACTAATATAAGGTTAAAACGATTGCTAACTAATTTTAAAAAATTATCAATATATTCTATAATGATATAACTAAATAGCTATTTGTACCTGATATTTACAAAAAACTTAACCTATAAGTTTTAATTAAATAAAATTTATTATATATAAATATCTTTATATATTTTATTTTGCTATAATAATAGATATTTCAATATTATTTAAGGAGTTTATTATGGAAATAGGAAGATTAGAAGATATCAAAAATGTTCAGACAAATCATATAGAAAAACTTAAATCAGTAAAAGAAGTTGATAATAAGCAAAAAATTTTGGATAACCAAGAATACAAAAAAGTTAAAAGTCCTGATATTGCAACACAAATCAATGAAGTAATACTTGATAATGTTAAATTTGGATACAATAAAAACTCAAAAGATTTTTTTGTTAAAGTAACCAGAGGCGAAGCTGAATACAAATATCCAACTGAGGATATGATGAGAATGAAATCCTTACTTTTAAATGAGCTAAAAGAAAATAATAAATTATAATCAAAGGTTAATACTTGGCATCAGATTTATCAAGTTTTTTAAAAGATGAACTATCTAGTACATTAGAACAATTATTATCAAAAAAATGTATAATAGATTTAATTAATGATGCACCAGATGATTCATTTAAAGAATCACAATGTATAAAAATATTAGTAAAATTTGAATTTCAAAATATAGTTTCCACTTGGTCGTTTATTATTCCAACAGCTTTTGCTACTAAGCTGGAATACTTTATGCTAGGAGGAATGGGTGATTTAAAAGACCATTTAGATGATGAAATTCTTGATGCTACTAGTGAACTTATATCTAATGTTTGTGGAAGTTTTTGTACTTCTATAAATGCTCAAAACTTTGCTGATGTTTCATCAATAAAAAGTACAATATTAGATGTGTCCATTAATGAAACATCAATCATAAGTGATCTTCAAAATAAATATGAATTTCATATGAGCTTAGAAGATGAAAAATTTTCAATGATAATTTCTTTTGATAACATTATTTTATCTTATTTATCTCAATTAGGTTCAAATACAAGCATAGGTACAAGTATAGAACAAAATCATATAAGCAATGATATTACAAGCCCTACAGATAATACAAATGAAATAGATGCCAATTCTTCATTATCACAAGAAGCTACAAAAAATTTACAATTATTAATGAATATTAAATTGAAATTAAGTGTTAGGCTTGGAACAAAATTATTTTTATTAAAAGATGTATTACAATGGGATATTGGTAAAATTATTGAATTAGAACAAATGGTTAATGAACCTTTAGAAATTTTAATAAATGGAGTACAAATTGGTGAAGGTGAAGCTGTAATCGTTGAAGGAAAATTTGGCTTAAAAATTAAAAATATCAAAACTAATGTAGCAACTTTAAATAATTTAGGATTATAAAAATGGATAAAAGTACAGCAGGTGGATTAGGAATTGGGTGGGCTTTAGTTGGTCTTGCAATTGTATTAGGTGGTGTTGGTTTTGGTCCTTATCTTGATGTTCCTTCTGTTATTATTGTAATTGGTGGGACATCTGCTGTTACAGCTGGTCAATTTGAAATAGCCGATTTAAAAAGAATTGGTGCTGCTATTAAGGCGTCAATGAATGTAGTAAATGTTGAACCCTTACCTGAATTAGTTGAAAAGATTATTTTTTATGCAACAGAAATTAAAAAACACGGTGTTATGCATATTGAACAAAAGATATTAGAAGAACCAGACCCTTTTTTCCAAGAAGCCTTTCAGTTATTAGTTGATGGTACTAGAGCAGAAACCCTGCAACCTTTATTAGAATTAAAACTAGAGCATATTGGGAAAAGACATGGTGCGATGATTGCTATTTTTGCTAGTATTGGGGGAACAGCAGGTGCTATGGGAATGATTGGTACCTTGGTTGGTTTAGTAGCCATGCTTGCTAATCTATCTGATCCAGCTGCTGTTGGACCAGCTATGGCAGTTGCTTTATTAACTACGATGTATGGAGCTTTAATTGGAACATTATTTGCAGGAATTATTGAAAGTAAATTAACACAAAAGCATAACGTGGAAGTAACAGCATATGAAGTTATAATACACGGTTCATCTATGATTGCAGCTGAGGAATCAATAGGTAATATTAAAATGCAATTAAATGCTATTTTAGTCGGAAACAATGAGTAAATAATGGCAAAAAATAAATGTCCTGAATGCCCTAGATGTTTACCAGGATGGTTAGTTCAATTTGGGGACTTGATGTCCTTATTACTTACATTTTTTATTTTATTATTATCTATGGCTGTAATGGATAAAACAAAAGTTGAAGAATATTTTGAGATTATGAAAAAAGCTATGGGTTTTTTAGATTCAACAACTTCTGTTGAAACACAAAGTGAAGCTCATTCAACTCAAGATAACACAAGCTCAGATGCAGAAGATACGAAAGAAGAAGGCTTAGAAACTGCTCTTGAAGAAATAACAGAAATAATGGAAGAAATGAATGACTCTACTTCTGATAATGATGAAAATATGTCAATTGAAAAAAGTAAAAATGAATTTATTCTTGATATTCCATCTACAATTTTATTTGATGAAAATGAATATAAAGTAAAAAATAAAGCAACAAAAAAGTTTATTACTAAAATATCAAGAATCATTAGAACAATACCACAAACACTTCATATTGAAGTAAGTGGTCATACACAAAATAATGATTTTAAATCAAATAGTTTACCAAGAAACAATTGGGATCTCTCAGCTTTAAGAGCAATATCAGTAGTTCAAGAATTAATTAAAAATAAAATTAATCCTAGTTTACTAAAAATATCTGCATTTTCATCTTTTCGTCCTAAAAGTGAGATAGAATCTGAAAACAGAAGAGTTGAAATTCGATTCTTTGCACAAGATTCGCAAGAAGATATTTTAGAAGAAGAAAATTTTTTTGATAGATTGGAGTAAGTTATGAATTTAAATACAAATTTTGTTGACATAAATACTATTAAAGCAGATGAAAGCCTAAAGTATAAAAATAATGATTTTTCTAAATTAGAAAATAAAGAATTAAAAAAAGTATGCAATGATTTTGAATCATTTTTTATGCAACAATTATTAGATATTTCATTAAAAAATACAAAAGTTTCAGGTGAGGGAACTGGTTCTGATATAATAAAAGGTATGTATACAAATTCAATAGCACAACAATCCAAAGGGGCTGTAGGCATAAGTACTATGCTATATGAGTTTTTGACACAAAATAATAAATAAGAAAGTAATGTGATGATAAAAAACATAATTAATGAAATGACGACTTTAATATCAAAACTAAGTACTGCCATTAAAGAAGATATTGAAGATATTAAAAATGCACAAAATGAAGAATTATTAAATAGAAATGATTTGAAACAAGTTATGATAAACAACATAACTTCATTAAAACAACAATTAAATGAAGAAATAGCTAAACAAATGCAAGAAGGTGTTGATATAAACATATTTAAAAATAATATAGATGATTTAGAAAAAAAGCTTAAAGCCTTATATGAATTAAATCACTCCTTAGCCTCAATTGTATTACCACTTAAGCAAATGTATCAAGAAATTGTTGAAGAGATTACTCAAAATAATGGAGGGTCTTTAATTGATATTAAAGCTTAAATACTTATTCTTTATTTTAATAATGGGATTAAACTTAAATGCCCTAGATGTAATAATAGCCAAATATGATTTACAATATAAGCAAAAAATTACCTATAAAAATGTAATGTTAAAAGATTTTAAATCCATCAAAAAAAACTGTACTCCTTTGGTATTAAAAGATATTAATACTAAAAGTTTTGAAACAAAACATTTTATTAGAAAAAATATGATTATTTGTACAAAAGATATTAAATTATATAAAAACAATACTATATTATTTGATTTTGGACAAATAGAAATCCAAAAAAATGGAAAAATAATTTATGAAAATAACAAACTAGTTAAAATTAAAAGAAACAATGGGAAAATTGAAAAAATATATAAAGATGGAAGACTTAATGAATAAATTTTCATTTTTAGGTAAAACACCTTCTATTGCTTTACAACATGCTCAAGATGAATGTGGAGAAGATGCAATAGTAATTTCAACAAAAAAGATTGCAAGTTTATCTCACAATCAAGAAGAAATGTATGAAGTCACCGTTGCTCTTGAAGATAATAATCTAATACAATACACAAAAAAAATTACAAGTCCATCTACATATAAACCTAAAATTGAAGCATCATTTTATGATTTTAAAACTGAAATACTTAAAATGCAAGAAGCTATTGCACAAGTTCAAAAAACTTTATGGGATCCAAAAAGTCAACTTTATGATTTAACTATTCCTCCTGAGTTTATAGATATTTATAATTTATTTGAAGAAAATGAATTTGAACAAGAAATGACTTATACTATAATGAAAAAAACAATACACCAGTTACCTCTTTCATTAAAAGTTAGTTCAAAAAAAGTAAATGATTTTTTTAAATTAATTCTAAGACGGATTATACCTATTAAAAAAGAAATTCCATTAAGAAAACATCAAAGAAAAATTATAATGATGATAGGACCTACAGGTGTAGGCAAGACAACAACAATAGCAAAATTAGCAGCAAGATATGCACATAAATTAGAACACAACTATAAAGTAGGTATTATAACATTAGATTCATTTAGAGTTGGTGCAATTGAACAACTTCAGGCATATACTACTATTATGAGGCTAGCTCTTGAAGTTGTAAAAAATCCAGAAGATTTAGCACAAGCAATTATAAGATTAAAAGATTGTAATTATATTTTTATAGATACAGCTGGTTCTAGCCAATACGATATTGATAAAATTGAATTAATTCATCAATATCAAGAAAAAGTGCAAGATGTTCCCATAGAAAAATTTTTGGTTCTTCCTGCAAATGTTAAACATACTGATTTACTAGAAATTTTTCATAATTACTCACGCCTTGGTGTAGATTATTTGATATTTACAAAACTTGATGAAACAAAAAGTTTTGGTAATCTTATATCTTTTGCTCATAAAACAAAGAAATCAATTACGTTTTTTTCAATAGGTCAAAATGTACCTGATGATTTAATAGTTGCAGATTCTACTTTTTTAATTGACTGTTTTATGAATAAATTTCTTATTAAAAGATAATTTGTGTTTAATTCTATTTCTTCACAAGCACATAAGCTTATTAATTTAACAAAAATAAATAAAACAAAAACAAAAACAAAACTAATTACAATTACTTCAGGAAAAGGTGGAGTTGGCAAATCAACATTTACTGCTAATATTGCTTATTTGTTAACAAAAAAGAACTTAAATGTTCTAGTTTTAGATGCAGACATAGGACTTGCTAATATGCAAGTATTATTTAATGTAAAGCCTAAATACACCTTGTTTGATTATATTGAATCACATAAAACACTTGATGAGATTATTACACAAACTGCATATAAAAATTTAGCATTAATAGCTGGTAAAAGTTCTTATAAACATGCAAAGATAAAAAATTCTTTAGTTTTTTCAAGAATTATAAATGATATTATGAATC
Source organism: Sulfurospirillum sp. (assembly GCA_030491005.1). Taxonomy (GTDB): domain Bacteria; phylum Campylobacterota; class Campylobacteria; order Campylobacterales; family Arcobacteraceae; genus BB30. The sequence goes on along the minus strand of JAKZMJ010000015.1, from coordinate 368,917 downwards.
TCAATAAATATGATATAATACTTGTAGATACAGGTGCTGGACTTAACGAATATGTACAAGAATTTTTATCAATTTCCCATAATATTCTAGCAATTACAACAACAGACCCTAGTGCATTAACTGATGTCTATGCACTAATTAAAATGATATCACATCAAAAAGAAAAGTTAATGATATGCTTTAATCATACCCAAAGTTATCAAATTGGTGAATCTATTAGTAACTCTTTAATTAAATTAGCAAAAAATAATATGTTAAAATCTAATTTTATGATAGAATATATAGGTAATGTTTCTACTTCTGCAAATATTTCTACAACATCAAGACTTAGAAAGTTATTTGTACATGAGTTTGCAAGTGAAGTTATAACAAAACAATTACACGAAGTTATTAATTCGTTGTTAAAAAATATTAAATAAGGTTTGATAGTGCATGTATTAAAATTTACTATATTATTTATATTTTTTAAATTGGGTCTTAATGATTGTTGAGAATTTTTCACAAAGTGTAATTAATAGTGGAGTTTTTAGACTTTTAATAGGAACTGGTTTTTTTGCAACATTAATTTTTTTTGTAATTAATGCTACTTTATTTACACCATTAGAGATGGTGTTTTGGATTATCGTTGTTACTGTTGTACTTAAAGGCATAGCTAATATGATGTTATCTCTTCTAATTATGTTATTTAGTTTTGATAATAAAAAAAGTGAATTTGACTTTAAATACAATGAGGAAAAAATTAATACTATGTTAAATGAGTTAGTTATGCAAGAAAATATTAAACTAACAAATGAAAGTAAATAAGGAATTAAAATGAATATATCTTCTATTACAAATTCAATTGCTAAAAGTAACAATCAGCAAGAAAACCAAATCAAAGAAAAATCAAATACATTTGAAAATATCTTAAACAATGCAATTGGTGAACTAAATCATTCACAAGTTCAAGGATATAATGCAATGGCAGATATATCAACAGGTAAAGTTGGAAATCTACAAGAAGCTGTGCAAAAGATTGAAGAAGCACAATTGTCTTTACAATTAGCCTTAGAAGTTAAAAATAAAGCAATTAATGCTTATAAAGAAGTTATGAGAATGTCAGTTTAAAAAATAAATAAGAAAGGCTTTAATTATGGGATTTTTTGATGGTTATGATATAGCAACTTCTGGTATGAGTGCCCAAAGAACTAGAATAAATATAGTTAGTGCAAATATCGCAAATGCACAAACAACTCACACAAAAGATGGTGGTCCTTATAAAAAACAAAGTGTAGTATTTCAGGAACTATTATTGAATACTATGAAGCCTACTAAAACTAATAACGATACTTTAAATGTGTACAGTAATACTCATTCTAATTCTAATTTAAGAGGAGTTGGTGTTAAGTCCATAGTAGAAGATAATGCAAAATCTATAATGAAATTTGAGCCATCACATCCTGATGCCAATAAAGATGGTTATGTAGCATATCCAAATATAAACCCTGTAATAGAAATGGTTGATTTAATAGAAGCTATGAGGTCATATGAAGCTAATGTGGCTACATTTAATACTCATAAAAATATTGATTCAAAAACTCTGGACATATTAAAAGCATAAAAATATGACAAAAAAAATTACTACTGAATTATTTACTCCTTCAAGCAATACAAAGAATATTGTAAGTAAAACTGAAAATAAAAGTCTTTCACTTTTTGATCAATTATTAAAAGAGGCAAAAAAAGATATAGGTGTAATAGCAAATACAAAAAAAGATATTGTAAATGTAAAAATTATTAAAAATAATGGAAACACGAACACAAATGCTGATGCTAATGTATCCTTAAAAAATAAACAAATAAATATATTAAAAATGATAAGTAAAAATGATATGCCACAATTAGAAAAAAAATTAGATAATAATGAAGTCCTAAGTAAAACAAATGAAAAGAAAGAAAAACTTATAAAAAACCCTAAATCAGAAGATGTAAAAAACCTTACAAAACTTGATAACAAGACTAAAATGCCTAAGCAAAAAGCAAACTACTCTTTAGATAAGCTAATAATACAATCCAAAATAGAAAATTCAAAAAATTTAAATACACAAAATACAAGTACAAATGATTTACAAAAAATTAAAATAATAAAAAATGTAGATTTATTGGATAATAAGATTATAAAAACAAATACCCTAAATAATATGACAAACAATACCACACCAAAATCCAAAAAACAAGAAGACGTACGAAAAGCTACTTCTTCAATTGAAACAAAAATAATAAATAATAAAGAAGAACTTTCTTTAGAAAATATTTCTAAAAATAAAAAAGCTAGTATAGGAAAAATAAAAAATACAATTTTACCTAAGAGTAACATTTTAGAAACGAATGTTTCAAATAAAGATACACCAAAACTTAACAAACAAGAAGAGGTAAAAAAAGCTACTTCTACTATTGACACAAAGACAATAACTACTAAACAAGAACTTGCTTTAGAAAATATTTCTAATAAGAAATTAACTACAAAACAAACAGGCTTAAGCGTAGAAGTGATTAAAAAGGATACTTCTTCTAGTACGAATAAAATAGTTCCAAAACAAACAAACAAACTTGAAAAGGTAAATCAAGACATAGTAAATATAAAAAACAATGATAAAAATACAAAAGAACTAAGCAAAGTAGCAATAAAAAATCTAGCTATTAGTGGAAAAAAAGATAAACCCGTAGACATAAAAAAAGAAATTGGTCTTATTAAAAAAACAAATATTGAAATTAAACCAGAAAATATTAAGCAAAAAAACAATGTTCTAAATAAAGACAATCCAATACTTGTTAAAAAAGCAATAGATGCAACATTGCTAAACAAAGCTAATAAACAAATGCCTATTATCAATAAAGACATAAAAGCAGAGCAAACAAATGAAGAAAATACAAGTAAAAATATAATAATAAAAAGTGATATCATAAGTGAAGAAAATACAAGTAAAACTATAATAAATAAAAATGATACCATAAGTACTAACAAACTAGAAAATATACAAATGATAAAAGTCAATACAAAGTTGGGCAAAAAAGAAACAAATAATTCTGTAACTGAAGTATTAAATCAAAATACTACAAAAAATCATCAAGAAGAAAAATACCAAACAAAACAAATTGTAGATGATAATATAAAGCAAGAACATAAAGATACTAAAATTACAAAAAAAGTAATTAGTTTACTTAATGAAATAGAAAAAGAAGATATAGGTATAAATAAAATAAATATTAATAAAAAAGATGTTTTAGGCAAAATATATCTAGGTACACAAAATAACTTTATCAATAATCAGGTATTACAAAATAAAAATATTAAAGATAAACTTGTTAAAAATATCACTTCAAAAAGCGATATAAAAGAAAGTGCAAAAATTATGAATTTAAATATGCAAGATATGAAAGTTGATATTAAAACATATGAACATAAACAGAACTTACAAAAAAATTTATTAAATAAAATAGTACTAAATCAAACTATTTTAAAAAAACAAACACAAGAAAACATAAATAGTACAAATGAAAACATTAAAATCACAAATAATAAAAATAATTCGACAGATAGTGAAAAAGTAATTAATCTAAATATATCTCCTTCTTTAGCTCTTAGCATACAAAGTAAAATTATTGGTGCCAAGCAAGGTGTGTCTTCTATGATGTCCGAACTTGCTAAAAAAATGTATGTAAATTATAAAGCACCTCTTACGTCATTTAGAATTAATATTTTTCCATCACAAATGGGAAGCATTGCTATTATTATGAAAAATGATAAAGAAAATGGCATTAGTATTAGTATGAATATGTCAAATACAAATACATTAGATGCCCTTATAGAAAATCAACAAAGTCTAAAAGATTCTTTAAATAAAACATTTAATAATAATACTTCATTTAGTTTAGATTTTAATATGAATAAAGAAAATTCATCAAATACAAGTGATAATAAAAATAAAAAAGAGGAAAAAACTTTATCTAATGAAGTATTAAATAGTGAGAATATTATTGATGATAAACTTGATAATTTAAATTATATGTAATGCAGGAACTTTTATCTTTATTAAATGAAGATACAGTATATGAGTTTTTACTTTTATTTGCTAGACTTGTGTCATTTCTGGCATTTATGCCAGTATTTGGACATACCTCTGTAAGTCCAACTATTAGAATAGCCTTAGCTTTTTATATGACAATATTTTTATTTCCTTTTATCACTTTTACAACAACATTTACTCAAAGTGATTTTTTATTAGCTTTAATTGCAGAAGCCACTTTAGGTTTAGTTGCCGCTTTTAGTGTAAGTGTTATGTTTTCAGCCGTTAGAATTATTGGTGATTTTATTGGTTATGCTACGGTATTATCAATGGCAAATATATTTGATCCTTCAACAGGAACTAATGAAGGATTAGTTAGTAAATTATTATTTATAATAGCCCTTGTATTATTCTTCCAAACAAGTATGTATGAGATGACTATAGTTATGCTTGTACACAGTTTTAGCTCCATTCACTTAGGTACATTTAATGTATTTTCTTATGATGGAATATTGCTTATAATTGATGAGATTAAAAGAATGTTCGCTTTTGCATTTGCTTTTGCTTTACCTCTTTTTTTCATAGGTTTTATTATGGATTTATATTATGGATATGGTACAAAATCTATGCCTTCATTTTCTCCTTTCGTAATTACATTTCAGTTAAAGTTTGCTTTAATTTTTTTATTTTTAATTTTGGGTATGGAAATTTTTACACAAAGTTTTACAAATTATTTTCTCTCAAAATTTAGCTAGGTTTTATATATGGCAAATAATGATGAAGAAAAAACAGAAGATGCAACCCCTAAAAAAATAGAAGATACAAAAAAAGAAGGGAATGTTCCTAAATCTATGGAAGTTACAGGTGCTGTTATACTTTTTGTAGGTTCTTTATATCTTTTGTTTTTTTCATCACATTCTTTACTTTTAATTAAAAAGATTTTATTATACACTTATGGCTTTATTGGTCAAGAAATAAACCAAGCCGTTTTATACTCCATTACTTATACTTTAGTAACTACTTTAGTTGAAGTATTAGCTCCAATTTTTATTTTAGTTATCTTATTTGCATTGTTAAGCAATTTTTCTCAATTTGGTTTTATATTAAATCCTTTAAAGATAGACTTACAAAAACTAGACCCAATAAAAGGTTTAGGAAGTTTATTTGCATTTAAAAAATTTATAGAAGCATTTAAATTAACTATTAAATTAAGTATTATTATTATCGTTATGGTTGTACTTTTTATTTTCACTTATAAATCTTTTTTGGCAATGATGGATCAAGAAATGAATGCTTCTTTATTTTCTATGATGAATTTAATAGGATATTTTTTAGCTACAATATTATTAATTATAGGTATTTTTGCTATAATAGATTTTTATTTCACTAGGCATTTTTATTTTAAATCTTTAAAAATGAGTAAACAAGAGATTAAAGATGAGTATAAAAATATAGATGGAGATCCAATAGTTAAAAGTCGTATTCGTAAAATACAAATGGAAATGGCGCAAAAAAGAATGATGTCCAATGTCCCAGAAGCTGATGTAGTAATCACCAATCCAACGCATTATGCAGTTGCATTAAAGTATGATAATACTACAAGTTCTGCACCAAAAGTTATTGCAAAGGGTATTGATTTTCTTGCATTAAAGATTAAAGAAATTGCTAAAGAAAATGATATTCCAATAATAGAAAATCCAGCATTAGCAAGAGCTTTACATGCACAATTAGAAATAGATATGGAAATACCAGATGAATTTTATAAAACTGTTGCTGAAATTTTTTCTTATGTATTTAAATTAAAAAAGAATAAAAGGTAATAAATGAAAATTATACTAATGATATTGCTATCACTTTGTATTTTATATGCTAAAAAAGATTTTTATTATAATTTTATTAATGAAAAGGGAAAACAAATATCTCAAGATAAAATACAAGAAATAAATGATGGTTTTGAAATGCTAGACTATATAAAAAAACTTGCCACATTGGATAAAATTTATGAAGCATATAGCCAAATAGTTATTTTAAAAGAAAAAAATAAAATAAAAGTTTTAAACTCCGATATCATTCTTTTATACTCCCAACTAGCCTTTAAAAAAAACTCAAAACAAATTATATTTGAAGCTGAGTTTATACTAGAAAAAGCGATAAATAGCTCTGAGATTTATGAAAATGATTTATCAAAAGCTTATATGTTACTAATAGATTTAAAATTAAAAGTAAATAAAGTAAAAGAAGCCAAATATTTTGCAAATATAATTATAAATAATTTTGACAATAAACTAATACAAACATACGGTAAGATTTATCTTGCAAAAACTTATAAACATCAAAATAATTATAAAAAATCTATAAGAATGTTGTATAAAATATTGACCAAAACTAGAGATATTACAATTGCTACAATTGTTGCTGATGAATTATTTGATTTATATATTTTAAATAATGAAAAACAAAAAGCTTATGATTTAATGAAAAAAGTTTTAAAAACGAATATTAAATATTATGCAAAAGATTCCTATCTAGCTTTGAAAAAAATTAATCGTTTAATTAAATCTGATATGCTAGAGTTTAGTGTTGAAATACTAGAAGCCTTATTAAAACAAACAAATGAAGATAGTATTATTGAAGATTTTAAATTTAAATTAGCCAATATATATATGTTAATGTATGATAAGAAGAATATAAACTTATTAAAAGCAAAAGAGCTATACAAAGATATTATTAACGATTATCCAAAAGCAAAACATGCAAAAAAATCAAAAATGTTTTTAGATGAAATCCTAATGAGACAACACAAATTAAAACCATCGACCTTACTTAAAAAATACAAAGATTCAGAATCAATACAACAAAAAGTATTGCTACAAGAATTATTAAATAATAAAAAGAATAAAAATTACGATTTTATTTTTAAAGCAAAAAAAGTATATTTAGGAATTTCAAATATTATTACAAAACGCTTTGGATATAAATCAATTAATGCTATTTATGATGATATATATATTGATATCATAAAAAGTCACCTTAATAATAATCAATGTATTTTATTAGACAAGGCATTAAAAGATGCCAGAAAAAAGACCTTAAAAAAATTAATTAAAAATGATGATATAAAATATAAATTTTTTCAATGTTTAGTAGAAGTACCAAATATAAATACATACTCTTTTGCAAAAGAAACATTTAGCTTAAGTAGAGATTCTAATATTTACTTATATTTAGAACAAATAGCATATAAATTACATTTATATGATGAAGCTTTAGAATTCTCTTCTAAAATTGAAATGACAAATAATAGAGATATATTAAGTAAAGAATTTTTATATAGATTTTTAATATTAAATGAAAAAAACAATCTTATCATCTTGGATAGATTTTTTAAATATGCACGAAATAATAATGATTATATTATAAACAATAGTAAAAACCCTATTATTATAGATTTTTATTATTTTTATTATTTATATTTAATTAAAAAGAATTTTAGCCAAGATGCAAATGATATTTTGTATAAATTATTTACTAAACAAAAAGAAAGTAAAGCATATATATATTCTCCTTTTGTAGAATTAGAATTAATAAATAATCTTAAATCTAAAGATTTAGTAAACAATAAAAAAGCAATAAATATATTAATTGATCTTGTAAAATATACAAGAAAAATGAAAAGCAATGATCTTGCAAAGATATATTATAAATTAATAAAGCTATATGAGATATCTAATAATAAAATAAAAAGTGATGAATTTCTTAATAAATGTAAAGAATTAAAAAACACAAAAAAAAGCCTTTATAAAAAGATGTGTGATGAGTTGTAAACAATTATGATTAATATAGATGAAATATTAAATAGTATTAATGGTTCTGATTTATCTATTGCTTTTGGTAGAATTAAAAATATTTCTACAACGACTATAGAAGCTAAAGGCATAGAAGTGGCTGTTGGAGATATAGTTAAAATAGAATCACAACAGCATTTATATACAGTCTTAGGTATGGTAGCTTCCATTTCAAGTGGAAGCTTTATGATTGTACCTTTTTCTTTTATTGAAGGTTTTAGAATTCATGATAAAGTTTATTTACAAAAAGAAGGTTTATCTATTAAAACAGGTTATGGTTTATTAGGTCGTGTTGTTAATGCCTTAGGTGAACCCATAGATAAAAAAGGCAAAATAAAAGATATAAAAGAAAATTCAAATATCATTAAATTAGCAATACCTGCTTTAGAAAGAGGTATTATTAATGAACGCTTATCAACAGGAGTTAAAGCCATTGATTCTATGTTAACAGTTGGGAAGGGTCAAAAAATTGGAATTTTTGCAGGAAGTGGTGTAGGAAAATCTACTTTAATGGGTATGATAGTAAAAGGAAGTGAAGCTAAGATAAAAGTAATTGCATTAATTGGTGAGAGAGGAAGAGAAATACCTGAATTTATTCATTATAACTTAGACAATGACTTAGAAAACACAATAATAATAGCAGCCACATCAGATGAATCAGCACTTATGCGAAAATTTGGAGCCTTTAGTGCTATGGCTATTGCTGAATTTTTTAGAGATGAAGGTCATGATGTTTTACTTATGATGGACTCAGTTACAAGATTTGCAATGGCTCAAAGGGAAATAGGACTAAGTACAGGTGAGCCTCCTGTTTCAAGAGGTTATCCACCTTCTGTTTTTGCGCTGTTACCTCAATTAATGGAGAGAGCTGGAAATAATGCTAAAGGCTCTATTACTGCTTTTTTTACAGTATTAATTGATGGTGATGATATGAATGATCCAATATCAGATCAAAGCAGATCAATTTTAGATGGGCATATTGTTCTAACACGAGAATTAACTGAACAAGGTTTTTATCCTCCAATAGATATATTACAATCAGCATCAAGAGTTATGGATAAAGTTGTTAATGATGAACATTATAATGTTTTTTTAAAGTTAAAAAGAGTATTATCTTTAATAAAAGAGAATGAAGTTTTAGTTCGTGTTGGTGCTTATAAGGTAGGAATGGATGCACAATTAGACTTTGCCTTAGAAAAAAAAGAAAAAATTAGAGAATTTTTAACACAAGGTGCTAATGAACATTATACTTTTGAAGATGTCATATTCAAATTTAAGGAGATTCTGTCATGATTGATTTTTCGAGTCAAGTTTTTTATAAATTAGACCAATTAAACACATATAATACAAAATTAGCTTATCAACTATCTAGTGGAAAAAAACTAAATAATGGAAGTGATGATGCTAATTTACACACTAGACTTATTTATGTTGATGATAAAATAAGAGTTTATGAGGGTTTAAAAATTCAAATTGAAAAAACAAGCGCTCAAAATAATGTTTCAGACTCAACATTAAAAGAAATTAAAAATCTCTTAGCTTATGTTAAAAAAGAAGTTATAAAAGCTTTAAACGGAACAACAAGCAATGAAGCAAAAACTTCCATAGCTGTTAATTTAGAAGGGATTAAAAAAAATCTATTTTCTATGTCAAACGAAGAAGTTGAAGGTGAGTACTTATATGCAGGTTCAAATAGTATGATTAAAGCATTTAAACAAGACTCAAATGGCAAGATATCTTATACGGGTGATCAATATCTAAGAGAAACAGCAGTTGATTATAATTCATATAGGGAAAAAGGTGTCACAGGTGTTGATATTTTTATGTATAATTCTTCTAGTGCTTTAAAAAATGAAACACTAACCTTTGATGCAAAAAATAAAATTTTTGATCAAGATGGTAACGAATGGAAATTTTCAACTACAAATCTTCCAAATGCTAATGATGGAATAATAACAAAATATGATAAAGATGGAATTACAAGCGAAACATTAAGTGCAAGTAGTAATGGAAATACTCCTCTTACATATGATGTAGTAATACCAAATATTGATGGAAATAAATTTGAAGCAAAGCATAGTACTTTTGATTTAATGGATAAGATTATAAATGCTCTTAAAAATCCAAGTACAAGTGGTAAGGATTTAACAGAAGGTTTAGCAGAAATATCAGATGCGTATTCTAGTGCAAATATTGCACATGCAAAACTAGGTGGAAGAAATAAGGTTTTTGAAATGTCTTTAGAAAGAGTATCTATAAAATTGACACAATTTCATATTTTTTCTCAAAGAATTGGACAGGCTAATATATCAAAAGTCGCAGTTGAATCAAAAGCATTAGAATTGACTTATGCAGCACTTTACTCAACAATTAGTAAAATGAATCAAATGTCTTTAGTTAACTTTTTAAAATAATTTTTTTTAACTTTATATGCTTTTAAAACGAATATTTACAAAAGATTTAATTGTTGTTGCATTTTTTGTAGCAATATTAACTATAATTATCGTTCCCTTATCAAAAGGTATCTTAGACTTTTTTTTAATTATTTCTTTATCTGTCTCATTATTAATTTTATTAATTTCTTTATATATACAAAAACCATCAGATTTAACAACATTTCCTACTTTAATCTTAGTATTTGCCTTATTTAGATTGTCTTTAAATATTGCTACAACTAGATCAATTTTAAGTGAAGGTCATAATGGGACACAAGCAGTTTCTTCTATAATATCAGCTTTTGGAGAATTCGTTGTTGGTGGTAATATGGTTATTGGTATTATTATATTTATAATCTTAGTACTTATTAATTTTATGGTTGTTACAAAAGGTGCTACAAGAGTAGCTGAGGTAACTGCTAGATTTACACTTGATTCTATGCCTGGTAAACAAATGGCTATTGATGCTGATTTAAATGCTGGATTTATAGATGATAAACAAGCCCAAGTTAGAAGAAAAGAACTAATTAGCGAATCTGGATTTTATGGTGCAATGGATGGGTCATCAAAGTTTGTTAAAGGTGATGCCGTTGCGGGGATTATTATTACCTTAGTAAACTTGATAGGTGGTTTGTTAATAGGTCTATTTCAACACGATATGAGTATGGCCGAAAGTGCTGAGATTTACACTATTTTAACAATAGGAGATGGTCTAGTTGCACAAATACCAGCTCTTATTTTATCAACTGCCACTGCTATTATTATTACACGCTCAAGTATGGATGAAGAAAATTTTGCAAGTCAATCCATATCTCAATTAGTAAATGATTCAAAAGCTTTAATTCTTGTAGGAATTGGAATGCTATTATTTTCACTTATTCCTGGTTTTCCTAGTGGTATTTTAATTTCTATGGGTTTATTATTTATTTTTGTAGGTTATGTAATTTTTATGATAAACGAAAAGCATGATAATGCAGTAACTAGATTTTTTAAACCAAGTTTAGCCAAAGTACAAATTGATGATGATATAGATACATTAAAAACTAAAAAAATGGAAGGTTCTGTTCCTGATGAAAAAACATCCATTGAAACTATTATGAAGCTTGAAGTTTTAGAACTTAAACTTGGATTAAAAGCTTTACAATTAGTACAAGGAGATGCACAACTACTTTCTAAAATAAAAGCTATTAGAAAGACAATTGCAAGCGAATTAGGTTTTGTAATACCTCAAATTAGAATATCAGATGATACTTCATTAAATGTAAATGAATATGAATTGTATTTAAAAAGAATTCCATTAGTAAAAGGTAAAATTGAAATCAATAAACTTCTTGCTATGGGAGGAATTTCAAATGCAAAACTTAAGGGATTAAAAGTAAAAGAACCTGTTTTTAATCTTGATGCCGTATGGATTGATGAGAGTTTAAAAGAAGAAGCTTTAATGAAAGGTTTTACTGTTGTTGATGCACCAAGTATCATATCAACTCACATAGCTCAGATTATAAAACAATACTCAGAAGACATAATAACTAGACAAGATATCGTTTCAATCATTGATGGACTTAAAAGTGATTTTCCAATAGTTGTAGAAGAAGCTATGAAGGTAACTTCTTATGGTATTTTATTAAAAGTTTGTAAAGATTTACTTCATGAAAAAATTCCTATTATTGATATGTTGAGTATTATTGAAGCCATAGCTGATATTGCAGAGTTTACAAAGGCACCTGATGTTTTATTAGAACATGTAAGAAGTAAGTTATTTAGATTAATTACAAGTAAATTTAAAGACAAAGATGATATCTTGCACATCATTACAATAAAACCTGATTTAGAACAACAATTTATTGGAAAAATTCAAGAGCAACATGGAGTTTCACAATTAATGATATCAATAGCTGAGATTAATAATTTGGTTACAAAAACAAAAGCTTTATTAGAAGAAGTTAAATTAAAAGGTTTTTCTAAAATAGCTATGGTAGTAGATCCAATACTGAGAAAAAGAATTTCAGAAATTTATGAAAAATTTGGCTTAGAGATATCGGTTTTATCTCATGCCGAACTTGATTCAAAAGCAAATTTTGCCATTGAAGGGACTTTAGAATTTTGATTAGATTACTTATGCTTTTAATAATATCATTTTGTTTTAATTTAAATATTTTTGCAAGTGTTAAATTAAGCGCACCAAATAGTTTTACAAGCGATGAAGGTATAATCTTTTCTTTAAGTGCAAGTGGAAAAGATATACAGTTTCCAGACATTATACAAATACAAGATTATCTTGTACAAAGTATAGGAGGCACTCAGGATACAAATATTATTAATGGAAATTATACTTCTAGTATAAAAAGTACTTTTAAAATAATTGCGAATTCAGATGTAATAATTCCTAAATTTAAATTCATAATTGATGGAAAAACTTTTTATACAAAAGAAAAATTAATTAAATTGAAAAAACAAAGTAAAACAATTTCAAAAGACTTTGCCTTAAGTCTAGTAGCTAGAGATAAAAATATTTATGTAGGAGAAGGTACAAATATTAAATTAATTTTTAAATATAGAAAAAATTTACAAATCACAGATCTTTCATTTATACGACCTGATTTTACAGATTTTTGGAATAGAAAAACAAACAAAAAATCTACTAGATTTGAAGAAGAAGAGTATATAATACAAGAATTAGAATTCTTACTATTCCCTCAAAAAGTTGGAACTTTAAGTATTAATCCTTTAAAAATAGCTGTTCAAATGATAGATAGAAGTACTAATACATATTCATCTTTATTTCAATCAACAAAAAATAAATATATATATTCAAATAAATTAAAATTTAATGTAAAAAAATTACCTAAAAATATTAATCTAATTGGTAAATTTAGCATAAGTGCAAGTATAGATAAAAGTAAAATCAATCAAGGTGAAGCAATTTCTTATAAACTTCTAATTAAAGGTCAAGGAAATTTTGAAGATATCAAAGACATCAAACTAGATATAAAAAATGCAAATATATATGATAATAAAGCTAAGATAACTACTTCATATAAAAATGGTTTACACCAAGGAGAATATGTAAAAAATTTTTCTATTGTTCCAAGTTCTTCACTTATAATTCCTAAAATTACATTAAAGTATTTTGATAAGAAAACAAAAAAAGTTATTAGTATAAGTACAAAAGAATTTAAAATTAATGTAATAAATAAAAAAATACAAAAAGTTAAATTAGAAAAAAAGAAAGAAAAAAATATAGTAAAAATTAAAGAAATTATACAAATACAAGAAGCAAGCTTGATGGATAAGTTTTTATATTTTATTTGTGGTACAATATTTTCTTTAATAATGACTGTTTTATATTTTTATGTAAAACATATACAAAAAACAAAAAAACAAGAAACTTTAACATTAGTAATTTTATTAAAAAAATCAAAATCTAAAAATGAATTAATTCAGATACTTCTTCCTTATATAAAAAAAGATGCTAGATTAGATAACTTGATTTTTAAATTAGAAGTATTAAAAATAAACGAAGATATAAAAATTATTAAAAAAGAACTAATCAACTTAGCTAAAGAATTAGAATTTTAAAGGAAGTATATGAATAAGATTTTATTAATATTGATTTTTACAAATGCACTATTTGCAAAATACCATTATGCAAAGTTAGAAGCTTTTAATACTTATTTTATAAAATCAGCAGTAAGTGGTAAAGTTATTTATGCAAATAATGAACTTGAAGGGCAAAAAGCAAATAATTCTATTATTATTCAAATTGATTCATATACAGATAAGATAGATTTAGAACAATCTTTACTTAAATTAAAAGCAATAAATGAGATGGTAGGTATTGAAAATGATAATTATAAGAGATTATTAAAATTAAGCTCAAAATCTAAATTTGATAAAGATAGACAAAAATTAAAAGTTATTAATCTTAAAATTACTAAATCTGATATATTAGTGAAAATTGCTAAACTTAAAAATAATATAAAAAATAAAACATTATTTGAAAAAGAAAATTATATTTATAAGATAAATGTTAAAGCAGGAGATTATGTAAATGCTGGAAGCTTGTTATATCAATCAAAAGATTTAAGTAAGGCAAAAGTTGAGATTTTTATTCCTATTTTAGAAATAGAGCATATAAAAACTAAAGCCATATACATTGATAATAAAAAAACAAATTTAAAAATATATAAAATATATAAAGTAGCAGATGAAAAACATATATCTTCATATAAAGTTGAAATACTAATTCCTACTATAAAAGCTTTCTCAAGCTTGGTAAAAATTGAATTCAAATAATAATATAGCCTGTCCAATGGACTGTTTTGACACCTGTCAAGCTACGCTAATAAATGCTAAAGTTAAAGGCTCAAAAGAGCATAAAGTTACAAATGGTAAATTATGTGTAAATTTTGCATATTTATTAAAAGAAGAAAAACTAGAACAAGCTTTTTTTGAAAATGAAGAAATAAGCTTAGAAAAGTCTTTAAATATACTAACAACAAAATTAAAAAATACAAAATCATCTTCTGTTTTATATTATAAAGGAAGTGGTAATTTAGGTGTGATGCAAAATGCACCAAAGGTATTTTTTGGACAATATGGTGCTACATTTACTAAAGGTTCTTTATGTGATGGTGCAGGCGTGAGAGGAATTGAGGAAGGAAGAGGATTTAATACAAATCCACCTTTACAAAATCTTTTAGACTCTGATATTATCTTAGTATGGGGAAGAAACTTAAGCATAACTTCACCTCATATGTATAAACTAATCAAAGATAAAACCTTTATCACAATTGATCCAAGTAAAACCCAAATTGCTAAAAAATCAAAAATACACTTACAAATCAATCCAAAAACGGATCATGATTTAGCCTTACTTATGACAAGGTTTGCTCATATGAATGATATGGAAGATGAAGAAAATTCAAATTCTTGGAACCAAGGGGCTAAAGATTTTCTTGATTTAGCACAAAGTAAACCTTTAATGTCTTATGAAAAAACTACAGGTGTTAATTTACAAGATGTACAAAAAGCAGTAGATTTAATGAAAGATAAAAAAGTAGCCATATTAATGGGTCTTGGCTTTCAAAAATACTATGAAGGTGTACAAATTACACGAACTATTGATTCTTTTGCAGCTTATATTGGACTTCATAATAAAAAAGCAGGTGGTGTTTGGTACTTAGCAAATGCTTCTTATGCTTATGATAATCAATTTGAAACAAGAATTAAAAAAGAAGTAGATATGGTAGAAGTAGATTTGGATTCTTATAATGTAGTGTTTATTCAAGGTGCAAATCCTGTTGTAAGTGCTCCAAATACACAAAGACTAATCAATGCTTTAAAAAATACTTTTGTAGTTTATTTTGGAACTACATACAATGATACTTGTGAATTGGCAAACTTGATTATTCCTTCAAGTAATTTTTTAGCAAAAAAAGATATTAGATTATCTTATGGACATGATTTAAAAGCTATATCAAATATAGTACAAAGTCCACATAAAAATACTATAAGTGAATATGAATTAAGCCAATATTTACTTAAAGAATTTAATTTATCACCTTTAAAAAAAGAAGATGATATTATTTCATATTATCAAAATACAAGAGTAAAATTACCAAAAATAAAAACTTTTGACTTTATAGAAGAATTAGATATAGAAGAACTTTATTACAAAAAAACAAAAAATAATTACTATTTTCTTACATCTAAACAAAAACACACACTAAATTCCCAATTTAAAGTTGATGATTGTTTATATATAAATCCTATAAATTCTTTTAAAGACAATGAAAAAGTTTTAGTAAAATCAAAATATGGAAGTGCTACATTTATAATAAAATGCGATACAAATATCAAAGAAAATTGTATTGTAGTTTATGCAGGTGCAAAAAATGCAAATTATCTAACACCCCCTACAAGTGATGAGTTTGCAAATTCTGCAATTTTCCAAGATACATTAGTTAGCATTGAATTATTATCAAGTTCTTAAAAACTATTCCTTAGTTAGGAAACTAGCCATATTGCAGTTTATTGCATATTTTGGAGCATGGTTTTCAAATGTCGCAATTTATACTATGCTTGTAAGATTTGATAGTAGTGCTTTTGTTATTTCGGTGGTTACAGCTATGCACTTAATTCCTGCTATTATTATAGCTCCCCTTTCAGGTGCTATTATTGATAAATTTAAAATCAAAAATCTTATGATGCTTTTATTAAGTGTTGAATTGCTAATGACCGTACTTTTGTTAAATATCAATAATGCTTCACAAATATGGCTTTTAATGATATTTATTTTTATAAGAATGGCTTGTGCTTCAATCTTTTTCTCAAGTGAGATGTCTTTATTACCAAAGATTATAAAAGGTAAAGCTTTACAAAAAGCAAATGAAATTCATTCTATTATTTGGTCTTTTTCTTATGCTTTTGGTATGGCTATTGGTGGCATTATAGTAAATGCTTATGGGATTAAAATAGCTATTATACTTGATAGTATAATTTTATTTATTGCTTTAATCTATTTCTATAATATTGATTTTAAAATAGAAATTATACATACAAAAGAAAAATTATACTCTATGATAAAAGATGGTTTTATTTATATAAAAAATCACAAAATCATTCTACATCTGATTTTACTACATTCAAGTGTAGGATTAACTGCTTTTGATACCTTAATTACACTTCTAGCTAAAAATGAATATAAATATATAATATCAGTTCCCTTAGCCATCGGTCTTACAAATGCCTCAAGAGCTTTTGCTTTAATGATTGGACCCTTTTTTATAAGCAATAAAATAAATAAAGACACTTTAATATATATATTTATTTTTCAAGCTTTTTCAATCATTTTATGGAGTTTTTTACAGTTTGATTTTTATTATTCTTTAATAGCAGTTTTTTTAACAGGACTTACTACGACTACACTTTGGTCATATACCTATGCTTTATTACAAGATAGAGTTGAAAAGAAATATTTAGGTAGAGTTATTTCTTATAATGATATGATTTTTATGTTAAGCAATGTTCTTACAACACTCTTTATAGGTATTATGGCTTCATATGTGTCCTTACAAACTATTACAATAAGTATTGGAATGATGTTTTTTATAGTAGTATTTTATTACTCAAGGATTAAAAAATGGATATAGAAAAAAAAGTTTTACTTTTGGCTATTTTTAAAAAAAATGATAAAGAAAGTATAAATGATATTTTAATATCACTAGAAGAAGCAAAAGTATTTACTTTTAAAAAAGGTAAAACTTACATAAAAGAGTTAAAAAATGATGCTTTTTTAGTAAATAATCTCTTATCATTTAAAGGTCTTACAAAAGCTAAAGAAATTGACACAGAATTTAAAATATAATATTTATCATTATAAATGTTGTTTTAACAATAATTTAGTAGTAATTATAACATTTTAGAACTTATGAAAGTAATTTTGATATTAAAATTCGATTTTGTTGAGTTCGTATAGTATATTATACTAATTAGCTTATAATGTTTGATGAAAAATAGTTAGTCTATATCTATTTATTGAATACTTAAATAAATATTAAACTTTTTGTGACACAAACTGTGACAATATATTGATATAATAATGAAAAAAATTTACAATAAAGGCTTAGAAATGATAAAAATATTTATTAGTTATAGTTGGGATAATACTATTCATGAAGAATGGGTAAAGAAATTTGCTGATGATTTAGAAGGATATAAAGAATTTCATATAATTCTAGACCAATATGATTTAGATAATACCGTAGATAAAAATTTATTTATGGAAAAAGCAGTTTTTGAAAGTAATATAATACTTATTATTTGTACAAAAAATTATGCATTAAAAGCAAATTCTAGATTAGGGGGAGTTGGTATTGAAACTTATTTAAGCACAAGTAAGCATTGGGATGAAATTCTTACAATGGGGAAAAGTAATATCATTGCAATCTTAAAAGATGAACGAGAAGTTTCGATTCCTAATTATTTAAAAGGTAAATTTGACATATCATTTAAAAATGATAATAATTATAATATTAATTTAAATAATCTTATACAAGAAATTAAAAGAATAACTAATAAAACTTCAACTCGACCAATAAAAAGTAAATCAATAAAAAACAAATCAATAAATTATTTTCAATTTGACAGAGTAGATGATATCTTAGCAATTAATTATAAAAAAAGAAAGCAGATAAAAATACAAACTGATTTTAGTGGTAAAAATAAAATTAAATATGAATTTTGGAAAATAACAAACTTTGATAAACATTCATATATTCTTGTACTTTTTAATAATATAAATATTAAAGATACAATTGAAAGATTTATAAATGACAACACAAACTTACCACCTCATTTAATTATTCTTAGAGCGAATCAAGGAGAAAAAGATTATATAAAGAAAGTTTTTTTAAATAAACAAATCAATATAGATGTTCAAGAATATACACTTGAACAATTTGTCTGGGATGAATGCTTAGACCAAGAATGGAAAAATGAAAATAAAGTAATAGAGGAAGAATTTTTTATTGATCAAAGAGTTTATAAAATTATAGAAAATAAACAGCATACTATTAATTTATCATTAGATTATATAAAAAATACTTTTTTATTAAATAGTTATGAAAAATCAATATTAATGTTATTTGCTTCTGGAGGTATGGGGAAAAGTACATTATCTCAAGTACTAACAAATAAAATCAATGAGAGTAAAGATAAAAAAACATTACTAATTCAGCCTGAAACCATTCGTAATAACATAAAAAAAGATGCTATTAAGAATTTTGAAATAAAAAACTTATATCAATTATATGATATCTATTCAAAGATGATATCTAATAATAAATCTTTACTTACTCAAAAACAATTTGAATTAGGAATACTTACAGGTAAGATAGTTGTAATTATTGATGGCTTAGATGAAATTGTATCATTATTTCATGCAAATTTTAAATTAAGAGAATTTATAAATTCTTTAACAGAACTTAATTTACAGCTTGGTAAAACTAAAATAATCATTACCTCTAGAATTAATATACTTCAAAATAATGGATATTTAAAAAATAATATTGATATTGATATTATTTATTTAAAAGGATTTGAAGAGGATATTTGGAAAAACTATATTAAAAAAAGATTTTCAAGCTTTCAAAATATGAATCAATATATAAAAAAAATAGAAAAATATCTATCTTCATTATTAACTAACTCTAACGAAAAAGAAAAAATTATTTTACCATTTTTTCTAGATTTAATATCAGAAATTGTTGAAGAAGAAATTAATGATGATACTAATAATTTTATTATAAATTCAGTTGGTAATGATTATTGCTCTAATAATGAAAATATAGATTATTTGATCCACGCTATTTTAAAAAGAGAGATAAAAAGACAACAGTTTAATGTAAATATTACAAAATTTGTCAATTTTTTTAAAGAATTATCTGCAACTTATGGGGATAAATTTTCTTTTGAAGAATTAGAATATTTTATTAGATATTACTTTGATTCAAATGATACTAATGATATATATCAAAAAATACTTTTAAATCCATTATTAAATATTGATAAAAACTCTAAAATTGCCAGTTTTAAATACGATTTTTTAGGAAATTATTTTAATGTCTTATATCTTTTAGAATATTTACAACACGACAAAATTAAAAGGTTAGATCAATTGGCAATAAAACACTTATCTAAACTATATGATGGTAATAGTGTTATTTTAACAGAGATAATAAAATACTTTACAAATAACATTTCAAATTGTATGACTTCATCAAAACAAATAATAAAATTAATTTCTGACGAAATAAAGAAAGATGAACAAAATTATACTCAATTTAAAAATACAATTAGTTCATTACTTTATTTAACACAAGGTATACATGGACAAAATCTTTCAAAAGATAAAAGAATAAATATTATTAAAGAACTATATAATGATAGTGAAATTAAATATTTATATATATGGGGTAATTTCTATCAACTCGATTTTTCTAATTTAAATATTTGGTTTTCTGAATTTCATGAATATCATTTGTTTTGTAAATCAAAATTTGATAACACCAAATTTTATCATTCTTTATTTTCCAATATTACAGTTAATAAAAAATGTACAATTACAAAAGATAATTTTGAAATGAATACATGTACAATTGGTAGTTTACAAAATTATTTAGATACATCTGAAGATAATAAAAATAAAAAGTTAGAAACAATAGAAGAAGATTTTTTATTATTTAGTAGGAACTTTTTTAATGGAATTAATTTTCAAGCAAAACTAGATGAAAATTTAACAATTCCAATAAAATTAAAAAGTATGAAAAAGAATTTTATAGACTTTTTAATTTCGATTAACTTTTTAAAAAAAGATCCTAAACTTTTAAAAAATTATTATGAAATAGATAAATCTTATCATCGTTGTATTAAAAATTTTATAGCTAGTAATCATACAAGTCCATCATTACAAAAAGTTTTTATTAAAATAATGAATATACACCCCTGTGATTGAATATCCACCTTTATGATATACTTCTAAATTAATACAAGTAAGGATATTAGATGCCAACAAGATTAAGAGTGGACTTAGCAGGATATCATCACATAATAAATCGAGGGGTAAACCGTTGCGATATTTTCAATAGTACTGATGACAAAGAGATGTTTTTACAAATTTTAAACAAGAGTGCTACTATCTAGATGCCAACAAGATTAAGAGTGGACTTAGCAGGATATCATCACATAATAAATCGAGGGGTAAACCGTTGCGATATTTTCAATAGTACTGATGACAAAGAGATGTTTTTACAAATTTTAAACAAGAGTGCTACTATCTATAAAGCTATTGTTCATGATTACTGCTTGATGGATAATCATTATCATATACTTTTAGAGACTAGCAAAGATAATCTATCTTTGTTAATGAGAGTGATAAACGCTAACTATGCAAAATATTTTAATAAAAAATACAAAAGAAGTGGGCATCTCTGGCAAGATAGATATAAATCAAAATATATCATATCAGATAATTATCTCTACACTCTTTTACGATACATAGAAAACAACCCACTTGAAGCATCTATGGCTACTAAAGTATGTGAATACCCATATACACTTTCCTATGTATTGTTTAATGCTAAAACATACTATCCATGCTGTAATGACTCTATACTCATAAAAGAGTTTGATATAAAAACATTAAATGAGTTTTTAGGAGAACCAATAAGCGAAGATGAATTAGAGTATTTAAAAGCTAAAGAAAAACAAAAAATATACAAAAAAGATAATAAAATAGAGATTAATCAATCAAAAGAATTTTTAGAATATTTTTATGAAACCGATACTAAGATAAAAAGAGATTTAGCTATACTTAGTGCTTATAAAGATGGATATACACAAGTCAAGATAGCAACACATCTGAAATTATCAACCTCAATGATTAGTAAGATTATCAAGAGTGGATATTCAATCACAGGGGTGTAATTTGTTGCCATCATATCTTTAAAACTTAGATATAACTATTTATTATCAAACATTATAAGCTAATTAGTATAATATACTATATGAACTCAACAAAATTGAATGATAATACATTAAAAGCATATACATACTATCAAAATGTTGTTTTTGCTAGGTATGGATGTAGAAAATATTTTTTTGTCGATTTAAGTTTTATTTAATATATTTCTTTCCTATGTGCTATTCTAATTAGAGTTATAAGTAAAATATCATTTTCTTTTAAATATATAATTCTATAATTTCCAGCTCTTTTTCTGAATTTACCTTTATGACTACCTTTTAAGGATTTGTCATTTTTAAAAATACCATTTTCTAAATTCTTAATTTTATTAAATATTAATTGTTGATTTTCTTTATCTATTTTTAATAATTCTCTTAAAGCATCTTT
Organism: Sulfurospirillum sp.; assembly: GCA_030491005.1. Classification (GTDB taxonomy): domain Bacteria; phylum Campylobacterota; class Campylobacteria; order Campylobacterales; family Arcobacteraceae; genus BB30. The sequence goes on along the minus strand of JAKZMJ010000015.1, from coordinate 346,680 downwards.
GGGAACAATCACTTTAAACATTAATTTAATCCAAGCTGTTGTGCAACTTGTTCAAGTGTAAAAACCTCTACATTTCCTTTTTTAACTTCATCAATTCTTTTATCTGAAATCATTTCATCTAATGTATCAAAATATGTACCAACTGCTTTTTCAATAATATATGTTCTTGTTCTATCTAATTCTTGTGCATAAGCATCTAAATCCGATAATAATGATTCGTCTAATCTAATATTTATTGCTTTTTTCATTGTGTTGCCTTATGTTTTAGTGTAGATACATCATAGTACATAAAGGCTTATTTGTCAATAGTGAGATAGATCTAAAAAACGATATTTTATTAATTGTTTCAATAAAAGATGACAATATGCAATCTTTTTAAGTATATTGATAAACTTTGATAGTATAGTATAAGAAGGAAAATATTTTGAATAATGATAAAAAACTTTTAGACTTACTAGTAGATAAAAAGAGATTTAGCTATACTTAGTGCTTATACAGATGGATATACTCAAGTCAAGATAGCAACACATCTGAAATTATCAACCTCAATGATTAGTAAGATTATCAAGGGTGGATATTCAATCACAGGGGCGTAGTTTTTGATTAAACTTTTTTAAAAAGTTTTGAGCAAATCACATAAAAATAAAATATTTAATGATAGCTAATTTTAAAATAAATCCTTTAAATAAGGTTATCTTGTCAATTTATCAGCTGTTATCATTTTAAAACTTTCATATAACGCCTAAAGTGAGGAACACGGCGATTTAACGGCTTGATAATTTGCTATTTTAAGTATCTTTATACGACACATAAAAGCTCGAATTATCGCCGTGGTAGCCTTGTTTCTCCTCCTCTGATTTGTTAGGAGCTTTAATTTTCTATCTGTTGAATTTTAATTTAGTTTTATAAATACTTCATACCAATTTCCATAAATAAAATATCCACATTGTATTTTATTTAATTCAGATTTTGACAAACTATTATCTAATGTAATTTCCATATTATTTGTAGTAATATCTTTAGCCATTTTACTCACTGATGGCATTTCATTTGTACTATCTCCATATTCACAAAAGAAATTATTGTAATTTGAACTAGCAAATAACAACTCAACTGCTTCATTACTTAAATCTGAATATGTTCCATTGTCTGAAATCTGGAATTTTATTTGTATTTTATTGTACTTTGTACTATCACTAGAATCTGTTATTAATGTAGGAATTAAAATAGGCATTTTTGTCATTATGGGAGAAACTGAACTTGCATTTGTTACTCCATCTGTAAGTGGAGAAGTAGCGTCATTAGTAAATGCATTGATTTGTACTAAATCAAACATACCTTTTGTTGTACCATCAACTTTAACTGTATATTGTCCACTTGCTAATTTTGTAGTTATTTTTTGACTTCCATAAATTGAATCATCAGTTTTTATAAATTGATCCTTTCCTTTTACTTCATAACTTACAGTCCAATCAGTTTCTGAATTTAATCCTAAATAACCATTAGCTCCTGAGTCTTTCCCCGTAAACATTGCTTCAGCACTAAATTTTTGATAACTAATTTTTGAGCCATTTGTTGGAAAATAAATTTTTATATCAGTAGCAGAATATCCTGTAAATCCTGAAGCAGTAGTTAAATCTAATCTAGTTCCTGAAAATATGATTTTATCATTATTTGGATTGAAAGGTGTATCTATTATATCTGAAGGAGTAAGATTATTTCCATTTTCTTTAGTTAAGTAAAATCTTGTGTTTGGTGCTAATCGTATATCTGTATTTCTATATACATTACCATACAATTTTGACAAATCATCAATAGCAGCCAATTCTTTAGTCGTATTATCATTGCCTAAATCTTTTTCTATATTGACAGACTTTGTAGTTGCTATTCCCTTTTTTATATTGTAAGTTAATTTTCCCAATTCTAAATCTTTAGTGATTTTGCCTTTTGGCATCATATCTAAAGTAACATCTGAACCACTAGAAACTGGTATTGATACACTTCCTACAACTTCTTTTGTAGTATCATTTACTAAAAATATTGCACTTGATGTTGAAGTATCTAAATCTATTGAAAATGTTCCATCTGCATTTAAATCTTTTTTTACTATTTTATAATCTGGTGTGATTACAATTATTTTATTTGCAGTACCAACATAATCTGCATATAATGGTTGAATTCCTATATAAGCTAACATTTTATCCATGGTATTTGGAATATATGCCAAATTATCTGTTGGTATACTTCCTGATATTTTTACTCTATTATCTGCTGGGGGGGGGTGTATCTGATGATGAACTACTTCCACATCCACTAAAACTTAAAGCACTCGCTACTGCTAGGCTTAAACTTATTCTTTTGAAACTTGTCATTCTTTTGTCCTTTTTTTTATTTTACTTATTATACTATTACATCGTAACAAATCTAATGACATTTTGTATATTTGTAAAACTTTTATTATAGATAGTTTTGATTTTAAGAGACAGTTGCCTCCTAACTATTTATTAAAAATCATTATATTCATTAATCACTTAAATACACTAATAAGTAAATATTCACACAATCCTGATAAACTCTACATAAAATCAGAAAACATTACAAAATGACATCTTTTTTATGTATATTACTTTTTTTAGATAAGCTTTTAATGTATGTTTTATGTCTGTATTTCGGTGTAAATAGTACATTATGTATGTTAAATAGGTATAAATCGTGATAAAACTGCATTTATTAAGTTTGAGAGGAGTAACAAATGGCTAAAAAATTATTGGAAGTGATGAGGGATAAAATTAGATTTAAGCATTATAGTATCAAAACAGAAAGAGTTTATTTATATTGGGTTAAGAAATATATTTTGTTTCATAATAAAAAGCATCCTAAAAATATGGGCAAGATAGAGATAGAAGAATATTTGACAAATTTGGCTATTTATAATCAGGTAAGTCCTGCTACTTAGAATCAAGCTTTTAATGCTATATTATTTTTATATGAACAAGTATTAAGTATCTCCCTTAAAAATGAGAATATTCAGGCTTTACGAGCAAAGCAAAAAAAGCATATTCCTGTTATTTTATCTATGGAATAACACCCCTGTGATTGAATATCCACTTTTATGATATACTTCGACTTTATGAAACCGATACTAAGATAAAAGAGATTTAGCTATACTTAGTGCTTATAAAGATGGATATACACAAGTCAAGATAGCAACACATCTGAAATTATCAACCTCAATGATTAGTAAGATTATCAAGAGTGGATATTCAATCACAGGGGTGTAGTTTCAGGGGTGTAGTTTATTATACGAAAAAACCTTTTAGGGGGTATATGGTAAAGAAACCTTTTGATAAATTCATCGCTACTTAGTTTCATTATTTTATTTTTTGAATCATCTTTATAATCTTTGTATTTGAATCTTATGATGTTATTGTCTATAGATATAATCCTAGAGTTAGCAATAGCTGATTTATGAGTATATCTTGCCATATATTCCACTATTTTAGAACAAGACCTAAACTGTGACTTCATATAGATTACCCATTTACGAGAGACTAGATTATCTATGTAGTTCTCAAAGTAGTTTGGATTTTTTAGTTCATCATGAACCTTTAAGTTACCATCATAATAAGCCTTCTTAACTCTCTTTATGAAGATACCTCTAAAGACTCTACTTATAGCTTTAACAGGAAACAAAAACTTAGATTTATACTTAGGTTGAAGAAGTGTTTCTCCCATAATCCCACCACCAGCTACAACGAAATGAATATGAGGATGATACACTAGTGTTTGACCCCAACTATGAAGTATGCCAAAGAATGCTAGGTCTATCTTAGGGTTTGTATTCTTAATAGTAGTCTCATCCACATCCCACCATTTTAGGTTAGAAGCAAAGAGTTTTAAAGTGTCTGATGATGATTGAAAAAGTATCTCATAAAATATCTTCTGGTTATAAATAGCTATTTCAAAGAGTTGATTAGGAACTGTAAAGACTGTATGATAGTAGGGTACATCAAGAGTAGTTTTAAGTCGCTTTTCTATCCAGTCATATCGTTTGTCACCTTGACACTTAGGACAGTTTCTATTTCTACATGAGTTGTATGCAAACTCTAGGTTCTTACAATCATTGCACTCTTTGGCGTTGTAACCCATAGCAGAAGTTCTACACACCGATATATCTCTAATGGCTTTAAGTTGCATAGAGTTTAGTTTATGTCTAGCGATATAATCATCTCCATAGAGTCTGAATATATCTTGCATCTCGTATTTGGGTTTATAGGATTTAGTATCATCTGATAAAGTTTGAATCTTACACATGTAAGAGTTATAGCAGGTATTATTCTTTAAGCTTAAAAGTATGTCAAATTGTCATGAAATGGATGGATTTCTTGCCGTTAGGCTTCATATAACGTTTGAATTCATCTGACGCGTTAGCGGTCAGGTGGAATGATTTGTTAGGTGGATTTACTGCAATATAAAAATGGATCTTTTGCAATATGCTTAAGCCCATGATTCTGCCTACCTTTTCCATATTCTTGAATTAATTTTGCCTTAATCCCATGCTTAACTAATTCATTATAAAATGATTTTTGGGTCGCAAAAGGAACATTTGAATCAAGTAAATCACCAACAATATAAACAGTTAAATTTTTATTATTAATTTCTGAAACATGCTTTATAGGGTCGTAATAATCATTATATCCAGTGATGTCTACATCCCAACCCCTTAAACTTACTCGTTGCCTAACTGCAGTAACCCCTGAAGTAATAACAGCACAAGATGCGTTGTTTATTACTGGCAGTAGTGATGCAACAATATGACCTCCGCCAGATTGACCAGTTAAAATTACATTTTTAATATAATATTTATCAATAATTTTATTAACTGCGGCTCTCATAATTTTGACTTCTCTTGGCCTTCTTCTTTGTTTATGATCTCCAGATGACCCGTAAACTCCTGGTCTACTTACATATATCATTGGAATGCTTTTAGTGCTGTGATATTCGACATCTTGACTTATTATTTCTGGACTTTTTCTGTTTTTACTTCCTGGTCTTGAAATGCCTTTACTAACTTTAATCCTGTCTCCATGAAAGAATAAGACTACTTGTTTGTTTTGCTTATTATTTAAGTCACTAGAAAAATATCTGACACATTCTCCTTTTTTATCGACAACTACCCAGACAGCAGTGTTATCCTTTTCATATTGATTGCATGATTGTTTTTCCATGATTGAGCCGCTAACCAATCCAGATGCAGTAAAAGTATTTGCATTTTTAACCATAGATGAACATGACGACAACAAAAGTACAGATATTAAAATTATGATTTTCATTTTTTACTTCTCCAAACACTCTCTAAAAGAAAATAGGAAAGTGTGAGAGATGGACACCTAACTATTTATTAAACATACATTATAGTCATTAAACACTTAAATGTACTAATAACTTAACTTTCGCACCTAAAACCAAGTAACTTCTGTGTCACATCCTTTAATATATCAATAATAGTAGAGAAATCATCATTTCTATTTACAATCTCTTCTATTTGTGCTATTTCATCAAGTATTAATATAAAGGTTTGCATAGCAATTGCTAAAGTATGTAGTTCACATTCTAAATCTTTAAACAATCCACCTATGGTTTTAGGTTCATGACTAATAAGATTGATATAACTAACTATATTATATGTAAAAAATGATAGTGTAATTCTAGCAATAAGAGCTTCATATATTCTATTTTCTTCTGTACCAAATCCAAAGTGTTCACGAAGCTCTTTATAACCTTGTTCTATATCCCATCTTCTTCTATAAGTCTCAATAATTGTTTCGTCTGAGATATCTAAATCTGTTGATACTATTGGTATTAATTTATCTAATGTCTTTAAAAATACTATTTTTATTTTACCAGCTTTTTTATGTTCAACTACGGAATAACACCCCTGTGATTGAATATCCACCTTTATGATATACTTCGACTTTATGAAACCGATACTAAGATAAAAGAGATTTAGCTATACTTAGTGCTTATAAAGATGGATATACACAAGTCAAGATAGCAACACATCTGAAATTATCAACCTCAATGATTAGTAAGATTATCAAGAGTGGATATTCAATCACAGGGGTGTAGTTTTAAAGGTCTTACAAAAGCTAAAGAAATTGACACAGAATTTAAAATATAATATTTATCATCATAAATGTTGTTTTAAACAATAATTTAGAAGCTATTATAACATTTTAGAACTTATAAATTATTTCTAGATATTAACATTCAATTTTGTTGAGTTCGTATATTATATTATACTAATTAGGCTATAATGTTTGATAATAAATAGTTGTATGAACAAAATCAACATTAAATCAATCTTTCGCTAAAATAGAAAATCAAATTATAAATAAAGTAAATTAGAAGTATATAAGTCTAATTGAGGGCAAAAATGATAGTAAATATAAAAGATATAAAAAATGATTTTAAATCATTTTTTATAGATGTGCAAAATGGAATCAAATCATCAATTAATTTTAATGAAGAAAAATTAAAAATAGAAACAGAAAAACGAATATTAAGTTTTTTAAATAAACATGGTATAGATTTAACTTCTAAAGTTCAATATGAAGCTAGTAATATAGGAGGCACAGTAAAAATAACAGGAAGAATTGATGCTCTATACGGCAATGTAGTTATTGAATATAAAAAATATGGTATATTAAATAAGAAATCAAATTTAAATAAGGGCATAAAACAATTAAGAGAACAATATCTCAATAAATTACAAGAAAAAGTTAAACCCAAATTTATAGGTATACTATTTGATGGGATTAATATTATTTTTATTAAATTTAATAAAAATACTTCTGACTGGGAAGAAAGACAAGAAATATTTAATCAAGATAATCTTTATGAGTGGGTTTTATATATAACAGGTTCATCAAAAAAACAAGTTGCACCACAATTGTTAAAAAATGATTTTTCTTTAAATCAAGACTATGTTACTAAATTTATTAATCAATTGTATAACAAATTAACAAGTTCAAAAGATGAGAGAGTAAATATGTTATATTAATGAATGGGATAAAACTTTTAGATATATTTATGGAGGTGTTTTAGATGAACTTCATATAAAAGATATATTTTCAGATTTATTTAATAATGATATGTTAGATAACAAAGATATTAAAATTGATAAGCTATTATTTATTGTGTATACATATTATTCTTTTATTGTAAAATTATTTGCAAGTGAAATAGCATGTGTTAATATTAAAATTGCTCCAGAAACACCAATTAAATTAATACTAAAATCTAACAATTTACAAGAATCATTAAGATATATAGAAGATGGTAATTTTTTTAGAGATATTACTAATATTGACAATTATATTGAAGGTGGATTTTTTTCATGGTATCTTGAAGTATTAGATAAAGACCTTGAAAATAGTATTAATGAAATTTTATCAATTGTAAATGAATATGAACCAAATAGTTTTTTTGTTGAAGAACAAACATCAAGGGACTTATTAAAAAGTTTATATGAAGATATTGTACCACTGAAGATAAGACATGATTTAGGAGAATACTATACTCCTGATTGGTTAGCCCAACTAGCTGTAGATGATGGTGGTTTTATAGGAGATGAAGATTCTAAAGTTTTAGACCCAGCATGTGGCTCAGGAGCATTTATAGTTGAATTTATTAATAGAATAAAATCCTATACATATAATAAATTAAATTTAACTAATTACCAAATGATTGATTATATATGTTCACGAGTTATTGGATTTGATGTTAATCCAGTTGCTATTCTAACTACAAGAACAAACTATTTAATTGCGATTAGTCCTTACATAGATTTTGGCTCTAATCAAGCTATAACAATACCTATTTATCTAACAGATTCTATAATTACTCCAACAACTGAAAGTAAAGGAAAAATAGAAAATAATTCATATAAAATATCTACAGTTGAAGGTGAATTTTCAATTCCTAAATCATTATTAGATAAAAATTTACTTGGAAATATTTTAAGAACAGTTGAGCAGACAATTTATGAATCATATCCTTTATTTGATTTTAATAAACGAATTAAAAATGAAGGTATTATTTTAGATAATTTTGAACAAGAAGAAATTGATATATTTTATACTAAAATAACAGAACTTCATAAAGTAAATAAAAATCAAATATGGGCAAAAATAATTTTAAATTCTTTTGCACCACTTTTATTTAATAATTTTTCACATGTAATTGGTAATCCCCCTTGGATTAAATGGGATTTTTTATCTAAAGAATATAGAAATAAATTAAGTGTTTTATATTTAGATATTTATAAACTATTTTCACATAAGGGTATGAAAGCAAGTCTTGGTTATGCACATGATGATATTTCAATCTTATTTACATATATTGCTATGGATAAGTATCTAAGAGATAATGGAAAACTTACTTTTGTATTAAAACAAACATTATATAAATCTATTGCAGGTGAACAATTTAGAACATTTATAATTGAAAAAACAAATAGTTCAACTCCAATAAAATGTTTAGGTGTCCATGACTTATTAAAACTAAATCCATTTGGACAAGGACAAGAAACATCTATTGTAACATTAGAAAAGAATAATACAAATACATATCCTGTGCCTTATTATCAATGGAATAAAAATATACGAAGCAAATTTAAACATTCAGACATAAGCAAATATGTAAAAGAAAATTGTTCAATAACAAACTTAGATGCCTATCCTGATCCTATGACAGGTAGTCATACAGCACCATGGATAATTATACCAACTGGTCAAGCATTACCACATATATCAAAAAATAAGTCATTTTACAAAGCAAGACATGGAGTTGTAAATGATTTAAATAGTGTATTTTTATTAGATATCATAAGTAAAACACAAGATGGAATAAGAATTAAAAACTTAGGTGATAAAGGTAAAAAGAAAACTAAAACAATAACAAAAAATATTGAAACAGATTTAATTTATCCACTCATTAAGCCAAGAGATACTAAAAAATGGGGAATAACTACTTATCAATATATGATTGTTCCTCAAATAAAAGCTGGTGACAATAATGAAAGTGAATTAAGAACAGAACTACCACAAAGTTATAGTTTTTTAAAATCATTTGAAAGTGAATTTGGCACAAGAAAATCAAAATGGTTTTACGGTGGAGATAAACCATTTTATTCACTATTTGGAATAGGAACATACACATTTCAAAAATACAAAATTGTATGGTGTTGCATGAGTTATCTACCAAACTTCTCTGTTGTATCAGATATAGAAGATGAATTTATAGGTACAAAAACATTTATACCAGATAATACGATTGGATATATTTCTGTAGATAATGAAAATGAAGCATATTACATCTGTTCTATATTGAATTCAAATAAAATTAAAGCATTATTTTCGCTTAGATCAAGTAAAAGCAAATGGGGGCTTTCTATTGAAATGATTAATAATGTACCAATTAGAGAATTTAATAAAACAAATAAACTTCATGTGGAATTATTTAAACTATCAAAAAAAGCACATCATAATATAAATGAAAAAAAAGTAATAACATTAGAAAATAAAATGAATTTAATAATTGATTCTAATGAATTTTTAAATGATTAATAAGTATAAAACTAATTATATTGAATAATTAAGAAACACCTCTGTGATTGAATATCCACCTTTATGATATACTTCGACTTTATGAAACTGATACTAAGATAAAAAGAGATTTAGCTATACTTAGTGCTTATAAAGATGGATATACACAAGTCAAGATAGCAACACATCTGAAATTATCAACCTCAATGATTAGTAAGATTATTAAGAGTGGATATTCAATCACAGGGGTGTAGTTTTTTAATGTTGTAAAAATGATTGAGTGGTGATTTTTGGTGTTGGGTTAGAATTGCTGTATATTTAGGATTGGTATTGACAAAGAGGGACAGTATATTATTTGTAAATTTATTTGGATTAAATAAAAGACTTATTTTATGATTTTCTAAGTATTTGAAAATTATGTGATTTTTTGTCTATTTTTAGAGGTGCCCTATATCAAAAGAGATACTAACTTGGAAACATATTGATAGCGAATTAGTATTTGATTACAAGCAGCATTTAGACTTGCTAGTAGAATTAGGATACAAAGGCAAGCAATTATAATTGATGGTAAGAGAGGCTTATATAAAGCTTTTAAAGACTATCCAACTCAGATGTGCCACTTTCATCAAAGAAAAACAATCAATAAATATTTAACTAGAAAACCTAGACTACAAGCTAGTAAAGATTTACAAAAAATAATGTATAACTTAACAAGTACAAATCAAAAGAATTTTAGCAAAAAGTTAGATGAATGGTACAAAATATATAAAGGTTTTTTAGATGAAAAGTCAATATCTCCAACTACAGGTAAATTGAATTTTACTCATCCAAGAGTTAGGTCTGCATACAGAAGTTTAATAACTAATCTACCTTACCTTTTTACTTATAAAAATCATAGAAATATTACTATACATAATACTACAAATTCTATAGATGGTGGAGTGTTTTCACCTATGAAAAAACTTATAAAAATACATAATGGTGTTACTAAAAGTTTGAAGTTAAAAATGCTTGATGATTATCTTGTTAGTTATAAGAAAAAGTGATAAATCAGACCCCTGAATTTTTCATTAAGCCTCATTTTGTTAAAATGATGTATATTCTAAATATTGGAGTTTATTATGACAGCACCGCAACAAGCAAGAAAAATTATTGATTCATTACCCGAAGATACATCTTATGATGAAATATTAAAAGAGTTAGCTTTTGATAGAATGATTCAAAGAGGATTAAAAGATTCAGAAGATAATAAAACTATTTCAAATCAAGAGATGAAAAATAGAATTAAACAATGGTAGATATCAACTGGACAGATGAAGCAGACCTTTGGCTTAAAGATATATATGATTATATAGCTTTAGATAAAAAAATAATTGCAAAAAAAGTTGTAACAGAAATATATCAAAAAGTTCAAATACTACAATTATTTCCAAGAATTGGTTACTCTTATGATAATAATGAGCATAAAGAAATAAGAATATTACTTTATGGTCATTATAGAATTGCATATTTAATTAAAGATGAAAATACAATAGATATATTAGGTGTATTTCACGGAGCTTTAGATATTGAAAGATACTTGTAAGTAGGTGTGGATATAACAAAATACAGGAAGAATAACAAGTGTAATGAGCGAAAATTTTGAGCTTTTAAGTGTCGAATAGATAAAACCTAAAGACCGAAGTTTCAAGCCGTTTCGCCTACTTGTCCTTCAAGTCAACCGTTATCTTAAAAAGTAAGATATAAAAAAATTTACATCAGGAATAAATTAGATGGAAATTCAATCATCAATACAAGTTTCACAAAATATTAACACACAAGTAACTAACAATCAAACAATTGATGTAGATAAATTGTTTAATAGCCTATTGGAAGAAAATGGATTTATTACTGGAGATTTTGAAGAAAGAAAATTTAAAAATTTGAGTTTTGAAGAAGCAAAAGCTTTACAATTAAAATTAGAAAAAGATGGCTATTTTAATAAAGGAGATGAAGATATTGCAAATATTGGAGCATCTTTATTTCAAGCAACAACATATACAAATGATGATGAATTTAACAAAGCATTGTTTGAAACAATGAAAACAAAAGAACATCCTATGAATTATTTAAATGAAATAAATCATAATTTGGAGTATAGTCAAGGACGAAGAAAATTCCCATACCCAACTATATATATAGGAGAAGTGCAAGGACTTACCAATTATGGGTTTACATATAAAAAAATGTCAAAAGATGAGATATCAAATATTAATATCTCAGAGTTTATTAAATTTATGATAAATACATATGAAGTATTATTATCAAATGGACTAAATAAGGAAGATACTCAGCAAAGTATTGATGATTTAAAAATATTAGATAAAAACTATAAAAAACAAATTGATGAAAAAAATGCTACATTAGAATATCTTACTCGAAATAATAGAGAAAATCCATTATTAAAAAAAGATAAACTGTAAAACAAAGATTTAACCCAAATAAGAAAAGTGGAATGCTAATGTAAATTCAGACACAGAAATTAAACAATTCTGAGTTAAAATAAATGGATAAGGGATATAAATGAGAAAAGTAAATATAGAAAAAAATAATGGAATTAAAGAAGATAAAAAATGAGTTATAGGAAGTGAAAAACTTGTAGCATTAGCTGAAATAAAATCATCTTTAAAATTTATATCAAATAATGATGAAGCCAAAGAAATACTGAAACAAATGTCTATTATTAAAAATGGTGGAGATTTTGAAAAAGCTAATAATGCAATATTAGCAATATTGAGTAATCCCCTAAAACTAACTTCAATCGCAAAAGATTTAATAAAATATGACCAAAAAAATAATACTAATACTTATTGAAATTTTAAAAATAGTGCGATAGGTTTCGACTCAAATTTAAGAAGAGAATTTGATAAAGTAGAGTTGAATATGGTCGATAATATAGCTATGCTCACACTTGGAACTAATAATTTGGATTGAGTAAATTTAAAAAATAATATTCTTATAAAAAAAGAGTGAAAATTTACTATTGAAGCTACAGAAAATAAGAGAAATTTAAGTCTTAATTGAAGTGATTATAAACTAGAAAGTAAAATAAATAGTAAAAATAAAATTCAAGAAATAAATAAAGAAGCAAATAAAAAATTAAATCCAATAAATGAAGATTTAAATCTATTAACTAAAGTTTTAACTTTTTTTAAAGATGCACAAAATTCTTGAAAAGATTTTGCAGAAATCAAAAAACAAATTAAAAATCAAAATCCAAGTTTATATAATAAACTTGGACTAGAAACAATAAATTCTTTTGATACTCTAATATTTTGAATAAATAATAAAAAATCAAAATTTGAAAAACAAAAAAAAGATATTATTAAAAATACAAAAAATATCATAAAAGAACTCATAGCACAAAATACAAAAGAAGCACAAGAAATAGATGAACAAAAAAAGATTATGTTAAAATTTTTGAACTCTATAGGTTTTGACCTTTTGCCACAAAATAAAACAAATCTGATAATAGATTATATCAATCTTAAAAGCTGAAAATTTGATAAATAATCAAAAATATCATACTATCATCAATTATATTTGTTATAATTTTAGATATAAAATATCTTAAGGAGAGAATATGCGAATATCTACAAGACTAATTTCTAGTTTGGTTTTAGCTTCGGCTTTATTATTTACAGCTTGTACGGAAAAGAAACAAGAAGTAAAAGTACAAAAAGAAGAGAAAATAATTTTTAAATGGAAGTTAGCAACTACATGGGGTCCTACATTATCTCCTTTAAGTGATACATCACAAGAATTAGCACAAATGGTAAAAGAAATGTCTGGTGGTCAATTTATAATTAGAATTGATGCTTCAAATAAACATAAAAGTCCTTTTGGTATCTTAGATATGGTTAAAGGTGGACAATATGAGATGGGGCATAGTGCATCTTATTATTGGAAAGGTAAAGATTTAAGTACTTTGCCAATATCAACTATGCCATTTGGTATGACTACACCTGAATTTTTTGCTTGGTATTCTTATGGTGGTGGAAAAGAATTAACTAATAAAGTGTATGCAAAACATAATGTTTTGTCATTTCCTGGTGGAAATACTGGAAATCAAATGGGTGGCTGGTTTAGAAAGGAAATTAAATCTGTTGATGATTTAAAAGGTCTTAAAATGAGAATCCCAGGATTTGCAGGTGAAATTATGGCTTCTCTTGGTGTAACTGTAACAAACATTGCCCCAGGTGAGCTTTATACTGCACTGCAAAGAGGGACTATTGATGCTTTAGAGTGGGTTGGCCCTGGTATGGATATTAAAATGGGGTTTCATAAAGTTGCACCTTATTATTATACAGGATGGCACGAACCAGGTACTGATTTACAATATTTAGTTAATGAAAAAGCATTTAATAGACTACCAACACATTTAAAACGTATCTTAAAATCTGCTATTAAACTTACAGCTTATGATACTTATGTTAAAAGTTATTCTATGAATGCACAAGCTTGGTCAAAAATGGCTAAAGAATACCCTAATATTCAAGTAAAAACTTTACCACAAGAAGTTATGAATGCTATGAAAGAAGCTAATAAAAAATTATTGATTGAAAAATCAAAAACAAATGCTTTATTTGCTGAAATCATAGAATCTCAAAATGCTTTTCAGAAAAAAGCAAGAGAGTGGACGAAAATGTCTGATTATCTTTACTTAAAAGATAATTTATAATATTCTAATTAAATTTCCCTTCTTTGGGGAAATATAAAGGTTTAATTTTTATATGAAAATGATATTAATAATTTTATGAAAAAAATATTTCTTCTTCTATTTCTAATCTACTCTTTTTGTTTTTCTAAAGAAGTTTTATTACTTCACTCTTACCATAAAGGTTATAAGTGGAGTGATGATATTTCAAAAGCAATTGAAGAAAAATTCAAACATTATGACAATATTGAACTAACAACAATTTATATGGATACTAAAAGAGTTGCTGGACCCTTGTATTTAGATAAGTTGGCAAATTTATATAAAACACAATTAAAAAAAAGAGACTTTGATTTAGTTATTACTAGTGATAATAATGCTTTTGAATTTATTATAAGATATCATGAATATTTGTTCAAAGGTTTACCTGTTTTATTTACAGGTATTAATAACTTTGACGAAGCCTTGTTAGATGAAAACTATATGACTAAATATATGAGTGGAGTAGTTGAACAAGTTGATTTAGAAAAAAACTTTGATTTAATATTAAAAATACACCCAAAACTAAAAAACTTACTAATTTTAAATGATAAATCTAAAACAGGATATGCGGTTAAAAGAGATTTAAGACCCATTATAAAAAAGTATGAAAAAAGAATTAATATTGAATATATAGATAATATGGATATCGAAAAAATAAAGCAAAAAGTAAAAAACCTAGATGAAAACAGTGTTATTCTTTTTGTTTTACTTTTTAAAGATACTAAGGGTAAATTTTTCACTTACAAGCAAAGTTTTAAAGCTATTAAAGATGTTAGCTCTGTCCCTATTTACGGGCTTTGGGATTTTTATTTAGATTATGGAATGTTAGGAGGTTTATTAACGTCAGCTAAAGCACAAGGCGAAGCAGTCTCAGATATGGCATTGAAAGTTTTAAATGGAGTAAGAATTAAAGATATTCCAATTTTAAAGAAATCACCAAATAAATATATTTTTGATTATAAAGAGCTAGATAGGTTTGATATAAATGTAAAACCTTTTTTAAATGAGTATGAGATAATAAATGAGCCTAGTTCTATTTATAAAGAACATACAAAATTTGTAATCTTATCTTTACTGCTTATTTTTATTCTAAGTGTAATTGTTTTATCAATGAAAGCAAATATAAAAAGAAGAAAAAAAGTTGAAAATGAACTCTCTAATCAATTAAAATTTGAAAAAGTATTATTAGAAACTCTACCAAATGCAATTTATTATAAAAATAAAGAGGGAGAAATAATAGCATGCAATCAAAGTTTTTGCCAACTTTTTAATTTAAAAAAATCTGAAGTCATTGGAAAAACAGCTTATGATTTTTACCCAAAAGATATTGCTAAAAGAAACACTCTTATTGATATAGAGATTTTAAAAGCACAAGTGGCAAATACTTCTGAAATTGCTATTCATTTTCCAAATAAACAAATGAAATTTTTTATCTTAAATAAGGCAGTTTATAAAAATATAGATGGAAGTATTGGAGGTATTGTGTGTGTGATGGATGATATTACAGAAAGAATGCAACAAAAACAATTTTTAATCCAACAAAGCAAACTTGCAGAAATGGGCGATATGGTGGCAGCCATTGCCCATCAATGGAATGAACCCTTAGTTGAACTATCAGCCCAAGTTCAAGATATACAAACTTCATATATGTTAGATGAGTTAGAAAATATAAATATTGAAGAGTTTGTAAATGATTCTATGGTTCAAATACAATATATGTCTAAAACTTTAAGTGATTTTAGAAACTTTTTAAAACCCTCAACTAAAAAAGATATGTTTTCTCTTCCTAAATCATTTGAAGAAATTTTTGAAATTATTTCTAAGCAAATTTTTTATTCAAATATCAAACTTAAGCATAATTACAAAGATAACAAAGAAGAATTAATGATCTTTGGTTATGAAAATGAGTTCAAACAAGTTTTATTAAATATAATAAATAATGCAAAAAATAAAATTATAGTAAAAAATAAAGAAGATGAAGAATTCAAAGGAGAAATTAGTATTAACGTTTCTACAGAGCAAAATTATAATATAATACAAATAAGTGATAATGCAGGAGCGATTAAAGAAGATATAATTGATCGTATTTTTGATCCTTATTTTACGACAAAAGAAGATGGAACAGGAATAGGTTTATATATGGCTAAGGTTATTATTGAAGATAAAATGACAGGATTTATCACAGTTGTTAATAATAATCAAAAAGTAGTTTTTACTATTAAACTACCTAATAAAAAAATAAAACTTAAAGAAAGATTATGAAAATTTTATTATTAGAAGATAATGAGAAATTAAATAAAACTATTAAAAAAAGACTAGAACTTAAAAATTATAATATAGATACTTTTATGAATGGGAAAGATGCTTATAAAAATATCACAGAAGGTTATTCTTGTTTTATTTTAGATATTAATGTTCCTAACATTGATGGTATTAAAATCTTAAAAAAAATAAGAGAGTTTTATAAAGAAGTTCCTATAATTATAATTTCAGGAACAGTTGAATTAGAAATTATAAAACAAGCTTATGATTTTGGTTGTAATGATTTTTTAAAGAAACCATTTTTTATAGATGAACTAGAAATAAAAATAGAAAAACTATGTAATATTAAAAAAGAAACAATATTTTTTGATAAAAACTGCTTTTTTGATTTTAAATCTTCTGTAATTACAATGAATAATAAAGAGTTTAGACTTACAAAAAAAGAAAAGCTTTTATTGAATTTATTTTTAAGTAAAAAAAATCAAGTTATTTCATACGAAGAAATCGAAAATTATGTTTGGGAAAACTCTTTTGCTTCTTTAGAATCAATTAGATCTTTAATTAGACGTTTAAGAAAAATAATTGCTAATGATTATATAAAAACTATTATTGATACTGGATATGTTTTTAAATACTTAGAAAAATAGTTATCTTAATTTATAGAAATGATAAAAATATCATATCATTATCATTTGTGTATGTTAATATTTGTTTGAAACAATAAAAAGGAGATTTCATGAAAATGTTTGGTAAAACAACTAAACTTTTAGTAGCAACAGCAATGTTAGCAGGTCTTAGTACTGCATCTTTAGCAAAAGATAAAGTATATAAGTGGAAACTAGCAACAACTTGGGGACCAACTTTGTCACCATTTATAGATGCACCAAAAAATATGGCAAGACTTGTAAAAGAAATGTCAAATGGAAGACTTATTATTAGAGTAGACGCCTCAAATAAACATAAGGCAGCTTTTGGTATCTTGGATATGGTTAAAGGTGGTCAATATGATATGGGACATAGTGCCTCTTATTATTGGAAAGGTAAAGATATAAATTTATTGCCTTTTACAAGTATGCCCTTTGGTATGACTGCACCTGAACAATATGCTTGGTTTTATTATGGTGAAGGAATGGATCTTATGCAAAAAGCATACTCTAAGCATAAAGTCTTATCTTTTCCTGGTGGAAATACTGGTAATCAAATGGGTGGTTGGTTTAGAAAAGAGATTACATCTGTAGATGATTTAAAAGGTCTTAAAATGAGAATTCCAGGTTTTGCTGGTGAAATTATGGCTAAATTAGGACTTACAGTTACAAACATCGCTCCTGGTGAACTTTATACTTCTCTTGAAAGAGGTACTATTGATGCACTTGAGTGGGTTGGCCCTGGTATGGATATCAAAATGGGATTTCATAAAGTTGCACCTTATTATTACACAGGTTGGCATGAACCAGCAAGTGAATTACAGTTCTTAGTTAATAAAAAGAAATTCAACAAATTACCAGCTGATTTACAACAAATTTTAAAAACAGCGATAAGAGTTTCTGCTTATGATATGTATATTCAAAACTACCAAATGTCTGCTAAGGCATGGTCAAAAATGGTAAAAGAATATCCTAATATCAAAATCAAAACTTTTCCTAAATCTGTAATGACTGCTATGAAAAAAGCAAATAAAGACTTATTAGTTGAGAAAACTCAAGGTAAACCTTTATTAAAAGAGATTTTAGATTCACAAGCAGCTTTTCAGAAAAAAGCAAGAGAGTGGACGAAAATGTCTGATTATCTTTACTTAAAAGATAATTTATAATATTCTAATTAAATCTCCCCTTCTTTGGGGGATTTACTCATCAATAGTTTAGCTAAATATAAGCTTCTTATTTTTATCTTAGTTATTTAAATAATCAAAAGGATTTTTATGCTTTTAAAACTTGAAAATGGTTTTAATAA
The DNA here is from genome assembly GCA_030491005.1 of Sulfurospirillum sp. Taxonomy (GTDB): domain Bacteria; phylum Campylobacterota; class Campylobacteria; order Campylobacterales; family Arcobacteraceae; genus BB30. The sequence goes on along the minus strand of JAKZMJ010000015.1, from coordinate 328,122 downwards.
ATTTGCAGATATTATTGGAATTATTACAGCTATTGCAATAGTATTAATGATATTTAATGTTTCATACGATGTAGTTATGAGATACTTTTTTAGATCTGGTTCAATTGCCATGCAAGAAATGGAATGGCATTTATTTTCTGTTGTAATTTTATTAGGAATTTCTTATACATTAAAAGAAGACGGACATGTTAGAGTTGATTTGATTTATGATAAATTATCTAAAAAAAAACAAGCTATGATAAATATGATAGGTGTTATTTTATTTATTTTACCAATTTCACTATTAATTGCAACAAGTTCAATAGATAATGCACTTGAAGCCTATGTATCTATGGAGCAAAGTGGGGATCCAGGTGGCTTGCTTTATAGATGGATTATAAAAGCCTTAATACCTTTGTCTTTTTTTATGCTAATAATTACTTCATGTGGTTATTTTATTAAAAACTTAGCAGTTTATAAAGGACTTCATAACTTAGAAGAGAAGAACTTACAAAATGAACTTAAAGATGAAAAAAGAGAATTAAAATGATTGGTATAATTATGTTTTTTGCAGCATTATTTATGCTCTTAGTTGGCTTTCCTGTGGCATTTACTTTTGCAGCTGTTTCTGTTTTATTTGGAATAATTGCAGGAATTGTTGAAGTTGGTTTAGATGGTGGGCTTATAAATGGTGTAATTGAAGGCATTGCCATGTTTGATTATATGCCTTATAGAATATATTCAATTATGCAAAATACTATTTTAATGGCAATTCCTATGTTCATTTTTATGGGTATTGTTTTACAAAAAACAGGACTTGCTGAAAAACTATTAGAATCAATGGGATTTTTATTTGGTGAAATTAGAGGTGGAGTTGCCATTTCAACGGTACTTGTAGGTTCACTTCTAGCAGCATCAACTGGTGTGGTTGGTGCTAGTGTGGTTGCTATGGGAGTTATCTCACTTCCTGTAATGTTAAAGTATAAATACAATACACAACTAGCAACAGGAACTATTTGTGCTTCTGGAACCTTGGGGCAAATAATACCACCTTCAATAGTATTAATTATTTTAGGAGATGTATTTCAAGTTCCCGTAGGTGATCTTTTTACAGCTGCTGTTGGACCTGGGCTTACTTTAGTTGCTGCTTATATAATTTTTATTTTACTTATTGCTTATTTTAATCCTGATATGGCACCAGCAATTCCAACTGATCCAACTAGAGGAAATAAAAAACAACAAATCATAAGAGCATTGATTGATATTATTCCTTCATTATCTTTAATTATTATGGTACTTGGTTCTATTTTCGCAGGCATTGCAACTCCAACTGAATCTTCAGCTGTTGGTTGTATTGGAGCCATTTTTCTTGCTTTACTTTATAGAACATTTACTATTAAAATGGTAAAAGAAGCTGCCTTGGAATCTGTGAAAATAACATCAATGGTATTTGCTATTTTAATAGGTGCGACTGCTTTTTCTATGGTATTCTCATATACAGGTGGAGAAGAGATTGTTGAACATTTTATGACAAACTTACCAGGTGATGATAGATTGAGTTTTATTATTTTTACTATGTTAGCTATTTTGGTACTTGGCTTTTTTATTGATTTTGTTGAAATCTCATATATTATTGTTCCTATTTTAGTGCCAATTTCTGAAGCTTTAGGTATAAGTCCAGTTTGGTTTGCAATTTTAATTGCCATGAATTTACAAACTTCTTTTTTAACCCCACCTTTTGGTTTCTCCTTATTTTACTTAAAAGGAGTTGCACCCTCATCTGTTAGAACTATTCAGATATATAAAGGGGTACTGCCTTTCATTGCTATTCAAATAGTAGTATTATGTATTCTAGCTTTCTATCCTGAGTTCTTTGGAATAGATCCAATTATGAAATAAGATTTTATGAAAACTATTTCCACTTATAACACTTATCGAACTTGTTTAGCTTAATCTAATTTTTTATTAAACTAGATTTTAAGAATTAGACTTAATCTTACAAAAAAACTGGTGGCTTAGATAATTTTAAAAATAGTATGAATTTAAGTTAGCACTCCAAGTGTAGATTATAAACATATCCATAATTTAAACGAGCATTTTAAATAAATTTAGTTAAAATAAGAAGACTAAAAGGATTTTAAATTGAAAAAGATAGAAGCTATAATAAAACCATTTAAATTAGAAGAAGTAAAAGATGCTTTAAGTGAAGCTGGTATTACAGGCATGACCGTTTCAGATGTTAAAGGATATGGACGACAACAAGGACATTCAGAACTTTATAGAGGGGCTGAGTATGTTGTTGATTTTTTGCCAAAAATAAAATTAGAATTAATTGTTTGTGAAAAGGATCTTGATAAAACAATTGACATTATCATAGAAGCTTCTCAAACTGGAAGAATAGGAGATGGTAAGATTTTTGTATCTTCTATTGAAAGAATTATAAGAATTAGAACTGGCGAAGAAAATGAGGAGGCAATTTAATGAAAGAATTTATTATAAATAATCCTTTGGATATGCACCTTCATTTACGTGATAACGATATGTTAAAATTAGTAGCTCCCTTAAGTGCAAAAACTTTTGCAGGTGCCTTAATAATGCCAAATTTAGTACCTCCTATTACAAGTAAAGAAGCATTATTATCTTATAAACAAAGAATCAAAGAAGCTTCTAATGATAATAATTTTGAAACATTTATGACTTTATTTTTTAAAAGTGATTATACTTTTGATTTTTTAAAAGATATTAAAGATGATATTATAGGAATTAAATTATACCCAGCAGGGATAACAACAAATAGCGAAGATGGTGTTTCATCTATGGATATTGAATTTTTAAGACCTAATTTACAAATTATGAGTGATTTAAATATTCCTTTGTGTGTACATGGTGAAACAAATGGTTTTGTTATGGATAGAGAAAAAGAATTTATGCCAACTTATGAAGCCCTTGCAAAATCTTTTCCTAAATTAAAAATTATAATGGAACATATCACAACTAAAGAAGCTGTGTTATTGCTTGATAAGTACGATAACTTATATGCAAGTGTAACCTTACATCATCTTTTAATAACATTAGATGATTTAGCAGGAGATTCACTAAAGCCTCACTTATTTTGTAAACCTATTGCAAAAAGACCAAGAGATAAAAAAGCCTTATTAAAAGCAGCTCTTAAAGCTCATCCTAAATTAATGTTTGGTTCAGATTCAGCACCACACCCAAAACATAAAAAAGAATCTTGTGGCTGTGCAGCTGGAGTATTTACTTCTCCCATTGCCCTGCAAGTTTTAACACAACTTTTTGAAAAACACAAGTGCTTAGATAATTTAAATACTTTTGTTTCCTTAAATGCACAAAAAATTTATAATATAAAAATAAATAATAAATATATAAAATTAATAAAAAAAGACTTTAAAGTTCCAAATATTTATGAATATAAAAATGAAAATGTAGTTCCTATGTATGCAAACGAGACTTTATTATGGAGTATAAAAGAATAATAAATCTCTTTTAAATGAAATAATAGAATATTTTTGTTTTGTGAGCTTAAGTTTGTTTTTTAAAGTTGAACTAAAAACATATAAAAAATAGTTCCTAGGAAAATAGATACTAAATAATTTTTAAGATATATATGAAGTAAGGCTGTAAATACAATTGAGAGTATTTCTTTTAATCCATATAATTCATTAGCAAAATCTATATCTTTTATAGAATATACAACTAATATTGTCATGATGATTGCAGGAAATTTTTCTCCAACAAAAACTAAATAAGAAGGTAAGTCTTTATTTTTAAAAAATAAAAATGGCAATACTCTTGTAAAATAATTAACCACAGCCATAACTGCAATAGCTAGATATATTTCTAAATTACTCATTTTGTATTCTTTTTTTAAAACTAAACATTAAAATTAATGCAAGGACAATAGAAAAAACCAACATCTTATCACTTGGAATAAATAAAAGTGCAAGTAAAGATGCAAATAATGCCAATAAAAAAGGAAATATATTATTTAACTTTTTATATTGTTCTATACATAAGACTACAAATAAAGCAGTTAATGAAAATTCTAAGCCTTTTGTATTAAAGTTTATATTTGAGCCAATAATAGCACCAGCACTTGAACCAATAAACCAATAAGATTGATTTAAAGCAGTTAAAAAAACATAATAATATTTTTTCTTTAAATGTTCATCATCTTTTACACTAGTTAAAAGTGCATAAGTTTCATCAGTTAAACCAAAAATAAGATAGTGTTTAAATTTATTAGTTTTTTTAAATCTTTTAAGTAAAGATAAGCCATAAAAACTCTGCCTAATATTTATAAAAAATGATGCAATAGCAATATCTACAAGACCAGCTTTTACATTAAAGAAACTAATAGCCATAAATTGTAAAGCCCCTGCATAAATAAAAATAGACATCAAAGGTGCTAAATACCATTTATAATTAAAAGATACTAATAATAAACCAAAAGCAAAGCCTAGAACTAGATATCCCATCATTACAGGCAAAGATACAGAAAATGCTCTTTGTAATTCTTTCTTATATTTCAATATTAAAACTTTTTGTTATTTATTAAATTTTTGATTATGTTTATTTTTCATAAATATATTTTTGGATTTTTCTATTTGGTTGTTAGTAAATTTCTCACTTGTAGCCATGCAATTAATAAATAAAATTGATTCATCTACAATAACTTGAAATATAGCATAAAAAGGAATATGTAATCTTGAACCAAAATTTTCTTTCCCAAATCCAGCTTCAAACGATATATGAGTATCATTGATTTTGATACTTGAGTATGTATAGTTCGATAAAATAAATAGAGATAAATCAGAAAGTTTATTATAAATTATTTTTGGTAAATCAGGTTCAAACTTTATAACTTTCAAATTAGCAGTTATTGCAAATTCTATGTTTTTATCTAATAAATATTGAATTGTATCTTTAATTTGAACGCTAACAAGATCTTTATAAGTTTCATCGTTCATAATATCTTTTATCATTTTTTAATCCTAAATTCAATTTTACTTGATATTATATCTTATGAAACTAATATCTTTACTTATGTTATCCATTATATTTTTTTCGGCTTTTTTATATTCAAAAAGTATAAAATTAACTGTTTATGATAAACATAAGATTAATACTTCTAAAAATAAAAATAAAATCATCACAAGATTATCCCAATACATAAAAATCAAGAAAAAAGTCAAAGATTTTACTTTAATAAGAAAGTTATCTCATATAAATACATTTTATAATAAGATTTTACCTGTTAATGATTTGGAAAAATATAATGCCGATGATTACTGGGCAACACCAAAAGAATTTTTAATTCAAGGCAGAGGAGATTGTGAAGATTATGCCCTTGCTAAGTATTTTACTTTACTAGAATTAGGCATTAAAAAAAATACTTTATTTTTATCTGTTGTAAAAGTTAAGAATGAAGCAAACTATCATATGGTTTTACTTTTTATAAAAGATAAAAACTCTATGCCTTTAGTATTAGATAATCTTAGTTCAAAAGTTTTGCCTTTTAATAAAAGAAAAAAACTCATACCAAAATTTATTTTTAATGAAAAAGAAGCATATTTATTAAAAAATAAAATAATTAATAAAAAAGTTAGAATTAACTGGGGAAAAGAAGACAAATGGAAAAACATATTAAAAAGAGTATATATAAACCATGAATAAAAAATTAGATTTACTTTATACCATTGATATTTTATTGTATAAACCTTAGTTTTATCTAATTGTTATTATAATTGCAAGATGAATTTAGAAGAATTAAAAAATAAAAAAATAAAATGCTTACAATGGAAAAATGTAAAACCTTGGTGGAACAAAATACAAGAAGTTAAAGCAACAATAATTTTAAAAGATATTAAGATTAATTTAGGTGATTGCATTAATATTGGAGAAAGATGTGATTTAAGTAATGAAGAATTTGTTTTATTGACACAATGTGCAGAAATATTAATTCCTTGGAGGAAAGGACCTTTTAATCTATTTGGTTTAGAAATAAATTCAGAATGGCAAAGCAATCTTAAGTACAATTTAATTCGTCCTTATTTTGATTTAAAAGATAAAATAGTTGCTGATATTGGCTGTAATAATGCTTATTATATGTTTAGAATGACAGAAGATAAACCAAAAAAACTAGTAGGTTTTGACCCAGCACCTTTAGCTATGCTTCAATTTGAATTTATAAATCATTTTATAAAAGCACCCATCACTTACGAAATGTTAGGGGTTGAGCATTTGGACATTTATAATCATAAATTTGATTTTATTTTTATGTTAGGAGTTTTATATCATAGACCTGATCCTGTTGGAACATTAAAATCACTAGCACGAGGTTTAAATAAAAATGGAGAGATTTTAATTGATACTTTTATGATAGAAGGAGATGAGGAAGTTGCTTTAACACCTGATAAAACTTATTCAAAAATACCAAATATCTATTTTATACCCACAATCAATGCTTTGAAAAACTGGCTTAATAGAGCTGGCTTTTGCGATATTCAAATACTTGATACCGTTTTAACAAAATCAAATGAACAAAGAAAAACTTCTTGGTCTTTTGATCAAAGTTTAGAAGACTTTTTAGACCCAAATGATAGTTCTAAAACAATCGAGGGTTATCCTGCACCTAAAAGAGTATATGTAAAAGCTAGAAAATATAAATAAGAGATCTATCTCTCATTTTTTTAGATAAAATGGTAAAATATATTAAAGGAATAAATATGTCATATAGTTTAAATGCTAAATGCCCATGTTGTGATAAAAATGTAAATAATGATTTAAATAAAATTGAAGTGTTATTTGGATTTAGAACAATGAAAAATGGAAATAAAATACCGCAATCATATTGTAAAGTTTGCAGAAGTAAAAAATGTAGCCCTACAGATAACAGATGTTAAAATAATAAATGAATACTAGAGAAAATAAACTTTTAATGAAAAAATATCAACCTTTCATTAAATGGGTAGGTGGGAAAAGGGGTTTATTAACACAATTATTAAAAATATTTCCTAAAAAATTTAATAATTACCATGAACCATTTTTAGGAGGGGGAGCAGTATTTTTTGAGTTATATTCAAAAGGTTTATTAAAAAATAAGAAAATATATCTTTCAGATATAAATTCAGAATTAATAAATACTTATAATGTAGTTAAGAAATATCCTCATAAATTAATAAATAATCTTGAAAATTTTAAAGAAAAACACAGTGAAGAGTTTTATTATAATACTAGAGAAATTGATCGTAAAGAAGAATTCAATAATTTAACAAAAATAGAACGAGCAACAAGATTTATATATCTTAATAAAACTTGTTTTAATGGATTATATAGAGTAAATAAAAAAGGACAATTTAATACTCCAATAGGAAGTTATAAAAATCCTAATATAGCGGATAAAGATGTAATTTTAAGTGCCAGTAAAGCATTAGAAAATGCTATTATTTCCGATAAACCATTTAATGAAGTAATTAATAATACAACTAGTAATGATTTAGTATATTTTGACCCTCCATATTATCCATTAAATGTAACATCAAGTTTTACTGCTTATAATGAAAATGATTTTTTAGATAAGAAACAAGAAGAATTATTTAATATTTTTGAAGAGCTACATGAACAAGGCTGTTTTGTTTTGCATAGTAATTCTGATACAAAATTTATTCATAGCTTATATATTAAATACCAAAAACATGCAATTTTAATGGCAAATAGAAATATAAATAGTGATATTACAAAAAGACAAAAAATAAAAGAATTACTGATTAGGAGTTTTAAAGATGAGTGAATTACAAACATGTAAACATAACAATAAAATGTCATCACAGTTGATAGAGACATTAAATTTCAATCAAGGTGGAATAGGACGGCATAAATGTGTAATTTGTGCTTATGCAAATGGTATAAAAGATGGTGAAAATAAATTATTAGATTTTGAAGAAGATGATAAAATAGAAATATGTAAACATAATAAAAAAGCAATTAGAAGTAGTATTGAGTCTATTGAAATAAATCAAAAACCAACACAAGGAAGACATAAATGTGCTATTTGTGCTTATAGTCTTGGATATGAAGTTGGTGTTGGTGATAGAGAAGATGATTTTGATGAATTTAATAATGATGAGCTACAAGATACAGAAGAAATATATAATATTTCACAATTTGGAACATCAGCAGATGTTGAAACAATTTATAAAAGACTGGTGAAAGGGAAATATTATGTTCCTGATTTTCAAAGAGATTATGTATGGAAAGATTCTCAAGCATCAAAATTAATTGAGTCGATTATTATGGGATTACCAATACCTGCAATATTTCTAGCTAAAAATGATGATAATGATAAATATTATATAATTGATGGTCAACAAAGACTAATCTCTATAAAAAGATATTATAATAATGAATTTGCATTAAAAGATACATTTGCTTCTATTAATAATAAGAAATATAATGAACTAAAAGATACACATAGAGATAGACTTGATGAATATTCTTTACAATTAATTATGATAAGACAAGAAATACCCGACGATAATAATGATAGCATTTATAAAATATTTGAAAGAATAAATACTAAAGGTACCAAACTATATCCACAAGAAATAAGATCAGCTTCTTATCATGGTGAATTTAATAATTTGTTATCTACTTATGCTAATGATAACAAATGGATACAATTTATAAATACAAAAAACAATAGAAAGACCCATGAAGAATTGATATTAAGATTTTTTGCTTTATATTTTGATATTGATAATTATAAATCACCTATGAAACATTTTTTAAATGTATATATGAATAAAAATAAGAACTTTAGATTACAAGCTAAAAATATATTAGATGATATTTTCAATAGAACATTTACAATTGTGCATAATCAATTAACTAAAGAACATATTTGTTTAAATGGTAGTAATAGAGTAAATACCCAGCTTTTAGATTCGATTTTAGTAGGTATTGCTCATAATCTTGATTATTTGGAAACAAAAACTGATAATTTCTTAGTAATGAAAATTAGTGAATTAAAAGATAACATATCAGATGAAGGTTATACTTTTAGTCATTATTGGGAATCAAGAGCCTCTCAAGGTGATAATATTAAAGGTAGATGTAACATCACTATACGACTTTTTGGCAACTAAGTTATGGAAAATAAAATTAATTATTTACTGCAATATGATTTTTCTAATTTAGATGATGAAGAGTTAGAGTCTCATATGTATAATCATATTTGTGTATTACAGTCAGGATATCTTGAAAAAACTATACAAAATTTAATATCAGGTTATAAGACTTCTACTCATTGCAATAGTCATGATTGTAAAAAAAATATAAAATCTATGAGAGATATACAAAATGCAAAATGGTGTTCAATAAGACCTATATTTGTAAATATTGATGAATATATTGTTACTTGTTTAAAAGAATTAGATGATTTTGAGAATATAGTTAATTCAATAAATAATATTGTTAGTACTAGGCATAAAATTGCTCATGGAGATAATGTAAGTAGTCTTACTCTTCCAATATTAAGAAATGATTTCATAAATATTAAATTATTTTTAAATAAGTTAAAAGAGATATTTGAAGCTTATAATTAATTCGGTTGGAGATTATTAAAAATTTATTTATTATGAATATAAATGATGATGGTGCACCTTGTGAAAGACAATTGTGTAATAATTAAATTAAAAAATGATACTCATTGATAAAATATAATACAATAATTAAATTAATTGAATAAGCATAAAACATATAATAATAGTATATAAAAAAAGTATATAGTTTTTATAAGATTTTATATTTGTCATATTTTTAAGTTTTATACCAAAATAAACCCCAAGCAAAGAAGCAGTTCCTACAATAAAACCCTCATTAAATAACATTTGTTCGCTATAAGTCATAGAAATAAAACCTGCAATTGAAGAAAACATAATAAAAAACAAACTAAGGCTTGTAGCTGTTTTTAAATTATAGTGCATAAAGCCTATTAATATAGGAGTTAACATAACAGAACCTCCAACTCCTATACTCATAGCAATCATAGCAATTATTAAACCAATAAAAATTAAAAAAAATTTTGAATGTGATTTTACTTCTTTATTATGAATAGCTGGTGTTTGAAATATCTTCACAAACGATACTAATAAAATAAAAATAAAAATATATTGTAAAGTTTCGCTTGAAAAAAATGAGATAATAAAAGCACTAAAAAACCCACCAATAAATCCACCAAAACCAAGCATTAATCCATCAACGGCAATATTTAATTGTTTTCTTGCATTTAGAAAAGTCCCAAATGTTGAGCTAAATACCATCTGCATAATTGATATTGAAATAGATTCTTTCATAGAAAAACCTACAAAAAGTAACATAGGAATTAAGACTATTCCTCCTCCAACTCCAAAAAAGCCAGAAACAAGCCCTGTAATAAGTCCAAATGTTACTAGTTCATAAATCATTTTTTAATAGAATTCATTGCAAGAATAAACTTTTTATACACACACTCCAAATCATAATCTTCAGAACTTAAATCAATTCCATCGTGTTTATTTATATGATGTTCTAAAATTGCAACTCTTTTTAATAAATATTCAAACATCTCTTTATTAATATCTGGTAAATCTGCATGATTTAATTTACCATTTGTATCATCTTTTTTGATTATTTTTGCAGGTACTCCAACTGCTGTACTATTAGGAGGAACATCACAAATTACAACAGAATTTGCTCCAATTTTAGAATTTTCACCAACAGTGATATTGCCTAAGATTTTTGCACCACTTCCAATAACTGTATTTTTTTCAATGGTAGGATGTCTTTTACCTTTATCAAGTGAAACACCTCCAAGAGTTACACCTTGATAAATTAAAACATCATCTTCAATAATAGCAGTTTCACCAATAACTACGCCAATACCATGGTCTATAAAAACTCTTCTTCCTATACTTGCAGCTGGATGAACATCCATATTACATAAAAACTGTGTTATTCCCATAATAACACGAGATATTAATTTAAAACCTTTTTTATAGAATTTATTTGCAATTCTATGATTTACTATTGCCCAAACACCTGGGTAATTAAATATTAATTCTATATTAGATTTTAAAGCAGGATCATTTACTTTAGGAACACAAAAATCTTCTTTTATTTGTTCCCATAAACCAATTTTGTCTTTTTCTTCGTTCATTTCTAACTCCATGTTGTTTTTAAATAAGAATTTTCATTTATATAAGATTGTACTATATTATATGTATCTTCATCTAAAGAATTTTTAAAAATATTTTTTATCTCATAAGTATTATAATCTATATCATCTAATATGTCGCTAATACTTTGTGATTTAATAATTTGTTTAAATTTTATTTTATTTTCTTCAAAAAAAACATTAATTTGTGTCGGATTAGAAAATAAATTATGCCTCATACCTAAAACATCTTGATAAGCTCCTACTTGAAAAAAAGCTAAATAATAATCTTCTTCTTTTAAATTTACACTATGCAAATATAAAGGTTTTTTATCATTAAATGGTATTTCTCCATCACTATCACAAGTAATATCCCATAAAGATGCCGATCTTGTTGGTTGTTTGTCTAAATGTGTAATTGGCATGATAGGAAATTCTTGATTAATACCCCACACATCTGGTAAAGATTGAAAAATTGAAAAATTTAAAAGATATTTTTCTTGTATCTTATGGTCGATTTTTTTAAGCTCCTCATAATCATCAATTTCAAGTAAATAAATAGCTTTTTTTATAATCAAATTTGTTAATAATTCAGCATTACTTCTATCTTCTAAATCAATATATCCTAAATCAAAAAGTTTTAACAATGACTCTAAGTGATCTATACTATCGTGCATATATTCTAAGGCCGTTTTTATATTCATATCTAAATATAATTCATTTAATTCATCAATTAATGGTGGATTTTTCTTTTTTAATCTTAGTTGTTCTTTATCATATTCACCTGAAAAAAGCTCTAAAACTGGACTAATTAAAACACTACTTGATGCACTTATAAATCTTCCTGATTCAATATAAATATTGGGCTCTTCTACATTTTTATTTTTAGCAATACTTTGAAGTGTAAATATAACATCACTTGCGAACTCTTGTAAATCATATTGAACTGTTCTATTATATTGTGAGTATTCAACAGCTAAACCACCACCGATGTTTATACTATTTAGATTATTTGCACCTAAGTTTTTTAATTCAGCATAAATATTTCCAGATTCTTTTAATGCTTTTTTTAAAGGTTTAATAGTATTCATAGAAGAGCCAATATGAAAATGAATCATAGTTAAATATTCACAAATATTATTTTGTTCCAAAATATCATATGCTTCAAGAATTTCTGTTGAACTTAAACCAAATTTAGAATAAATTCCACCACTTTTTGCCCATGTTCCAATTCCTTGGTTAAATAATCGAACTCTTAAACCAATATTTGGAAATTCTAATTTTGTTTCTTGGGCAATTTTTAAAATACTTTTAAGTTCATTAATACCTTCAATAATTAAAGTAATTTTATGTCCCATTTTTTTAGCAATAAAACCTAAATGAATCATTTCTTCATCTTTAAAACCATTTACAATAATAGGTGATCCTATTTTATTATAAACCATAGCAATAAAAAGTTCTGCTTTACTTCCAACTTCTAAACCATAAGAATATTTTTCTCCTGATTTTATTAAAGGATGTAAAAAATTTGGTAAATTATTTACTTTTAAAGGAAAAACTGCATTAAATTTTCCTTTATAATCATACTCGCAACTTGCATTTTCAAAAGTAGTATAAAGTTTATTTATTTGCTTAAGATTAATATGAGGGAATCTAAAAAGTAAAGGTCCTTTATAGTCTTTTTCTCTTATTTCTTTTATCATATCTATTAATGCAGGTTTATTTGCATAATTAACCTTTAGTAAACCATCTTCAATTATAAAATTATCATCAGACCAAATACCAATGCCATAGTCTTCCAAATTAAAAATCTTCGATATTTATAGTTTTTTCTTCGTTAGTTGATAAATTTTTTATATAAATTGTATGTTTTTCTAAATCATTATTTCCAAGTAAAGCTATGATATTTGCATTATTTTTTTGAGCTAATTTAAAATGCTTATTATGTGTTCGTGGTGTATATTCTAAAATAACTTTTGTATCTAATCTTTTTTTATATGCTACTTTAACTAAAGTATTTAAAGAATTTTCATCTAAAACACCCATATATATAGTGTCTTCTTTTTCTTCTTTTATTTTGATTAATTCTAAGAGTCTTTCAATACCAATAGCAAAACCAATAGCAGGAGTTTCCCTCCCTCCTAAAAATTCTACTAATTTATCGTATCGTCCTCCACCAGCTATTGCACTTTGGGCTCCTATTTCATTTGATATAAATTCAAAAGTAGTTTTTGAATAATAGTCTAAACCTCTTACAAGATTTGAATCTATTTTGTATGATATATTATTAAAATCTAAAATCTCTTTTAGTTTTTCAAAATCTACATCACAAGAAGAACATAAGTTATTTGTGATTTTAGGAGCATCTTTTAATAAACTTTTACAAGTATCATTTTTACAATCAAGTATTCGAATAAGATTAGTTTTACTTCGCACTTGGCAATCTTCACAAAGTTTGTCTTTAAAATCTTTAAGATGATTTTCTAAATTTATTTTATATTTTGGCATACAAGAAGAACAACCAAGTGAGTTTAATAAAAGAGTATATTTTATACCAAAAAAATCAAAAATATTTTTTAACATCATGATAATATTTGCATCTTCATATACACTAGAAAGTCCAAATACTTCAGCACCAAACTGATGAAATTGTCTTAACCTTCCTTTTTGAGGTCTTTCATATCTAAACATGGAACCATGATAATACCATTTACAAACTTTCCCTGCTCTATCTTTTTTGTCTTGAATAAAAGCTCTAACAACACCAGCTGTTCCTTCAGGTCGTAAACAAACATCATTAGTACCCTTATCAATAAATTGATACATTTCTTTATTTACAATATCAGAACTATTTCCAACTGAGCGTTTGAATAATGCTGTTTCTTCTAAAATAGGAGTTTGAATATATAAAAAGCCATAATTTCTTGCAATTAAAGAAGCATGTTTAATAAAATATGAATACAATACACTATCATCATCCATAATATCTTTCATACCTCTTAAACTTTGTATTTTATTATCACTCATTTATAAAACCCTCAATTTTTTTTGAAATTTCTTCTATGCTTAGACTTGCATTTATGCTAATATAATTTAAATTCAACAAATTTACAATTTCTTTCATCTTACTTTGAATATTTAATAAATACTCAATTCCTCTTGCTTCTATTGCATCGTGTTTTTTTTGACTCAAACGATTGATTAATTCTTCTTTACTTAGTTCAAGTATTATAATATGACTTGGTAAAATGTTATTTGTAGCTATTAAATTCAAAGATGTTAAAATATTAAGATCCAAACTTGAAGTACTTGAAGCATAAGAAATACCACTTATCATACTTCTATCACTAATAATAGTTTTATTCAAATTATTTTTTATACATTCTTCTATATGCTCAGCTCTATCTGCTAAAAATAAAAACATTTCTGCTATTTTTGATTTTGCTTCGCCATTTAAAACCATTTGTCTTAGCTTAAGTCCTATTTTAGTTCCACCTGGTTCTTTTGTAAAAATGGCATCTTTATATGTCTTTTGTAGAATATCTAGTTGTGTTGACTTCCCAGCTGTATCTATCCCTTCTATTACTATATACATTCATTAACCTCTTTTGGTATTAAATGAGTATATTTTCCTTTAAATCTTATAATCTCTCGTACAATAGTTGAAGAAACAAAAGCATTCTCTAAAGTAGGCATAAGATATATTGTGTCAATATTTTTATTAATAGAAGCATTTGCATATCCCATTTGTAATTCAAATTCAAAATCAGACACGGCTCGTAAACCTCTAATAATAGTATGAATTTCAAGCTTACTTGCTAAGTCAACTAATAAAGTATTAAAACCTATAACTTTAATATTTTCCATATCTTTTGTAGCTACTTTAACTAATTCCACTCTTTTGTCATGGGAAAACATAGGTTGTTTACTTTTTGATTTTGCAATTGCTATTACAACTTCATCAAAAATATTTGATGCTCTTCTTATGATATCCATATGACCATTTGTTATTGGATCAAAAGTACCACTGTAAATTGCTTTTTTTATTTTTGCTTGTTTTGACATCTTTATTTCCACCTTTCATATAAATTATGTTCAATTTTAAGTAAATCAAACCATTTACCAATTAAAAAATCTTCCATTTGTTCAAGTGTTGTTTGCTTTGAATAATAAGCTAAACTCAAAGGGGCTATTATAACTCCTAATTTAGATAATTTTAACATATTTTTTAAAGCAATAGAAGAGTAAGGCATTTCTCTTGGTGCAAGTATGATATCTTTTTTTTCTTTTAACATAACACTAAAAGCTCTTGTTATTAGATTATCACTTATTCCTGTAGTACATTTTGCTAAAGTATTCATAGAACATGGAAGTATAATCATTTTATCACATAAAAAAGAACCTGAAGCAATAGGTGCTTGGATTTGATTTTCTTTAAATATAATAATATTAGTATTATCTTGTAAATAAGATTTTATACTAATATTATGTTCTAATTTCAATGATATTTTTGCACTTTTAGATATAACAACAAAAGCTTCAATATGTTTAGGTAAGTGCTTAATAAACTTTAATCCAAGCCTAGCTCCACTTGCACCTGTAATTGCAATAGTTAATTTCAAAATAAAAGCCTTTTAAATTTTGAAGTATTTTAATACTTAAAGAGTATTCTTCTTATCACTCTTAAGTTTTAGTCTTTTTTTCCATTCTTTCTCAAACTTTTTTCTTTTTAGAAAAGATAATCTTTCAATAAATAAATGTCCAGTTAAATGCTCCATCTCATGTTGCCAAGCAACTGCTAAAAAGTCTTCACATTCCATACTTTGTTTTTTGCCATTTCTATCATAATATTCTACAATTATACTCTTCGCTCGAACGATGTCTTCATGAAAATCAGGAACACTTAAACAACCTTCTGAAAAAACTTGTTCACCATTCTTATGTGTAATCACAGGATTAATAGCCTCTATTAATGTTTCTTTTTCTTGTATATTATCTTCATTTGGTATATTTATTATCAAAACATTAAGATTAACTCCTATTTGTATACCAGCTAATCCTACACCACTATAAAACATCATTGTTTCATACAAATTATCTAAAAGAGTATGAAGTTCATTATCAAACTTCACAACATCTTTAGACTTTTTTCTAAGTGTCTTATGTGGATATGTTAATATTTTACAAACCATTATAAATACTTATTTATGCTCTTTTATAACTTCGTCAATTAAGCCATATTCACAAGCTTGCAAAGCAGACATAAAATTATCTCTATCTGTATCTTTTTCTACAGTTTTAATATCTTGTCCTGTTTGTTGCGCAATCATAGCATTTAGTTCATCTTTCATTCTTTGAATCTCAGCAGCTTGAATTTGAATATCAGTAGCTTGTCCTTGAGCTCCACCTAAAGGTTGATGAATCATAATTCTTGAATTTGGTAAAGAATACCTCTTACCTTTAACACCTGCTGATAATAAAAATGCTCCCATAGAAGCAGCCTGACCGATACAAATAGTACAAACATCAGGTTTAATATAATTCATAGTGTCATAAATAGACATTCCACTAGTAATAACTCCCCCTGGAGAGTTAATATATAAAAAAATATCTTTTTGTGGATCTTCTGCTTCAAGAAATAATAACTGAGCTACAATAGTAGATGCTACTTGATCATTTATCTCACCACTTAACATAATAATTCTATCTTTTAAAAGACGAGAAAAGATATCATAAGATCTCTCCCCTCTTCCACTATTTTCAACTACATAAGGTATATAACTCATTTTTTATCCTAAAATATTATTTTGTTAGTTTTTCATCAAATAATTTTGTAATCACTTTTTCTTCAATTAAAGACATTTTTATAACTGGTAAATAACCTGCATCTTGATATTGTTTTAAAACATCTTGAGGATTTTGTCCTGTTTGCATTGCTTCATAATAAATAATTTGAGAAACTTCTTGATCACTAATATCAACATTTTCACTTTTAGCTAAAGCATCAACTATAAAAGTAGTTTTAACTGATTTATGTGCATTTTCTTTTAAACCATCTCTTAATTCATCAATTTTTTTACTATCTTCTTGTAATACTTTTATCTCATCTTCACTCATAGATTTTACTTGCTCATTTAATACGTGATTAACTTCTTGGTCAACCACAGAGTTAGGAAGTGCAAAAGATAAAGATGATGTTAAAATTTCTAAATATTTTGGCTTTAATTCATCTTTGTAATAAGTTTGTTTTTTTTCTGCTTGAATTTGTTCTTTTAATTTATCTTTTAATGTATCCAAAGTGGCATCTTTATCCTCTTTTAATATACTTTTTGCAAATTCATCATCAATATTTACAGATGTTTTTTCATGAATTTCATGAAAAGTTATTTTAAATACTGCTTCTTTTCCTGCTAAATCTTTTGATTGATATTCTTTTGGAAAGTTGATTGTAATATCTTTTTGTTCTTCATATTTCATACCAATTAATTGTTCTTCAAAACCAGGAATAAAAGAGTTTGAACCTATCTCTAAAGTATACTTTTCAGCTTTACCACCTTCAAAAGCTACACCATCAACAAAACCTTCAAAATCAATAACAACAAAATCTTTGTCTTTTGCAGTTCTTTTTGTCTTTATTTTACCTAAAGGTGCAGAAGATTTTGCTAGCTCGTTTATTTTATCACTTACTTCTTCATCTTTTACAACTTGTTTAGTAACTTCAGGTATTAGAGTTTTATAATCACCTAAATCAATCTTTGGTTTACAAGAAACTTTAATCTCAATTTCAATATCGCCGTTTTCTTTTTTATCAAATTTTGAAACTGCTGGTTCACCTATAATACTATCTTCCTTAACATCTAATTCTTTTAAAGAATCATCTAATACTTTTTTTATAGCATCATTTTGAGCATCTTCAGTTAACTGCTTTGCATATCTTTGCTTTACAATTGAAACAGGAACTTTACCTTTTCTAAAACCTTGAATATCAAGAGTCTTTGCTGTTTGTTTAGCAACTTTATCTAAGTTTTTATCAATAATTTCTTTAGATAAATTTCCTTCAATAAGGATATTTGCTTCATCTATTTGTTTTGTTGTAAATTTCATACAATATACTCCATTAATATAATTTATCGTGATTTTATCTAAGTATTACTAAAGTTCACTTTAAAAGTAAAATACAAACTAAATAAATTAGCTAAGAAAAGTAAATATGAAGATTTAAAATAAACTTATGATACTATTTAGTAAAATATTCGTAAGGATAAAAAATGAATAATCAATATAAGTTAACAAAATTTGTACAATCAGCAGGTTGAGCTGCAAAAATGGGTCCGTGTGATCTCAAACAAACAATTGAAGCTCTAATTCCTGATGATAAAAATGTACTAGTAAGTTTTGAAAATAGTGAAGATGCCACAGTTTATAAAATCAATGAAAATGAAGCACTAGTTCAAACTCTTGATTTTATTACACCCGTTGTTGATGATCCATATATTTTTGGAAAAATAGCAGCTGCAAATTCTTTATCTGATATATTTGCTATGGGTGCAGATGTTAAAACTGCTTTAAATATAGTAGGCTTTGATAGCAAAAATCAAAAAAAAGAAGTGCTAGGAGAAATTCTTCGTGGTGGTAATGATAAGATAAAGGAATGTAATGGGGTTTTAATGGGTGGACATACTATTGAAAGTCCTGAGATGTATTATGGTTTATCAGTAACAGGTATGATTCATCCAAAAAATATATTAAGAAATAATACAGGAAAAATTGGACATGTTTTAATTCTAACAAAACCTATTGGTTTAGGCATATTAACAACAGCTATCAAAAGAGATTTATTAGACCAAAGCACTATTTTAGAAGCTGTAAAGATAATGGAAACATTAAATTATTTGCCATCAAAATTATTAAAAAAATATGAAGTAAGTGCCTGTACAGATATTACAGGATTTGGTTTATTAGGTCATGCTTATGAGTGTACAAATGAAAACATTTCTTTTCATATTAACTCAAATGAAATTCCAATTTTAAATCATAGTATTTCTTTGGCTAAACAAGGTATAGTTCCAGGTGGAAGTATAAGAAATACTCAATACTTAGAAGATAAAGTTACTTATTTAAACAATTCAGAAGAAAAGAAAATATTATTTTGTGATGCACAAACCTCTGGTGGTTTATTGATTTGCATGAATGAAAATGATGCAAAAGAGTATATAAAAGAAATAGAAGATATGACTTATTCGTATGCAAAAATAATAGGTCGTGTTGAAAAAAGACAAAAAACTGCAATAATTATGTCTTAAAATATAAGCGAAGGATTTAAATGGCTAGTTTTAAAGATGCTTTAAATGAAAAAGATATCAAGTTTATACAAGAGCAAAAAATGTTTTTTGTCTCAACTGCTCCAAAAGATGGAAGAATAAATATCTCACCAAAAGGTTTAGATGGAACACTTAAGATTTTAGATAATAATACTATTATTTGGTTAAATTATTTTGGTTCTGGAAATGAAACGGCAGCTCATTTATTAGAAAACCCTAGAATAACTTTAATGTTTTGTGCATTTAAAAATGAAGCTTTAATTCTTCGTATTTATGCAAAAGCTATAATATTACATGAAAGAGATTCTAAGTTTCAAGAATATATAAAATTATTTGATTATAAAAATGCTTCAAGACAAATATTTGAACTAGATATACAAAGTGTTAATTCTTCCTGTGGTATGGGAGTTCCTT
Organism: Sulfurospirillum sp.; assembly: GCA_030491005.1. Classification (GTDB taxonomy): domain Bacteria; phylum Campylobacterota; class Campylobacteria; order Campylobacterales; family Arcobacteraceae; genus BB30. The sequence goes on along the minus strand of JAKZMJ010000015.1, from coordinate 308,193 downwards.
TATATGAATATATTTCCCAAAGAGATGACTTAGTCAATTATTACGATAGTCATACAAAAGAAGAACATATAGAATATATGAAAAAAAAGAACCAAATATCTTTTGATGGGAAAGAAACTAAATTATTTATTTAAACAATTTAGTTTAACATTAGTGGTTTATTACGCCAATTCACACTTACTTTTCCTAAAAGCATTTGCTCATATATTTGTTTTGTTAATTTACCTAAAGATTTTATATTAAAAGTCTATTTTTAGAGATGCCTTTAATACATTTATGAAATTAAAATATATTAAACTAGAAGTGTAAAGTTTTATGTCAACTATAAATATAGATTTAAATATATTAAGAACAATTTTTTTTATTAAAAATAGAAGATTTTAAATTAATTGGCATACTAATCTTTTTATACACATATTTATAACTGATTTCATACATTGCATCATTAAAATCATTGTCCCTACTATCTTCAAATAATAACACATAGTGTTGATTGGAAACCAAATTTTCTTGATTTGAATTAGATTCTTTTAGCCATTTATCATAAGTATGACTTCCTCTATTATTATGCATTACATATTTAGTATATTTACTATAATCTCGCACTGCTAATTTGTGAGTTCTTCTAGCTTGTTGATAATTTAGATGTGAATCTTCAAACATTATATGGCGATGAGTATCATAACTTGGAGTGGAGTTTAAAATGTTACACATTATATTACCTAGTTCACTTTTAATTTCTCGTATACTTTGATCCCCCGTATATATAAAGCTTTTCGTATTCATACTAACTACTACTTTAGTAATGGTAATAAATCTTAAGTTTTCAATACATTTCACACCATTTTTTGTTACGATATCATATAATCCTTTTTTTTTAATTGCCTTGTTATCACCTCCTAAATATTGAATTATTTTGTTTTTAACAAGTTGTACTAAATTAGCAGAACTTGATATTTCAGGAGTGCTAAATGAAATTTTATTTAAAAATCTATACCAAAATGTCTTGTGTTCTAATTCCTGTATTTTTAAAGTAACATTTAAGGGACTGCCATTAGAATTTTTTCTCCAAATAGTAGAAAAATTAATAGGAGTATTAAGTGTAGTATTTATAATTTTTCTAGCAATTTTTTCTGCAAAACACATTGCTTCATAGTGTGTTTTTCCTTCTATGATTTTAGTCCCATAGATACTTGCTAAAGTAATGGCTGAGTCATAAGCTAGATTTTTTAATGCATAGCCTTTTTTTTTGATTATTTGCTCATCAAATAATGTAGCAATGAACATAATAACTAAAAATATAAGAATAAAACCTAATAATATTTGATCAATAAATGCCTTTTTAATTTTAAAGCCCTTAAGTTAATAGTGTTCAACATTAAAAGCGTTAGTTTAGCATAAATTATATGTTTATTTCTTAAAGTTACTTTAAAATTATTCTAAAGTGGTCTATTATAAATAAAGAGAATTATATTTATTGATAACTAAAATTTTATAATATAACGAGCACTTACTTTTCCTAAAAGCATTTGCTCATATATTTCTTGTATTTCATCTAAGCATATTTGTTTTGTTAATTTATCTAAAGATTTTATTTTAAATTCATTTGATATTTTATTCCACATTAAGTCTTTTTTTTCTAATTTTGCTTCAACGCTATCAATTCCTATTAATCTAATACCTCTTAAAATAAATGGAAAAACATTTGTATGCAGTTCGTATGATGAAACTAAACCACAGCAAGTAGCAACACCATTGTACTTAATAGATTTTAAAGCTTCATTTAAAATATTGCCACCAACTGTATCAATTAGACCTGCAAATCTTTCTTTATTAAGAGGCTTTTTATTCATCGTATCAAAATCACTTCTTAAAATCACTTCTTTAGCACCCAAACTTTTAAGATAAGGTATTTTATCTTCTTTAGCACTAATAGCTATTACATTAAAACCAAGTTTAGCTAATATGGCTATTGCTATACTTCCAACTCCTCCCGTTGCACCTGTTACTAAAATATCACCATCTTCTTTTTTAATATCGTTTTTAATAAGTTCATTTACACTCAAAGATGCTGTTAAACCTGCCGTTCCGTAACTCATACTTTCTTTTAAACTTAAATTTTTAGGTTTTTTGATTATCCAAGTATCTTTTACTTTTACAAACTGACTATGTCCTCCGTTTGTATTCATACCTAAATCATAACCTGTTACAATTACCTCATCACCTTTTTTAAAAAGTTTTGATTTACTTTCTTCTATAATACCAGCTAAATCAATACCAGTTATATGTGGAAAATTTCTACTTACTCCTTTATTTCCCGTGGAACTTAGTGCATCTTTAAAATTAAGTGAGGAATAAGTAGTCTTAATAAGTACCTCATCATTAGTAATTGTAGGAATATCTACTTCTTTTATACCTGAAATAAATTTATCGTTTATTTTCTCTACTACATAAGCTTTCATAAAAATCCTTTTTATTTATATCTATACTTTATCTTAAATGGTATATAATCACAAGAATTAGCATTTTACATATGTACTATCTTTTAATAAAGTATCGTAGAAATAGTTCTTGGAACTCATATTAATTTAATAGTATTTAATGCTACTTAAAAAATACAATTCAAAACTAAGTGGCTTAGTAAATATAATATTCTAAATTAATCAATTAACTTTGATAGTTTCATAAACTTTTTAAATATATTTTTAGCATTATTATTGATTTTGTTATTAAGTTTTGACCAAACTATTCCTACTTCAATGTTAGGTATTTCTTCTATAATATTTATCTTTTCTACTTTTTTGCTCTCTAAAGACCATGGTCTATAAACCATATCTGCTAAAATTGCTACTCCACTTCCATTTGCAACCATACTTCTAATAGCTTCAATTGAATTTGTTTTATAAACTATGTTTGGAATTAATGAGTTTTTTTCCCAATAAGTATTTGAAATTTTATTTGCTTCATCAACGGTAATCATAATATTATTTTCTTTTGATATCTCTTCTAAAGAAATAGATCGTTTTTTTAGAAATTTATGATTATTACAAACCCATAATTTTCTACTTGATTTTAGTATTGTTTCGTAGTTTAACTCATCTTTATGTTCTAATAATGCTACATTAAATAAGCCAAGGTCATAAGTTCCATCAATCAAACCTTTTTCAATTTCATTTCTAGAAGCTTCTATTATATTGATTTTAATATTAGGAAAGTTTTTTGTGAATTCTGCATAATAATTTGCAAAAAAGTATCCTGATATTGTAAATGAAAGGGCAATATTCAATTCTCCTTTTGTATCAAAATTACTTGTATCTGATATATTTATCATTTGATTCATAGAAAATACAATTCTTTTTGCATGTTCTAAAAAAAGAAAACCTTCATAAGTTAATTCAATTCCTTTTGAGTTTCTAAGAAGTAGTTTTGAGTTGATTTTATCTTCTATAGTTTTCATAGCCATTGTAATGGTAGACTGGGAAACATTAAGTTTTTCCGAAGCTTTTAATATTTGTTTTGATTGTGCAACTTCAATAAAATATTCCATATGTTTGTAAGATATCATAATCTTTCCTTTGTTAGCTAACTTCTATATAAAAAATATAATAGCAGAATTTTTATCAAAGCATTATCAAATATATTGATAATGCTTGACTAATATATAATTATATGATACTATTTTGAATATTAAATACTTTTGAGGTTATTTTATCAAAATAAATTTATATTTAATTAAAAGGAGTCGTTATGAAAAATTCTTGTTTTAGGTTTTTATCAAAAACATTCGTTATAGGTGCCTTAATTACTGTATCTACATTACAAGCAAAAGAGGTAAAAATTGGTGCTATTTTTGATCTTAGTGGTGGGCTAAATGTTTATGGGATTCAACAAAGCAAAGCTTTACACTTAGCAGTTGAGAATATTAATAATAAGGGTGGTTTATATGGTAATAAAATTAGAGTTATTGAATATGACTCTCAATCAGAATTATCTAAATATACTCAATTTGCAAATACCTTAATAAGAAGAGACAAAATAACAGCTTTATTTGCAGGATTAACATCTTCATCAAGAGAAGCATTAAGACCACTTGTAAGAAGAGCTAAAATTCCATATTTTTATGGGTCATTATATGAAGGTGGAGCTTGTGATAAATATACTTTTGTAACAGGTTCATCTGCTTCTCAAGGAATGAAGAATTTAATTAAATGGGGTATTAAAGAGTACGGAAAACGTATTTATATAATGGCTCCAAGTTATAATTTTGGAACAATTTCAGGGCATTGGGTTAAAGAATATGCAAAAGAATTTGGTGGTAAAGTTGTGGGCGAAGATTATTTATCACTTACTTTGAGTGATTTTTCACCAACAATTCAAAAAATTCAAAGAGCAAAACCTGATTTTGTAGTTGCACTTCCTGTTGGAACTAATCAAAATGGATTTTTAGAACAATTTACAGCTGCTGGTTTAAAAAGTAAAATAGGAGTTGTTTCAACAAATCATGGTTCAGGAAATCAACAAATTGTATTATCTCCTAAAGCAGGAAATGGAATTGTTGCAACTAGTGAATATTTCGAAGATATTAAAAATAAAGAAAATGATATTTTCAAAGCTGCTTGGATTAAAAAATATGGAGATAAAGAAACAATAATTCCAGGTGCGATTAATATTTGGAATGCTGTTCATATTTGGGCAAAAGCTGCTAATAATGTAAAAGCAACTGCTTCAAGTGAAGTAATTAAAGAATTAGAGAGTGGACTTAGTTTTGATGCTCCAAATGGAAAAGTAAGAATGTTAGCTTCTCATCATTTACAACAAAATATTTATTTAAGTAGAGGGAATATTAATCAAAAATTTGACTTAATAAAAGAGTTTAAAAATGTTTTGCCAGAATTTGAAGATGCAAAATGTAATTTAATTAAGTATCCAAAACTTGTTAATCATTTTACGCCTATAAATTAAATAGAAAATTAAAAAAGAATAGAGAATAATTCTCTATTCTAAAATTTAAGGATATGTTATGGATTTAGATTATTTACTTGTTGTTGCACTATCATCTCTTAGCAGCGCAGCAATTTTAATAATAGTTACACTAGGTTTATCAGTAATATTTGGTTTGATGGGAGTGATAAATTTAGCTCATGGGGAATTTATAATGTTTGGTGCATATGCTGCTTTAACTTGCGTTAGTATTGGTATTCCTTATCCTTTAGCAATTATTCTAGCTACTATGTTTACTGCTTTATTTGGAATGATAGTTGAGAGATTAATAATACAAAGATTATATGGGAAATTAATATATACAATGTTAGCAACTTGGGGTTTAAGCATGGTAATGTATCAGTGTGTTGTTCTAATTTTTGGAACTGTTACGCCTGGAATTGATATTGCTCAAAGTAATGTAGAAATTGGAACTTATACTATTTCATCTTATTTATTAATGATGATTCCTATTTCAATATTTTTATTAATTAGCATATATTATATTTTAACAAAAACTAAATATGGACTTATGGCAAGAGCTAGTATTTTAGATTCTAAAACAGCTTTAGCTATGGGAATAAAAACTAAAAAACTTAATATGATTACTTTTGCTTTTGGTTCGGGGCTTGCAGGTTTATCAGGTGCTATTTTATTACCAATTGTATCAGCAACTCCAAATATGGGTTTTGCTTTTGTAATTAAATCTTTTTTAACAGTAGTTGTAGCAGGCCCTTTAGCAATTAGTGGTACAGCTGTAACAGGTTTATCTCTTGGTGTTATTTCAAGTGCAAGCGCTAGTTATTTCAGCTCAATTATTGGAGATGTTCTCTTTTTTATAATAACAATTTTACTATTAAGATTTTATCCTAAGGGAATTTCAAATACATGGAGGACAAAATTATGATTTATAATTTAATAAATAAAGACAATAAAGTATTATTAATTTATATTTTTCTAGGACTACTGGCCGCTTTTTTTGCAGATGATTATCTTTTATATGTTGCATCTTCATGGTTGATTTTTGGAATACTTGGATTGAGCCTTGATATCTTATGGGGTAAAGTTGGTATTTTAAGCTTAGGGCAAACTATTTTTTATGGACTTGGTGGATATGCAGGATCAATTTTTGCAATTAATTTTATTCCCTATTTTGGCAATACATTTTTACTTGTATTACCCCTGTCAGCTCTTGTAGGTGCTTTAATAGCAGGAATAATTGGATATTTTATTTTTTATGGAAGAATGGGAGAACTTCAAGTTACTATTTTAACTTATACTTTAGTTTTATTAGTATGGACACTTTCCCTTAGTTACTCTTTTACAATAGGACAAGCAGTTATTGGAGGTGATAATGGATTATCAAATATACCTTCTTTTGCTTTTAGCCATAATTGGGAATTAAATGAACAAGAGATGTTTTTGAGTGTATTATTTATTTCTTCTTTTTTATTGTTATTTTGCCAAAAACTTATGAAAACATCTTTTGGTAAAGTAATTGAATGTATTCGTCAAGACTCTTTAAAAACTGAATTACTAGGTTATGATGTGCGTAAATATAATACAATGACTTTTATTGTTTCAGGTGCAATTGCTGGAATAGGTGGAGGTTTATTTGCTTTATGGGGGAATTATTTAAATCCAAATATGTTTTCTGTCTCAGAAGCTTTATTAGTTCCTATTTATGTTCTTCTTGGAGGTTTAGGTACTCTTATTGGACCTTTTGTAGGAGCAATTGCAATTGGATCTTTATCTTTTTTTCTTGGTAGTTTTTCAGGGGGACAAGCAACTTTAGTAATAGGTATTATTTTAATTTTAATGGTTTTATTTTTTGATAAAGGAATTATAGGAATTATTATAAGTATAAAAAATATTTTTACTAGTGAAGATAAAAATGAAGAATTAATAGAGATAGATATTAATCATTACGAAGATATTAAGAGTTCTCATTCTAAAAGACTAAGCAGTAAAAATATTTATAAATCTTTTGGAGGTGTTATTCCTGTAAATGATATTACTTTAGAATTTAACCCTGGTAGTACAAGCTGCATAATTGGTCCAAATGGAGCAGGAAAAAGCTCTTTTTTGAAAGTTTGTGCAGGAATATATACAATAAAAGAAGGTCTTGTATTATTAGATAATGAAAATATTTCTAAATATGAACTTCATGATAGAGTTCAATATGGACTTGGAATTAAAATGCAAAAAGCTCAAGTTTTTAAATCTTTTTCTATAAAAGATAATATTTGGATAGCTGCATATAGTAAAACAAAAAACATAAAAAAAGCAGATGAAATATGTTCTAATATGCTTAAGATGATAGGTGGTAAAAAACATGAAAATAAAATTGCAGATAGCTTATCTCATGGTGAACAACAATGGTTAGATATTATTATGGTATTAAGTTTAAATCCATCTGTAATATTACTTGATGAACCAGCTGCTGGTATGACAAAAAGTGAAAGAACAAAACTTTCTTCTTTAATTAATAAAATCTCACTTAATAAAACAATTATTTTAGTTGAGCATGATATGGATTTTATAAAGAGTTTAAATTCTAATATCGTTGTTCTTCATCATGGAAAAGTATTTGAAACAGGTACTTTTGATGAAATAACTAATAATGAAAAAGTATTAGATATTTATCTTGGAAGGAAATAATATGTTTGAAATTAAAAATGGTTCTGGTGGGTATGACAGAACAAGAATTATAAAAGATATTAATTTTACTATTAAAGAAGGTGAAAGAGTAGCTTTACTTGGACGTAATGGCGCTGGAAAAACAACTCTTTTAAAATATATTATGCAACAGCTAAATCTATTTGATGGAAAAATAATGATGAATGGAGAAAATATTGGCATTGACCCTACTTCAAGAGCTAAAAATTTGATAGCTTATGTGCCTCAAGGAAGATTTGTTTTTGAAAAACTAAGTGTAAAAGAGAATATAGCAGTTGTTGCTTATGCTAATAATAATGATGCCAAAGAAGCAATTGATTTTGCATTTGAAATATTTCCAATTTTAAAAGATCATCAAAATAGAAATGCTGGTTCTTTAAGTGGTGGACAACAGCAAATTGTTGCAATTTCAAGAGCACTTGCTATTAAGCCAAAAATATTATTATTAGATGAACCAAGTGAAGGTATACAGCCTTCAATTATATTAGATATTGCGAAAGCTTTAAATAAATTAAACCAAACAAAATCAATGGCTCTTTTAATAGCAGAACAAAATTTAGATTTTTGTATGTCCGTTGCAAATAAAGCTTTGATAATGAATCGTGGGACAATTGAAAAAAAACTTAGTAAAGAAGAATTAAATTCAGATAAAAAGATTATTAAAGAATTACTTGGAGTTTAAAAGGATATTTATGTGGAATATTAAAAAATTAAAACAATATAGAGAAATAAATTCTTTATATGATTTAGAAGATAATGAATTAAAAGAAATCGTAAGTGTATTAAATGATATGAAAAAAGGACTAGATAAAATAAGTGACCTTGAAAACGAGCCTTTTTTAGATTTTTATTTATTAATTGAAAGGAAAAATGATGAGAAATATAGATGAATTATCTCTTTTTGAATTAATAAAAGGTATAAAAGAAAAAAGAATTTCATGTGTAGAAGTTATGAATGCTTTTCTAAATAATATAAAAAAATATAATTCTATATCAAATGCAATAGTTTCAATTGACTTTAAGATGTGTATGAAAGAGGCAAAAAAAGCAGATAATGATTTAAAACATAATATATACAAAGGTGCTTTACATGGAATTCCCTTAGGTGTTAAGGATAATTATTTAACATCTAATTATGCAACAAGTGCATGTTCAAATGTTTTAAAAGATGAAGTTAATAAAAGAATTGATGCAGAAGTAATTAAAACATTAAAAAATCAAGGCGCCATAATAATTGCAAAAACTAATATGCATGAATGGGCATTTGGGGCTACTAATCTTTTATCTAATATAGGAAATACTAAAAATCCATGGAATGAAAATTATATTACTGGTGGGTCAAGTGGTGGTTCAGGTGCTGGAATAGCACAAAGAATGTTTCCCCTTGCACTAGGAAGTGATACGGGAGGTTCTATTAGAATACCTGCTTCATGTTGTGGTATTTCTGGTTTAAAACCTAGTTATAATTTACTTAATAAAGAAGGTGTTTATCCTCTGTCTTTTTCACTAGATGTTGTTGGACCCATGGCAAAGAGTGCAGAAGATTTAGAAATTTTATTAGATCTTATGATAGAAAAAGACAAAAAGAAAGATATCAATTATTATAAAGATTATAAAGATTATAAAGGAATGATTTTTGCGATTCCTCTTGGTCTAAACTTTGAGAGAAATAAAGATGTAGAAAGTGTTTTTTTAGAAGCAATTGTAACAATTAAAAGGCTTGGAGCAATTGTAGAAGAGGTGAGATTACCACTAATGGAAGAAGCTCAAGGAGCGTGGAAAGCAATATTGTATTCAGAAGCAACTGCATATCATCAAAATAATATAAAAAATAAAACAAAAGATTTTACTAAAAATGTTAGATTAATGATTGAGAGTGGAGAATCAATATCTGCTGTTGAATATATTAAAGCAAATCAATTTAGATCTATTTTTTTTAATAAGATATCAAAAATATTAGAAAAATATGATGGTTTTTTATTTACAACTCTTCCTCTTAGCGTTCCCAAAATTGATGAAGAAATGGTCACAATTCTAAATAAAGAAGTTTCTACTCAAAATTCTATGACATATCTAGCCTGGTTGGCTAATTATTTAGGAACACCTCAAGTTTCAATTCCTTGTGGTTTTTCTTCTAATAATTTGCCTATTGGTTTAGCCATAATGTGTAATGTAAATGAAGATTTCAAAGTTCTTAAAATTAGTAAATGTTACCAATCTAAGACAAATTTTCATAACTTAAAGATAAAAGCATAATCATAATTTTGTATCTTGTTGCTATGAAAGGATAAGCCCTAAAAGTATTGTCCTATCATCATACCTAGAAGTGCAACTAGATTTACTGCAACAAAGTATTTATTGGAGTAATTATAGAGTTTAAAAGAGTAATAATTTACTTTCTTCTAAAATAACAGTTATATGCAAAAAGTTTTGACTTACACCTTTTTAAGATTCTTATAAAATATATTGTTAAGAATTTAATAAATCTTTTAAACTATCTTTTGGATTTTTACCTTGCAATACTTTTTGAACTTCTAAAGCAATAGGCGTGTAAATATTATGCTTTTTACTTAGATGAATGACCGCATCTGCTGTTTTAACGCCTTCGGCAACTTCTCCTAAATCTTTTAAAATCTCATCAAGTTTTTTGTTCTTTGCAAGTTGCAAGCCTACTCTATAGTTACGGCTTAAAGTTGAACTAGCAGTTAAAAAAAGATCTCCTGCTCCACTAAGTCCTACAAAACTAGATTTTTTAGCACCAAAATGTTTTCCAAATCTTTGCATTTCTACTAAACCTCTTGATATTAAAGAAGCCCTTGCATTATTTCCAAGATTTAGCCCCTCGCAAATACCAGAAGCAATAGCTAAGACATTTTTATAAGCTCCTGCTATTTCAGCACCAATAACATCTTTTGAATAATATGTTTTTAAAAAATCTGGAAAAAAATCTTTAAATTCATTGTATAACTTCTTTGATTTTGAGTTTATTACAATAGCAGCTGGTAGTCCTTTTATAACTTCAGAGGCAAAAGAAGGTCCTGAAATAAATCCAATATTTGAAGAAGGTACAAACTGTTCATAAATCTCATTTAAGAACATACCTGTTTTTGCTTCTATTCCTTTGGAAGCTACTAGTATTTTTTGTTTCTTGAAAATAAAGTTTTCTTTTAACCAAGCTCTTATTTCTTGTGATGGAATTGTTATTATTAAATACTCACATTCCAATGCTTCTTCTAAAGTAATAAAATTCTTAATTTTTCTTTTAGTTCGTGAACTAATAAAGGTATTTTGTTTAGTACTTAAAGCATAATGTAATGCTTGTCCCCATTTACCAGCTCCAATTACTGCTATTTGACCTTTGTTCATTAGATACCTTTATAAAAATTTATGCTAATCTTTGTTTTAATAATTCATTTACTTTTTGTGGATTTGCACTTCCTTTACTAGCTTTCATAGTCTGACCTACAAAAAACCCAAATAGCTTATCTTTTCCTGCTTTGTATTGTTCAACTTTATGTGTATTTGCATTTAAGATATCATCAATTATTTTTAAAATTGCCCCATCATCAGAAACTTGTTTTAATCCAAGTTTATTAATAGCTTCACTTACCTCAATATCGTTAAGCATTAGATAATCCAATACTTCTTTTCCAGCTTTTCCTGAAATTGTACCATCTTCTATATTTTTAACTATTTGTGCTAATTTTATAGCTTGAACAGGTGATGTCAAGATAGTAAGCCCATCTTTTAATCTTCCTTGTAATTCTACACTTAACCATGTAATTGCATTTTTAGAAGATATTTTAAGACTCATCATTTCTTCAAAAAAGTTAGCCATTTCTAAAGTTGAAGTTATAACAGAAGCATCATATTCTTTCATCTTATAATCTTTTATATATCTAGCTTTTTTTTCATCTGGAAGTTCAGGAATTTTTGAATATTTTTCAATCATTTCATCGCTAATAATTAAAGGCAATAAATCAGGATCAGGAAAATACCTATAATCTGCTGCATCTTCTTTACTTCTCATAGATCGTGTTTCATTAGTACTTACATCAAATAGTCTTGTTTCTTGAACAATTTGCGTTGAATGAACTCCATCTTCCCAAGCTTCAATATGTCTACTTACTTCAAATTTAATAGCTTTTTCAATAAACTTAAATGAATTCATATTTTTAATTTCACATCTTGTATAAAGTTTAGTCTCACCTTTTGGTCTAATAGAAATATTTACATCACATCTAAAAGAACCTTCTTGCATATTTGCATCACTAATTCCTAGATATCGTACGATTGAATGAAGTTTTTTCAGATATAAAATAGCTTCTTCACTACTTCTCATATCAGGTTCTGATACTATTTCAAGCAAAGGAGTTCCAGCTCTATTTAAATCAACTTGTGAAAAATCACTAGAATGAATATTTTTACCTGCATCATTTTCTAAATGGGCTCTTGTAATTCCTATTTTTTTAGAAGTTCCATCTTCAAAATCAATTACCAACTCTCCTAAATCAACAACAGGCACTTCAAATTGTGATATTTGATAAGAGTTTGGTAAATCTGGATAAAAATAGTTTTTTCTATTAAATATAGAGTTTTGATTTATCTTAGATTTAATTGCAGTTCCAAGCATAATAGCTTTATGAACTGCTTCTTTATTTAGAACGGGCAAAGCGCCAGGAAGTCCTAAACAAGTTGGACATACATTTGTATTTGCTTTTGCTCCAAAACTAGTAGCACAAGCACAAAATAATTTTGATTTTGTATTAAGTTGTACATGTACCTCAAGACCTATTATTGTTTCAAACATTGATTTCCTTTATCTTACTATTCTTATATTTGCAGTTAATTTTAATCTGTCAAAAAAATTCTTTAAATATTTTCTTTCTCTATCTTGCATAACTATATTAAAAATCCTATCTCTAACATCTTCAAATTTTATTATTTTTATATCTTCTTTTTTTCTAATTAGTAGCGTTGTATATTTTTTATTAGATGAAAAGATAGCTGTAAATGTATTGATTTTTGTATCATTTATTATAAATCTTAGTTGAGAATTAAGTTCATCTTGTTTTAATATAATATCATTTTGTTCTACATTTGCACTTGTTAACATAGGATTAGTTTGAACTAAGAGTAATTCTTTTTTAGAAGTAGAAGCATATTTTCTTACATAAATCTTTTTAGCAGCTTGAAATAAATTTAAATTATTTTCATAATAAATCTTTAAATCCACTTCATTTGCTAGTTTTAAATTTCCTCTAATTAATTTATCAGATAGCTTTTGTTTTATAATATTATTTTTAACATTTTTTTCATAAGCTTCATAGTCTTTGTATTTTTGCTTAATAATAGATTTAAATGTATATAAGTCCATACCATTGCTAGTTGCTACTTTTTCAAGATATGTATTTACATCAAAAATATCTACACTTATATTATTTTCAGAAATTAGATTTTTAAATAAAACTTCATCAACTAATTGACCAATAGCTTCGTCTTTACTTACGCCTAATAAATTCATCTTATTTTCAATATCATAAATAGTAATTGCATCATCATTTACGACTAATGCAATAGCATTTATAACTTGCGAATAAGAAACACTAAGTAATAGAAAAAATACAAAAAACAGCTTTATCATTATTATCCTTTTAATAAAGCTCTTATTTTAGCATAAAATTTATAAAAAATACTCCGCAAATGTATTGACTTTTTAAACTACTACAATATACTAGTTAGCTTATGTTTTAGGTATCCATTTTTCATTAAGTCGTTTTATCCGATATCTTAACTTAACTTTGTTATTTATGATAGCTAGTTTGTTATGTTGTTTTGTGAGCAGTTTGGACAAGTTTTAGTGTTTTTTTACAGTCATTTATAAATAAACCTTTTAAAACCCTTATAGTACCTAATCTAACTTAAGTTTTTAGGCACCAAAAAGTTTCATTAAGCCGTAATAAAAAAGTTAAATATAAATATTTTTCAGTTGTAGTTGAACATAAAAAAGCTGGTAAAATAAAAATAGTATTTTTAAAAACATTAGATAAATTAATACCAATAGTATCTACTGATTTAGATATTATTGATGATTTATTATAGAGACTTATAGACGAAGATGGGATATAGAACAAGGTTATAAAGAGCTTCGTGAACAGTTTGGATTTAGTACAGAAGAAAATAGAATATATGAAGCACTTATTGCTCGTATTACACTATCCTTTTTTACATATAATATAGTTAGTGAGCCGACTGCATAATTAAAAAGTACTCATATATCTTATTTTTTCAAATATTTAAAAAAATCCATCTTCAATAAAATTAGATTCAGTCATTTTTAGGAGCTTTTTTAGTCTATTAAAGCTCTTTAACTCTATATTATTCATCTAACTACTTCTAATCTTTGTCTTATTTGTCTTTGTCCTAATAATCTAAGATTAGTAGCTATACAGGTAAGGGTAAAATTCATATTATTTCTAACGAGTCCTATAAATTTTGTAGTTGAACCTTTCATCTGAGTTTTTATATCTGCAAACCTATGTTCAACTTTAGCTCTAATCTTATGTTTAGGTTTTTCATCTTTTCTTTGCTGCTTAATCTGTTCTTGGCTTAGAGTTTGTTTCTCTTTGAGACATACCATATTTTCTATATTTTCACTTTCTAAAAAAGTATCTATATCTTTTGAGTTATATGCTTTATCAGCATAAAGAGCTTTCATTCCATCTATATCTTTTACAAATGTTTTTACTGTGTCTATATCGTGAGTATTTGCGAAGGTAGTTTGTTGGGAGATAATAATACCACTTTGCTCATCTACTGCTATATGTACTTTATAGCCTTGTGTATATTGTTTTTTTGATGCGTGAAAGCCTATCCTTACTTCACTATCTATTTTATCTTGATGATTATAGCTATCTTCTTCATTCTTTATAATAATTTGAGAAGTCTTTATATCTTTAGTATCAATACCTTGTAGTGTATCAAGTTGTGCATTCTTGTATGTCTTGGAGTTATGGGCTTTAGTATTAAGAATTCTTTGAATCTTCTTTTTTGAAGGCTTTTTGGATTGAAGCTCTACTTCAAGTTTTATATTTAACTCAGCATTTATTGTTTGAATACCTTTCTTGTCTTCTTTGTATACTTCTTTAGTCTTATTTTTTATTTGCGTGTTATCACTTCTAATGAGAGTAGCATCAATTAAAACAGATTTTCCTTTTTTAGCTATCAGGTTTTTACTCTCTAATTGTTTATTTACAGAGTTAAATAATTTATCATAAAGTCGGTTCTTGAGTAGGGAATTTCCAAATCTACAGATTGTACTCTCGTCTGGTACACTATCCTCTAGGCTAAGTCCTACAAATCTAATAAAGAGTAGGTTTACATAGAGTGCATCTTGGGTGGCTTGATCAAAGAGATTGTAATACTTCTGGAGTAACAGTACTCTAAACATCAGTACATTATCATAAGCAGGTGCTCCAGCTACATTACTTTTAGCAATTCCATTTCTATTTAGTACTGGTCGTAATTTATCAAAGTCTATAATAGAGTCCAACTCTTTAAGAAATGAATTTACTTTTTCTAATCTTGATGTTACTGCTATATCTGAAAATGTATTGTTTGTATCTTTAAATGCCATTTTTACCTCTTCTTAGTGATGTTATTTTAGCTGAAAAGTGCTTTTAATGCCTTTAAATAGGTTGCTTTATTGGATTATACTGTGCAGTGGTCTCATGAAATAATACTTGATAAGTTAAGAGATATAGGAATATTAGATAAATTTTATTTTAAAGATGATTATATGCTTGTAGCATTAGATGGTACTCATTATCATTCAAGTAAAAATATATCTTGTAAATGTTGTCAAAGTAAAACTAATAGTGATACAGGTGAAGTACATTACTATCATAGTGTTATAACTCCAACAATAGTACATCCTGATATAAAAAAAGTTATACCATTGATGCAAGAGTTTATATCAAATGATGATGGTAAAGATAAACAAGATTGTGAAGTAAATGCTTCTAAAAGATGGCTAGATAGTTTTAATAATCCAACTAATAAAAAACTTATTATTTTAGGTGATGATTTATATTCAAGAGAACCTATGATAAAAAAAGTATTAGATAAGAGCCATTCATATATATTTGTAGCTAAACCAACATCACATAAATACTTATATGAACAAATAGAAATGATAAAAAATCTAAATACTATTGATACAAAAATAATATCCAAAATGATTAATGGTAAAAAGCAAATTTTTACATATAACTATCTTAACTTTCGCACCTAAAACAATCAATAAAACATCAAATAACAAGCATGTTATCACTACTTAATCCAAAATTTTTATGTCTATTGACAATATTATTTTAAGTGTAAATAACTTAACTTTCGCACCTAAAACAATCAATAAAACATCAAATAACAAGCAGATTATCAATACTTAATCCAAGATTTTCATGTCTATTGACAATATTATTTTAAGTGTAAATAATTAAAATAATATTCTAAAAATAAGCTATAAAATAGTATCAAAGAAGCTTTTATACAGTGCTTATTAGCTATAATATGGATATTAAAAAAGAGGTTTATTGATGAATATTCAAGAGAAAATAACTAATATTATAAATGGCAAGCTAAAAAATCCAATTTTCAAGACAATGCAAGTACTAAATATAAAAACAATTTTATCTCAAAGTAAATTCACTAAGAAAGATGGTGTTAGTGTTTATATGGTAGTTATTCATTTTGTCTATATGTTGGTTATGAATAAAAAGATATCAACATTTTCAAATCAAAGTGATGATAGTTTAAAGAAAGATGTTTACTATAGATTACTTAGCAATAGTAACTACAACTGGAGAAAACTACTATCTTTATCAACATTAAAGATACTAAAATTACTTCATAAAGTACAAGATAAAAAAGCTGTAAGAGTTTTAATTATTGATGATACAGTTGAGGGAAAAGTTGGTAAAGATATAGAGGGTAGTAGTGACTACTTATGGAGTAATAAAGAGAAACGAACTATTAGAGGTATCAATGTTGTATCTTTAAATTATAGTGATGGTTTCTCTAACTTGATGTTAGACTTTGAAATTGCTACAAATAAATATGCAAGAGTAGCACTAGAAAATTTTACTAATATTGTAGATTATAGAAGTAATGCTCACATAAGAAGACTAGAGACACTAAAAGGCAAATCACAAATAGCAATAGCTATGGTTAAAAGAGCTGTAAATAGTGGTATATATGCTGATTATTTACTTGTTGATAGTTGGTATAGTAAACCTTCATTCATTAAAGAGATGAATGAACTAGGATTAAAAGTTATTACAAGAGTAGCAAATAACAATAAAATATGGAACTTTTTAGGAGATAGAAAAACACTAACAGGTATCTATGATAAATATAAAAAACTAAAAGATATAAAGTCTGGAACCTATGGCAAAAAAGTTAAATATAAATATTTTTCAGTTGTAGTTGAACATAAAAAAGCTGGTAAAATAAAAATAGTATTTTTAAAGACATCAGATAAATTAATACCAATTGTATCAACAGATTTAGATATCTCAGACGAAACAATTATTGAGACTTATAGAAGAAGATGGGATATAGAACAAGGTTATAAAGAGCTTCGTGAACACTTTGGATTTGGTACAGAAGAAAATAGAATATATGAAGCTCTTATTGCTAGAATTACACTATCATTTTTTACATATAATATAGTTAGTTATATCAATCGTATTAGTCATGAACCTAAAACTATAGGTGGATTGTTTAAAGATTTAGAATGTGAACTTTATACTTTAGCAATTGCTATGCAAACCTTTATATTAATACTTGATGAAATAGCACAAATAGAAGAGATTGTAAATAGAAATGATGATTTTACTACTATCCTTGATACCTTAAAGGATGTGACACAGAAGTTACTTGGTTTTAGGTGCGAAAGTTAAGTTACTATATTAATAATTTAGCAATTAAAAATCCACAAGGAGATACACAACATCCACCACAAGAAGTAAACTGGTGTGAAGTTATAGTTACTAATGCTACGGGTAAGAAACTATATCATAATAGCTTTGTTACTGATATATCTTTGAATGTAAATAATGTTATAGATATAGCAACAGCAGGACGAAGTAGATGGAAAATCGAAAATGAAAATAACAATACTTTAAAAACTAAAGGCTATCATTTAGACCACAACTTTGGTCATGGAAAAGAAAATCTATCTAAAACACTTTGTAGCCTTAATATATTAGCTTTCTTATTTCATACAGTACAAGAACTTGATGATGATTTATATATGGAACTTCGTGATAATATTGGTAACAGAGAAGAGTTCTTTGTAGGTATTAATTTTTTAACAACAATGTTTAATTTTAAAAGCTTTAATAAAATGTTGGAATATATACTTATTGCTCGCCAGACCGAAGAGAATGTAGATATGAAAGGATATATTATGTAGTTTTATTTTTGGGTTAGAATTGCTGTATGAAAATACCTGAAATAAAAAAAGAAACAAAAGAAGATAGGGAAGAAACAAAAGAGTTAATGTCTATGCATATTGATGATATAGGTATAAATTATATATATACTTGTCCAGTTTCACCACGTTATGGTTGCCTAGTTTCATAAATAAGAAAGTGATAGATTAAACAACATAAGTGTAAAATCTTTACAACACATAAGGATTTAAAATATGTCACAAACCTATCACTCTAATGCTAGAACAAACCAGCACATAAGAGAAATAATACAGAAATCTAATTTAACAAATGTTGAATTAGCAAATAATTATAATCTAAATATTAAAACTATCTCTAAATGGAAAGATAGGGATTTTATTGAAGATAAAAGTTCAAGACCACATAATATAAAAACAACTTTAACATCTTTAGAAAAAGAGTTAATAAAAGTAGTTAGGACAATGACTTGGATGGAGCTAGATGACTTAACAGATACAATAGTTGATATTATCCCAAATGCAAATAGAAGTAATATCTATAGAACTCTAAAAGCCTTTGATATAAATAGAGTCCCACAAGAACAAAAAGAAAAAGCAAAGAAATTTAAAGAATACGAACCTGGATATTTGCATATAGATGTAACATATTTACCAAAGTTTAATAAACAAAAGTTTTATCTATTTGTAGCAATAGACAGAGCTACAAGGCTACTATATTACAAAGTATATGAAAACAAATCATCTAATAATGCAGTTGAATTTCTAAAAGTTTGTAAAGAGTTTTTTCCTTTTTACTTAACTCATATTTTAACAGATAATGGATTGGAATTTACAGATAAATGGGCAAGAGGCAAAGGAATTGTAAGTGGTAATCACAAGTTTGATGTAGAATGTAAAGAAGATAGTATAGAACATAGACTAACAGCTCCATATACACCACAAACCAATGGAATGGTAGAGAGAGTAAACGGAACTATTAAAAATGCTACAATCAAAGCCCAAGACTATGAAAATATAGATGATGTTAAAAAAGATTTAAATAAATTTTTGATATACTACAACTTCAATAGAAGACATGGTTCTTTAAGAAAAGAATTAAAAGTCAGAACTCCATTTAATGCAGTTCAAAGTTGGTTTCAAACGAAACCTGAAATATTTAAGATTTTACCAGATGTGTTTCAAGATATTGTTTTTGGAATGGTACAACGTGGTGAAACTTGACATATACTCATATATCAAAAGGTTTTCCCAATAGACCTGAAAATGGTACTGTTAAATTAGGTGACAAAACTATAAAGCTACCAACTATTCATAACCCTATAAACAGTACTAGTTTAAGAGTATTCTTAAAAGACATCATAGGTAATAGACTGTATGAAAAAAGATATATGACAAATCAGCACTAGGAAAATATAATAAAAAAACATAAGTATTAGAGTTAAAAACTATGGAGATATAGAGATACAAGCTCACGAAATGGCTCATTACTTAGACTTTTATTATAAAAATATAAATATAAATAAACCAAAAGAAGAACTAGAAGCTGGTAGTTTTTTTAGAACATTTAAAAACAAACATAAAGACTATATAAAAACACTTAGTTATACTAGAAATCCACGACTAAATACCAGTGAGGGATTTGCAGAGTTTGTAAGACTTTGGACAACACAGTACAATAATATCCAAACAAAAAATCCTAAACTAGTAGAAGATTTTGAAAAACGACTATCAAAAGATAAAACACTATATAACAAAATGATAACATATAGAGACAATGCTCATAAGTTTTATTATCAAGGAATTGAAGCAAATTTAAGAGCCACCAGTGATGGAGATTTGACACTAAAAGCAAAGATAAAAGATATATCAGCTACAAAATATGGTAGTAAATGGCGACAAAGAACAATCGATCAAAATCATTCAATAAAATTAATAGAACATTCTCTACATAATGATGTAGCAAAAGATGCACGAGATAGTGCATATAAACAATTTCAGCTTATCAAAGGTGCAAAAGGTGCTTCTGATATGGTTTTTAAATATGGAACTATAAAAGTTGTCGATGGAGATTTGACACTAGATGAAAGTACTAGTGGACTTGATATAATTTTTAAACCTATTATGAAAAAAGGTCATAAACGGATAAAACTTATGGAAGATTATTTTAAAGCAAGAAGAGGAGCTGAGCTTAAAAAACAAAATAGAGAAAATCTTCTCACCGACCAGTTTATAGAGATGGGACTAAGTTATGCAGATACACACCCAGAGTTTAAAAAAGCTTTTGAGGACTATCAAATATTTAACAATAAAATGTTAGATTTTTATGTACATATGAAGCTCATCACCACAAGCCAAAGAAAAAATTTCAAAGAAAACAATGAAAACTATGTACCCTTTCATAGACTAAGAGAATCACTAGAGCAAGGCAAAGCAGTATCAAGTCCAACTATAGGCAAAAGACTCACAGGTGGTACAGAACCCATAGGTAATATTATGGATAATATTTATAATAGTGTAGCTAGAAATGTACAAGACGCTTTTATCTCAAAAGCCAAATCACAACTATTTAAAATGATAGACAATGAAAAAGGTGCAGAATTTGCAGTAAAAATCAGACCAAGTAGCGAAAAAGTAAAAATAGATATACAACAACAAGCAAAAAATATAGATCAAGTTATGAAAGATTTAGGATTGACCATCACAAAAGATGGTGACATTTTCCCCAGTGAAAATATAGACATAAAAGATATACAAGAAAATTTAGCCAAAAATCCATCAGCATTAGAATTTTTCACACACGGACACAAACCAAACTCACAAAATGGATATATAGAAAGTGTTATATTGGATGACAAAAGAGTTTATTTTGAAGTCATAGACCCACTGTTAGCAGATACACTCACATCATTTACAGGTTTAAATTTAAACGGTATATTGGGCAATGCTGTAAAATTAGCAATGTTTCATAAAAGTCTAAGTACTTGGATGGTTACAACCAGTCCTCTTTTTTATCTAACAAATGCGATAAGAGATACTAATAGTGCAGGAGCATTAAGTACACATGGATTTTTAACAGGACTAAGTACACTAATAGGGATGTGGTTTTTTGCTAGAAAAAATGAAGTATATAAAAGATTTATGGTAGCTGGTGGTGGATATAGTACAAGAAGAACAGCATTAGGAGCATATGATGGAATAGTTACAAATGATAGAATACAAAGAAAACTAGATTGGGTATCAAAAATATTAGCTAGTCCAGTGAGTATTTTAGAGTGGGGTGCTGATGTATTTGAACTAGGTACAAGAATAGCAGAATCAAACCTATCTTATAAAGCAGGAGAAAGCAATTTAGAAGGTTCATTTAAAGGCAGAGAAATAGGTACAGATTTTGCTATAGGTGGGAGCAATAAATATGGTGGAATAATTTTATCTCTTATACCATTTGCAAAAGCAGGTATAAATTCTATAGATAAGTTAGCCAGAACAGCCTTTGGAAAAGATGGTAAGAAAAAGTTTTATATATATGGTGCAGGTCTCGCAACATTATCTTTAGTTTTATTGATGGCTAACAAAGATGATGAAAGATACAAAAGACTTACTGCTGATCAAAAAAATATGTATTGGTATATATATTGGGATATGATTCCTGGATTAGAAGATGTTAAACATATCACAAAGGTAGCAAAACCTTATGACATAGGGAACTTTTTTGCTTCTATACCTGAGATGCTATTTGAACGAGGATATAACAGTATGAAGGGTGATAAGTTCGCACAAGATGAATTCTTAGAAAGACTTTGGTTCGGTATGGTTCAAATGGGTGGAGTATTAGACTTACCAAGTGTTTTAAAAACTACTTGGGAAATCCAAAAAAATAAAAACTGGAACGGTATACCAATAGAAAGTATGTCTTTGCAAAATAGAGCCAAACACTTAAGATATAAAGAAACTACACCAGAGATATATAAAAAAATGGGAAATTCACGGTTAAGCCCAGTACAAGTACATCATCTAGCCAATGGTACATTAGGACTATATGGAAGAATGTTAGATGATATTACACAAGCGATTAGCTGGGATACAAAAACAAAAGGTGTGCGACCATTCGCAAGAACCAATCCTTTTGATTATTTCGCTCAAAGACTGCAAGGTAAAGAAGTAGAAAGTAGAACCAAATATGATAAAGAATTTTATGAGTTTTACAACGATTCTATGAAAGCAAAAGGATCACTTAATAGCCTTGACAAAGTAGCACTAGATAGTCAAGAAGATTATTACGCATATATAAGAGAATTTAACAATGAAGAAAGCCAGAAATTAATAAGCATAAACGGTAGAGTAAAATATATTCAAAAGGAGCTAAAAGTATTAAGTAATCGAATGAAACAGACAAGATATAGTTTAAGCTACAAAACAAGTGAAGCCAAAGAAAAAGCTATGAACTCAATATCTGAAAGTAAACATAAGTTATTGAAAGCACAAGTAAATATTATAAAACAAGAAATGAGTAAAAAATAATGGCACATGACATAACAATAAGATTTAGATGTAGAGCATTATTTGAAGTTCTTGATATGACACTAAGTGCCATCGCAGAACTAGAAACACTTGGAATATCAACTCTTAGTGAATGGAAAAATGACGACAGAGAAGAATTTGGTGGTATTTGGATAAGAGGTTGCAAAGCTGGTAAAGTTGATGAAGTATCTAAACAGTTAATAGAAGAATTACAAGCTACATCTGTATATGATGAAATAAAAAATAAGATTAGTCGCTATCAAGGTATTAGTGATGTTGGTGGTATGGAAACTGATGGTATATTGAGTATTGGAAGTGATAATGCACAACTTCAAGCACAAGCTGAACTTGATATAACAATGTTAGCAGCTGTACAAGCTGATTATTTTGATGCACAAATGTTTAAAAATAGTATGCTTAGTTCTATAGTATTGAATAATCAAGTTAAAAAAGATATATCAAAAGTAAGACAAACTGATATTAAAGCTTCAAGTGAGATTCATAAACTAGCAAAAGAAGCACGATTTGGTAAAAGTCCTGAAACTATGATTTTAAATGTAAATGGAGATTATACAAAACAAGAATTATCTGAAATGAGCTTAGAGGATATAGAAAAATTATATTTTAAAGAGCAGCAAGAATTGATAGAAGTAAAAGAAGTAATTGATAACAAAGAGAACACCCAAGTGAACACCTAATAAAATATATGATATAAATATTTATTAATTCATTAATTGAAAGATTGATTTTTAAAGGGTTTGTAATTGGTTGCGGAAGCAAGATTTGAACTTGCGACCTTCGGGTTATGAGCCCGACGAGCTACCAGACTGCTCTATTCCGCGAATTATATATGTAAAATGGAGCGGGAAACGAGACTCGAACTCGCGACAATCTGCTTGGAAGGCAGAGGCTCTAGCCAACTGAGCTATTCCCGCATTTTACATTGGTGGGTCATGGAGGACTCGAACCTCCGACCACTCGGTTATGAGCCGAGTGCTCTAACCAGCTGAGCTAATGACCCATATGTAGAAAACACTTTTAAAATAAACAAAATTGATATCTGCATATTTGGATGGAAATTATATCCTTTTATTTTTAAACTAATATTAAAGTAGATGATAAAAGAATATTTTTTACTAAAATGCACTAAAACTTATTAGATAATAAAAGAGATAAAGTTTATTTTGTATATATAAACAATTTCTACACAATATTTAGTTATACTTTTATCCATATTTAGTTTAGGATTTATATGAATAATAGTAGTTTTAATATAGTTTTCTTTTGTTTTTTAATAGCAAGTATTGCTAGTTTAGGAAGTTTGTTTTTTAGTGAAGTTATGAAGTTTGTTCCTTGCTCCATGTGTTGGTATCAAAGAATATTTATGTACCCTTTAGTTTTTATTTTTTTAATAAATATTATGTATCCTGATAAAAAAGTTATAAAATACTCTTTACCTTTGGTTCTTATTGGCTTAATCATATCCATTTATCATAACTTACTAATGTGGGATATAATACCTGAGACAATAGTGCCTTGTGTTAGTGGGGTACCTTGTTCTACGGTTTATATAAATTGGTTTAATTTTATTACCATACCTTTATTATCTCTTAGTGCATATTCAAGTATATTTATATTATTACTTATTTTAAAAAGGAAGTTCAAAAATGAAAAATAAAAAAATTGTTATTGCTTCAATAGTTTTACTATTTCTTGCATTTATAGCAGCAGTGTCCATGTATCAAAAAAATGAAGATAAAAAGCTTAAAGTATTAATCACTAAAAATGATAAAAATAATCCTTTAATTAAAGAGCATTCGCCAAAGTTTGGTAAAAATAAAAAAAATGTAGTTATCGTTGAATTTTTAGACCCACAATGTCCATCATGTAAAGCTTTTCATCCAGCACTTGAAAAAGTTTTTAAAGAATATGATGATGAAGTTATGTTAGTTATAAGATATTTAGATAATCATAATAGTTCAAAATTTATAATTGAAATTTTAGAAGCCTCAAGAAAGCAAAATAAATTTAAAGAAACTTTAAATATTCTATTTACTTATCAAGATATTTGGGGAGGACACCAGTCTTCTAAACCTCAAACTGTATGGAATTTTTTAAAAGAAGTAAAAGGTTTAGATATAGAAAAATTAAAAAAAGATATAGCATCTAATGATATAAGTGATATATTAAAAATCGACAAACAAGATTCCTTAAAACTTGGAGTTACAGGTACTCCTGAGTTTTTTGTAAATGGAAAAAAACTAAAACGATTAAGTTACCAGTCACTTTTAGATTTAGTTGAATCTGAAATTTATAGGGAGTAACTTATGAATTTATTTTTTTTATCTTTTAGTTTAGTTTTTGCATTGTTTTTATCATCTTGTACTGATAAATCCAAAGAAGCTACGACTGTTATTAGTGATGATGATAGTTTTAATGACTTAAAAGTACAAAGTAATTCCAAATATACTTTACAAACAGTAAGTGGAAAGAAGATTAATCTTGAATATAAAAATCAAGTTTTAAGCTCAAAAGATTATGCAGGAAAAATTGTATTAATAAATTTTTGGGCTACATGGTGTAAGCCTTGTATAGAAGAAATGCCAAGTTTTAATAGCTTAAGTCAAAAGTATAAAGATAAATTTATCATAATAGGTATTTTATTTGAGCGAAATAAAAATAAAAAAGATTTAATTGATTTTATTAAAAAATATAAAATAAAATTTCCAATTACCTTTGGAGAAGAGAATTTTAGAATTGCAAAAGCTTTTGATGATGTAAGTATGATACCTGAATCATTTATTTTTGATAAAAATGGAAAACTAGTAAAAAAATTCATTGGTAAAATAAAAGAAAAAGATTTAGATTTTTTTATAAATAATGAGACATTAAAATAAAACTTATGGATATATTAAATTTAATTCTTTTATTCTTATCTTTTATTGCCTCATTCTTGCTTGTTAAAATGTTTATGAGAAGAAACATTAAATCTTCTTCTAAAAAAGATAAGCCTAAAGCTTTAAGTAAAAATGATATAATAGACGGATATAAAGATCAAATTAGAGCATTGAACAAAAAATACTCTAAGAATAAAGTTCTTCTTAAAAAGAAAAGAGAATTATTAAAAACAATTAGTCAAGAATTACAAAGAAATATTTTTTTTGAACAAAAAGAAATAACTTTTATAATAAACAATTTAGCAAATTTATAAAAAATATTATTAAGGAGATTGAAATG
Organism: Sulfurospirillum sp.; assembly: GCA_030491005.1. Classification (GTDB taxonomy): domain Bacteria; phylum Campylobacterota; class Campylobacteria; order Campylobacterales; family Arcobacteraceae; genus BB30. The sequence continues at coordinate 282,302 of JAKZMJ010000015.1, read as the reverse complement.
CAATTAAAGGGTATATCAATAGATTTTGATGATAGAAAAACGTGTGCTTTATTACCAAAGCTTTGTTTACAATGGGATGAAAAATATGAAGAGTTAGAAGATAATGCAGAGCTTCTTCAGTATTGGGAAGATGGAATGCAAAATATCTTAAAAACAAGCAAAAATATTGTAAGTGGTAATATGGGTACTAAATCAATAGTTTATTCAGCAGAAGAAAAAACTATTAAACTTATAGAAGAATCTTTTAAAGATTTAAAATTAGCAAGCATTGAATATGAAGATATATTAAGATGTGAGAATTGCATAAAATATGACTATTTAGATAAAAACTTTAAGGCTTAGAACTTCAATATTATAAAGGATATAAGTGTCAAAGAATTTTGATGTTGGTAAAAAAATTAGAACTTTAAGAAAAATCAAGAAGATGACAGCTAAAAAACTTGCTAATGACGCAAATATATCTGTAGCTATGCTGTCCTTATTAGAAAATGGTTCAACTTCAGGCTCAATTGAAACTTTAAGAAAAATTGCAAAAGTTTTAGATACTACCTTGGCACATCTTTTTACAAATGATGAGATAGTAAATAAACATCATGATGATGAATCTATTTTTGTAGTTAGAAAAAATAAGCGAAAAAAGATATCTTTTTATGATTCTTTATATAATTATGAATTATTAGTCCCTAATTTACAAGGTGATATTGAATTTGTCTTAGTACATTTAGAGGCAAATAGATTAACAAATGAAATCATTCCTCATACTAAAGGTGGAGAAGAATGTGATTATGTTCTTAGTGGGGAAATTGTTGTAACATTAATTGATAAGGAATTTATATTATATGAGGGAGATTGTATAAGATTTAATCCTGCACTTGCACATAAAATTGAAAATAGGAGCTTATCAAAAGCTTCTTATATTTCTGCTATAACGCCAGTTTCTTTTTAAAAAACTTTAAGTAAAAATTAGTAAATATTTGAAACATTTGTGTAAAACTTGTTAAATAATAAATAAGTATCCAAGGAATAAAGATAAATAATGAATGAAATAAAAAGTTTTTTTACATCTAAAATCAATGGAAACTTATCTTTTTCTAAAGATAATCATAATGAAGTCCTATTAAATAGGATAAAACTATCTAAAAAATATAAATATAATAATAATAACCTAAGGCATATGCAACAAATTCATAGCTCAAATATACAAGTTATAAACCACAAATCAGATATATTAATTAAAAATTGTGATGGCTTAATAACACATGAAAAAAACTTAGCTCTTATGGTATTAGTTGCTGATTGTATTCCTATATTAATTGAAGATAAAGTAAAAGGTGTGATTTCAGCTGTACATGCGGGACGAAATTCTACATTTTTAAATATATCAAAATTAAGCATACAAAAGATGATTAAGCAGTTTGATTGTAAGCCCAAAGATATTTTCGTTCGTATGGGACCATCTATTCAACAATGTTGCTATGAAATAAGTGAAGAGCTAAAAAATATTGTAGAAAAATCTTTTGGAAAAGAATTTTTAAATGGAAGATATCTAAATTTACAAGAATTAAATAAACAACAGTGTATAGAAGTAGGAGTTGAAAATATAGAAATTTCCTATATTTGTACAAAATGTTCAAATGAAGAATATTATTCATATAGGGCAGGTGATAAAGTAAAAAGATTTGCTGGAATTATAATCAATAAATAAAATTATTAAATTAAAATTAAAATTATTTAATATAAAAAGCTATATATTTAATGTTTTAATAAAAGTATTATATTAATTATAATACACTACACCACAAACAATATATAAAGGATATGATTATGAGTTTTAAGTTATTTTTGAGATCACTGATGTTTTCTGGGGCATTTACAATTTTGGTTATTTTATTTTTAGTTAACCTTATTAATAAACAAGCAGAAGAGGTAAAATTTATTCAAGATAGAAAAGTACAATCTTTATTGTTAGCTTATGAAATGAGACAAAGTTCCGATGATCTTACAAGATTAGCAAGAACATTTTCTGCTACAAGTGATACGAAATATGAAAAAATGTATTGGGATATCATTTATATTAGAAACGGAAAAAAAGCAAGACCTGAAAATTATAATAGAATTTATTGGGATTTAGTATTAGAATATGGACAAAAGCCAAAACCTGATGGACAAACAATATCATTAAATCAAATGATGAAAAATGCAGGATTTACAAAAAAAGAATTTGAACTTTTAGATGAAGCACAAAAAAACTCTAATAATCTTATTAAATTAGAAACAATTGCAATGAATGCAGCAAAAGGATTATTTGAAGACTCTAATGGCAAATTTAATATTAAAAAAAACCCAGACAATGCTTTTGCTGTTAAGCTTACACACTCAAATCAATATCACATTGAAAAAGCAAAAATAGTAAAACCCATAGATAAATTTATGGCTGTCTTAGATGAAAGAACATCAAAAGAAGTTCAAGATGCACTTAATGAAAATTCTATTTATTTATATACATTAATTGGATTTACTATTTTTGCTTTTATCTTTTTTATTGTTTTATTTTTTATTAATAGACAAAAAATTCCTAATATGTATATCTTTAAAGATTCATTAATTGATTTTTTTAGATACTTAAATAATGAAATAGAATATTCTGGAACAATAGATATAAATACAAATGATGAAATTGGTGAAATGACAAAAGTTGTAAATGAGAATATTATAAAAACAAAGAATTTGATTGAAGAAGATAAAATTGTAATAAATGCAGTTAAAAAAGCAGTTGCAATAGCTAAAACAGGTTTGATGAAACAAAAAATAGAAGTTTCAACTCAAAATAAAGGACTAGAAGAACTAAAAGAAGTTTTCAATGATTTACTTGAGGTTGTATCAAAAAAAGTTTCTACTAATCTTAACAAAATATCTGATGCCCTTGCTAGCTTTCAAAAGTTAGATTTTACACATAGAATAAAAGAAAGTACAGGGGAGGTAGCTATTGGACTAAATAATTTAGCAGAAATAATAAATGCAATGCTAGTAGAAAATAAATCAAATGGATTAACACTAGATAGAAGTAGTAGTATGTTACTTGACAATGTAGATATATTAAATAAAAACTCAAATGAAGCCGCTGCCGCCCTTGAAGAAACATCAGCAGCTACCGAAGAAATCACTAGTAATATCTCACAAAATACTCAAAACATAGTAAAAATGTCAGGATATGCTACAGAATTAACCACATCAGCTGAAGAAGGTAAATCTTTTGCAGAAGAAACTACTGTGGCTATGAATGATATTGATAAACAAGTTAATGCTATTAATGATTCCATTTCGGTAATTGATCAAATTGCATTTCAAACAAATATATTATCCTTAAATGCAGCTGTAGAGGCAGCAACTGCTGGTGAAGCTGGAAAAGGCTTTGCTGTTGTAGCTCAAGAAGTAAGAAACCTAGCTTCAAGAAGTGCTGAAGCTGCAAATGAGATTAAAGCTCTTGTGGAGCAAGCTACCAAAAAAGCTAGTAATGGAAAAGTAATATCTAATAAAATGATTACAGGATATGTTGAACTTAATGAAAATATATCTAAAACTATTAAACTAATCTCAGAAGTAGAAAAATCTAGTAAAGAGCAACAAATAGGAATAGAACAAATTAATGATGCCATTAGCTCATTAGATCAAAAAACTCAAGAGAATGCGTCTATTTCAAATAAAACCCATGATGTAGCTGTTGAAACTGCTATTATTGCACAGTTAGTTCTTAGAAATGCAGAAGCAAAAAAATTCAATGGAAAAGAAAAAGTTCAAGCAAAAAATGTAGATATTAATAATACAAAGTTAAATGCACGAACAACATAAATTATAAAAAGATAAAAATAACAATTTAGGGTATAGTTTTAAAATAAACTATAAACCCTTACTATGTACATCTTAAAACAACAAATGATGTACATAGTAAATGTGTTAAACTAATATCAAATCAAAGATTTATAGTCTCTAAGATATCTAAACTTACAAGCATTAAATAAACAATAATATATCAAAATTAATAAGTTCTTACAAAACATTTTTTATTTTATCCAGCAATTCTAAGTGAAAATTTATATAGCTAAAATCTTCCAAAATAATATCAAAAATCACTACTAAACAAATTCACTAATACCCTTTATTTAAAGGCTTTATCAAGCTTTTTAATACCTAATTTTAGCTATAATATATCCTATAAAAGCCCATAAACAGGAGTGTTTAAACAAATGAGACAGACAAATATTTTCGATTTTTTAATAGAATCATTTACAGATAATATATCAAATGTAGAAGATACTAGAAAACAAAGAACAAATCTAGTTTATAGTTTAAAAGATATTATATTATCAGCATTTAGTGTATTTTATTTTCAAAATAAATCTTGCTTAAGTTTTCAAAGGGATATTGATACAAGAAAAGGTATCAGTAATGCACAAACTATGTTTGGAATATCTGATATACCAAGTGATAATCATATACGAAACATGTTGGATAAAATAACACCCAATAGTTTTAAAAAAGTATATGAAATAATACTTGATAAGTTAAGAGATATAGGAATATTAGATAAATTTTATTTTAAAGATGATTATATGCTTGTAGCATTAGATGGTACTCATTATCATTCAAGTAAAAATATATCTTGTAAATGTTGTCAAAGTAAAACTAATAGTGATACAGGTGAAGTACATTACTATCATAGTGTTATAACTCCAACAATAGTACATCCTGATATAAAAAAAGTTATGAGCCGACTGCATAATTAAAAAGTACTCATATATCTTATTTTTTCAAATATTTAAAAAAATCCATCTTCAATAAAATTAGATTCAGTCATTTTTAGGAGCTTTTTTAGTCTATTAAATCTCTTTAGCTCTATATTATTCATCTAACTACTTATAGGGCACCTCTAAAAATAGACAAAAAATCACATAATTTTCAAATACTTAAAAAATCATAAAATAAGTCTTTTATTTAATCCAAATAAATTTACAAATAACTCTCTATAAAGCTATTATTTAAAGCATTTGATACCACTATTTAGCTATAATTACAACATAAATTATTATAAAAAGTGAGTATATTATGGCAGGATTATTTGATTATGAGTTTCAGCTAGAAAAGATTAAAAAGCATCAACCACCTTTACAAAAGTTAAATGAAATTATTGATTGGGAATTATTTAGACAACCTATTGAAGAATCATTAATGAAAGAAGATAAAAAAAGTAATGCTGGTAGGAAACCATATGATAAACTCTTAATGTTCAAAATAATTATACTTCAAAGATACTACAATTTATCGGATGAACAAACAGAGTTTCAAATCAAAGATAGATTATCTTTTATGAATTTTCTAGGTCTCCAAATAGGTGATAATGTACCTGATAGAAATACAATTTGGCTATTTAAAGAAGAACTAAAAGAGAAAGATTTATCAAAAAAACTATTTGATATTTTTACTGCTAAACTTTTATCTAATGGTGTTATTGCTAAAGAGGGAACACTTGTAGACGCTAGCTTCATCAAAGTACCTAAACAAAGAAATAAAAGGCAAGATAATGCTGATATTAAAAAAGGTGCTATTCCTTTAGAGTTTGGAAAGAATAAAAATAAATTAGCTCAAAAAGATATAGATGCCAGATGGGTTACCAAGTATAAAACTAGAGAATTTGGATATAAAAATCATATATCAGTTGATCAAAAAACTAAAGTAATATCTACTTATACTGTAACACCCTCATCAACTCATGATTCACAAGTAATTAAAGAACTTATCAATGAAGATGATACTACATTGTATGCTGATTCAGCTACAAATCAAAAGAGATAGAAGACTATCTTCAAAAAAATAATGTAAACTCAAAAGTTATCAATCGAGCATATAGAAATAAACCACTTACTAATGCTCAACACAAACTCAATCATAAATATTCAAAAACTAGAGTAAGAGTAGAACATATATTTGGAACATTCACAACCTCTATGAATAAAGCTCTATCTTTAAAAGCTATTGGCATTGATAGGATTAAATCCTTAACAGGACTTCTAAATCTTACTTATAACTTTATACGATATGAACAATTAGTAAGGTTAAAAAATATACCAATTATGAAAAGTTGATAATATATCAACAAAATAGTGAATATTATCACTATTTCAAGAGTAAATTATAGATAATTTATAGTTGAAATTGTCATATTTTCTCAAATAAAATTTATATTCTGATATTTTTTAATAAATATTTGGAAAGTGGTTTTTAAATGCTATTTTTAGAGGTTCCCTATAATCTTTGTCTTATTTGTCTTTGTCCTAATAATCTAAGATTAGTAGCTATACAGGTAAGGGTAAAATTCATATTATTTCTAACGAGTCCTATAAATTTTGTAGTTGAACCTTTCATCTGAGTTTTTATATCTGCAAACCTATGTTCAACTTTAGCTCTAATCTTATGTTTAGGTTTTTCATCTTTTCTTTGCTGCTTAATCTGTTCTTGGCTTAGAGTTTGTTTCTCTTTGAGACATACCATATTTTCTATATTTTCACTTTCTAAAAAAGTATCTATATCTTTTGAGTTATATGCTTTATCAGCATAAAGAGCTTTCATTCCATCTATATCTTTTACAAATGTTTTTACTGTGTCTATATCGTGAGTATTTGCGAAGGTAGTTTGTTGGGAGATAATAATACCACTTTGCTCATCTACTGCTATATGTACTTTATAGCCTTGTGTATATTGTTTTTTTGATGCGTGAAAGCCTATCCTTACTTCACTATCTATTTTATCTTGATGATTATAGCTATCTTCTTCATTCTTTATAATAATTTGAGAAGTCTTTATATCTTTAGTATCAATACCTTGTAGTGTATCAAGTTGTGCATTCTTGTATGTCTTGGAGTTATGGGCTTTAGTATTAAGAATTCTTTGAATCTTCTTTTTTGAAGGCTTTTTGGATTGAAGCTCTACTTCAAGTTTTATATTTAACTCAGCATTTATTGTTTGAATACCTTTCTTGTCTTCTTTGTATACTTCTTTAGTCTTATTTTTTATTTGCGTGTTATCACTTCTAATGAGAGTAGCATCAATTAAAACAGATTTTCCTTTTTTAGCTATCAGGTTTTTACTCTCTAATTGTTTATTTACAGAGTTAAATAATTTATCATAAAGTCGGTTCTTGAGTAGGGAATTTCTAAATCTACAGATTGTACTCTCGTCTGGTACACTATCCTCTAGGCTAAGTCCTACAAATCTAATAAAGAGTAGGTTTACATAGAGTGCATCTTGGGTGGCTTGATCAAAGAGATTGTAATACTTCTGGAGTAACAGTACTCTAAACATCAGTACATTATCATAAGCAGGTGCTCCAGCTACATTACTTTTAGCAATTCCATTTCTATTTAGTACTGGTCGTAATTTATCAAAGTCTATAATAGAGTCCAACTCTTTAAGAAATGAATTTACTTTTTCTAATCTTGATGTTACTGCTATATCTGAAAATGTATTGTTTGTATCTTTAAATGCCATTTTTACCTCTTCTTAGTGATGTTATTTTAGCTGAAAAGTGCTTTTAATGCCCTTAAATAGGTTGCTTTATTGGATTATACTGTGCAGTGGTCTCTTTATCTAATATTCCTATATCTCTTAACTTATCAAGTATTATTTCATATACTTTTTTAAAACTATTGGGTGTTATTTTATCCAACATGTTTCGTATATGATTATCACTTGGTATATCAGATATTCCAAACATAGTTTGTGCATTACTGATACCTTTTCTTGTATCAATATCCCTTTGAAAACTTAAGCAAGATTTATTTTGAAAATAAAATACACTAAATGCTGATAATATAATATCTTTTAAACTATAAACTAGATTTGTTCTTTGTTTTCTAGTATCTTCTACATTTGATATATTATCTGTAAATGATTCTATTAAAAAATCGAAAATATTTGTCTGTCTCATTTGTTTAAACACTCCTGTTTATGGGCTTTTATAGGATATATTATAGCTAAAATTAGGTATTAAAAAGCTTGATAAAGCCTTTAAATAAAGGGTATTAGTGAATTTGCTTAGTAGTGATTTTTGATATTATTTTGGAAGATTTAGCTATATAAATTTTCACTTAGAATTGCTGTAAACTCCGTCTATATCTTGTAAATATTTATATGAATTATATACTTCATCTGCAATAAATAAAAATACATCATAATTTCTAATTGCTTTAACTTTTTCTTGGGTTAAATCAATTCCTAAAGTAATTTCAATCATTATATCAATTGTAGTCATTTGAGCAGTTTTAATAAATTGTTTATATCTTTCTCTTAAAGTTCTTTTTGCACCAATACCATAAGTTTTATTTTTTAATTCAAAGAAAAAATCAAATTCAGTTGAACTATCATCTTTATCGTGAGTTTTTTCAATTTTGCTTTCATCAATTCCTATTGATGTTAAAACTGATAAAATTCTCTCTTCATAATTTGAACCACTATCGCTGATTATTGATTGATTTATACTTTCACTAAACATTAGCATAAATATTTGATTTGGCTCAATACCATTATTTTTTAATTCAATTGCTAATGTAGATAAATCTTTTATAAAACTATCTGCATCTTGTGAAGTAAAATTAGTTTCTTTATTATCTAATTTATCAAAAAATATTAATGATAATAATGCTCCCTTCACTCTAGTTGAATATGGGCTATAAATAGTTATTTTATCATACTCTAAAGATAAAGGGTCTAAATTTTCTATTTTAGAAATATCTAATAAATCTTTTAATTTTGCCTCTTGTAAAAGTAAATCTTTAATCATAAAAAGTTTTAAACTAAAAATAAATAATTTTAAATCAATCTCTGAATTGATTTCATCAATTACTTCAAATCTTAACTTTCGCACCTAAAACAATCAATAAAACATCAAATAACAAGCAGATTATCAATACTTAATCCAAGATTTTCATGTCTATTGACAATATTATTTTAAGTGTAAATAATTAAAATAATATTCTAAAAATAAGCTATAAAATAGTATCAAAGAAGCTTTTATACAGTGCTTATTAGCTATAATATGGATATTAAAAAAAAGGTTTATTGATGAATATTCAAGAGAAAATAACTAATATTATAAATGACAAGCTAAAAAATCCAATTTTCAAGACAATGCAAGTACTAAATATAAAAACAATTTTATCTCAAAGTAAATTCACTAAGAAAGATGGTGTTAGTGTTTATATGGTAGTTATTCATTTTGTCTATATGTTGGTTATGAATAAAAAGATATCAACATTTTCAAATCAAAGTGATGATAGTTTAAAGAAAGATGTTTACTATAGATTACTTAGCAATAGTAACTACAACTGGAGAAAACTACTATCTTTATCAACATTAAAGATACTAAAATTACTTCATAAAGTACAAGATAAAAAAGCTGTAAGAGTTTTAATTATTGATGATACAGTTGAGGGAAAAGTTGGTAAAGATATAGAGGGTAGTAGTGACTACTTATGGAGTAATAAAGAGAAACGAACTATTAGAGGTATCAATGTTGTATCTTTAAATTATAGTGATGGTTTCTCTAACTTGATGTTAGACTTTGAAATTGCTACAAATAAATATGCAAGAGTAGCACTAGAAAATTTTACTAATATTGTAGATTATAGAAGTAATGCTCACATAAGAAGACTAGAGACACTAAAAGGCAAATCACAAATAGCAATAGCTATGGTTAAAAGAGCTGTAAATAGTGGTATATATGCTGATTATTTACTTGTTGATAGTTGGTATAGTAAACCTTCATTCATTAAAGAGATGAATGAACTAGGATTAAAAGTTATTACAAGAGTAGCAAATAACAATAAAATATGGAACTTTTTAGGAGATAGAAAAACACTAACAGGTATCTATGATAAATATAAAAAACTAAAAGATATAAAGTCTGGAACCTATGGCAAAAAAGTTAAATATAAATATTTTTCAGTTGTAGTTGAACATAAAAAAGCTGGTAAAATAAAAATAGTATTTTTAAAGACATCAGATAAATTAATACCAATTGTATCAACAGATTTAGATATCTCAGACGAAACAATTATTGAGACTTATAGAAGAAGATGGGATATAGAACAAGGTTATAAAGAGCTTCGTGAACACTTTGGATTTAGTACAGAAGAAAATAGAATATATGAAGCTCTTATTGCTAGAATTACACTATCATTTTTTACATATAATATAGTTAGTTATATCAATCGTATTAGTCATGAACCTAAAACTATAGGTGGATTGTTTAAAGATTTAGAATGTGAACTTTATACTTTAGCAATTGCTATGCAAACCTTTATATTAATACTTGATGAAATAGCACAAATAGAAGAGATTGTAAATAGAAATGATGATTTAACTACTATCCTTGATACCTTAAAGGATGTGACACAAAAGTTGCTTGGTTTTAGGTGCGAAAGTTAAGTTCTTAAGTCCTGAAACTTGAATATGTCCTTTATATAAAGTATTTATAAGTGTTTGCTATGCTATGCTATGCTTTTGCTAATTTAATTTATTTCTATGAATCAAGTTTCAAGGAAGGTATAAATGTATTTAAAAAGACATTACGAATCTACATTTTTTAAAAGTAAAGATTTGCCTTATTTAGAGGCAAGATTTGTAAAAAACTCAGAAAATCATTATCACAAACATTTTCATAAAACACTTTCAATTGGTGCAGTTGAAGAGGGACAAGTTTCTTTTTCTTATCAAAAAATAGATACTATTTTACAAGTTAATGAAATAGCTATTATTAATCCAAATATTGTACACAGTTGTAATCCTATAAACAATGAAGCTAGGACATACCATATGATTTATATTGATTCTTTATGGTGTAAAAATCTTCAAGAAATAATATTTGGAAAATTAAAAGCTTATATTCCTGTTTCAAAATTAATCATAAAAGACAAAAGTATGTTTATTGAATTTATCAATTTAAATTATCTATTATTAAATAAAGATATTTTTTATTTAGAAAAAGAAGAACTTTTACAGAATTTTTTAATAAAATTATTCAAACAATATTGTAGTAAATCTTCAGAAGATAATGTATCATCAAAAAATAGTAATATTACTTTAGCAAAAAAATATATAGAAGATAATATATGCAGTAATCCAACAGTAAAAGAGATAAGTAAATATTTAAATATTTCAGAATTTCATTTTTTTAAACTATTTAAACAGACTTATAATATATCTCCACATGCATTTTTACTAAATCAAAAAATTTGTAAAGCAAAAGAACTTTTAGAAAAAGGAAATGACATATCAGATATAGCTTATGAACTTGGTTTTTCAGATCAAAGTCATTTTAACAGAGTATTTAAATACTATGTTGCTGCAACTCCTTATGAATACAAAAAGTCTATTTTAAAAAAGTGAATAAAGCAATCCAGCAGCAATGGCTATAAGTAAAACTCCCATAATCTTTTGCATATGAACAAATGATAATATTTTGTCTTTTAACTTTTTATTATTAAGTAATAATACAAGTATACTATCCCATGCAAATACAAATAAAAACATCCATAAGCCATAAATAAATTGCACCATTAATGGTGTTTCTTTACTAATTGCTAATGAAAATAATGATATATAAAAAATAGAAATTTTAGGATTTAAGAAACTTAGATAAAAGCCCCTTCCTGCCTCTTTTATAAATGTACTTTGATTTATAACTACCCCATTTGTATTTAAAACATTACTTTTTGTTTTTAATATCATCAAGCCAAGATATAAAAGATATCCTCCTCCTATAATTCTAATCATACTCATCAACAATTCTGATTGGGAAAAAACTGTTGCATATCCAAGTAAACACAGCATAATATAAAAGCCATTTGCTAAGGCTATACCTAAACTAGCCCCAATGGCAATTTTAGGTTTATTACTTATTGAAGTATTTATAAGATATATAAAATCAGCCCCAGGACTAAGCAAAGCTATAAAGTGTGCTACTGCAATTATCATAAATTCATTTAAATATATTTCCATTTTTATCATTCAACCTTTGATATAATTATATGATATTCTTAAAATAAAATATTGTATAAAACTGTTATTTAGAATAAGACTAAATAAAAGTCTAACAAATTTAAGTTTGGTTGATTGAATAAAAGCTTTAAATTAAATAAGTGGGTTAAGGTATAAAAAAGTATATATTATTGAGATTAAGAAATATTAGACATATGAATAAAGAAGAGTTAAACTCTTCCTTGTTCATACATAGCTCGTAATTTATCTTTTTCTTTTTGTCTTTGTAGTTTTTGTGCTTCTTTTGATCTAAATTCTAAGATAGAGAATTTTAATTGTACTAAAAATGATGCAGCTATAAAAATAGAGGAATAAGTTCCAACTACAATTCCTACAAGCATAGTAAATGCAAAACCGTGAATAATTTCTCCACCAAATAAGAATAAAGTAATAACAACAAAAAATGTAGTTAAAGATGTCAAAGTAGTTCTTGATAATGTTCTTGAAACAGATTCATTAACCACTTCATTTAGTTCTGATTTACTAGAAGTTTGAACACCTTCTCTAATTCTATCAAATACAATAATAGTATCATTTAATGAATAACCTAGTATTGTTAAAATTGCTGCTAAGATATCTAAGTTCACTTCTATATGAAATAAAGAAATCATTCCCATAGCAATAGTAATATCATGTACTAAAGCAAAGATAGAAGAAACTGCAAATCTCCACTCAAATCTAAAACTTACATACGCAAGAATTACTAGTAAAGATAAACCCAAAGCCATCAGACCTTTTTCTTTTAGCTCTCCACCTACTTTTGGTCCCACCATATCAACTCGTCTAATTTCAAACTTTCCACTAGGTTTTAGAATAGAGGCTATTTGATCACCTATATCAGTTGATAAATTTGTTGAACTATTTGTAACTCTTATTACTATTTCTTTAGATGAGCCAAATTTTGTAATAGTTGAATTTGAATAATCTTTACTTTTTTTAAGTAATTGTCTAATTTCTTTTATGGGTGCATCTTTTACATATTGTACCTGTACGATAGTTCCACCAGCAAAATCAATTCCTAAGTTAACACCTTTTGTTAAAAGTAAAACAATTGATACTATGACTAAAATAGCTGACAGACCTAAAAAAGGTAGTCTTCTACCCATAAAATTATATGTTTTTTCTGATTTAAAAATTTCCATTATTTAATCCCAAACCATTTCTTTAGATTTTTATCATTTTGAATTTTTGATAATAATGCTTCATAAATTCCATGTGTTCCTAAAATAGCTGTTAACATGGAAGCTAAGATACCAATAGATATAGTAATAGCAAATCCTTTAATAGGACCAGTTCCATAAGCATATAATATGACTGCAACTAAAAGAGTAGTTATATTTGCATCTAAAATAGCTCTCATAGCATTTGAATAACCATTTTCTATAGCTTTTGGTATAGACATGCCTTTTTTTAATAATTCCCTAATTCGCTCAGATATAATCACATTCGCATCTACTGCCATACCAATAGTTAATACAATTCCAGCCATTCCAGGAAGTGTTAATGTTGCTCCAAACATAGACATAATAGCAATTATTATAAATATATTTGTAATAAGTGCAATATTTGCAATAATTCCAGCATAACCATAATATAAAATCATAAAAATAAAAACTAAAATAAAGCCAGTAACAAGTGCAATAAGTGAAGCTTTTATAGAATCAGCTCCCAAAGATGGACCAACTGATCTTTTTTCAAGTAGTTCAACAGGAGCCATTAAAGCACCTGATCTTAAGGCAATAGCTACATTTCCAGCCTCACTTAAAGTAAAACCACCAGATATCTGTCCTGAACCACCACCTATTCTTTCTCTAATATTTGGTGCTGAATAAACTTTTCCATCAAGTACAACAGCTAAACGATTTCCAATATTTTTAGATGTGAAATCTCCAAATATCTTAGCACCACTTGAATTTAGTGTAAAGTTTATAATTACCTGATTAGCTTGGTCAAATGCAACTTGTGCATCTATTACTTGGCTTCCATTTAATATAGGAATTTCTTTTACCAAAAATTTAGTATTAGGATCTCTTGTATCTTCTAAAATAACATCACCATATTCAGAAGCTCGTGCATCACTCATAGTATATACTTGATCAGACCTAGCCTCATCTATTGCCATAAGTTCCAATACGGCTGGTTTTGATATTAGCTCACGTGCTGCTTTTTCTTCTGCTTGAGTTTTAATTCCAGGAAGTTGTACAACTATATCTGTTTTACCTTGTTGAATAACAGTAGGTTCTGCTAAACCAAATTGATCAAGTCTATTTCTTATAGTTTCAACTGCTTGAGATACTGATAATTCTTTTGTTTTTTGAGTATCTTCTTCATCTAAACCTACTTTATAATCTAAACCATTCTTAAGAATTTCTAAGCCATTGATTGCTTCTAACATAGTATCAACTTTACTTAGTTCATCTTTATCTAAGACACTAAATGTAACAAACAATTTATTTATACTTAAATTATCAATTAATATATCTTCATCATCTGCAAAATATTTAATAGTCGTAGCAATAGATTTAATCTTAGATGTGATTGCTTCTTGTGTTTGCACACCTAAAAGCATATGTAAACCACCTTGTAAATCAAGCCCTAAAGATATTTTTTTACCATCAGTTTGTAAAAAAGAAGGAAAAGAGAACACAATACCAAATACGATACTTAAGGCAAAAATAATTAGTCTATAATTTAAGAATTTCAATCTTTATTCCTTCATATATAAAATATAAATTAATCTGAAAGTTTAGATACAAATAATTTAGAAAGTTTCATCTCACTATTATCATGATTTTTAACTAATAAATATTCTTCTTCAACTTTAACAATTTCAACCATTAAGCCACCATTTGATACAATATTATCACCTTTTTTTAAGTCTGCTATCATTGCTTTATGATTTTTTGCTTGTTTTTGTTGCGGTCTTATTATTAAAAAATAAAAAATAGCAAATAATGCAACCAAGGGTAATAATGAACTTATTAAATCTGCACTTTGACCTTCCATCGAATATCCTTTTAAAAAATGTTTTTCTATGTCTATAAGAAAACGCGACTATTTTAACAAAATTCATATTATAAAAGGCTTGATTCTTGCATTTTGTATGAGTGCTTTTATATATCTAGCTTATTTTAACATTGAATATAAATTATTAAATTCAATACTTGGAATATTTGCAATATATTTTTTACTAAGTTTTAAAAAACAATCTTTATTTTATGCAGGTTTTTTTGTAGGATTATTGTGGTTTTATTGGCTTAGTTTTAGTCTTGTTTATTATGACTTAGCTTATTTAATGCCTTTGCTTATACTCTTTTTAGCCTTTGCTTACGGCTTAATATTTTACCTTATTGCAGTATTTGATAATATCTTTTTAAAAGCACTATTAGTTTTTTTATTATCATATTTTCACCTCTTAGGTTTTAATTGGTTTATTCCTGAACTCATCTTTGTTGATAGTTATTTTTCAAGTTCTAAATTATCTTTTGGAATTATTTTACTTACTTGTTTACTAGCTATAAAATACAAAAAAACAAATCCATATATTTTTATTCTTTTATATTTTTCTTTGAATATAGGTTCAAACATAAAAATTCAAGATATTAATATAAAAATAACTATGCCAGAATTTGAAATAAAACAAAATGAAAAATGGATAAAAACTAATAAAATAAATTTAATTAATAAAAATATAGAGTTAATTAATACAGCAATTAAAAATAAATTTGAAGTAATTATCTTACCAGAAACAACATTTCCAGTTTTATTAAATAAGAATATAAAGCTTATGAATGTATTATTAGAAAAATCAAAGCAAATAGACATAATAGCAGGTGCTTTGTATTATGAAAATGAACAGTATTATAATGTAACATTTCACTTTTCACAAAATAGTTATAAAATCGCAAAAAAATATATTTTAGTACCTTTTGGAGAAGAAATACCACTACCAAGTTTTTTTACAAAAATAATTAATGATATATTTTATAAAGGTGCTAAAGATTATGCAAAAGCAAATAAACCTACAAATTTAAATATAAAAGGAATTAAATTTAGAAATGCTATATGTTATGAAGCTAGTAGTGAGGGTATATATAAAAACTTAAAAGGTATTAAGTATATGATTGCTACATCAAACAATGCTTGGTTTACACCATCTATTGAGCCTGTTTTACAAAAAATATTATTAAAACATTATTCTAAAAAATATAATATTACAATTTATCACTCTATTAATGGAAGTGCTAATTATATTATAAAACCGTAAGCTTAGATAGTTTATTTTTTATAAAATTCTATTTTTCTAAATGTCTAAGACTTTAAAAAGCATTTCATAAATATTTTTTTAGTACAATTGCGTGATTTTAAAAACTTATTTAAAACTAAGGAAAATATACAAATGAGAGCATTAATTAGTGTTAGTAATAAAAGTGGTATTGAAAATTTTGCTAAAGAGTTAGTATCTTTAGGCTATGAGATTATTTCAACTGGTGGAACATATAAAAATCTTAAAAATGCAGGAATAAATGTAATTGAAGCAAATGAAATTACTAAGTTCCCTGAATGTTTTGAAGGAAGAGTAAAAACCTTAAACCCATATATTCATGGTGGAATTTTACACAGACGTGGTAAAAAATCGCACTTAGAAGAAGCAAAAGAATTAGGTATTGAAGGTATTGATTTAGTATGTGTTAATTTATATCCATTTAAAGATACTATTAATAAAACAAATGATTTTGAAGAAATTATTGAAAATATTGATATAGGTGGTCCAGCTATGCTTAGATCTGCTGCTAAAAACTTTGATAGTGTAATTGTTCTTACTGATATTATTGATTATGATTTAGTTTTAAATAATCTTAAAAATGACACAAATACACTGGAATTTAGAAGAGATATGATGATAAAAGCATATGAACATACAGCATCTTATGATTGTATGATTGCAAATTATATGAATAAAAGATTTAATAATGCTTTAGGAGCAAAACAATTTATTGTAGGGCAGAAAGTATTTGATACAAGGTATGGAGAAAATCCTCATCAAAAAGGTTCTTTATATGAATTTGATAAACACTATACAAATAAATTTATAAGCTTAAAAGGTGAGGCAAGTTTTAATAATATGGGTGATATTAGTGGAGCTTCAAAAATAGCAGCTGCCTTTGGTGAAGATAATGCTGTTTGTATAGTAAAACATGGAAACCCATGTGGTTTTGCTATTAAAGATACTTTATTAGAATCTTATATAGAAGCTTTAAAATGCGATCCAGTTTCTGCTTTTGGTGGAGTCGTTGCAGTTAATGGCATTATAGATTTAGACCTTGCTATTAAAATGAATGAGATTTTTTTAGAAGTAGTATTCGCAGCTGATTTTACAAAAGAAGCACAAATAGAATTAAGTAAAAAGAAAAGAATTAAACTATTTAAACAAGGAAGAGCAAAGTTAGAATTAAGTAATGATGAGTTTAATTTTAAGATGATTGATGGTGGAATGACATATCAAGAAGCTGATAAAGTTGAAGAAGATGAAGTAAAAAACTCACAACTAAAATCAAAAAAAGAAGCAAGTTCAAGTGAAAAAAAAGATATGGAAATCGCATATAAACTAGCATCACTTACAAAGTCAAATTGTGTGATTTATGTAAAAAATTCAGCAATGGTAGCTGTTGGTATGGGTATGACCTCTCGCGTTGATGCTGCAAAAGCAGCTTTAAGAAAAGCAGAAGATTTAGGTATAAATTTAAAAGGATCAGTATTGGCATCTGAAGCATTTTTTCCTTTTAGAGATAGTATTGATGCAGCAAATGAAGCAGGTGTTAGCTGTATTATAGAACCAGGTGGAAGCATTAGAGATGAAGAGATTATAAAAGCGGCAGATGAATTTAATATGTCTTTATATTTTTCAGGTAAACGTCACTTTTTACATTAGTATTAAATATGGATTTAAGTTTAAATCTAAATCTAAGTTTATAGAAATAATTTCATTTTTATAATTTTTTGTTATAATAAATTAAAATGAAAAAAGGTATATTTATGTTAACTCTTAATGAAGATGTCATTGAAGAATTAAAAAAAATTGTTAAACAAAAAGGTCTTAAATATACTGAACAAAGAGAAATAGTATTAAGTATTTTAATTAATATTTCTGAGCATTTAAGTGCTGAAGAAATTTATAATTTAATTAAAGTAAAATATCCTAATTCAAATGTTGGAATTGCAACAGTTTATAGAGCATTGAGTTTTTTAGAAGAAGTTGAACTTATAAATTCCATAGAGTTCGGCAAAGATGGAAAAAAATATGAAAATAATACTAAAATCCATCACGACCATCTAATATGCACTGATTGTGGTAAAATTGTTGAGTTTCTTGATGAAGAAATTGAAAAAAGACAAGATAGAATTGCTAAGAAAAATAAGTTTAAAATTACAAGTCACTCTATGCAATTATATGGTTTGTGTGAAGTTTGTAATAAATAAAACTTTAGATTTTATATTTATTTATATATTCATCTATTAGTTTTATATTTACATCAGAATTAATAACTAATTCTAAATTCATAAGATACAAGTCATTTAAAGCAAATTCTTTGAGTTTCACGATATCTTTTGAAGTAGTAATCATAGAATAATTTGGGTATTTATCTTTAATCTTATTAATTTCTTCTTTAGTAAAGATATGATGATCTTCAAAAGACTGCATAATTATAGACTTTGGTAAAAAAGACAATAATCTTTTTGGTTTTGAAATAGCCGTTATTAAAAGTAATTTTTTAGGTAAGATATCAATATTTTTTCCATTTAAGCTATATGAAACTACTCTTTTAAAGTCTTTTCCTTCTTGCAATTGTAAATCTGCAAAACTATATGCCATTTTAGGTTCTCTGTATCCTCCACTTGGTAAACAAAAAATATTTTGAGGCTCATCGTTTGGACGAAGTAAAATATTAAATTTTTTTATATTATATTGTGAAAAGCCATCATCTAAAAATATAATTTTACATCCAAGCTCTTTTGCTTTTTTTATAGCTTCATGCCTATTTTCACTAACAATAATTGTAGCACTATTCAAAGCAGATGCTAGTAATAATGCTTCATCTCCTGCAACTTGAACATGTTGTAATATCTTGCCTTTATTACTAATAAGCACAAGACCTTTTGAGCGTCTTTTATAACCTCTTAAAATCACACAAACATTTTTAAAGTTTTTTGCTAAATGAATAACTAAAGGTGTTTTACCACTACCACCTATGATAATATTTCCAATAGAAATAATAGGTATATGATAATCAATTTCTTTTGAACTTAATCTTTTAATTAGAATAATAAATAAATACAAAGCTGTAAAAGGTAAAAGCAAAAAAGAAATTATTTTTTGAAAAGTATTTGGTATAAATAAATAATCTTCAAGCCACAAAAAACATTTTTGTTTCAAATTAAATCCATTTTGAGGCTATTTGTATAATTTCATCACAAATATAATCAACTTCTTCATCACTTAATCCAGCATACATAGGTATTGATAAGATTTGTTGATATGAATTTAGAGCTACTCCATATTTTGTGATTTTCATTTCATATTTATTTTTATAATATGATAATAAATGTAGAGGTATATAGTTTAAACCTGTAGAAATACCTTTTTCTTTCAAAGCTCTTGCAAAAGCATCTCTATTTCTTGAAATTTTTATAATAAACTGTGAAAAAATATGTTCATCTTTATGCGATAAAATACTAATATGTTTTATACTTGTTAATTTTTTTATATATATTTGTGCTATTTCTTTTCTTCTTTTTATATGTTTATTAGTTTTTTTTAATTGTGCTAAAGAAAAAGCAGCATCAAGTTCGCTAATATCATATTTATAGCCAATATCTATAACATCATAAATATAATCTAAGTTTCCAAAATCATCATATGTGCTTGTTAATGCGTGTGTTCTTAAAAGCTTTGCACGATTTGCTATATTCTCACTATTAGTTACTATAAATCCAGATCTGCTAATTGCAAATTTTGAATTTGATGAGTTTGTAGAAAAAATTGTAACATCTGCTTTTAATGAACCTACTGTCTCGCCATTGTATGTTGCACCTAAAGCTGTTGAGGCATCTTCTATTAGAATTATATTATATTTTTTGCATATGGCATATAATTTATCTAAATTAGGAACTTGACCACCTATGAATGTAACAATAGCACCTCTTAATTTTTTTGTTTTATTTTCTTCAAGAACTTTTTCAAATTTATCTAAATCAATATTCATATCATCTTCATTAATATCAACAAAAATAGGCTCAGCATCAAAATGCCTTATTGATTCAGGTATGTTTACAAAAGAGTTTACAGATATTAAAATCTTATCTCCCCTTTTAAGACTAATTGCACTTAAGGCAAGATGTAAGGCTGCTGTCGCATTACAAGTAGCTATTGCATATTTAGCACCAATAAAATTAGCCATACTTTCTTCTAATTCAAAAACTTTATTATTAGTATTGTTTTTTACATTAAGTACAGATCTAATTTCTTTTAATTCGTCCTCATTAATTGTAGATTTGTAAAATGATATTTCTTTCATAATTAACTCCAGTTTATATCTGCAATTATTGGCACTTCACCTTTAAATGCATTTATTTTTATTTTATTCCTTAGCATATCAATCAAATTTTCATTAAAGTTTAAATTTAAAAGTTCCTTTTTAGGTATTTTCTTATCAACAAGTAACTTTAAAACTTCATCTATTTGTTCGTATGTATATCCTAGTTCTTCTTCATCACTTTGACCTTCCCATAAATCAGCACTAGGAGCTTTGTTTAAAATATTTTGTGTAACACCCATATATCTTGCAAAATCATATTCATCACTTTTATAAATATTTCCTATTGGATTAATAGCACAGGCTATATCTCCAAAAATAGTTCCATAACCTAGAAGAATTTCACTTTTGTTGGATGTTCCAATAACAAGAGATTTATCTCTAGCTGAAATATCATACAATACTGACATTCTCATTCTAGCACTATAATTACCAATTCTTAATTTATCATCATTCATATTATTTATATATGCTTTTATTAAAGGTGATATGTTAATAACTTCAAAGTTTATTTGAAATTTTTCACATAATTCTTTTGCATCGTCAACACTGCTTTGCGATGAAAACAAAGAAGGCATCAAAATACACTTTAACTTATCTCCAAAAGCTTCCTTACATAATAATGCAACTAAAGCTGAATCCAAACCACCTGACAAACCAAGGGTAATATTTTTTATTCCTATATTTGTACTTTGGGTTCGCAAAAACAATATTAGTTGTTTCTTTATTTTATTCCAATCTGTCAAATTTTACCTTTTAAGTTTTTAATACTTACTATTCTTTATTTTATCATAAGTTAAGTTTAATTCAAAAATTTAATCTTTATTGATTTTTTTAAGTATATCGTCTAAATAAATATTTTTTTTTACTTCCCCAAAATCACTACTTGAATTAACACAAGATTTACAAGAAGTTCCAGCATCAGTAAACTTTTTAATATCTTTAATAGATGTGGCACCTTTTTTTTGTATAGAAAAGATTATCTCTCCTAAACTTACATGATGACAAGAGCAAACTTCGTAAGATTTATCGTAAATATGATTTTTCATAATTTTTCTATCTTTTTCTATCTTTTTTAATTAGCTCATAAGCTTCATTTATTTCTTGTAATTTTCTTGTAGCATTATCAATAATATTTTGCTTAGCACCTTGTCCTGTTATTATATCAGGATGATATTTTTTAACTAATGTCCTATAAGCTTTTTTGATTATAGAATCATCATCTTTAGAGCTTACATTTAAAATTTCATAGGCTTTATTTAAAGAAAGTGCTGTAGATTCTTTTTGATTATTATAAAAGTCTTTAAAAATATTAATCAAATTTTCAAAATCAATATTTTTTATCTTAAGAGCATTTGAAATATCTTTCGTTATCATCTCTTCTTCATTTGAAAAGTCTTTATCTATAAATGCTAAATTTAATAAATATTCTAAAACTTTAATTCTTTTTTGATAATCATATTTTGTAATACTATATAAATTCTTAGCTAAAACAATAGTGTTAGCAAAATTTTCTTTTTCAATTTTATATATAGCAATTAATTTGTTTTTTATTTCTTCTTTATTTGTAAAATAAGATGCCAAGTCTTCAAAAGTATGTTTTAACATTTGTGCTTCAAGTTCACACACTTTTCCATCAGCTTTAGATACTTTTGCCATTAATGCAACTAATAAACCTACTTCATGATGCATTAAATCACCATCAAAGTGTTCTTTATTATCTAATTTAATATTTTCAAATTTTTCTGTTTTATAATTTCTTGCTATGAAATATAAAACAATACCAACAAATAACAAAAATATAAGTTTCATTTTTAAGCCTTTTTAAGTAATTGTTAGATTTTATCAAAATTTAGGTAAAATCTCTGTCTTGTATTTAAATTTTGGAGTTATTTATGTTTGGAATGGGATTTATGGAAATATTTTTAATTGCTGTAATTGCAATTATTGCTTTAGGACCTGAAAAATTGCCATCAGCTATGATAGATGTAGCAAAGTTTTTTAAAAAATTTAAATCAGGCATTGAAGATGCAAAATCAACTTTAGATAAAGAATTAAATATCAATGAAATGAAAGAAGAAGCAAAGCAATTAAGAGCACAAATCCAAGATGTAAAATCATCAGTAAATATTACAAGTAATTTAGATTTTGATGATCTTATAAATGATGATTTACTAGAAGATGACAATAAAGATAATAAAAGAACAAAAAAAACAAAAAGTAAGAATAAGGAAAATAAAAATATTAAGTATGAAGATATAAAACATGAAGATATAAAAGACGATAAATCTTCAAAAAAAAATAGTGATAAATTTAAAGTAAATGTAAATACACAGGAAACAAAGAATGTTTGAAGATTTAAAACCTCATATTGCTGATTTAAGAAAAAGACTTTTAATTTCAGTTTTAACATTAATTCTTGCATTTTTTGCTTGTTTTACATTTTATGAGCCTCTTTTAACTTGGATGATGGTTCCAGTTGAAGCAGTATTACCTGAGGGTTCCAAAATGGTTGCAATAGAAATTCAAGAAACATTTTTTACTGCACTTAAAGTTTCTTTTTTTGCTGGTTTTATTCTATCTTTACCTGTTATATTTTGGCAATTATGGCTATTTTTAGCACCTGGTCTTTATTCGCATGAAAAAAAGTTGGTTTTACCTTTTGTATTTTTTGCAACATTAATGTTTTTAATGGGTTCCTCATTTGCTTATTATGTTGTGATACCTTTAGGGTTTGATTTTTTAATTAATTTTGGTTCAGCAGTTGTAACAGTTTTGCCAAGTATTGGTAAATATGTAGGTTTTTTTACAAAGCTTTTATTTGGTTTTGGTATTTCTTTTGAATTACCAGTTATCACATTTTTCTTAGCAAAAATTGGTCTAGTAGATGATAGGATGTTAAAAGATTTTTTTAAATATGCTGTTGTTATCATTTTCTTTTTTTCAGCTTTGCTAACTCCTCCTGATGTTTTAACACAATTTTTAATGGCAGGTCCACTTATACTTTTATATGGAGTATCTATATATATAGCAAAAATATTTAATCCAGCTAGTAAAACATTAGAAGAAGATGAAGAATAAAATAGATTCTCTTAAAACACAAAGTTATGATTATGTTTTACCAAAAGAACTTATAGCCTCCCAAGCTGTATTTCCAGCTCACGATGCTAAACTTCTTGTTTATAATAGAAGTACGAATAGTATTACTCACACTACTTATAAAAACTTACTTGATTTTTTACCACATAATCTATCTGTTTTTTTAAATGACACTAAAGTTATAAAAGCTAGAATTTTTGGGCATAAAGATACAGGTGGAAAAGTTGAATTATTTTTTAATAAAGCCTTATTTATGAATCAATTCTTAGTCATGATAAAAGGTAAAGTAAATATAAATAGTTTAATATACTTTGAAGATAATTTAAAAGCTAAAATAATAAAACTTAAAGAAGATGGTTCAAGAATAGTTGAGTTTTTTCAAAATGAAAATAAATTAGATTTTTCATCTTTAATTATAATATTAAATAAAATAGGTCATATTCCTTTACCTCATTATATGAATAGAGAAGACAATAAAGAAGATGAAAGAAATTATCAAACATTATTTGCTAAGAACTTTGGAGCAGTTGCAGCTCCAACTGCATCATTACATTTTACGAAAGAATTATTACAAAATTTAAAAGACACTCATAAAGTAAATTTTTTAACACTTCATGTAGGGGCTGGAACTTTTAAACCTGTTGTTGTAAATGATATCTTAGAACATGATATTCATAGTGAATATTTTGAAATAGGTATAAAGACAAAAAAAGCCATTGATACAGCAGATAAAATCTTAGCAGTTGGTACGACGGTTACTAGAACTATTGAATATTATGCACGAACAAATAAAATTCAAGGTGAGTGTGATTTATTCTTAAATACAGCAAATAAACCTATAAAAGTAGATTATTTACTAACAAACTTTCACTTGCCTAAATCAACACTTATTATGCTTATTGCTTCGTTCATTGGTTTAAAAAAAACACTTGAGATATATGAACTAGCTGTAAGTGAGGAATACAGATTTTTTTCTTATGGTGATGGTATGTTGATACTATAAAGTTTGATTTATTTTGTTTTTATTAATTTATAAATAAATTAATGCTTTAGTGCGATTATATCATTGTTCTAAATATTGAAATAACGATTCTTTTTTTATTCGCAGTATACTGGAATAGTGCCTTTACTCCTTAATCCTAACTTACATATTTTTTTTTAAATAATTTTTATGATATAATAATAGAATTTTACTCTACAAAAATAAAGGTATAGTTATGGCAAATAAAGATTATGTAAAATATCAAAATAAAAAGTTAAAAATAAGTTCTAAGCCAAAAGCTGGAGAAAATATTGCAGTTTTTGTAAGACCTGGTGATGAAATAGACTTTAATATACCAGATGTTGATTTTACTGCCTTGAACTATAAATTAATTGGTGGAGATATTGTTATTGATATTCCTGGTCATGGAACTTACACTTTTGTTTCTATGGCTTTAATGGGATATGGTGAAAACCCTCCATTTTTCAAATTAAGTGGTGGAAAAAACTTTACCTTAGATGATATTCTTTCTGAAATTGATAATATAAATGCCTTACCTATTCATTCTTTAGTTACAAATGAAAATGTTAATATTCCAGATAATACAGCCAAAAAAGATGAGCAAAGTAATAGTAGCCAAAAAGGTGAGCCTAAAAAACCTCAAGTTATTATTCAAGAAGTTGAAGTTGAAGCAGAAGTTGCAGAAGATATAGCCAAAGAAGAAGAGGCTCTTATTGCTCTTAAAGATGAAGAAATTGAGGAAAATGTATTTACTAGCACGGATGATGCTACTGCAGCTAAGCAATCTTCTAGTGAAGAAGAATCAAAAGTTGAGGGAATTAAACCTAAAATTAGTTTTGATATAGATATACAGCATGTAAATATAGAAGAAACACAAGACGGGTCTGTATTAACTATTTATGGTGGTGGTGGAACTTCATATGATAATATATATCCAAAAACAAATACAAGTGCTTCAAGATCAAATATAATTAAACAAACTAATGCAGAAGTATTAAATTATGAAAATATAACTAATGTACAATACAATCATATAGAAATAAATGCAGATAATAGTAAGTATTTTGGAGAAAATGTTAATTCAAGAATGATACAAATTAACACAAATCAACCAGTTGGTTTTGCAGTTGATGAAATTAAAATAAATTCAAAAAATTTACCAGATGGTTTTAATGTAGCTTTTGCCACAAAAAGTGGAGACTCATGGATAATTAAAAAAGATGACCCAAATACTAAAGAAATTGATGGCTTTACAACCAATGATGCAGGTAATATTAATATTATATTTTCTTTTAAAATACCTTTTTCTATTAATGGAAATATTCAAAAAGAAAATTTTGAATTAGATATTTCTACACAAGCTGCTTTTAATATTATGAATGTACCAAAAATCGATAGAAGTGATTTTGAAGCACCTGTTGAGACAACTATTACAACCACAAAAACTTATGGTGTAAATGTAAGACGTATTGAAGATATAAATAGTCCTAGTGAATATCTTTTTAAACCTTATGTAAATGCTGAGGGAGAAGAGTTTACAAATGGATTTGTGATTTCTTCTAATATTAATGATACTATTATTAAAGGTTCTAAAACATTAAAAAATATAGTTAATGGTGGAATAGTAAATGATACGATAACCACCGGTACAGCAAATGATACGATTTATGGAAATAGTGGAAATGATATTATTTCTTCTGGTTTAGGCGATGATAAAGTTGATGGTGGAAAAGGAAATGATACCTTAGATTTCTCTTCTATTATTAATAGTAATAAAGTTGGTGTTACTGCTAATTTAAAAACAGGAATAGTCACAGGTGATGGAACAGATGCTATATCAAATATTGAGAATATTACAGGTAGTCAAAGTAATGATATTTTAATAGGTGATGATGAGGTTAATATATTAAGAGGTGAAGGTGGACACGATACTTTATCAGCTGGAAAAGGTAATGATACTTTAGATGGTGGAAAAGGTAATGATACTTTAGAAGGTGAAGAAGGTTCTAATTTATTAAAAGGTGGTAGTGGTAAAGATACTGTTAGTTATGAAAAGTATATAAGCACTAATTCAAAAGGTGTAAAAGTTTTACTAGAAGAAGATGAGTTAATTGCTGGAAAAGGAATTACAACAAAAGAAAATTCAAGTGATGAATTGTGGAATATAGAAAATATTACAGGTTCTAAATATGATGATATTTTACATGGTAATAATTTAGTAAATATTATAAACGCAAAAGATGGAAATGATACTTTAGTTGGTAATGGAGGTAATGATACACTTGATGGTGGAGCTGGAATTGATACTGTTGATTTTTCAAATACTTTATCAAGAGAAGTTATAAATTTAAGTGAAAATGAAGCAAGAGGTGGAGATGGCATTGATGATATTTTTAATATCGAAAATGTAATTGGAACAAAGTTTAATGATGAAATTACAGGAGACAATAATAATAATGTATTATCTGGAAATAAAGGTGATGATACTATTTATGGTCTTAATGGAAATGACACTTTAAATGGTGATGCTGGAAATGATACATTAAGTGGTGGATTAGGCGATGATATTATTGATGGAAGTACTGGAAACGATACTATAAGTTATGAAAATATAACAGGTGGTGGAGTTAATGTTTCTTTGGCCAAAACAAATCAACAAGATACAATAAATGCAGGTCTTGATACTATTTTAAATATTGAAAATATTATAGGAAGTAATTCTGCTGATACTTTAATTGGTAATTTATTTGCAAATTCAATTTTAGGTGGAGCTGGAGATGATACTATATTATCAGGAGGGTCAACTACTAGTAAAAATGACTATATAGATGGTGGATCGGGAATAGATACTTTAAGTTTTAAAGATGTCAATAATGGTATTAATATTGATTTAAATATAACTAGTGTTCAAGACTCTGGAATAGGAAAAGTATTAGTAAAAAATATAGAAAACCTAGAAGGTGGTTTAAGTCATGATACTTTAAAAGGAAATTCTCAAGATAATAAAATTTATGGTTTACAAGGAAATGATTTACTTTATGGCAAAGAAGGAAATGATATTTTAGATGGTGGAGCTGGAAATGATACATTAATTAGTGGAGTTGGTAATGATATCTTAGATGGTGGAACTGGAAATGATACCGTTGATTATAGTAGCTCACAAGCAGTAAAATTAATCTTATTAGATAATGATAAAGAATCACAAGCTAGTATTGGTATGGACATTGATACTATTAAAAATATTGAAAATATTACAGGTTCTAATTATAATGATGAATTAGGTGGTAATAATAAAAATAATATTTTAAAAGGTAATTTGGGTAATGATACCTTCTTTGCAAGTGATGGTAATGATACATTTAATGGTGGAGATGGAAGTGATACTATTGATTATTCTAAAAGAACTAATAGTATAGATATAACATTAGAAGATAATCAAAGCTCAATTTTAAAAGAAAATGGAATAAATAAAGATACTATTTTTGCAATAGAAAATATTATTGGCTCACAAGTTAATGATACAATTATTGGAAATTCACAAAATAATATTATTTTAGGAGGTAAAGGTAATGACACTTTATCTGGTGGAAATGGAAATGATATCTTAGATGGTGGAGCTGGAAATGATACTATTGATTATTCATATGTAAATAGCAATCTTTTAAATAATAGAGGTGTTAGAGTAGATTTATTAAGAAATACAGGTGTAAATTTAAATAATAACCATGCTGATAATATAAAAAATATTGAAAATATTATTGGTACAAAATATGATGATATACTTTATGGAAATAAAGAAGATAATATATTAGATGGGAAAGATGGTGATGATACTTTAAAAGGTGGTGCAGGAGATGATATTTTCAAAGGTGGAGATGGATTAGATACTGTTGATTATTCTGATGTTACTGAAAAATTAAATATTGATTTAGGGTCATTAGCTAGTACTGAAGTAGCAATTGGGCAAGGTATTGATAGTTTTGAGTCAATAGAAGGTGTTATTGGAGGATCTAATGATGATACTTTAAAAGGGACTAGTTTTGCTAATAATATTGTAGGAAATGCAGGTGATGATACTATTTATGGTATGGGTGGAGATGATAGACTTGATGGTGGAGATGGTATTGATACATTAAGTTTTGAATATACATCAAAAAATATAAATGTTGATTTATCAAAAAATACAAATCTACAAGATAGTGGAGATGGAAATTTACTTATAAGTAATATTGAAAATATCAATGGTGGATTTGGTAATGATACTTTAAAAGGAAATGATTCTAAAAATACTTTAAATGGTGGATATGGAAGTGATGTATTAATTGGAACAAAAAATAATGATTTATTAAATGGTGGAAATGGATCATCTTATCAAATTCTTTTAAATACTAATGCAACAGTTCTTACTTTAATAATAGGAACATTAAATTTAAGTGCTTCTAACTCTGATCAAATTTTGCTGTTAAATGATATTGTAAATCAATTTAATACTCAAAATACTAATGGTGAATTTGGAACATTAATTAGAAATGGTAATGAATTATTATTTCAAACAAGCAAGACTATTCGTAGTGTTACAGGAGGAGTATTAACTGAAAACACTTTTATAGATACAGTTGATTATTCAAGTACAGATATACATTCTATTAGTGCTGATATGAGTCTAAATAAAGTTGATAAAATAGATGATATGGGTAGTTCTACAGATTCAATTAAAAATATAGAAAAAATCATTGGTTCAAAAGGAAATGATTTATTAAAAGGAAATAATGATAAAAATATTTTAGAAGGTAATGCTGGTAATGATACTATATATGGTATGGGTGGAGATGATACTTTAAGTGGTAATGCAGGCGAAGACCATATATATGGTGGAGATGGAAATGATACTATATATGGTGGAGATGGAAATGATACATTAAATGGTGGATTAGGCGATGATACTATACACGGTGGAAGAGGAAATGATATTTTT
Organism: Sulfurospirillum sp.; assembly: GCA_030491005.1. Classification (GTDB taxonomy): domain Bacteria; phylum Campylobacterota; class Campylobacteria; order Campylobacterales; family Arcobacteraceae; genus BB30. Next base: position 252,541 of record JAKZMJ010000015.1, on the reverse strand, counting down.
GTATCAAATAAAAATGATGATAATAATAAATATGATGGTGGAGCAAATAGAGATACGGTAGTTTATGTGGATGAAACTAAAGACATCAGTGTATCTTTAAAAAATGACACAGAAATAAGAGTAAAAAAAGATACTGTACAAACAGATTATCTAAAAAATATTGAAAACATTACTTCAGGAAGTGGCGATGATACATTAATTGGAGATAAGTCAAATAATACATTTATATCAAATGCAGGAGATGATACTTTAAGTGGTGGTCTTGGTAATGATTCTTTAAATGCAGGAGCTGGAAATGACACTTTAAGTGGTGGAGAGGGTAATGACAGAATGGATGGTGGAGCTGGAATTGATACTGCTGATTATTCATATGTTAATGCTATAACATCTAATAGTATAGGAGTTAATGTTGATTTGAGCAACAACATTGCTAAGGGTATAAGTAATACTTCTATAATTGGATTGGATACTTTGATAAATATAGAAAATATTGTAGGAACAACACATGATGATATCATAAGAGGTGATAATGCTGATAATTCTTTTTCTGGATTAAATGGAAATGATACTTTAGAAGGTAAAGCAGGAGCAGATATCTTAGAAGGTGGAGCTGGAAATGATTCTTTAGATGGTGGAGATGGAAATGACACTTTAAGAGGTGGAACTGGAAATGACACTTTAAAAGGTGGAGCAGGAGATGATTCTTTAGATGGTGGAGATGGAATTGATACTGTTGATTATTCTAATGTTACACAGAATTTAGATTTAAATGTCAAAGATGGTACTTACTCTATTAGTGCTACTCAAGGAAGTGATACTTTTAAAGATATAGAAGGAATTATAGGTGGATCTGGAGATGATACACTTGAAGGTGATAGTGGAGCTAATACCTTAATAGGAAACGCTGGAAATGACACCTTAAAAGGTGGAGGAGCTAGTAGTGGTATTGATTATATAGATGGTGGAGCTGGTACGGATTTTGTTAGTTTTTCTTACTCTACAAGTGGTATAAATGTTGATTTATCAAAGAATAATATAGAACAAGATACCAATAATGATGGGACAAACGATTTAATTATTAATAATATTGAGAATGCTGAGGGTGGATCAGGAAATGACACTTTAATAGGAAATAATAGTATTAATACCTTAATAGGTGGAGCAGGAGATGACTGGTTAATTGGGAAATCTGCTAATAATAGTTTAGATGGTGGAAGTGGAAGTGATACAATTGATTATTCACATATAAGTACTAATGTTGGAATTAATGTTGATATGAATAATAACGGTACCCAAACAGTTGAATATAATACAAATTATATAGATAGTATTTCTAATATTGAGAATATAAGAGCTAGTAAAAATGATGATTATATTTTAAGTGGAGATAAAGATGTAGATAATACTCTTGAAGGTATGGGTGGAGCTGATACTATAAAAGGTGGAGCAGGTGATGATGTTATTTATGGAAATAATGTTGGAGATACTGAGGCTAGTTTGGATAAAGGAGATAGCTTATATGGAGGAAATGGAAGTGATACTCTTTATGGACAAACAGGTGATGATTTGTTATATGGAGGAAGTGGAGCTGATAAGTTATATGGTGGTATAGGTCGTGATACATTAATAGGTAACTTAGGAGATGATACACTAGATGGTGGTACTTCAAATGATACAGTTGATTATTCTTATTTAAATACTGGAACAAATAATATTAAGGTTGATTTTAGTACAAATAAAGTAAGTGTAGAGGATGCAACGGCAGTAGTTGAGACAGATACATTAGTTAGTATAGAAAATGTAATAGGAACATCTTTTAATGATAGTTTTGTTATGCAAGAAGGTAGTACTGCAAATATAATTGATGGTGCTAATGGAAATGATACTATTGATTATTCAAAATATACTACTAGTTTTATAAATGTTAATTTAGGAATACAAACAGAACAAACAATTGCAACTGGAGATGTGGATACTCTTAAAAGTATTGAGAATATTACTGCTACAAATTTAGATGATAAAATTACGGGATCACAAAGTAATAATACTATTAATGCAGGTGGTGGCGATGATACCATTTATTCAAGTAATGGAGATGATTTAATTAATGGTGGAGCTGGTAAAGATATTGTGGATTACTCTAGCTCAGATGAGAAGATTGTAGTAAGTTCTACTATTAATACTACTTCTTATGTAGTTTCAAGTGCTACAAATGGAAATGATGAATTAAATTCTATTGAAGAAATTCAAGGTTCTGATTATAATGATACTTTTGAAGGTAATAATCTTGTAGATGTGTTTAATGGTGGAGCTGGAAATGATTTATTAGTTGGAAATGCTGGAAATGATACTTTAAAAGGTGAAGCAGGAGATGATACTTTAAGAGGTGGAACTGGAAATGATGTATTAGATGGTGGAGCAAATGATTTAATAGGTGATAGTGTTGATTATTCAAATAGAAATGAATCACTTAATGTTACATTAGTAAATGGAGCTGCTAATGCAAGTATAGGTTTAAGTGAAGTTGATAGCTTAAAAAATATTGAGAATATTATAGGTTCAAGTGCAAAAGATATTATTACAGGAGATACTCATAATAATATTTTAAATGGAAATGCAGGGGATGACACTTTAAGTGGAGGACTTGGTAATGATGTTTTAAATGGTGGAGCCAATAATGACACTTTAAATGGTGGAGCTGGAAATGACACTTTAAATGGTGGAAGTGGAAATGATCTTTTTACTTTTTCTAGTGCTATTAATGAATCACAAGATGATAAAATAGATGGTGGACTTGGAAGTGATAGAATAGATTATTCTTCCTTAACATCAGCTATTAGTGTTGATTTGAATAATGATAATTATGTATCTGTAAGTGTTGGTGGAAGACTAGATGACCATAATATAAAAAATATAGAGAATATTGTAGGAACAACACATGATGATATCATAAGAGGTGATAATGCTGATAATTCTTTTTCTGGATTAAATGGAAATGATACTTTAGAAGGTAAAGCAGGAGCAGATATCTTAGAAGGTGGAGCTGGAAATGATTCTTTAGATGGTGGAGATGGAAATGACACTTTAAGAGGTGGAACTGGAAATGACACTTTAAAAGGTGGAGCAGGAGATGATTCTTTAGATGGTGGAGATGGAATTGATACTGTTGATTATTCTAATGTTACACAGAATTTAGATTTAAATGTCAAAGATGGTACTTACTCTATTAGTGCTACTCAAGGAAGTGATACTTTTAAAGATATAGAAGGAATTATAGGTGGATCTGGAGATGATACACTTGAAGGTGATAGTGGAGCTAATACCTTAATAGGAAACGCTGGAAATGACACCTTAAAAGGTGGAGGAGCTAGTAGTGGTATTGATTATATAGATGGTGGAGCTGGTACGGATTTTGTTAGTTTTTCTTACTCTACAAGTGGTATAAATGTTGATTTATCAAAGAATAATATAGAACAAGATACCAATAATGATGGGACAAACGATTTAATTATTAATAATATTGAGAATGCTGAGGGTGGATCAGGAAATGACACTTTAATAGGAAATAATAGTATTAATACCTTAATAGGTGGAGCAGGAGATGACTGGTTAATTGGGAAATCTGCTAATAATAGTTTAGATGGTGGAAGTGGAAGTGATACAATTGATTATTCACATATAAGTACTAATGTTGGAATTAATGTTGATATGAATAATAACGGTACCCAAACAGTTGAATATAATACAAATTATATAGATAGTATTTCTAATATTGAGAATATAAGAGCTAGTAAAAATGATGATTATATTTTAAGTGGAGATAAAGATGTAGATAATACTCTTGAAGGTATGGGTGGAGCTGATACTATAAAAGGTGGAGCAGGTGATGATGTTATTTATGGAAATAATGTTGGAGATACTGAGGCTAGTTTGGATAAAGGAGATAGCTTATATGGAGGAAATGGAAGTGATACTCTTTATGGACAAACAGGTGATGATTTGTTATATGGAGGAAGTGGAGCTGATAAGTTATATGGTGGTATAGGTCGTGATACATTAATAGGTAACTTAGGAGATGATACACTAGATGGTGGTACTTCAAATGATACAGTTGATTATTCTTATTTAAATACTGGAACAAATAATATTAAGGTTGATTTTAGTACAAATAAAGTAAGTGTAGAGGATGCAACGGCAGTAGTTGAGACAGATACATTAGTTAGTATAGAAAATGTAATAGGAACATCTTTTAATGATAGTTTTGTTATGCAAGAAGGTAGTACTGCAAATATAATTGATGGTGCTAATGGAAATGATACTATTGATTATTCAAAATATACTACTAGTTTTATAAATGTTAATTTAGGAATACAAACAGAACAAACAATTGCAACTGGAGATGTGGATACTCTTAAAAGTATTGAGAATATTACTGCTACAAATTTAGATGATAAAATTACGGGATCACAAAGTAATAATACTATTAATGCAGGTGGTGGCGATGATACCATTTATTCAAGTAATGGAGATGATTTAATTAATGGTGGAGCTGGTAAAGATATTGTGGATTACTCTAGCTCAGATGAGAAGATTGTAGTAAGTTCTACTATTAATACTACTTCTTATGTAGTTTCAAGTGCTACAAATGGAAATGATGAATTAAATTCTATTGAAGAAATTCAAGGTTCTGATTATAATGATACTTTTGAAGGTAATAATCTTGTAGATGTGTTTAATGGTGGAGCTGGAAATGATTTATTAGTTGGAAATGCTGGAAATGATACTTTAAAAGGTGAAGCAGGAGATGATACTTTAAGAGGTGGAACTGGAAATGATGTATTAGATGGTGGAGCAAATGATTTAATAGGTGATAGTGTTGATTATTCAAATAGAAATGAATCACTTAATGTTACATTAGTAAATGGAGCTGCTAATGCAAGTATAGGTTTAAGTGAAGTTGATAGCTTAAAAAATATTGAGAATATTATAGGTTCAAGTGCAAAAGATATTATTACAGGAGATACTCATAATAATATTTTAAATGGAAATGCAGGGGATGACACTTTAAGTGGAGGACTTGGTAATGATGTTTTAAATGGTGGAGCCAATAATGACACTTTAAATGGTGGAGCTGGAAATGACACTTTAAATGGTGGAAGTGGAAATGATCTTTTTACTTTTTCTAGTGCTATTAATGAATCACAAGATGATAAAATAGATGGTGGACTTGGAAGTGATAGAATAGATTATTCTTCCTTAACATCAGCTATTAGTGTTGATTTGAATAATGATAATTATGTATCTGTAAGTGTTGGTGGAAGACTAGATGACCATAATATAAAAAATATAGAGAATATTGTAGGAACAACACATGATGATATCATAAGAGGTGATAATGCTGATAATTCTTTTTCTGGATTAAATGGAAATGATACTTTAGAAGGTAAAGCAGGAGCAGATATCTTAGAAGGTGGAGCTGGAAATGATTCTTTAGATGGTGGAGATGGAAATGACACTTTAAGAGGTGGAACTGGAAATGACACTTTAAAAGGTGGAGCAGGAGATGATTCTTTAGATGGTGGAGATGGAATTGATACTGTTGATTATTCTAATGTTACACAGAATTTAGATTTAAATGTCAAAGATGGTACTTACTCTATTAGTGCTACTCAAGGAAGTGATACTTTTAAAGATATAGAAGGAATTATAGGTGGATCTGGAGATGATACACTTGAAGGTGATAGTGGAGCTAATACCTTAATAGGAAACGCTGGAAATGACACCTTAAAAGGTGGAGGAGCTAGTAGTGGTATTGATTATATAGATGGTGGAGCTGGTACGGATTTTGTTAGTTTTTCTTACTCTACAAGTGGTATAAATGTTGATTTATCAAAGAATAATATAGAACAAGATACCAATAATGATGGGACAAACGATTTAATTATTAATAATATTGAGAATGCTGAGGGTGGATCAGGAAATGACACTTTAATAGGAAATAATAGTATTAATACCTTAATAGGTGGAGCAGGAGATGACTGGTTAATTGGGAAATCTGCTAATAATAGTTTAGATGGTGGAAGTGGAAGTGATACAATTGATTATTCACATATAAGTACTAATGTTGGAATTAATGTTGATATGAATAATAACGGTACCCAAACAGTTGAATATAATACAAATTATATAGATAGTATTTCTAATATTGAGAATATAAGAGCTAGTAAAAATGATGATTATATTTTAAGTGGAGATAAAGATGTAGATAATACTCTTGAAGGTATGGGTGGAGCTGATACTATAAAAGGTGGAGCAGGTGATGATGTTATTTATGGAAATAATGTTGGAGATACTGAGGCTAGTTTGGATAAAGGAGATAGCTTATATGGAGGAAATGGAAGTGATACTCTTTATGGACAAACAGGTGATGATTTGTTATATGGAGGAAGTGGAGCTGATAAGTTATATGGTGGTATAGGTCGTGATACATTAATAGGTAACTTAGGAGATGATACACTAGATGGTGGTACTTCAAATGATACAGTTGATTATTCTTATTTAAATACTGGAACAAATAATATTAAGGTTGATTTTAGTACAAATAAAGTAAGTGTAGAGGATGCAACGGCAGTAGTTGAGACAGATACATTAGTTAGTATAGAAAATGTAATAGGAACATCTTTTAATGATAGTTTTGTTATGCAAGAAGGTAGTACTGCAAATATAATTGATGGTGCTAATGGAAATGATACTATTGATTATTCAAAATATACTACTAGTTTTATAAATGTTAATTTAGGAATACAAACAGAACAAACAATTGCAACTGGAGATGTGGATACTCTTAAAAGTATTGAGAATATTACTGCTACAAATTTAGATGATAAAATTACGGGATCACAAAGTAATAATACTATTAATGCAGGTGGTGGCGATGATACCATTTATTCAAGTAATGGAGATGATTTAATTAATGGTGGAGCTGGTAAAGATATTGTGGATTACTCTAGCTCAGATGAGAAGATTGTAGTAAGTTCTACTATTAATACTACTTCTTATGTAGTTTCAAGTGCTACAAATGGAAATGATGAATTAAATTCTATTGAAGAAATTCAAGGTTCTGATTATAATGATACTTTTGAAGGTAATAATCTTGTAGATGTGTTTAATGGTGGAGCTGGAAATGATTTATTAGTTGGAAATGCTGGAAATGATACTTTAAAAGGTGAAGCAGGAGATGATACTTTAAGAGGTGGAACTGGAAATGATGTATTAGATGGTGGAGCAAATGATTTAATAGGTGATAGTGTTGATTATTCAAATAGAAATGAATCACTTAATGTTACATTAGTAAATGGAGCTGCTAATGCAAGTATAGGTTTAAGTGAAGTTGATAGCTTAAAAAATATTGAGAATATTATAGGTTCAAGTGCAAAAGATATTATTACAGGAGATACTCATAATAATATTTTAAATGGAAATGCAGGGGATGACACTTTAAGTGGAGGACTTGGTAATGATGTTTTAAATGGTGGAGCCAATAATGACACTTTAAATGGTGGAGCTGGAAATGACACTTTAAATGGTGGAAGTGGAAATGATCTTTTTACTTTTTCTAGTGCTATTAATGAATCACAAGATGATAAAATAGATGGTGGACTTGGAAGTGATAGAATAGATTATTCTTCCTTAACATCAGCTATTAGTGTTGATTTGAATAATGATAATTATGTATCTGTAAGTGTTGGTGGAAGACTAGATGACCATAATATAAAAAATATAGAGAATATTGTAGGAACAACACATGATGATATCATAAGAGGTGATAATGCTGATAATTCTTTTTCTGGATTAAATGGAAATGATACTTTAGAAGGTAAAGCAGGAGCAGATATCTTAGAAGGTGGAGCTGGAAATGATTCTTTAGATGGTGGAGATGGAAATGACACTTTAAGAGGTGGAACTGGAAATGACACTTTAAAAGGTGGAGCAGGAGATGATTCTTTAGATGGTGGAGATGGAATTGATACTGTTGATTATTCTAATGTTACACAGAATTTAGATTTAAATGTCAAAGATGGTACTTACTCTATTAGTGCTACTCAAGGAAGTGATACTTTTAAAGATATAGAAGGAATTATAGGTGGATCTGGAGATGATACACTTGAAGGTGATAGTGGAGCTAATACCTTAATAGGAAACGCTGGAAATGACACCTTAAAAGGTGGAGGAGCTAGTAGTGGTATTGATTATATAGATGGTGGAGCTGGTACGGATTTTGTTAGTTTTTCTTACTCTACAAGTGGTATAAATGTTGATTTATCAAAGAATAATATAGAACAAGATACCAATAATGATGGGACAAACGATTTAATTATTAATAATATTGAGAATGCTGAGGGTGGATCAGGAAATGACACTTTAATAGGAAATAATAGTATTAATACCTTAATAGGTGGAGCAGGAGATGACTGGTTAATTGGGAAATCTGCTAATAATAGTTTAGATGGTGGAAGTGGAAGTGATACAATTGATTATTCACATATAAGTACTAATGTTGGAATTAATGTTGATATGAATAATAACGGTACCCAAACAGTTGAATATAATACAAATTATATAGATAGTATTTCTAATATTGAGAATATAAGAGCTAGTAAAAATGATGATTATATTTTAAGTGGAGATAAAGATGTAGATAATACTCTTGAAGGTATGGGTGGAGCTGATACTATAAAAGGTGGAGCAGGTGATGATGTTATTTATGGAAATAATGTTGGAGATACTGAGGCTAGTTTGGATAAAGGAGATAGCTTATATGGAGGAAATGGAAGTGATACTCTTTATGGACAAACAGGTGATGATTTGTTATATGGAGGAAGTGGAGCTGATAAGTTATATGGTGGTATAGGTCGTGATACATTAATAGGTAACTTAGGAGATGATACACTAGATGGTGGTACTTCAAATGATACAGTTGATTATTCTTATTTAAATACTGGAACAAATAATATTAAGGTTGATTTTAGTACAAATAAAGTAAGTGTAGAGGATGCAACGGCAGTAGTTGAGACAGATACATTAGTTAGTATAGAAAATGTAATAGGAACATCTTTTAATGATAGTTTTGTTATGCAAGAAGGTAGTACTGCAAATATAATTGATGGTGCTAATGGAAATGATACTATTGATTATTCAAAATATACTACTAGTTTTATAAATGTTAATTTAGGAATACAAACAGAACAAACAATTGCAACTGGAGATGTGGATACTCTTAAAAGTATTGAGAATATTACTGCTACAAATTTAGATGATAAAATTACGGGATCACAAAGTAATAATACTATTAATGCAGGTGGTGGCGATGATACCATTTATTCAAGTAATGGAGATGATTTAATTAATGGTGGAGCTGGTAAAGATATTGTGGATTACTCTAGCTCAGATGAGAAGATTGTAGTAAGTTCTACTATTAATACTACTTCTTATGTAGTTTCAAGTGCTACAAATGGAAATGATGAATTAAATTCTATTGAAGAAATTCAAGGTTCTGATTATAATGATACTTTTGAAGGTAATAATCTTGTAGATGTGTTTAATGGTGGAGCTGGAAATGATTTATTAGTTGGAAATGCTGGAAATGATACTTTAAAAGGTGAAGCAGGAGATGATACTTTAAGAGGTGGAACTGGAAATGATGTATTAGATGGTGGAGCAAATGATTTAATAGGTGATAGTGTTGATTATTCAAATAGAAATGAATCACTTAATGTTACATTAGTAAATGGAGCTGCTAATGCAAGTATAGGTTTAAGTGAAGTTGATAGCTTAAAAAATATTGAGAATATTATAGGTTCAAGTGCAAAAGATATTATTACAGGAGATACTCATAATAATATTTTAAATGGAAATGCAGGGGATGACACTTTAAGTGGAGGACTTGGTAATGATGTTTTAAATGGTGGAGCCAATAATGACACTTTAAATGGTGGAGCTGGAAATGACACTTTAAATGGTGGAAGTGGAAATGATCTTTTTACTTTTTCTAGTGCTATTAATGAATCACAAGATGATAAAATAGATGGTGGACTTGGAAGTGATAGAATAGATTATTCTTCCTTAACATCAGCTATTAGTGTTGATTTGAATAATGATAATTATGTATCTGTAAGTGTTGGTGGAAGACTAGATGACCATAATATAAAAAATATAGAGAATATTGTAGGAACAACACATGATGATATCATAAGAGGTGATAATGCTGATAATTCTTTTTCTGGATTAAATGGAAATGATACTTTAGAAGGTAAAGCAGGAGCAGATATCTTAGAAGGTGGAGCTGGAAATGATTCTTTAGATGGTGGAGATGGAAATGACACTTTAAGAGGTGGAACTGGAAATGACACTTTAAAAGGTGGAGCAGGAGATGATTCTTTAGATGGTGGAGATGGAATTGATACTGTTGATTATTCTAATGTTACACAGAATTTAGATTTAAATGTCAAAGATGGTACTTACTCTATTAGTGCTACTCAAGGAAGTGATACTTTTAAAGATATAGAAGGAATTATAGGTGGATCTGGAGATGATACACTTGAAGGTGATAGTGGAGCTAATACCTTAATAGGAAACGCTGGAAATGACACCTTAAAAGGTGGAGGAGCTAGTAGTGGTATTGATTATATAGATGGTGGAGCTGGTACGGATTTTGTTAGTTTTTCTTACTCTACAAGTGGTATAAATGTTGATTTATCAAAGAATAATATAGAACAAGATACCAATAATGATAATAAAAAAAATTTAATTATTAACAATATTGAAAATGTTGAAGGAAGTAATCATGATGACACACTAGTAGGAAATTCTTCTGATAATGTTTTAAAATCACTAAAAGGTAATGATACTATATTAGCAAGTGATGGATCTGATACCTTAGATGGTGGAGAAGGAAATGATACTGTTTCTTATATTAATGAAACTGGAAATATCGTTGTAGATTTAAGAACAAATAAAGTAACAAAAAATGATGGTAAGGAAGACACACTAATTAGTATAGAAAATATTATAACCACTAGCTCTAATGATACCATGATAGGAAATGATAGTATAAATATTTTTAAAGGTGGAGATGGAGATGATTTATTAATTGGAAATGGTGGAAATGATACTTTATATGGTGAAAAAGATGATGATACATTAAGGGGTGGAGCTGGTGATGATTTATTAAATGGAGGAGCTGGAAATGATACAGCATCGTTTAAGGATGCTACTTCAACGAATAATATAGGAGTTAATGTTGATTTAAATCTTGCAGATTATCAAAGTGTTGGTGGAAATTTAGGGAGTGATAAGCTAGTTAGTATAGAAAATCTTGAAGGTTCAAATTTTAATGATGTATTAAGAGGAGATGATAATGCTAATTTTCTTAAAGGATTAGCTGGAAATGATACTTTATTTGGTGGAGCTGGAAATGATACCTTAGATGGTGGAGCTGGAAATGATACTTTAACTGGTGGAGCTGGAGCTGACAATTTATCTGGAGGAGCTGGAAATGATACTTTTCTTCAAACAAACCTAGCTACAAAAGGCGATTTTATTGATGGTATGGGTGGGTCTGATTTAGTTGATTATTCAAAATTAGCAAAAGGTATATCACTAAGACTAGATAATGCAAATACTACTATTGTAGAAGTTGGAAGTGACATTAATGTTCATAGTATTAAAAATATTGAAAATATTAAAGGAACAGAATATACAGATACAATGGAAGGTGATAGTTCTGATAATACACTTGATGGGTTTTCTGGAGATCATGATTTAATTTCATTTACTAATTCATCTTCTAAAGTTTTTGTAAATCTTAGTTCTAGCGATATTGATACTGATTTAAATTTAAATGGTACAAAAGATAAAATCACAAAAATGACTAGTAAAGGTACATCAATTGGTACTGATGTAATTAAAAATTTTGATGATGTATTAGGTTCAAATTTAAATGACACAATAATAGGTGATAAAAATTCTAATACGCTAAATGGTGGAGATGGAAATGATTTATTATTAGGTTTAGGAGGAAATGATAGTTTTATAGGTGGTTTAGGAAATGATACTGTATCTTATGCTCTTGAAGAAGTTGTTAATGTTTCACTACATACAAAGCAAGCTACTATAGGTACTGGTGCAAATAAAAGTGTAGATAGATTTTCTAGTATAGAAAATATTATAGGTACTAGTAAAGATGATACTATTGAAGGAAATGATAAAGACAATTCTCTTGATGGTGGAGCTGGAAATGACACTATAAGTTATGTTAATTCTACTGGTTATGTAAATATTGATCTTTCAAAAAGTGCTACAAATACTGATGATGCTGGAAAAGATACTATTAAAAACTTTGAAAATATTCTTTCAGGAAGTGGAAATGATTCGTTAGTAGGTAATGCAGAAACAAATATTATTAGAGCTGGTAGTGGAAATGATATATTAGAAGGTAAAGATGGAAATGATACTTTATTTGGTGAATCTGGAAATGACACTTTAAATGGTGGAGCTGGAAATGATACATTATTTGGTGGAAAAGGTAGAGATGTATTCAAAATTAATTTTGATAATGCAAATGGCACTTCTGATGGAATTGATACCATTGATGGATTTGAATTAGATAATAATAATGCAGTTCAAGTAGATGTAAATGACCGTAATAATTCAGATACGATAGATTATAGTGCAGTAAATGATTCTAAATATCATATAGATGTTGATTTAAATCAAAATTTCGGAAAAATTTTAGAAAATACTATGACAAAAGATAATGATATTATTAGAAATATTGAGAATGTTATAGGTTCAAGTGGTGATGATACAATCGTAGGAAATGATAAAATCAATATCTTAGAAGGTGGAGCTGGAAATGACACGATAACAGGGGGAAATGGCGCTGATATTTTAAAAGGAGATGCAGGAGATGATGTATTTATTTTTAGAGATGGAGAAACTAAAGATGATAATGTTGATGGAGGAAATGAATTAGGTGGCTTGTCTGGTTCAGATACAGTTGATTATTCACTTCTTACATCAAAAATAGTTGTATCATTAAAAGAAGGAACAAATATAACGCAAGTGCAAGTAGGAAATGAGGTGGCTGAGCATCAAATTAGTAATATTGAAAATATAATTGGCTCTAATACAAGAAATGATACGCTAACTGGAAATAGTGGGGTTAATACTATTTTAGGAAAAGGTGGAGATGATATTATTGATGGTGGATTGGGTGCTGATACTTTAGATGGTGGAACTGGTATTAATACTTTATCTTATACTACTTCTACACGAGCTGTACGAGTTGATTTAAGTAAATCTAGTGCGATAACGGATCTTAATAATAACGGGTTTTCTTTTGATGCTAATGGTAAGAATACCGATACTAATGATGAAGAAGATAAGATAAATAATTTTACTACAGTTAATGGTTCGCAATATAATGATGAATTAATTGCAAATGATAAGGGCAATACTCTTTTAGGACAAGATGGTGCTGATCAAATTACTGGTGGTTTAGGTTCTGATTATCTTGATGGTGGTTTAGGTTCTGATATATTTAAATTAGGTTCAAATAATGCGAATAATGGAAATGATACAATTATTGGTGGTTCAAGTATAGATACTATTGATTATAGTGATATTACTGATAGTAAGGTAGGTATTAGTGTTACTTTAGATGGAAAAGAAAGTAACACTGTTGTTTTTTCATCTGTATCTAGTATTGATGTGATTAAAGAAATTGAAAATGTCACAGGTGGAGCTGGGAATGATACTATTAATGGTGATGATAAAACAAATGTACTAATAGGTAATGCAGGAGATGACAAATTAAGTGGTAATGATGGAAGTGATACATTATTTGGTAATGATAATGACGATATACTTGATGGTGGAAAAGGTTCTGATACTTTATTTGGTGGAAAAGGTTCTGATACATTAATAGGTGGTGAGGGTATTGATTACATTGATGGTGGAGAAGGTGAAGAAAATTCTATTGGTGATAGTATTGATTTTTCAGGTGTAACTAGTGGTCCTTTATCTCTTAATTTAATGAATGTTAATGCAGAAGATTATTCTAGGGCAAATGTTAATTATGCAGATGATGATTATTTAAAAAATATAGAAAATATAAAAGCTACTAAGTTTGATGATATGGTAATGGGAGATAATGATAAAAATGTTTTAGAAGGACTTACGGGAAATGACACTTTAATTGGTGAGAATGGAAATGACACTTTAAAAGGTGGTAGAGGTGATGATATTTTTAAAGCAGGACTATATGATAGTACTAGTGGAAATAATTTAAAAGATGGAGATGATGGAGCTGATTTTATTGATGGAGGAGTTGGAGGTGAAACTAATGGAGATACTGTTGATTATAGTGCCTTAGGAGATACCCGTACTATTAATATATCTTTAGCTAATGGTACAAGTGATGCAACAGTTAGTATCAGTAATGCTGCAAATGATATAATTAGAAATATAGAAAATATTATAGGAAGTAGTGGAAATGATACTATTGTTGGAAATAATGAAGATAATACTTTAGATGGAAGTGCAGGAAATGATACTTTATGGGGAGCAGCTGGAAATGATACTTTAATAGGTGGAGCTGGTTTGGATACAGCTACTTATGAAAATGCAAGTAAAAAAATTATAGTTAATTTAAATGCCTCAAATAAACAAGTTAGTGAAGATGGAGATAATAGTTTTGATGAGTTAATTGGTATAGAAAATATTACAGGAAGTAAGTTTAATGATATTATCGTAGGTGATAACAATATTAACACTATTCTTGGTGGGGCAGGAGATGACACAATCTCAGGTGGAAAAGGCAATGATGTATTAAAAGGTGGAGCTGGTACAGATACGCTTTCTTATGCCAATACAACAAGTAATGATAAAGTAATAATTAATTTATCAACTAATCAAGCAAGTGTTATAACAGGAACAGATACTCAAATAGATACAATTAGTGAATTTGATAATATTATTACAGGAGAAAGTGATGATAATATTACAGGATCAAATGCTAAAAATATTATTAATGCAGGAGCTGGAAATGATATTCTAAATGGTGGAGCTGGAAATGATATTCTAAATGGTGAAGCAGGTAATGATACTTTTATAAGTAATTCATTAGATGGTACAAAGAATGTTATTGACGGTGGAGCTGGTTCTGATACAGTTGATTATTCTGCTTTAGTTAATAAAATCACATTAAGTTTAGATGATAGTAATTTAAGTGATGTAACTATGCACACAGCATCATCTACTGTTATATTAGATTCAATTAAAAATATTGAAAATATTAGTGCTGGTCAAGGTGATGATACTATTTCTGGAAATAGTTATAATAATACTTTACTAGGAAATGCAGGAGATGATCAACTTGATGGAAAAGCTGGAAATGATAGATTATTTGGTGGAGCTGGAAGTGATACATTAAAAGGTGGTTTAGGTGATGATTATATAAATGGTGGAGATGATATTGATATAGTTGATTATTCAGATGCTACTTCTGGTGTATCTATTGATTTATCAGGTTCTAGTGTTACTGTTGGTGCAGGTTTAGGAATTGATACTTTAGTTGATATAGAAGGTGCTTTAGGTTCAAAATTTGATGATGTCTTTTTTTCAAATAATAATCAAAATAATACATTTTATGGAGGAGACTCTACAGCTAATGGTGATACAGTTGATTATTCAAAATATTTAAAAAATACTACAGATAAAGTAGAAGTCAATTTATCATCAAATACAGTTGATATTCTTCAAAATGGTATAAAAACAGCTACAGATACTTTAGATAATATAGAAAATATAACAGGAACAGCAGGGCATGATATTATTAGTGGAGATGATGATAAGAATACATTAAAAGGTGCTAAGGGCGATGATACAATAAGTGGTGGAATAGGAATAGATTATTTAGATGGAGGTGAAGGAAACGATACTGTTGATTATTCTTATAGTACTTCTTTTGTAAAAATTGACCTAAACTCTAATACTGCTTCTATTGGTGTAAATGATAATGATACAATTATTGATTTTGAGAATGTAAAAGCTAGTAATCATAATGATATTATAGTTATGAAGTCATCAGGTGGATTAGATGGTATATTGAATAAAATAGATGGTTTAAATGGAACTGATACTATTGATTATGGACATTATACAAGTGATTTAACTATTGATATGGGTGCAGGAACTGTAGCAACTGGAGATAACGATATCTTAACATCTATTGAAAATGTAATAGGTGGAATTGGAAATGATACTTTTAAAACAAATTTAAATGTATCAAATACTTTTGATGGTAATGCTGGTTTTGATGTATTAGATTATAGCAATGTAACATCTGGTATTGAGGTTACATTAAACTCTTCTAATCAAACAACAATTAAAATTGCTGGACATAATAATGATTTAGCTATTAATATAGAAAATATTAAAGGAAGTAGTGCTAATGATACTTTAATAGGTGATGCTTTAGATAATATATTATATGGAAATGCAGGAAATGATTATATTTCAGGTTTAGATGGAAATGACTCTTTATATGGTGGAACTGGAGATGATAATATATTTGGTGGAAGAGGTTTGGATTATATAGAAGGTGGTGCAGGAGCTGATACTATTGATTCAGGAGCTGGAAATGATACTGTATATGGTGGAGATGGAAAAGATACAATTAATTCAGGAATAGGAGATGATATTGTATATGGTGGAGCTGGAAATGATGTTATTGATTCAGGTGGACAAAGTGATACAGTATATGGTGGAGCAGGAGATGATCATATTTCTACACAAGGTGGAGATGATACAGTATATGGAGGCTTAGGTAAAGATAGTATTAGTGGTGGTACTGGAGCTGATGTAATTTATGGAGATGACTTAAGTAACTCTGATATAAATGGTGGAGATGATACTATATTTGGTGGATCTGGAAATGATACTATTTATGGTGGATATGGAGATGATACTTTAGCTGGTGGTGCAAATGATGATATTATTGATGGAGGAGAAGGAAATGATACCATTGATTATTCGACAGCTACTTCTGGTGTTTCTTCTGATTTAGGAAATGATGGTACAACACATCAAACTGTAGGTGGAGGACAAGGCATTGATAAGATAACAGGAATTGAAAATGTTTTAGGTTCTAGCTTTGATGATATTTTTTATACCAATATAAATTCTAATACTAGTTTTAGTGGTGGATCTGATAAAAATGAACAAAATGGAGATACTGTTGATTATAGTGATAAACTAACAACATCTTCTATTGGTCTACAAATTGATTTATCAACAGGGGGAAAAGCTACATTTACGAATGCAAGTAATAAAAAAATAGTTGATACTTTAATTGATATTGAAAATATCACAGGTGGTGCTGGATTTGATACTATTGTAGGAGATGATAGTAATAATACATTTAAAGGTAATGCAGGAGATGATACATTTATATCAAGCGGAGAAGGAAAGGATCATTTTGATGGAGGAGCTGGGACGGATACTCTTTCTTATGCAAAGGCAACAAGCAACGCTTTAATTGATTTACATACAAATACAGCAAATGTTGGAGCTAATGATCAAGATACTTTAAATGATATAGAAAATATCTTAGCTACAAAATTTGATGATACGATTATAATGAGAGCTGATAATAAAAGTAATACAATTGATGGTAAAGCTGGTAATGACACAATATCGTATACAAATTATACTTCTAATGTAAATATAGATTTAAGTAAAACAAGTGCTCAAACAGTAACAAATAGTACAGATATTGATACTTTAATTAATATAGAAAATGTTATTACAGGATCTGGAAATGATATTTTAAAAGGTTCTAGTGCAAATAATTCACTAAGTTCTGATGCAGGAGATGATACATTTTTAACATCAGCAGGTGATGATTATATGGATGGAGGAAATGAAGCTACAGGTAATAGAGGAAATGATTTACTTGATTATAGTTCTATTACAAATGTGGATAATGATTTTAAAACTGGTGGCTTAACCATAAGACTAGATGGTACAACTCTTATTAAGGCTACTTTAAATGCATATAATACAGATGGAACTGACAAAACAGATTCTATTATAAATATTGAACATATAAATGGAACTGCAAATAATGATACTATTTTTGGAGATGATGCAAGTAATATATTAAAAGGGCAAGCAGGAGATGATTATATAGATGGTGGTAGTAGAGCAGATACCTTAGTTGGGGGTGAAGGAGATGATACATTAAAAGGTGGAGTTGGTGATTTTAATGATTTAATTTATGGTGGAACATTAAATGGGCTTACTCATACAAATAGTGGAAATGATACTGTTGATTATAGTGCTGCTTTAAAAGCTATGACTATAAACTTAGGTGCTACAGATGGAGAAGCTGTAGTAAACGGTGCTAATGGTTATGCAAAAAGTCAAGATCAAGGTTTAGATTCATTATTTGGAATTGAAAATGTAATTGGAAGTACAGAAGATGACACAATTACTGGTTCAAGTGTTTCTAATATTATAAATTCTTTGCAAGGAGATGATACTATTATTTCAAGTGCTGGAAATGACACAGTTAATGGAGGACTTGGAAGTGATACTATTAACTATAGTTCAATTTTAAACACCAACAATGATTTAAATACAGGTGGGTTTAATTTAAGTTTAAAAGATTCTAAAACTTCTCCTATCTCATCTGATTTTGCAAGTGTACTAATAGGTACAAAAACAGACAAAATCATCAATATAGAAAATGTAATTGGTACACAAAACAATGACATTATAAATGGTAATTCAAGTACGAATATTTTAAATGGACAAGCAGGAAATGATACTTTATCAGGTGGACTTGGAAATGACACTTTAAATGGAGGAGCTGGGAATGATACTGTTTCTTATACTTATACGACAAATGGTGTAAATGTAAATTTAAATACTGAAATTGCTAGTGTTAACTCTACAGATATAGATAAGCTTACTAATATTCAAAATGTTATAGGAACTAGTGTTAGTGATACTTTAGAAGGAAATGCACAAGTTAATATTTTAAATGGGAAAGCAGGAGATGATACTTTTATAAGTTCAGGTGCTAATGATACATTAATAGGTGGTGCAGGATCTGATACAGTTGATTATTCTAATAGTGTAAATAATAAAATATTAGTAGATTTAAGTTCTTCTTCTAAAGTAAGTGTAGTAGCACAAACTGGTGATTTTGTAAATCCTTTATATGTAGATACACTAATAGATATTGATAATATTATAGGAACAAAGTTTAATGATACTCTAACTGGAAATAACGAATCAAATATACTAATAGGTCATAATGGAAGTGATACACTAAATGGTAAAGGTGGAGCTGATATACTTGATGGTGGTGCTGGTGATGACTTTTTTATTGTAAATAATATTGAAGAATCAAATAATGATCAACTTATTGGAGATACTGGTTTTGATACTGTAAATTATCAAGGTTTAACACAAGGAATTACTGTAAGTCTTAATAATACAACTGTAGCAACAGTTAGTATCACTAAGAATGCTACAACATATACTCATACTTTAACACAAATAGAAAATATAATAGGAACAAATCATAATGATGATATTACAGGTGGAAGTGAATTTAATAAACTTCAAGGTATGGGTGGAGATGATATAATTTCTGGTCAAGCAGGAGATGATATTCTTTATGGTGGAAGTGATAGTTTAAATTCTCAATCTTCAGGAAATGATACTATTTATGGTAAAGCAGGAGAAGACAAAATATATGGTGGAGATGGAAATGACACACTATATGGTGGAGATGGAGATGATACTTTATCTGGTGGAGATGGAGATGATACCTTATCTGGAGAATTAGGAGCAGATATAATATATGGTGGAGCTGGAGCTGATACCATTGTTGCTGAACAATCTGACAATAAAGTTGATAAAATGTACGGAGGTAGTATCAATTCTGATGGTGGATTAAATGATACTGTTGATTATAGTGGAGCTTTAAAAGGTATGACAGTTGTCTTAGCTGATAATTATGCTAAAGGAACAGCTAGTAGTTTAGACCAAGGTAATGATGACTTATATGGAATAGAAAATATCATTGGCTCAAATTTAGAAAGTGATACAATAACGGGAAATAATGCTAATAATACTTTATCTGGTAAAGGTGGAGATGATAAATTATATGGTGGAGATGGAAAAGATGAATTAAATGGTGGTATTGGAAAAGATACACTTTATGGTCAAAATGGAATAGATACTATTAATGGTGGAGCTGGAAATGACACTATATATGGTGGAAAAGAAAGTGATACTTTAAATGGAAATGCAGGAAATGATTTATTTATTTTAGATGACATTACACATGGAAGTGATAATATTGATGGTGGAGCTGGAAATGATACTATTGATTATAGTATTTTTACTAATTCAACTGATAAGTTAATTGTTGACCTTTCGCAATCTGGTATATCGACGATAACACTTAATAATACCGCAAATGATATTATTAAAAATATAGAAAATATAATAGGAACAAACGGAGATGACACTTTTACAGGTAACAAAGGTGTTAATACATTTAAAGGTGGTGAAGGAGAGGATACTATTAAATATACATATGCAACTTCTGGTGTTCATGTTAATTTAGACCATGAAAACTCAACAGAAAGTGCAAATATAGTTGATACTATAATAAATATAGAAAATGTTATTGGATCTTCTTCTTCTGATACTTTTATTTCTAGTTCTAAGGTAAATAATAAAATTGATGGGGGTGACTCTTCTCTTAGTGGTGATACTGTTGATTATAGTTCAAATAATTTTAAAAACCTTATTGTAAGCTTAAATAAATTTGATGATAGATATAGTAATGCTACATTTACTAATAGTTCAAATCAAACAATTACAGATGAACTTGCGAATATTGAAAATATAATAGGAACATCACAAAGTGATAGAATAACAGGAAATGATCATAATAATACACTAAGTGGTGGAGCAGGCGATGATACTTTAAAAGGCTTAGAGGGAAATGATTATATAGAAGGTGGAACTGGAAACGATACTATTGATGGTGGCTTAGGAATTGATAAATTATTTGGGAATGAAGGAAATGATAAATTTATAAGTAATAATGAGGCTGGATTTACTGGTGATGAAATAGATGGTGGAGATGGATCAGATACAGTTGATTACACAAATTCTACAAAAAGTATTTCTCTTACTTTAAATTCTAATCAATTTTCAGATGTAACAATAGATTCTAAAACCCATAAAATTAAAAATATAGAAAATGTAAATGCCTCAAATTATGATGATATTATTACAGGTGATTCTTTAAATAACACTTTAAGAGGATTTAATGGAGTAGACACATTAAATGGTGGATCAGGGGATGATTATATTGATGGTGGAGCTAATACTGGAATAGAGATGTTATCAGGTGGAGAAGGAAATGACACTATTATTGGTGGTGATGGAATAGATAGTATTAATGGAAATTCTGGAAATGACATTATATATGGAGATGATGAGGCTAATACTACATTTACAAATGATGATATATTAAATGGAAATGATGGAAATGACACTATATATGGTGGAAAAGGTGATGATACTTTAATAGGTGGAAAAGGTAATGATAGTCTTAGTGGTGGAGCTGGATCTGATACAGTTTCTTATTTAGCATCAACTTCTAAAGTTTCTGTTAATTTATCAGGTGATTCAGCTACAGGAAATGGAGTTGATATTTTTGATAGTATTGAAAATATCATTGGAAGTAGACACTCAGACATTCTACAAGGTGATGATGAGATTAATATCATTGAAGCAAATAATGGTGATGATATAATTACAGGTTTTGCAGGTAATGATACTATAAAAGCTGGAGCTGGTGATGATACTATTATTGCAGGCTTAGGAGATGATAGTATTGATGGTGGAGTTGGAAATGATACTATTGATTTTAGTAAACTTTCAATCAACTCTGA
This sequence comes from Sulfurospirillum sp., assembly GCA_030491005.1. GTDB lineage: Bacteria > Campylobacterota > Campylobacteria > Campylobacterales > Arcobacteraceae > BB30. The sequence continues at coordinate 230,492 of JAKZMJ010000015.1, read as the reverse complement.
TAAAGATGATACTAGAGATGTTGATGGTTTTAGAGATGACACTAGTACACTTGATAAGTATAATGGAATTGAAATTGACTTAGATATAACTACTGCACAAAGAATTCATAAAGAGTTTGGAACAGATATTATTAAAAATATAGAAAATGTTATTGGCTCAAATAAAGATGATTATATTAAAGGAAATGCCTCAAATAATGTCTTAGATGGAGCTTCTGGAGATGATTTATTATTAGGCTTAGGTGGACAAGATACATTTTATGGTGGAACTGGAAATGACACTATTGATTTTGTTGATAGTACAAATGGAATACATGTTAATTTATCAAATACTCAACATAATGAAAATTCATATAGAATTCAAAATGATGGATATGGTAATAAAGAATATGTTGATGGAGTAGAAAATATCATAGGTTCAAAATTTGATGACACAATCATTGGCGATAATCGTGTTAATAGTATATATGCAGGAGAAGGTGATGATTTTATTTCAGGTGGTAAGGGTGCAGATTATTTAGATGGAGAAGCAGGAAGTGATACTGTTGATTTTAATGCCCTAGATGATAAATCAGTTACCGTTAACTTAGATACAAATAAGACTAGTATAGTAGAAGGAAATGCTATTAGTAATGGCATTACAACAATTTTAAAAAATATTGAAAATGTACATGGTACAAGAAATGATGATACGATTACAGGAAGCTCCGAAGACAATACTTTACTTGGTAAAAAAGGAAATGATACATTTAAAGGTTTAGATGGATCTGATTATATTGATGGTGGTGATGGAATAGATAAGATTGATTATTCTGATGGTACTGCAGGTATTAATATTGATTTATCAAAAATATCACAAATAACAACAAATGATACAAGTTTTGCTGTACAAAATGATGGTTTTGGGAATAAAGAAATTATAAAAAATATAGAAAATATCATTGGAACATCTTTTAATGACATTATTATAGGTAATATCGATAAGAATGTATTGTTTGCAGGAAAGGGTAATGATACTTTAAGTGGAAATGGTGGTGATGATACTTTATATGGTGGAAAAGGAAATGACACTTTTAAAGGTGGAGCAGGTAATGATGTTGTATATGGTAATGAAGAGACAGATATTAACCTTGATGATATTTCTAATACAGATACAGTAGATTATTCAGATGCAACAAGTAATATGAAAATTAATTTATCTTCAGTTTCTAACATTGCAATGTCTAATGGACAAAGTATAGTATTAAGTACACAATCAGGAAGAGGAGAAGGATTTGACAAGCTATATGATATAGAAAATATTATAGGTTCAAGTTCTAATGATACTATTATAGGAAGTAATGAAGTTAATACTTTAAGTGGAAATGCAGGAAATGATATTTTAAAAGGTGGAGCTGGAGCTGATGTAATATTTGGTGGAGCTGGAAATGATACTGTACTTGGTGGATTAGATGGAGATACTATTTATGGTGGTAGTAAGACTAGTGCAAGTGGAATAGATTGGGTAGATTATTCTCATCTTACAAATTCTATTTCAATTAATGCTGATTTATCAAGAACTCTCACAAATGAAATACAAAGAATAGGTGTAAACTTAAGTAATACAAATAGTGATAAAGTACATGGAATTAATAATATTAAAGGAACTAAGAATAATGATATTATTAAAGGAAGTGATGATCAAAATTTAGAGAATAGTCTAAGTGGATATAAAGGTGATGATAGCTTTATATCTTCAGTTGGAATAGATTATTTTGATGGTGGAGAAGGTAATGATACTTTATCTTATGCAAATGCAAGCAATAAAGTAGTAATTAGCTTAATTGATGGAAAAGCTAGTAATAATGGATATGAAAAAACTAATGTTTCGGTAATAGATACAATTACTGGTATTGAAAATATCATAGGTTCAAATTTTAATGATAATATCATTGGAAATAACCTTGAAAATACACTAAAAGGTGGAAAAGGTGATGATACTTTAAAAGGTGGAAAAGGTGATGATATTTTATATGGAGAAGATAATAACGATACTTTATATGGTGGAAAAGGTAATGATACTTTAAGTGGTGGAAAAGGTGATGATTTAATAGTTTATACTTCAGGTGATGATGACTTAGGTGATGGTAATGATAAAATTACTGGAGCAGGAGGAATAGATACTCTTAGTTATAAAGGTTCAAATGAACGAGTATTAGTTAATTTAGACGATCAAGTCTCTAGTTTTGGAACTATTAGTGTTGGACTAAATAGTAATAGAGGAGAAGATACCTTAGAAGATCATATAGAGATTATTGAAGGTGGTTCGTCTTCTGATATTATGAATGGTTTTAATACTTCTTTGAATAATATTGCTAATTTTGATTTAGATAAATTTAAAGATACATTTTTTGGTTTTAATGGAAATGATACTTTAAATGGTGGTATTGGAGATGATATATTAAACGGTGGTGAAGGAGATGATAAATTAAATGGTCAACATGGTAATGATATCATTGATGGTGGTGCAGGCGTAGATACTATTGCATTTACAGATGCAAGTAAAGGTGTAAAGGTTTATTTAGATAAAAAAGATGGAGCTAATAAAGCTTTATCACACCATGTAATGGAAGATGGATTTGGTACGAAAGATATATTAACAAGTATAGAAAAGGTTATAGGTTCTAGCTTTGGCGATGTTATCAAAGGAAAAGACGGACAAAACGATATATTATTTGGTATGGATGGTGATGATACTATTATTGCAACAACAGGTACTGATATCATTGATGGTGGAGAAGGTAATGAAACCCATGGTGATTGGTTAAGTTATGGAGGACATACAAGTGGCATTAATGTAATCTTGAATTTTCAAAGTGGTAATATAAGTAATATTGAGAATTTAATAGGTAGTTCTCATAGTGATATTTTAACAGGTGATGCACAAGGTAACACTATAAATGGAATGAATGGTAATGATACTATAAAAGGTGAAGCAGGACGTGATGTTCTAAGTGGTGGAGCAGGAAACGATACCTTAGATGGTGGAACACAAAATGATATTTTAGATGGTGGAGCAGGAAACGATACCTTAGATGGTGGTCTTGGAGATGACATTCTAAGAGGTGGAGATAATGATGATACATTTATAAACTCAACTGGTACTGATATGTATGATGGTGGAGCGGGAATAGATGTTTTAGAGTTTTCTAATACGAAGCCTAATGGAATAAATATTGATTTATCTAATGATACTATTATAAATGATGGGTATGGAAATAGCGAAATAATAAAAAATGTAGAAAATATAATAGGAAGTGGGTTTGATGATATCATTAAAGGAAACAATGTAGTTAATACACTAAGAGGTGGAGATGGAAATGATACTTTAACAGGTGGACTAGATGGTGATATATTATTTGGAGCTAAAAAAGGAATTACTTCTAATGTTAACAAAGACTGGATAGATTATACAAATTCAAGTAGTGGAATAAAAGTTGAACTAAATGTAAAAGATACTAATAATTTCACAAAAGTTCAGAATATAGATGATAATACAAAATTTGATTATATAAATCAAATTGATAATATAATAGGTTCAAGTTTAAATGATGAATTAAGAGGTGGAGCTGAACAAAATACTATTTTAGCAGGTAAAGGAAATGATACAATTTTCTTATCAGATGGCAATGATAGTATAGATGGAGGAGAGGGTAGTGATTGGATGAGTTTGGAGCATTTTAATCCAGGAGATACGATTAAATTAAGTGATGGAAAAGTAGGAAATATTACATTTTCTAATATAGAAAATATTTTTGATAACAGTGGAGCTTCTAATCGTGAAGTACATGGATCAAGTGCTAATAATACTTTTGTAATGTATGATGGAAAAGATATTATATATACAAAAGATGGTGGAAATAATGTCATAGATGCAGGAAACGGGGATGATATAATACGTGCAAATGGTGGAAGTGATGTAATAATTGGTGGCGATGGAATAGATACTTTAGATTATGAAGAAAATGCAGGTACTAAAGGTCTTGTTATTATATTAAAAAATATAGATACATATACAGTTGATGAAAAAAGTATGTCATTTGAGCATCTATCTTCTATAGATAAAAAAGCACATACTTATTATAAAATTACAGATACTTTTGGAAATACAGATTATTTGTATAAAAAAACAGATGGAAATGTTGATATTGAGATATTTGAATTGTCATCTAACAATGATACTATGAGTGCTGATGATAATGCTAATACTATTTATGCTGGGCTTGGGAATGATATCATTTATGGTAATGCAGGAGATGATTATATTGCTGGAGAAGTAGGAAATGATACACTTTATGGTGGAGCTGGAAATGATTATTTACTAGGTTCATTTGGTGATGATAAGCTTTATGGTGATGATGGTTCTGATACTTTACATGGTAATATAGGAGCTGATATATTATATGGTGGAGCTGGAAATGATACTTTACTTGGGCATGATCATAATGATACTTTATATGGAGATGCTGGAAATGATACTTTATATGGTGGAACTCATAATGATACTTTATACGGTGGAATTGGAGCTGATGAGCTTCTTGGTGAAGATGGAGATGATAAGCTTTATGGTGGAGCTGGATCTGATATATTAAATGGTGGAGAAGGGAATGATGGAATATACGGTGGAACTGAAAATGACCACTTATATGGTAGAGCTGGAAGTGATAGTCTTTATGGTGAAGATGGAAATGATGCATTAGATGGTGGAGATGGAAATGATTATTTGCGTGGTGGGGCTGGAAATGATATATTAAATGGTGAAGCTGGAGATGATACATTATTTGCTTATTCATCTGGAAGTGACACTTTAAGAGGAGCTGGTGAAAGTAATAGTCTTTATGGTGGAGCTGGAAAAGATAATTTAAAAGGTGACTCTGGAAATGATTATATAGATGGTGGAACTGAAGATGATTTATTATATGGTTATGCAGGAGATGATACTTTAGATGGAGGAGAACACAATGATCAACTATATAGTGGAGATGGAAATGATACATTATATGGTAGAGATGGAATTGATTTATTAGAAGGTGGAGCAGGAAATGATAAGCTTTATGGTGGAGCTGGAGAAGATAAGCTTTATGGTGGAGCTGGAAATGATACTTTAAATGGCGGAGAAGACAATGATAAACTATATGGTGGACTTGGAGATAATACTTTAGCTGGAGATGCTGGAGATGACACTATTTATGATGAAGAAGGTAGTGATATTATAAGTGGAGGTACTGGAAACGATACCTTGATTTTTACTGATTATACGCAAGGTACTTGGCTTGATTTATCACAAACTAGTGGTACTAATGCAAGAGATTCACAAGGCAATGATGAAAGTATTGTAGGAATAGAAAATATTGAAGGAACAAGTTTTAATGATACTTATACTGGTAATGCCTCAAATAATAATATAAAAGGAGGTGCTGGAAATGACACTATTACTATGTCAGCAGGTCAAGATTACCTTGATGGTGGAGCTGGTATTAATACACTTATCTTAAGGGCTAAAGCAGGAATTACTGCTGGTGTTGAAAATAAAGACATATTTAATATTACTTCAGGGACATTTTCTCAAATAGTTTCATTAAGTGGTGATGATTCATATCATGGCAATCATTATTCAGAAGTGAAGAATTTCAGAGATATTATTGGAACTGCTAAAGATGATAAAATTACAGGAACTTCATCTGGAAACAATACTCTAAAAGGTGAAGCTGGAAATGATTTAATATTTGGTTTAGGTGGAAATGATAAGCTTGAAGGTGGAAGTGGAAATGATATCTTAGATGGTGGATATGGTGATGATATCTTAGATGGTGGAGCTGGAAGTGATACTGCTCATTATTTATCTTCTAGTGGAGGTGTAAATGTTGATTTAGAAACTAATATAGCAACAGGAGCAGGAACAGATACTCTTATAAGTATTGAAAATATTGTAGGAAGTAATTACGATGATATATTAAAAGGAAATGATGAAAATAATACTATTTATGGTGCAAAGGAAAATGATACCATTTATGGTAAGGCAGGAGAAGATGTATTATATGGTGGAACTCACAATGATACTTTATACGGTGGAGCTGGAAATGATATTTTAAGAGGCGAAGATGGAGATGATATTCTTTATGGTGGAACTGGAAATGATACTTTAATAGGCGAAGCTGGAGATGATAAGATTTATGGTGATGCTGGAAATGATATCTTAAAAGGTGGACAAGGAGAAGATATTTTACGAGGTGGACTTGGAGATGATACCTTAGAAGGAGAAGGTGATAATGACACTATTTATGATGAAGAAGGTACTGATACTATAATTGGAGGTAGTGGAAGCGATACCTTGATTTTTACTGATTATACACAAGGTACTTGGCTTGATTTATCACAAGTTAGTGGTACAAATGCAAGAGATTCACAAGGCAATGCTGAAAGTATTGTAGGTATGGAAAACATTATAGGAACAAGATTTGATGATACATTTATTGGTAATGCAGAAGCTAACAGTATAAATGGTGGAGCTGGAAAAGATATATTAGAAGGTAAAGATGGAAAAGATACAATCACAGCAGGAAAAGGTGATGATACTATCTTTGCCTTAGGAGATGGTGATAGTATAAATGGTGGTAGTGGAAATGATTGGATTGATTATTCAAAGTCAAGTACTGGTATTACTATTGATTTCGATACAAGTGAGGGAATAGGCGCATATACAGATGACTTAGAGAGTATTGAGCATTATAGATTATCTAATACAGGTTCTAATAGCATAATAGGTAATAATAGTATCAATAATTCACTAATAGGTGGTACTGGTGATGATGATACTTTATCTTATGAACGATCAACAACTAAGGTATTTATTGATTTAATCAATAAAAAAGCCAATGGAACTGATATAGGAACAGATATTATTGATGGTTTTGAGCATTATATAACTTCATCTTCAAATGATACTTTTATTAATAACCAAAGCCAAGGCATAACTTTAAATGCTATGGGTGGTAATGATTTAGTTGATTATTCAACAACAACTACAAGTCTTACTGTTGATATCACTGCTTTAAATACCACAATTAGTGATAATAGTGCTAATGATGTTTTTACTAATATAGAACACATTATCTCAGGTGCATCTAATGATGTATTTAAATTATCTTCTACAGCAAGTATAAATACTATAAATGCAAATGCAGGAGATGATACTTTAGAGATACATAATGATTTAGATTTATCTACATTTACTTTTTTAAATTTTGAAAAAATTAAAGTTATGACAAATCAAAATGCGACTTTTGATATAAATAATTTAAATACAAAAACTTATAATATAGAACTGCAAGATAATAGTACACTTCAGATAACTGGAAGTTCTAATATAATTGATTATAACTTCTCAAAACTTACTATTTCAAAAGTAGGAACTAATCAAGATGGAAAAATAGTTCTAAATATTAACGATACTATAAACTTAAGTACTAAAAATTTAGAAAAAATTGATGAATTTAATATTTCACTTTTAAATACTTTGACATTAAACTCAACACAAATACCAGCTACGAAAAGTGCTACAGGTGATGGAAGTATAATAGTTGAAGTAAATGCTAATTCTTCATTAGATTTTTCAAACTTAACTTTAGGTGGAACTGAAACTATTAAGTTTATAGGAAATTCTACTTTTAGTGGTGACTTTGGAGACTCAAACGTAAGTATAAGCGCAAGTGTAATATTAGATGTCGATGCTTCAAAAATAGATAAGACAAATATAATTGGAGATGGAACTTTAAATATCACAAATTTAGATGCTAGCCCAAGTGCTGATTTTTCTAATATAGATGCCAACTTAACAGTAAATGCCGATTGGTCAGGAGTTGGAACATTAACATCAAAATTAGCAAATATTGATACTTTAAAGATATCAAGTGGACTTATGAGTGTAAGTGATAAGCTCTTAGGTGATAAAATTGTAACTGGAACTGGCGATATAATCGTTGAAGTAGATACTAATTCTTCACGAGACTTTTCAAACTTACAATTAAGTGGAACTGAAACTATTAATTTTACAGGAATTTCTACTTTTACGGGAAATTTTAGAAATTCTAAAGTAAGTATAGATGGAAGTGTAAGTGTAGATGCTTCTATTGTAAGTGGAAAAACTATAAGTGGAACTGGAACGATTAATGTCAATCACTTAGAGCAAGAATTAAGTTTTGATTTTGTAAAAATATCTTCAAATTTAACAGTAAATGCTTCTTGGAGTGGAATAGGGATATATGCGGGTAATCTTACAAATGTAGATACTTTAAGCATAACAGGAACTATGGATACAAATGCTTCTATCATAGATGGAAAAACTATAACTGGAACTGGAACTTTAAATATATTAGATTTTAGTTCTAATCAAGGTGTGGATTTAACTAAGGTAAGTGCAAGTACAACTATTAATGCCACTTGGGCAGGTAATGAAACTTTAACAGATGATTTATCAGATATTGATACTTTAAATATAACAGGAACTATGAGTGCAAATGCTTCAAAAATAAGTGGACAAGTTATAAATGGAGCTGGAACTTTAAATATCACAAATTTAGATGCTAATGCAAGTGCCAATTTTGCTAAAATAGCTTCAAGTTTAAGTGTAAATGCCAATTGGTCAGGAACTGGAACAGGAACATTAACATCTAATCTTACAAATATTGATACCTTAAGCATATCAAGTGGAACTATGAGTGTAAGTGATGATATCTTAGGAAGTAAAGTTGTAAGTGGAGCTGGAAGTATAATCGTTGAAGTAAATACTAATTCTTCACAAAATTTTTCAAACTTACAATTAGATACTGCAACAAATGAAACTATTTTGTTTACAGGAGATTCTACTTTTACAGGAGATTTTAGTAATTCAAAAGTAAGTATAAAGACAGGTGTAACTTTAAGCGTAAGTGATACTATCTTAGGAAGTAAAGAAGTAAATGGAGCTGGAAATATAATCGTTGAAGTAAATACTAATTCTTCACAAGATTTTTCAAATTTAACGTTAAGTGGAACTGAAACTATTAAATTTACAGGAAACTCTACTTATATAGGTGATTTTAGTGATTCAACAGTAAGTATAGAATTAGGCGTAACTTTAAGCGTAGATGCTTCAAAAATAAGTGGAAAAACAATAAGTGGAAATGGAGCTTTAAATATATTAAATTTAGATGCAAATGCAAGTGCTGATTTTTCTAAGATATCAGGTTTAAGCGTAAATGCCGATTGGTCAGGAACTGGAAATCTAACAAGTTCTATTTCAGCGAATATTGATACCTTAAGTATATCAAGTGGAACAATGACCGTTAGTGATGATATCTTAGGTAGTAAAGTTGTAAGTGGAGCTGGAAATATAATCGTTGAAGTAAATACTACTTCTGCACAAGATTTTTCAAATTTAACTTTAAGTGGAACTGAAACTATTAAGTTTACAGGAAATTCTACTTTTACAGGAAAGTTTGATAATTCAACAGTAAGTATCAATACAGGTGTAACTTTAAGCGTAGATGCTTCAAAAATAAGTGGAAAAACTATAAATGGAAATGGAACTTTAAATATCACAAATTTAGATGCTAGCCCAAATGCCAATTTCTCCAAGGTAAATGCGAATTTAACTGTAAATGCCGATTGGTCAGGAACTGGAACAGGAACTTTAGGCTCTGATCTTACAAATATTGATACCTTAAGTATATCAAGTGGAACAATGACCGTTAGTGATGATATCTTAGGTAGTAAAGTTGTAAGTGGAGCTGGAAATATAATCGTTGAAGTAAATACTACTTCTGCACAAGATTTTTCAAATTTAACTTTAAGTGGAACTGAAACTATTAAGTTTACAGGAAATTCTACTTTTACAGGAAAGTTTGATAATTCAACAGTAAGTATAAATTCAGGTGTAACTTTAAGTGTAGATGCTTCAAAAATAAGTGGAAAAACTATAAGTGGAAATGGAGCTTTAAATATCACAAATTTAGATGATAATGCAAGTTCTGATTTTTCTAAGATAGCTTCAACATTAAATGTAAATGCCGATTGGTCAGGAACTGATAGTCTAACAAATACTACTATTTTAGTATTGATACCTTAAGTATATCAAGTGGAACAATGACCGTTAGTGATGATATCTTAGGAAATAAAGAGGTAACTGGAGCTGGAAGTATAATCGTTGAAGTAGATAGTGATTCTTCACAAGATTTTAAAAACTTAAAATTAGCTAGTGGAGCAAAAGAAACTATTTTATTTACTAAAGATTCAATTTTTACGGGAGATTTTAGAAATTCAACAGTAAGGATAGTTGCAGGTGTAACTTTAAGTGTAGATGCTTCACAAATAAGTGGAAAAGATATAAGTGGAAATGGAGCTTTAAATATCACAAATTTAGAGTCTACTCTAAGTGCTGATTTTGCACATTTATCTTCAAGTTTAACTGTAAATGCTTCTTGGAATGGAACAGAAACATATACGGGTAATCTTACAGGTGTAGATACTTTAAGTATATTAGGTGGAACTATGAATACAAATGCTTCTATCATAGATGGAAAAACTATAAATGGAGCTGGAACTTTAAATATATTAGATTTTAGTGATAATTCAAATGTTAATTTATCTAAGATAAGTACAACTATTAATGCCACTTGGGCAGGTACTGGAACACTATCATCTGATGTATCTAAAATTACTATTATAACTATCACAGGAACTATGAATGCAGATAGTTTATATATAAGTGGAAAAACTATAATTGGAACTGGTATTTTAAATATCGAAAATTTAGAGAATAGCCAAGCAGATTTTACTAACTTACATTCAGATTTAACTGTAAATGCCAAATGGATAAATGGTGTTGGTAGTCTAACAAGTACTAAGATTATAGCACATATTGATACTTTAACTATATTAGGTGGCACTATGAGCGTAAGTTCTGTTATCTTAGGAAGTCAGAAGGTAACTGGAACTGGAAATATAAGCGTTGAAGTAAATAGTGATTCTTCACAAGATTTTTCAAACTTACAATTAACTAGTGGAGGAAAAGAAACGATTTTGATTACAGGAAAGTCTAATTTTACAGGAGATTTTAGTAATTCAACAGTAAGTATAGTATCAGGTGTAAAACTAAATGTAGTTGCTTCAAAAATAAGTGGAAAAACTATAAGTGGAGATGGAACTTTAAATATCACAAATTTAGATGCTAGCCCAAATGCCAATTTCTCCAAGGTAAATGCGAATTTAACTGTAAATGCCGATTGGTCAGGAACTGGAACAGGAACCTTAGGCTCTGATCTTACAAAGATTGATACCTTAAGCATATCAAGTGGAACTATGAGTGTAAGTGATGATATCTTAGGAAGTAAAATTGTAAGTGGAGCTGGAAGTATAATCGTTGAAGTAAATAGTGATTCTTCACAAAATTTTTCAAACTTACAATTAACTGGAACTGAAACTATTAAGTTTACAGGAAATTCTACTTTTACAGGTGATTTTAGTAATTCAACAGTAAGTATAAATTCAGGCGTAACTTTAAGTATAAATGATAATACTTTAGGAAGTAAAGTTGTAAGTGGAGCTGGAAATATAATCGTTGAAGTAAGTGCTAATTCTTCACGAGATTTTTCAAATTTAACATTAAGTGGAACTGAAACTATTAATTTTACAGGAACTTCTACTTTTACAGGTGATTTTAGAAATTCAAAAGTAAGTATAGATGGAAGTGTAAGTGTAGATGCTTCTATTGTAAGTGGAAAAACTATAAGTGGAGCTGGAACTATTAGTGTCAATAACTTAGAGCAAGTATTAGATTTTGATTTTTCAAAGATTACAACTACAAATATAAATGCCTCTTGGAATGGAACAGGAACATATACGGGTAATCTTACAAATGTAGATACTTTAAGCATAACAGGAACTATGGATACAAATGCTTCTATCATAGATGGAAAAACTATAAGTGGAACTGGAACTGGAACTTTAAATATCACAAATTTAGATGCTAGCCCAAATGCCAATTTCTCCAAGGTAAATGCGAATTTAACTGTAAATGCCAATTGGTCAGGAACTGGAACATTAACATCTGATCTTACAAATATTGATACCTTAAGCATATCAAGTGGAACTATGAGTGTAGATGCTTCAAGAATAAGTGGAAAAACTATAAATGGAAGTGGAGCTTTAAATATCACAAATTTAGATGCTAGCCCAAATGCCAATTTCTCCAAGGTAAATGCGAATTTAACTGTAAATGCCGATTGGTCAGGAACTGGAACATATACGGGTAATCTTACAGGTGTAGATACTGTAAATATATCAAATGGAACTATGAGTGTAGATGCTTCAAAAATAATTGGAAAAACTATAACTGGAAATGGAACTTTACATATATTAGATTTTAGTGCTAATCAAGGTATGGATTTATCTAAGGTAAGTGCAACTATTAATGCTACTTGGGCAGGTACTGAACCTTTAACAAATGATTTATCAGATATTGATACTTTAAATATAACAGGAACTTTAAGTGTAGATGCCTCAAAAATAAGTGGAAAAACTATAAGTGGAACTGGAACTATTAGTGTCAATAACTTAGAGCAAGTATTAGATTTTGATTTTTCAAAGATTACAACTACAAATATAAATGCTTCTTGGAGTGGAACAGGAACATATACTGGTAATCTTACAGGTGTAGATACTTTAAGCATAACAGGAACTATGGATACAAATGCTTCTATCATAGATGGAAAAACTATAAGTGGAACTGGAACGATTAATGTAAATAACTTAGAGCAAGAATTAAGTTTTGATTTTTCAAAGATTACAACTACAAATATAAATGCTTCTTGGAGTGGAACAGGAACATATACGGGTAATCTTACAAATGTAGATACTTTAAGCATAACAGGAACTATGGATACAAATGCTTCTATTATAGATGGAAAAACTATAAGTGGAACTGGAACTTTAAATATCACAAATTTAGATGCTAGCCCAAATGCTAGTTTATCTGCTATATCTTCAAGTCTAATAGTAAATGCCGATTGGGCAGGAACTGGAACATTAACATCTAATCTAGCAAGTGTCGATACTTTAAAAATCTCAAGTGGAACTTTAACTATAAATGACTCTAATTTAGGAAACACAATAGTAGATGGAACAGGAAATACACATTTGATTGTTATTGCAAATGATTCAAGTGTTGATTTATCCAATGTTACTGGTGTATCAAGTGTTACTATAAATGATAGTGCTTCTGATGTAAATATTATAGGAAGTGCAATAAACGATACTCTTAATTTAAAAGCAGGAAACGATACAGTTGATTTAGGAGCAGGAAGTGATACTTTAAATGTAGCAATAAGTGATTTAAATACAGCAGATACTCTTAATGGTGGAGCTGGAAGTGATACTTTAAATCTTACTACAAGTGGAAATATAAATTCTAAAAGTCTAGTTGACAATGTTTCAAACTTTGAAGTATTAAATATGCAAGCAGGAAATGACACTATTAATTTTGATGATGTAAGTTCGTTTGATAATTTTAGAAGCGAATTTGGAACTATAAATGATGCTGGTGGAAATGATACTTTAGCCTTTGGAAGTACTGCTGTTATAGGTGATCTGGATTTTACAAATTTAAATAGTTTTGAAAATCTTAATTTATCAAGTGCAAGTGATAATATAAGTTTAAGTGGTGATGAATCAAGAAATATCAGAGGTTTAGGTGGAGATGATACCTTTAGCTTAGATTTTTCAAATATTGGTAACTTTAGTATTGATGGTGGAGCTGGAAGTGATAAAGTAAGTCTAAGTGGCTCTCAAAATGCCATTACAACTGATACAGCTTTTGGACATAGTGGATCTTTTAGTAATATTGAGCAATTAGATATAACAGGGTTAAATCTAAATACAAGTGATAGTTCAACTGAATATGAATTTACGCAAAGTTTAATTTCATCTTGGATAGGTGGAGGAAATTCTTTAACTTTAACATTAAGCCAAGCACAAGCCAATCAAATTAAATTTACAAGTGCTGGTAAAACTTATGATGGAGATAGTAATTCTGTTGTAGATAACGCTAGTTATGATTTAGGAAGTGGTGTTAATCTAATCATAGATATTGCATAAAAACAATAAGCACTTATACTAGTTAAGATTAGCTAATAAGTGCTTATATTTAGGAAAGAATTGAATACAAAATTACAAGAGGCAAATGTACTATATTCCAAAAATTATACAAAAAATGACGAAAATATATATCTTGACATTTTAGATGATTTAGATAAAGATGATTTAGAAATGGCTTGTATTAATATAGGAACTATATATTATAAAAAAAGTGATTATATTAAATCCAAAAAATATTATACTAAAGCTTTAAATCTAAACTCTTTAAATGAAAAAATTTATTTCAATTTAGCGATGATTGATTTGACACAAAAAAATTATGATAAATCAATCATAAATTTTAAAAAAGCATTAAACATAAAAAACTCATATATTAATGCTTATATTAATATAGCTATTGTTTATAAAACTATCAATGATTTAGAAAAATCTGAATATTATTTTAAAGAAGCTTTAAAATATGATAAAAAAAATTCTGATCTATATTATAATTATGCAAATACTTTGATACAAAAAGATGAGTTTAAAAATGCAATATTTTGTTTAAAACAGGCTTTGTTATTTAATACGAATAATAAATCTGATATTTATTATTCGTTTTCTTTAGTGTATCAAAATTTAAATTTGTATAAAGAAGCTTATTTATATAATATAAAATCACTAGAATATGATAAGACAAATAGCAATGCAATATTTGCTAAAGGTATTTGTGAGCTTATTTTGGGTGATTTTAAAAATGGCTGGAAGCATTATGAGGCTAGATGGGAAGCAAATAATGTATTAAGAAGACCTTTATATAAATTGTTATGGTACAAAGGTGAGAGCTTAGAAAACAAATCTATTTTAGTACAAGAAGAACAAGGTTTTGGCGATAATATTCAGTTTATAAGATATATCTCAAAGTTAAATCAAAAAAATACAAAAGTATACTTAGCCATTAGAAAAGATTTACATAAATTATTTTCTTTTTTGCCAAATGTAATAATCGTATCAGATGATGAAAAATTAGAAAATATAGATTATTTTACTTCTATTATGGAATTGCCAAGAATATTTTATAAAAATCAAAATGAATTTTTATATAAAGATAAGTATATTAGATTTGTAAAAAATGATAAATTTAAAATTAAAAATGCTAATAAATTTAATATAGGTTTTTCTTATCAAGGTAGTACTTTACATAAGGATAATGAAAAAAGAAATATTGATTTAAAATATTTTAAGATATTATTCCAAAATCAAAATTTTGATTTTTATTCTTTACAATATGATAATAATGAAGAAATAAAAAATTATCAAAATAAATATTCAAATATATATGATTGTAAAAAATACATTGAAGATTTTAATGATACAGCTAATATTGTTTCAAAATTAGATTTAATCATAAGCATTGATTCTTCATTGGTACATCTATGTGGTGCATTAGGTATTAAAACATGGCTTGTTTTAGGATATAATAGTGAATGGAGATGGCTATTAAATACAAATAAATCTATATGGTATAATAGTGTTATAATACATAGACAAAAGATAAAAGACAATTTCTTTGAAGTTTTTGATAGAATGTTATTTAATTTAAAAAAGGAAAACTAAATGTTAGAAAATATGATAGAAGACAAAGGTTTTAATAGATTAGTAAAAGCTAAAAATAATTATTGTTTATATAATAAAAACGATATTTATATAGGACAAGCCATTGAACAGTATGGTGAATTTTCAGAATTAGAGGCTTTTCTTTTTAGACAAATTTGTAAGCAAGGCGATACCGTTATTGAAGTTGGTGCAAATATTGGTACGCATACACAGATTTTCTCAAATTTAGTTGGGAATAATGGTCTTGTTTTGGCTTTTGAACCACAGCATATTTTTTTCCAAACCTTGTGTGCTAATTTAGCCCTTAATTCTATCTCAAATGTGTTTGCATACCAAATGGCACTATGTAATAGTAAAGGCAAGTTATTTATTCCAAATTTAGATTATAATGTTAAAAGTAATTATGGTGGTCTTAGTCTTGATGGTTTTAAAAGTGGTATAAAAGTAAATAAAGATAAATTAGATACATTTCAAGATGATATTAAAAATGTAAAATTAATTAAAATTGATGTTGAGGGCATGGAAATTGATGTATTAAAAGGTGCTAAAAATATTATTAATAAGTTTAAACCTATATTATATGTTGAAAATGATAGGCAAGAAAAATCCCAAGAATTAATAAAACTTATCTTATCTTTTGGATATAAATTATTTTGGCATTTACCAAAAATGTACAATGAAGATAACTTTGCAAATAATAAGAAAAATATTTTTGGAAATATTGTATCTGTTAATATGCTATGTGTTCCAAGTGATAGTAAGATAAAAATAGATAGAATGGTAGAAATAACAGATATTACATATCATCCTATGCAAAAAAATAAAAAATAAACACTATAAAAAGGTAGATTTATATTATGAAAGAAAATTACTATTATAATCCTAAAATATTTGACACTAATTCAATAGAAGAAGCTAAAAATATTATTCTTACTAAAGAAGATGGTGTAGATACAGAAGAGAGATGGGATAAAGAAACATTGTTTTTAACAAATTCTATATCTGATTTTTTAAAAATAAATGAAAAAATGCTAATACTAGATTATGGTTGTGGAATAGGAAGATTATCAAAAAAACTTATTGACAAATTCAATTGTAAGGTAATTGGAGTTGATATTTCAAGTTCTATGAGAGAAAAGGCTATAAAATATGTAAATCATGATAATTTTAAAGTTGTATCTCCTAATGATTTAAGAGGTATGATTATAGATGGCTTTAAAGTTGATGCTGCTATTTGTCTATGGGTTTTACAGCATTGTATTGAACCTTTTGTAGATATTATTTTGATAAAAAATGTTATTAAAAAAGATGCTTTATTTTATGTTTTAAATAATAAAATATCAGCAGTACCAACAAATAAGGGATGGATAAATAACGGAATAAATTTACATGAATTATTAAAATTAGAATTTGAAGAATTAAATAATGATGTTTTGCCTATTAGCAGTTCAAGTAAAAAAATTTCTGAGAATACATTTATCTCATTTCTAAAAAACAATAAAGGTACTATATTTTATATGAGCGAAGAAGAAAAGAGCTTAGCAAAAGAAGCTTTAAGTTCATATGAGAATAAAGAATTTAAAAAAGCACAAGAAATATATATAAAAATTCTTAAAAACAATCCAAAATCTGTAGAATCACATGCGAATATAGGTGTAATTTACAAGACATTAGGAGATACACAAAAAGCTATATATCATTATATTGAAGTTATAAAATTAAATCCAAAGCATATAATGACATATAATAATCTTGGAAATGCTTTTAAAGATATAAAAAACTATAAGATGTCAATACAAGCTTTTCATGATTGTATTAAACTTGATAAAAATAACTATAATACTTATAATAATCTAGCTATGGTTTATGAGAATATGAACCAGCTTACAAAAGCTTTACAGTGCTATAAAAAAGCAATAGAACTTAATCCAAAATATACAAAGGCTATTAATAATATAGCTGTTGTATTATATAAGCAAAAGAAATATAAAGAAGCAATAGAAGTTTTTAAAATAGCTTTACAAGTAGACCCCAAGTATTATGAAGTGTACTCAAACTTAGGTGCAACATATAATAAAAATAAAGATCATGATAATGCTATAAAATACTTAAAAATGGCTATTGAATATTTGCCAAATCACGCAGGAGCATATACAAA
The DNA here is from genome assembly GCA_030491005.1 of Sulfurospirillum sp. Taxonomy (GTDB): domain Bacteria; phylum Campylobacterota; class Campylobacteria; order Campylobacterales; family Arcobacteraceae; genus BB30. The sequence continues at coordinate 212,569 of JAKZMJ010000015.1, read as the reverse complement.
CTTAGGAAATGTTTATAATAAACTATACGATTATAAAACAGCTGCTAAATATCATGAAAAATCTATTGCTTTAGATCCAACTGGTTCAAATGCCCATAGTAATATAGGAACATCATATAAATATCTAAGTTTTTCTAAAAAATCTATTGAATCATATAAAAAAGCAATAGAACTTAATCCTGATTTTGAAAATGCACATTTTGATTTAGCTACTATGTATTTAGCAAAAGAAGACTTTAAAAATGGTTGGAAAGAGTATGAATGGAGATTTAAAAAAGAAGAAATGATATCTCATATGATAATGTACAAAGAAATTTTTTCAAAAACTATGCTTAAAAGAGATATGAATATTGAGGGTAAAACTTTACTTTTACATTCAGAACAAGGTTTTGGTGATTCTATTGAGTTTATTCGTTTTTTACCTCTTCTAAAAGAAAAATATAAATGTAAAATAGCAGTAAAATGTAGAGATGAATTAACAAATTTATTTAAAAGTATTCCTCAAATTGATATTTTGACAAATAGAAGTGAGCAAACTCCAACTTTTGATTATCATATACCAATTATGAGTATTCCTTATATTTTAGATATGAAATCTTTTAATGATTTACCTAAGCAATATCCTTATTTATTTGCACAAAAAGATAAGGAATTTGAGATTAAAAAAGAAAAATCTAAGATAAATATAGGTATTTGTTGGAGTGCTTCGGTTACAGGAGAGAGCTATGATGGAAAAGTCTTTGATTTAAAATACCTTGAACCTTTTATTAATAGTAATAGAGTTAATGTCTATTCTTTACAAGTTGGAGCAGAAAAAGAAGATATAAAAAGATTATCTTATGAAAATAAGATTATTGATATTACGAATAAACTAAGTGATTTTTCTAAAACTGCATCTTTAATGATGGAGCTAGATTTGGTAATTTCTTCAGATACATCTGTAGCTCATTTAGCTGGTGCTTTAAATGTTCCTGTTTGGATACCTCTTCAAAAGATACCTGATTGGCGATGGGGAAATAAGGGCGAGAGTACGAAATGGTATCCAAGTGCTAAATTATTTAGACAAAAAACAAATAGAGTTTGGGCTGGTGTTTTTCAGTCTATTGTAGCAAAATTTTCTAAACAATATAAAATAAAATTAAAATAAATAGGCTGATTTAGTGGAAGAAGAAATAAACAAAGAAGAAGAAGTACAAGATATAAATTTTATAGATAACGATGAGAATAGAGAGAATTATCCTCTTTTATATTCCTTAAAATATATTTTAGATTTTTATTTTGGAGAAATATCTTTTGAAACTATATTAAGCTTATCTGCTATGAGTAAAGATGGTTTTACAAGTGAGCTTGTTATGGATTTAGCCAATGAAGTTGGTCTTACTTGTGTTGAAAAAAAAATCAATGCGATAGACATTCCTAATCATTTTTTTCCTTGTATAATTTTAGATAAAAAGAATAAACCTTTTATACTCTTAAAAAAAGATAGAGATGTTTATCTATACGATCCAATTACAAATAAAAAAATAAAAGAAAATTTTAGATTTTTAAAAAAATTCAAAACTTCGATTTTAATTTTTAGAGATCCTAAAAAAGTAGATACATTAGAAATTGATAAAAATAAAAGTTGGTTTTGGGACCCTGTTAAAACATTTTGGAGATCATATATTGAAATAGGATTTTTAACATTCTTTATTAACCTTTTTGCTCTTGCTGTTCCTTTGTTTACTATGAGTGTATATGATAGAGTTGTACCAAACAATGCTACTGAAACACTTTTCGTATTAGCAAGTGGTGTTGTTGTGATATTACTTTTTGATATATATTTTAAAAGTGTTAGAAATCATATAATAGAAAAAGTAGGTAAAAAATTAGGAGTTCACTTAGAAGAAGAACTTATGCGACGAATTTTACAAATACAAGCACAATACGATAATATGTTAGTTGGTACTAAGGCTAATTTATTTAGAGAATTACATCAAATTAGAGATTTTATTGCTACAAAATCAATTTTGCAAGTTATTGATTTACCTTTTTTCTTTATAGCCGTTGCTGTGATTTTTATAATATCACCTGCTGTTGCTGCTGTGCCTATATTTGTGGCTTTGTTTATTCTTGTCTTTAATATAATTATGCAAATTCCAATATCTAATTTAAGTAAAAAGAATATAGAAAATGTACAATCAAAACATAGCTTTTTAGTTGAAACCATACAAGGTAGTGAGATAATCAAATTATCAAATGCAAGTGCTACAAAACTTTTTAATTGGAGAAAACTAGTAGCCCTTACAGATTCAGTTGCTTTGCGAATTCAATCTTTAAATGTATTTTCGATGAACCTATCACAAACAATCGTACAATTTGTTACTATGCTTGTAATTGTTGTAGGAGTTTTTGAAATAGCGAATAAAAACCTAACTGTAGGGGGCTTAATAGCTGTTACTATTTTAACAAGTAGAGCTATGGTTCCTATTATTCAAACTTCTATGATGTTAATTAAACTAAAAGAAATAAAAGAATCTTTAAATAACATAAATGATTTTTGGCATTTACCACTAGAAAATGATAAAAATTTAGAAATAGGAATAGGAACATTAAAAGGTGATATAGAGTTTTCTAAGGTTAGCTTTTTTTATAAAAATAGTAAATATCCTTCATTAGATGATTGTTCTTTGAAGATAAAAGCAGGGGAGAAAGTAGGAATTATTGGTCAAACAGGAGCAGGAAAAACAACTTTTTTAAGACTTCTAACAGGTCTTGATATGCCATCAAAAGGTAGTATATTTTTAGATGGTCATGAAATATCGACCCTGCATCCTGTTGAAATTCGTCAAAATATTGGAGTAATGCCTCAAGAGCCATTTTTATTTTCAGGCACTCTTAAAGAAAACATCGAGCTACAAGCACCAATTAGTAAAGAAAAAATGATGGAGCTTATTAAAATAACAGGTTTAGAAGACTTGGTTAAAAAAACAGGGCAAGGCGATGCCTTACAAGTAGGAGAGAGAGGTTCAAACTTATCTGTAGGTCAAAGGCATTTAGTAGCCCTTGCTCGTGCTATTTTAAAAAATCCTTCAATACTAATATTAGATGAACCTACGACAGGCTTGGACATAGGCTTGGAAAAAACTATTATTTCTCATATGAGAGAGATATTACATGATAAAACTCTAATAGTTATAACTCATAGATTTGCAGCTTTGGAGCTAGTTGATAGAGTCATTGTCTTAAGAGATGGTAAGATTGTAGCAGATGGTCCTAAAAATTCTGTGCTAAATGCACTACAACAAAAGAAGTAAGTTATGAATAGTAAATTATTTGAAGAGTCTAGTTGGAATTATTATATTTCTGTTATCCCTATAATGTTATTTTTTATTATTTTTATGATTTGGGCTTCTATTAGTGAAGTTGAAGAAGTTGTAAGAGGAAGTGGAAAAGTTGTACCCTCTGGTAAAACAAAGATTTTACAAAACTTTGAAGGTGGAATAATAGCTGAGATAAAAGTAAGTGAAGGAGAAGTGGTTAAAAAAGGACAAGTGATTTATACCTTGTCAAATGCTTTTTTTAAAGCTGATTCTATAAGTAAAAAAATGGATTTATTATCATATAAAGCGAGAGAAATAAGACTAAAGGCATTCATAGATAATAAAAAGAAAATAACTTTTCCAAAAGAAATGAGAAAAAAAATACCTGATATCATAGCAAATGAAAAAAGAATATTTAATGAAGATGTGGCAAATAATAAAAATACAATAGATACAGCTAGAAATCAACTCAAACAAAAAGAATATAAACTAATAGAAGTAAATACAAAATTAAGCAACTTAATAATCGAGCTAAATCTAGCACAAGAAAATATGAAAATACAAGACACACTATATAGAAATAAAGTAGTTTCAAAAAAACAATATATTAATGAATTATCAAAAAAACAAAACATAGTAACTAGACTTTCTGAAACAAGAAACAATATACCTATTATAAAAGAACAAATAAAAGAAGCTAATTATAAAATAGATACAGTAAAATCAGAGATTAGGTCAAGGTACTTAAATAAATATTCTATTTATAAGGCTGAAATTAATAAATTAATAGAAAAAAACAGAGCAAACTCAGATAGAGAATTAAGAAAGTTTGTAATCTCTCCTGTAAATGGTATCATAAATAAATTATTTTTCTATACCCTTGGTGGTATAGTTAAAGCTGGTGATAAGATGGCTGAGATTACTCCTATTGATACTTCTTTAACAATTGAGGCAAAAATACCTACATCAAGTAGGGCATTGATATGGAAAGACCAAAAAGTATCTGTAGAAATCACAGCTTATGACTTTTCAAAATATGGTTTACTTGAAGGAAAACTAATATCTATTTCCCCTGATAGTTTTGAAGATAGAAGTGGTAATGTTTTTTATCTTGTAAAAGTAAAAGTAAAAGTCAATAACTTTGCACCTGATTTACCAATTTTAGCAGGAATGGTAGCAAATATTAATATATTATCAGGTTCTAAAACTATATTAGAATATATTCTTAAACCATTGAAAAATATAAATAAAAATGCTTTAAGCGAAAAATAAAATCATATAACTTATCGCAAAATTATTCTTATCTTATATAAATTTTTCTTAAAGCTAATTAGCTTAGTGTTAATCATTTTTTTGAACAAATGCTAAGCTTTTTTTAGCTATTATGAATCAATTTTTATACTAAGGTATTATTAAATGGAAAACCTTTTCGAAAACCAAGATATTGTTGATATTAATATTGAAAAATCTGTACAATCTTCATATTTAGATTACTCAATGAGTGTTATTATTGGTCGAGCATTGCCTGATGCTAAAGATGGATTAAAACCAGTTCATCGAAGAATATTATATGCCATGCATGATTTGAATTTAAGTTCAAAAGCTGCATATAAAAAGTCTGCTAGAATTGTGGGTGATGTTATTGGTAAGTACCATCCTCATGGAGATACTTCTGTTTATGATGCACTTGTTCGTATGGCTCAAAATTTCTCAATGAGAGAACCTTTAATAGATGGTCAAGGAAACTTTGGTTCTGTTGATGGTGATAATGCTGCTGCTATGAGATATACAGAAGCTAGAATGACAAAAGTTTCTGAAGATATATTAAAAGATATTGACAAAGATACTGTGAATTTTGTATCAAACTATGATGACACTGTAAGAGAACCAGCTGTTATGCCTACAAGAGTTCCTACTTTACTTATGAATGGTTCTGAGGGTATTGCTGTTGGAATGGCTACAAAAATACCACCACATAATTTAGCTGAGTTATTAGATGCAATTTTATATATGATTGATAATCCAGATGTTACAGCTGATGAATTAATGCAGTTTATAAAAGGACCTGATTTTCCAACAGGTGGAACTATATTTGGTCGTCGTGGAATTATAGATGCTTATAATACAGGACGAGGTCGTGTTAAAATTAGAGCAAAACATCATATAGAAACCAAAGGAAAAAGAGAAGTTATAGTAATAGATGAACTTCCTTATCAAGTAAATAAATCACGCCTAATTGAACAAATTGCAAATTTGGCAAAAGATAAAGCTATTGAAGGTATTTCAGAAGTAAGAGATGAATCAGATAGAGATGGTATTCGAGTTGTAATTGAGCTTAAAAAAGATACTATGGGTGAAATTGTATTAAATAATTTATATAAATCAACTCCACTGGAAACTACTTTTGGAATTATTATGTTAGCTGTTCATAATAAAGAACCAAAAGTATTTAAACTCCCAGAGGTATTAAGTGTTTTTTTATCGCATAGAAAAACTGTAATTATAAGAAGAACTATCTTTGATTTAGAAAAGGCAAAAGCTAGAGCTCATATATTAGAAGGTTTAAAAATTGCTTTAGATAATATTGATGAAGTAGTTAAAATCATAAGAGCTTCAAGTAATGATGCAAATGCAAGAGAAAAACTACAAGAAAGATTTGAGCTTTCACAAATCCAATCTCAGGCTATTTTAGATATGAGATTAGGAAGATTAACAGGTCTTCAAAGAGATAAATTAGAAGCTGAATATCAAGAATTGTTAGCTTTAATTGCTGAGCTTGAAGCTATATTAAAATCAGAAGATAGATTAAATGAGATTATCAAAGAAGAGTTATTAGAAATTAAAGAAAAATACTCAACTCCAAGAAGAACTCAAATTGAAGATTCGTATGAAGAGATTGATATTGAAGATTTAATTCCAAATGAGCCAATGGTTGTAACTATTACTCATAATGGTTATGTAAAAAGAGTACCTATTAAATTGTACGAAAAACAAAGACGAGGTGGTAAAGGTAAAGTTGCTGTTACTACCCATGATGATGATTTTATCGAAAGATTTTTTGTATCAAATACTCATGATACCTTGATGTTTGTTACAAATATGGGACAATTATATTGGTTAAAGGTATATAAAATTCCAGAAGGTAGTAGAATTGCAAAAGGTAAAGCTGTTGTTAATTTAATTAACCTAAGACCTGATGAAAAGATTATGGAAATTATTCCTACAAGTGATTTTGATGAAAGTAAATCTTTAGCATTTTTTACTAAAAATGGTATTGTAAAAAGAACATCACTATCAGATTTTTCAAATATTAGATCAAATGGTGTAAGAGCTATTGTCTTAGATGAACTTGATGAAATAGTAACTGCTAAAATCACAGATGCTTCTTCACAATTCTTGATGATTTTTACTTCTTTGGGTCAATGTATTAGATTTGATATTAATAAAACACGAGATCAAGGTAGAACTACAAGAGGTGTACGAGGTATTAAATTTAAACGAGATTTAGATTTTGTTGTAGATGCTGATGTTATTGATACTGAAGAGCAAGAATTATTATGTGTATCTGAAAAAGGTATTGGAAAAAGAACAACAGTACAAGAATATAGATTAACAAATAGAGCTGGTTCTGGTGTTATATCTATGAAACTATCTAATAAAACAGGTAATGTTATCGGTGAAGTTTTAGTTGATGATACACAAGACCTTATGATATTAACTTCTATTGGAAAAATGATTAGAGTTGATATGCAAAGTATTAGAAAAGCAGGGCGAAATACTTCTGGTGTTATTATTGTTAATGTTGAAAAAGGTGATAAAGTTGTATCAATTGCAAAATGCCCAAAAGAAGATGAAGAGTTAGAATTAGATGAAAATGGTAATGTTATAATTAGAAATGCTAATGGAGATATAATTAGTACACCTAGTGATGAGTTTAAAAACAATACAAATAAAGATAAAGAAATAAGTTCTTTAATTGATGATATACAAAAAGATAAGGAATAAATAAAAATGAGAAAATTTAATGTAGCAGTTGTAGGTGCAACTGGCGCAGTTGGAGAAGAACTTTTTAGAGTAATGGAAGATTATGATTTTCCAGTTAATAATATAGTTCCACTTGCAAGTGCAAGAAGTATAGGTAATAAAATAACTTATAAAAATAAAGAATATGCAGTACTAGAATTAACTAATACTTGTTTTGAAGAAAATGAAGTAGATATCGCTTTTTTTAGTGCTGGTGGAAATGTATCAGAACAATTTGCCAAATATGCAGTTGAAGCAGGTGCTGTTGTTATTGATAATACAAGTCATTTTAGAATGCAAAAAAATGTTCCTTTAGTTGTACCTGAAGTTAATCCACAAGATATTGCTTTGTGGAAAGAAACGGGAATTATTGCAAATCCAAATTGTTCAACTATTCAAATGGTTTTAAGTCTAAAACCACTTGATGATTTATATGGTATTAAAAGAGTAGATGTAGCAACTTATCAAGCAGTAAGTGGTGCTGGAAAAGCTGGTATGGAAGAGCTTGTTACTCAAATGCAAGATTTTTTTGCTTTTAAATTAAGTGATAGTAAGAAAGAACAATTTGCTCATCAAATAGCACTAAATGTAATACCACAAGTAGATGTAGCACAAGATAATTCTTTTACTAAAGAAGAAATGAAAATGATTAATGAAACACAAAAAATTTTACATAAAGATATAGCAATAGCTGCAACTTGTGTTAGAGTTCCTGTCTTAAGAAGCCATAGTGAAGCTATTACTATTACATTTAATGAAGATATTGATATTAATATAAATGAAGTTAGAACAGCATTAGAACAGTTTGAGAATATAGAAGTAATAGATGATTTAAAAAACAATTCTTATCCTATGCCTATTATTTCAACAGATACAGATATAACTTATGTTGGAAGATTAAGAAAAGATTTATATTCTAACAATATGCTACATTATTTTAATGTAGCTGATCAAGTAAGAGTAGGGGCTGCAACTAATTCAGTTCGTATTGCTTTAAAATGGATTGAATTAGAAAACGATTAAAATGCTTGAGAAACTTTTTGAAAAAACTATGTGGAATGTTCGACTTTTTGTTTTATTCCCTGTAATATTTGGTTTAATTGGAGCGATTATACTTTTTGTAATTGCTTCAATGGATATTTATGAAGTTTTAAAATATACTATAAATGTATATATGAATTCACTTCATCCTAAAAATTTTCATGAAATAGTAGTAAGTAAAATCATTGGGGCAGTTGATTTATATCTTATTGCTGTTGTATTATTGATTTTTTCTTTTGGTTTGTATGAACTGTTTATTTCAAAAATAGATGAAGTTCAAAGTAATAAAGATAGTGGTATTTTATCAATTAAGACACTTGATCAATTAAAAGATAAAATTGCAAAAGTCATTGTGATGGTACTCATTGTAAGCTTTTTTCAAAAAGTTTTACACACAAACTATGATGGAGCTTTAGATATGCTTTATTTTGCTATTTCTATTGCTTTATTATCTGTTGGACTTTTCTTTTTAGGAAAAGTAGGAAAACACTAATCAAAAATTAAAGGTTAAAAAATGTCAAAAATATTTGTAGATGCTTGTTTTGGTAAAGAAACACCTTATACCCCAGTTTGGATGATGCGACAAGCAGGAAGATATTTACCTCAATATATGAAGGTAAGAAAAGAAGCAGGAGATTTTTTAAATCTTTGTCATGATCCTAAAAAAGCTTGTGAAGTTACCTTACAACCAATAGATATAGTTGGAGTTGATGCTGCTATTTTATTTTCTGATATTTTAGTAATTCCAAATGAAATGGGAATGCACTTAGAATTTATACAAGGCGAGGGTCCTAATTTTAAAAATCCTATTGCAAGTCAAGATAATTTAGATGAGTTAATACAAGGAGAGGAAGCTGCAAATAAACTAACTTATGTCTATGATGCTATTAAACTTGTAAGAGAAGAATTAGCACATGATAAAGCACTAATTGGTTTTACAGGTTCACCTTGGACATTAGCTACTTATATGATTGAAGGAAAAGGAAGCAAAACATATAATATTTGTAAAAAGATGATGTATTCTAATCCTTGCTTATTACACAATATTTTAAGAAAAGTTACTGATACAATTAAAATATATATGGAAAAACAAATTCAAGCAGGTATTGATGTGGTACAGATATTTGACTCTTGGGCTTCTGCTATTGAACCATCTATGTATGATGAGTTCTCTTGGTCTTATATGGTAGAAATTGCTGAACATTTAAAAGAAAAATATCCACATATTCCTATTATTATGTTTCCAAAAGGAGTTCCTGCATTTTTAGATAAAGTATATGGAAACTTTAATGTATTTGGAGTTGATTGGGGAACACCTATGAGTTTGGCTAAAGAAAAATTGGGTGACAAATATGTATTACAAGGAAATATGGAACCTTGTAGATTATACTCAAAAGAAAAAACAACTGCTTGTGTTGAAAAAATACAAGAAATTATGCAAGGAAAAAGACATATTTTTAATTTAGGTCATGGTATTTTGCCTGATGTTCCTGTAGAAAATGCAATTCATTTTATAAAAGAGTGTCAAAGAGTAAGTAAAAAATAAATAACACTCTGAATAATTTTGATTTTATTTATTCTTAATTGGTATTGACAAAGAGGGATAGAATCAATAATGATGTAAAAAAAATGGCTAAAGAAAATAATGTTTTATTATTACAAAGAAAAGGTGATTTAATAGAAACTATTTAGCTGATACTTAAATCTTAAAATCCACTCTCACTACTTTTCTACTCTCTCCCACACTATTTTAGATATATTCCTACTTTTTGTATCAAACTCTATACCTAAGAGATAAATAGGTAAATTTTTATCTAAATACTTCTCATGATAATTTTTCTCTTTTATTTGTGCTAAGGCACTTGTACCATCTACTTTAAACTCTATTATATATATAGAATTATCAAGTTTAATAGTAAGGTCAATTCTTCCTTTGTTTGTACAATCTTCTCCTATTAAATCAAATCCTAAGGCTTTCATATAAGAGTAAAATACACTTACATAATATCCCTCTTTAGTGTGCATATCATTTTTAGTAAATAAGTTATAAGGAATCGAAGCATATAAGGCTTTTAGATGTAACACCAGTGTATCAAAGTCTTGAGTGAATAATGCTTTTTTAATATGGTTAGAATTTACTACAGTATTGTGATTTTTAGTCATAAAATCAGCGACACTTCCAAGCAGTGATTGTCTTACTTCTTGGTTTGGAATACCTAGATGATACTGTATGCTATCAAACACAGTCTGTGTATGAGTTATGGTTAAATACCCTGTTTGCCACATAAGAGTTTCTAGTTCTATATAATCTACATCAAAACTATTTAACATTCTTTCATCTTTTACTATGTTCTCTAAGTTTGGTAAGAAATAATTACTTTTTTCTATTAGTTTAAGTAAGAATGTAGGAGTGGCAGTTGCAAACCAGTAGTTATGGTACACAAAACCTTTTTGAATAAAAAGTAATATATCAAAAGGATTATAAACTCCTTCTCCTAAGAACTTATATCCGTTATACCATTTTCTTATCTTATTAAAGTCTTGACCTTTTAAATGCTCCTTAAAAGATGTCTCAACATCGTTTTGAGTATATCCACAAATAGTAGAATAACTTTTATCTAAAGTTATATCATTTATATTATTAAGTCCTGAAAATAAAGATACTTTTGAGAACTTAGAAACTCCTGTTATAAATACGAAGCGTAAGTACTCATCTGCTCCTTTAATAACACTATAAAAGTTCTTTAACTCATCTCGCAGTATCCTTGCTACATCAGGATTTTCTATATTATCTAAGATAGGTTTATCGTATTCATCTACAAGAATAATTACTTGTTGTTTATATTTTTTATTAGCATTTATTATTAGTTCTCTAAAACAAAAAGAAGCATTTTCTTTGTCTTGGCATTCTAAATCTAAATTGTTTTGATTTTCTTTTAAAATATTTAAAATGGTTTTACGAAAAGATTCCTTAGAAGAAAAATCTCCATCATTAAAACTAATTCTTATGATGGGATACTTTACAAAGTCATATTTATCATAAATATAAAGACCCTTAAAAACTTCCTTATCACCCTCAAAAATAGTTCTTAAAGTATCTAAAAACAAAGACTTACCAAATCTTCGTGGACGTGAGAGAAAAAAGTATCTCCCGTCACCATTTATAAGGTCAAGTGCTATTTTCGTCTTATCTACATACAAATAATTATCTTGTATGATAGTTCTTAATGTAGATATTCCTATTGGTAGTTTTTTTAGTTTTATATCTTTTATCATATTCTTATCCTAAGTTAGATACTAAATAATTAGATTTAATTATAGCTAAATTTATATTCTTAATATGTTTTAGATAGCTTTTTAGAAGTTTTTTGATAAAGTTTTTGTTCTATTTCCTTATATTTAGTATATTTTTTAAGGAGATTATGGCAATATATGAGAAATGGTAAAAAAGAAACTGGTGGTTTTTCATAGTTTGTTTTGTACTTTTTATTAATACAAAGGATTGATTATGCTTTATACAAAACAAAACAATATATCGTCATCACCTAGATATCTTACTATATTATTCTTACCTTTATTATTTTTCATAAGTGCATTTCTTGCTTATTTAGAATATTTTTCTTTAAAAATAGAGATACATACTCTTATCATTCTAGCTTTCATTTTATTAGTATTTATATTTTTTATTAAGCATAATGCTTGGTATTCATTTTGTAAATTTAAAAATTCTTTTGAAGAAATATTATCTTCTATTGAAGAGCATTTAGATAAAAATAAATTAAGTATTAATAATCAAACAAAATCGTTTGGAGATATTGAAGTTTTCTTTGATGATTATGTAAAACAAATAAGAAATGATAATTTTGCAAGTGTAGCAGCATCTGTTTTCCCAACTTTAGGTATATTAGGAACTTTTATAGCAATAGCACTTTCAATGCCTGATTTTTCAGTTCAATCACAAGCTGATTTAGATAAAGAAATAACAATACTTTTAAGTGGTGTAGGAACTGCATTTTATGCTTCTATTTATGGTATTTTTTTATCATTATTATGGATATTTTTTGAAAAAAGAGGTTTAAGTAAAATACAAAGCAATATTTTTAATGAAATGCAAACATACAAAAATAGAATGTGGACTACAGAAGAAATTAGCCTTCTTAATATAATTGAAAATCAAAATAATACTAAACAATTATCAGATAAATTACAAATAGTTATGTCAAGTTCTTATGTAGAACAATTAGATAAAATTAGTAATGAAAAACTAAATACAATAGAATCTTTAAATAAAGAACACGAGAAATTAGAAAAATTGCTTTTTACTAGATATACGAATATTATTGATTTATTTGAACAAAGTTCAAAAAAACAAGATTTAATGATAAATAGTTTTGAAAAACTACATACTCAAATTATGAAAAAATCTAATCAATCTTCAAAATCTTTTGAAGATTATGTTAAACATTCAACAGCTTTAAAAGCTGAAATTTACACAGTATTGTCATCTTTTCAATTAATTTCTAGTGATTTAAGAACTTTTGGACAAGATTTAATTCAAGATAATCTAAATAAAAGTATAAAAGATGAACAACAATAATAACAATAACAATACAAATTTTTGGATATCTTATGCCGATTTAATGGCTGGATTATTATTTGTTTTTATTTTACTAATTGGTGCTATTATTGTAAAATATACTTTGTTAGAAAGTAAATCTAAACTTTTAAAGAAAGAATTTATAGAAGAAAAACTTACTTTGAAAAAAAACAAAAATAAATTAGATGAAAAAATAAAAGAATTAGATGCAAAAACAAAAAAGTTTTCAGATACTATTGATTTATTAAATAAAACAAAAAATAAATTAAATATATCAAGATTAGATAAAGAAGCTTTAGAAGAAAAACTTTTAACGCAAAATCAGTCTATATCTTTTAAAAATAAAGAGATAGAAAAACATATACTTTTAGAAACTGATTATAAATTAAAATTGGAACATCAAAATTTTAATACTATAATTTTGAAGCAAAACATAAATAAAATAAAAAATACTTTAAAAACTGAAATTAAAAAAATAGATGAATTAGAAAAAAATATTTTAAATAAAGAAAATATCATCTTATTATTCAAAGATAAGGAAGAACAAAGTACTCAAACAATAAAAAGCTTAAAAAATAAAATAATAGTTACAAAATTGAAAATTGAAAATTTAACTGGAATAAAAATCAAAGTAATAAAACTTCTTAAAAAATCACTTGGAAAAGATATGAAAATTGATCCAATAGATGGTTCAATTAAATTATCTGCTAATATTCTATTTGATGAGGGTAAAAGTGATTTAAAAGAAAATTCAAAACAAGCTTTGAAAAAAGCTGTATATAGCTATTTTAATACTATTTTAGAAAATGAAAATATTAATAAACATATTGATAAAATCATAATAGAAGGACACACAAATTCTAAAGGTTCTTTTTTGTATAATCTTGATCTTTCGCAAAAACGTGCATATTCAGTTATGGAATTTTTATTTTCAATGAATTTTGAGAAGAAATTAAAATTAAAAAAATTGTTACTTGCTAGTGGAAGGTCTTTTTTAGACCCTGTATTAGATAAAAATGGACAAGAAAATATCAACAAGTCAAGAAGAATAGAAATCAAGTTTAATTTAAAAAACCAAGAATCTATTAAAGAAATAGCAACAATTTTAAATAATAGTATTTGATAATTATCTATATACTTATACATTTTAATCATCTTGTTATTAAAATATATATATAATACTTTTATTATTTACAATAGCAAGGAATATAAATGAAAATCTTTTTATACATTGTTTTAATTATTGTTGTTCTTTTATCTGGTGGTGGTTATTATGCATATTATATATATGATACTACTATGCAAGAATTTGGCATTGATGGTACTAATATTGAGGAATTAGAAGCTTTTGAAAAAAGACTCTTAGAAATCAAAAAAGAAATAGAAGGCTTAAGTGACGAAGAAGCAAACATTGTCATGCAAAGAAGGATAAAAGAATGGAAAATATCCAGAAAAACAAAAAAATCTAAAACAACACAAAGTAAATTAGATGAAAAAACTATTGTTAAACCTCTTATCAAAAAACAAAGTATTTCTAAAAAAAGTATAGAAGAAAGTAATAAATTAGATTTATTTGAAGAATTACTCTTTGCTAAAAAATATGACAAAGCTTTAAATTTATTTGATAAAATTAAAAATAAATCATCAGACAAAGAACTCAACAATATAGTTTCTTATTTTTTAAATAAAAATAAAAAGAACATAGTAGGACGTTTTTTATATAGCCAAATTTTATATTTAGAAGAATCATATCTTGATTCAATTAAAGTTTTATATGATTTAAATAAAAAAATGCTAAATAAAAAAATGCAAGTATTAGTACATGAAAAAATTGACTTAACTAATGGTGTTTTTATGGAGACTTTATTAGAACAAAAGAAAATGGTTCATTTGTTAAGTTTTGTAAAATATGCAATATCGCAAAGATATGAAAAAGAGTATTATACATATGTCCTTGGAAAATTATATTTTGATTTAGATCAACTTAAAGATGCCACAAATATATTAAAAAAAATAAAATTTGACCAGTTGTATGGAAAACAAGCAAGAATGATATTGTATGCCATAAGTCCACCTGAAAAAGTTATAAAAAAGAAAATAGATAAAAGACCAAAAGTTGTAATTCCTAAAGCTGTTATTAGATACAGTTCAGGAGCCTTGGGTAAAAGAAATGGAAAGATGAAAGTTAAGAAGAAGACTGTTGAATTTGAGGGATCAAAAAGATTTGAAAAATCTGTTAAATTAACAAGACATGGCACAAATTTTATGATAAAAGTTATGATAAATAAAGGTAAAGTATTAAATATGTTATTAGATACAGGTGCTTCAAGTACTGTTATTTATGAAAAATCAATGAAAAACATTAAACATTCTATTATAAGAAATAATGTTAAAGTGCAAACAGCTAGTTCTACAATAAAGGCTAAAGTAATTAAACTAAAATCAATAGCTGTTGAAGATAATATTGTATATAATATAAAAGCATTGATTGTGAAAACAAGTGCTAAAAATACTTCAGATGGCTTATTAGGTATGAATTTTTTAGAAAATTATGATTTTTATATAGATCAGAAAAAAGCTATATTATATTTAACTAGTATCATAAAATAAAGAACAATATTAACAAATAATATTTAATAAAAAATAGAAAGGAAATGATGAATACTATTGAACAAGTGGAAAACTGGTTAAAAGAGCATGACATATCAGGATATAGTATTTCTGATGATTTATATGTTAGTGTAAAAGGAAATGTTAATTTAAAAGGAAAACTACCAAGAAAAATTTTATCTATTAAATTTAAAGAAGTTGATGGATATTTTGATATTTCTGATAATGAATTAATTAACTTAGAAGGTTGTCCAATAAAAGTAGGTAATTTTTTTAATTGTTCAAATAATAATTTGATATCATTATTCGATGCACCCAAGAAAGTTGGTGATTTTGACTGCTCAAATAATAAATTAGTTCGCTTGTCTTATTGTCCAAAAGAAGTAAATGGATATTTTGATTGTTCGCATAATAAATTATCATCAATAAAAGGAAGTCCGCGAACAATTAAAGATAAATTTGATTGTTCTTCTAATCTTATTAATTCATTAATAGGAGGTCCTAAATATATTAAACAATCTTTTGATTGTTCTTCTAATCACCTAAAAGACTTACAAGGAGGACCTATAATTGTAGGTAAAGATTATTCTTGCCATACTAATTTTTTAAAAAACTTAGATTTAATTGCAGATACAATAGACAATGATGTATATACAGATATAAAATTAGACAATATCCTCTCCTCACTTGATGAACAAGGAAAAATATGGAAATATAATGGTTCATCTATGGTTGAGTATATACATAAACCAATAGTATCTTTATCAAATGAATCAGAAATTAAGAAATGGTTAGAAAAACACGGTATTAGTAATTTTAAAATCCTTGGTAATAATTCTGTAAATGTAGATAGTGATGTCAGATTATCTAATAAATTAGCAAATTTATCAAAATTACCTTTATCTTTTAATGAGGTTAAAGGTAATTTTGATATTAGTGATAATGAGCTTGTAAGCCTTATAGGTTCACCAAATAAAGTAGGTGGAGATTTTTTAGCTTTTAAGAATGAACTAACTTCTCTTAAAGGTAGTCCTAAAGAAGTTAATGGTTCTTTTATTATTTTAAAAAATCATATTACAAGTATTGAATTTGCACCATCTATTGTTAAAGATGATTTTATTTGCTCACATAATCCAATTAATAATTTAGATGGAATTAATACTGTTTTAGGTTCTATTTTTACAGGTGTATTAATGGATAAAATAAAAGCAAAAAAATATGTATATAATGGAGTTACTACATATAAATACTCAGGTGATTTAATTATGCAATACTTAGATGAAGCATATGTAAGTTTAACAGATGAAGAGAGAGTTTTTAATAAAACAAGATTAAAATTAGAGAATGCTATTTCTAATATGTTAAAATCAAGTGAATTAAAAAAAGAAATGGTAACTGATGTTTTATTGAATAATTTATCAAAATATCATTTATTTGATTTAAAAAAACAAGTATTACTAATAAAAAATCCTCCGAAAATAAATTCTTCTAAAGAATTAAGTGAAAAAGATATATTGAAAATGGCTTTTGATGAAGAATTGTAAAGGGAATACAATACCACAAGAAAATAAAAATAAAACTTTAAAGCTTTTCAATGATTAGAGTAAATGCAATTAATATTTAGAAAAATAATATATCTTATTCTTATGCTAATTATTATTAGTATAATCTCTTTTATTGCTATTTCCTTAGCTCCTAATTCTTTTTTTGCAAGTGGTGAGTTAAATCCAAATATCACACAAGAAGCAGTACAAAGGCTAAAGGCAGTATACGGTTTAGATAAACCTTTACATATACAATACTTATCATGGATTTTTGCCATTGTTAAACTTGATTTTGGTATATCTTTTACAAGTGGTGAGTTAGTTAAAAATGAAATCTTGCAAAGATTACCCATAACACTAAGTATAAATATAATTTCTATGGTTTTGATTTTTATTATTTCTTTATATTTTGGTATTAAATCAGCTTTCAGTAAAAATAGTTTTTTTGATAAATTTACTGCTCAGTTATCCTTGGTTAGTTTTTCCATCCCCTCATTTTACTTAGCATTATTAGGAGTATCTTTTTTTGCCATGAAGCTTGAGATACTACCAATTGCAGGACTTCATTCTATGAGCGATGATGGTAGTTTAGAATATTATTTAGATTTTGCTTGGCACTTAATTCTTCCTATTTGTATTATAACTTTTGGGGGAATTGGTGGCTTGATTTTATATATTAGGTCTTTAACTATTGATATTCTAAAATCAGATTATATTTTCTTTGCAAAAGCTAGAGGATTAAATAAAAAGCAAATACTAAGATATTATATTTTGCCAAACCTTTACCCTCCTGTTATTACCTTATTAGGTCTATCTCTACCTGGTATTATTGGAGGTTCAGTTATACTTGAAACTATTTTTTCTATTGATGGTATGGGTATGTTGTTTTTTCAAAGTGCCTTAGCTCATGATTATCCTGTTATTATGGGAATACTAATTATTGGAGCCTTACTAACATTATTGGGAAATATTATTGCAGATATGGTTTTATTAAAATTAAATCCTAATGTTGATGATAAATATTAAAAAACTTACAAGGAAATAAATGAAGATAATAAAAAGTACGAAAGAGCTTCAAAGTATTAGAAGAAGTATAAGTACTAAAGTGGGTTTTGTTCCTACTATGGGAGCCTTACATGAAGGACATATTTCTTTAATAAAAGAAGCAAAAAAACAAAATGATATTGTATTTGTTTCTATTTTTATTAATCCAAAACAATTTTCTATAAATGAAGACTTTAGCTCTTATCCTATAAAAAAAGAAGCCGATATAAAAATATGTGCATTAGCTAAAGTTGATTATCTTTTTATGCCAGAAATATCAAGTATTTATTCACAAAATGAAGTTTTGATTAAATCACCAAACCAAAGTTATATACTTGAAGGTTTTTCAAGACCAGATCATTTTAATGGTGTATTACAAGTGGTATTAAAGTTATTTGGTTTGATTCAAGCTCGTAACTCATATTTTGGCAAAAAAGATGCCCAACAATTATTTTTAATACAAAAAATGGTAAAAAACTTTTTTATCAATACACAAATTATAGCCTGTGAAACACTTAGACAAAATGATGGTCTAGCTATTAGTTCAAGGAATACCTATCTTTTGCCACAAGAAAAAAAAGAAGCTTCTTTGATTTCTAAATCACTTTATTGTGCCTCAAGAATCATTTCTAAGAATGAATTTGATGTAAATATTATTAAAAATGAAATGTTAAATATTTTAAAAAATTTAAATGTAGAATATATTGAGTTTGTAAATAAAAACTTTCAAAAAATCACAAAAGTTGAATTAAAAAATACCATAATATTAATTGTTGTAAAATTTAAAACTGTACGACTATTAGATAATATTTGGGTATAGTCCTGAAAACAGACGCTTTAAAATTCGTTTTCACTTTTGCCTATTTATCATTCTTTTTTTCTAATTCTCAAAAAAGATGCAAATTTTGGTTTTTTGTATTTTGTTAATCCATAATATTTATAAGTAATAATATCACCAATTTTAGGATGATTAATCCTTTGAATATTTGAAAATCCTCCTCCTAAATTGAATATTATATTATTTGGAAGTTTTATTTTTAAACTTTTCATTTTTTTATTTATCTTATTTTTATTTATCTTATTGTTATTTTCATTCTTTTTCTTATAATTAATTCCAATAACTAAACCCTCAGCATCATAAAACTTTTTAACTTTTAAAATATTTGAACTTCTACCTTCTTGATATGCTAAATCACCTTTTTTAATAATAACACCTTCACCTTTTAAGAGTATGATATTTTCTAAAAATACATCTAAATCTTGGCTGTTCTTACATTTTATTTGCTCTATAAATTTAACATATACATTTTTAGATTTTTTAAAGTGCTTTTTTGCATAAGCTAATCTTTGCATAAAATCTCCTTTTATACTTGGAACTTCAAAAATATTATAAGTTAGTTGTTTCCATTTTATTGATGGTTTTTTATCTAAAACTATACTTTGAATATTTTCAAAATCATTTCTTTTTGTCCATAATTCCTGAATCTTCTAACCTTTATTGGACAGGTGGAATTGCCATTTTAAGTGTGCTTGGAATTGCTAATATCATTTATTCTAAATTTGGTCGAGCTATGAAAGCAGTTAGAGATGATGAAGATGCAGCAACTGCCATGGGAATTAATACTTTTAAGATAAAAACTATGGCATTTACAACGTCGGCATTTTTTGAAGGTGTTGGTGGTGGTTTATTAGCTGCACTTTTAACATCTATTTCGCCAGATTTATTTTCATTTTTCTTAACATTTCAATTGTTAATCATAATAGTTCTTGGTGGTCTTGGAAGTACAACGGGTGCAATTATTGGAACTATTTTTGTAATAGCAGGACTTGAGTGGGCAAGATTTTTAGATGAACCTATGAATTTATTGGGGTTTGAAACTGATGCAATGCCAGGTATGCGTATGGTAGTGTTTTCCTTAATTCTTATTTTTGTTATGCTTTTTGCAAGAGAAGGTTTTATGGGTAAAAAAGAATTAAAAGATTTATTTAAAAAAAATAAGGCAAACAAATGATCTTAGAAGTTTGTAATGTAAGTAAAAATTTTGGTGGTGTTACAGCTATAAAAGATACATCTTTTGAAATACAATCAAAAGAGATATTTGGTCTTATTGGTCCAAATGGGGCTGGTAAAACAACTATGTTTAACATTATTACAGGAAATTATCAACCAAGCAAAGGTAATATAAAATTTCATGGGCAAATAATAAATGGTCTTAAACCATATAAAATAGTTCACAGAGGAATTGCAAGAACTTTTCAAAATATTAGATTATTCAAATCAATGAGTGTTATGGATAATGTTTTAATAGGCTTTGATTATCAAGCTATATACACATATATTGAATCAATCTTTCGTTTACCTAGGTTCTTTAAAGAAGAAAAAAGAATAAGACAAAGAGCAATAGAGATTATGGAGATTTTAGATATTGTACAATATAAAGATGAATTAGCTACTTCATTATCTTATGGAAGTCAGCGAAAAGTAGAAATTGCACGAGCTTTAGCTGCAAATCCTCAACTTTTATTATTAGATGAACCAGCAGCTGGTATGAATCCTAAAGAAACACATGAACTAGCAGAATTATTTTTCAAAATTAGAGATGAATTTGATATTACTATTTTATTAATAGAGCATGATATGAAGTTTGTACATAAATTATGTGATAGAGTTATGGTTTTAGATTACGGTAAAACTATTTTTACAGGACATATCAAAGATGCTATTAAAAATGAAGAAGTTATAAAGGCTTATTTAGGAGATTTTAAACATGCTTAAAATTAAAGATTTGGAAGTATATTATGGTTTAATAAAAGCAGTAAAAAAAATAGATTTTAAAGTAAAAAAAGGTCAAATAGTCTCATTAATTGGCTCAAACGGAGCAGGGAAAACATCTACTTTACAAGCTATTGTAAATGATGTAACAAGAAAAGGTAATTTGGTTTTTAATGGACAAAATATATCAAAACTTAAAACTCATAAAATAATAAGAAGTGGTATTGCTTTAGTTCCTGAGGGTAGACGAGTATTTATTAATCTAAGTATAGAAGAAAACTTAAGAATGGGTGCTTTTCATAATGATGATAAATTTGATGACTTAAAAGAAAAAATGTATAAGATGTTTACAAGACTTGATCAAAAAAGATATGATTTAGCTGGAACTATGAGTGGAGGGGAGCAACAAATGTTAGCCATTGCTAGAGCTTTGATGTCAAGTCCCAAGTTACTTATGTTAGATGAACCATCTTTAGGACTTGCTCCTAAGATTATAGGTGAGTTATTTGAAATTATACAAACTCTAAGAGATGAAGGTATTACAATTTTACTTGTAGAACAAAATGCTTATGCAGCTTTAAGTATCTCAGACTATGCCTATGTTTTAGAAAATGGACATATAGTATTAGAAGACAAAGCTAAAGACCTTATTAATAAAGATGAAATTAGACAAAAGTACTTAGGGGCATAGTATTTATATTTCAATCAAAAGAAATATAAATTAACTAGATAAACTTAAGATTAAAACTAAATATCATATATGTTTTGGGTTTCTTTTTTTAGTATTTTAGTTTTTGATTTTGAAGATAGATTATCATGTAAATTAATTGGAAAAGTAAGTATGAATTTACTTCCTTGATTTATTTTACTTATTACTTTTATAGAACCTTTTAGTTTTTTAAAAACTAAATTGTGGATAATATTTAGTCCTAATCCACAACTACCTTCGCTTCTTTTTGTTGTGATAAAAGGTTCAAATATATTATTTATTATATTTTCTTTTATACCCTTACCATTGTCATAATAATGAACTATTAAGTTATCATTTTTTACAAAAATAGTAATATTTATTTTGGCTTGTTTTTGTATATTTTCAAAACCATGTATTATAGAATTTTGAATCAGATTATTAAAGATTTGTGCAACAATTCCTGGAAATGATTTTAATTTAATATCTGTATCTGTATCTGTATCTGTATTACTAATATATTTTATGCGAACACTCACAGGTATTTTTTTTAATTTATTATTATTTGTTAAAAAGATTTCTTTTAAATAAGAAATAAGAAAAAAATTTCTTAACTCATCTGTCCTTTGATCAACTGAAATCTCCTTAAACCCTTTTACTAAATTTGAAGCATACACTAAGGTAGTGTTTAATAAGACTGATGTTTTTTGTAATACATCTATACTATTGTTTAATTCTGAATATTTTAATGTGTTAGTTTCTAAGCTTTTTTGTATTTTATTACATTCTTTATTTATAATACTACTACCAACTAAAGCATTTCCCAAAGGAGTATTTACTTCATGAGCTATACCACTTACTAAGTTTCCTAAAAGTGACATTTTATCTGATTCTAATAATATGTCTTGTGTATGCTTTAATTCATTACTTTTAACTAAAACTTTTTCTTTTAAATTTTTTGTTAACTTATCTATATCTTGGAATAAAATATTAAAAATTTGAAATAAAGTAGAAATTTCTTTGCTTGATTCGTCTTTTATTCTTATTGAATAATCTTGAGATGAAGTTACTTCTTTTACTTTGTTTGCCAAGAATATTATAGGTTTTAGTATATAATTAAGCAATATAACTATTAAAAAAGATATTAAAATAAGTACAAGAATATTTAACAAAATAGTATTAAATAAATATTTTTGCATTGTAGATACAAAACTAGCATTAGTAAGTTCTATATATAAGCTTCCAAAAATATTACTTTTATGTTTAATAGGGATTTGGATATAGAATATTAAAGGTGTAAATAATTTAAAATTTATCTTATCTTCTACTAAATTTATTTTTGAACTATTTAGCTTTTGACTTAGATCATCTAAATTATATGGACTATATCTTATAAAACCTTTGTTGTTATTATCGTAAATAATAGCTTGTAAAAAATTTTTATTTACTGCTAATTTTTCAAGACTTGTTTTTGCACCTTGCAAGTCTTTAAATAATAAAGAAGGAGCTATAAAATCTGCTAGTAAATTAGCTTGAATTGTAATTGTATTTTTAAAATGTTTTATTTCGCTATAAATAAATCTTTCAAAATTAATAAATTCAGTAACAATAATAATTATAGAGCTAAATAAAATTGATATACATGTAAATTGTATTTTAATAGATAACTTATTCCAAAATTTCATTATGTATCAATTATAATTTCTTTTGGCTTTGAAAAATAGTAACCTTGAGCATAAGTTATTCCTAACTTTTTTATTATTTCAAATACTTTTTCATTGTGTACATACTCTGCTGTAGTTTTTAAGTTAATTCTTTGTGCATAAGAAGTAATTGAACGAACTATATGATATGAATTATCATTATATTCTATATCTTTTATAAAGGTACCATCAATTTTTAAAATATCTACATCTAAAGACTTAAGTTGTGAAAAATTTGAATTTTCAATTCCAAAATCATCAATGCAAATTAAAAAGTTGAATTTTTTTAATTTTTTTAAATTTTTTTTGGCTTGATCATTTTCATGTAGTTTTGTGTCTTCTAATATTTCTAGGGATATTCTGCTTGGGTGAATATTATATTTCTTAACTAAATCATATGCGTTACTAGCAAAAAATCTATTTGATAAGTCTTGATCTGATATATTTATAGAAAAATGTATATCTGTATTTGTAAATTTTCTACAGGCTTTTTCAAATATTACGCTAGTAATTTTAGGTAATAATCTAGCTTGTCTTGCAGCATTTAAAAAATACTTTGGAGAATATATTACATTATTATATTTTAGACGAACTAATATTTCATATTTAATTATTTTTTTTGATTTACAATCAATTATTGATTGATAATAAGTAAGTATATTATTTTCTTCAAAAGCTTGAGTTAAGCGTTTTGTCCATAAAATATTAGTATTAATACTTTTTACTTCATTTAATTTTTCACTATATATAGCTATATTAGTATCATTTATCTTTTTTGCTGCATTTAAGGCAATTTGTGATTTGTTCATTAAGCTACTATCAGGATAATTTGTAATTCCTATATAAACTTTTATATATAACATTAAGCCATCAATACTAAAGTTATTATCTAAAAATAATTTTTTAATATTCTTGGCTGTTTCTAAAAGGTAATCGTCTGTTTTATTACGATATAGAATAATAAAATTATCAGATTCTATTCTATACATAGAAAAATAATCTGTACAAAGTTTTTTTAAATTTAAAGCAATTTTTCTTAATACTTGATCTCCTATTTTATAACCATAAGCACTATTAAATGTACTAAATTCATACAAATTAATTCGAATTATGCCAAAATCCCTTTCATCTAATAAATCTTGTTTTAGTTTCGTTCGTGAAAATAAGTTTGTTGTTGAGTCATAAACTAAGGCATTGTAAGAGTCATTTTTTGTTTTTTCCAATTTTACTAATTGTTTATATTGCATTAAAGAAGTTCTAACTGTGATATATAGTTTTTGACTTGTTAATTCTGTTTTTTCTTTATAGTCATTTATATCATAATTATTTATAATATCATTTTCTATAACATGACCAGGCTGTCCAGTTCTTATAACTATTCGTATAAAATTATTTTTTAAATTATTTCTAATAAAATCAATTACTTCAATACCTGCATTGTCTGTTTCCATAACTATATCTAATAAAACTAAAGATATTTTTGTATTGTTTAATAAAATTTTCTTAGCATCTTTTGCATTATTTGCGGATAAAATAAATAATTTTTTATTCTCAAATATAAAATCATGCAGAGCTAATTTGGTAAAAGTATGGACTTCTTCTTCATCATCAATTATAAGAATTACCCAAGGTTTTTTATCTACATTAGCTTGTAAATTATTTTTCTTATTTTCTTCTAAAAAAACAATTTTATCAGCCATTAACGTTCCCTTAAAATAAGAATATAGTAATAAAAATTGCTTAAACTTAACTTATATAATAATATTATATTTTTTAGTAAAGTTATATATTTTATATAATTATTTTGCTTATATAAAATATAATAAAATGATAAAAAGAATAAGTATTATAATATTTTCTTATATAAATTATAATTAAAATCGTTTTTATTATACTTAAGTAGCAAGAAAGTAGCAATTAATATCAAATAAAAAACTTGACAAAATTAATTGACAAATAGTGAAAAAAAAGTAATAATCTGTTGCATACAATTTAAGATCAAAATTCAAGATTCTTTTTCACTTAATTGTAGTTTATAAAAATAGGGGGAGAAATGACAAAAGCTAATGTTGATAGTTTAGATTTAAGTTTAAAATCTAAAAAAGACAATACTAGAAGAAACTTTTTTAGAAAAACTGTTTTATATTCTGCAAGTGCTCTTGCATGTGCAAATATATTAAGACCAGTAAAACTTCAAGCAGATGATTTAGCAATTACGAAGCAGGCAAAATGGGGTACGAAGCTAGGTGATAAAGTAGATAAATATCCTTATGGAATACCTTCACCTTATGAACATAATAATGTAAGACGTGTACATGATTTATTATCATCAGGTGATAGATATGCTACAGTTTCTATGTCCCCACTTCATGAACAAGAAGGAATTATAACTCCAAATGGTTTATTTTTTTCAAGAAGTCATGGTGGAACTGCTCATATTGACCCATCTAAATATAGATTAATGATACATGGGCTTGTAGATAAACCACTTGTTTTAACTTTGGATGAATTAAAAAGATATCCAAGTGAATCAAAAATTTATTTTATAGAATGTCCTGCAAATGGTTCAACTGGTTGGAGAGGACCTCAATTTAATAATCTTCAATTTATAAAAGGTATGATGAGTTGTGCTGAATGGACAGGAGTTAGATTAAAAACTATTCTTGATGATTTAGGATTAAAAGCAAGTGCTAAATGGATGTTAGCAGAAGGTAGTGATAATTCTGAAATGGCAAGAACCATTCCTATTGAAAAAGCCTTAGATGATGCTATGATTGTTTGGGGACAAAATGGAGAACCATTACGACCTGAGCAGGGTTATCCTGTTCGTTTATTACTTCCAGGTTGGGAAGGAAATTTAAATGTTAAATGGCTAAAAAGATTAGAATTTTCTAATAAACCATGGCATTCTAAAGAAGAAACTTCAAAATACACAATGTTACAAGCAAATGGAAAAGGAATTAACTTTTTCTGGCCAATGGAAGTAAACTCTATTATAACTTCACCCTGTCCTGAAAAACCATGGAAAGATTTGAAAAAAGGTGATTTAGTAGAAATTTCAGGTATTGCTTGGAGTGGTAGAGGAACTATTACTCATGTTGATATATCACTTGATGGTGGTAAAAACTGGACTGAAGTTTCATTAAAAGGTTTAGTTTTACCAAAAGCTTGGACAAGATTTTCTTATATTATTAAATGGGATGCTAAAGAAAAAGTTATAATTTCAAGAGCAATTGACGATAGTGGTCATATACAACCAAGTATTGATAAGCTAATCAAAAATGTTGGAGTTGAAGGCATTTATCATAGGAACCCAATAGTTGGTTGGCAAGTTAAAAGCAATGGGGAGGTTAATAATGTACATGTTAGATCTTAAAAAAAATATTTGTAAAGGTATTTTAATATCTTCATTATTAGTAACAGCATCTTTTGGAAGTAGTTCAGATTATAAAAATAAGAAATTAAAATTAAATGTAGATGGTGCAGTTATTTACCCTATAAAAAATGGAAAATATGAAGCTTATTATTTAAATAAACAAAATATAAAAAACTTTAATCATGGTAGAGTTGCAACAAAAAAAGAAATAAAAGCTTGGGATTTAGATGTTATGCCTGATGGTACAGGATTGCCTAATGGAAGTGGTTCAGTTGAGCTAGGTGATGAATTGTACTCAGCTCAGTGTGCTTATTGTCATGGTGAGTTTGGAACAGGTGGAAGTGGTTATCCTACACTTGCAGGTGGTCAAGGAAGTCTTAAGAATCAATTATTAAAAGAAGGAGATGAGCCTCCAATTAGAACAATAGGAAGTTATTGGCCATATGCTAGTACTTTGTTTTGGTATATACAATCAGCCATGCCTTTTCCAAATCCAAAAAGTTTAAGTAATGATGAAACATATGCACTTGTAGCATATATGCTATCAATTAATGATATAACAATTGATGGTGAAGAATTAGATGATGAATATGTTTTAAATAAAGAAAAGTTTTTAAAAATTAAAATGCCAAATGAAAAAGGCTTTTACCCAGTAAATCCTACAAGAAATGATTTAAAAGAAATCAGAAAACCACTTGCACAAGGTAGCAGATGTATGAAAAACTGTGATACATTTAAACCTGTTAGCATAGCTTATGAAATTACAGGTTTTGATCCAGCTATTTCTACACTAAAAGACTTGCCTAAGCAAAAAAAATCAACAAATATATCTTATGGAAAAAAAGCATACAATGAAAGTTGTAGTGCATGTCATTCAAATGAAGCCGTTGGTGCTCCAATGCCAGGTGATAAAGCTGTGTGGGATGAAATTTTACAAAAAGGAATAAATAAAGTTTACTTAAGTGGAATTAATGGAATTAATGGGATGCCACCTAAAGGTGGGAATATGGATTTGTCTGATGCACAGTTTAATGAAATTGTTGATTATATGATAGATTTTAAAAAATAAAAGGAGAATAAATGAAATTAGCAAAAAGTTTACTAATAGCATCTGCTGTTAGTTGTTTACTAATAAGTAGCAGTTTTGCAAATAGTGATAAATTAGTTAAACAAGGTGAAAAAATTTTTCTTACGAAAAAATTTGGTAATTGTATATCCTGTCATGCAATCAATGGACAGGATTTACCAAACCCTGGAAGTTTTGGTCCTAAGTTACAATATCTTTCAGCTTGGCCAGAACAAGCTTTATATGATAAAATTTATGATCCATATACAACAAATCCTATCTCAGCTATGCCTGCATTTGGTAAAAATGGATGGTTAAACAATGATGAGATTAAAGCATTAGTAGCTTTTCTAAAAACAATTAATTAGTATAAAAGGAAGAAATTATGAATAGAAGAAATTTTTTAGGTTTAGGTGTAGGTGTTTTAGCTGTAACAATGATACCAGCAAATTTAAGTGCAGCTAATTTTAGAACAAGTCATCCAAAATTATGGGATGCTACAAAAGTAGAAAGTGCTATGCAAGAATTGTTTGGAACATCTAGTGCAATTGAAGGTAAAGTTAAATTAAAAGCTCCTGATATTGCAGAAAATGGTGCTGTTATTCCTGTGAGTGTATCTACAAAATTAAAAGCTACAAAAGTAGCTATTTTTCAAGATGCAAATCCAGAAAGTACAGTTGCAGTTTTTTCAGTTCCAAAAGATGGAATTATTGATTATTCAATAAGAATAAGACTAGCAAAAACAGGAACTATAACAGCAGTTGCACAAACAGCTGATGGAAAATTATATAAGTCATCAAAATTAACAAAAGTTACAATTGGTGGTTGTGGTGGTTGAGTTAGTTTTATATCTAAAATATAAAATTAAAAACATATAAAAATAAAAGGGTAAACAATGGCAAAAAAAACAAGAATAAAAGCAAAATTAAAAAAAGGTATAGTTACAGTAAAAGCTGTTGCAAAACATGAAATGTTAGGTCATTTCCTTGCAAAAAAGAAGAAAAAAACAGCAAACTTTATTATATATATGAGTGCTAGTGTTAATGACAAAATAGTTTATGAAGTAAATACTAGTCAGTTTTTATCTAAAAATCCTTATATTAAATTTAAATTTAAAGGTGCAAATAAAGGCGATAAAGTTGTAATTTTATGGAAAGATTTATCAGGAGTAACGCAAGTTAGTAAAGCTAAAATAAAATAAATCAAAATATTAAAGGGGAAATAATAATGTTAGTAAAAACTATAAAAATTAC
Organism: Sulfurospirillum sp.; assembly: GCA_030491005.1. GTDB lineage: Bacteria > Campylobacterota > Campylobacteria > Campylobacterales > Arcobacteraceae > BB30. The sequence continues at coordinate 183,549 of JAKZMJ010000015.1, read as the reverse complement.
TGCTTTTGTTGCATTAAGTGCTTGTATTTTAAATGCTAGTAGTTTTAATGCACAAGCTGAAAAAGATAGAATAGCTCTAATTAAATATACTGAGTCAAAATTTAAAGACCCAGCAAAAAATCAAGCTAATCATTTTCCATATTCTACTGTTGAAGAATTAGAAGAGTCTTATGCTAAAAATGTAAAACATAAAGATTTTGCAATTGGTACGTATTCTTATGCAAAAAAAGCAAAAGAACAATATGATGAAATAAAAGAGATGCCACCATACGAAGATGCTATTGAAGAAGGTGAAGTTATTTATCATAAAAAATTTAAAAATGGTAAATCATTTGCTACTTGTTTTTCAAATCCCACAATTGCTGGTGATTATCCATTTTTTGATGAAAAAAGAAAAGAAGTTGTTACTATATCTTCTGCGATTAATGATTGTTTAGTATCAAATGGTGAAAAAAAATGGAAAATGAAAAAAGGTAAAATAGCAAAACTTGAAGCATATTTTTCATTTTCAAGTATGGAAGCTAGCAAAAAAGTTGATATAAAAATCAATAGCCAAGAAGCTTCTGATGCTTATGAAAGAGGTAAAAAAGAATATTATGCACAAAGAGGATATCTAAAACTTTCATGTGCAACATGTCATGTTCAAGGTGCTGGTTTAAGAGTTAGAGCTGAGAAAATGTCTCCACTTTTAGGGCAAACTACACATTTCCCTGTATTTAGATTAAAATGGGATAGTTTAGGAACATTAGAGCGCCGAATGGCTGGTTGTAACAAAGATCAAGGTGAGAATGCTCATAAGGCTAATAGTGCATGGATGAAAGAATTACTTTATTTCATGGCGTATATGTCAAATGGAATGGATATTGACGGTCCAGATGTAAGAAAATAAGGAGAATATGATTATGATAAAATTATTTAACACAACAATAGTAATGCTAGCTGGTATATTATTTCTATCTGGATGTAGTAAATCATCTCAAGCTGTAGAACAAAAAGAAACTGTTTTGAACATGCAATATATAAAAAACGAAATGACAAAAATTGCATTAAATGTAGATGTTAAAGAAGTATGTAATGCTAAGAAAAATAATATAAATGATGTACTAGCATTAGCTACAACTTTTAATAAAATAGCAATAAAAGAAGGTGTAGAATTTAAAAGATTAGGTATGAGTAATACTCAATATATTAATGCTACAAAAAAAGCTATCAAATTAGGTGCAAAAACAATAGACATTGTTAATAAAAAGAAGAAAAAAACAGGAACTGTGTCAACTTCTTATGCTGCTTGGAGAGCTTGTTCATTTGCGATAAGAGCCTTACAACAAAAAGACGAAGCAAACGAAACTTGGCGTTTAGCAGTGCCAGGTGATCAGTATAAATATTAGAGATAAAAGATAAAAGGAATTTTATGAAAACTTCAAAAAAAGTATTATTAGTTTGTTTTATTGCAAGCTTGTTTTTTACTTCAAGTTATGCAGCAAAATTTGTTGCTATCAAAAAAGGTGTTAAGTCAATAGACATGAATTTGAATGATGAAAAGTTTACTATCATGAGAAATCAAAAATCAGGAAATAAAATTTCTTCTTTGTATGAAACTACAAACAGAGGTGCTCCTCAACCAATAATATTAGCTAAGGGTGTAGAAACTTTAGGTGAATTAGAATTTATCGAATATATGCAAAAAGCACAAAAAGATGATAGTATTGTAATAGTTGATAGTAGAACACCTGGTTGGTATGAGAGATTACGAATTCCTGGAGCTATTAATATTCCTTTTAAAAACTTTGAATCAAAAGATACTGCAATTGAAGCTATGGAAGATGATTTAGGTGTTGTTGAAAAAAATGGAAAGTTAGATTTTTCTAAGGCAAAAACTATTGTAGCTTACTGTAATGGATATTGGTGTGGACAAACTCCAAGTATGGTTGAGAGATCAAAATATGCTTTATTGAAGATGGGTTATCCAGCTTCTAAAATCAAATATTATAGAGGTGGAATGCAAGCTTGGGCTTCAATGGGATTTACGGTAATTGGTTCTGGAAAATAATACAAAAGAAAAAGGCAGGCATAAATGAGTAAATTTAGTAGAAGAGAATTTGTATATATGATGGCAGTACTTGGTGCTGCTCCTGTTTTTGCTAATTCTCATACAAGAATGATAGATACTAATAAGTTAGAAGATTATTATAAATTACAAAACTTTGGCAATGTAAGACTTTTACATATGACAGATAGCCATGCACAATTATTGCCTGTTTATTTTAGAGAACCTAGTGTTAATTTAGGTCTCTTTGGAAATTATGGAAAACCACCTCATATAGTTGGAGAGAAATTACTTGATTATTATGGTATTAAAGGTAATAAAAGACTTGAATATGCATATTCGAGTGTTAATTTTGAAAAACATGCAAAAGTTATGGGAAAAGTTGGTGGTTTTGCTCAAATTAAAACCGTAGTTGATTTTTTACGAAATAATTTTGGAAAAGAAAAAACTTTATTACTTGATGGTGGAGATACTTGGCAAGGTAGTGCAACTGCTCTTTATACAAGAGGGGCTGATATGGTTGGAGCTATGAACTTATTAGGTGTTGATTTAGCTGTTGGGCATTGGGAATTTACATATAAAGTTGATGAAATTTTTAAAAATATCAAAGCTTTAGATGCCCAATTTTTAGCTCAAAATGTTTTTGTAAAAGAAGATGCTTTAATGGATGGTGCAGATGCTTATGATGAAGATTCAGGCTTAGCTTTTAAACCTTATAGTATGCAAAAAATGGGCAAAAATAAAATTGCTGTTATTGGACAAGCTTTTCCTTATACAACTATTGCGAATCCTCAAAGATTTATTCCTGATTGGACTTTTGGAATTAGAGTTGATGAGATGCAAGAATTAGTTGATCTTATTAAAGAAGAAGAAAAACCAGATGCAATTATAGTTTTATCTCATAATGGATTTGATGTTGATCAAAAAATGGCACAAGTATGTACAGGTATTGATTTTATTATGGGTGGACATACTCATGATGGTGTTCCTGAAGCAGTTAAAGTTAAGAATGCAAAGGGTGTAACTCATGTTTGTAATGCAGGGTCTAATGGTAAATTTTTAAATGTACTTGATCTTGATATTCAAAATGGTAAAATAAAAGACTTTAAATTTACACTTCTTCCTATTTTCTCTGATTTAATAAAAGAAGATAAATCAATGAAAAAATATATACAAGATGTAAGAGCTCCTTTTATGAAAGAGTTAATGCGTCCAATTGCTACAACTGATGAAACATTATTTAGAAGAGGTAATTTTAATGGTTCTTGGGATCAAATAATTTGTGATGCTTTAATTGATGTAAAAGGTGCTGATATATCTTTATCCCCTGGTTTTAGATGGGGTACAACTATTATGCCTGGTCAAACTATAACTTTTGATGACCTTATGACTCAAACAGCGATGACTTATCCAGAAACATATGCACGAGATATAAGTGGGACAGGTATAAAAGCAATTTTAGAAGATGTAGCTGATAACTTGTTTAATGAAGATCCTTTTTATCAACAAGGTGGAGATATGGTTAGAACGGGTGGAATATCTTACCGTATTAATCCAAAAGCTAAAATGGGTGAAAGAATTACAAATATGCAACTTACTAAAAATGGTAAAAAATTACAAGCTAACAAATCATATAAAGTTGCTGGTTGGTCTACTGTTGGTTCAAAATCACCAGGTGAGCCTATTTGGGAAACTGTTGAAACATATATGAAAAACTTAAAACATATTTCTAATTTAAAAATTGACACTCCTGATATAATAGGTGTTAAAGGTAACCCCGGAATAGTTTAAGGTCTAGTTTAATATTAATTGAATCTATTCTTAAGAGTATGAAGGTATTAATTTATGATACTTCATACTTTTTTATTTTAAATCAGGAGATTTTATGATAAAAACAATTCTAAGTATATTGATTTGTGTGATTAGTATTTATGCAAATGCAAATGAAGATTATAAAAAAGGTGAACTTTTATTTAAAAATAAATGTTCTTCTTGTCATGTAGACTATATTCCTATGAAAAAACTAAAAGAAAACTTTTTTAATAAAAATAATACAATGTTTAATCTAAAAGCACCAAGTATAAATATGATAACTTATGCGATTATGAGAAGTCCAAAACACATAGGTGATAAAGATGATAAAGAAATGCAAGAAATTGAAATTGAAGAATATTTACAAGACTATTTAGATAATCCAAATTTAGAAAATAGTATTTGTGATCCATATATATTAAAGTATTATGATAAAAAATTAAGTATGAAAAATAAACTAAGTGCAAAAGAGATATTAAGTCTTGCAATATATTTTATGAAATATGATGAATATAATTTAGACAAAAATCAAACTAATACTAACTTATCTATATATAAGAAAGAAAATAAGATTTTAAACGATGCAATTATAAATAACAAGTATTTATTAATATATGCACATTCAAAAACTTGTCATTTTTGTAAAATAATGAATAAAGAAGTTTTGAGTTTAGATATTGTTAAAAAAGCTATAAGTAAAAATTATATTTTTATGAAAATAGATATTGATCAAACAAAATTACCATTTGGTTTAGATAAAAATTACAAAGGTATGACTCCTACATTTTTTGTTTTATCAAAAGAAAAAAAACTTTTAAACAAATATCCAGGTAGTTGGAGTAAAAAAGATTTTTTAGAAATTTTAAAGGAAAATATAAATAAATGAATATTATAGGACATATTATAGAAACCTTTAGTGCAAAAAGAGGTAATAAAGCTAAACAAAGACCAGTTGTTGATGAATTGATTATGATAAAAAATTATGGTATTAAGAATGACAAATTTGCAGGGAAAAATGAAAATAGTACAGTTATGATTATAGGAAAAAAAGCTTATGATATAGCAAAAGAGAATAATATTGAACTTGAGTTTGGGTCTTATGGTGAAAATATTTTATTAGATTTTAATCCTCATGCTTATCCTATAGGAACAATTATAACTATTGAAGATGTAGAATTAGAAATAACACAAAACTGTAAGCTTTGTAATAAATTAAGTGTGTTTGATGAGAAACTGCCAAAATTAGTGCTGTTACACAGAGGAGTATATTGTAAGATAGTAAAAAGTGGAATTGTAAGAAAAAATCAAACAATTACACTATAAGTGTGTGAATTAAGACTTTATAAAATGCCCTACAAACTTAGAATTATTATCTAATATTTTACTTCCTCTTCTAAAGCCCAATGCACAAGCTTCATAAGCATAAAATACGCCTGCTTGATAAGAATATCCATTATCATCAAGTGGAAGCTCAACATATTCTTGGTAAATTGCTTTATAGTTTTCATACTCTCCATTTGTTTTTACTTCAAGTGAATTATCTGCATTAATAATAGCAATATTAGCACCTTCTCTACCAAAACATCTTTTTTCAACTTGTTTTTTGTTTGTTAATGGCTCAAAAGATGTTTCTAAAAGTAAAGGATGATTTGGATATAAGTCCCATAATATTTTCATAAAACCTTTAGATTGAAACATTAAAGTATAAGCAGGGTTTAAAATAATAGCTTTTTTATCTTTTATAATGTCTGTTAAAATAAGTGCTAATTCACTCTGGTCAATAGCTATATCTTCCCAAGGAATTAATTTAAACCAAAACTCAAAACGATCATCTTTGGCAAATATTCCTTCATCACTAAATTGTGTTTTATCTATATATTCAAACTGTGTATTAAATCCTGCTTCACTAGCAATATGTTGAAGTAGTTTTGTTGTGTTTTCATCTTCACTTGAAGAAGATATAGATGAAAATAATATTTTCCATCCTATTTTAGAATAATATTCATCAAATTTATCTACACTAGCCTCAAGAGTAATTAATCGTTTAAAGTTATCTTTTATTGCTTCATATAAATTATTGAACTGACTTGTTTCATCTAAGTTATTAGATTTTAATAAAGCCCATTGAATGATAGCTGTTTCAAATAATGATGTAGGTGTATCTGCGTTAAACTCTATTAGTTTTATATCTTTTCCATTTATTCCACCTGCTAGATCAAATCTTGAATATAAATGCCAGTGAACATCTTCTTCCCATGATTCTTTAATAATATCAACTAAATTAAAAGGAATATTAATATTATGAAATAAATCATTTTTAATTACATAATCTCCTGCCTCACAAAACATATCATATAATTCATTTGCAGCAGCGTAATAGGCATTTGCTTCTTCTGTACTTATTTCTAAAATTTCATCAACAATATATGATGTTTTATCTTCATCTGTATGCCAAAAAAAACCAATAGATTCTAAGTATTTATTATCTAAGGCTTTTAATTTTTTTAAGTTCATTTTACTACTCACTTCTAGCCACCAAACATAGATCGTCTAGGTTTTGAAGAAGATCTATTTCCAAAAAAGCCACTTTTTTTATTTGAAGCACTTGTTCTTTTTGAAGCAGCTGCTTTTGAAAATGAGTTTTTTGATTTACTATAAGCTTGTGGTGATTTATACTGTGAGCTTCTTTGACTTTTAAAATTTGAATTATTAAATAATTTATTTCCAATATACGAGCCTATCATAGCTCCTGCAATAGAAGATAATAAAACTCCCCCAAGACCCATACCTTGATTTGATACTTGTGCATTTGGATTTGTAAGTGCTGATGTTCCGTTGTCAATTTTAAGTGATTCTTCTTTAACTAAAGCATCAATTTCATATTTTGATAATATTCTTTCACTTCCATCATCTTGTCTTAAAACTATAGTTGTTTTACTAGCTGGAAACTCATCAATAATAGAATATCTTCCATCACTAGATTGTCCAATAATTACAAAAGCTGCTTGTTTTTGACTTGCATTTGTAAAAGTATTACTATTTCCTTGATTATTGCTTCTATCTTCACAAGAAACTAAACCAGTAATTAATAATGCTCCAAGTCCACCTACAACTGCATAGTTAGATATCTTATTAATATGTTTATTTTTTTTCAATATATGTCCTTAATTTTCTTTTGTATAAAGCTTTATAGCTATTTTTAAAGTAAAAACTTTTTGCTATTATATCACATATAAATAGAATATAAGAATAAAAATATTTAAAGCTTTAGCAAGAACAAATAAAATGTAGTATTTTTTATAAGGGTTCTATTTTGTAACCAGTGTTATTGTAATTAACTATTAAATCTTTGTGAATTTTATTTCTTAGCCTAAATAAAAGTGAACGAAAGGCAGCATAACCAGCTGGTTCATCTTTCCAAGTTGCATATTCTAATTGTTCTTGGGATACAGTATATCCTGGAGTTTTACAAAGTATTTTGATTATTTCTACTTCTTTGCTTGTTAGTTTAATTAACTCATTTTCATAATACAAAGATGAAGTTTTTTTATCAAATAAATAACCGTATTTTAATTTTATATAAGATTGTTCTTGATTTTCATTTAAAAGAAGTTTATTCTCTAATATTTTATTTATTGCTTGTACTGCATTTAATTCTTCATTTGTATGCCTATCATCTTGTGCTTTTTTTAAAGCTAGTTCAATGCTTGCACTAAGAACACTTTTTTTATATGGTTTTAGTAAATAACCGTATGCCAAAGTTTCTGAAGCTTCTTTAATAGTGGATAGTTCAGAGTTTGCTGTTAAAAATATAATTGGGGTATGAGGAAGTATACATTTAAGCTCTTTTGCTAATTGTATACCAGTGGTGGGTCCCTTTAAATAAATATCCATTAAAATTAAATCAGGAATAAGACCTTGTTTTAAAATCTTCATAGTTTTGCATTTATTTGGCGCAATACCACATGGTTCATAACCCAATTCAAATAAAGTTTCTTTTAAATTTAAAGCTATGATTGACTCATCTTCAACAATTAGAATTTTTATTTTAGACATAAACTAGCTCCTTTTTTAAAAATCTTATATTACACTCTAAACCACTATTATTAGTAAATTCAACATCTCCATCTAGTTGATCTTGCACGATAGAATGAACTAATTGCATTCCTATAGAATTGTACTTATATAAAGATTTTATATCTTCAATTCCTTTTCCATTGTCTTTTACTTTAATATGAATAAATTCATCTATAATATTCATTTTAATTGCTAATATATTATCTGTATTTTCATTACAAGCATATTTTAAAGAGTTTACACAAAGTTCGTGTAAGACCATACCAATTTGAATACATTTATTTGTTGAGACAATTAATTTGTCAATGTCTAATAAAATATTTACTTTTATATTTTGTCCAATATAAATATCTTTGATATCATAAACTAATTTTTTAATATAATGGGGAAAATTAATATAAGCTAAGTTTTCACCTAAGTATAAAAATTCATGAACTAATGCCATAGTGTGTATTCGGCTACGACTTTTTTTCATAGCATCTTTAAATTGAGTATCACTACTTCGTCTTGCTTGCATATTTAAAAGTGAAGATACTATCTCCATATTATTTTTTACTCTATGATGTATTTCTTTTAATAAAATTTCTTTTTCATCTAAAGATTTTTTTAATTGACTATTTATTTTTGTTATTTTATTTCTATATTCTTGTTTTTGTGACATATCTCTACCAAAGGCACAAATATAATCTGTACCTGAATAAATGAACCCATGACCAGATACTTCAACAGGGAAAATTGTTCCATCTTTTTTTTTCTGTGTTGTTTCTATTCTCCAATATTTAGAATTTTTAATTTCTATCATACAACTTTGAGCAGAATTTCTATCAAAGTTTGGATCCATATCTTCTAATAACATATCTAGCATTTCTTCTTTTAAATACCCTACCATATTGCAAGCTGCTTGATTTACATAAACAAACTTTGCTTCTAGTGTAAATAAATATATTGCATCAACTGAGTTATTTAATGCAAATTCATAAGGAAGGAGCCTATCTTGATCTTGTTGTTTGAGTTCATTATATGATTTTTCTATATTTAAAATTATTCTTTGCATATGTCTTAATAAAAAATACAAAATAATACCCATAAATATAATAAATAAAATACCAATACTAAGAGGACCTTGCTTAGACATATCATTGCTAAGTAGAAAAACCTGAATGAATTTATCTAGCAAAACTATACCTAAAATACCTATAAATATAAAACTTAAAGAAAACCTCTTGGCTATTTTTCTATTATGAAGAAATTGTTTTTTTTTATATTCAATCAATACAATACCTAATTAGATAATACTCATACCTTCATGCAAATACTTAATAGCTGGATAAATAAAGAACTCTATTACTCTTCTTTTTCCAACTTTAAGCTCAGCTGTTATTGTCATACCAGGTTTAAGAATTTTCTTTTTATCATTATATAATAAATATTCTTGATTAATTTCTAAAAATACTTCGTAAACTAAACCTACTTCTTTTCTCTGTATTGAAGAAGTTGATATTTTTTTAATCTTTGCTTCAATAAAACCATATTTTTGAAAATCAAAAGTATCAACTTTGATTAATGTTTCCATATTAGTGAAGATAAATCCTATGTCTTTATTTAAGACATCTACTTGTGCTATCATTTTTACATTATGTGGAACTATTGTTAAAAGTTTTTGTGCAGGAGTTACTACTGCATCAAGTGTGTTAATATCAAGTTTTAATATATAACCATCAACAGGAGATGTGATATCATATTTATTTTTTTGCAAATTTAAAGTAATTAATTGCGATTTTGCCTCATCTATTTTTTTTCTTGTTTCAATTATCTGTGTATAATATTTAGACTTAGCAGTAAAATCAAGTAGTTTTTTTTCATATTCTAATTCTTTTAATTTTTTATTTAATACTAAAAATTTATTAGCATAACTTTTAATATCTTGTTTTAGGGATAGTACTTTATAATAAGTAGTTTCGTAATTAATTCTAGGAATTATATCAATGACTTTTTTTAATTGTTTTTCTTTTAATTTTTCTAAATTATAAGTAGCCATTTTGGAATTTTTCTCTAAAAGTATAATCTCAATTTGTTCTTTTACTCCTTTAGTTTTTGCTTCAACTACTGCTTTCTTTTTACTTAGACCTTGATTTTCATTTTCAAATATATTTTGTTCATAAGTGTATTGTTTTTTATTCATAAATTTATCAAAACTAAAAGATGATTTGTTCAAATGTGCATTTAATCTTCTTTCTTTTATTAGCAAATTATTATACTCTTCTTGTGTACTTAAAATTTTAGTTTGGATTATATTAATATCTGTTTTAATTAAAATATCACCTTTTTTTACTATATCACCTTCTTTTACTAAAATTTTTGTAATTATTCCATTATATGTAGCTTGTACTGTTTTTACATCTCCTGATGGAATTAATTTACCTCGTGCAGTTACAACTACATCAATCTTAGCTATATAAAGTCCAGCTAAAGATAAAAAAAAGACTATGATAATAGTCCATAAAATAAAATTCCCAACAGGACTAACTGGTCTGTCTTCTATTTCTATAAGCATAGGTTTAAAACTGTGTTTATCTTGTAATAAATATTTATTACCAACTGCTTTATTTCCAATATAGTGAATAATTTTATGAAATAATTTTTTCATCTTAAATCCTGTTGATTTATTAAGTTATAATAATAAGCTTTTTGCTCCATTAGTTCATCATGCGAACCAAATTCAATAATCTCCCCTTTGTCCAAAGCATAAATAACATCACATTTTCTTACCGTTGATAAGCGATGTGCTATTATTAGCATGGTACGGTTATGTTTAATTTTTTCCATATTATCTTGGATTATTTTTTCAGATTCATAATCAAGTGCTGATGTAGCTTCATCAAAAATCAATACTCTAGGATTAGTAATAAGCGCTCTTGCTATTGCAATTCTTTGTTTTTGACCACCTGATAAAGAAGATCCTCTCTCACCTACAAAAGTATCATAACCTTCGGTAAATTCACTTATAAATTCATGCGCTCCAGCTATCATAGAGGCATTAATAATCTCATCAATAGATGAACTAGGTTTGGATAAACTTATATTATCTTTTATGCTTCCACTAAATAAATAATTTTCTTGTAAAACTACACCTATATGAGATCTTAACCATTTTGGATTTAAATGTCTTAAGTCAACTCCATCTATATAAATCATTCCTGAGTTAATAACATAAAGGCGTTGTATTAACTTTGTAATTGTACTTTTTCCACTTCCACTTCTTCCAACTAAACCAATAGTTTGACCTGCTTTTATTGTCATATTGATATTGTTTAAAACATTAGGAGTATTAAGAGAATATTTAAAATTTACATTTTCAAATCTAATTTCACCTTTTAATGTCTCCAAAGTAATGGCATTTTCCACATCTTGTTCCCTTGGAGTATTTAAAATATCACCTATTCTATCAACTGATAATAATACTTGTTGTAAATCATTCCATAAATTTACAAGCCTTAAAACTGGACCAATAAATTGATTTGCGAACATTTGAAATGCTATTAATTGCCCAACTGAAAGCTTTTGTTCAATTACTAGTAAAACTCCAAAATACAAAATACCAATAGTCATTAATTGTTTTAAAAACATACTAAAACCACTTAAAATATTTGATAGTTTTGATAAATCAAAACCAGCTTCAACATACTTAGCTAGATGATTATCCCATTTTTTTTGCATGGAAGCTTCAACATTTAATGACTTAACTGTTTGAATGCCCGTAATTGATTCAACTAAATAAGAATTTGAATGAGCTGACATTTGAAATTTTTCTTCTAGTTTTCGTCTTAATAATGGAGTAAACACTACATATATAATTGCTATTAATGTAACAATACCTAAGACTAAAAAAGTAAGTTTTACACTATAAAAAAACATTATTACTATAAAAACAACAGAAAATAATAAGTCCAAAATAACATTAATAGATTTATCAGCTATAAAATCTCGTATTTGATCAAGCTCACCAATTCTTGCGGTTATATTTCCTACTTTTCTACTTTCAAAATATGATATAGGCAAACTTACCAAATGCTTGAATAATTTTGCTCCTAAAGTGGCATCCATTTTTGAAGATGTATGAAAAAATACATAGTTTCGTACAACATTTAATAAAAAATCAAAAATTCCAACAGTTATAAAAGCAAAACCTATTACTTTTAAAGTAGACAAGCTCCCATGTGCTATTACTTTATCCAAAATAACTTGTGTAAATAAAGGAGTAACTAGTGCAAATAATTGTATTACAAATGAAGCTAATAATATATGAGACATAACTTGCTTATGATGTAATACTTGCCTAAAAAACCAAGCAAAAGAAAATTTTAATTTATTTGTAAATATTTTTTCAGACATTACAAAATAAGAAGCTTTTAAACTATCAATATTCTCAAAGCTTAAAATCTCAGGCTCTTTTTTATTAGTAAAAAAAACAACGACTTCTTTTTTATCTTTATTTGCTTTTAAAACTACACAATAAGTATTATCTTTTAATTCTACCATCAAAGGAAAAGGATAATTATCAACTATATCTTCCATATCAAAATTTTTTATTTTTATTTTAAAACCTTGCTCTTTTGCAATTAATAATACTTCATCTTGACTTGGTTCATTTTCTTCTAAAGCATATTGATTTATAATATTTTCTATATTAATAGAAATATCATGAAATCTAGCAATAATTTGTAAAGCTATTAAAGATGAATGCATAAGTTTTCCTTTTCAAGTAATAATGATAAATATTTTTTATTTTTATCATTTTCAATTTTTTTACTTTCTAATAAATAATCAATATTTAACAATTTAATATTTGATTCTAAAATTTTATACTTATATTCAAAACCTTGTTCATATAATCGTTCATTGATTTTAATAGCCAGTTTTGCATTATTTAATAGTTCTAATTGATGTTTTGAAAATACATTGAAAGCTTGAATTTGAATATATTTATTTTTTATATTTATTTGAAAGTCTTTTTTATATTTATTATAAGAAATAATATGATTTTTGATTTCTAATTGTTTTTTTATTTTTTCAAAGTTATTTTTAAAATAAGTAGAAAAATTCCAAGATATTCTAAAACCAATAGAATAATCTCTTTGTCTATAATCAAAAGAAGTATGTATCTTGTCATTATATTCATTATAAAAAGTATTATTGTAATAAATTTTAATTTTAGGCATATTGCTTTTTTTGTAAAATTTTATTTCATTATGTATTTTTTGTATTTGTTTTTTGCTGATTATTGTTCGTATATTATGATTTGAGAAGCCATTAATATATAACTTCTCTTTTATTTTTATTTCTTCTAAATATATATCATCTAATAAAAGTATTTGTGTTTTATAATATAGTTTATTAACATTATCTTGTAATTTAGTATTTTCAAAGGTAATTTTATTTTTTAGATTTAATATTTCATCTTGCTCATATAAAGTATTTATAGAAGCTATTAAACCTTGCTTTAAAAGTCTTGCTTTCATTGTATGTTTTTTCTCATATAAATACAATAATTTATATAAAATTTTTAAAGTTTTTCTTTGTTTATATATTCCAATATAAATATCTAAAAGGTTTATAGATATATGTATCTTTTGCTCACATATTTCTAAATTTTTTATTTCTATATCTTTTTTGTATGTATTAATTAATGTATTTCTTAATCCAAAATCATATAAGTTTACTTGTGTATTAATTGAAAATGAATTTTTATATTCATCATAAGCTATATTATTTTTTTCCATGTCTTTTTTTAAATGATTTAGATTATATTCAAACTCAATATCAGGCAAGTATCCAAGTTTTTTATGATTAATAGTTGCTTTAAGTATTTTTTGTTGATTCCTTAGCTTTTTTAAATCTTCATCAATTTGATACCACTGTTTTAAAATATCATTAAAAGTTAATATTTTTTTATTTAAATTTATTTTCTTGTCTATTTTTACCAGTTTTTTTATTTTTATTTTTTTATTAAATTCTTCAATTCTTAAAACTTTAATAAAACCAAATTCAAAGTTATATCTTTCATTTTTATTGGCAAAACTAATTATATCATTCATATATCTTAGTAATTTTTTTTTGTTTTTTAAATTGGAAATTTTTTTATATTTATAATTTGTATATAAGGCTTTGTAAAAAAGATTGTCTACTTTAACAAAGTTAAATCTTTGAATATATCCAGATTTATCTTTTAGCGTACACCAAGATTGTTTATCACACTTATTTATAAAAACAATATCATTTTTTATAAAGGTATAAGCTAAATTTATATCTTTAGAATACATAGATATATGAACTAATAATAATATAATAAGATATGTCAAAATAAATTTAATTATATTATTAGAATATTTATTTATTTTTAATATCATTTTGTATCCTTTAAAAATATTATTTAAAGTAAAAGAATATGGATACCTCCAAATTAAAAGTTATGTTTAAATTAAATAGGTATATTTTTATTTAACTTTTTTATCGTCTGATTTTAAAATACCTGCTTTTTTATATGCTTCAATTGTATCAATCATTTTTTGATCTTTTAGTAGATTCTCAATTACTGAAACAGAATATAAAAACCCTGGTAATGACATATTTATAACCTTTGTACTTTTCATTTTTATATCATTATTGGTTTTATCATCTTGTGATAATATATTTTCTAAATCTTGATTTGCTAAAACCATTTTTACAACACCATTATTAAAGTTAATTCCAACTATTGTGTCTGCATATATATCTTCCATCATTTATCCTTTTTTCTTTATTATACGATAGAAAAATAAAACATATAATAAGTTTTAAATTTATATTTTATAATTAAACTTAGCTAAAATAAGGATTCATTATTCATTTGAATATATGAAATATTCTTTAAGCCACTAGTTTATCTTTTCCTTGACTCCATGATAATTCAATTTGTCCTATAAAAGTATCTGATTTATTACTCATAAATCCATCTTCACCTTTACTTGGATTAGCAGTTGCCATAATCTCAACTAGTTTATCAATTGTATTATTATCTAAGTAAGTATAAGAAACAATTTCTCCCTTACTATTTGTCGTAGCACTAGTTACAATGGAAGCACGTTTACTATCATCTTCAAAATAATCACTTACTTGTAATGCACCAAACTCTTCAAACCATTTTTGAGTATTTAAGCTATTTGTATCTTTTTCAAGTTCATTGTTAGTATGTATAATTAAATCATTTGTTTTTTTCTCAAACCAAATATTTTTATATGAAAAGTTATTAAATATAATAAAATCTTCACTACTAATATCTAAAATTTCTCCCTCAATATTTTCTTTAGTCATTACAAATATATCAGCACCTTGTCCACTTAAGTATTTATTATTTAATCCACCTACAAAAATCGTATCAGCACCATCTCCTGTATAAATTGCATTGCTGTTTGATTTAGCTCTAAGCTTAACAGTATCATTGTCTTTTCCTGTTTCAATAATTCCCTTATATGAATATATATCAATGGTATCTTTACCTTCACCACCAATAACTTTGTTTTTATTTCCAAAGATTTTAGCCCAATCATCTCCATCTCCTAAAAAAACAAGATTGTTAGCTCCCATAACAACACTAAAGTCATCTCCACTTCCTGTATTAATATCATGAGAGTTCCCCGTTGCAACTACATAATCATCTCCACTACCAGCAGTAACTCTCCCACGTGTTCCAAATACCCATAATTGATCATTTCCAGCTCCACTTATTAAAGTATTATATCTTCCAGAAGATACTGCAAAATCATCTCCTCTTCCACCAATGAACATATGATTTTGTCCCATTAAAATAGCAGTATCATTTCCTGTATTTCCAGAAAAAGTATTTCCCTCACCCATTAAATAAGCAACATCATCACCAGCTCCTGCCCAAACATTATTATTTGTTCCAAGTAATGCTATTAAATCTTTTCCATGACCTCCCCAAACAAAATTAGAAGACCCAAGACTTAATATTAAATCTCCATCATCTTTCATATATCCAGTTTGTGTAAAAAAATCTAGCATTTTATCTTTCATATTAGCAACATCACTTACAAGAGATTTTTTTAAATCTCTTAGCAAAGCTGGAATTTTATTTAGTATTGAAGGTATTTTAAAAATAGTAAAAATAGAAGGCATAGTTAATTCTGAAAAACCAAAAGGTTTATTAGTATCTTCATTACTTGTATCAATACTTAAAGACTCTTCTTTTGTCTCTGGTGTAGAATGTATAGGTATTCCTAATGCTTCAAGACCATTTTTAATAGTATCAACACCCGTTGATCCCATAGCTTTAATAGTATTCCATATTTTTGTAGGATTTGAAAATACTGAATATACATCTTTATAACTATCTTTTAAAATTGTAGAAAATAACTCTTTTATTAAATTTTTTATATTTAAATTTTTTCCATCTTTTGAATATATATGCCCACTTTCATTATAATCATAATTAAGTAGCTCTCCTATTGTTACATCTTCTGTTAATAAGGCTAATTTGTTTTTAATCTGATTTCCTATTTGTGTATTTAAATCACTATAAGAAAATGTAAAAGTATTTGTAGGCGCACCTGTACTTGTAAACCCTTGTTGCATTATTCCAAAAAATGATGCTATTGTTGTATCTAATATTGACTGAATATTATCAGCGAAAATAAAAGAAAAATTTCCATTTGCTAAGATAATATCAGATCCTCTTCCTGCATGTGTAAAGTTTATAGATGTATTTTGAATAGCTTCTTTCATTTTTGTAAATTTTGCTTTTCCACTATCTTTAAGATATGTCTTAAAACTATCTTTATATTCTACTTTTAAATCACCAGAACCATTTCCCCCACTTATACGATTATTTAAATAGGCTTCTGTATCATATTTGACACCTCTACTTGATACTTGGTTTTGAGTGTTTATATCTAATAAAGTTGTATATTCTACAGAACTTGTGATATCTAATACACTCATAGAATTTGAAAATATTTTTGCTTTTTGAAAACTCCAAAGATTTTCTTGTTCATCTTTATTTGATAGGGCTATTTTTTTAAGTGTTTGTGCAATACCACTAGCCCCATGAAACGGATTTACAAAAGGCAATACAGGAATAGATTTATCAAGCATAACTATAAAATCATTTCTATTTCCATAATTATAATCTATATTTCTTTGTCCTATTAATATTTGTGCCCCTTCAAAAGCTACATACTCACCTATTTTTTGAGTATGTTTTTGATTAACACTTCTATCTCCTATACTTATTAAGATATTATTATCGCCAAACATTCCTGTTTTATGTCCACCATCTCCTATTTTTATATCTATATTATTACTGCCTTTATATAAAGTAGTATGTTCACCATCTCCTACATTTATCTGAATATTTCCACTTATACTTCTCTTTTGACTTCTTTCTTTTTCTTGATTATCATCTTCACTTATTGCATTGTTATTTTTTTCATAATAATCTTTATTTATTACACTTGCTTCTTGTAGTTTTTCCATATCATTATTTATATCTTCTATTTTATCATTGTCAATAGTTGTGATATTCTTGCTATGTTTTTGTATAGAATTTTCTAATAAACTATTTCCTACTTTATTGATATCAACAGCACTTAAATCCTTGTTTGCTACTATTAATCTATTTGCCTCATTAGTTAATAATTGGTTTGTATCATTATTAAAACTAGATACTTTGAGTAAATTTTTACTTTCATCTCTTCTATATATAATTTTATCTTTAAAATTTTTATGAGTCCAGTTTCCATCTCCCGTATCTGAAGTAATTTTTGTTCCATCACTTTGAACTGCTATATAATTACTACGCACACTTACATCAGCATTTATATGATATTGTGGAAGTGTATCAAATAACTGTTTTCCAAAATCAGATGTTATATTGTCATGGCTTCCTAGCTTACAACTAACTAAACTCACATTCTTTATTTCTGCATTAGTTAAATCATTATTTAATATTTGTAAATTTTGTGCAAGTTCTTCAACACTTCTACCCCCAAGTTTTTTATTGTTCTCTACAGTTATATTTCCATACCCAACAGGACTTATTCTTAATTTTCCTCTAATTTCAGATATTCTTTTCCCATAAACTACTTTGTAACTTCCATCTTTGCTCATCTGAATAATAGTAGTTTGCTTTGGATGTTTTTGTGCTAAATTTGTAGCATACTGTCTTACTGTTTCATCATCTTGGGTTTGTATAATAATTTGATGATCATAATTAGTCATTTTATTCTTGACATTTTCTTGATTTAAGTTGTCTAGTTTTGTTTGACCTAAATTATCCCAAAAATCCAATTTTACTTCATGGTGAGGTTTAGTCTGATTTAAATGTCCTATGTTCATATTGTTTTCATATACTTTATTTGTAATATCTATTATATTTTTAAGTTTTTTATCATCAAAATCTAAATCAAAAGTTTCAAACAAGGCACTACTAAGATTAAGCGAAGCATCATTCTTATTTTGCTTTTTCATTGTTTTTTCTTTTCCATTTTCCATATATTTAAAAGTATTTCCATATTGACGAAGAGTAATTACTTCAGCACCAATAGGAATATCAATAAAAGGTGATACTATAATTTTTTGACCATCTTCATTGTAATATACTTTTTCAATTAACAAATATTTATTTCCAATTTTTGAAGTTCTATTTAACTCTTGATTAAAAACAATACTATGATTTTTATCATAAGGTGAAATAATTGTTTTATTCGTTTGTGTATTTCCATCTAATGTTTGAGTAATTGCATCAATAATATTTAAGGAATTACTTAATTGTTTTTTTAGATGATTATCTTCATTTGGAATAGAGTTTTGAATATTTAGAACATTTTGTTTAAGTATTGGTAATTTATTTTTTAAAGTATCTTTTAATAAATCTTTATCTTCATTAGATAAAATTTTATTCTCTTGAATACTTTTAATATTATCTAGCATACTTTTATAAGTTATATTAAACTTTTTAAATGCCAAATCAAGATTTTCATTTCTAGTTATATCTAAATCTTGCGTTCCTTGGCTTATGTTTTTTTCTATTGCTTCTCTTGCATTTGCATTAAGTTCAAAAAATAAACCAGCTAATAATATATTTATACTTTCTTTGTTTTGTGTATTTACAACATTTGTATTATTTAATCTTGATAAATTAGCTAAGCCACTTTTAAAACCATGCTCTAGTTCAACATTTCCTTTATTTTTTGTAATTAAATCTTTTAAATAATGACTAAATTGTGCACCTTTAATACTGCCATCTTGGGTATTTATACCATAAGTATACTTTTGAGCCCGTCCAACTAAAATATGTATAGAGTTAAACATCATGGAACCTGAGGCATTAGCTAGCATTGCATATAAAGTATTATATCCAGACTCAGAACCATCATACATACTATATTGCATATTATCAGTATCATTTTTTTGATGTTCTTTGTGAGTAACTGTTTCTAAATATCCTGAACCCACTTCAGCTGCTATTTGAGATCCAGCTCTATGCAAAAACTTTTCTTTCATTTCTAGCCAACTTGTCTTATTTTTCATACTACTTAAGATTGAATAATTATTGATTTTTTCTTGATTGGCTATTTTTTTACCAATAATAATTGAATTATTAAAAGCTTTTTTAAGTGCTTGTCGAACTTCTTCTTTATTTATCTCAAAATATTTCCCTTCTTTTAAAAGTTTTACTTTAGAAGCAGCTACAACTATACTTGAAGCTACTTCACCTAATATAGCTTGTTGATATGAGTAAGCAATCTCATTAGTATATTTAGCCTCAGATGTGTTCTTTTTAATATTAGCTGCATTTGAAATACCTGCATAAAGCCCTGTATGTAAGCCATTGTTAATTCCACAAACAACGGTATTAACTGATGTTTCTAATGCTGTCTCAACAAATTTACTTATAGTGTCATTTTTCATATCTATATTTTGAACTGCATTTGGTTTTAAATTCTTACTTGGCAATACAAACTGTGTTAAAAAACTATCAATTGCAGTGGTCACAATTTTTGCTATTAAAGTTTTTACAGCATTTGGGATTGGATTTCCTATAATGGCTCCTAAGGCTACTTTAATTAGAGGTGTAAAAAAATATGATATACCATATTGAATAAGTGTTGATTTCATTGCTGAGTAGATTTGATCTTTATAATCTACTCGTAAATCTCCTATATTCATTTCGCTTAACATTTCTTTTGCTACTTTACTTATGGCTTTATTTGCTGCAAGTGCTGTTTTTTCCCTAAGTTTTTCAATTGACTTTTTACTTTCAAGTGAATTTGTAATTTCTAATTTATTTTCCATTAAAGCATTAGTTACTATTTCATAGTTTTGTTCATTAATCTGTGAATCTATAGCTAAAAATAAAGAATTACTTTTATTTGAAATACTAGCTTTTTTACTTATAAGACCTTCATTATTTGTATTGGCAATACTATAAACATACTTACCATTAAGCTCTTCTCTTATTATTTTTACAGATTTTTCATACTCTACAGAATTATTAAGTAACTCAAGTATATTCTTATATTCACCATTTTCATTTTGTTCATATACTTCTAATTTTATATTGTTTTTATCTAATGCACTTGATACATAAGAAGGTAAACTATCATGAAAAAGATCACCATCTGAGTTTTGGGCTTTTATACCATTGTTAATTGCATTATTATATATTTCTTCAAAATCAATATTTTTCAAATTTCTTTTTGCATTTTTATCTAAAATTAATTTTGGATTATCTCCTTCATTAAAAGTGTGTTCATTAACTTTAAGTTGTACTTGTTTATTATGTATTTCTTTATATATACTATATGTTTTATTGTCTTTATTTAATTCAATATTATATACTTCTCCTAAAGATGTTTCTAGTTTTATTTTCTTTCCACCATTAAAATATTGTGTTTTAACTCCATCAACTTTAATTAGGTTTTTAACATTATTTTTATTTAATTCTAAATTATTTGTATTATAACCTTCAAATATTTTTAAAGAATTATAAGAGTTATTTTCAGTTTTGTAAAAAATATCATACTTCTTATCTATTTCATTATAAATCGCTTTATAATTATAGGAATTTTCACTATTATTAGATTTGAAAGTAATTTCTTTATCTTCTATATTTGTAACTAAGCTAATTTTTCCATCTCTTTGTAAAGTCTTTATGTGTTTTTTAGAAAACTGTAAAGAGCTTAAATCTTTATGTTGAAGAGAAGTATTTAAAGAAATAATATCTTCAAATTTTGTATTTATATTTTGATTTAAAGATACAGTACTTACTCCTTGATCAATAGCTTTTAAAATATCTTTTGTATTAGTAGAAAATACATTTTTAAAACCATGTGATTCATCTTTAAGATTTGTATTGCTATTATTAGAATTATCATCAGAGTTATCATAAGAACTTGTATCATTATTGGCAAAATTACTATCTTCTAAGTTGTTTGATTTGTCGTTAGAATTTATATTATTTGTATCATTTACTATATTTTGACTTGAAAAAGACTTTTCTTGTCTATAAATTTCTTGAAGTTCTTTATCTTTAATAGAAAGTATATATTTATCTTTCTCTCTCATAGAATCAATACTTTCTAAAATAGAAGTTATGTGTTCACTTTTCCACATTCTACTTGAATATAATGTATTTTTAATATATATACTTCTTTCTTGTTCGCTAAAGATTTTACTTTTTTGCATTTCATCTAGTGTGTTAAAATCACTTGATGCAAGAATTGAAACTAATGAAGATAATCCACTTGAACCATTTTCTTGTAATGACTTCAAGGAAATATAATCTAATGTATGAGATGAGACATTAAATTGATTTCTTAAAGACCCTGTAGCATCTACTAAAGGCTTTTTATCTCCTTGGAAAATAGCATATGCAAAATCTTTATCCTTAGATACAAGCATAGCAGTAATTGTATCTGATAATTTTAGATGAAGAATTTGTGGATTTGAAATAACTTTTTTAATATCATTGAAAAATGTTCTTTCTTTTGTACTAATTGTATCTATATTACTTAAGGTTTTTATTTCACTGTTTATATTAGGTGCTAATTTATTTAAAATAGTTTCTAAATTAGAAACTGAGAAATTGTCATTATCTAATAAATCTTTCTCTCCTAAGTGTTTTCCATTAAAATTAACAGCTATTCCTTCTTGTTTAGAAGGAAGCTCATTCATTGAATATCTTTTTTTAATACTTGAACTATCTTCATTATTAGTATTGTTTATATCTTTTCTAAGTTCATTTATAGTATTTAAAGTATTTTTATAAAAACTTATTTTTGATTTTAAAGCATTAATTTTATCTTTCATATTAGAATAATTTTCAGAACTTCCTATATTGTTACTTCTCATATTTATTCTTAAGGCTATTTTTGCCTCATTTAAACTATTTATAAGTGCATCTTTATCAATATCTTGTATAGAATGTATATCTGAAGTATCTTTTTTAAGTAAAGTTTTATTTTTTAATACAATATTAGTAAATGTAGCACCCTTATCATATAAAGCAGTTTGAACATATAGTTTTTTATTAGATGTACTTTGTGAAGTATATATAAGATTTTTATTATGATAATATTTTATAAAAGAACCATCTCTTTGAATGTTAAATGTATCTTCTTTTTTATATATTCTTAAAAATGCTTTTCCACTTCCTTGCTCCATAATATAAAACTGTGAATTTGAATTTAAATAAATGGCATAATCTATTGTATAAAAACTTTTATTGTCTTGTTTGTTATATGATAAACCTATGGCTTTATTCGTTCTAGTTTCATCTACACTAAAATGAACACTTCCATCACTTTGAATTGTTTTAGCTAAAAATGCTCCTGTATTCCAAGAATTATTTCCTGTTTTTTTAAGACTATTATTAGTGACTTCCACTCCTTCAATGGAAGTAAAAAAATCATCTTTTATATTAACATCTACTAAAGTAGCATTTGTATCTCTAAATGAACTATCTAAGTATAACTTTTGAGTTGATTTTATTAAAGAAGTATAAAAAATCTTATCATTTTTTAGATAATAAATATTGCCATTTTTTCTTTGAACACTAAATCTATCTCCTGCTTGATACCTTCCAAAATTTCCTTTTAAATTAGCATTTTCATACACTAATAATTGTCCAAAATTATCTAAATATACTGCATAATCAATACTTTGATAACTAGAATTTCCATTATTATTTGATAAGCCAAACATTCTGGCTTTGTTTGTTTCTTTTGCTGTGGCACTAACACTTCCATCAATACTTATAAAATCTTTTGAAAAAACTTCTGAATTCCATCCATAAGATGAAGTTTTAATAAAATCATTATTTTCTTTACTAAGCCCTTTTATAAAATATATATTTTTTTCAATTACTATATTCATCAATGTAGCACCTTTATCATTTAAAGAAGTATCTAAATATATTTTTCCTTTTGATTTAGTATTTGAAGTGTAAAATACTCTTTCATTTTTTAAATATGAAACTATATTACCCTCTCTTTGCACTGATAAAACATCACCCGTTGTATATCTTTCTTGTGATCTTGTTCTTTTTCCTATACCTTTTTCAGTAATAAATATATATCCTCCTTTTTCTAAAAAAAGTGCATAATCAATAGTGAAATAATGTTGGTCTTTATCTTTATATGAAAGACCTATCATTCTTGCTGTATTAGTTTCAAGTACAGTGGTACTTACTCTCCCATCCTTATCTAAATATTTATTAGAAAACGCACCTGCATTCCAAGCACTTGCAGAAGATTTTATAAGAGAATTTTTTATTACATTTACACCTTTGATACTTGATTTGTTAAATAAATTTATAAAAGATGTGTTTGTATTTAAAGAATTTGATTTTAAAGTATTTTGTATTTTAAAAGTATTAGTTCTATAGTTTTCTTCTTGTGCATTATATCTTACATTTTGAGATTTATTTTCATACTTATTTGAAGCTTCTATTGCTTTAGCTTTTCTTTCATCAGCTTTTATATTTGCTAATTTTGAATCATTTATTGCTTTGGTTGATTTTTCTTTATGTTTACTTGAAGCTTCTATTGCTTTAGCTTTTCTTTCATTGGCTTTAATATTACTATTTTGACTTTCTTTTTGTTGTTTTGTAATATCTGTTTTATTTGATGCACTTTGCGTTTTGCTTTTTACTTTTTTTAGTGTATCTTTTACTTTTTTACTATATTTTTTTATATGTGAATTAATATCATTTTGCATTTTTGAAAACTCATTTCTTAGTGAACTTCCATTTTGGATTATATTTAAGTCTACTTGTACATTTTGTTCTTCGTCTAAGCTAGTATTTTTTATTGTATTTAATCTTAATTGTTCTTTTTCTAAACTTCCTGAGCTACCATTAAAAATTATTTTATATGTTTTGTATGTATTAGGGTTTACAAGCTTTATATTTTGTTCACTTAAATCTTCATTTGATAAGTATACTTGTATATTTTTATTTCTGTGGTCAAAGTTTTTTCTTCCTGTGATTTCTAACTCATCTATATTATATTTTTTATCTAATTTTATTTGAATCCAAGGATTACTATCTTTACCTGAAGTATGTGTAAAAGTATTGTTATCATTATCAATTAAATTTGATTCCTTATAATTATCATTCCATAAAGAAGACATTTTCATATATTGAATATGTTTTGTAATATCTTGATTATTAGAAATAATTTTGATATTACTTAAATTAAGTATTTTACTATTAATATCTTGATTAATAGAGTTTCTTTGAATTAATATATATTTATAGGTATTTATATCTTTTTTACTATTTATATTTAAGTCGTATATCATACCGTTTTGATTTATAGTACCTACTTTTTGTGTCCCATTGATATTTACATTTTTAATTCCATACCCAATAGATGTTGAAGTACTAGCTAAAGATGTAGAAATACCATCTTTATTAAAATTACAATTTCTATTATTTATAGAATATTTTGCTTCAAGTGTACTTAATTTAATTGTATTTTTAATAAATTCTATTTTTATCTTAATTGCTTTTACCAAATTACCTATTTCAAACTTAATCCAACGGCTATCTCCACTTTTAAAGTTATTATCTAATATTATAGTATTAGATTTATGTCCCTCACCTATATAAATACCCATACTTTGTACACTTATTGTTATATTTTTAGTTTCTTGTTTAAGATTATATTGTGCATTTGTATTATGTAATAGTTTTTTATTTTTTGCTTTGCTATTAAGTACACTTGGCTTTGTACTTTCTTGTTTCATATTATAATATGAACTTTCATTACTTAATTCTTCTTGAATAAAGTTTTGTATTTTACTTGCATTTTGTTTTAAATCTTTTTTGCTAACTTCATTGGTTTTATTTCTTAAAGCAGTAACTTTTTGATTTTTATCGTCTATTTTATTTTGTGCTTTGCTAGCATCTCTTTTAGCTTTGTTTTTATCTTTAGTGGCATTATCTTGAGCTTTTTGTGATTTATTTGTTTTGTTTTTAGTTCTATTTTCAAGATTTGATGAACTACTACCTTCGGTATTTTTTTTATCATAATTATTTTCATTTCCATCTTCATTAGTTTTAGTGACACTTGAACTTAAATCATTTGTATTTTCATCATTGACTTTTTCTTCTTCTAAAGAATAAGAACTTCCTTCTAAATTAACAGGAGCTTGCATTTGTTGACTACTTTTTTTATCTGAAGTATCAGCTACATCTTCTTTTCCATTTACCAATCGTGAAATAGTTCCACTTGCTAAAATTGAAATTCCTGTTCCTTTTAATTCTTTTAAAAGTGATTGTACTGCTTTCTTTGCATTGTCTTTAAATTTTCCTTTATTAAGCTCAAAGGCTAAGCCATAATAATCGCCGTTTCCTATTTTAATAGATATATTGCTTCTTCCAAATCCTGCATATATTCCTAAGCCATCTCCATATTGTATATTTAAATTATATTTTCCTTTTGCTACAGAAATACTTGTACCATCTCCTACTTTAGTATTGATATTAAAGCTTCCAATTTGTCCATTTATTACCATACCATCACCTACAACGGTATGTAGATTTCCTTTTCCGTGCATTAATCCTATATGTAAACCATCTCCTATTTTAGTGATGATATTTCCTCTTCCTTTGGCAATAGCAACACTAGAGCCTGAACCTACTTTTGTAATTATATTAAATTTCCCTCTAACACCATACAAACTATCTCCATCTCCTACTGTTGTTATAATATTAGATTGTCCATTTGCAAAAACTATACTTCTTCCATTTCCTACTTTTGTAATGATATTTGCCTTTCCGTGAACTATTACATTTGTAGCACCTCTTCCTATATGTGTTATAATATTTGCTTTTCCAATAGCAACTACACTTAACATTCCACCATTTGAATTTTTCAAGTCTTTATATGTGGAACTTGCTAGGTTTTTCATACCATCAACTACAGAATTTAATACTTTCATTGGATTTGAGCTTAAATCTCCTCTTGCTAAAAATCTATCTTCTTGTGCGACAGGATCACTTACTTTTCCATCAAGAGGATTTATGGTTATATTTAATCCTTCAAGTGGTCCTATTTTTGTTATGATATTAAGATCTCCTTTTACTAAAGCAAAGGTATTACTTTTTTTACTACTATAATGTGTTACTATATTTAATTTTCCATATAAACCAACTCCTAGCTCACCATTTCCTACTTTTGTAATAATATTAGCTTTTCCATGGGCAAGTCCTACGCTTATACCATCTCCTATATGAGTCATGATATTAGCTTGTCCTTGCATTAAGGCTAAGGTTAAGCCATTTCCTACTTTGGTATATATATTTGCACTTGCATTTGCCATTAATGCTACACTAACTCCATCTCCTATATGTGTAAATATATTGGCATGTCCACCTATCATAACAGCTATGCTTAAACCATCTCCTACTTTAGTAAAGATATTGGCTTTTCCACCATACATTACAGCTAAACTTATTCCATCTCCTATATGAGTAAAGATATTTCCTACTGAAAAAGGTACATTTTTAGGAGGAGCAAACATTAAAGCTATAGTTATATCATCTCCTACTTTTGTAAAAACACTTCCAGCTCCTATCATAACAGCTGCACTTATTCCATCTCCTACATGAGTAAAGACATTACCACTTCCTTGCATAACAGCCATAGTCATTCCATTTCCTACTTTTGTAAATATATTTGTACTTCCTAAAAGCAATGCAAATGTCTTGCCATTTCCTATATGTGTAAATATATTTCCAATAGTTCCTTGATACAATACACCTATAGTTAAGCCATCTCCTATTTTTGTAGCAATATTTAAGTTCCCACTCATTAAAGCTATAGTCATTCCCTTACCTATGTGAGTGAAGATATTTGCATTTGATATCATTCCTACTATTGTTCTTCCATTTCCTACTTTAGTAAAAATATTAACAGAACCTGCCATAAAAGCATAAGTATCCCCATCTCCTATTTGAGTAAATACATTTCCAGAACCTAACATAACAGCTATATTTAAATCTCCTTTTTCTCCACCAACTTTAGTAAAAATATTATATGTTCCTATCATAACAGCAATTGAATCGCCATCTCCTATATGTGTAAATACATTTGCAGTTCCAAACATAACAGCTACACTTAAGCCATCTCCTATTTTAGTTAAGACATTAACTCCTCCAAACATAAGAGCAATACTTTTTCCATCTCCTATATGAGTTAAAACATTTGCTCCTCCTGCAAGCAAGGTATATATATCACCATCACCTAATTTAGTAATGATATTTCCTCCACCTAAAAGACCTGCATAAATATTTCCTTTTCCTTTTTGAAATATAGAATTTACTCCTCCAGCCATTAAAGTATATATACTTCCTCTTCCTTCTTTGTTTAAAATATTTCCTCCACCTAACATAAAAGCATATATATTTCCACTTCCTTGTTGATGATAGATATTTACTCCACCAAATAAAACAATAATAGTTTTTCCATTTCCTTCTTTTTTTACTTTATTTATAAATCCTAATCCACCTAATATAAGTCGTCCATTACCTTTTACATTTACTATATTGCCATACACCCCACCTAAAATAAATTCATTATTTCCATCACCTTCTTTTGTAAGATGATTAACAGTAGTTCCACCTAGTTTAGCTCTTAAATTCCCTCTTCCTTTCCAAGAAATATGATTTCCCCCACCTAGTAAAATGATATTGCCATCACCATTTCCTCTTCTAGTTAAAGAATTTCCAACACCAGCTGCAAGTACAAAAGTATAACCATCTTTGGAATTATTTTTTAAGATATTTGCAATACCAGCTCCTTTAAAAGTATAGTTTCCACTTAGTGAGTTTAATTCAACTTGATTTCCATAGCCTGCTAAAAATGCTCTTAAATTTGAATGTTTAGCTCTTCTTTTTACTTGGGTATATCCACCACCACCTCTTACGGTGATATCCCCATACTCTGTTGTATGATTTACTTTATTGTATAATCCTACAAAATTTATGTTTGATTTATAAGATTCATAAGAACTTGGATTATAATGTATGTTATTTTGAAAATTTTTATATCCACTTATATTAATTCTATTAGATGCTCCTGCCCCAATATATGTTAAAGCTCCTCTTAGCATTTTGATATTTATTTCTGTATCAAAACCAATTCCATAAATATTTACATTTCCAACTAATCCCTCTCTTGTGACTAAAGTACTTATTGCTGCTCCATATAAAGTGGTATTTCCATAATCAGTTCCATGATAAATATTATTTCGTAAGCCTGCTATGCTTGCATGTACATTTCCATTTGAGCCATCATTTATATACTGTCCCTTTCTTTCTATATAATTTCTTCCACCAAGCGCTATTACTTTTGTATTTCCATATTTTGAATGATGTTTAATAGAATTATTAATACCTGCTACTTTTAAGTTTATATTTGAACTAATTCCTATTCTTGTAAATGACCCATATCCAGCTAGGGTATAACCAGTTAAATCTCCATAATCTACTGTACTATTAACTCGTATATAAGCACCAGCTCCTAAAATATTTACATTTCCTCTCGAAGCTTCATCTCCAAATTGTTGTTGAAACATTTGTTTCAAGTTCATTCCAACACTTAAACCTAAATTTTGCAGGATATCTCTAACATTATTTGGCATCATTTTCAATATATTTGCACTTCCCCTTTGTACATCAATATATGCAGCAATACCTCGTATGGTTATATCTCCTATTGTTGTATATAGCTTATATTGAGTTCGTAATCCTGCTCCCCAAATATTCATATTTCCAATTCGTCCTATTCTTGTTATTACACTATTAATAGAAACACTTCTTAGTTTTATATCTCCCCTCTCACCTTGATGATTTATTCGTAATCCTCCACTAGCTCCAAAATAAGATAAATTTCCATTTCCCGTTTTTGAAATATCAGTCCAAGCTCCTGCCCCAAAAACTCTTAAATCTCCCCAAGTATCAACTATTTTTAGATTAAATCCAGCTGCGGTTACGCTATCATCTCCACCTTTAGTTAAAATTCCACTTCCCCAACCTAAATTTAAAGATGCAGCATAAATATTATCATTGCCTTCATTTCCATTATATGTTCCAGTAAAGAAATATCCCGCACTTTTTATTAAATTTTTAAACCAGCCCATAATTTTCCTTTTTAAAATATAAATATATATATTCCAATTCTTTTTATTTATGATATGACTATAAAACATAAAAACTAATAATTTTAAAATTTATACTATATATTTCAAATAAATATGCTATATAAAAGAATTTAAATAAATTTAAGTTAAAAAAAATACAAAATTTATTTTTTAATAATTGTAAATATGGCTTGAAAATATACTATAAAGCTATATGAGAATATAAATAATCACTTTGCTTAAGTTATTCTTAATGTATATGGACAGACAATACTTTAATGATAAAAGATTTTATTAATATTTAAACTGTTTAAATAAAAGAATATTGTACAATTCATTTCAAATAAATATAAAGTTTAAAGGTTTGAAGTTTTACAATGGGAAAAGAATTGGGAAAAATTATACGACTGTCTATATTTTTTTATATTATATATCTGATATTTACAAATTTTGGAACATTTTTAATCATAATATTTGTACTTTTTGTGATGATATATTTTTTTATATACAAAAAACTAAAATCAAAAAATCAATTTCATTTTAAATCACAAGGTTATAATAATAATAATAATTTTAATGGTTTTAATCCTAACACTTATAGTGGAATTAATGATATAAAAAAAGCAAAAGATTTTTTTGGTTTTACAAGTGATCCTACAAAAGATGAAATTAAAAAGACATATAAAATATTAGCAAGAAAGTATCATCCTGATATCAATGATCATGATGATTCGTTAATGAAAGATTTAAATCATTATAAAGATATCCTAATTAAAACTTATGACAACAAGAAGTAAAATGAAAAATATTAAAAAATTTGTAATATTTGGTAATCCAGTTGAACATTCTAAATCTCCACAAATGCACAATGCAGGGTTTAAGTATTTAAATATAGATGCAAATTACGAAACAAAGCATTTACTTAATGGAAATGAACTAAAAGATACTTTTTTAACAAATGATTTTTATGGTGCTAATATAACTGTACCACATAAAGAAGAAGCTTACAGGCAAGCTGATGAGGTAGTAGGTATTGCTAAGCATATTGGTGCTGTAAATACATATATCAAAAAAAATGATAAAATCCTAGCTTACAATACTGATGGCTTAGGTTTCTTAAAAGCTGTCAAAAGTTTTGGAAAGCTTAATAAAATATTAATTATTGGAGCAGGTGGAACTGCACGAGCTATCGCAGTTGCTTTAAAACAAGAGAAGAAAGAAGTTTTTTTATTAAATAGAAGTCAAAACAAACTAGAATTTTTTATAAATTTAGGAATAAATACTTATACTTGGGATAACTTTAAAATGAATAATTTTGACTTAGTAATAAACTCTACAAGTGCAGGTTTAAAAGATGACTTATATCCTTGTGATAAAAAATTATTAGAAAAATTATTTAAAAAAGCTTCTTTTGCCTTTGATTGTATTTATGGCAAACAAACTCCTTTTTTAAGACTAGCATTAGCTATGAACTTAAAAGCTAAAGATGGAGAAGATATGCTTTTATATCAAGGAGTATTGGCTTTTGAGTTATTTACTGATACAAAGGCTACAGATAAGCTAATTGAAGCTATGAGGAAAGGTTTAACAAGTAGCTATACAAAGAGAGGAAAATTAAAATGATTACATGTTATTTAAATTATATTATAGACCCAAAGAAAATAAAAGAGTTTGAACATTATGCAAAATTATGGATTCCATTAGTAAATAAGTTTGGAGGCAATCATCATGGTTATTTTCTTCCTTCAGAAGGAAAAAATAATGTAGCATTAGCATTATTTACATTTCCAAGTTTTGAAACTTACGAAAAATATAGAAATAACTCTTTTAATGATAAAGAATGTATAGAAGCATTTAAATATGCAGAAGAAACAAACTGCATTATTAGTTACGATAGAAGCTTTTTTAGACCAGTTTTTAGTTAGTTGTATAAGAAAACAATCATCTACTATTGTAAGCTTTTAATTTCTTATACTCGACTTCAAAAATAGTAAAAATACAGATGTTGATATTGATGAGTTTTTTAAGGAGTTTTTGACAAAAAAATATATTTTAGCATATTTTTTATTTATTTATTCTCTAAATTTTTAAGTGTCATATCCCATGCAGTAATATATTGATAAGGATTTGTATCTAATCCAATATCTTTTCTGTCTTTTAACATTTTTAGATATTTTATTCGTTGAATATGAATACAATTAATACCAAGTGTTCCTATCATATACTCAACTTTATCTTTTTCGCTTTGAGTTAAATTATGCTTAGGATTAAAGAGACCTGTTTCATAATCAAACTCCAAATATTTATAAGGGTCATAATTTACATCATCAGGTTTTAAAATATAGTCGATAGATTTACTTCCTTTAATTCTACAATTATTATGAGTAGCTACTACAAAAAGATTACTCCATAGCCAAGCCTTATTTGTTTTTAAACTTTCATCAAAATGTTCCAAGTCTCCTTGAATTGCATGTTTATCTTCTTGTGTTAATTCTCTTGTATATTTTTTATCATCCCAATTATTAGAAGTGATATAATCACTATCACATAATAACTGCTCTGTATAGGCACAAAGTGCATTTTGAGACTTTAAAAGGCTCATTTTAATATCATGGTAATATTTAAACTTTGAACTATTATATTTAGGATGATTTATACCAGTTAAACTTTCTAAGTATGTCTTATAATCAGCTGATTGAATTATATTTTTATCTATCTTTCGCATTAATTATTCAAACCTAGTTTTACTGATAGTTTTTGTAACTCTTTGAATTTTTCTTCTTTTTCTTTTTTATTACTTATAGCTTTTATTTCAGCTTTTAATGCTGAATAAGCCATCAATCCTTTTTCTCTAAATGTAAAATTTGAATCCTCTTTTAAATCAAAAATATCTGTTAAAATACTTGTCCAAGTTAATAGTCTTGGATCTAAAACATAGTTATCTTTATGATTATCCCCTTTAAAATACAAATCTCTATATACTTGATTATTCTTATCAAATTTTAACTCTACTATTTCCCAAGGTTCAAAACTTGAAGCAATTAATGGAGAATGCGTAGCTATTATAAGCTGATTATTTATACCTACTTCTGTGTATAGCTGTGTTAATTGAGTTTGAATATCTGGATAAAATGATATTTCAGGTTCATCAATAAGTATCATACTATCTTTTGGTTTATATATTTTTAGAGGTATAAAAGTAGAGAGTAAGTTTTTTGTTCCTGTGCTTAAATCATCATATTTTATAATATTATCGTTTGATAAATCTTTTATGATTAAATCATTATAGCTTTTTTGATTAGCATCTATTTTTGTTAAAATTAAATTAAATTTACTTAAAACAGAATTTAATTTTACTGAAATATTATCTAAAATATTTTCATTTTCATTTTCCCAAGATTTTACATCATTTTTGTAATCGTTCTTACCATAATCATCATCATTTAAAAGTTTATTTGTAAGCTTATTTATATATTGAGAATAGCCATTTTTATAATCTTCTATTCTATCTTTTATTAATTCCCATGAATTATTATCTTGATCATTTATATTAATTATATTTCTATGTATAAAATTATCAGATTTAAACATATTTATAGATTCTGATACGGTATTATATTTTTTATTTATAGTCGATATTTTTCCATCTATCGAGTTTAGTTTATTCTCAAATCCTTCAACACCATAAATATCAGCTCCATTTCTAAGGATTGTTATTCTATACTTCTTAAACCCATCTAGTAAAGCTGAATCAGAATTTGTCATTTTTTTTTGCTTAGGATTATTACCTAGAGATAGTTTATTTGCTCCTACGAAATATATTTTTTCATTATCTAATGATTCTATTAATTTTATATCATTACTAACTGTTATTTTTGAGCTTGTTTTTGTAAATAATGTATCACATGACAAATCACTTTGTGTCATAAATTTACTAGTTATATATGAGTCTTCATTACTTTTTTTAGAAAATTCTTTAAAAGGTAAATACTTATTTGTATCAAAGAATGAAAAATCTATAACTGATTTTTTAATTATATTTAATAAGTTAGTTTTTCCCGTACCACTTTGTCCTATGATACAAATCTTATCTAAAGGCTTACCTTCTTTTTTGTGCCCTAAGGGATAAGTGAGGTCTAGTTTTAAATCTTTGAATTGCTTATAATTAACGATATTTAAACTACATATTTTCATTTATAATTCCCATTTATTTTATATCTTATTATTATATCTTATTTTAATTTCACTTGCATACAATAAAAAATAAAAAAATCTAAATAAATAAAAAGCCTTAAGTACTCTGAAATGAATTTATCAAGTCATCACAATTCCAAGTTAAAAATATTTGACATAAAGTTATATCTACTTTTATGAGACTTAATGAAAAAATGGGGTCTGATTAATCACTTTTTCTAAGTTTGCTTATATAATCTGTTAAATTGATTTAACACTGTTTGACATTAAAAATATTCTTATATAATTTAAAAAGCTTCTGAGTATAAAACCATCATCTTTTTTAATTTTAGTCCATTAGCAAAACCTTGATTATTCAGTTGTCTACTACTATTTATAAAAATATTTTCATTAAACTTTTATAATCTCTTATTTACTTTTAAATTGCTTTGTATATTTCATAGTAGTAGAATATATCATTATGATTCAAGCTTTTTAATCTAAAAAAGGGTTAATTCCCGTACCCTTGGGTCGCTAAAAAGTTAGCTATAATAGAGATATGAGAGATGAACATATATATAAAGTCATAATAAGACTTTACTACTATATCATTTGGTATTTCCAGCTAAATATAGAAAAAAAGTATTTGATAATAAAATAGATAAAAAACTTAGAGAAGTATGTATTGATATATCTCAAAGATATGAAATTGTATTTGTAGAAATTGGTAATGATGAAGATCAGTACATTTATTTATGCTTGATATTGCTTAGCAATAAGATAGACTAAAAATATTACTAAGCCGAAAATTTAAGTAAGCAAATAGAAGAAAACACTAATATTAACTACTAAAAATTAAAAATATATTATCAATTTTATCATTATCATAAAATTGTCATTATTTTATTTTATACTTTAAAGCTGTATAGAGAATATTCTATCAATTTAGATAAGTAAAATAAGGACAAAAATGAAAGTTTATATTGTTGAAGCAAAAAGAAGTGCTATAGGAAGTTATTTAGGAAGTTTAAGAGACGTTAAACCTGGTGAATTAGCAGGACAAGTTATCAAGGATTTAACAAAAAATATTGATGTAAATATTGTAGATGAAGTAATAGTTGGTAATATTCTAAGTGCTGGACATTCCCAAGGAATAGGAAGACAAGCTGCAATATATGGTGGTATTCCAAAAAGTACAGTTGGGTATTCTTTAAATATGTTATGTGGTTCAGGAATGAAAGCAGTAATGAATGCAGTCGCTGAAATAAAATCAGAGCAGAAAGGTATTATTATAGCTGGAGGAGTTGAAAGTATGTCAAGTTCTCCATACTTACTACAGTCAAAAGCTAGATATGGATTAGGTTATGGGGATACCAAACTTATAGATTCAATTAGTGATGCCTTAACAGATGCTTTTGATGGTTATCATATGGGAATTACAGCTGAGAATATAGCCAAAAAATATAATATAACAAGAGATTTACAAGATAAATGTGCAATAAGTTCTCAAGAAAAAGCTATAAAAGCAGATGATGAAGGAAAGTTTAAAGAAGAAATAACTCCAATTATAATTAAAACAAGAAAAGGTGAAGTTGTTTTTGATAAAGATGAATATATTAATAGACGAACTTCTCTTGAAAAACTAAATAAGCTTAAACCTGCTTTTAAAGAAAAGGGTACAGTAACTGCTGGAAATTCTTCTGGTATAAATGATGGTGCAAGTTTTACATTAATAGCATCAGAAGATGCAGTAAAAAAATATGGTTTAACTCCACTAGTTGAAATTATTGGTATTTCACAAGTTGGCATTGAACCATCTCTTATGGGATTAAGCCCAGCTTATGCTATTGAAAAGTTATTAAATAAAACAAATGTAAATATAAATGACATTGATGTAATAGAAATAAATGAAGCTTTTGCAGCACAAGTTTTAGGTGTATTTGAATTATTAAAAGAAAAAGTTAATTTAAATGAAGACACTTTAAACAATAAAATAAATGTAAATGGTAGTGCAATAGCATTAGGACATCCAGTTGGTGCTAGTGCAAATAGAATTATTGTATCCCTAATTCATGAAATGAAAAGACAAGATTCAAAATTAGGACTAGCTTCTTTGTGTATTGGTGGCGGACTAGGTACTGCTATCTTACTTAAAAAGGTATAATATTAATTTGAATACTTTAACAAGGATATGTAATGAATGGTGAAGATTGCCTTAAAATGGCAAGAAGAAATAATTTTGAAAATGTTTTATTAGACACTCTTCCTAATCCAATATATTACAAAAGTATCAAAGGAAACTTTATAAAATGTAATACTCATTTTGCAAAACTTGCGAATATTTCAAAAGAAGAAGTTGTAGGTAAAACAGCTTATGATTTTTTTCCTAAAGATGTAGCTAATAGAAATAAAATAATTGATGCTAAAATAATGAAAACTTTACAGCCATTAGATGATGAAATATACTTTGATACAAAGAATGGTAATAGAAGGTATTATAATTTAAATAAAGCTGTATGTTTTAACGAAAATAATGAAATAGCTGGTATTGTTTGTATTATGACTGATATGACCGAAAGAACAAAAATACAGGAATCTTTCATTCAAAGAAGTAAATTTCTAGAATTAGGAGAATTAATAGCTTCTATTGCCCATCAATGGAATGAACCACTAGTTGAGTTATCCGCTCAAATTCAAAAAGTTGCATTTAGTTATAAAAATAACAAAATTAATAAAAAAGAAGTATCAGAATTTGTAAAAGATTCAATGACTCAAATACAATATATGTCAGAAACATTAACTGATTTTAGAAATTTTTTAATACCCTCATCAGTAAAAAATAAGTTTGGAATAAAGAAATCTATAGAAGAAATTTTTAAAATAATTGGAAAAGATATATTTTATTCCAATATACAAATAAAATATGAATATAAAAATAAAGAAGAAGTTTTTGTGTATGGATTTAAGAATGAAGTTAAACAAGTTTTATTAAACATAATTAATAATGCAAAAACTAAAATTATAAATATTTGTAAGAAGCATGATTTCAAAGGAATAATTACAATAAAAGTTAGTCAAAATAAAAATAATTGTATTGTTAACATTATTGATAATGCAGGAGCAATTGATTCTGA
The DNA here is from genome assembly GCA_030491005.1 of Sulfurospirillum sp. GTDB lineage: Bacteria > Campylobacterota > Campylobacteria > Campylobacterales > Arcobacteraceae > BB30. The sequence goes on along the minus strand of JAKZMJ010000015.1, from coordinate 146,601 downwards.
TATAATAGACTTGGTATTTAACCCATATTTTACTACAAAAAACAATGGTACAGGGATTGGCTTATATATGGCAAAAGTCATAATTGAGGATAGAATGTCTGGGAAAGTATCAGTTAAAAATAAAAACCAAAATGTAATTTTCAAAATCCAAATGCCACTACAAGGATTAGATATTGAAAATATTACTCCTAGAAGATAATCAAACTTTAAATAACATTATTTCAGAAAGACTCATTTCAAAAGGCTATAAGGTATACTCTTATATATGTGGTAAAGATGCTTATGATAATATAACTAATGGGTTTTCCTGTTTTATCATTGATATACATGTTCCAAATGTAGATGGAATAAAAATTTTAAATGAAGTCAAAAAATATTATAAAGATGTACCTGTTATAATTATTTCATCAACAGTAGAACTTAATATTATAAAAGAAGCCTATGATATCGGTTGTCATGATTATATGAAAAAACCATTTTTCATAGATGAATTAGAGATAAAAGTTGATAGATTATGTAATATTCCTAAGGAAGAGATTGATTTAGGAGATAATCATTTTTATAATTTTAAAGAAAGGACACTAAAAGTTAATAATGTAGAAAAAGAGTTAACAGAAAAAGAGAACTTACTTTTGAACTTATTTTTAATTAATATAAATAATTTAGTTACTTATGAAAATATCCAAAACTATGTTTGGAAAGGTGAACATGCATCTATAGATTCAATTAGAACACTAATCAAAAGATTAAGAAGAAAAATACCTACAATTTATATTAAAGCAGCTTCTAATAGTGGTTACAGATTTTCATTTTATTAAGAAGTCTAAAATACATAGAAATTTATTCTTAAAAATACTATTTTCGTTATTTATAAATATAATTTTAAAATCAATGAAGGGTTTTAAATAATTTAAATATTTTATGATTATTTAATAATAGCTACAGGCTCTTGAGCAAATATTCCTATACAAGTTCAAATATACAAAATATACTATTGACTGCAATATAATTAATTTATTATTACTGGTATAGTTGCTATTACTTTATCAATGCCAGATCCTAAATCAACTATATATGCAGTTGTTATTGGATTGATATTATACTTTTTACTTGAAAGACCACAACTAATGGGTAAAAATTTAGGAAAGAGTATTCTTTTGGGAGATGATGAAGAAAAAGAAGAAAAAAACCTCAACAAATCTTAAATTAACACGATATATTTATTTATCTTTGTATTTTCTTTTAGAAGATAATCAAAGATAAATACCTCTTATTAAAATCTATTTTTATATCATTAAAATGTCATCTTTTCACTTTATAATATCACTATTACAAATCTAGGAGAAAAGTATGAATTTTGAACTAAGTGAAGACCATAAGGTATTAATAGATAGTTTAGTAGACTTTGTTAAAAAAGAAGTAAAACCCTTAGCAATTTTGATTGATGAAAAGCATGAAATACCAAAGTCACTAATAGATCAATATAGTGAATTAGGTTTTATGGGTACATACATTCCAGAAGAGTATGGTGGGGCTGGTATGGATTACTTTTCATATATATTAACAGTTGAAGAAATTTCAAAAGCTTGTGCATCATCTGGCGTTTTTATTGCAGCTCATACTTCTTTATGTTGTGGACCTATATTAACTTATGGTACGGAAGAACAAAAGAAAAAATGGCTTCCTAATTTAGCAAGTGGTAAAAAAATTGGTGCATTCTTACAAACAGAAGCTGGTGCAGGAAGTGACGTTGCTAGTATTGAAACTAAATATGTTGAAGAAGATGATTGTTATGTTGTAAATGGTGCAAAGATTTTTATCTCAAATGGTTCTTTTAGAGGTACGGGTATTTTAATTGCAACAAAGGATAAATCATTAGGGCATAAAGGATTATCTGCATTTATTATTGATTTAACAAGTGCTGGTGTCGAAGTTATCAAGAATGAAGTAAAAATGGGAATACGAGGAAGTGTAACAACTGCTTTTGGTCTTGATGGTGTTAGAATTCCAAAAGAAAACTTATTAGCAAATGAAGGTGATGGTTTTAAAATTGCCATGGAAACTTTAAATGCTGGACGAATTAGTGTTGGTGCTCAAGCTTTAGGTATTGCTGGTGGTGCTTTAGATTTAGCAATTGCATATTCTAAAGAAAGAAAACAATTTGGTAAACCAATTGCTGCTTTCCAAGCAGTATCTATGAAGTTAGCTGATATGAAAGTAAGAGTTGAACAAAGTAAAATGCTAATTTATAAAGCTTCATGGCTTAAAGAAAATAATAAACCTTATATTATGGAATCAGCAATGGCTAAACTTTCAGCCTCTGAAACAGCTACATTTGTAACTAAAGATGCAATTCAAGTACATGGTGGTTATGGATTTATTTGTGAATATGAAGTTGAAAGAATGTACAGAGATGCAAAAATAACAGAAATATATGAAGGTACAAGTGAAATTCAAAAAATTATAATTGGAAAAATACTTTTAGAATTATAATATAAGAAATTAGTCAAAATATAATTTTGGCTTATTTTTTTTGATCTAAAATTTACTTGGGGAGTAATATGGAAATAACGAGAGAAGTATACTGGAATGTAGGAAATAATGCCACAACTATATCATTAATGTATTTTTTTACTTTTTTATCAATGGCTTATGTTGTATATCTATTTTATAAGAGATATAAAGTATATCAATTAGGAAAACCACTTAATAGAACAGATAAGCTCACACAAAGAATTAAGTTTATGCTAACAAATATGGCTGGACAAATTAGAGTTAGAAGAAGAAGTAAACCAGGTATTGCTCATAGTATGTTTTTTTGGTCATTTACAGTATTATTTATTGGAACTATATTAGTGTTTATTCAAGCTGATATAACTGACCTTCTATTTGGATATATATTTCTAAAAGGTGATTTTTATAAAATATACTCATTATCACTTGATATAGCTGGTTTATTAGGAATGCTTATGCTTGGGGGATTACTTGTAAGAAGGTATTTTTTTGAACATAAAAATTTAAAAAACTCAAGAGATGATACTATTATTTATACTCTTTTATTTGCAATCTTTGTTACTGGTTTCTTACTAGAAGGTCTAAGAATGGCTGCTACTGAAATGATTACAAACCCCCAATGGATGATTTATTCACCAGTTGGAATGATAATTGCAAAAATACTATCAAATGTTAGTATCGAATTGTTACTAATCTCACATAAAATATTATGGTGGGTACATTTTTTTATTATTCTAGCATTTTTTATAGTAATACCTCTAACAAAATTAAGACATATGTTTACAATTACAGCTAATTATATATTTAAAGATATGGGAGCAACTGGTAAGTTAGTAACTATAGATATGGAAGATGAAAATATTGAAGTTTTTGGGGCTGCTAAGGTTAGCGATTTTTTCTGGAAAGATATTTTTGATGCGGATGCCTGTATTAGCTGCAGTAGATGTGAAGATGTTTGCCCTGCAACTTCAACTGGTAAACCACTATCTCCTATGAAGATAATACAAAGAATTGGGGATGCCGCTTTTAATGATCCTGAACGAAATTTAATTCAGGATATTGGACAAGATGCAATTTGGTCATGTACTACATGTAGAGCCTGCGAGGATATTTGTCCTTCAGCAAATGAACACGTAAGTAAAATTGTAGATTTTAGAAGAAATTTAGTTCTTATGGAAGGTGAGTTTCCTGGAGATGAGGTTGTTAAAGCCATGGATAATGTTGAAGTAAATGGGAATCCCATGGGTTTAGCATTAGCAGCAAGAGGTGATTGGGCGGAAGGTTTAAATGTAGCAATAATGGGTGAGACCATAGATATTTTAGATAATCCTGTAGATGTACTTTATTATGTTGGTTGTTATGCTTCTTTTGATGCAAGAAATCAAAAAATTGCTAGAAATTTTATTGAGATTTGTAATGCTTCAGGAGTTAAAGTAGGTATTTTAGGAAAAGAAGAAAAATGTTGTGGAGAACCTATTCGTAAAATGGGTAATGAATATCTATATCAAGAGCTTGCAAAAGAAAATATTGCAAACCTTAACAAATATAAAATTCTTAAGATAGTAACTACATGTCCTCATTGTTTTAATACTTTAAATAAAGATTATAGAGATTTAGGTTTTGAAACAGAAGTGGAACATTACACTGTTTTTCTTGATAAATTGGAAAAACAAAATCTTATTCCTATGAAAGAAGAAACATTTGATTGCACATATCATGATTCTTGTTATTTAGTAAGACATAATGATATTGATGATGAACCTAGATCGCTTTTAAACTCAGCTGGTGCAAATATAATAGAAATGGCTAAAAGTAGAAAAGATACTTCTTGTTGTGGTGCAGGTGGAGGAAGAATACTTGCAGAAGAGCATCTTGGAGATAAAAAGATAAATGTTGCTAGGGTAAATATGGCTCAAGAAACAGGAGCTCCTACTCTTATTTCAAATTGTCCATTTTGTCTTACAATGTTTGAAGATGGTATTAAGATGGCAAATTGTGAAGATAGTCTTATTGTAAAAGATTTATCTGAAATAATAGTTGAAAGACTTAGAAAAGAATAAAGGAAAAATATGAAAGTACTTGTGTGTATTAAACAAGTTCCAGATATGGAATCAAAATTTAAAATAAATGCTGACGCAAATTGGTTTGATGAAAATGACTTAGCTTATAGAATCAATGAATACGATGAGTATGCCATTGAACAAGCAGTTCAATTAAAAGAGCAAACAAAAGATATTGATATTACTGTTTTATGTGTCGGTGCAATAAAAGCAAAAGAAGCATTAAAAAAATCATTAGCAATGGGTTGTGATAGGGCTGTACATATTGAAGATGAAAATTCATCAATATTAGAGTCATCACAAGTTGCTACATTAATAGCAGATTTTGCAAAAAATAAAGAATTTGATATTATTTTCACAGGTATGCAATCACAAGATAGAGGTTCAGCACAAGTTGGTGTTATTTTATCTGAACTTCTAAATATCTCTTGCGTTACAACAATTGCAGATTTTGAATATAACGATGGAATAACTGTTAAAAGAGAATTAGAAGGTGGACTAAAATCTATAATAAAAGTTTCTACTCCTGTTGTATTAACTTGTCAATTAGGACTAAATACTCCAAGATATCCTACTTTACCTAATATTATGAAAGCTAAAAGAAAAGAGTTAATCACTATTGCAAGTAGTGATCTTAATAACAGTAGTAAGATTAGTGAAACTACTAATTTTTACTTTCCAGAAAAAAGTGGAGAATGCCTAATTTTAGAAGGTGATGTTTCGCAATTAGCTGATAAATTAATTGCACTATTAAAAGAAAAGACTTCGGTTCTTTAAAAGGAAAATATGATGAAATTATTATTAATTGGTGAATATAGAGAAAAAAAATTATTAGATGTAACTTATGATTTAGTTGGTTTTGCAAATAAATTTAATGGTGAAAAAATTATGCTAGCAATTGGTTATGAATCTGATTTACCAAAATTTGATGGGAAACTTTATTTAGCAGATGCAAAAGAAGTAGGTGAATATAATCCAAATGTTCACAAGAAGATTATTTTAGATGTAATTGAAAAAGAAAAGCCTGATATAGTTGTATTTATACATTCTTCATTTGGTTGGGATTTAGCACCAAGAGTTGCTACATCTTTGAATGCAGCACAGTTTACAGAAGTTGTTGGATATAAAGACAATAACTTTGTAGTACCTTCTTGTAATTCTAAATTAAGAAGAGATTTAAGTGCAAAAAGTGATATTACAATTGTAACTATTCAAGCAGGTGCTTTTACACCTTTAGAAGAACCAACAGGTACTCCTATTGTTGAAAATATTAAAGCTAATAGTTCTTCATCTTTAGAATTTTTAGGATATGAAGAAGCAGAAGCTAAAGGATTAGATTTAACTAAAGCTGAAATTATTGTAACAGCTGGTAGAGGTATTGGTAAAAAAGATAATGTTTCTATTATTCAAGATTTAGCCACTAAATTAGGTGGACAATTAGGTGCAAGTCGTCCAGTTGCTGATAACCAATGGCTTGATCAAAGTCATCAAGTAGGAACTACAGGACAAACAGTATCACCAAAACTTTACATAGCTTGTGGAGTATCTGGTGCTATTCAACATTTAGCAGGAATGAAAAAATCAGAATTTATTGTTGCAATAAATACTGATAAAGATGCACCTATTACAGAAGTTGCAGATATTTTAGTTGTCGCAGATGTTTTACAGTTTGTACCAGCTTTAACTAATAAACTATAAAAAATAAAATTAAAAAGAGATAATTATGAAAAATCATTTAATAATCAAAAAAGTTGCAGTATTAGGTGCGGGAGTAATGGGTGCTCAAATTGCAGCACATTTAGTAAACTCAAATGTAGAAGTTATTCTTTTTGATTTAGCTTCTAAAGAAGAGAATAAATCAAGTATTGTAATTGAGGCAATAGAAAAACTTAGCACATTAAGACCAGCTCCATTAGCAGATAATAACTTAGCACAAGAGATTATACCAGCTAATTATGATGAAGATTTAGCTTTATTACAAGATTGTGATCTTATTATAGAAGCAATTGCAGAAAAAATGGTATGGAAAAAAGACTTATATGATAAAATAGAGCCATTTATAAAGACTGATACAATTTTAGCATCAAATACTTCTGGCTTAAGCATTAATGAATTATCGTCAGTTTTAGATAATAGGTTAAAAGAAAACTTTTTAGGTATTCATTTTTTTAATCCTCCACGTTATATGCACTTGTTAGAAATAATCCCTACAAAACTAACGAATTTAGATGTTGTTGATACACTTGAAGAATTTTGTGTAACTACACTAGGTAAAGGTGTAGTTATTGCAAAAGATACACCTAATTTTATTGCAAATCGTGTAGGGGTATTTAGTCTTTTATCAACAATGCACCATGCCAAGCGTTTAAATATACCTTTTGAAGTTGTTGATCAAATCACAGGCAAACCTCTTGGTCGTCCTAATTCAGGTACATTTAGGACATTAGATATTGTTGGACTTGATACAATGCAACATGTAATAAATACATTTAAAACATATTTATCAGATGATTCTTGGAATGAATTATATATTACTCCTGATTATTTACAATCTATGATTAATAATGGTAACTTGGGTCAAAAAACTCGTAAAGGGGTATATGCAAACAAAGGTAAAAGAGTATTTAATCTTGAAAAGAATGATTATATTGATGCAATAGAAAAAATCAATAAAGATGTTGTAGTGATATTAAAAATAAAAGATATTAATGAAAAAATGAATGCATTAAAAAAGTGTAGTCATCCTCAAGCTCAATTTACAAGAGCTATTTTACTTGATTTATTTCATTATTGTGTTTGTATTGTAGAAGATATTGCTAATAGTGCAAGAGATATTGACTTTGCACTTAGATGGGGATTTGGGTGGAATAGTGGACCTTTTGAATTAATGCAATCTATTGGATGGAAAAATGCAATTGAAATGATTAATAAAGAAAGAAAATTAAATAAGCTTATAGGAAATATTGATTTACCTGCTTGGGTTAATAAAATCGATAATATTCATACAAAAGAGGGTTCATATTCTCCTAATAAAGGAACTTTTTTAGCATTATCAGAGCATAAAATATATGACAGACAAATTGCAAGAGAAGATGTTCTTGGTTCCTTTACATCTAGTGCAAGAGAATCTGCAAATACAATTTTTCAAAATCCTTCAGTTCATTTATGGGATGGTGGTGATGATATTGCAATATTATCATTTACATCAAAAATGCACTCAGCAGGACAAGAAGTATTAAATGGAATTATTGAATCTTGTAAAATAGCTGAAAAGAGTTATAAAGGGTTAGTTATTTGGCAAGATAGTGCTCCTTTTTGTGTTGGTGCAAACTTAAAAGATGCATTAGAACTTGATAAGGCTGGTCTTGAATCAATGGTATTTGACTTTCAAAGAGCAAGTATGGCATTAAAACATTGTCATATTCCAACAGTATCAGCTGTGCAAGGTTATGCTTTTGGTGGAGGATGTGAAATTCAGATGCATACAAATTTAACAGTAGCTGCTCAAGAATCATATATAGGTTTAGTTGAATCAAGTGTAGGATTATTACCAGCTGGTGCAGGATTAAAAGAGTTTGCAATTAGGGCATCAAAAAGTGATGATTTAATGTCAAGTATTAAAAAATCATTTAAAAATGCAGTTTTAAGTATAGTTTCAACAAGTGCAGTAAATGCAAAAAAACTAGGATTATTAAAACCTACAGATATTATTATTTCAAATTCTCATGAATTATTTTATGTTGCAAAACAACAAGCAATATCTTTATCAAAAAGTAATTTTCGTCCTACTTCTATAAACTCAAAAATAAAAGTTATGGGAAAAGAAGGGAAAGCTAAATTACTAATAATTTCAAAGAAAATGTTAGAAGATAATTTAATTTCTGAATATGGTTACGAAATTTCTAAAAAAATTGCAAGTGTATTAACAGGAGGTGAAGTTAATGTCGGGGATATGGTAACTCAAGAAAGTCTACTAAAACTAGAAAGAAAATTTTTCGTTGAATTATTTAATAATGAAAAGTCAAAAGATAGAGTGGAACATATGCTAAAAACAGGTAAAACTTTAAAAAACTAAACCAAATTAAACAAATATAAGGAGAAAGAAATGAGTTGGAAAGAAGAATATAAAAGTAAGTTAATGTCAGTAGAAGATGTAGCTAAAAAAGTTAATTCAGGTGATAAAATAATGTCATCAGCAGGGTGTACTGCTCCTGTAGATATTATTGAAGCAATATGTGATAGAGTAGATGAACTTGAAAATGTAGGAATTATATCTGGATTATTTATCTATCCATTTAAATTTTTCCAATCTCCTAAGTTTCTAGGCAGAATAGATTATACTACATTTTTCTATGGTCCTTATGCAAGAGCATATAAATCAATAGGAAACACAAATATTAATTCTGTTCATTTATCAAACTCGCATAAAGCTATAATAGATTTTAATGCAAATATTTTTATTTCTGATGTATCTACACCAGATGAAAATGGATATATGTATTTTGGAACAATGGGTGGATGTTTAAATTGGTCTGGATTAAAAAATGCAACACTAAAAATGCTTCAAGTAAATAAATATCAACCAAAAATCAAAGGTGTAGAACATCGTATTCATATCAGTGAGGTTGATTTTATTTGTGAAGCAAATAGAGAAGTTCCAGAGTTACCTGATGCGAAAATTACTGAAATAGATGAAATAATTGCTAAATTTATTATTCCCCAAATAGAAGATGGTTCTACTTTACAATTGGGTATTGGTGCTTTAGCAAATGCAATTGGATATAATTTAGGTGATAAGAAAAATCTATCAATGCATACAGAAATGTTAACAGATTCTTTGGTTCATCTTATTAAAGAAGGTGTTATTAATGGTAAACAACTAACAGCATTTGGACTAGGTAAAAAGAGTTTATATGAGTTTGTAGAGAATAGTGATATTCAATTTGCTCCATTTATTCAGGTAAATGATGTTAGAGAAATTGCAAAAAATGATAAAATGGTATCTATTAATTCTACACTTATGGTAGATTTAACAGCACAAGTATCATCTGAATCAATTGGACATACACAATATAGTAGTACAGGAGGTCAGCTTGACTTTGTAAGAGGTGCTGGTTTATCAAAAGGTGGAAAAAGTTTTCTTTGTTTATCATCAACTTTAACAGATAAAGAAGGAAATGTAAAATCAAAAATTGTATCTTCTTTCCCTGTAGGACAAATCGTAACTACTCCTCGAACTGATGCTATGTATATAGTTACAGAATATGGTATTGCTGATGTGTATTGTAAATCAATTCCTGATAGAGTAGAAGCTCTTATTGCTATTGCTCATCCTGATTTTAGAGAAGCTTTAAGAGCTGATGCTATTAAAAATGGAATTATTAAAGCTTAAATATATAGTTTTAATTGATATACTCTAAGATATTTTATCTTAGAGTATAGATAATTTACAAGTTGTATCAACTTTAATTTAAAAGGTTTATAATGATGATATGGAAAAAAAATACCTCACTTTCAAAGATTAATGATTTTTGTAAAAATACAGCTATTGATAACTTAGGTATAGAAATTACTGAAGTTAATAAAAATTCAATTGTAGGCATAATGCCAGTTGATAAAAGAACACATCAACCAGTAGGTCTTTTACATGGCGGTGCATCAGTACTTTTTGCTGAAACATTAGGAAGTATAGCAGGAGACTTAGCAGTTGAAGAAGGTTTTACAATAGTTGGATTAGAGATAAATGCAAACCATGTTGGTGGTATTAAAAGCGGATATGTTATTGGCACAGCAACAGCTTTACATTTAGGTAGAACTACACAAGTTTGGGATATAAAAATTATTAATAAAGAAACAAAAAAAACCATCTGTATATCTCGCCTTACTACAGCTGTTTTAAAAAAGGATTAATATGAAAATTAGAATATATTATGAAGATACTGATGCTGCTGGCATTGTATATCACGCAAATTTTATTAAGTATTGCGAAAGAGCAAGAATGGAAATTTTTTTTAGAAATGGATTTAATTTTCATGAAGAAGATTCTAATGAACATTTTGTTGTAAGACACATAGTTAGTGATTTTGTTGCAGTTGCTTATTTGGGTGATTTATTAGATGTTACAACAAAAGTTATAGAAAGAAAGAATTCTTCTGTAGTTTTAAAGCAAAATATTTTAAGAGGAGAAAAGCTTATTTGTTCTTTTGATATAGTAATGGTTTATGTAAAAAACCTTAAAGCAATTAAAATACCTGATAAAGTATTTGAAATTATGCAAAATCAAGACTAAGATAAATAATAATAGGATAAAGATGTGCATATAAATTTTTGGCAAGAAAGATGGGAAAAAAATGAGATTGCATTTCATATGAAAGAAGTTAATCCTATGCTTTTAAAATATTTTCCTAAGCTATCTTTAAAAAAACAAAAACGAATTTTTATTCCATTATGTGGAAAAACATTAGATATAAAATGGCTAATAAAACAAAACTATAAAGTAGTTGGTGTAGAATGTAATGAAGATGCAGTAATAGATCTATTTAATGAATTGAATGTAAAAGCAAATATTTCTCACCTAGCTAATTTTATACTTTATACATATAAAAATATAGAAATTTTTGTTGGAAATTTTTTTAATTTATCACAAAAACTATTAGAAAAAGTTGATTTTATCTATGATAGAGCAGCCTTAGTGGCTTTACCAAAAAATATGAGAGAAAAATATATTTTGCATTTATTAAATATTACAAATAAAGTTTCTCAATTACTAATTACATATCAATATGAACAAAATATTATGAAAGGACCACCTTTTAGTGTAAAAGAAAAAGAAATCAAAGAATATTATTTAGATTCATATACAATAATTTTGTTAGAAGAAAATAAAAACTTACCAAGTGGATTAAAAATAAAATCACAAGCAAATGAAAAAATTTGGTTACTTAAAAATAAATCGTTAATAATACCTTAATGACAAAATAGGGTACTAGTTAGTCTAATCCACTAAAAACTAATCCCTAATAAAAGCGACAAAGTAGTATCTAAATCCCATCTATTTTCAAGTAGTTGATTTTTAATAGATTTTACTTTATTTAGATGTAAGATATTTATAACAAAGCTTCTTAAAATTGTCATGGTCATGGGGTTAATATTTGCAGTATGTAAATCTTCACAAAGTGATTTATCTTTATGAAAGTGCATAGTTTCAACTTTCCAATGTTTTAGTCCTAAATCATGAAAGAATTTTGCATTATCTTTAAAATTTGAAATTGCAAATGATATTGTGTTTATTTCTTTTGTCTCTCCTGTCTTTTTATCAGTTTTGTGAATAGTTTTATCAATTCTAATAATAGTTTTTATATGTGTCATTTTATTATGGTAAAAGCAACTATCATTTGTAAAAGTTGATATTTTTCTTTTAACTAAGTTTTTACCTTCTTGATTTAAAGGTGATATGTAGATATCTGTAAGTTCTTTTGTATTTGATATACTTATTGCTTTTTTTAAAAGTTTTTTCTGATTTCCTTTTAATTTAGCATAATATTTATTATTATTCTTATTCTCAATTTTATTTAATGTTTTTTTTTGAGTTCATGGCATCAAAGGTATAGATAAAGCTATCATCTAATTCATCAATAAGTTCTCTTAGTGCTGGTACTTCATTAGATTTATCAGCAATTTTTTTATGTGCTAGTATTATCCCACTATTAGCTAATACTGCATTTAATACTTCTGTTGACTTATTTGCATTAACACTACTTCCATTCATAACTTTACCATCAACTGCTAATTGTTCTAATTGAGATATATCAACAAGTTCATTTATCCATATTCTAAAAACTTTTTCTAATTCTATATATTTTACTTCTGCTAATATCTCAGCAATAGAACTTCTACTTGGTGTTCTTATAAATTCTACACCTAAAAGTTTTTTAATTGTATCTTTTTGGATATGCTTTACTATCCATATCCAAATTTCTTTATAGTTTACTGCTCCCATTAATTGTGCAATTACTGATAAAAACAATATATGCTCTAATTTATGAAGTTTACCTTGCCCTTTTCTATGGTCAGGAATTTCACTTAATAATTGTAATAATCTATTTTTCTTAGCAAACTCTTCATAACCTTTTTTACTTCTTTTTCCTGCTAATTTCTCTCTAAATTTATTTGCCATAACATCTCCTTTTTATATAGATATTATAGCTAAAAAGTAGTGTAAGTTTGATTAGGAGTTTTTATTGGATTGTGCTAATAGTTTATTGGGATTGAATAAATACTTTGTTTTATGATTCTTTAAGTGTTTGAAAATTATTTGATTTTTGGTTTATTTTTAGAGGTGCCCTATATTAACTTACTCTGCTATTTATGATAGCTAATTTGCTATGGGTTTATTATATGAGGATTTGTTAGATGCCTTGCTTTATTTAAAGTTTTAAATCGTATCTAATATTTTTATATAAATTATCAAAAAGTTCAATTATATCTTTATCATCCCCAATATTTGTCAGTAATTCATCCAAATGTGTATATTTGATTTGAAAAAACTTATTAAACAATTTATCACCTCTATATATAATTTCCTGCTCAGGTAAATATATATTTCCTTTCATTCTTTTTTTCGTTAAATAATATAAAATTGGTTTAAATTCAGTAATATTATAAATATTTAATATATTACAAATACCAATATATGATTTTATAAATTTTCTATTTATATCGGCATATTTTCCTGTATCGTGGTCATCATTATATTTTACTTCTAAATAATAATATTTTTGACTATCATCAAAAAATAAAACATCTATATCGTGTTTTATACTAATCTCTTTAACTTCATCTGTTTGTTCTATTTCTAAACATTTACTTATTAGTTGATTAAAATTTTCTAATAGCTCATTCTCTCTATAACTATTATTTTGACAATTTGTAATATAATTGTCGATTAAATTTTCAGATTTTTTTGTCATTGGTAATTTAATATTTCTTGTACCAGAAATCTCTTTATGAATATTTAAATCTTTTTCATTTTCCACTATTATATGAAGTAATTTTTCAATAAAATTACCAAATTGAATGTTCATAGACTGCAATAAACCACCAAAAATTCTATATCTAATTGGAGTAAAATGTATTTTTATCATATGTTTTTTTATTAAACTACCTATTTTATCTTTACTTGTTGTATTCCTTATTAAGTCAGATATTGCTTTTTTTATGTAGCTTTTTATATTATCCTGCATTTTTAATCCTATATTCTTTTCTTTTTTCATCTATTAATTTTATATTTCCATTATCATTATAACACCAAAACATCCAACCATTACAACTTTCACTCTCTCTTATTTTTGCTCCTATTTGATGAATTGAACCTATGCCTACACCATTTTTTATAGTTCCGTCATCTAATATTATTGCAGTATGTTTTTTGTTTCTTGTAAAAATTGTTTCACCTACAGAAAAATATTTACTTTTAACTAGTTCGTCCATACTTACTCTTTGTAAAATTTCTTTTTTTGGCTCTTTGATTTGTAAATATTTATAATCGCTTGTAATAATTGTTGATAATCTTTGTTTGGATATTTCCATATATTTTTCTTCTTTTTCAATTCCAATAGCACATCTATTTAATTTTTTTGCTACTGCACAAGTTGTCCCGCTTCCAGAAAATGGATCAAGAATTATATCACCTTCTTTTGAACTTGATAAAATCACTCTTTTTAATAATTCTTCAGGCTTTTGTGTTGAATGAGCTTTTTTACCATCATTTCCTTTTATTCTTTCATGTCCAGTACATAATGGTATATTCCAAACAGATGTCATCTGTTTAGCACCATTTAATTGTTTCATTACATTATAATTGAAAGTATATCTTTTTTGAGTTTCACTTTTTTTTGCCCAAATTAAAGTTTCTGTAGCATTTGTAAATCTAACACCTCTAAAGTTTGGCATAGGATTTGACTTGTGCCATTGAACATCATTTAAAACCCAAAATCCTAAATCCATCATTATTTTACCAACTCTAAAGATATTGTGATATGAACCAATTACCCAAATAGTAGCTTCATCACTCATAACATCACGACAAGCACTTAACCATTTTTTTGTAAAACTATCATATTCATCGTTTGAATTAAATTTATCCCATTCATCACTTACACCATCAACTTTTGTTTGATTTGGCCTGTATAATTCATTTTTTAATTGTAGGTTATAAGGTGGATCTGCAAATATTAAATCTACTGATTTCTTTGGTATTTTTTTTAAAACTTCAATACAATCACCATTGTATATTCGATATTTTTTTTCAATTAAATCATTATCTGAGAATATTAATTTTTGATTTTCCATTTAATAGTAATCTCCATTTTATTTTAAATTATTGTATCTAAAAAATAATTGATACTTTATAAAGTTACATTGTTTTGATAATTGCCATCTAACGGTTGAAGCAAAGTACGTATGACCCCCCCCTCAACGCCATTAAGTTAAGCACATAATCATAAAAATACATATTAAAAAAGATTGAAATAATATCTAATTTTAAAGTCATTTTCTTTAAATTTTAGCCCTTATAAAGCCCTAATTTAAGGGATTTAATAGTATTATTTAGCTATAATATATTTTATATTAAAGGTTAAATAATTTCAAGAATAAACATAAAATTGGTAAAAATAGCTTTACTAAGAATAGAAAGTTAGGATTTGATAAAATGATGACTATGATAATTAAAAAAAGCAATAAATCTTTACAAAATAGTCTTAACAATACTCAACTTGAATTAGAAGAGTATACTACTATTACAAATAGTACATATACACAAGCCAGATTAAAATTAAATTATACTGCTTTTGAAGAATTTGCTGTTATGTCTAGTGATATGTTTTATGAAGATGGAGAGTATAAAACATATAAAGGTTTTAGAATACTAGCTATTGATGGCTCTATTACAACCTTACGAAATACTGATGATGTAAAAAAAGAATTTAATAAGCTTAGCTTTAATTTTAGGAATAATTTCATATATATTATCGCAAGATGAAGATATTCCAATTAATAAATATACAAAAGTAGTACAATCTAAACAAAAAATTAAAGAAAATATAATACTAAAAAAAGATATAAAGATTAAAAAAATAGTTGTAAAAAAATTCCTATATCTCTTGATAAAGAAATAATAAAAGAAGTTAAAGATAAGATAATCAATATTTATCAATCAACAGATAGCACAGGAAGATATACTATTAAATTAATCAGCAAGAAGAACATCATACACGAGGAAATGAAAAGTACTAGATATGTTATGATGTCAGGGCAAATTGATAATAATAATGAAATAAATGACTTTCCATTATCATTAAATGAAAAATATATTGACTATGTAAGTGATATGCACATAGAGATAAATGATATTGCTGTAGATAACAATAAAACTTTAAAATGTGATGCTTACTTTTTAAGTGGTTTAGATATAAATAGTATGTACAAAATAAAGATTGATATTGTAAATGGTGATTTAACTTGTTATATCGTATCAAGTGAACCATTGCCAAATTTTTTAAAAGACTTAGGTAATAATATGAAAGCTATAAGTACACAAATACAAGAAGATGGTAATAATATTGAAAATTTAAGTCCTATAATACAAGAAAATACTAATATAAACTACTAAAAATAGCACAAAGCTATCTTTAGTAAATAGAATTAAAAACATACAATTAAAAACTAGGTATTAAGTCTTTATTTACAAAATCGTTATAAATTCCAGATTGAACAATGCTCATAGCTTTTTGTATATCGTCTGTAAAATATCTATCTTCATCATAAAAAGTTACTTTTGCTCTTATGATTTTTTTAGCTTCTTCAATTTTAGGACTTGATAATTTGGGTGCTCTAAAATCCATTCCTTGTGCAGTTGCAAGCAACTCAATACCTAAAATACCAGCAGTATTTTCTGCCATATCTTTTAATCGTCTTCCTGCATATGTAGCCATTGATACATGGTCTTCTTGATTAGCTGATGTTGGTAAGGAATCAACACTACTTGGATATGCTAAGGATTTATTTTCACTAGCTAGTGCTGCTGCGGTTACTTGTGCTATCATAAACCCTGAGTTCATACCACCATTATTTACTAAAAAAGCAGGTAATTGGCTTAAATGTTTATCTACTAATAAAGCCATTCTTCGTTCACTTAAAGCTCCAATTTCACTAATAGCTAAAGCTAAGTTATCACTTGCAAATGCAATAGGTTCGGCATGAAAGTTTCCACCAGAAATTACATCTTGTTCATCGACAAAAATTAAAGGATTATCTGTAACACCATTTGCTTCTGTTAATAATGTTTGTGCAGAATTTCTTATTTGACTTAAACAAGCACCCATAACTTGAGGTTGACATCTAATTGAATATGGGTCTTGTACTCTTGTACAATTTTTATGTGATTTGGATATTTCACTTGTATTTTCTAATAAATCTTTATACATTTTTGCTGTATCTATTTGTGTTTGATGACCTCTTATTTTATGAACTCTCTCGTCAAAAGGAGCCCTACTTCCAAGAACTGCTTCTACACACATAGAACCAATTACAATAGCACTTGCGAATAAATCCTCAGCATAAAAAAGACCCTCAAGCGAAAAAGTAGTTGATAATTGTGTGCCATTTAATAGTGCTAACCCCTCTTTTGCACCTAAAACAATAGGCTTCATTCCTACTTCTTTAAGACCATCAACTGCTTTTAAAATATTACCTTTATAATTTACATATCCATATCCTAATAAAATAGCACTCATATGTGCTAATGGTGCTAAATCTCCACTAGCACCTACTGAACCTTTTTTAGGTACACAAGGATATAATTCTTTATTTACAAGATTAATCAATGCAAGTATTACTTTTAATCTAATGCCTGAATAACCTAAAGATAAAGAATTTATTTTTAAAGTCATCATTAAACGAACACTATCATTTGAAATATA
Source organism: Sulfurospirillum sp. (assembly GCA_030491005.1). Taxonomy (GTDB): domain Bacteria; phylum Campylobacterota; class Campylobacteria; order Campylobacterales; family Arcobacteraceae; genus BB30. Next base: position 129,047 of record JAKZMJ010000015.1, on the reverse strand, counting down.
CTCTCCAATTCCTGCACTATGTGATAATACAATTCGTCTTTGTAAATCTTCTAAATCTTCTTTAGCAATTTTTGTATTAGCTAGTAGTCCAAAACCAGTATTAACTCCATAAACTGTTCTATCTTCTTTTATAATATCTAATATAGTTTCATTTGCTTTATTGATTTTATCACTTGCACTATCATCTAAAGTTATAAAAGTTTTTTCGTTTTTGATTCTTCTTAAATCTTGTAGGCTTAATTCTCCTGGAACTAAATGTAGATTAAACATCTTTATTATCCTTTATCATTGGTAAATCTATTTTTTGCTCTTTTGCTTTATTTATAGCTAAGTCATATCCAGCATCGGCATGTCGCATTACTCCCGTTGCTGGATCATTTGTTAATACATTTTTTAATCTCTTAGAGGCTTCTTTTGTACCATCTGCAACTATTACCACACCTGCATGTTGAGAAAATCCCATGCCAACACCACCACCATGATGTAATGATACCCAAGTTGCTCCACTTGCTGTATTTAATAGTGCATTTAATAATGGCCAATCAGATACTACATCTGAACCATCTTTCATACCTTCAGTTTCTCTATTTGGAGATGTAACTGATCCTGAGTCTAAATGATCTCGCCCTATTACAATAGGGGCTTTTAGTTCCCCACTTCTCACCATCTCATTAAATGCTAAACCTGCTTTTGCTCTCTCCCCTGCTCCAACCCAACAAATTCGTGCAGGTAAACCTTGAAAGCTTATTTTCTCTCTAGCACCATCTAACCAAGTATGTAAAGATTTATTATGTGGAAACAACTCTTTCATTTTTGCATCTGTTTTATATATATCTTCTTTATCTCCTGATAATGCCACCCATCTAAAAGGTCCAATACCTTCACAAAATAAATCTCTAATATATAAAGGAACAAAACCTTTAAAATCAAAAGCATTATTAACGCCAGTTTCATGTGCCATTTGTCTGATATTATTTCCATAATCAAAAGTAGGAATTCCAATTTCGTGAAACCCTAACATTGCTTTAACTTGAATCGCCATTGATTTTTTTGCTTCATTTACAACTAAGTTAGGATTACTAATTCGTAACTCTTTTGCTTTTTTCAAACTCCAACCAAAAGGTAAATAACCATTTAAAGGATCATGTGCACTTGTTTGATCAGTTACAACATCTGGAAGAAAATCACTTTTTAAAATAAGAGGAAAAACTTCTGCCACATTTCCTACTAAGCCAATAGAAACTGCTTTTTTACTCTTTTTAGATTCTTTTAAAATTTTAATTGCATCTTCTAAAGTATAAACTTTATAATCACAATATTTAGTTTCAATTCTTTTATCAATTCTTGTTTCATCACACTCAATAGCCAACATAGATGCACCTGCCATGGTAGCAGCTAGTGGTTGGGCTCCTCCCATTCCTCCAAGACCTCCTGTTAGTATCCATTTTCCACTAAGGTCACCATCAAAATGTTTTTTAGCCATTGAAACAAAAGTTTCATATGTTCCTTGCACAATTCCTTGTGAGCCTATATATATCCAAGAACCTGCTGTCATTTGACCATACATCATTAAACCTTTTTTATCAAGTTCATTAAATGTTTCCCAATTAGCTTTATAAGGAACTATATTTGAATTAGCTATTAAAACTCGAGGTGCATTTTCATGTGTTTTAAATACACCTACAGGTTTACCTGATTGTACTAATAGTGTTTCATCATCTTCAAGACGTTTTAAAACTTCTATAATTTTATCAAAACATTCCCAATTTCTTGCAGCTTTTCCAATACCACCATAAACGACTAAATCTTCAGGTCGTTCTGCAACATCTGGATCTAAATTATTCATTAACATTCTTAAAGCTGCTTCACTTAACCAAGATTTTGTAGTTATTTTTGTACCAATGGGTGATTTAATTATTCTTTTTTTTTTCATAATTTTACCTTTTTATTCTTCTTATGCTACAATTATATACACAATTAAGTTAATTGTCAATACAATTAACTTAAAATATTTAAAAGTTGGTTTTAAATGCAAAATTTTGATAAAGTCTGGATAAATGCAAGAATAACAATAATTAATAACAATAATGAAATAGAAGTACTTGAAAATAGTTTTTTAGGAATAAAAAATAAAAAAATATCTAAAATTGATAAAATGATAAATTTTACAAAATATACAAGTAAAGAAATATTTGATGTCAAAAATAAACTTATTTCTACTTCTTTAATAGACTGTCATACACATTTAGTATATTCTAAAAGTAGGTCAGATGAATTTGAAAAAAGATTAAATGGAGAATCTTATACCCAAATAGCAGCACAAGGTGGAGGTATTGTTTCTTCTATTAAAAGTATTAGAGAATCTTCTTTTGATGAAATTTATAAAAGTAGTGAAAAACGATTAAAAGCTTTAATCAAAGAAGGAGTTACAACAATTGAAATTAAAACAGGATATGGCTTAGATACAAAAAGTGAAATTAAGATGTTAGAAGTGATGAAAAAACTAGAAGTTAATTATCCTATACATATAGAAAAAACATTTTTAGCCGCACATGCAGTTCCTCCTGAGTATAGAAATAATTCTGAATCTTATATTAATTATATTTGTGAAACAATGTTTGACGAGGTGTATAAAACAGGTCTTATAAATGCAGTAGATGCTTATTGTGAACATTTGGCTTTTTCATGCAATCAAATAGAAAAAGTATTTAAAAAAGCAAAAAGTTTAGGTATTCGGGTTAAACTACATGCTGAACAGTTTAGCTCCATGGGTGCAACTACTCTTGCTTGTAAATACAATGCCTTAAGTGTTGACCACTTAGAGTTTACAAAAGAAGAGGATATTAAAAGAATGAAAAAAAGTAATACCGTTGCTATTTTATTACCAGGGGCTTATTATTATTTAAGGCAAACAAAAATGCCTCCTATTGAACTTTTTAGAAAGCATAAAATTAAAATAGCAATTGCAAGTGATTTAAATCCAGGAACATCAGCTTTATGTTCTTTGCAATTAATGATGAATATGTCAGCAGTCATATTTTCATTAAGTGTAGATGAGACATTTTTAGCAGTAACTAAAAATGCTGCTAAAGCTCTTGGTTTAGAAAATTCTAAAGGACAGTTAGCAGTGGGTTATGATGCAGATTTTTGCATATGGGATATTGATAATATTAGAGATTTAGTTTGTTCTTTTAGACCTACTGCACTTCATTATTCTGTATATCAAGGAGAAGAAGTAAATGTATAAAAAAGCAAATAAAAGTTTATGGAAAGGTAGAGTTGATGAGGAAGATAAAGAATTAGGTAAAAGATGGCACCAAAAAATAAAATTTATAGAGCCACCTTTTAAAAAAGAAAAAGCTATCACTTTACTTGGGTTTGATTGTGATGAGGGAGTTGAAAGAAACAAAGGAAGAATTGGAGCTGCTTATGGTGGTGATACATTAAAAAGTTCTATGGGAAATTTTGCTTATCACTTAGAAAATTATCAACTTTGTGATGCAGGAAAGATTGAAAAAAGTAAAAATCTTGAACAATCTCAAGAAATAATAGCTTCATATATTACAAAACTATTAAATAAAAATCATTTTCCTATTCTTTTAGGTGGAGGTCATGAAATTGCATATGCAAGTTTTTTAGGACTTTTTAATTTTTTAGAAAATAAAAAAAACATTGCCATAATTAATTTTGATGCACATTTTGACTTAAGAGATGGAAAAGAAGCAAGCTCAGGAACTCCTTTTTCTCAAATAGCTACTTTATGTAAAAAAAATTCTGTTGATTTTAACTATATGTGTTTAGGTATTTCAAAAGCTTCTAATACTAAAGCACTTTTTAAAAAAGCAAAAAAACTTAATGTAAAGTATATTCTTGATACAAAAATGACTTACTTAAACTTTTACAAAATTATAAACAAACTTGAGATATTCTTAACAAAAAAAGAATCTATTTATATAACAATTGATACAGATGTATTTAGTGCCTCTTTAGTTCCAGCAGTTAGCTCCCCAGCTTCAAGAGGCATTGAACTAAATATTACTTATGATATTTTAAATTATTTGTTTAAAAAATATAAAAATAAAATTAAACTCATTGATTTTGCAGAGTTTAATCCCAAATATGATATTTCAGATATTGGAGCAAAAAGTATAAGTCGTTTAGTTTTTGATATTGTAGATTTAATAGACTCAAAATTTAAGCTATAAGTGTAATATCTTAAGTTTTGCATTAAAAAATTGAAAAGATATGAAGAAAGTTTTAAAAGAAAATAAGTAGTATTTATATATAATATCTTGTTCATACAATAAAGTAAAATAAGGAATTATATGAAAAAAGATATATTTATTACAATAATCGTTTTTTTTGTTGGATTTATGGGATATTCTTTTTGCATAATGCAAATATATTCAAGTCCAGATGGAAATTCATATCCATTTAATGCAAGCTTAATTTATCTGGGAACTGCAACTTTTATATTTGTATTTTTACTTACTTTAAAAGAAGATATCTCAAAAATAATGAAATGGATCAATATTTTATTAGTTCTTGTTTTTGGAATATCTTCCATATTATATGCATTAATTTGTTTGTATGCTTTACCAAATGAAGACGGAATGGATCCATTAGCAAGTGCTGTTTTCTTAGTAAGTGGTATGCTATCCTTTGCTAGTATTTTTTTGATTGGTAGATTTGTTAAAATTGTTACTAAATATTAACTTTTTATAAACTTTAAAGAATTTTTCTTATTTCTATAAATTGGAGTTCTTTCCATATTTTCTAAACTACTTTTAACAATATCTTGCACAATATTATGATGTTTTGATTTATCACAAACTGGATCAGTTTCGTGCATATCTTTTGTAAGTGCATAAGCTTGACATCTACAACCTCCAAAGTCTTGTTCTTTTTCATCACAAGTTTGACAAGTCTCATTCATCCATTTATTACCTCTAAAATAATTAAAAGCTGACGAGTCGTACCAAATATCTTTTATAGAACTTTCATGAACATTTGGAAAATCTAAGGGCAGGGTATTTGCTGTATTGCAAGGTAGAGCTAAGCCGTCTGGATTTATAGTTAAAAAAGTACTAGCCCAGCCATTCATACATGCTTTTGGTCTGGTTTCAAAATAATCAGGTACTACAAAAAACACTTTCATCGCTTCTTTTTTTTCTCTATAAATATCGGTGGCTTTTTTTGCTAATTTAAGTTGTGTAGGGGTGGGTAAAAGTGCTTCTATGTTTTCTAAAGCCCAACCATAATATTGTATGTTTGCAACTTCTAAATAATTTGCACCCAAGCAATCAGCAAAATCAATAATATCACTTATTTGATCTATATTTTGTCTTGTAATACAAGAATTTACAATAAGTTGCATATCTAATCTTTTTACTTCTTTTGCAAAAGCTATTTTATCTTTAAATGCACTTTTATTGTTTGTTATTAAAGTCATAGTATTTTCTTCGTGGGATTGTATTCCTAATTGTATAGTTTTAAGACCTGCATCTTTTAGTTTTTGTAATATTGAAATATCAGCACCTAAGCCTGAAGTAATAAGATTTGTATAAAATTTTAAATCATTTGCTTTTTTTACAATTTCAACTAAATCTTTATTTAATAAAGGCTCACCTCCTGAAATACCTAATTGCACTGCTCCTAAAGCTCTAGCTTCACTCATTACTTTAAACCATTTTTCTTTATTCATTATATCTTTTGTTTTTGCAAAATCTAGTTGATTATAACAATATGAGCATTCTAATGGGCATTTATGGGTTAGTTCAAGTAATAGCCATAAAGGTGGTTTTATTTCATTCATTATAATTTATCCAATTTCTAGTTATGGCTTCTTTTACAAAAGCTTGAACATCTTTTTTTAGATTTTCTACTTTAAATTTTACTTCTAATTGTTCTATTATTTCATTCATATTAAACTCACCCGTGCATAAGTTCATAATCTCACCTGCACTTTTGTTTAACTGTACCATTCCCTCAGGATATAATAATACAAAACATTTTTGAGAGTCTTCATATTGTAATTGAAAGTTTTTATTAACTTGTAATAATTTTTCTTCTTGCATTACAATCCTTTATATTAAAATATGGTGGTCTTTTAATCTCATAAGCTAAATATAAAGCATCGCAAATTGTCCATAAAATATCTAATTTAAATTGTAAAATTTTACAAGCTTTGTTTTGTAATTCTATTGTATTAAATTCTTCTAAGGTTATAGCTAAACCATGTTCTACATCGCGTCTAGCTTCACTTAGCCTTTTTTGAAAATATCTTAAGCCTTCTGTTTTTATCCAAGGATAATGCTTTGGCCAAGTATTTAATCTTTGTTGATGAATTTGAGGTGCAAACATCTCAGTTAATGAACTCATAGATGCTTCCTTCCAAGAAGATTGTTTAGCAAAATTTATATATGCATCAACAGCAAATTTTACAGATGGTAAAAGATATTTATGTGAGATTAAATCTTCTTTGCTTAAACCAACTGCCTCTCCTAATTCTAACCATGCTTCAATTCCACCATCAATACTATCGTGATCCATAATTCTAGTTATCCATTTTCTTCTATGTTCAATTGGAGGATTATTTGCCATAATAGCAGCATCTTTAATAGGAATAGATGTTTGATAATAAAATCTATTTGCAACCCAACCTTGAATTTCTTCTTTAGTACACTTCCCTTCATACATTCTTATATGAAAAGGATGATGAATATGATACATAGACCCCATACTTTTTAATTTCAGCTCAAAGTCTTGTTTGTTTAATAATGTATTCATATATAACCTTTTTGTCTAAATTTCTAAGCTCATTCCATCATAAGAAACTTCAATACCATGTGAACTTAATTCTTTAAATTCTTTTGTACTTTCATCTAAAATTGGATTTGTATTATTTATATGTATCAATATTTTTCTAGGTTTGCTTAAAGTATCTAATACTTTTATTAAACCATTCTCCCCATTTAAAGGAACATGTCCCATATCTGTACCTAATTTAGAAGAAAACTTTCCTTTTATCATCTCATCATTAGTCCATAAAGTTCCTTCTATTAATAAAATATCAGCTTTACTCATTTCTTCTATTATATGTTTTTCTAAAACACCAAGTCCTGGTATATAAAAAAGTCTTTTTTTAGTTTTTTTATTTATAATTACAATTCCAATATTATCACCATTGCGTGGTTTATCTCTATAAAGTGAATAAGGTGGTGCGTTTGATATTAAACTTAATGCATAAAATTCATGATTTGGCATAATAGGAATGTTAAATTTTTCTTTGTTTGGAATTATTTGATTATATTTAACACCTCCACCATTCCAGTTTTTTAGCATTTTAAATATAGGATATGATGTATTTAATTCTTCATTTACTTCTTTTGTGCAGTATACATCAAAAGGTGTACCTTCTCTTAAGCTTAAAAGTCCTGTTGTATGATCAATTTGTGCATCTATAAATACAATTGCTTTGATTTTACTTTCTCTTAGACTTTGAGGTTGTAAAAAAGGTGAATTATGTATTTGTTCTAAAATATCAGGTGAGGCATTAAATAAAACCCAATTAATTCCATCTTCACTTAATGTAATGGAACTTTGCGTTCTTCTTTTAATAGTTTTTTTACCTTCTCTATAACCTTTACAGTTATTACAATTACAGTTAAACTGAGGAAGTCCACCTCCAGCACTTGAACCTAAAACTTCTATTTTCATATTCTTTCCTCTTAGCTTTTATCTTTTATTATTGCTAAATATTAAAAGATAAAAGCTAGCTAACATACTATGATGCTAGCTAGCTTTATATAATATTATGTTTTAAACATGGCAAATATACATTGTCACTTCAAATCCGAATCTATTATCAACAAAAGTTGGTGTTTCCCAATTCATTTTATCCTCCTTTTTTTAAGATTAATAATTTGTTTACTTTACTACTCTTGGTGAATACAATTTAAACACATGAACAGTTCCACCTTGATTTAAATACTTAACAGTTTTTGCAACTTCACCACCCCATAAAGGAACAGCTCCACCCCAACCTGAAACGACGGCAATATATTGTTCACCATTTTGTATCCAAGTAATTGGTGAACTAACTATTCCAGAACCTACTTGAAATGAGTATAAGATTTTTCCTGTTTCATCATCAAGTGCTAAGAATTTACCCTCAGGAGTTCCTGTAAATACTAAACCACCAGCAGTTGTAAGTACTCCTGCCCATAATGGTGCTTTATTTTTATAAATCCATTTAATTTTTCCAGTAACTGGATCAATAGCTTTTAATGCTCCTATGTGATCTTCATATACTGGTTTAATTGTGAATCCAGCACCCATATAAGCAGCACCTTTTTTATAAGTAGCAGTTTTATTCCAGATATCCATTCCCCATTCATTTGCAGGTACATAAAACAATCCTGTTTTTTGTGAATATGCCATTGGGTTCCAGTTTTTTCCACCTAAGAATGAAGGAACTGAAAATACAGATTTTCCTTGTTTGCTACCTACTGGTTTACCTGGACGATTTTCTTCATTTACAATAGGTCGACCATTTTCATCCATACCTTTTGCCCAAGTAATTTTATCTACAAAAGGAAGTGATCTTATATATTTTCCTGTAATCCTATCAATTACATAAAAGAAACCATTTTTATCAGCAGTTGCTCCTGCTTTTATTGTTTTACCATTTTGTTCATATTCAAATAAAACAAGTTCTGAAATTCCATCATAGTCCCAACCATCATGAGGTGTTGTTTGAAAATGCCAAACAATTTTTCCAGTATCAGGGTTAATTGCTACTCTTGAAGCAGAATATAAATTATCTCCTGGTCTTTCATGAGAATTCCAAGGAGCTGGATTTCCTGTTGGAACATAGATTAAATTAGCATCTGGATCGTATGTAACTCCATTCCAAGGTGCAGCACCTCCATTTTTCCAAATATCTCCTGGCCATGAAGCATTTGTAACTCCTGTAATTCCATTTTCTTTACCATTTAAATAACCCATATGTCCTTCAACCATAGGTCTGGTCCAAACTATTTCACCTGTTAATGGGTTTCTTGCATCTAATTGTCCTACAACTCCAAACTCACCACCAGAGTTTCCAGTAATTAGCAAATCATTAACTATCAAAGGTGCAGCTGTGTAAGAATAACCTTCTTTATGATTAGCAATTTTCTTTTTCCATCTAACTTTTCCTGTTTTTCTGTCAAGTGCAACTAGTTTTGCATCTAATGTTCCAAAAATAACTAAATCTTCATATAAAGCAGCTCCTCTATTAATCACATCACAACAAGGTAAAATATCAGCTGGAAGTCTTGCATCATATTGCCATATTTCATCACCGCTTAAAGTATCAATAGCATATATTCTTGAATAAGATGCTGTTACATACATAACTCCATCTTTAACCAAAGCTTGAGATTCTTGACCTCTTTGTTTCTCACCACCAAAAGAAAAATTCCATACAGGAACTAAATTCTTGACTGTATCTTTGTTGATACTTTTAATAGGTGAATATCTTTGTGCTTTTTGACCTAAGCCATAAGATACTACATCTTCTACTGTTGTTGCATCGTTTAAAATATCAGAATATTTTACAGGTGCAAAACTAGGTTTATCAATCTTTGTTGCACTTGGACTATTACCTACAGCACAAGCACTAATTAATACAGCTATTGACACTATAACTGTACTTGTTAATAAATGTTTTTTGAACATCATCTTCTCCTTGATTTTTTTACTCGCATGTAAAACAAAGCGCGCATATTTTGAAGTATACTTAAGATGTGTAGCATGAATATAGGCAAACTTTATTTTAATAATAAGTAAAGTATATTATTTATTTTTAGAAGATATATATTTGTTTTTATATCCTACGAATGCACAAATTAAGCTTGTTACAAAAAAGGCAATAAGTATTAAAAGAATATTTAAATCAAATTTTAAATATAAAGTAAAACGAATAAATTCAACTATATAAGTAAAAGGATTGTACGAAGATATATTGTACATCAAAATTGAAGAATCTTTAATCTTCCACAAAGGATATAAAGCAGATGATAAAAAAAACATAGGAAATATTACAAAATTCATAACAGAAGCAAAGTTTTCTAGCTGTTTTATAACAGAAGATATAAAAAGTGCAAAAGCATTTAGAATAATAGAAGTAAATAAAATAACTGGTATGACTAAAATATAAGCTAAAAACTCCATCTTAATTCCATAAAAATAAGATATGATTAAAAAAGTCATAGCTTGAATAGTTGAGACTAAAGAAGTAGCTAACATCTTACAAAAAAGCAAATAATTTCTTGATATATGTGAACTTAAAAGTATTTTCATTGAACCCATTTCTCTATCAAAAAGCATACTTAATGAACTTTGCATGCCATTAAATAACATAATCATTCCAATAAGACCAGGAACTATATATGTTTCATAAGTAATATATGTTTCATAAGGTGGAATAATAGCAAGTCCAAGTGCTGTTTTAAAACCAAGTGAAAAAATGAAAAGCCATAATAATGGTCGTACAAGTGCAGAAAAAAATCTTGCTTTTTGTTTTATAAAACGCAATAATTCTTTATAAATAATTCCAATAGCACAATAATATAATTTTTTCATAATTTTATGTCATTCAAATATGTAAAAACTTCATTTATAGAATTTTTATCATGTTTTAAAAGTATATCTTTTAATATTCCTTCTTCTGTAATATTACCATCTTTAATAATAGCAATACTATCGGTATTTTCGAGTTCATCAAATAAATGTGTTATCCATAAAACAGAAATATTTCTTTTTTCCACAATATTTCTTATATATTTTATTATTTCAAAACGAGATTTTATATCAAGTCCAACTGTAGCTTCATCAAGAAGTAGAATGTTTGGTTCATTAATTAAAGCTCTTAAAATTTCTACTCTTCTTCTATGCCCACTATTTAAATCTCTCACATAAATATCAAGCTTATTTTCTAAATCAAGATTTTGTATTTCTTGTTTAATAGAATTCATTGTTTCTTTAAAATTAAGTCCTTGCATACAACCATAATAATATAAGTTTTGTCTAACACTTAAATCTAAATCTAAAGTAGGTTCCTGAAACACAATACCTACACTCAGTAAAGCTTTTTTATAATTTTTAATTGAATAAGAATTTATAAAAATATCTCCATTTTGTAAAGATAAAAGTCTAGTAATTAATGAAAATATAGTAGATTTACCAGCAGCATTTAAACCTAAAAGTACAAAAAAGCTTCCTTCTTTAATACTTAGGTTTACATTTTTTAAAGCTTGTTTATTTTTATAACTATATGATATATTTTTAAGTTCTAATGCAAAACTCATATTTAGTTTTGTGGAATTACTGCTAAGCCCCAAGGGTAACGTCCTACTTTTATAGTTGTTTTAACTTTTAAACTTTCAATATCTATTACAGAAACATCACCACTAACTCCATTTGCAGTATATAGTTTCTTTTCATTATTAGTAAATGCCATTTGCCAAACTCTTTTTCCTACAAGTAAATACTTGATTACTTCATATGTTTTAGCATTAATTACAGCAATATGATTAGCAGGTCCAAGTGCAACAAAAGCATATTTTCCATCACTTGTTAATTTTATACCAACTGGTTGTATCTTATCTTTAAAAATTCCAGATATTTTAAAAGATATTGTTTTTAGCTTCTTTTTTGTTTTTGTATCAATAATGGCTACGGTTCCACCTATTTCAGAACTTGCCCATACTTTATGCCCACTTTTACTAAATTCTATATGTCTAGGTCTTTGATCAACAGGAGTATTGTGTATAATTTTATATGTTTTTGTATCAATCCAATGCAAAAAATTTGATGTCTCAGATGAGTTAATAGCCACACTTCCATCAGGACTTATAGCCATTCCCTCAGGTTCAACTCCCACGTCAATTTGAGTTACTACTGTTTTTTTATGTACATCAACTACGGTTATAACTGCATCATCTTCATTTGCTATGTACAAATGTTTGTTATTTGGATGTAGGGCAAACTGTTCAGGGTCATCACCTGAAGGTAAATCACCTATTATTTTATTTGTTTTTGTATCAAGTATTTGAACAGTATCATCATCACTTGCACAAATATATAACAAACTTTTGTCTTTGTTTAATATAATACCTCTTGGTCTTTGACCAACTTCTATAACTTTTATAACTTTGTTAGTTTTTGAGTTAATTATACTTAAGGTATTGTCTTTTTCATTTGATACATAAATAGTATCAGCAAATATATTTGATGAAATCAAAATCGTTATTAATAATAGTATTCTATACATTGATAATCCTTTTAAGAATTATTATAATCTATGAATATAGCATGAGTATAGGTCTTTTAATATAAAAGTTACACTTTATACGTGAATATTCATTTATCTCATGACTTAAATCTAGCAATTCTTACTTTAAAGAATTATTGGTTTCTTTTTTTATTTGGTCTAAAATTTTTTCGATATTAGCATCTGGCTTTCTTTGTTCTTCATTAGAATTTTCTTTTAAGACATTTTTTACATCCAAAATATCTTTTTTATTTTTAGTAATTGAAAAACTGTCATTTAATAAAATATCATCATTTATATCAACAATATCTTTGCTTTTATGTCTTTGAGATATTAGTATATTTTTAATTTTATCATTATTAGATGGTTGATTAAAATATTTTTGTCCTTTTATATCACACAAACTATTTAGATATAAAAAACAACTTTCCCAGTTTTTTTCAATAGATAAAAAATAATTAATTCTTTTCCAAAGTATTTTATGTGAGTCTTTACTTAAATATTTAATATTATCATTTGAATTATAAATTCTTTGAGTATAAACTTTTGCAATTGTTTTATTATTTATTTCTCTAACATTTATAAACCATATATCTTCTTTTAGTACTGTAGTAAAAAGATAATTAGTAATATTTGTTTTTCTTGCAGTTAGTAAATTTCTATATGAATTTAATACAAACTTTTTATTAGTAAATACAAAAACTTTTTTGGCAGCTTCCATAACTGCATCTTTTGAAATATTATAATATACAAAAGAAGAAACAAAAGGGTCTTTTTTTATTTTAATATCTTTTTTATATGCACACCCTGTAATCATTAATATTAACAATAAATATTTTAACATTTTTTCATAACCTTATCTACAAATTGCATATGTTCCTGATCTTTCTAGTAAATCATAATCAGCATCAAGATCAACTTTATCTGCTATGATTTCTATTTCATTTAACTCACCATAAATCAATATACTTTTAACTTTATGTTTTTTAATCATATCAGAACTAAAGTTATTAGTATAATCTTTAGCAATTCTAATAAAACCTATTGGCAAATTATTTAAAAACTGTAAAGGGTATTCATCTATTTTATAACGTTTTAGTAAAACTTTAGAGCCTATTTCATCTATTTTCTTAACAAATTTTTCAAATGATTTTTTATTTAAACTAGCAGTATAGGAAGTTACACTGAATACTATATATTTTTTAATAGAATTATATTTATTTAAAATATCTTCTAGCCATTGCATAAATTCAAATTTGTTAATTGAAGAAAAAGATATGTTTATAGCTATAAAATATTTTTTATCAATACCATTTATATAAGCTAATGTTTTTTCTACCATTAACTTATCAAATGCATCAACTTTTTGAATATGTTTTGCAATTGATATAAAAGACCCAATGTCAATTTTACTATTGTTTTTATCAAGTAAGACAGCTTTTACTTCTTGCATAATTAATTCTTTTGGTTCATCAAATAAATAAGTTGATAAAGTAAAATTAATCTCAAATGTTCCATCATTTATCATATTGACAATATTATCATGTAAGGTATCAAATAATGTATTTGATTCACTATTTATATAAAGTGTATTATTTCCCTGTTTTCTTGCAATTTCTAGGGCTTGATACGAAGATTTTAAAATAGAATCTACACTTCCATATAAATCAAACTTTGTTCCACCTATTAGTATTATATTATCTGAAGTATCAAATATATCTTTTATTCCAGTATTTATATTTTTAATAGTAAGTTGTAATATCTCAGTACAGGTGCTAAAATCATATTCTTTTATTATAATTGCAAAATCTGAACCATAAAATCTATATAACATAATATCAGTTTTACTATATTTATATATAGTGTTTTTAATAATATTAATATATGCTTCAAGGAAACTATTTATATAACTTACATCATAATTTTGACTAAGTTGTCCTAAGCAATCAACTTTAAGTAAAAAAACAAAACCATTTTGCTCGTTAATAAACATACTTTTTATGTCAAAATCAAATCTTTGTCTGTTTGCTAAGCCTGTTACTTGATCAATTAAAGCTTGTCTTTCAATAGTTTCTTTAGCAACATTAACTTCATTTATTAAAGAAGAAAATTTTCCAGAAATTTTACTAATTTTTTGAGTTAGCTCTTTTAATTCATCTCTTCCCTCAAAATTATTTTTATTTAAAATTTCAAACTTATTATCATTTAACTTATCTAAATAAGAATTTAAATACTGAATTGGCTCCGTTACATATTTTTTTAAGACAAAAAGATGATAATAGTTTAAAATTATTAAAATTGGAATAAATAAGATTAATGTAAATAAAATAAGATTAATAAATAAATTATACAGTTCATAGCTCACACTACTTGTATCAATATTATAAACAATATTTCCAAATTTAATATTTGATATGTGTAATTCTTTTTCAATACTTCTTATATCAGGTTGAATAATATACATAAACCATGAAGGTATTTTAAATTTATTTTGTTGAAAAAATATTTTTTGAATATTACCAAAATTTAAATGAAGCAAATATTGTTTGATATCATCTTGAGTGCGTATTTGATATTTAATAGGAATATCTTTTATTTGTATTTTATTATCTAATGGAATATATTGATAAGTTTGAGAATTAGTAAGCTTCTTGATTTTTCCATATTTTGCATCAATTGATATATCCAAAATATTCCAATGTATTTTTTCTAAATTTTTAGTTTGTAAAAAAAGTGTATTTTTATCAAATAAAAAGTTTTTGAATTTAAAATCAATTTTAGAGATGAATTTACTATTAAAATTATTGTTTAAGTTTTCTATTAATTTTTTATTATCATTATTTATTAAATATTTTTCAAATTGTAGATTTAAATATTCTATATTAAATTTATATTCATTTTTAGATTTCATAATTATATTAGTCTTATAATCATTAAAAAATACATAAGAAGAAAAAATAAATAATATAAACAAAATACCAAATAGTATAAAAATATTTCTAGTTATAGTATTGTTATATTTGTGAAAAAGTTTATATTTTGATAGATTCACTTTGAAAATCCAGTTAAGTTAGTTTTCTTGTATAAAACTTGAGCTCTATAAATTCTTTGAATAAATGGATTATTACTTTTTATAAGCTTTGAAAGCTTACTAAAGTTCTTTTTTGTTTCTATTTTATTTGGATAAATACCATACATTATTTTTATATATTTTTTACTAGTATAAACAAGAAAAACTTTTTCTTTAAGTTTATTATTTTTTATAAATTTATTGGCCAAGTTTATATTTGAAAAAGAACCTATATTAATAGTGTAATAATATATTGGAGCTTTTAAAAATCTTTCTTTAAAAGAAAGTTCTTTTACTTCTTCATTTTCAATTACTTCTTCATTTTCTTCATTTTCTTCATTTTCTTCATTTTCTTCATTTTCTTCATTTTCTTCATTTTCTTCATTTTCTTCATTTTCTTCATTTTCTTCATTTTCTTCGTTTTCAATTACTTCTTCGTTTTCTTCGTTTTCTTCGTTTTCTTCGTTTTTATTTACCAGCAACTTTGGATTTTCTTTAAAAGATTTAACACTTATATATTCATATTCTACTTTTTCTATTTTCTTTTCGTTTATATTTATATTTTGAGTATAAAGTTTTTTTATGGAAGAAATCTTTTCAATGATAGGTAAATGAAGACTTGTTAAATCAGAATCAAAATTATATATAGCATTTTTAGCATCTTCATAATTATCATAAACTCCATAAACCAATTTTATTAATTTACCAAAATCGTTATAATAAAAGAATAATGATTGATCATATAAATTATATTTTAATACAAGTTCTTCAAGTTTATCTAAAGATATAAAAGATGCGATACTAATAGTGAATTTATCGTCATCTTCATTCAAAAATGTATTCTTAAAAATCTTATTTGATGTAAAAATCTTTTGTTTTTTAACTTGTTTAATTTTCTCAATAATCTTGACTATTTCTAGAATTTGTATTTTGACTTTTTCTTTTTTAACTTTTAAGCCATCAATATATTTCTGATATAAGACTTTAATTTTTTTAATTTTTTTAATTTTAAATATTTTATTTTTATATTTTTTTTCTAATATTTCTTTTTGTTTTATGGCTATTTCTTTTGTTTCATAATGCCCAAATATTATTTTGCTATTAATACGATAATTGTTTACACTATCATAAGAAAAAGCTTCATTTTCCATGTCATTTTGTTCAATAAACTCAAATGCATCATAAATATTATTAAATGGAGAAATTTCTAAACTATACTCTTCATCTTTAAAATTAAAGAATTTCTTAATATAAGCCTTAATATTTTCATTCAAAGTAATTTGAGGAAGTGGAATATTCATAGACTTACTTGGCTTATTTGTTAATTTCTTTTTATTGTTTAAATTTAAATCAATATGCTTATTTGTGTAAATATTGGTTTTATAATCACTTTTTGAAAAATTAATAAATTTTATATCCTGTGGGTCTACATCAAAAAATGATGACAAATCTCCGCTTAAATTTAAAATATCAAAAAAATCTTTTATATAGCTTTGTTCATTTTTAATTAAATCCGCTTCAGCAGTATTAAGCTGTTTTTGTCCTTGAAGTAATACTTGTAATTCTTGTTCACCTAATTCAAAAGCTTGCCAGTATGCCCTTACCATTTTTCTTGATGTTTTTACTTCTAAAACATTATTTTGCAATGATTCTTTATTAGATAGTACAGATATATAAGCCTTAGATAAGTTCCATTTTAATTTTCTTATTGCTTCATTTAATTTATTATGTAAATCTCTAATAGTACTAGAAACTTTTAATATAGCATTTAAATCTTTACCACCATTAAATAAATTATAACTTAATTTAAATTCTGCTTGAGCGGTGTTTTCCTTAATAGTAAAATCATTTTTATCTAAAATTTTATCATACGATAATTTTAAATCAAGTTTTGGTTTTAGAGCTGCTTTTGTAATATTTAAATTATTTTTTTCTATTTCAATATTTTTATAATGATTAATAAGATTTTTATTTTTTGCTAATGCTCTTTTAAATAGACTTTTAAAATCTATAAAATTAATATTAAAGTTTTTTTCATATGGTAAAGTATTATTAAAGTTTACTCCAACAATATATTCATAATATCTTAGTGCTTGAATAAACTTTGATTCAATTTTTAGTACTTTTAGTTTTGCACTTGTAACACTTAATTTAATTGATGTGATGTCTCCTAAAGATAAGGCTCCACCATCAAATTTTAATTGTGTTATCTTTAAAATTTTATTTAATGTTTTGATATTTCTTTTGTGTATTAACAAATTTCTATTTGTAAATACCACTTTAAAATATGCTTCAATTGATTTTTTTATATTTTTGTTAAGAGATATTTCATAATTATTTTTATTGTAAGATAATTTTTTTCTAGCATTAATCACAGAGTAATAAGTAGAACCACCAGAATATAAATTTTGATTAATTGTTAAGTTATATGCCCTATCTTTATTATATTTGTATTTAACTTTTTTATCTCCAGGATAAGCTCTTGTTTTTCCAAAAGTGTATTTAAAATTTACTAATGGATAATAAGAAGATATAGCATTTTCTAATTCTAGTTCACTTTTTATTACTTCTTCTTTAGCAGATTTTAATATATCACTGTTTGACAAGCTTTCTAATACAACATCAATTAACTTAACTTTAACATAATCATTTGTTTTTGCATTAGCTTTAGATATATAAGTTTTAATTTTTTTACTGACATCAACATATTTTGGAATTATATATTTTTTATCTTTATCATTTTCTAATAGTTCATTTTTTGTTTGCCCAGATAAAAGCAAAGGAAATAAGATAAATAACAATAATGTTGTTTTATATATTATTCTCATTGTTTTTTAACCCTTACAACTATATAACCATTATTACTTTTGATTTTTTCTTTAATATTAGTAATACCTCTAAGATTTATTCTAACATCTTTTTTATTATAACCCATTTTTCGTATTAAATTTCTAGTACCAATAGACCTTGCTAGCGAAATTTGTTTTGTAATAGTTGCACTAACTTGCCCTTTTATATCGTAAGCACTAATTATGATTTTCTTTATTTTGTATTTATCTTTTATGTTTTTTATAAAACTTTGAATTTGTTTCATTGATGAATTATCCAAAAACATTTCATTTTCTTTAAATGTAACAATAATATATTCATCATTTAATATTATTGTTTGTTCGGATTTATTATCATCATCTTTTACATCATATACATCAACTCCACCAGATATGACACCTTTAATACCTTTTTTTAACTCTTCTTTTTTTATAATTTTCCGTAGTTTAGCAAGTTCTGCTTGTACTTGTATTATTTTTTTTGCTTCTTTTGTTGTTTCAGCTTCTTTTTTTGATTTAGTTTCTACCGTTTCTTCTTTTATTTTTACTTCAACTGGATTATCGTTCAAAATAAGATCATCTGATGATATCGAACCTGTGTACGAAACCTTATATTTAAATTGGGCATAAAAGCCCAAGTTAACTAAAATTACCAATAAAAAAAGTAATAAAACTAGAATTACTGATGAGAAAATATCAACAAATGAAGGCCATGGATTAAATTCATCTTCACATCTATTAGCCATTGTAGGTACTTTTATTTATCAAAAGAAGACTCAAGTTTATCAAATTTATTATTCAATGTTGATACCATTTCTAATAAAATTTTATTATTGTCTTCTTGCAAGCTTAAAGTTTTTTTCATTGTTTTATGCTCTGCCATTATTACACTTGAAATATCTTGTAAAGATTCTTCCATCATAGCTGAGTTAGAAAATTGATTAACATTTAATTCTTTTAAATTATTTAAAATACCCTCTAGTAATATTTTTTCTTTTTCATTAGAATTATTGGTTTCTAATAAATTACTAGAAATAACACTATACATATCACTTGACATATTATTAGCCTTATCTAATTTATCAGTAAATTCTGAAATAGTATCAATGAAGATATTTAAAGCACCACTTGAAATATCACCACCTGAAGACTGTCCGCCTCCTCCTATACCACCTGATGCTATATTAGATATATGTCCAAGTGAGCCACCTTTGATTTCTTCTAATACCTCTGAGCTTTGTGATTCAATCATTTTGCCCTTCATCCAATCTTCAACATCTTCTAAAAAAGCTGCTTGATTTCTTGTTAAAATATATTGCATAATATTTAATATAATAGCAGAAGCTACACCAAATAAAGATGAAGCAAAACCAATAGACATACCACTAAGTGGTCCTGCAAAGCTGGTCATAACTTCACCTAAATCAATATCATCTCCACCAAAAGATAATATAATAGCACCCATTTCATCAATTGCTACAAGTAAACCTGTAAATGTTCCAAATAGCCCCAACATTAAAGATGTACCTACAAAAAAACCTGTATAACCTTTTTGATTAAAAAATTGTTCACTTAACCATTCTGAAACATCTTTAGCCTCATTATTTGTAAAATATAAAACACCTTTATGTGCTCTTTTTTCAAACATAAAAGCAATAGTTGCAGGAAATACATTAGTAATGCCCTTTAAGTAAAACTCTAATTCTTTTCCTTTTTTATATGCCAATATTCCAAATGTTCCTGAAAGTATAGTAAGCCTAATTGCAGATTGATAAACTACTATTAAACCAATTGTAAACATTGTTGAAATAGCTACATTAAAAGTTAAAGTAGCCATAAAAAAATTACTAATTACAGTAAAGTTAGAAAAAACTAAAAAAACTAAAAAGAGTATAAATACAAAAAAGATTTTTAAAATTTTAATTCGTCTCATATTTAATAACCTTCTAAAACATAAATAGTAATATTGAAATTACTAAACCTAAAGCAACGGTAGTAACTGTTTTTGTCATATCATTTACTATATTAACAAATGCACCACTACCTTCAACTACTTCACCTAAGACTACATAACCTACAATATTACCATTTATATCTGATATTTTATCATATGTTTTAAAATAAACTTTATCAAGATAATAACCATCATCTAATAATTGATTAAAACCATCTTTTCCTTTTTCTAATATTTTCCCATAAAAAGAACTGCTATATCTTAACTCTTCAACATACAAATTATTCATAATAACCTTGTATCTTCCATTTCTAGCTTTTGGAGATAATATTTTTAACATTTTTTCATCAAGCAAGAATAAAAAGATACCATTATCTTTAGTAAAGTCTTTTTTCAAAGAATAAAGAGGTTCTTTTATTTCTAAAACACCTAAAAGTTCTTTATTTTTAATAATTGGTTCAATTAATAATAAAAATATACCCTCAGGTAAAACTTCAATACCAAAATTAGAAGCTTTATTCTTAATTACAAAGTTAATACTACTTCTATACTGATTAATTTGATCTTTTGATGAATAAAATTTAATGCTTAAATCATTTACTTTAGCCTTTATAAAATTATCATTGAAGGAATTTATTTGATTGTTAATTTTGCCTAATTTATTATCTTGAATATTCTTTAAAAAAGTTTCTCCTGTCTTAATTAATGATAATAAGTTTTTAAACTCTACTTCTCTTTTTTCAATTTTATTTTTCAAAGTCTTTTTATATGTTTGAGAAATATTTGTATAAACTTCAACAGAAACAGTTTTTGTCATGCTTATTAATAAATACATTGACAAAAGTATTCCTACAACAGAAGACACACCAAGGATTGTAAACCAAAGACCTTTGTTGTTTCTTAAACTTTGCATAAAATTTTGAATAAATTTAAAAAAACTAAACATTTTAATAACCTTAAAAATAATATAATAAAAACAAAAAGATGTTAACATAAGTAAACTTAATTTAAGTAGCACATGAAGGTTATTTTGAACTTACATAGGTAGTTTTAGGGAATGAAGCTTTGTTCTTTGACTATTATATAAAGATTATCTTAAGAATATTGAGCCAAGTTATTGTTTCTTAGCTTCTTTTATTTTACTTTCTTTATCTATTGCATCATTTAAATCATCTTGACTATCAAAGAGTAAACCATCCATCATTTTATTTGTATCATCAAATTGACCACCTCTAGCCCCCCAAATAAAAACACCCAAAATAGCAAAAGATAAAACCAAACCCACAATTAACATCATAAAAAGTATATCATCCATATTACTAATCCTTAATTTTTATTCGTATAGAGTTTGCAACAACTAACAAAGAGCTAAGGCTCATGGAAAGTGCAGCAACTAAAGGAATAACCAAACCAGCCATTGCTAAAGGTATGGTTATTGCATTATAAACTAAAGAAATAGCAAGGTTTTGTTTTATTAACTTATATGTTTTTCTTGATATTATAAAAGCATATTTTAAACTTTTTAAAGAATTATTTAAAACTATAAGATCAGAAACACTAATACTTATATCAGAAGCATTACCCATGGCAACGGCTAAATCAGAGTTTGCAAGTGCGATACTATCATTTATACCATCTCCTACCATAACTACTATTTTACCATCTTTTTTTAATTCTTTAATATAAGTTGCTTTTTGTATAGGATTTAGCTCAGCTATATATGTATTTATGCCTATTTTATTGGCTATTTTTTTTGCTACTTTTTTATTATCTCCTGTTAACATGATAATGTCAATATTGTATTTTTTTATTTGTTCGATAAATGAGTTTGCACCTTCTTTTATCTCATCTTCAAGCTCAAAAGTAGCTATAACTTTTTTATTTATTGCAAAGATATAAACGCTGTTAGTTGTTTCAAAAGTAAAGTTAATATTATTTTGTTTTAAAAGTGCGCTATTACCACCAAGTATATTAAATATTTTGCCATCTATATTTTTATATTTTGCTTGTAAACCTTTTGCTTGTATGGTTTTTATATCATAAATATTTTTATTTAAAAAACTATATTTTTTAGTTAAAAATTCTTTTATAGAGGTACTAATTGGGTGTTTTGATGAATTAAGTAAAGAATATAAAAGATTTAATTTATGTATATTCTTATCAAGAATATTAAAGCTTTTAATAGATAACTTTCCTTTAGTTAGTGTTCCTGTTTTATCTAAGACTAAAGTATCTGCTTTTGCAAGTGTTTCTATGAATCGAGCTTCTTTAAAAAGTAAATCTTTTTTAGCTAACTTGGATATTCCTATTAAACTAGCTATTGGAGTAGCTAATGCTAAGGCACATGGACACGCTATGATGATAACAGATATAGAAACGATAAAAGACTTTTCAAAGCTACTTGCCCCTGCATAATCAAAACCAAGATTAAGTCCTAAAAAATACCATATTAAAAACGTAGCAATACTAAGAAGTAAAATAGACACAGTAAAACTTTTTGAGATTTCATTTGCTTTGTATTGAATAGGTGGTTTTGAATTAAGGGAATCTTCTAAAAGTGTTACAATAGAGTTTAAAGTAGATTTATCATAAGTTTTTGTAACTTCATATCTTATTAATCCTTCGTTATTAATAGTACTACTTAGTACGGTATCGTTTATTTGTTTGTATACTGGATTTACTTCACCACTTAAGCTAGACTCATCAAAAGAGCTTTGACCACTTATAATAACACCATCAAGACAGACTTTATCTCCACTGGTAAGCTCAATAATATCGCCAACATTTATATTATTAAGAATGGTTTGTATTTTTTTATTGTTTTTAATAACAGTAGCTTCTAGGGGAATAGAGCTTTTTATTTTATCTAAGGTATCAAGGGCTGATTTTTTGCCAATAACTTCTAAGTATTTGCCCACAAGCACAAAGGTTATAATCATAGCAACTGAGTCAAAATAGCTTTCACCTTTTGCACCAAATAAAATAAAAAGTGAATAAATATAGGTTAAAGTAGCACCACTTGATACTAAAAAATCCATATTTAATATGCGATTTTTTAAGCCATAATAAGCACCTTTATAGAATATAAAACCAGAATAAAATAAAACAGGAGTAGCTAAAATAAACTCACCAATATGTATATAGTGCCGTATATCAGCACTAATACCTGTAAAAAAACCAGTATATTTAGCTACCCCTAACATCATCATATTTAAGCTTACAAAAACTGCAACCATCATTTTTATAAAGTATTCTCTTTTAGATTTTATTGCTTGAAGGTTTGCCATACTCGCATCATAAGCATAGGCGTTATAACCTATACTTCTTATTTTTGATATGATTTGTGATAGTTTTATTTTCTCATCATTCCATACAATTTTAGCTTTATTATTAGAAAAATTAATATTTGCTTCAATCACACCTACAGTTGAAAACAGTATCTTTTCATTTAACCATATACAAGCAGCACAGTGTATACCTTCAATTATTAAATCAATTTGACAAAAGCCTTCCTTTGTTTTTGAAACGAAAGTATCTTGGTAGTTTTTTGTATCAAAATGTTTTATATCTTCTTTATTTTGTAGTGGTGGGGAGATACTTTTATTAGCTAATTTATCGTAAAATGAGTCTAGTTTTTCATCTTTTAATAAGTGATAAACCCCTTGACACCCTTTACAGCAAAAATATAGTTTATCTTCTTTTATCATAATGTCATCAGCGTATGTTAAATGACAATGGTCACATTTTATTTTTGGCACTCAAATATCCCAAGTTTTTTATTTTTTTTTATTTTTGTGTACTCTTTTACTAAACCGTGCATTCCTATATAAACACCAGTATTATGATTTTGATTTAAAAAAGATAGTGAAATAGAAAAGTTTGCCACAGCTTCTAAAACATCTATAGAAAAAGGGTGCATAGCTCCTGTTATAACTATAGTTTGGTCTTTTTTTATTTTATTTGCAAGAAATCTTGCAGTTATATCCATGGTATCTGTACCATGAATTATAAGTATTTTTTTATAAGAATGTAAGTTTTCCAATATCTCTTGCCTATTTTTATCGTTTATTTCTAAACTATCTTTATACAAAATACCTTTTATATCAAGATTTAAGTTATTTCTAAAAGCTTTTTTAACTATAAGTTCTATATTTTTATTATCTTCTAATACTTTTAAAGTTCCACTTATTTCGCAATATTTTTTATTAAAAGTTCCACCTGTATTTAAGATGAGGATTTTGTTCATTTTGTGCCTTTATATAATTTAGTAAAAAGTTTTATTGGGTACTTTTTGACAAAATTATCTAAAACTTCCAATGATTCTTTTTTGTATTTTATGTCACCTTGCATTTTTTATATCTTTGTGTTATACTTTTATTCTAAATTCCTTCGGGACGACCCACTTATTTTAAGTGGGGTTAATCTATTAACTTTTTAAATTTTATCTTTAAATTCTTAAAATCATCTTGATTTATAATTCCTATTTTATTTAAAAGTCTTTTAGTACTAAATAATTTCATTTGTGATAAAAGAGCATTATTTATTATTGTTGTATTTTGTTTTTTAAATTCAAAGGTATAATAAAATTTTCCATCTTTTATTTTAGTAGATAAAGGTACTCCAAAAAACATATTTTCATTGAATCCTTTTATAATGACGACAGGTCGTACAAAATTTTCACCTTTTCCATTTTGTTCAAAGCCTATATTCTCACCCATTTTCATATAAAATATATCTCTATTTTTATATCCAAGGATTATATTCTCTTTGTGTATTTGTTTTTTTATTCTGTTCCATTTATCATAATTATCTTGCACTTAATTATCCTTGATATCATAAGGAGTATATCTTATGATGATATTATTTTATTCTTATTCTTTAAATAAAGAAGAACCCACTCTTATCATATTCGAGCCACTCTTAATAGCAAGTTCAAAATCGCTACTCATACCCATAGAACAATAAATAGCACCATTTGCTTGAAGTTTATCAAATATTTCTTTTGTGATTTTAAAAGATTTTTTAATCACACTGTTATCTTTTGTATGTGCTCCTATACTCATAACTCCTAGAAGTTTGATATTAGGACATATATTAGAAATTTGTTCATATATACTAATAGCCTCACTGGAACTAACACCTGCTTTTGCTTGCTCATTTGCTGAATTTATTTGTAATAAACATTTCATTGTTTTATTTTTGGCACTTAGTTTTTTATTTAGCTGTATTGCTAAATCTAAAGAATCTAAAGAGTGCATTAAAGATGGATTTAAATCTATTAAATTATTTATTTTGTTACTTTGTAAGCGTCCTACAAAATGCCACTGCAAGGGTAGGTCTTCTAACTCTTCACTTTTAAGCTTTAAGTCTTGTACTTTATTCTCACCAAAAGCTCTTTGTCCTGCATTATAAAGTGTGTTTATATCTGTAATATTTGAATATTTTGATATTGCAATAATATGCACTATATGATGATGGGAAATATATAATCTTGCACCTTCAACTTTTGTAATTATTTCATCTAAATTTTGTATTGCTTGTTTTTTGGTCATATTTATTCTTTTTTTTAATTTAATAATCTAATTATATCATTATACATTCCAAGGAACATAAGAGAGCCTAATATTACCCAACCTGCAATAGTAAGAACTATAAGAACTTTTTCACTTGGTTTTCTTTTTGTAAACATTTCATATAAATTAAACATAATATGTCCACCATCAAGTGCTGGAATTGGTAGAAGATTTAATACTCCTAAGTTAACTGATATTAATGCCGTTATACCTAAAAGTGCTATGATACTTGATTGACTTGCATCTGCTATAACTTTTCCAATGGTTATAATTCCAGCCACATCAGAACTTGGAATTATTCCTTGTAAGAGTTTTTGAACTCCTTGAAATATCATTTTAGAAGATTGGTATGTAGTTTCATAAGCATATACTAAAGCTTGGTCAAAAGAATAATTTATTTTAATAAACTTAGGAGCTGCACTAATACCTATCATTCTTTTTTTAATATCTTCTTTGAAGATATTTTTAGCATCACTTATATAAGGATTTAGAACTTTTACTAAAATTTTTCCATCTCTTTTTATAAAAAACTTTAGATTGCCTTGTGTTGCGACAATAGTTTTTCCTATATCCGACCAAGTTCTAATTTCTACTTCATTGATTTTTATGATTTTATCTCCAGCTTTAAGCTTTGCTTTTTGTGCAGGAGAATTATCCATAACTTTACCAATAGTTGGGGATAACGCATTTACTCCAAGCAGGGCAATAAAAATAAATAAAATAAATGCAAGAATAAAATTAGCCAGCGGACCTGCTAATAATATGATAATTCTTTGCCAAGGTTTTTTTGTATTATATGAGTCATTACCATCTTCAATTAAAGTAGGTTTTGAATCATCTTGACCTTTCATCTTAACATATCCACCAAGAGGAATTAAAGAAAGTTGCCACTTCGTACCTGCCCAAACTTTAGAATAAAGTTGTTTTCCAAAACCTATTGAAAATACTTCAACTTTAACACCAAAATATCTAGCAGCTAAAAAATGTCCTAATTCATGAAAAAACACTAAAAAAGATATGACAAGTAAAAATGTAATAGTACCCAAAGATTTTCCTTTTAATTTTTATAATAATCTCTTATATATTCATATCCTGAATACATAGTTAAAACAACGGCAAACCAAAGTAACTGTGTTCCAAATGGCCAATTCATAATCAAAAAGCCAATTGCTATCATCTGAGCTACAGTTTTTATTTTTCCTATCATACTTGAAGATACATCTTTATTCTCTTGAGCAGCCATGACCCTAAGCCCTGTTATTAAAAACTCCCGCGATAGTATTAAAAATATAGCCCATATAGATGCTCTGCTTATTAGCATTAGTCCTAAAAAGCCTGCCAACATTAACATCTTATCTGCAAGTGGGTCTAGTATGGCACCTAACTTAGTCATTTGATTCCAAGACCTTGCAATATATCCATCAAAAAAATCTGTAATTGAAGCAATTACAAAAATCAAAGCAGCAAAATAATCAAGCCAAGAAGGATGCCAAGAAGAAAAAAGTGCATTATTCCTATCTACTAAAAACCATAACATCAAAGGTGCTAATGCTATTCTTAAACAAGCTAAAAGATTTGGTAGATTTAAAGCATCATTTTTCATTATCTAAAAGTAGTTCCACCATCAACTAATATAGTTTGAGAAGTAAGCCAAGAAGCTTGGGAAGTACATAAAAAATAACAGGTATTTGCTAAGTCTGATGGTTGCCCTATTCTATTAAGTGCTGATAATTCAGCCGTTTTTGCTTTTACTTCTTCATAATTTGTAAATGCTTTTAAAGCATCAGTATCAATAGGACCTCCTGAAACAGCATTTACTCTAATTCCAAACTGACCTAATTCAGTTGCTGCATATTTAACCATAGTTTCAACAGCTGCTTTATTTGTACCATGCCCTGCATAATTCTCAATATATACTAAATTTCCCGTACTACTTAAAGACACGATTGAACCACCCGTACCTTGTTTTTGCATTCTTTTTGCAGCTTGTTGTGCTCCACATACAAAAGCATTTACAGTTGCTGTATATATATTATTAAGTCCACGAGGTTTTAATTTCATAAATCTTCCATAACCACCTACAACAGCACGACCATAAATCATAGCATTTGATATAAAAAAATCTACACTATCAAAATCTTCATCAATTAATAAAAATAATTCTTTATATGTTTGTGGCTCTAATATATTAAAAGCATAACACTTACACTTTACTTTATATGTTTCTTCAATATCTTTACAAATATCAATGGCAAATTGTTTATTTGAATGATATGTAAAAGCTACATTAATACCATTTTGTGCAAACTTGTAAACACATTGTTTTCCTATACCTTTTGTAC
Organism: Sulfurospirillum sp.; assembly: GCA_030491005.1. GTDB lineage: Bacteria > Campylobacterota > Campylobacteria > Campylobacterales > Arcobacteraceae > BB30. The sequence goes on along the minus strand of JAKZMJ010000015.1, from coordinate 100,961 downwards.
CACCTGAGATAACTAAAGTTTTACCCTTCATATCATTACTCATTATTTAATCACTTCATAATTTTTTAAAACAATTTCTAATTTTTTCATAGTTTCCACACTTGGAGCTGTAAGTGGAAGTCTATATTCTAAAGTATCTAATAAACCACATAAATACATAGCTGCTTTTAGTGGTATTGGATTACTTTCACTAAATAAAACATTGTTTAATAAATATAAATTTTCATTTATAGCTCTTGCACTATCAAACTTATTTTCAAATACATCATGTACTAATTGTGATTTTAAATTTGGAAGAAGATTTGCCGTAACGGATATAATACCTTTAGCACCATTACAAAGCATAGGAAAATCAATAGTATCATCACCTGATATTACTACAAAATCTTTTCTTTTTGAATGAAGCTCAACTGTTCGTTCAAGTGAACCACTAGCTTCTTTAATAGCATAAATATTAGAAACATCATCATATAATCTAATAGCTGTATTTGCTTCTAAATCAACACCAGTTCGTCCAGGTACATTATATAAAACAAAAGGTATGCTTATACTTTGTGCTATTGTTTTATAATGTTGATATAAACCTTCTTGCATAGGTTTATTATAATAAGGAGTTACAGATAAAATCCCATTTGCTCCTACTTCTTGTGCATGTTTTGCAATACTTACAGCTTCACTTGTAGCATTAGAACCAGCTCCTGCTATTACTTTTGTATTTGTATTTTTACAAGTTAAAACTGCAACTTCTATACATTCTTTATGTTCTGTATGCGAAAGTGTAGCACTCTCACCAGTTGTACCAACAGGAACAACTACATCAATACCTTGTGCAATTTGTCTTTTTATTAAATATTCATATTTTTCTAAATCAACTTTTCCATTTTTAAATGGTGTAATTAAAGCCGTCATTGCACCTATCATATCATTCATCCTAATCCTTTTTCTTTGTTTCATTTGGTTTTTTTTCTTTACTTTTTAAAATCAATGTTGTAGAATTATCTTTACTTAGATATTTATTAGCAACATCAATAATATTTTGAAGTTTCAATTTATCTAAATTTTTTTCATAATCAAATAATGGTTTAATATTATTTCTAACTAAATAAGCCCCATATAATGATGAAATTGAACCTGAACTTTCAAGTGAGAATATAAAATCAGCCTTAGTATTTATTTTGATTTTATCTAAATCTGCTTGATTAATATTACCATCTTGAATACTTTTAATTATTTTATCAATTTCTTGTTTTACATCTTTTGCTTTAATGCCTTCATTACAAACAGCCACAAACATAAATAAACCAGGATCTGTTAATTCTAAATTGTAAGCATATATAGAATTAACTAGTCTTTTTTCATCAACTAATATTTTATGTAAATATGAACTCTTACCTAAGCTTAATAATTCACTCAATGCCGATAAGGCAACTTGGTCTTTGTGTTCAAAATTTGGAATATGATAAGAAATCGCCAACATCTCAACTTGGGTATCTTTATTAATTATAATTTCTTTAGCCCCATCTTGCTTTGGCTCAACTGTATGTATAGTTTTTGGTATTTTTTTAGTATTTTTAATATTTTTAAAATATTTTGATGCTAAAGAAAAAACATCTTCTTTTTTGATATCTCCAGCAACTACAACAATAGCGTTTTTTGCTTGATAATAAGTACTATGAAAATCTTTGATATCTTTTATATTCCAGTTCTTAATATCATCAGTAAAACCTATTGGTGTCCAATGATATGGATGATATAAATATGAATTGTTAAATAATCTGTATTGTAAATAACCCATAGGATTATTGTCCGTTCGCCAACGCCTCTCTTCTGCAACTACATCACGTTCAGGCTGAAACTCTTTATCTTTTAATTTTAAATTTTCCATAAGTTCTGCAAAAAGTTTTAAAGACGCACCCATATTTTTAGATGATGATTTTATATAATAATGAGTATAATCAAAAGATGTTGAAGCATTATTAACTCCTCCAAAACCTTTTACTATTTCATCAAATTCACCTGCTTTTAAATTCTTTGTTGATTTAAAATTTAAATGCTCTAACATATGTGCTATTCCACTTTTACCCATAGTTTCATTTCTACTTCCTACTTTATAAAATATATCAGTTGATACAACATTAGAGTTGTTGTCCATAGGAATTGCTACTATTTGTAAACCATTATCTAGTGTTTGTGTATAATATTTTGTTAAATTAGAACTCATTAAATTCTCCCTTATTAATAAAAAAATAAATAAAAAGCTTAATAAATAAGATTTGTATTTGTTATTCATTTTCATTTTCTTGTATTAAATCTACACCAATAGCATCTTTTATACTATTGTAGTTATCTTGTTTTAATAATTTTAAAAGTTCTTCATTCATTTTTTTTACTATGCTTGGACCTTCAAATATTAAACCTGTATATAATTGTACCAAAGAGGCACCTGCTTTTATTCTTTTATAGGCTTCATTTGCATTAGATATTCCACCAACACTAATTAAAATTGTTTTACCATATAATACTTCACTAATTTGCTTAAATAATGTATATGATTTATCACTTAAACAAGCTCCTGATAAGCCTCCAAAGTTTTGGGCATTTGGTACTAAATCATAATCAGTTGTAGTATTACTAATAATAATTCCAGCAGCCCCTGCTTTAACTGCTGTTTGGCACAAAGAAATTGCTTTTGAAGCTTGAAGATCTGGAGCTATTTTTAATAAAATTGGTTTTTGCGTCAATGTTTTTGTCATAGTAAAAAGCTTTGTAATAAACTCTTCATTTTGCAAATCTCTCAAATTTGGTGTATTTGGACTTGAAATATTTATTACTAAATAAGTAGCAAAAAGCTCAAATTTTTTAATTAAAAGTTTATAATCATCTAAGGCAAACTCTTCACTTGTATCTTTATTCTTACCTAAATTAATACCTAAGGGAATGAAGTAGGGTAAAGTTTTTTGTAAATTTATAAAAATCTTTGAAGCACCCATATTATTAAAGCCCATTGCATTTTGTAAAGACTTATGTTCTTCATATCTAAACATTCTAGGCTTTACATTTCCTTCCTGAGGTCTTGGAGTAATTGTACCTATTTCACTAAAAGCAAAACCCAAAGCATCTGTTGATTTAATCATACTTGCATTTTTATCAAATCCTGCGGCTAAACCTATTGGGTTTGAAAATTTTTCACCAAAAATAGTTTGCTTTAAGGCTTCATTATCAATGTAGTTTTGTTTTTTTACATAAGTAAATAAAAAATTAATTTTTGGTAAAAATTTTAAAATACATTCAGTAAAATTATGAGCCGTTTCTGGCTTTAAAACAAAAAGTATTTTTTTTACTATTTTATAATCAAACAATAAATAATCCTATTATATAAATTTTAGATATTTTATCTAAAATTTAGTAAAAAAATCTTTATAAGAAATGCTAATCCTTATAAAACTAATATATAAATGCAAAAAAATGCAAAAAATAGAAGATAAATCCTGATATTTAATTTTATAAATTTTCTAATAAATACCTTTCTAAAATAATTTTTGCAGCTAATGAATCTATACGACCATCTCTTTTATGTTTAAAAGTGCCTTTTATTAACTCTTTTGCCTCAACCGAACTCATATTCTCTTCTTGGAAAATTATTTTCCCATCAAATTTGATAAGTTTTATAAAATGTTTAATTCTAGTTTGCATTTCCAAGCTAGCACTTGGATAACCTACTATTAAAGTATCAATTTCCCAATCTTTTAACATCATAGACACATCATAACTTGCTTGATTTCTATTTTTTCTAATGATTGCTTGAAGTGGGCTTACTATATTTAAGCTTAAACAAATAGCAATACCAATGCGTTTTAAACCAATATCTATACAAGCTAATTTCATATGCTATTTATTCCTTTTATAAAAAAATATAAAATTTAGATAAAATTTAGATAAAATTATAACCTTAATAATATAAATTATAGGATATGTACAAATGAAACTAGCAGTTTTTGATTTTGATTCAACTTTAATGGATGGTGAAACAATAGACTTTTTAGCACAATCTTTAGGCGTTAAAAAGCAAGTTTCTTCTCTTACAAAAGAAGCTATGGACGGTAAACTAGATTTTTTTGAATCTTTAATACAAAGAGTCAAACTTTTAAAAGGTTTAAAATATAAAGACGCTGTTGATATCTGTGCAAAACTTCCTTTGATGAATGGTGCAGTTCAAAGTGTTGCTAAGTTAAAAGAAAAAGGATATAAAGTCGTATGTTTTTCTGGTGGTTTTACAATAGCTACAAATATAGCTAAAAAAAAGTTAAAACTAGATGCCACTTTTTCAAATATCTTACATGAAAAAAATGGAATTTTAACTGGTCTAGTAGGTGGAGATATGATGTTTAGCTCAAGCAAAGGAGAGATGATTCAAAAACTTCAAGCACTATTAAATATTAGAATGGAAGATACCTTAGTTGTGGGTGATGGTGCAAATGATTTATCAATGTTTAAATATGCAAAACAAAAAATAGCTTTTTGTGCAAAAGATATATTAAAAAATGAAGCAAATATTATTATAGATGAAAAAGATTTATCTATAATGTTAAAATATATATAAGGAATAAAAAATGAGTTTAAGAGAAGATATTAACTTTTCACTTTGGTGTGATTTTATAGAAAGAGACTTTTTAGAAAATAAATTTAAAACAATGATAGAAAACAAAACTATTTACGGAGCTACTTCCAACCCAGCAATTTTTGCATCTTCTATTTCAAATAGTATTGCATATAGACAACAATTAGATATGCTTCAAGCAAATGATGCAAAAAAGATTTATGAAGAATTAGCAATTACAGATATAAAAAGAGCAGCTACACTTTTAGATGAACTGCACCATGAGAATGAAGATGATGGTTTTATTTCAATAGAAGTTGACCCTTTATTATGTGATGATACGCAAGCTACCATAAAAGAGGCTCTTCGATTACATCAATTTATTGCAGCTGAGAATGTAATGATAAAAATTCCTGCAACTAATGCAGGGTATGAGGCTATGAGTAAATTAACATCTATGGGTATTAATATCAATGCTACTCTTGTATTCTCACCCAAACAAGCAATAAAGTGTGCAGAAGCATTAGATGAAGGAATAAAACTTTCAAATAAAGACATAAAAGCAGTTATATCTATTTTTGTATCAAGATTTGATAGGCATTGTGATGAAGAGTTTAGAAATAAAGGTTTAGAAGTTTCTAAGCTTGGTATTATAAATGCTACAAAATGTTATTATGAAATAAATAAATTTAAAAACTCTAATATAAGAACATTATTTGCAAGTACTGGTGTAAAAGGAGATTTATTAAAAGCTAGTTATTATATTGATAACTTATTATTTCCAAATTCAGTTAATACTGCTCCTTTAGCTACTATTGATAATTGGGTAGAAGAAGGAAAGATAAAACAATCTTCTATTTTAAGTGAAAAAGAATGTAATTTGTTTTTTGATAAATTAACTTTAAATAAAATTGATATGAATGATGTATATGAAATACTTTTAAATGAAGGTCTTGAAGCTTTTAAAGTTTCATTTAAAGATTTATTAAATAAGTTAAAAACTTAAAATATAAGGTTCCTAAAATGATAGAATTTTTAGAAAAAGCAAAAAAAGCAAAAAAAGAAATTGCTATGTTAAATACACAAGTTAAAAATGATATTTTACTTGAAATGGCAGATTCTTTAATTGAAGAGTGTAATTATATTATTGAACATAATGAAAAAGATATGAGTGAAGCAATATTATCAAATTTGTCTAAAGATATTATTGATAGATTACTTTTAACAGGTGAGAGAATTGTTGATATGTCTAATGCTTTAAAAGAAATTGCTCAATTAAAAGAACCTCTTGGAAGAGTGCTTGATGGTTGGAGTGTTCCAAATGGTTTAAATATACAAAAAGTTTCAATACCTATAGGAGTAATAGCTATAATATATGAAAGCAGACCAAATGTTACAAGTGATGTAGCAGCTTTGTGTTTTAAAAGTGGAAATGTTTGTATTTTAAAAGGTGGAAAAGAAGCAAAGCATACAAATGAAGCTATTGCAAATATATTAAGAAATATTTTAGAAAAAAATAATATATCAAAAGAAGTTATATCTCTTATTCCTAACAATAATAGAGAAGCAGTAGCTTCATTAATTGTTCAAGATAAATATCTTGATTTAATTATTCCAAGAGGTGGAGAAGAGTTAATAAAATTTGTAAATAAAAATGCAAGTGTTCCTGTAATTAAACATGACAAAGGCTTATGTCATATCTATTTAGATAAAGATGCAAATCATAACAAAGCACTGAACATTGCAATAAATGCAAAATGTCAAAGACCAGGAGTGTGCAATGCTATGGAGACATTATTAATTCATAAAGATGTAGCAGCTTATCTTTTGCCTCCTTTGCATGAAATGTTTATAAAAGAAAAAACACAAATAAAAGCTTGTGAAATAACTAGAAAATATATAGATGTTCAAAGTGCTACTTTAGAAGACTATCTTACTGAATATCTAGCAAATATTTTAAATATTAAAGTTGTAGAAAATATAAATGAAGCAATTGAACATATTAATACTTATGGTTCAGGACATTCTGAGTCCATTATTAGCGAAAATTATTCAAGTATTAACAAATTCTTAGATGAAGTTGATTCAGCTTGTGTGTATGCAAATGCTAGCACAAGGTTTACTGATGGTAGTGCTTTTGGTTTTGGTGCTGAGGTTGGAATATCTACAAATAAACTACATGCAAGAGGACCTATGGGTGTGAATGATTTAACAACATTTAAATATAAGATTTATGGAAATGGTCAAATAAAATAAATCATTAAAAATGCTTAGTTTAAGCTTTACTTTAGTATAATCGCGAAAATTTTATTATAAAGAGACTAAATGAGAGATATTAGAAATATTGCCGTTATTGCACATGTTGATCACGGAAAAACTACATTAGTAGATGAATTGTTAAAACAATCTGGAACTTTTACAGAACATCAAGAAATAGGTGAGAGAGTAATGGATAGCAATGATATTGAAAAAGAAAGAGGAATTACTATTCTTTCTAAGAATACCGCTATTGATTATAAAGGTGTAAGAATTAACATTATAGACACGCCAGGGCATGCTGATTTTGGTGGGGAAGTTGAGAGAGTTCTTAAAATGGTTGATAGTGTACTATTATTAGTAGATGCTCAAGAAGGTGTTATGCCACAAACTAAGTTTGTCGTAAAGAAAGCTTTATCTTTAGGGCATAGACCAATTTTAGTTGTAAATAAAATTGACAAACCAGGTTCTGATGCCAATAGAGTTGTTGATGAAGTCTTTGATCTCTTTGATCAAATGGGTGCAACTGAAGAACAATTAGAATTTCCTATCATTTATGCAGCAGCAAGAGATGGTTATGCAAAATATGAATTAGAAGATGAAAATCTAAATTTAATTCCGTTGTTTGATACTATCTTAAAAGAAGTTCCTAAACCAACGGGAAGTGATGAGAATGGTCTTCAATTACAAGTTTTTACACTTGATTATGATAATTTTATTGGAAAAATAGGAATTGCTCGTATCTTTAATGGAACTATTTCTATGGGGGAAACTATTACTTTAGTTAAAGCTGATGGTGAAAAAATTAAAGGTAGAGTTAGTAAGTTAATTGGCTTTAAAGGTATTGAAAGATTTGATATTGATAAAGCTGGTACGGGTGATATTGTTGCCGTTGCTGGTTTTGAAACTATTGATGTGGGTGATAGCTTATGTGATCCATTAAATCCAATGCCATTAGATCCTATGCATATTGAAGAACCTACTTTATCTATTACTTTTGCAGTAAATGATTCTCCACTAGCAGGAACTGAAGGTAAATATGTAACTTCAAATAAAATTGATGAGCGATTAGAGTCTGAAATGTCTACTAATATTGCCATGAATTATGAACAAATTGGTGAGGGTAAATTTAAAGTAAATGGAAGAGGTGAACTTCAAATTTGTATTTTAGCTGAAAATATGAGAAGAGAAGGCTTTGAGTTTTGTATTGGACGACCTGAAGTAATTATTAAAGATGTTGATGGTATAAAAATGGAACCGTTTGAACATCTTGTAATTGATACTCCTGATGAGTTTACTGGTACAATTATCGAAAAACTAGGTAAAAGAAAAGCTAGTATGACAAATATGGTTCCAATGGGTTCAGGATATACAAGATTAGAATTTGAAATTCCTGCACGAGGATTAATTGGTATACGAACTGAGTTTTTAACTGATACAAGAGGTGAAGGTGTTATGAACCATTCATTTTTAGATTTTAGACCTCATTCAGGTATAGTTGAAAGTAGAAAGTATGGTGCTTTAGTTTCTATGGAAGCTGGTGAGGCAGTTGGTTATTCTATTTTTAACTTGCAAGATAGAGGAATAATGTATATTAAACCTCAGGACAAAGTTTATAGTGGAATGGTAATAGGACAACATTCTAAAAGTAATGACTTAGACTTAAATCCTACAAAAGCTAAACAACAATCAAATGTTAGAAGTTCAGGTGCTGATGAAGCTATTAAGTTAGTTCCACCAAAACAAATGGGTCTTGAAAATGCCTTAGAGTGGATTGAAGATGATGAATTAGTTGAAGTAACTCCTCTTTCTATACGAATAAGAAAAAGAGAATTAGATGCTACAAAACGAAAAAGAACAGCTAAAAAACAAAAATATTCTGATTAAAACAGATAGATTAAAATCACAGTTATTACTAAAAACTGTGATTTTACGAACACAAATATAATAAAAATATAATCATCTCATAAAAACTTAAATTTCTTGGAACTCATAAGAATTATTTTTCAATTCTTCTATTATTGTTTGTTGATGCTCTAAACCTTTTGTTTCTAAAGATATCATGATATGAGCTTCTCCAAAGTCTAATTTTACAGAATGTCTATCATAATCAATTTTAACAATATTTGCCAAACATTTTGTAAATATATTTGTAAGTGTAGTTAATGCTCCTGGTTTATCCATTAATTTAATCATAAGATTCATTTTTCTATGCGATTTTACTAAACCTTTTTCAATAATAATTGACAACATAGTAACATCAATATTCCCACCACTAACAAGTGTGCAAACTTTTAAATTCTTCACTTCTATTTTATTATGTAATAAAGCAGCCACACTAACAGCACCAGCTCCTTCAACTACTAATTTATGTTTTTCTAGTAAAAATAAAATTGCATTAGCAATTTCTTTATCTCCTACTTCAACTATATCATCTACATTTTGAAGTATTAAATCAAGCATTTTAGGACTAGTATCTCTTACAGCTATGCCATCTGCTATTGTTTTTACACTTATACTATCTATTGGTTTTTTAGCTTCATATGAATCTTTCATAGCTTTTGCACCACTTGCTACAACTCCAATTATCTTAATAGAGGGTTTTATAGATTTAGCAGCTATTGCTATTCCACTAATTAAACCTCCTCCACCAATTGGAACTATTAATATATCAAAATCATCTATTTCATCTAATATCTCCAATGCAACTGTACCTTGCCCTGCTATTATTAAGTCATCAGTAAAAGGATGAATAAATGCAAGATTAGCTTGCTTTGCTACTTCTTTAGCTTTTGCAAAAGCTTCATCATAGTTTTGCCCATACAAAACTACTTTAGCTCCATATGATTTAACACCTAGTATTTTTGTTAGTGGGGTGGCTTCTGGCATAAAAATTGTAGCTTGGTAATTAAAATACTTAGCCGAATATGCTAAACCTTGGGCATGATTACCTGCACTTGCAGCAATAACACCTTTTTGCTTGTCATTTTGTGAAAGATTTGCCAATTTATTAAAAGCACCTCTTATTTTAAAACTTCCAGTTAATTGAAGATTTTCTTTTTTTATATAAACTTTAGAGTTAGTTTTTTGACTTAAAATTGGTGCAAAAGTAAGTGGTGTTTTATTTACTATATTTTTAAGTTTTTCTTGTGCTTCTCTTATATTTTTTAATCTTATCATTTATTATTCTTTTTATATTTTTTTTGACATTGATTATATCTAAAAACTATTTAAACTTTAGAAATAATTTAATTTCTTTAAATTTGTTTATAATCATATTTGTGATATTATTCAGCACTTCACAAAAAGGTTTAAAATGGATTTTAAAGAAATAAAAGAATTAATTAGAGTGTTTGATAAAAGTGAATTAAATAAATTAAAAGTAAAAGATGAGCAATTTGAAATTTCATTGCAAAAAGGTTTTGAAAATAATATTCAAATTCCAGTATCACAAAGCAAGATACAAAGTCCAGCTATTACTAATGCAATAGAATTACCTCTTGTAGAAACAGTAGTATCAACTGAAAAAGAAATTTTAGGTAAAACTATTGATTCTCCAATGATAGGAACATTTTATGCTTCTCCATCTCCTGAAGCTCCACAATTTGTAAAAGTAGGTGACAAGGTTAAAAAAGGTCAAACCTTATGTATATTAGAGGCTATGAAAATAATGAACGAAGTTGAAGCAGAATTTGACTGTAAAATTGTTGATATTTTAGTGGAAGATGGAAAACCTGTTGAGTATGATATGCCCTTATTTGTTATTGAAACAATATAAAAGAAGTATGCCATGCCTGAAATAAAAAAAATATTAATTGCAAATAGAGGTGAAATAGTTCAAAGAGCTATTAGAACTATCCGTGAAATGGGAAAAAAGTCTGTTGTTGTTTATAGTGCAGGAGATAAAGAAGCATCTTATCTAAAGCATGCCGATGAGGCTGTTTGTATTGGTGGCGTTAAATCTTCTGAGTCGTATTTAAATGTACCAGCTATTATAACTGCTGCTGAAATGACTGGCTGTGATGCTATTTTCCCTGGTTATGGTTTTTTAAGCGAAAACCAAGATTTTGTTGAGATATGTAGATTACACAATATAAAATTTATTGGTCCATCTGTTGAAGTTATGCAAAAAATGGCAGATAAATCAAAAGCAAAAGATGAGATGATAAAAGCAGGTGTTCCTGTTGTCCCTGGTTCAGAGGGGTCTGTGCATACTTTAGAAGAGGGAAAGAAAATAGCTTTAGAAATTGGCTATCCGATTATGGCAAAAGCTAGTGCAGGTGGTGGTGGAAGAGGAATGAGACTTATACATGACGAAGCACATTTTGATCAGCTTTTTACAGCTGCTTCATCTGAAGCCTTAGCTGCTTTTGGTGATGGAACCATGTATTTAGAAAGGTTTATAAATAACCCAAGACATATAGAAGTTCAAATTCTTGGTGACTCTCATGGTAATGCCATTCATATAGGTGAGAGAGATTGTTCTTTACAAAGAAGACATCAAAAAGTTATTGAAGAATCTCCTGCTACATCTTTAGATGACAAAACAAGAAAATACTTACACGATATTGCTATAAAAGCTACCAAACATTTAAAATATGAAGGTGCAGGAACTTTTGAGTTTTTATCTGATGATAAGCAAAATATCTATTTTATGGAAATGAACACAAGACTGCAAGTCGAACATCCAGTTTCTGAGATGGTATCAAGTTTGGATTTAATTGAGTTGATGATTAAAGTTGCACAAGGTGAGAAACTGCCTTCTCAAGAAAGTATAAAATTAAGAGGACATTCAATTGAATGTAGAATAACAGCAGAAGACCCAAATTCATTTTTACCAAGTCCTGGTAAAATCACTCAATGGATGGTTCCAGGTGGTCGTAATGTAAGAATTGATTCTCATATCTATTCAGGTTATACAGTTCCTCCTTATTATGATTCTATGATAGGCAAGTTAATTGTATGGGCAAGAGATAGAGATAAAGCTATTAGTATTATGAAAAGAGCTTTAAATGAATTTGAAGTTGAAGGAATTAGAACCATTATTCCTTTTCATAAAAAAATGATGGACAATAAAGATTTTATAAATAATAATTTTGATACAAAATATCTTGATAATTATAAATCAATAAGTGATTTGGATTAAAAATAAAATGTCATATTAGTTAGAGAGTGTAAAGTAAACTAATATGACTTGAGTGTTTTTTACTTGTATCAATCCTTTGATATTCTATGATATCTGATTGATACATAATTTCTAAATCAATTTATATACTTTGAACGACTTTTATTATTTAATATAAATCTCATTTAAAGATGGTATTCTTATATTTCCAATAACTGGAAATCTAATCGTTGTGATATAAATCTTTATTTTTTCTTTATCTTGTATATAGTCATTTATATTATCACTAATTTTCTTTGATGTCTCAGCTATAGAACTATTATCTTTACTTGCTTGTTCAAGTTTCTTAGCTATTTTTTTAAGCGATGTTGTTAAATCTATATTTTTATTATTAGTTTTTTGTGTTCTTAAAGTTGAAGTAAGAGTCTTTATAATATTTAAATTCTTATCAAATTTATTTTCGTCAAACTCCACATTAAGTTTAACTAGTTTTGTACTCATTTCTATTGCTTTAATTTCATCAAAAATTTCTTCTATACTTTTAGTATCATCATCTAATAATGTTTGAAGTTTAGCTCTTGTAGTTTTTTCTAACTCTTTTACTGTTTCATCTGCAACATTATCAAATTCAAAATCTTTATTTTCAAAGTTTTTTTGAATAGTTTCAAGTGCTAATTTAGCTGATTTTTGTTCAGCTTTTGAAGATGATTTTTCTTTTTTAGTTAAACTTTTGAGTTTATCTTTTAATACAATATTATCTATTGTAGCACTTTTTACTTCAGCTATTTTTGAGATATCTATTGTACTAGTTGACTCTTGTACAATAGAAGCTAATCTTGATGCTATTAAAGATGATAATGACTCTTTTATATTAGCATCTGTATCTTCTATACTAGACACCATATCTTTTATAGAATTTTTATCCAAATTTGATATTTTTCCAGAATCTTCAATGTCTATTATAGAATAAAGTTTTTTGTAAATATCTACTGAATTCTTATCCAAATCTTTTGTATGTGAAGCAATATTTTTTAAGTTTACAATAATACTTGATATATCTTTATCCAAGTTTGTTTCAATAACATCTGTTACAATATCAATATTTGTATTTGTTAAATCATCAATGCTTTTTTGTACAATAAGATTAAAACCTTTCTCATATTTTATCACTAAAGATTCTAGTTTATTTAGGTCAATAGTCTCTATGTCTTTTTTTCTTATATGTTCCAATAATTTTTCTAAAGCTTTATGTGAAGCTATTGCTTCTTTTTGTTCTTTGGAAGTTTGTTTATTTACAGGCTTAGTTTTTCTAACTGTTTCTCTTATCTTCTTGCTTAATAAATCTTTACTCTTTTTTAGTTTATCTATATCAACTTGTATTATTTCATCTGGCTTAGATATTTTTACATGACTAGCAATTAAAGATAAATCTAAATTATCTATATTTATACCTCTACTTGTAATAGTTACAACAGATGTGTCATCATCAGATTTATTCTTAAATTCTTTTGTGATAGCTTTTAAAGCTTCTTTTTTATTATTAGTTGGAATAGATTTAAGTACTTGGGCTACAAATATAGCAGCTCTATTAGCTATGTCATTTGTTTTTGGATTTGTACTTGTTAAATCAATACCATCAGGTAATCCTAAAGATTTTTTTACACTTGATTTTGCAGCTGTTAAATCAACTCCATCTTCTACCATATTTGCTATTAATGAAGTAGCAGGGGTGATATGAGTAATTGGATTTTCTTTTAAGCCAACAGAACTCATCTCAAAACCTTCTTCGTCATTTTGATTTATAATTCCATCAGAACCTGTATCTTTTCCACCCCTTGTTTTAACAATATATTCATCAGGTAAATTCTCTATTTCTATACTATAGTTTCCTATTTTACCATCTTCACCTAATGTGTTAGTACTACCAAGTAAAGTACCATCTTTTTTGTATATAGATACAGTTGCACCATAAATAGGACCATCGTATACTCCTCCCTTAACAACAGTTGATTTTGTATTGCTGTCATTGGTATTTGTATCGTTGTCCTTGGTAGATGATTGTTTATCATCAGTAGATGTCTCTGAAGCAGGAGCAGAACTCCCACCGCCACCACCACCGCCACAAGAACTAAACAATAAACCAACTATCAAGGCTACACTAATTATTTTTAAATTATTTTTCATCATATACTCCTAGTACTCATTCTCATCATAACACCACACCATATATCCTTCATTTGGATATATATATGTAAAGTTTTCCATATTTGGAACTGTTTGATTTGGCATAAATATACTCCAAATATTTCCTTCTAATTTTAATACAACACCCAAAGATAAATGATTGTCACAAGTTATGCTATTTATATCTATTGTGTTGTTTGTACCATGTAGACTGTATCCTCGTGGATAATTTTTTGTTGGTGTTAAAGTGTCATTTTTAGTAGATTTTATAGTTGTGCTACTATTACTAACGACAATTAATCCAGTACTATCATCAACACTATTTAATAAAGAATATCCATTTGATTGTATTTCTTTATTGAAAGTACTATTTTTACTATACCCACTCCAAATACCATCTTTTATAGTCCAACTTATTTGTACTTCATTTGGTAACATTGAAATGTCACTATTTATTGATATTAGTGATGTACCTTCAACAATATTTATATCATTCGTTGTTGATATAGGTGTATTATCTACTTTGGCTAAAACTGTTAAACTAAATTGTTTCGTAGCTGTAATATTATTAGAAGTTATAGATGCTACTAATGTAACTACTGTATCAATATTTGTACCATTTGGAATACCAGAACTAGAACTTAATACATTTTCATTTGTTGAACTCCAAGTTATTATAGATCCATAAGCTCCGATACTTACAAGATTTAATTTTGAGATGATATTATCTGTAGATATATTATTCAATCTTATTAATTCAAATACTAAAGTGTCTTTATCTTGAGCAACTTTATTTTCATCATTAAATGGTGTAGTTATTGTATTTGTTTCATTAGATATCACCTGTTCATTCTCATTCTTAGCTACTATAACATACTTGTATTTAGTACCTGACTTTATATTTATATTATCTTTAAATACAGTTTCAATAGTTTTTTCAAAACAATTATATTTAGAGTTGTTTTCACTTCTACATATATAATATTCATTTGCATTAGCTGTACTTGTCCAAGATAAATTAATTTGATTATTGCTTACATTACCAATGCTTACTATTGGTTTATCTCCTATTTCTCTATTATCAAATCCAGTTAGAAATGTCAATTTTGCAGGTGAATCGTCAGCAATTCTAAGTGAAAATTTATATAGCTAAAATCTTCCAAAATAATATCAAAAATCACTACTAAACAAATTCACTAATACCCTTTATTTAAAGGCTTTATCAAGCTTTTTAATACCTAATTTTAGCTATAATATATCCTATAAAAGCCCATAAACAGGAGTGTTTAAACAAATGAGACAGACAAATATTTTCGATTTTTTAATAGAATCATTTACAGATAATATATCAAATGTAGAAGATACTAGAAAACAAAGAACAAATCTAGTTTATAGTTTAAAAGATATTATATTATCAGCATTTAGTGTATTTTATTTTCAAAATAAATCTTGCTTAAGTTTTCAAAGGGATATTGATACAAGAAAAGGTATCAGTAATGCACAAACTATGTTTGGAATATCTGATATACCAAGTGATAATCATATACGAAACATGTTGGATAAAATAACACCCAATAGTTTTAAAAAAGTATATGAAATAATACTTGATAAGTTAAGAGATATAGGAATATTAGATAAATTTTATTTTAAAGATGATTATATGCTTGTAGCATTAGATGGTACTCATTATCATTCAAGTAAAAATATATCTTGTAAATGTTGTCAAAGTAAAACTAATAGTGATACAGGTGAAGTACATTACTATCATAGTGTTATAACTCCAACAATAGTACATCCTGATATAAAAAAAGTTATACCATTGATGCAAGAGTTTATATCAAATGATGATGGTAAAGATAAACAAGATTGTGAAGTAAATGCTTCTAAAAGATGGCTAGATAGTTTTAATAATCCAACTAATAAAAAACTTATTATTTTAGGTGATAATTTATATTCAAGAGAACCTATGATAAAAAAAGTATTAGATAAGAGCCATTCATATATATTTGTAGCTAAACCAACATCACATAAATACTTATATGAACAAATAGAAATGATAAAAAATCTAAATACTATTGATACAAAAATAATATCCAAAATGATTAATGGTAAAAAGCAAATTTTTACATATAAGAGCTACTTGCAAATTCAATCACAATCAAATATATAATTCTTAATAGTAACTATTTTAAGCTTTAAAAAAATAGTTATTATTTCTAACTTGCATAATTTACAATATATTTATCAAATTTATTAAAAAATCACATTTTTTCTCCATTCCTTATGGTTAAATTGTAAAATTCAGTATTTTTATATAAATTTCTATCAATGGTCATGTAATAAGTTTTAAACTTTGATGTATACAAATAGATAAAATTCCAAATGCTAAAACGCAAGCTACCTTATTTGCCCCTTGATAGTATATTTTATCACATCCAAAGTCATCTTTTAAGTATTTATTTACTCGCTCTACCATACTTCTTTGCTTGTAGTGATGTTTATCTGATGCTTGAGTCAAATTTAAATATTCAAATTTTTCTTTTTCCTCTTTTGCTAAAGCTATTTTTTCTTTTAGCACTTTAGAGTTTTTAGGATTTATATCTATGATTGGTTTATGATTTAACTCTTCAGAATACTCTGCAATAATATCACTATCATATCCAGCATCAAGTAAATCATGAAGATACATTACTCTTTTGCTAGTTTCATTTATAAGTGGAAGTGCTACAGAACTATCATGAACATTTGCACCACTATAAAATGCAACTACTGGTATATCTCCATCAACAACACTAATATGAAGTTTACCACCTATCCAAACTTCTCTATTACCTTTTGAATTTTGTTTAATACCAACTCCACATGATGTTGATACAAGTGATAACATATCATTAGTAGTTTTCATATCTTTTTGAAGTTCAAGAATCTTTGGTTTTATAGCTTCTCTTTTCTCACCTTTTTTAGGTCTTCCAACCTTATTTTTTGCTTTCTCTTTTTTCTCAACTTTTACAGGTTTTTCCCTAAGTGGTATTTTTGTAGCATCACTTGCATTATACATAAATATAGTATCTGACAAATATTCTTCTATGAATTTTTGATGAGTTTTCTCAGCTATTTTCATATTACTAAGTTGTTCAAACACTCTACTAAATTTTGATTCACTAGGAATATCTATTTTATATCTCCATCCACATAATACTCGCAATATTCTATCCCTATGCAGTCTATGAATTAAATCTCTTGTTGTTTGTATATTATAAACTGATTTAGCAATAAATGCCCTTGCTATTTCTTCTCTATCTTTTGGAGTGTTTGTAATTGTTACAATTGTAACATGCTTTTCTATTTGTGCAAAATCTAATATTTTTATTAATTTTTCTTCTTTAGTGCTTAGTGTTCCTAGTTGTTCTTTTATCTCAGGAAATAAACAATTTTCATGGTTTATAATCCTAAGCCACATTTTTGAAAGATTTGAAGATAATTTTGGTATAATATTTTTCATAAGTTGAATCTCTTTTCTGTTAAATTTTAGGATATAAAATTATAACTTATTTGAAATTTGATTCAACTTTTTTTACAAATAAAAACCTAAATTATGAACTTATTTGCTAATTTGCAAGTGGCTCATAACTATATTAATAATTTAGCAATTAAAAATCCACAAGGAGATACACAACATCCACCACAAGAAGTAAACTGGTGTGAAGTTATAGTTACTAATGCTACGGGTAATAAACTATATCATAATAGCTTTGTTACTGATATATCTTTGAATGTAAATAATGTTATAGATATAGCAACAGCAGGACGAAGTAGATGGAAAATCGAAAATGAAAATAACAATACTTTAAAAACTAAAGGCTATCATTTAGATCACAACTTTGGTCATGGAAAAGAAAATCTATCTAAAACACTTTGTAGCCTTAATATATTAGCTTTCTTATTTCATACAGTACAAGAACTTGATGATGATTTATATATGGAACTTCGTGATAATATTGGTAACAGAGAAGAGTTCTTTGTAGGTATTAATTTTTTAACAACAATGTTTAATTTTAAAAGCTTTAATAAAATGTTGGAATATATACTTATTGCTCGCCAGACCGAAGAGAATGTAGATATGAAAGGATATATTATGTAGTTTTATTTTTGGGTTAGAATTGCTGGGAGTTCTATTAGTAATCAAGTTATTACAAGTTTCAATATATTCTTCATTTCTTTCATTCCATACAGCATAAAACTTTTTTGGTGTTCCTGTTGTTCCATATTGTGCAGAGTGATTATTTCCTGCTAATGTAATTTGAATATATTTAAAAAGTTGGGGTATCTCTTTTTCACCTTGGTTTCTAAGCATTTGAGATATACCTTTAAATCTCTTTAGCTCTATATTATTCATCTAACTACTTATAATCTTTGTCTTATTTGTCTTTGTCCTAATAATCTAAGATTAGTAGCTATACAGGTAAGGGTAAAATTCATATTATTTCTAACGAGTCCTATAAATTTTGTAGTTGAGCCTTTCATCTGAGTTTTTATATCTGCAAACCTATGTTCAACTTTAGCTCTAATCTTATGTTTAGGTTTTTCATCTTTTCTTTGCTGCTTAATCTGTTCTTGGCTTAGAGTTTGTTTCTCTTTGAGACATACCATATTTTCTATATTTTCACTTTCTAAAAAAGTATCTATATCTTTTGAGTTATATGCTTTATCAGCATAAAGAGCTTTCATTCCATCTATATCTTTTACAAATGTTTTTACTGTGTCTATATCGTGAGTATTTGCGAAGGTAGTTTGTTGGGAGATAATAATACCACTTTGCTCATCTACTGCTATATGTACTTTATAGCCTTGTGTATATTGTTTTTTTGATGCGTGAAAGCCTATCCTTACTTCACTATCTATTTTATCTTGATGATTATAGCTATCTTCTTCATTCTTTATAATAATTTGAGAAGTCTTTATATCTTTAGTATCAATACCTTGTAGTGTATCAAGTTGTGCATTCTTGTATGTCTTGGAGTTATGGGCTTTAGTATTAAGAATTCTTTGAATCTTCTTTTTTGAAGGCTTTTTGGATTGAAGCTCTACTTCAAGTT
This sequence comes from Sulfurospirillum sp., assembly GCA_030491005.1. Lineage (GTDB taxonomy): Bacteria > Campylobacterota > Campylobacteria > Campylobacterales > Arcobacteraceae > BB30. Next base: position 81,703 of record JAKZMJ010000015.1, on the reverse strand, counting down.
TTATATTTAACTCAGCATTTATTGTTTGAATACCTTTCTTGTCTTCTTTGTATACTTCTTTAGTCTTATTTTTTATTTGCGTGTTATCACTTCTAATGAGAGTAGCATCAATTAAAACAGATTTTCCTTTTTTAGCTATCAGGTTTTTACTCTCTAATTGTTTATTTACAGAGTTAAATAATTTATCATAAAGTCGGTTCTTGAGTAGGGAATTTCTAAATCTACAGATTGTACTCTCGTCTGGTACACTATCCTCTAGGCTAAGTCCTACAAATCTAATAAAGAGTAGGTTTACATAGAGTGCATCTTGGGTGGCTTGATCAAAGAGATTGTAATACTTCTGGAGTAACAGTACTCTAAACATCAGTACATTATCATAAGCAGGTGCTCCAGCTACATTACTTTTAGCAATTCCATTTCTATTTAGTACTGGTCGTAATTTATCAAAGTCTATAATAGAGTCCAACTCTTTAAGAAATGAATTTACTTTTTCTAATCTTGATGTTACTGCTATATCTGAAAATGTATTGTTTGTATCTTTAAATGCCATTTTTTACCTCTTCTTAGTGATGTTATTTTAGCTGAAAAGTGCTTTTAATGCCTTTAAATAGGTTGCTTTATTGGATTATACTGTGCAGTGGTCTCATAGTAGTAAAATCATCATTTCTATTTACAATCTCTTCTATTTGTGCTATTTCATCAAGTATTAATATAAAGGTTTGCATAGCAATTGCTAAAGTATAAAGTTCACATTCTAAATCTTTAAACAATCCACCTATAGTTTTAGGTTCATGACTAATACGATTGATATAACTAACTATATTATATGTAAAAAATGATAGTGTAATTCTAGCAATAAGAGCTTCATATATTCTATTTTCTTCTGTACCAAATCCAAAGTGTTCACGAAGCTCTTTATAACCTTGTTCTATATCCCATCTTCTTCTATAAGTCTCAATAATTGTTTCGTCTGAGATATCTAAATCTGTTGATACAATTGGTATTAATTTATCTGATGTCTTTAAAAATACTATTTTTATTTTACCAGCTTTTTTATGTTCAACTACAACTGAAAAATATTTATATTTAACTTTTTTGCCATAGGTTCCAGACTTTATATCTTTTAGTTTTTTATATTTATCATAGATACCTGTTAGTGTTTTTCTATCTCCTAAAAAGTTCCATATTTTATTGTTATTTGCTACTCTTGTAATAACTTTTAATCCTAGTTCATTCATCTCTTTAATGAATGAAGGTTTACTATACCAACTATCAACAAGTAAATAATCAGCATATATACCACTATTTACAGCTCTTTTAACCATAGCTATTGCTATTTGTGATTTGCCTTTTAGTGTCTCTAGTCTTCTTATGTGAGCATTACTTCTATAATCTACAATATTAGTAAAATTTTCTAGTGCTACTCTTGCATATTTATTTGTAGCAATTTCAAAGTCTAACATCAAGTTAGAGAAACCATCACTATAATGGGAACCTCTAAAAATAGCATTTAAAAACCACTTTCCAAATATTTATTAAAAAATATCAGAATATAAATTTTATTTGAGAAAATATGACAATTTCAACTATAAATTATCTATAATTTACTCTTGAAATAGTGATAATATTCACTATTTTGTTGATATATTATCAACTTTTCATAATTGGTATATTTTTTAACCTTACTAATTGTTCATATCGTATAAAGTTATAAGTAAGATTTAAAAGTCCTGTTAGGGATTTAATCCTATCAATGCCAATAGCTTTTAAAGATAGAGCTTTATTCATAGAGGTTGTGAATGTTCCAAATATATGTTCTACTCTTACTCTAGTTTTTGAATATTTATGATTGAGTTTGTGTTGAGCATTAGTAAGTGGTTTATTTCTATATGCTCGATTGATAACTTTTGAGTTTACATTATTTTTTTGAAGATAGTCTTCTATCTCTTTTGATTTGTATGCTGAATCAGCATACAATGTAGTATCATCTTCATTGATAAGTTCTTTAATTACTTGTGAATCATGAGTTGATGAGGGTGTTACAGTATAAGTAGATATTACTTTAGTTTTTTGATCAACTGATATATGATTTTTATATCCAAATTCTCTAGTTTTATACTTGGTAACCCATCTGGCATCTATATCTTTTTGAGCTAATTTATTTTTATTCTTTCCAAACTCTAAAGGAATAGCACCTTTTTTAATATCAGCATTATCTTGCCTTTTATTTCTTTGTTTAGGTACTTTGATGAAGCTAGCGTCTACAAGTGTTCCCTCTTTAGCAATAACACCATTAGATAAAAGTTTAGCAGTAAAAATATCAAATAGTTTTTTTGATAAATCTTTCTCTTTTAGTTCTTCTTTAAATAGCCAAATTGTATTTCTATCAGGTACATTATCACCTATTTGGAGACCTAGAAAATTCATAAAAGATAATCTATCTTTGATTTGAAACTCTGTTTGTTCATCCGATAAATTGTAGTATCTTTGAAGTATAATTATTTTGAACATTAAGAGTTTATCATATGGTTTCCTACCAGCATTACTTTTTTTATCTTCTTTCATTAATGATTCTTCAATAGGTTGTCTAAATAATTCCCAATCAATAATTTCATTTAACTTTTGTAAAGGTGGTTGATGCTTTTTAATCTTTTCTAGCTGAAACTCATAATCAAATAATCCTGCCATAATATACTCACTTTTTATAATAATTTATGTTGTAATTATAGCTAAATAGTGGTATCAAATGCTTTAAATAATAGCTTTATAGAGAGTTATTTGTAAATTTATTTGGATTAAATAAAAGACTTATTTTATGATTTTCTAAGTATTTGAAAATTATGTGATTTTTTGTCTATTTTTAGAGGTGCCCTAATTTAAAGATACAACATTGATACCTCTAATAGTTCGTTTCTCTTTATTACTCCATAAGTAGTCACTACTACCCTCTATATCTTTACCAACTTTTCCCTCAACTGTATCATCAATAATTAAAACTCTTACAGCTTTTTTATCTTGTACTTTATGAAGTAATTTTAGTATCTTTAATGTTGATAAAGATAGTAGTTTTCTCCAGTTGTAGTTACTATTGCTAAGTAATCTATAGTAAACATCTTTCTTTAAACTATCATCACTTTGATTTGAAAATGTTGATATCTTTTTATTCATAACCAACATATAGACAAAATGAATAACTACCATATAAACACTAACACCATCTTTCTTAGTGAATTTACTTTGAGATAAAATTGTTTTTATATTTAGTACTTGCATTGTCTTGAAAATTGGATTTTTTAGCTTGCCATTTATAATATTAGTTATTTTCTCTTGAATATTCATCAATAAACCTCTTTTTTAATATCCATATTATAGCTAATAAGCACTGTATAAAAGCTTCTTTGATACTATTTTATAGTTTATTTTTATAATATTATTTTAATTATTTACACTTAAAATAATATTGTCAATAGACATGAAAATCTTGGATTAAGTATTGATAATCTGCTTGTTATTTGATGTTTTATTGATTGTTTTAGGTGCGAAAGTTAAGGTAATTAATTTATAAAGAAAATGGTCAACAAGATTTTACAAAATCAAGAAGAGTAGAATTTAGAGTTTTAACAAAAGCACAAGAAAAAATCTATAAAATTATAGAACAACTAGAATAGTAATAAATAAAATTAGCATTTTATTATCAACTAGTAATAGAACTTAAGTCAAATCAAATATTGTAAAAGTACAATACGCAAATAGGTGTGTATTAAAATTTTATTTAAAGAATTTATTAATTAAAAATAAATACTACACACAAAATTTACATAAAAAAGTGTATAATCACATTTATTTTACTTCTCAAAGGAATGTTAGTTTGAAACAATTTTTTAATATATTATTTTCATTTAAAGCTACAATTACATTATTAAGTATTTTAGGCATTGGTGCAGCAGTTGCTACTTTTATAGAAAACGATTTTGGCACATCAAGTGCAAGAGTATTGGTGTATAATAATTTATGGTATGAGATAATCTTAGTTCTTACAATGGTTAATCTAAGTGGTATAATTTTTAAGTATAAGATGTGGAAAAGTAAAGCTAGATTTATCTTTCACACTTCATTTGTGGTTATCTTAATAGGAGCAGCAACGACTAGATATATGGGATACGAAGGTATTATTCATATAAGAGAGGGTCAAACTCAAAATCAAATGATTTCTTTGGAACCTTATTTACAAATAAAAATTAAACAAAAAGACAAATCATATTATAAAGAATATCCTATTGAATTAACTGCTTTGGGATCTAATTATTTTAAACATATTATAAAACTTGATGATAAGGAACTACAAGTAGAATTTAAGCATTATAATTATGCAAAAACTAATCAAAATAAAACAAATTACTTAATTATAAATGCAAAACTTAATGATATAAGTAGAAGTGTTAAACTAATAGGAACAAGAAGTGAGCAAGGTATTCCAAAAGTTGAAGACTTTGGAGATACTATTGTAACTTTTGAATATGGTTCTAAAACTTTAAAACTTCCATTTTCTATTCATCTAAGAGATTTTCAACTAGAACGATATGCAGGTAGTATGTCACCATCGTCTTATGCTTCAGAAATTACAGTTGTAAATGAAGATAATTCTAGTTACGATTATAGAATTTATATGAATAGAACCCTACATCAGGGTAATTTCTTATTTTTTCAAAGTTCATATGACCAAGATGAAAAGGGAACTGTATTATCAGTTAATAACGATCCTGGAAAATGGCCTACATATTTGGGGTATTTTTTACTAACTTTAGGTTTATTATTAAACTTCTTTGATAAAAAAAGTAGATTTTGGAAGCTAACAAAATATGTAAAAAATAAAAACCTAGCAATCATAGTTTTTAGTTTATTGTTTTTTCAAAATCAAAATCTTTTACATGCAAGTGAAAAAACGAAAATAGAAGAAAAACAACAAGCTGTGCAAACTTACTTAAAAGAGTTCAAAGAAAAATCTTTAGTATCGGCTAAAAAATTTGCAAGATTAAGTACACAAGATAGACAAGGAAGGATGAAACCTCTTGATACTTTGAATAAAAATATATTATTAAAAATCTCAACTAAAGGTACTATGTTTGATATGAATGCAAATCAAATTATCTTAGGAATGTTATCAAGTCCTAGTATTTGGCGAGATGTTAGAATGATAAAAGTTAAAACTCCAAAACTAAAAAAGCTTTTAGGTATGGAAAGAAATCAAAAATTTGTATCGTTTTCAGAAGTTTTTAAAGATGGAAAATATCTTCTACAAAAAGAAGTACAAGAAACTTCAAGAAGCAAACCAGATAAAAGAGGAACTTTTGAAAAAGATATTTTAAAACTTGACGAAAGATTAAATATCGTTTTTATGGTTTACAATGCTAGTTTATTTAAAATTTATCCAAAAGCAAAAGAAGATAAAAATAAAATAAATGATGACAATAATACTTGGTATGCTCCACTTGATGCAATAAATAAGTTTAAAGGTGAAAATCAAAAAGCAATTGAGCTACTAACACGAGGATTTATAAATTCTGTTATAGATAAACAATGGGAAATGACTAATAAATATATAGATTTAATTAAACAGTACCAACATAAAGCTGGTTCTAAAGTAATACAAAGTGATACACAAATTGAAAATGAAATATTTTTAAGTGATATTAACATATTTTTTAAACTCACTATTGCATATATGATTTTAGGATTATTTATGTTAATTGCTTCATTTATCATGATATTTAATCCATCTTTTAAAACCAAAAAAACTACTTTTGTATTTTTTGTGCTTTTAGCAGTATTGTTTTTACTTAATACTTTTGGTATGGGTTTTAGATGGATTGTCTCAGGACATGCTCCATGGACAAATACTTATGAATCATTATTATATATATCTTGGTCAGCTATTTTTGCAGGTGTAGTATTCTTTAGAAAATCACTTTTAGCCTTAAGTGCTTCGGTTATAATTGCTGGTATTTTTATGTTTACTGCGAACTTAACTACAATTGATCCACAAATTACGAACTTAGTTCCTGTTTTAAAATCATATTGGTTAACAATTCATGTTTCTATTCTAACAGCTTCTTATGGATTTTTTGGCTTAGCTTGTATCTTAGGATATTTAATATTAATTATGTTTATTTTTAGAAAAAATAGACCTCATTTAGATGAGACAATCAAGCATGTTATAGCTATTTGTGAAATTTCATTAATCATTGGTATATCAGCTCTTACCATTGGAAACTTTTTAGGTGGTATTTGGGCTAATGAATCTTGGGGTAGATATTGGGGTTGGGATCCTAAAGAAACTTGGGCTTATATATCAATAGTAGTTTATGTTATTGTACTGCATTTAAGATTTATTAAAAAATTCAACACTCCTTATGTTCTAAGCGTTGCTTGTGTTCTGTCTTTTTACTCTATACTTATGACATATTTCGGAGTAAACTTTTATCTATCAGGAATGCACTCTTATGCTACGGGAGATCCTGTGCCTATACCAATTTGGGTTTATGTAACATCTTCTCTTGTAATATTAACAATAGCTTTAGCATATAAAAATTCAGACCTTAAAAGTAGTATAAAATAAAGGTCTCACAATCTTGTAGTTTATTTTAATTTAGAAGTGTTGGCTTATAAACATCTTAGCTCCTAACTAGGAGCTAAGAACTTAAGTATTAAAAAGATATTTTATAATTCTAATTCTTTTTCTAAGTAATATCCCGTATATGATTTAGATTTTTTATGATTTGAGGCTATATACTCAGGTGTTCCTTCATCTACAATTTGCCCACCTTTATAACCACCTTCAGGACCCAAATAAACACTCCTGTGATTGAATATCCACCTTTATGATATACTTCGACTTTATGAAACCGATACTAATATAAAAAGAGATTTAGCTATACTAAGTATACTGTCCCTCTTTGTCAATACCAATCCTAAATATTCAGCAATTCTAACCCAAAAATAAAACTACATAATATATCCTTTCATATCTACATTCTCTTCGGTCTGGCGAGCAATAAGTATATATTCCAACATTTTATTAAAGCTTTTAAAATTAAACATTGTTGTTAAAAAATTAATACCTACAAAGAACTCTTCTCTGGTACCAATATTATCACGAAGTTCCATATATAAATCATCATCAAGTTCTTGTACTGTATGAAATAAGAAAGCTAATATATTAAGGCTACAAAGTGTTTTAGATAGATTTTCTTTTCCATGACCAAAGTTGTGATCTAAATGATAGCCTTTAGTTTTTAAAGTATTGTTATTTTCATTTTCGATTTTCCATCTACTTCGTCCTGCTGTTGCTATATCTATAACATTATTTACATTCAAAGATATATCAGTAACAAAGCTATTATGATATAGTTTATTACCCGTAGCATTAGTAACTATAACTTCACACCAGTTTACTTCTTGTGGTGGATGTTGTGTATCTCCTTGTGGATTTTTAATTGCTAAATTATTAATATAGTTATATGTAAAAATTTGCTTTTTACCATTAATCATTTTGGATATTATTTTTGTATCAATAGTATTTAGATTTTTTATCATTTCTATTTGTTCATATAAGTATTTATGTGATGTTGGTTTAGCTACAAATATATATGAATGGCTCTTATCTAATACTTTTTTTATCATAGGTTCTCTTGAATATAAATTATCACCTAAAATAATAAGTTTTTTATTAGTTGGATTATTAAAACTATCTAGCCATCTTTTAGAAGCATTTACTTCACAATCTTGTTTATCTTTACCATCATCATTTGATATAAACTCTTGCATCAATGGTATAACTTTTTTTATATCAGGATGTACTATTGTTGGAGTTATAACACTATGATAGTAATGTACTTCACCTGTATCACTATTAGTTTTACTTTGACAACATTTACAAGATATATTTTTACTTGAATGATAATGAGTACCATCTAATGCTACAAGCATATAATCATCTTTAAAATAAAATTTATCTAATATTCCTATATCTCTTAACTTATCAAGTATTATTTCATGAGACCACTGCACAGTATAATCCAATAAAGCAACCTATTTAAAGGCATTAAAAGCACTTTTCAGCTAAAATAACATCACTAAGAAGAGGTAAAAAATGGCATTTAAAGATACAAACAATACATTTTCAGATATAGCAGTAACATCAAGATTAGAAAAAGTAAATTCATTTCTTAAAGAGTTGGACTCTATTATAGACTTTGATAAATTACGACCAGTACTAAATAGAAATGGAATTGCTAAAAGTAATGTAGCTGGAGCACCTGCTTATGATAATGTACTGATGTTTAGAGTACTGTTACTCCAGAAGTATTACAATCTCTTTGATCAAGCCACCCAAGATGCACTCTATGTAAACCTACTCTTTATTAGATTTGTAGGACTTAGCCTAGAGGATAGTGTACCAGACGAGAGTACAATCTGTAGATTTAGAAATTCCCTACTCAAGAACCGACTTTATGATAAATTATTTAACTCTGTAGAGCTACTTGCAAATTCAATCACAATCAAATATATAATTCTTAATAGTAACTATTTTAAGCTTTAAAAAAATAGTTATTATTTCTAACTTGCATAATTTACAATATATTTACCAAATTTATTAAAAAATCACATTTTTTCTCCATTCCTTATGGTTAAATTGTAAAATTCAGTATTTTTATATAAATTTCTATCAATGGTCATGTAATAAGTTTTAAACTTTGATGTATACAAATAGATAAAATTCCAAATGCTAAAACGCAAGCTACCTTATTTGCCCCTTGATAGTATATTTTATCACATCCAAAGTCATCTTTTAAGTATTTATTTACTCGCTCTACCATACTTCTTTGCTTGTAGTGATGTTTATCTGATGCTTGAGTCAAATTTAAATATTCAAATTTTTCTTTTTCCTCTTTTGCTAAAGCTATTTTTTCTTTTAGCACTTTAGAGTTTTTAGGATTTATATCTATGATTGGTTTATGATTTAACTCTTCAGAATACTCTGCAATAATATCACTATCATATCCAGCATCAAGTAAATCATGAAGATACATTACTCTTTTGCTAGTTTCATTTATAAGTGGAAGTGCTACAGAACTATCATGAACATTTGCACCACTATAAAATGCAACTACTGGTATATCTCCATCAACAACACTAATATGAAGTTTACCACCTATCCAAACTTCTCTATTACCTTTTGAATTTTGTTTAATACCAACTCCACATGATGTTGATACAAGTGATAACATATCATTAGTAGTTTTCATATCTTTTTGAAATTCAAGAATCTTTGGTTTTATAGCTTCTCTTTTCTCACCTTTTTTAGGTCTTCCAACTTTATTTTTTGCTTTCTCTTTTTTCTCAACTTTTACAGGTTTTTCCCTAAGTGGTATTTTAGTAGCATCACTTGCATTGTACATAAATATAGTATCTGACAAATACTCTTCTATGAATTTTTGATGAGTTTTCTCAGCTATTTTCATATCACTAAGTTGTTCAAACACTCTACTAAATTTTGATTCACTAGGAATATCTATTTTATATCTCCATCCACATAATACTCGCAATATTCTATCCCTATGCAGTCTATGAATTAAATCTCTTGTTGTTTGTATATTATAAACTGATTTAGCAATAAATGCCCTTGCTATTTCTTCTCTATCTTTTGGAGTGTTTGTAATTGTTACAATTGTAACATGCTTTTCTATTTGGGCAAAATCTAATATTTTTATTAATTTTTCTTCTTTAGTGCTTAGTGTTCCTAATTGTTCTTTTATCTCAGGAAATAAACAATTTTCATGGTTTATAATCCTAAGCCACATTTTTGAAAGATTTGAAGATAATTTTGGTATAATATTTTTCATAAGTTGAATCTCTTTTCTGTTAAATTTTAGGATATAAAATTATAACTTATTTGAAATTTGATTTCAACTTTTTTTACAAATAAAAACCTAAATTATGAACTTATTTGCTAATTTGCAAGTGGCTCATTATTTAAATATCAGAATATATAAATAGTTATCTTATATAGTTACATCATAGAAATATTGTGGGATTATATTAGCCATAGAATAAGCTTTTTTTAATATTTTTTTATCATAATCTACACTTGCGTCAGATAAAAGATGTCCTTTATCAAAACCACTTTTTATATAGTCTTTTGATTTACTTCTATATTGCATAGGTATATTCTTTTCACTATAAAATGATGGTCTTTTTTTGATATTGGATACATTGACTAATGCACCATTTAATGTATAAGGGAACCTCTAAAAATAGCATTTAAAAACCACTTTCCAAATATTTATTAAAAAATATCAGAATATAAATTTTATTTGAGAAAATATGACAATTTCAACTATAAATTATCTATAATTTACTCTTGAAATAGTGATAATATTCACTATTTTGTTGATATATTATCAACTTTTCATAATTGGTATATTTTTTAACCTTACTAATTGTTCATATCGTATAAAGTTATAAGTAAGATTTAAAAGTCCTGTTAGGGATTTAATCCTATCAATGCCAATAGCTTTTAAAGATAGAGCTTTATTCATAGAGGTTGTGAATGTTCCAAATATATGTTCTACTCTTACTCTAGTTTTTGAATATTTATGATTGAGTTTGTGTTGAGCATTAGTAAGTGGTTTATTTCTATATGCTCGATTGATAACTTTTGAGTTTACATTATTTTTTTGAAGATAGTCTTCTATCTCTTTTGATTTGTATGCTGAATCAGCATACAATGTAGTATCATTTTCATTGATAAGTTCTTTAATTACTTGTGAATCATGAGTTGATGAGGGTGTTACAGTATAAGTAGATATTACTTTAGTTTTTTGATCAACTGATATATGATTTTTATATCCAAATTCTCTAGTTTTATACTTGGTAACCCATCTGGCATCTATATCTTTTTGAGCTAATTTATTTTTATTCTTTCCAAACTCTAAAGGAATAGCACCTTTTTTAATATCAGCATTATCTTGCCTTTTATTTCTTTGTTTAGGTACTTTGATGAAGCTAGCGTCTACAAGTGTTCCCTCTTTAGCAATAACACCATTAGATAAAAGTTTAGCAGTAAAAATATCAAATAGTTTTTTTGATAAATCTTTCTCTTTTAGTTCTTCTTTAAATAGCCAAATTGTATTTCTATCAGGTACATTATCACCTATTTGGAGACCTAGAAAATTCATAAAAGATAATCTATCTTTGATTTGAAATTCTGTTTGTTCATCCGATAAATTGTAGTATCTTTGAAGTATAATTATTTTGAACATTAAGAGTTTATCATATGGTTTCCTACCAGCATTACTTTTTTTATCTTCTTTCATTAATGATTCTTCAATAGGTTGTCTAAATAATTCCCAATCAATAATTTCATTTAACTTTTGTAAAGGTGGTTGATGCTTTTTAATCTTTTCTAGCTGAAACTCATAATCAAATAATCCTGCCATAATATACTCACTTTTTATAATAATTTATGTTGTAATTATAGCTAAATAGTGGTATCAAATGCTTTAAATAATAGCTTTATAGAGAGTTATTTGTAAATTTATTTGGATTAAATAAAAGACTTATTTTATGATTTTCTAAGTATTTGAAAATTATGTGATTTTTTGTCTATTTTTAGAGGTGCCCATAAGATACAAATAAAGCACCTTTATATTTGTAGCTGTAGCATACTTTATAAACTTGTTTATCTATTACTTTATCACACCCTTTAAATTCATTACTTGCACATACTAATAGAGTAAATGCAAATAGTGATATAAATATTTTCATATTAAATATTTATAATTTATTGCTTGTAAAAGCTACAACCTAATAATCCTTGACTATCTGCACTAATAGTTAATTCAATACCTAATACTTCCCATCTGCTAGTACCATTTTGTGATACATAATTAAAATATTGTGGCATTGACTGCTCTATTAGTTCTTTGTTTGCACCTGTTAATGCAATCATTGTAGCACTACAAACTTTTTGATAATATGATGGTGTTACTTGCGAACTTGTATACACTTGTATTTTTTTATAAATACCTTGTATTTGTACCTTATTTGCATATACTTGACAACTTCTATCATTCCAACACATTTTAAATTTATTTAACTTTTCATTGTTAAAGGCTGTTGCTGTAATATCGTAGTTGTTTTTTAATGATTTAATAACTTTTTTTAGTTGTGTACTTGTTATTGATACAATTTCTTTTTTATCTATAGAATTGGCAATAGTATAATTTGTAACATAACTAATATTGCCATTCAAAGAATACGAATTTTTAAAAACAAGTTTACCAACTAGATTTATACCATCTTTTCCAATTAAATGCTGTACATTTTTAGGTTGTTTTTTATATGATTTAGTTTCTATTGAAATTTCATATTTACCATTAAATAATCCTTTATTTTTATTTGTAAATGTTGATGATTTAAAACTACCATTTAGCACTTCAACACTATCACTTGCACTATATAAATCACTTGAAATAGATAAGAATAATTGTGTATTACTTGGTAGGTTTATAGTACCTGTTATTGTAATTTTACCATTATCATTTTGTACTGTTGCATTAAGTACTACATCAATTTTTTTAGTTGATGGTGCTATAGGCTTAGCAACTATTTCAACCTGTTTAACTTTTATATCTTTTACTTCTTGTACTGGCTTTTTAGTTTTAACCTGTTCTATTTTTTGCTCTTGCACTTCCTGTATTACTTCTTTGTTTTCTACTCTTTTTGCAAATATAGAAATCAATATTAAACTAACTATCATAATTGCACCATAAACTTTAATCACATCTTTTCTATTACTATCTTCTTTCCATCTAATAACAATTGAAGGCTTTATAATACCAATAAATATAGCTATAATTGATAATAATAAAGTTATAAATAATATACTATCCATCTGCTAATCCTTTTTTATATTAAATAAATTTAGTTGCTCTATTGCTGTTGCTAATTCGTGATACATAACTAAATTAAAACTATCAGTAATATAAGGGTTTGGCATACCTATTGCACTACTATAAAAATCATCTTCTTTTCTAATCTGTGATTTTTGAAATGTAAAATTAACTGCATCTCCTAATAAATGTCCTAATGCTCCATATTGTGCATTAGCACCTGTATAATCATCATACCCTACAACTTTTGCTAACTCTTGAAATGTTATTGATTTATTTAATGCTTCATAATGTGCTTTTAACATTAACATTTGCTTGTTTGTTATTTTTATCTCTTTAAGTGCTTTTTTATACTCTTCTGCTGTGATTGTATTCATTTTATTCCTTTTGACCCACATTTGTAACTTGAAAATAAATTATTACATAACTATACTTAGATTACAATTGTAGGTTGTAAATATGAGTAAAAAAATAAATGATTTAAATACAGATGAGCTATATATTTTAATTGGAAAGAATGTTGCTATATTTCGTAAAAAAGCTAATTTATCACAACTTGCTTTATCCTTAGAAATGGGCAATAGTTCCACTAGCCTTGTATCATCTGCTGAACTTTACACAAAACAAAGAAAATTTAATATTGCCCAACTCCAAAAAATAGCAAGAATATTAGATATAGATATAACTGATTTTTTTAAACCATTAAATTAACGAGTACCCTCTTTATCTCTATCTTTTTATCTAGTATATTATAATAAATAATGATGATTTAAAGACCCATTTTTCATCTAATTTTAGAAGTTCATCTTGGCTACTTCTTTAGTTGTAGATTGATAAACTAATTTTAAATCTTTCATAAAAGGTTTTAAAACTCTCTGGTATTATTTAAATCTAAAATATTAGAATAATAAGCTAAATTCAAACACCACTCTTTTTTAATTTAAATAAGAATAAAGAGCTAAGTTTTTCTTTAAATCTGATATATCATTTATTTGTAAACCTAATAAAATCCATTTATTAATTTCTTCTGGAATATTATTTAACAATGGTTCAAAAAGCTTAGTTTTTATGTCATTATCAATATATTTATTTAAGTTAAGTTCACTTATATGAGCTACTATTGTAAGTTCTTTTAGCTCTCGTTTTATTGCCATATCAGATATAGTCATATTTTCATTTATAAGTTCAAGTGTCTGCATATAAGTTTTACTTAATACTTTTATTTTCTTAACATCAGCACTTAAATACTCTTTACATAAGTTTATAAATACTTCTCCATAAGTTTCAAGTTTTTGTTGACCTATTCCACTAATAGCTAAAAACTCTGTATTATTACATGGTAATGTATTTGATATTTCTATTAATGTTTTATCTGAAAAAACCATATATGGTGCTACTTTATTTTCTTTGGCTAAAGAAGTACGCAATTGCCTAAATTTCTCAAATGTTTCATTTATTGGTGTATTTTGTTTATAATCATCATATTTTTTTTGTATAAGTAAATTGTTTTTATCTATATTTACTATGGTTTTTTTCTTTAAGATATCTTTTGCAATATTTGTTATTTTTAAAGTTCTATATTCTCCTTGAACTATAATAGCCTCAAGTTCAAATAAACTATCAGCAATACTTGACCATTGTTCTTTAGTATAATTATCACCAATTCCATATACAGATAAGTTATCATGTCCAAAATCTAATATTCTTTGTTGTTTTGAACCCCTTAACACATCTATTATATAATTTAGTCCAAATCTTTCTTCACATCTAAGAATAGTAGATATTAATTTTTGAGCATCAATACTAACATCAATATATTCTTTCTCTCCACTTATACAATTATCACAAATATTTCCACAATCTTCTATTTCATCATTAAAATATTTTGCGATTAAAGTATGACGGCATTTAGAAGAGATACAATATCTATACATTTTATTAAGCTTTTCATAATTTGCAGTTTTATATACACCATTTGGTAAAACATCAATAAATTTTGCCTTTGATATTTCATCTGCTTTTGAATACAGAAGTAAAACATCAGAGTTTAAGCCATCTCTACCAGCACGACCTATTTCTTGTGAATAGTTTTCAATAGTTTTTGGCATAGATGTATGAAGTACAAACCTAATATTTCCTTTATCAATTCCCATTCCAAATGCAATAGTTGCAATTATTATTTTTATATCTTCATTTTTAAATTTTTTAAATATATCATCTCTAATATTTGCATTTATTCCCGCATGATAGGCTAAAGTATTAAAGCCTTCATTATTTAAATACCTACTTAATTCTTCCGTTTCTTTTCTTGTAAAACAATAAATTATGCCACATTCATCTTTATGAGTATTTAAAAACTCTTTTACTTGAGCCCTACCATTGCCTAATCTTTTTTCACTTCTTATGATTAAGTTTTTTCTTTGTATCTTTGATTTTAATACATTGCCATTATTGATTTTTAAAGTTTTTAATATATCATCTTGTACGCTAGGAATTGCTGTTGCTGTAAATGCTGTTATAGTAGTATGTGGAAAATGATCTTTTATATAAGTAAGTTTTCTATAATCATCTCTAAATTCATGTCCCCATTCACTCACACAATGTGCTTCATCAATAACAAAAAAATTTATATCTAATTTTTTTAGTTGATTTAAAAAATATTCATTTACAAATCTTTCAGGTGCTATATATAAAAATTTTGCTTTTTTATTTACAACTGCTTCAAAATTTAAATCATTTTGTTCATTTGTATTTACAGAGTTAAGACAAACAGCTGCTATACCATTTGTATTTAAATTCATCACTTGATCTTGCATAAGAGCTATTAATGGTGAAATCACAATAGTAACTCCATCCATCATTAGAGTTGGTACTTGAAATATTAATGACTTTCCACTTCCTGTTGGTAATATTGTTAATAAATCTTTTTTTTGCAGTATGTGATCAATTGCCTCTTCTTGCAAAGATACAAAACTATCAAAGCCAAAGTATTTATTTAATATATCGTATTTATTCATGTTAATCCTAGATAGTTAATGATTTGTAATTATATCAAAATTAAAATATTTTATTTAAAATATGTCAAGAGAAGTGCTTCTAAAAGTTTCTTCTTCAAATGATTCTTTTATATTGAGCTTTTTCATATTTATTGTATATTATTTTGTATAAAAAACTTTGTATATAGAACTATTTTCATTGTTTTATACTCTTATGAACAGAGCGGTTAAGTATCTCTTGTATCAAGATAGGAAACTCTTTTTCAAAACTATCTAAAAAGTTTATATCTATGATATTTATATTATGAAGTAAAGAAATTGGAAAACTTTTTAAACGCACTATTAATTCTTCTGTACTAAAACCAGCTTTATCGTGGGCAGAGTCTAATATATCACTCCATGAGAAGTTATAAAACTTCGATATAAGATAAATATCAAAAATATCTTTTACATCATCCCTTCCTATGATTGCTGTTATTTTATTGCTTAAAATATTTTCTATATTATGAGCCGACTGCATAATTAAAAAGTACTCATATATCTTATTTTTTCAAATATTTAAAAAAATCCATCTTCAATAAAATTAGATTCAGTCATTTTTAGGAGCTTTTTTAGTCTATTAAATCTCTTTAGCTCTATATTATTCATCTAACTACTTATAATCTTTGTCTTATTTGTCTTTGTCCTAATAATCTAAGATTAGTAGCTATACAGGTAAGGGTAAAATTCATATTATTTCTAACGAGTCCTATAAATTTTGTAGTTGAACCTTTCATCTGAGTTTTTATATCTGCAAACCTATGTTCAACTTTAGCTCTAATCTTATGTTTAGGTTTTTCATCTTTTCTTTGCTGCTTAATCTGTTCTTGGCTTAGAGTTTGTTTCTCTTTGAGACATACCATATTTTCTATATTTTCACTTTCTAAAAAAGTATCTATATCTTTTGAGTTATATGCTTTATCAGCATAAAGAGCTTTCATTCCATCTATATCTTTTACAAATGTTTTTACTGTGTCTATATCGTGAGTATTTGCGAAGGTGGTTTGTTGGGAGATAATAATACCACTTTGCTCATCTACTGCTATATGTACTTTATAGCCTTGTGTATATTGTTTCTTTGATGCGTGAAAGCCTATCCTTACTTCACTATCTATTTTATCTTGATGATTATAGCTATCTTCTTCATTCTTTATAATAATTTGAGAAGTCTTTATATCTTTAGTATCAATACCTTGTAGTGTATCAAGTTGTGCATTCTTGTATGTCTTGGAGTTATGGGCTTTAGTATTAAGAATTCTTTGAATCTTCTTTTTTGAAGGCTTTTTGGATTGAAGCTCTACTTCAAGTTTTATATTTAACTCAGCATTTATTGTTTGAATACCTTTCTTGTCTTCTTTGTATACTTCTTTAGTCTTATTTTTTATTTGCGTGTTATCACTTCTAATGAGAGTAGCATCAATTAAAACAGATTTTCCTTTTTTAGCTATCAGGTTTTTACTCTCTAATTGTTTATTTACAGAGTTAAATAATTTATCATAAAGTCGGTTCTTGAGTAGGGAATTTCTAAATCTACAGATTGTACTCTCGTCTGGTACACTATCCTCTAGGCTAAGTCCTACAAATCTAATAAAGAGTAGGTTTACATAGAGTGCATCTTGGGTGGCTTGATCAAAGAGATTGTAATACTTCTGGAGTAACAGTACTCTAAACATCAGTACATTATCATAAGCAGGTGCTCCAGCTACATTACTTTTAGCAATTCCATTTCTATTTAGTACTGGTCGTAATTTATCAAAGTCTATAATAGAGTCCAACTCTTTAAGAAATGAATTTACTTTTTCTAATCTTGATGTTACTGCTATATCTGAAAATGTATTGTTTGTATCTTTAAATGCCATTTTTTACCTCTTCTTAGTGATGTTATTTTAGCTGAAAAGTGCTTTTAATGCCTTTAAATAGGTTGCTTTATTGGATTATACTGTGCAGTGGTCTCATTATACCATTGATGCAAGAATTTATATCAAATAATGATGGTAAAGATAAACAAGATTGTGAAGTAAATGCTTCTAAAAGATGGCTAGATAGTTTTAATAATCCAACTAATAAAAAACTTATTATTTTAGGTGATAATTTATATTCAAGAGAACCTATGATAAAAAAAGTATTAGATAAGAGCCATTCATATATATTTGTAGCTAAACCAACATCACATAAATACTTATATGAACAAATAGAAATGATAAAAAATCTAAATACTATTGATACAAAAATAATATCCAAAATGATTAATGGTAAAAAGCAAATTTTTACATATAACTATCTTAACTTTCGCACCTAAAACAATCAATAAAACATCAAATAACAAGCATGTTATCACTACTTAATCCAAAATTTTTATGTCTATTGACAATATTATTTTAAGTGTAAATAACTTAACTTTCGCACCTAAAACAATCAATAAAACATCAAATAACAAGCAGATTATCAATACTTAATCCAAGATTTTCATGTCTATTGACAATATTATTTTAAGTGTAAATAATTAAAATAATATTCTAAAAATAAGCTATAAAATAGTATCAAAGAAGCTTTTATACAGTGCTTATTAGCTATAATATGGATATTAAAAAAGAGGTTTATTGATGAATATTCAAGAGAAAATAACTAATATTATAAATGGCAAGCTAAAAAATCCAATTTTCAAGACAATGCAAGTACTAAATATAAAAACAATTTTATCTCAAAGTAAATTCACTAAGAAAGATGGTGTTAGTGTTTATATGGTAGTTATTCATTTTGTCTATATGTTGGTTATGAATAAAAAGATATCAACATTTTCAAATCAAAGTGATGATAGTTTAAAGAAAGATGTTTACTATAGATTACTTAGCAATAGTAACTACAACTGGAGAAAACTACTATCTTTATCAACATTAAAGATACTAAAATTACTTCATAAAGTACAAGATAAAAAAGCTGTAAGAGTTTTAATTATTGATGATACAGTTGAGGGAAAAGTTGGTAAAGATATAGAGGGTAGTAGTGACTACTTATGGAGTAATAAAGAGAAACGAACTATTAGAGGTATCAATGTTGTATCTTTAAATTATAGTGATGGTTTCTCTAACTTGATGTTAGACTTTGAAATTGCTACAAATAAATATGCAAGAGTAGCACTAGAAAATTTTACTAATATTGTAGATTATAGAAGTAATGCTCACATAAGAAGACTAGAGACACTAAAAGGCAAATCACAAATAGCAATAGCTATGGTTAAAAGAGCTGTAAATAGTGGTATATATGCTGATTATTTACTTGTTGATAGTTGGTATAGTAAACCTTCATTCATTAAAGAGATGAATGAACTAGGATTAAAAGTTATTACAAGAGTAGCAAATAACAATAAAATATGGAACTTTTTAGGAGATAGAAAAACACTAACAGGTATCTATGATAAATATAAAAAACTAAAAGATATAAAGTTTGGAACCTATGGCAAAAAAGTTAAATATAAATATTTTTCAGTTGTAGTTGAACATAAAAAAGCTGGTAAAATAAAAATAGTATTTTTAAAGACATCAGATAAATTAATACCAATTGTATCAACAGATTTAGATATCTCAGACGAAACAATTATTGAGACTTATAGAAGAAGATGGGATATAGAACAAGGTTATAAAGAGCTTCGTGAACACTTTGGATTTAGTACAGAAGAAAATAGAATATATGAAGCTCTTATTGCTAGAATTACACTATCATTTTTTACATATAATATAGTTAGTTATATCAATCGTATTAGTCATGAACCTAAAACTATAGGTGGATTGTTTAAAGATTTAGAATGTGAACTACATACTTTAGCAATTGCTATGCAAACATTTATATTAATACTCAATGAAATAGCACAAATAGAAGAGATTGTAAATAGAAATGATGATTTTACTACTATTATTGATATATTAAAGGATGTGACACAGAAGTTACTTGGTTTTAGGTGCGAAAGTTAAGTTGTGATATTATAATTGCTAATCCTGCAATTGAATATGCTATATGAACCCAAATAGCTAATGCAATACCAAATGCTGAATATATTCCTTTTTCTCTACTGTAAAATACACTATTTCTTATTACCATGGCAAAATCTGCTCCAGGGCTAATTGCCATAAAAATGGCAATAATACTAACTGTTATTATCGTATTTAAATATGGTAAAATTTCAAATTCCATAAAATATCTCCTATATGTTTATTTTAATATAATGGCAATCTTGAGAGACATGATACCCTTCATAAAAGTTTAATCTTACTTCTAACTTTAATTAAATTTGTAAGCTAAAATTACTTAAAAAATCGCTTGGGTAACTTATTACACTCCAAGTCGCCACCTTAAAACCTACTGAATTTCTTAATTACAACCAACTAAATAAACATTAATTTATATTTTAAGTATTAATACCATTTTTATCACATTTCACACTATATTTACCACAAGCTTTTTCATAAACTTCTGCATTATAAATACAATTATTTTTATAAAGTGAATGAGCAATAACTATTAATTTTCTTATTACTGCTATTTGTGCTACAGTCGAATGTTTACCATTATCTTTTAATCTATCGTAAAAGTTTTTCATTTGTTCATTATATTTTATTGCTACCATTGTAGCCATAAATAAGCTTCCTCTATAAAGTTTTATACCTGCTTTGGATATTCTAGGTTTTGATTTAACTGATGTGCCTGAGTCTTTAATAATAGGGTCAAGTCCAGTCAGAACTACACCCCTGAACTAGGAACTACACCCCTGTGATCGAATATCCATTCTTGATAATCTTACTAATCATTGAGGTTGATAATTTCAGATGTGTTGCTATCTTGACTTGTGTATATCCATCTTTATAAGCACTAAGTATAGCTAAATCTCTTTTTATCTTAGTATCGGTTTCATAAAAATATTCTAAAAATTCTTTTGATTGATTAATCTCTTTCGCTTATTGGTTCTCCTATGTATTTTTTATTAAAATATTTTGCATAGTTAGCGTTTATCACTCTCATTAACAAAGATAGATTATCTTTGCTAGTCTCTAAAAGTATATGATAATGATTATCCATCAAGCAGTAATCATGAACAATAGCTTTATGGATAGTAGTACTCTTGTTTAAAATTTGTAAAAATATCTCTTTGTCATCAGTACTATTGAAAATATCGCAACGGTTTACCCCTCGATTTATTATGTGATGATATCTTGCTAAGTCCACTCTTAATCTTGTTGGCATCCAATATCCTTACTTGTCTTAATTTAGAAGTATATCATAAAGGTGGATATTCAATCACAGGGGTGTTTATTAAAAATTAAAAATGTCGGAATTCAATAATAAGTACATGATCTATCAAATAAATAGCTTCTTAGATAATAGAGTGATGAATAATACCCAAAGTAAAAAACAATTTAATTCAAAAGATAGTTTAGAAAGATTTAATAAGTCAGAGTTTAAGCCTTATAAAATAGATTAATTAGTATAATCTTATTTATCTATAGTTAAATATCTCAATTCAACACAAAATAATCATAAAAATATCACTCTAAAATATACAAAAATAGCTAAAATTGTGTTTTTGGTTACACATAGGTTACACTTGACCCCTTGAAAGAAACCTTAAAGTAGCTTATTAAAGCCTAAGTTGTGGGCTTTGTAGCGATTATCTTATCTTTAATGGTGCGAATAGAGGGACTCGAACCCTCATGCTATAAATAGCCTACGACCTCAACGTAGTGAATATACCAATTCTTCTATACTCGCAGGTTTTGAATTATATCTTTTTATCTTAAAAATTACAATTTTTTCTTTTTATTTTAATGCAATTTTTGCAGTACTTTAATTCGACGCTTTAAAGTGATATGGCTACACTTATTTATACTTAGAACATTTATAAATTCTAAGCTAAAATAGCAAAAGATTTGGATGTGACTAACGACTAAAAGAAAAGTGGACTAGGGACTTTATAAATTCTTTCTTTTTATTCTAAAATCAACACTCTAGCCTTATACTTTAATTTATTTAGAGTAGTTAGTTCCAATTGTAATATATATTATTCCACCTAAATATTCTGTTGTTTTAACTTCATCAAAATATTTTTCCATAATTTCCCATGGTTTTCTATTGGCTAAATCCATTGTTACTCCAAATGGTTTAGCAAAAAATACTCCAATTTTTACTAACCACAAAGGCCAATTATTTGGCTTTTTTAAATCTAAAATAACAAACTTTTTATTTTTTAATAAGGATTCAGATACTTTTTTTATTATATCTTCATATTCTGGTATTAATGTAATAGCAAACGTGGAGATTACTCCAGTAAGCTTTTTAGGGTATATATATTTACTTACATCTATATTTAATAATTCTACATTTTGCCAGTTATATTTTTTAATTTTTAGCTCTGCTTGTTCTAACATATCGTTTGATATGTCAATACCAATTAATGCTCCATTTTCTTTTAATGCTTTTTGAAGATGAATAAAATTTAATCCTGTTCCACAACCTAATTCAACAATATTATCATTATCTGATAGTTCAAGTAAATTAACTGCTAATTGTCTATAATATTTATCATTAAATCCAAAAACAGAATAAAGCTTAGATGTAAAATCAAAATTCTTTGCTCGTTTTTTATAAATACTTATAATTTCATTTTTTGTAAATGCCAATATTATTCCTTTGGATTGTAGGTACTTAATGTTAAGGTAAACATTATAATATCACTTTATACCTCCAATTCTATCAAAATAAAATTCATCTAACTTTGGGAAATTACCTCCTACAGTTAATAACTTATTTTTTACATATTCATTTGCTTTATTATGAATTATTTCATATAAAGAAAATACTTTTCTAAATTTTGATATAAAGTCTTGATATCTTTTTTCTATATCGTTCATATCCAAATATGTATGTACCATATCTTTTAGCATTTCTTTATTCATAGGCATTAAATTGAACCTTTGATTAATAATACATCATTTTTGAATTTATTAATTTATGATATAATTTTTTTTAAATATAATAAGGATAAGAATGAAAATACTTTTATTGGAAGATGATTTAATATTAAATGAAATAATCAAAGAGCATCTTTTAGAAAAAGAAAATGAAGTAGTATCAGTATTTGATGGCATACAAGCCGAAGATATATTATATTCACAAACTTTTGACTTACTTTTATTAGATGTAAATGTTCCTAATATAAACGGTTTTAAACTTTTAGAAGATTTGCGTTCAAAAGATATATTTACGCCTGCTATTTTTTTAACTTCTTTGGATCAAATAGATGATATTGAAAAAGGATTTAACGCTGGTTGTGATGATTATATTAAAAAACCTTTTGTACTAAAAGAGTTAGACTTAAGAATTCAAAATATGAAAAGATTATTTAACATTAATAGCAATGAGAAAATACAAATATCAAAAAATATAATATTAGATATAAAAAACTTAACAATTACTTTAGATAATAAAAATATACGTATAGCTTATAAAGAAGCAAAAGTTTTACAATATTTAGTTAATAACAAAACAAAACCTATCTCTGTTGAAGAGTTAAGTATAAATATTTGGTCTTATGATGATGCTCCACTTGCTTCAACAATAAGAACATATATAAAAAACATTCGAAAAATTCTAGGTGATGATAGTATTTCTAATACAAGAGGAGTAGGTTATAGATTTAACGCTGAGTGAAAAAAAAACATTTATTAGATTTTTAGTCTTATATTTAGGCTCATCTTTTATTTTAATGCTTCTAGTTGCATTTTTTTATTTTCAAAATGAAAAAAGATTATATCTTGATTTAACAAAATCAAAAATGCATAATATTACTTCTCAAATATCAACAAAAATAGTTTATGCACATATGAGTAATTCTTTTTTAGATAAAAATACATTACTTAAAAGTAGTGAGTATAAACTAGCCTTGTATAATGTAGGAAAAGAAAAAATATTTGGAAACTTGGAAGATAAGATTGATTTTTCTAAAACATACTTTAAGCACGATAAACATTATGTATTAATTGATAATTCTGCTTTAGGACATTTTGGTGTTTTTTATATTGTAATTAAAGAAACTATGTATTTTAAAAATATAAGAACCTTACAAATAAATATTCTTTTCTTCTTTATGAGTATATATTTTATAATTTTTATTCTAGGTTATTATTTAGCAAAACTATTTTTACAACCAATCAAAGAAGAAAGAATAAAATTAAATAATTTTATAAAAGATACAACACATGAATTAAGTACTCCTATTTCTGCTATATTAATGTCAACTGAGAGTGATACTTTAAATGCCAAACAAATTGAAAGAGTTAAAATTTCAGCAAGAAGAGTATCTGAGATATATAAAGACTTAAGTTATATCTTTTTACAAGAACATAAAGATCAAAAAATTTTAAAAAAATTAAGACTAGATTCTTTAATAAAAGAACAAATGCTTAATTTTGAAGCTTTATGTATACAAAAACACCTAAATGTACATATGCACTTAGAAGAGTTTTCTTTTAATATACATAAAGATGATTTTATTAGAGCATTTAATAACCTAGTATCAAATGCAATAAAATATAATAAAATATCAGGAAAGCTTAGTATTGTTTTAAAAAATTCTAGCTTAGAAATAAAAGATACTGGTTTAGGAATAGAAAAAAATAAATTAAAAGATATATTTAAAAGATATTATCGTGCAACTACACAACAAGGTGGTTTTGGTATTGGCTTAAGCATAGTTCACCATGTATGTTTAAAATATAATATTAAAATAGAAGTAAAATCTACACCCAACGAAGGTAGTACTTTTGTTTTATTTTTTTAAATTTTAAGTACACATAAAGTCCACACAATATAGATATACTTCTCAAAATTTAAAGGAGATAATAAATGAGAAGTTTATTAAAGTTAGTAGTCGTGATGTTAATGTCAGTTGTTTTTTTACAAGCAGAACCTTTGTTGCATATAAGTGATAAAGATGGGTTTGAAATAAAAGTCAGTTCTTTAAAATCTTTAGTAGTAGGTTCAAATGATATTTTTATTGTTTTAATAAAAGATGGAAAAGTAAAAAAAGATGTAAAAGTAAAAATTAAGTTTTTTATGCCAGAAATGCCAGGTATGTCTCATATGGAAGATGAAAAAAAAGCTAAATTTATAGATGGAAAGTTTAAAGTTAATATAAATTTTTCAATGGGTGGAACATGGCAATATCATTTAAAGTTTAAAACAAACGATGGAAAAGTTCATAAAATAAGAGGAAGTGTAAATATATAATGTTTAAAAATGCAATTTTCTTTGCATTTTTAACAATCACTTCAGCTTATGCCCAAAGTATTGAAGAGATTGTTGAAAATACACTCAATAACAACTATGATTTAAAAAGTATTCAAAACTCAATTTTTATTGCTAAAGAGCAAATTAAAATATCCCAAAACTGGAAAAACCCAACTCTTACTTTAGGAGCAAATGATATTCAAAGTTCAAATTTGTTTGCAAGAGATTTAGAACCTATGCAAGCTATATATATAGGTTTATCCCAAATAGTTCCTATAGGAGATAAACAAAAGCTAAAAAAAGATTTGTCACTAAAACAAAAAGATATAGAACAATTTTTACTAAAAGATAAAAAGCTACAATTAAAAGCTAAAATATACGAATATTCTTACACTATTTTAGTACTTGAAAAAAAGTACATTCTACTAAATCAATATGAAAAAAACTTAAACAGTTTACTCAAACTTTTAAATGCTTTATATGGAAATACACAAGTAACGCAAAACTCTATTTTAAATACAGATATCAAAATAGTCAAACTAAAACTTAAAAAAGAAAACTTAAAAAATACAATTAAAACTTTATATTTAAAACTAGAAGAACTTTCTTTTTCTAAAATATCAAAAATTGATGCAAGTTTAAATATGAAAACAAAAGAATTAAAAAAAGACTTTGATAATCATCCAAAGATAATGATGCTAGTAAAAAGTATTGATAAATCAAGACTTAGTTCTAAATTAGAAGAGGCTAAAAAAACTTCTGATATTAAAGTAAATATTTCTTATTTTTCAAGAGATAAAAAATATAAAGATTATGTGAACTTTTCACTTAATATACCTTTATCAGTGTACGGAACGGAGAGTATAAAAGTTTTAAAAGCAAAAATTAAAACAAAAAAAATAAAAGATAATTTAAAAACACTTAAACAAAAATTTAAAATCTCATTAGATATTTTACAAGAAAATATTAATACTACTTATTTAACATACAATTTATTAAAAAAAACAATTATTCCTTTAAAAAATAAAGTACAAGAAAATTTAGAAACATATAATAGTTTTAATCAAATAAAACCACAAGATAATATAAAAAATCTAAATGAAATTATCTCATATAAATTACAAGCTTTAGATGAAATGAACAAATATTTTAGCTTTATGTCTAAATCAATATATTTTACACAAGGATTATAATGAAAATTATACAAAAAAATAAATACTTTTTATTAGCCTTATTTTTTCTAAGCACTTCTTTTACTCTTATGGCAGAACCTTTAGATATAAAACAATTATTTAATAAAAAACTTATAAAAGTGAAAGAAGAGCAAATAGGAAAAACAAAAAGTTTTTATGGCAAACTTTTACTAGATGAGTCAAAAACCATTGATATTCTTAGTAGATATGAAGGTTATATTACAAAATTAAATGCTAATAAAATGTATATGAAAGTAAAAAAAGGTGATGTTTTATTTACTGTTTATTCAGATAAGGTTCTAAGTATTCAAAAAGAATTACATATTTCAAAAACTATAAATAAAAGACTTTTTAGAAGTGCTGTTGAAAAGCTAGAAGCCCTAGATATATCAAAAAGTGAAATAAATAGAATAATAAAAAATAAAAAAATAAAAAATATTAAGGTAAAAAGTAGTATCAACGCTTTTGTAATAAAAAAAAATATAAATAAAGGTTCCTATGTAAAAAAAGGAAAGCTGTTATTACAACTAGCTTCTTTAGAGAACTTATGGTTTATAGCTTCTATTTACCAAAAAGATATAAACTTTTTAAAACAAGATATGAGTGCCTTAATTTATGTCAATGGTTTTACCCAAGCAATAAAATCAAAAATTGATTATATTTATCCTTTTGTAAATGAAAAAACAAAAACTATAAATGTTAGATTTATTATCAAGAATAAAGGTTTAAAATTATTTCCAAATATGTTTGCAAAAGTTAAACTTAAAACTACAAATAAAACTATATTAACACTTCCTAAGAGTGCAGTATTAACAAAAGCAGATAAACATTATGTATTTAAAAGTATTTCAAAAGATGAGTTTGAACCTGTTTTAGTAGAAGCTAATAGAATATCAACATATAAGTATGAAATTCTTGATGGTTTAAATGTAGGTGATGAAGTAGTAAATAATGCTTTATTCTTATTAGATTCAGATGCGATTACTAATTCATTGTATGATGCAGAAGACAGTGACTGGTAAGGGATTATTATGGTTGAAAATGTAATTTCTTATAGTATAAAAAATAAATTTTTAGTACTTTTTACAATAATTGTTTTAACAATAGCCTCAATTTGGGCTGTACAAAATACTTCTTTAGATGCCCTGCCTGATTTATCACCTCCTCAGGTAATTGTGCAAGTTAAATGGAGTGGACAAAGCCCAAGTACAATAGAAGAACAGATTTCTTATCCTTTGATTTCAAATTTAATGTCTTTGCCAAATATTGATACAGTAAGAGCCATGAGTTCTTTTCAAAATGCTTTAATTTATATTATCTTTAAAGATGGTACAGATTTATATGATTCAAGAAATAGAATATTAGAACAGTTATCACAACTTCAAGGAACATTTCCAAAAGGAGCTAGTGTGGCAATTGGTCCTGATGCTACTGGTGTTGGTTGGGCTTATGAATATGCTTTAAAATCAGATACAAAATCACTTGAAGAATTAAGAACCTTACAAGACTATTATTATAAATACGCCTTACTTGGAGTTGATGGAGTGTCTGAAATTGCTTCTATTGGTGGATTTATAAAAAACTATGAAATAACTTTAGATCAAGATAAATTAGTGCAATATAATTTAAGTATTCAAGATGTTAAAAAAGCTTTAGTTTCAAATAATGATGAAAAAGGTGGACGAATTATCTTAGAAAATGGTTTTGAGCATATGATTCAAGCCAAGGCTTATTTAAAAAGTATTGTTGATATAGAAAATATCACTGTTAAAAGTACAAACGCTATTCCTTTACTTATAAAAGATATAGCAAGTGTAAATATAACTTCAACAAATAGAAGAGGTATGGCTGATTTAAATGGGCAAGGTGAAGTTGTAGGTGGTATTGTAGTTGTACGATATGGTGCAAACCCTTATGCTGTAATAAAAGCAGTGAAGCAGAAGATAAAAAGTATTGCTATTTCTGATGTTGAAGTTATAGAAACTTATGATAGAAGCTCACTTATTGATAAAGCAATTGATACTCTTACAACAACTCTATTAGAAGAGTCAATTATTGTTATGATTATTACAGGGCTATTTTTATTGCATTTTAGATCAGCTTTAATTATTATCATTACTTTACCTATAACAGTATTATTAACCTTTTTGTTTATGAAGTTTTTTGGAATGGGTTCTAATATTATGAGTTTAGGTGGAATTGCTATTGCTATTGGAGCTATGGTTGATGCTAGTATTGTAATGGTTGAAAATGCCCACAAGCATCTTGCTGGCAAGACAAATCTTACAAATGAGCAAAGGACTGAAATCATTATTAAATCAGCAAAACAAGTAGGTCGTCCTATATTTTTTGCTCTTTTATTAGTAGTCGTATCTTTCTTACCTATTTTTGCACTAAGCGGTCAAGAAGGAAGACTTTTTACTCCTTTAGCTTTTACAAAATCATTTGCCATGATAAGTGGAGCAATTTTATCTATTACTGTTGTTCCAATTTTAATGGTCTTTTTGATACGAGGAAAAATTGTAAGTGAAGATAGAAACTTATTAAATAGATTTTTTATTAAACTTTATTCTCCTTTATTAAAACTATCTTTAAGATTTAGATATCTTGTAGTTTTTATATTTTTTGCAACAATTATATTAGCTTATCCTGTATATAAAAAACAAAATTGGGAATTTATGCCTATGATGAATGAGCAGACTTTTATGTATATGCCTGTAACTCCTTATGGTTTAGGAATAGATTTAGCAAAAGAAATAACACAAAAAACAAATCAAATTATAAAATCTTTTCCCGAAGTTTCAAATGTATTTGGAAAAGCAGGTAGAGCAGATACTGCAACTGATCCAGCACCTTTAGCAATGATTGAAACTATTATTAACTTTAAACCACAAGAGATGTGGAGAGAAGGTATGACTTACAAAAAATTAATGCACGAGATGGATCAAAAATTACAACTTGCTGGATTAATTAATTCTTGGACTTATCCAATTAGAGGTAGAATTGATATGCTCTTAACTGGTATACGAACACCTTTAGGTATAAAATTATACGGAAACAATCATCAAAAACTAGAAAGTGTCGCAGGGGAAATTGAAAAAAAACTTAAAGGCTTCAAACAAACATTATCTGTTTCAACTGATAAGATAAATTCAGGTTATTATTTAAATATCAAAATAGATGAAAATATGATAGCAAGATATGGTATTAGTAAAAGTAATATTTTAGAAACAATTTCTTTAGGTGTTGCAGGAGAGAAAATATCAACATTTATAAATAAACTTGAGCGTTATCCTATATCTTTACGTTTTAAAACCTCACAAAGAGAAGATATTCTAAGTTTAAAATCTTTACAAGTTAAAACAAAATTAGGATTTTTTCCACTAGAAATGTTTGCAAAACTTGCATATGAAGAAGGTCCTTCAGTAATTAAATCAGAAAAAGCATTAAATGTTAACTTTATTTATATTACTCCAAAAACAGGAATTTCAGCTAAACAATATAAAGATGAAGCTAAAGTACTCTTAGAAGATTTAGAACTACCAAGTGGTTTTTATTATGAGTGGGCAGGTCAAAGTGAGTACTTAGAATCTGCTATGGAAAGATTGTTATATATTATTCCTTTGACTTTTGTAATTATTTTTATCTTGATTTATTTTGCACTTAGAAATATTGCTTATACAGTAATAATATTTTTCACTCTTCCTTTTGCTTTAACAGGAGGAGTATTTTATTTGGATTTTTTAGACTTTAACTTCTCAATTGCAGTTATTGTTGGATTTTTAGCCCTTTTAGGAGTGGCTGCTGAAACCTCCATAGTTATGCTTGTATATTTGCATGAAGCTATGAGTGAATTAATGAACAAATGTATAAAAGTTGAAAAAACACATATTTTCCATGCAATTTATAAAGGAGCAGTATTGAGATTACGTCCAAAACTTATGACTTTGTTTGCTATTTTAGGAGGATTAATTCCTATTATGTACATAGATGGGGTTGGAAGTGAAGTCATGCAAAGAATTGCTGCTCCCATGATAGGTGGGATGATTTCTTCTGCTTTTTTAACCTTAATTATAATTCCATCCATCTTTTTTATTCTAGCTATTAAAAAAGATGGGGTAATGTCAAAACTTGATTTATCACATTAAAGGAAAAAAATACTTAAAAATATATTTGCTTAGATTTAATAGGATATTAGATATCCTATTATACTAACGGAGATTTAATTTAATGAAAAGCTTAAATATACAAATTAAAGAATCAGTAGAACAAAATGCAAGTGATTTTGAAATAGCACAAGTATTTAAGACTTATATAAAATCTTATATTAATTCCATTGACTTAATACTTGAAAATACAACAGGGAAAGATTTTTTTCTTAAACACACTAAAAATACAGATGAATTTTTGACTCTTTTATATAAATTTATATTAAGAAAGAGTTTTTCTATATATCAGCCAAATAAAAATTCAATTCCTCTTACACTAATAGCCTTAGGTTCGTATGGAAGGGAACAGTTATGTATTTATTCTGATATTGATTTATTAATACTTTATGAAGATATTCCAGTTTATAATTTAGAAAAAATTATAGAAGAGTTTATAACTCTTGCATGGGATTGTGGTTTAAAATTAGGTTCAAGAGTACATGAGATATCTAAAATAAAAGAAGAAGTAAAAAGTGATGTTACCATTAAAACATCTATAATTGAATCAAGAATTATTTATGGTTCTAAGCGTTTATGGTTCAAATACCAAAATACTTTAAATGGTATTAAACAAAATGAACAATTGATTTTTGTACAAGAAAAAATGCAAGAACATAAAAATAGACTATTAAAATACCCTTTGTGTATGCAAGTAAATGTAAAAGATGGTTATGGAGGGATGAGGGAAGCTAATATGGTTTTTTGGATGGCAAATATTATTTATGGGGTTAAGAGGTTAAAAGATTTATTACATATAGAATTTAATGAAATGCAATATAGTAAATATCGTTTATCTTTGGATTATATTTTTCAAGTAAGAAACCATTTACATAATATTGCAAAGAAACAACAAGATACAATTACCTTTGATATACTACCTACTCTTAGTTACAAATTAGGCTTTAAAGATACACCAAGATATACAAAAGAGCGTCAAACTATGGCAAAGGTTTTTGAATCTTTACATAATGTTCATTTTTTTACAACAATTATGGTGAAAAAATTTACAAGACAAATAATGTTTAATAAATCAAATATTTCTAAATTAAAACAATTTAGAATTAAAAAAAATATTTTTATTGTAAATGATACTGTATATGCTTCTTTTCATATTAAAAATAAAGATTTAAATGCTTTATTAGAAGAACTTATATCATTTCCTGCACATATAAAAAAATTTGATAGATCATATATTTATCATGTTAGTAAAACTATTTTGCCAATACAGAAAAATATTGAATATAAAAAATTAATTAAAAAACTTTTATACAAAGAATTTTTATATCCAATAATAAAACTATTATATAATGCCAAAATTTTTTCATATATTTTTTCTTTTGCAAAACTAATAATAAATCAACCACAATTTGATGCTTATCATGAATTACCTGTTGATATTCATTCAATATCAGCACTAAAACAACTAAATGATATTAAAGATGAAAATGTCAAAAAAGTATATGATAATCTCAGTTTAATTGATAAATCATTATTAAAATTTTCAGTTTTTTTTCATGATGTAGGAAAAGGAAGAAGTCTTGATCATCATAATGAAGGTGCAAGTTTATTTAAAAAATTTTCTGATGATTTAAATTTTGATGTAATTCATATACAAAAGATTACTAAATTAATAAAAATCCATAATATGATGAGTAAAATTTCAAGCAATGAAGATATATATTCTGAAAAAGTTATTTTGAATTTTGTAAATTTAGTACAAAATAAAGAATGTTTAGATCTTTTATATGTTCTTACTTATGCAGATATTAGTGCTGTTGGAAAAAATATTTATAATAGTTTTGTTTCTATTTTATTAAGAGATTTATATAATCAAACTATTCCAGCATTTGATAACCTTGAACTATTAGATGAAACATCACGAAGAATTGCTAAATTAAATACTATTAAAAAACTAGAAAGATATAAAGAATTATCTTTTGTAATGAAGAAAAAAATAACATATATATCTTCAAATCAAATATTTTTACAGTTAAAAGCAAGTGATATATTAGATTTATCTATTAAAGCAAAAAGTGTTAAAAATTATATGTATAAAATACTAAATGACGAAGTTCTTATTATTAGAATAATACGCTCATCTGCTCTAAACTTAGGATATTTACTTGGTAAATTAGAATTTTTAGACATTTCACATATGAATATATTTAAACTTTTTGATGAAAAAAAATGTTTTGAAATAAAATTTACACAAAAAGTAAATAAGAGTGATTTATTATGGATTGAAGAAATAATAAATAAATCATTTGATATGAGTAAAACTGTTAAAATTAAAAATCCATATATTTTAAAAAATGAAGTTGAAATA
Organism: Sulfurospirillum sp.; assembly: GCA_030491005.1. GTDB lineage: Bacteria > Campylobacterota > Campylobacteria > Campylobacterales > Arcobacteraceae > BB30. The sequence goes on along the minus strand of JAKZMJ010000015.1, from coordinate 48,712 downwards.
GAATGTAATCATACACAATATTTGGCTTCCTTAAGAATAAAATCTAAAAACCAAAAAGGTTTATTGGCTTTTATTGCAAAAATATTAGATGATTTTTCTATAGAAATAAGAAGTGCAAAGCTTTATATAAGCAGAGGAAGAGTAAGAAACTTATTTTTAATTGAAAAAAATGGAAACTTTTGTAGTAATGTTGAAGAAATAACAAAAACTCTTTGTCAAAATACTAATAAATAAATATAAATATAACAAAGAATTAGCTATCATCGTATTTATGTATAAAAACGAATTTGACAACTTACTAAGACAAAATCAAAAATTTAATGCTTATATGTTTTATGGTGCATCAAATTTTTTAATTGAACATTATACTTCTTTAGTTGCTTCAAGCTTAGGAAATACTGATGAAATAGAAAAGATTTATTTTGATGATTATGATTTTAAACAAGTAAAAAATAAATTATTACAGTCATCTTTATTTACAAGTGAAACTATTTTAATTATAAAATTAGAAAAAAAACTAAACAAAAAAGAAGTTGACTCTTTAATAAACGCTTGTGAAATAAACAAACATTCAAAAATAATATTTTCTTGTATGGGTGATTTTGAGTTTAAAGTTATGGGTGGGTATTTTACTAAAAAAAACAATAGTGTAAGCATACGAATGTTTCAACCTTTTGCAAATGAAGCTCTAAGTCTAATAGATAATCAAGCAAAAAAACTAAATATCCTAAGTGATAGATCTGCTTTAAATCATTTGTATTTTATGCATAAATTTGATTTATCTTTATGTATTAATGATCTTGAAAAATTAGCCATACTAGACCAACATATTACTAGCGATATTATAAATACTCATTGTTTTGGAATAGGAAGTGTGAATTTTGAAGATTTTTTATTTGATTTACTAAATATGAAAGATATATCTTCTGATTTAAAATTATTGCTTGAAAGTGGAATGAATGAAATTTATTTATTAAACCAAATAACTTCATTTGTTCAAGAATTATTTATGATAAGCTCCTATGCTAGGTCAATAGGTAATCCAAATGCAAAAGAAATTTTAGGATTTATTCCACCTAAACATATATGGGAAAAAAAAACAAGACTAGCTATTAATATAAAACCTAATACTTTTTTAAATATACTGCAATATTTGTTAAGTATGGAATTAGAATTTAAATCTTCAGCAATAAGCAATCAAAACTTATTCTTACAAGCAAGCCTAAGAAAGTTTAAAGTCATATTTAGATAAAATCTTAGACTTTGAAAAAAGAATCCTTGCTGATATTTATAAAAATATTGGCAGAAACTATAAGGAGAATATATATGTCAAAATTAAAACATTATGAAACAATGTTTATAATTAAACCAACTCTAACAGAAGAAGAAATTCATTCACAAATAGAGTTAGTAAAAGCAACAATAGAAAAAAATGGTGGTGAGATAGTAGTTTGTGATAACATGGGTTCACGAGAACTAGCTTACGAAATTGATAAAAATAAAAGAGGATATTATTTTGTCATCTATTTTAAAAGTGTGCCAAAAGGTATTGCTGAAATAGAGCGAAATTATAGAATCAATGAAAATGTTTTAAGATTTATATTCATTAAATATGAGAATAAAAAAGAAATTGGATCTTGGACTAAGATGAGTGACCAAGCAGCAAAAAAAGCTAAAAAATAAATTTGAGGGACTTTTTATGTATAATAAAGTGGTAATGGTAGGAAATTTAACAAGAGATATTGAACTAAGATATATTTCAAGCGGTACAGCAATAGCAAAAAGTGCAATTGCTACATCATATAAATATAAAACTGCATCTGGTGAACAAAAAGATGAAGTTTGTTTTTTAGATTTTAATATGTTTGGTAGATCTGCTGAAGTTGCTAATCAATACTTAAGAAAAGGTTCAAAAGTTTTATTAGAAGGCAGACTTGTATTTGAACAATGGACAGCTCAAGATGGTACAAACAGAAACAGACATTCTTTAAGAGTAGAAGTTATGAGAATGATGGATAGTAAAGCAGATAGTCAAAATATGCAAAATAATTCCAATTCTAATTCATACAATAACCAATCTAATCAGTCAAATAATTCATACAAACCTACACAAACAAATAACAATGGTGGTAGAAATGAACAAGAAGCATATAAAGCTCCTGAGCATAAAATACCTGAAATAGATATAGATGAGGATGAAATACCTTTTTAGAAAATATGAGGATATAAACATGGCAGAAAGAAGAAAATACGGTAAAAAATATTGTAAGTATACAGAGATGAAAGTTGACTTTATTGATTATAAAAATATTGATTTATTAAAAATGTCAATGAGTGAAAGAGGAAAGATAATGCCTAGAAGACTAACAGGTAATTCTAAAAATGCTCAAGAAATGGTTGAGAATTCAATCAAAAGAGCAAGACATATGGCATTAGTACCATATATTGTAAATACTCATAAATTAACAAGTTCAGCTTATTCAAGATATTAGTAAATAAATAGACTCTAATTTTTTAGAGTCTAGCGTAATAGTAAATATTGTTATAAGCTTTTTTTGTATTCCTCTTTGAGTTTAAAATATTCTTTATAATAAAGACCTAACTTATCTAATTCTTGTTTATTAATTTTATATATATAATCTATTTTTAATATATTAACTATTTGCTTATTTCTTAAATTGGAATTTAAATTACCTGTAAAATCAAAAAATGAATTTAATAAAAATGAACTTGTATTATTTTTAAAAATACCAATAACAGGAATTTGATTATAATTAGATTTTTGTATAATCTTTATTTTATTTTTAATACTTGGGTTTAATTCTACCATAGTGTCCCATGTACTTTTAGTAATAACAGCCATATTACTTTTTTTGAAAAATACTTTTAATAGGGCAACTGATTCTGATTTTTCTTCTATAATATTTTGAGTAAGCTTAAAAAGTGGTTTTTTAAAAAGTTCAAAAGATTTTTTATTTATCCAAGTAAATGCAGTTTTGTCGTATTTATTAAAAGAAACAATTTTGTTTTTTATATCTTTGAAGTTATGATTCTTATGATTTGAAATCAAATATAACTGTCTATATGCTTTAGTATTAAGTGCAATAGTCCAATAAGAATTGGCTATTTTATCTATTTCTTCTTTATTTTCATAAAAAAATTTTGTACCAAGTATAATCATAGTTAACTTATTGTTTGTCTTAAATGCTTTATATACATCTATATTGTCTTTATAAAATATTATATTTACTTTTGTATCATATGCTTTTCCTATTTCTTCACCTAACATTTTTAATGCAAGTTGTGAGTTTTTAAATTTTGATAAAAAACTACCTTTTGAATAAAAACCATAATTAGATATTTCTTTATTATCTAAAATTTGTTTATGTTCATTAGCAAATAAAATACTAATTAGAAAAAATAAAAGTAGAATATATCTCACATAAGCTCCTTATTAAGTACTCTTTCAATTTGAATATTTGTAAAAAAATACTTGTGTATAGCTTTATAATACATAATAGTAGCTTTTGATTTATATAATTGTGCTTCAAGTAAATCTCTTGTTTTTATCATATCTATTCTATATGCTTTTAAACTTAATGTAAGATTTTCTTTTGCAATTTTACTAATTTTTTTATAGGTAATAATATTTTTGTAATTTATTTTTTGTTGATTAAATAATTGTTTAATTTGTAAAATATTTGTTTTGCTTATAATCTTACTATAAGTTTCTAATTTCTTTTTGTATAATCTTTTCTCTAATAAAGTATTAGTATGCTTAAAACCACTAAATAAATTCATTTTAGCAAGTAAGCCTATTGTCCATGATTTTTTATTTTGTTCTGTATTGTGTCCATAATCTAAAGAATTATATTGTTTCTGTGTGTTTGCATAAAATAAAACTTTTGGTAGATAATTAGCTTTTGACTCTTTTATTAATTCTTTTGATATGTCTAATTGTAAATTCATTTTTTTCATATTTATATTATTTGTTTTCAAGCTTTCAATTAGAATATTAAAATCAATATTATTATGAATTTTATTTAAATTAAATTTTGTATCACTAAAACCAACATTTTCATCTGGCATTCCTAAGATACTTGCAAGTGTTAATTGAATTGTATTTAAGTTTGATTTTATATCTTGAAGTTTAGCTTCAATAAAATGAACAGCCATCTTAGTTTTTAAATAATCAGTTTTATTTACATTTAAAGACTCACCCATATAAAGTTTTTGTGTTAAATCTTTTATTAAATACATTTGTTCTAAAGAATTAAGTGTAGAGATATATATATTACGTGTGAGAATATAAGTGTAGTAAAGTTTCTTAATCCCAAAGACAATATCACTTTTTGCTAATCTTATATCACTTTTTACTAGTTTTGTATTGATTTTTGCTTGCTTTATAATTGAACTTATTTTACCACCTGTATAAAGTGGGTAGGTTAAATTAAAATCAAATATACCTAAATCTCTTCCAGATAAATCTTGTTCCATAGAATAATCAAAAGATACATTATCTTTAACATTATTAGCCATTTTACCTGCTTGAACAATATTATTAGTTTTTTCTAAAGAAAAAACAAAAAATAGCATTTTGTTAAATGATGAAGGTAACTTATTTATTAAATTTATATTCATATTTTCATCTCTTCTTAAAATATTAAATTCTAAATCTAATTTTGGATAATTAGCACTTAATGCTTGATTATATTTACTTTGTGCAATATCATAATTAATTTTAGCTATCTTTTTTTCATCGCTTTTCATTAAAGCTATTTTTATAGCTTCTTCTAAAGTAAGTTTTACAGTAGTTTTTTCTTGTGAAAATAATGTACTTGTATAAATAACTACAAATAAGATAAAAAATTTCATAATATAAAGTCCTTTTTAATTTACATTTTACATTGTAATATTTATATTATGGTGACCATGGTAGGAATCGAACCAACGACAACTACGATGTCAACGTAGTGCTCTACCAACTGAGCTACACGGTCATATTTTAAAATAAATAATATTAAATATCAATATCATGCAATTCTTTAAATAAGAATGCTTCAATTATGTCATCAATACTTTTTTGTATAGGTGCAACAAGTACACAAATACCATCTTCAATAAATTGCCAAACATATTCTTGTGAATTAATTACAATAATACAATCAATCCAAGACTTAATATCATCTTTATTTTTATGAAAATCACATTTAACAACTTTTCCTTCTTCTAATTGTATAAAAGCCCAAGCCTTACACTCATCTATACTCGTAATTACAGAATCATACCTATGCTTAGTATTTAAGGGTATTAAAACTGTCATTATGTACCTTTGTAGTATAGATTTTAAATAGAAATATATTCTATCATTTTTTTACACAAACTTGTACTTATAGGTAAGTTCTTTTATACCATTTTGAAAAAATAAATAAAGACCAAAGATGTTGTTTAAATTTTCCTTTTTGTGCTAAAGAATAAATATGTTTAATATATACTACATTAAAAAGATTTGTTTCTTTATTCACTTCTAAGATGATATCTAAAATACTATTGTGATATACTTTAAACATCCACTCATTATATGGATAATTAAAACCTTTCTTAACTCTATTTACAATAATATCAGGAATATATTGTTTTGCTATTTTTTTTAATAAATATTTATTTGTATTTCCAATTTTTAGCTTTGAATCAATAGAAAAAACATAATCTACTAAATTAAAATCTAAAAATGGCATTCTCACTTCTAGCGAATTACTCATACAAATTCTATCAACTTTACTTAATAATGCTTCTCCTAGCCAAATTTTCATATCAATATAACTCATCCAATCAATAGGATCTTTTTTTGCTTTTTGTATTTTAAAATGAGGTACATTATTAAAAAGTTTTTTCTTTTGTATATTGGTATAAATTTCTCCAAAACTATTATATAGATTTTCTTTTTTTACTATTCTTCGTAAGTAGTCACTTTCCTTTGTATTTGTTTGTAAAGAAGATATAATAGTATTTAGAAAATCATTTTGTCCTTTACTTAAGCTTTCTTGAAAGGCATAATATTTTAAAAATTTAGAATAATTATCATAACCTAAAAATAACTCATCACTTCCCTCTCCACTTAACACTGTTTTAATACCAATACTATTTATTTGTTTACTTAAACAATATAAAGGTATAGATGCAGAATCACCGTGTGGCTCTTCAAGAGCAGCTAAAGTATAATCAAAATTATGCTCAAAATCTTTTTGTGTCATTTGTAAAGTATGATGATTTGAAGAAATTGCTTTTGCTGTTATGCTTGCATATTTAAGTTCACAATAATTATCATAGCCTTCATATCCAACGCTAAAAGTATTTATAGTTTTTTGCGAAATTCTTGAATATAAAGAAGATATTAAAGAACTATCCATTCCTCCACTTAATAAAGAACCAACTTCCTCATCACAAGAAATACGTTTTTGTATAGAAGTGAATAATAATTCTTCTATATCTTTTAAAGCAGTTTTTTCATCTTTTATTTTTTTATATGTTTTAATTTGATAATATTTTTTTATCAAAATTTGTTTATTCTCATAAACTAAATAAGAAGAAGATTCTAATTTCTTAATACCTGTGTAAAAACTATCTTCACCAAAAGAAACAAAATACTGCATATATTTTGAAAGTGCTACTTTATTTAAAGAAGGAGTAAATCTCAAAATAGTAATAACAGATTTTAAAGAAGAAGAAAAGATAAACTTATTATCTTTAAAATGATAAAAAAATGGTTTTTTACCATATCTATCTCTTGCACAAAAAAATCTATCTTTTTTAATATCATAAAGGCAAAAAGCAAACATGCCATTTAATTTATTTAAAAAATTAAACTCATATTTTTGGTAAAGTCTAATTATGACTTCTGTATCACTAAGAGTTTTACAAGATAAATTTTCTTCTTTTATAAGTTCTTTGTAATTATAAATTTCACCATTAAAAACTAATACTATATCATCATACACCATAGGTTGATTTGCTTCATCATCTAAATCCACAATACTAAGTCGTGTGTGTCCAAAATTATTATTTTTTATTTTAATTATTTTATTAAAATCTGGTCCTCTATTTTGTAAATGTTTTAATGCTAATGCAAAATTATTTGATTCAAAACTAGCTCCTAAAATACCACACATTTAAAATCCAAAAAAATATTTTATAAGTAAAAGATAGAAAAAAATCAACGTAGTAAAAATAATATTAGAACTAAGAACACAAAAAGTAACATCTATTACTTTACAATTATATAAAGAAGCAATATTTACATTATTAACAGCTAAAGGAACAATTAGTTCTAAAAATAAGATGGCTGCTAAAAATGGACTTAAATTAAAAGCTAAAATTACAATTAAACCTATAAGAGGAAGAAGTAAATGTTTAAAAAAGATTGTATCAAAAGAAAGTTTCCAGTTAGCAGTTTTTATTTTAACTTGACTCATAAAAATTCCAAATACAATTAATTGTAAAACTATGGCACTATATGCACCCATAGTAAATACTTTATCAAAATTTTCATTTAAGCTAAATCCTACAAAATTATAAAATAAAGCAAAAATAGTAAACCAAATAGCTGGTATTTTAAGTATATTAAACAAAGATGATTTTAATGAAAATTTTTCACCTGCAAAGAAAAAAACAGAAAAAATATATATATAAAATATATTTGCAATATTTAAAATAGAAGTATAAGGAACTGAAGCTATTCCAAAAAGTGCTATTCCTAAAGGAATTCCTAAATTACCAGTATTTCCAACTAAAGATGAAGCTAAAAAAATTGATTTATCTTGTTTGTTTTTTATAAAAAATTTTGCATACATTAAAGCTAAAAATAAAGTTATAAAAATGATAAGAAAATATATAGCAGGAAAAGAAATAATATTACTTGAGAGTGGACTTCTAGTTAGACCCCAAAAAATTAGTACAGGTTGTAAAAAATATAAATTTAATAATACAAAAGTTCGTTCATGTATTTCTTCTTTAAAAATTAATTTTAAAAAAAATCCAATAAGAATAAATAAATATATTGTAGCAACAGAGATTAAAGCTTCCATAATATTACTTTATTCATTTAGGACATGATACCTTTTATCATAAAAAATATACTAGCTGATAACAATGCAGCAGCAGGTACGGTTATAACCCATGCTGCAATAATTTTTTTAACAGCATCTCTTTTGACATATTTAATTCTTTTTGCTAATTTAAAGTTTTTCTTATCTTCTTTTACTAAATCTTGTTTACTTTCAATTAAATTATATAATTCAACTATTTGTTTATAATCAGCTTTTGATTTTTTTTCAATTGCTTCAACTTCACTTAATTGGGCTTCATATTTATCTAATATTTTTTTATCTTTTTTAAATCTTCTTCTCATTTGTGCAATATATTTACTTTCAGAGGAATCTAAATATTCTCTTAAAAAACCAACTCCAAAAACTCCACCAACAGCAATATGTGTTGAAGATACTGGAAGTCCTAATTGAGAAGCAATTATCACTGTAATAGAAGCAGCCATTGCTATTGAAAAGGCTCGTATTTGATCAAGCTCAGTTATTTCAGAGCCAACTGTTTTAATTAATTTTGGACCGTATAATGCAAGTCCAACTGCAATTCCTAAAGCTCCAATAGCCATAACCCAAAATGGAATATCAACAGAAGTTGAAATACCTGAACTAATAACTGCATCACTAATAGCAGCAAGTGGACCAATAGCATTTGCTACATCATTTGCTCCATGGGCAAAAGACAACATAGCAGCTGCAAAAATAAGTGGAATAGTAAATAAAGAATTAACACCTAACCTATTATTTTTAATTTTTAAAGATGCTTTAATTACTAAAGGTTTAACTAAAAAATAAACTACAATAGCTATTACTAAACCTAAACCTAACGCACTTATAAAATCAAGTTTGATAATTCTTTTAAGTCCTTTTAAAATAAGATAGGTTGAAAAAGCCCAAGTCATAAGAGATATAAGTAAAGGTACAAATACTTTAGAAGCCTCTAACATATTTTTTTGATAAATAATTTTTCTTTTAATAAAATATAAAAAACCAGCTGATACAATACCACCTAAAATAGGAGAGATTATCCAAGATGATGCTATTTTACCTATAGTTGTCCAAGATACAATTGAAAAACCAGCAGCTGCAATACCAGAACCCATAACTCCACCTACAATAGAGTGAGTAGTTGAAACAGGAGCACCTATTGCTGTTGCAAAATTAAGCCAAAGTGCAGCTGATAATAAAGCAGCCGTCATAACCCAAATAAAAACTTGGGGATCAGATATAAGGTTTGGGTCAATAATACCTTTTTTAATAGTTTGCACAACATCACCACCAGCTATAAAAGCTCCTAATGCTTCAAAAATTGCTGCAATTATAATAGCCCACATCATAGTCATAGCTTTTGAACCAACAGCTGGGCCTACATTATTTGCTACATCATTAGCCCCAATATTCATAGCCATATAAGCCCCAAATACTGCACCTATTATTAAAAATGTATTATTTTCTATATTTGCATATGTGCTATACGACCATAAGAAGACTAATATTATAAATAAAAAGGATAAAGATAACTTAGTAAAACTAGGCAAAGATTTTGATGAGGCTTCATCAATTTTTTCTATTATATTTATATCCAATATAAACCTTTAGGTAATCATTTATTTTAAGAAATTATGCAATTATAATAAGATTTACTTTATATCAGACTGAAACAAAATAAAAGAATTAAGATATAATATCTTATATAATATATTAAGGAGAAAGTATGCCATTATTAGATTCGTTTAGAGTTGATCACACTATTATGAAAGCACCTGCTGTTAGAGTTGCTAAGACTATGAAATCACCATCAGGAGATGTTATTACTGTTTTTGATTTAAGATTTTATGTTCCAAATGTAAAAATGATGAATGCAAAAGGTATTCATACTTTAGAGCATTTATTTGCTGGATTTATTAGAAAACATTTAAATTCTAAAAAAGTTGAAATCATAGATGTCTCGCCTATGGGCTGTAGAACTGGTTTTTATATGAGTTTATTAGGAAAACCAAAAGAAAATAAAGTAGCAAAAGCATGGGCTAAAGCTATGCAAGATGTTTTAGAGGTAAAAAAACAATCAGATATACCAGAGCTAAATATTTATCAATGTGGAACATATAAGATGCATTCTTTAGATGATGCTAAAGATATTGCTAAAGATATGTTAAAAACAAAAATAACAGTAATGGATAATGAGGAATTATATCTAAGTAAGAAAAAATTAAAAAATATATAATAAACAAATGAATAATAAATTAAGTCTTTTTAAAGGACTTTTTTCAAATGTTATTAATATATCCATATTACATATTAGCAATGAAGTGCATTTTTTAGATGATACTCTTAAAGAAATTGCACTTCAAAATCAAGGTAAGCTTAGAAATATAATCTTCAAAGATGAAAACAATTTAAGATTAAATTCAAGAGAATATGAATATAGGGAACCTCTAAAAATAAACTTTCAAAGTAAGATATCTATCCTTTTTTAAAATTTAATTTCTAATAAGCTAAATCACTAAAAATTATAAAAAATATATCCATATATTTGACTCAATAAAAATAGTAAATTTATTAAAAAATGTTATTAACTTTTGGGAAGATAAGATCTAACAGAACTAGTAGACAATATATTACCTAGTGGAAATTTGTTGCTTATATTCGACTTAATTATGCAGTCGGCTCATAGTTATAAAAAGAAGTTAACAAACAGACTTAGGGTCACTCGTTCTTTGCTTCAGGCGTTGTGTGTACAAATGAGCATTAAATCAATATTTAGCTAATATATATTATATTATATTATTAGGCACTAAAATATGAATCAAAAAATAGAAAATAAAGTAAATAATCAAAAAATAAATGCAGTATCAATAAATCTTAATGCTAAAACTATCAATTATAATGAAAAAATCAAATCAAATATAAAAACTATTTCAGGTGATGAAGAAGTATCACGAGCTTTTTTAATAGATAGATTAGTTAATGAGTTAGATTATTTACCTGAACATATAGAATTAGAAAAAACTTATGATGTAAAAATTGGAAGAGATAAGAAAGCACCTAGAGTTGATGTATTAGTTAAAGATATAAATGGTAACCCTTTCTTTTTTATTGAAGTTAAAGCACCTAGCAAATATGAACATGACAAAATAAATATAGAAGGTCAATTATTTTCTTTAGCTCAAGAAGAAGTTAAAAAGTTTGGTACGGTTGTAAAATATTTAGCTTATTATACAACAGAAGAAATTGATGATAAAATCATAGATAAAGTCATTATTATTGACTTTGAAAAATACCCTACCTTTGAAGCTTGGGATGAAGATGGTAGTATTTCGATAGGAAATGAACTAACAGCAGGATATGGTCAGCCACAAAAGCAACCTTTAATAAAAGGTGATGATAAACATGATTTAAAAGTAAAGATTCAAAAAGAAGAGATAGAACAATTAGCTAAAAATCTTCATAATGTCCTTTGGGGTGGAGGGGGAACTAATGATAGTGAAATATTTTATTCCCTTACAAATATTATTTTAGCTAAAATTCAAGATGAAGCAGAACGAAAAAAGGGTGAAGAATATCATTTTCAGTTAAAGCAATATGGGGATAATCCAGAAAATTTAGAAAATTTATTTAACAGAATAAATGAACTTTACAGAAGAGCATTAATTCAAAAATTAAATATGACAGATAAAACAAAAGTTGATAAAGCTTATGTTATAAATGAGGAAAAATTTCCATTAAGTAAATTAGCTTTTTGTGTCCAATCGTTAGAACGAATATCATTTTTTAAAGCTAGAAATTCTTTAGATGGTAAAGATATATTGGGTGATTTCTTTGAAGCTATTACAAGAGATGGTTTCAAACAAACAAAAGGGCAATTTTTCACACCAAATAATGTAGTTAATTTTATAAACTATGCGATAGGTCTTGATACTTTAGCCATAGATAGATTAAACGACAAAGGTGAATTACCTTTTATAATTGACCCTAGTGCTGGAAGTGCTACATATATTGTTGAAGCTATGAAAGTTATTACTAAAGAGCTTAAATATAAACAGTTTAATAAGATAGATGACAATGAACAAACTATTGAAAAGTTTGAAGGTTATTTTCCAACTAGAAAAGAAAATAAGTGGGCAGAAACTTATCTATATGGTTCTGATATAAACTTTGATTTAGGAATTGCATCTAAAGTTAATATGATACTTCACGGCGATGGTTCAAGCAATATATTTGTACAAGATGGACTATTGCCCTTTGATAAGTATATCAATAGTAATTCATCAAATATTCTAAAAATCAATACTATTGATGAAACATACAATGATAAAAATATAAATGGACAGTTTGATATAGTTATCTCAAATCCACCGTTTAGTGTAGATTTAGATACACAAACAAAACGACTTTTACCTCAAAGTTTTATATTTCCAAATAAGAAAAATAGTGAAAACCTTTTTTTAGAACGATACTACCAACTTCTTAAAGAAAATGGAAGGGTTGGAGTTGTACTGCCTGAAAGTGTATTTGACACTACAGAAAATAAATATATACGATTATTTTTATTTAAATATTTTAAAGTTAAAGCAGTAGTGAGTTTACCTCAGATAACTTTTGAACCTTATACTTCTACAAAAACATCAATATTATTTCTACAAAAGAAAACACAAGATGAGATAAAAAATTGGAATGTAATTTGGGATAAATATGGTAAAGAATGGTCAAATTTAAAAACTAGATGTGATAATCTTATAAAAGTATATTTAGATAAAAAAGATAGAACTAAACTACCATCTATTAAAAACTTAAATTCAAAAGAAGAGCAAAAAATATTAAATAGATTTTTAAAAGACTATATTATTGAAGATGATAAAGAATTAAAACCTAGTGTAATATGTACAAAATATAAAGATGAGATAATTGAGCTTTGTAAACACGATAAAGATACTACAGATGTATTTGGATTTTATAATTCTTGGTGGGTATTTGGAGAAGTTGCAAAAGAATTTGACTATGATATATTTATGGCAGATGCTCAAAATGTAGGGTATAAAAGAACTAAAAGAGGTGAAAAACCTATGCCAAATGATCTATTTGATTTAGAATATGCCCCAAATAAATTAAGAATTAATGAGATCAAAAAATATTATGATGATTTAATAGAATCTTTAAAAGTAAATATTTCAAATGAAGAAAAGAGTATAGAAAAATTAAATAAAACTATAAAAGAAAAATCTACTCCTGCTTTAATAAAAAAGCAAAAAATTAGAATGGAAGTTTTAAAACAGTCTAAACAAAAATTAGATAATTTGAGAACAGACTATAAAGAAAGTTTAGACTGCTTTAATACATATTATAAAGATGATAAAATTTTAGAAAAATATTTTGATAGAACCGATGCAACACTTATAAATTATTTTAAAAATGGAATAATGAAAAGATGGATTTCTAAAGATATATTATTAAGAGTTGATGCAGAAGTTAAAATTCTTGATAGCATTAGGAAGAGTATTAAATGGGATTAATCCAAAATATAAAATTTAGCGATTTAAATAGTGACGAATTATTTAGAATGGATTCGAAATTTCATTTTTTAAATAAAAAATATGGTTGGAATATTTTTAATTCTAAAGACGATAATTTAATTTCATTAAAAGATATTTTAGCACCTACTTATGAAATATTTAAATATGAAGATGGTGAAGAATATAAAGGTATTCCTACAGGACGAGATTATCTTAATGAGTTTGGTGATATTATTTCACATCAAGTAGTGACAAAAGAAGCACATCCAAATAGATTAAAGTATAAAGTAAATAGTAATTGTATTTTAATATCAAGCTTAAAAGGTGCAAAAGCACCAGCACTTAGTTTTGATTTTGATTTATCTAATTATGTATTTTCAAATGGTTTCTATGTCTTTAAAGTATCAGCTTTATGGAATAAAAAATTTATACTTTACTTATTAAGAACAAATACTATTAAAAATATACTTGATAATAATATATATAGAGGTATTGGAATATCTTCTTATCGTGAAGATGATTTATTAAAAGTACAAATACCAAATATAGATTTAACTTTACAAGATAACGCAATAACACAAATAGAACCTATTGAACAAGAAATACAAGATTTTAAATCACAAAAAAAAGACAATTTAGAGATTATAAGTGATGTATTTTTAAAAGAATTTAATATAGATTTGGAAGAAGTTAAAATATTAGATAATACAAAACAATTTAATTTAAAACTACAAGATACAATTTTAAAAAATGATTTAATTAGAACAAGTTTTAAATGGCATAAACTAGAAATAATACAATCTTATATGTATAAAGATATAAAATGTATAGAAAAACTATCAAAATTTATTATTAGTACGAAAAATGGATGGTCTCCGTTAAGTAGCGAGGTTGAAGAAGGTATACCAATATTAGGACAAGAACATATACTGAGAAATGGAAAGATTTCATTATCAGCATCTAAATATACAGTTTTGACAAGAAATAATATAGAAGACTTCTATATAAAGAATAATGATTTTTTTGTAAGTAGAGGTAATACTGTGGAGTTAGTTGCAATGGCAGGTCTAGTTACTGATGATATTGAAGATGATATTTTATATCCTGATTTATATATAAAAATTGACTTTGATGAAAAGTATATTAATAAGCAATATATGGCATATCTTTTTAATTCTTTTTTTGGAAGAATCTATTTTAAGCATGTAGCAAAAGGTAAAAATCAAACAATGGTAAAAGTGTCTTCTAAAGAGCTTTATGATTTTCATGTGCCATTACCTAATAAAACTATACAACAAGAGATAGTAGATAAAATTCAAACTCAATTAAATTCTCAAAAAGAGATAGATAAACAAATTGAAAATAAACAAGGAGAGATAAGTAAAATTATTGAAGATTGTATAAAAGATGATCTGGTATAACAATGGCAACTAAAAATAAATATTCAAATAGTGGTGTTGATGGGGCAGGTGGCTATGAGTTTCAAAAACATTGTGCATTATATATATTTTTAGAAAAATATGAAGATATAAAAGACAGTAAATATTTTATATGTTTAGAACATCATGAAGATTTTCTATTTTGTTATTTAGATGAATCCGAGTTATTAAAAAATATAGATACATATCAAGCTAAAAAATCATCTAAGAACTGGACTTTAAATAATGATTTTAAAGACATTATAAAAAAAATCTTACAAGTAGGTATTGATTTAAAAAATGACGCTACTTCTAAAACTAATAATTATATACATAATTTACATTTTTTAACAAATCAAAAGATAATTTTAAAAGATAAACACATCACTAACACCATAAGTGATAGAGATACTAAAAAAAGATATAGTGACTTATCTCATGAAATTAAACAAAAGCTTTTAAATTATACAGATAATAATATACAAAATGAAATAAATAATTTAGTATTTTTATATATAGATTTAGTAAATAGCCCTAATAGTAACTTTGAGCGACTAATTGGTAAATTCAATCTGCTATTTGGAGATACTATTTTAGACCATAAAGCTTCTGTTGAAACTTTACTAAGCTTGTTTAGAGATGTTGAAAATACATTAAACCAAGGAACTATTGTTAAGTTAATGGATAGTAGTAAAAGAGTAGAAAGTGGAAAAATCAATCAAGCACTCAGCGTACTTACAACTCAGCAAAAAGCTTTTAACGAATGGAGAGAACAAAAAAATAAGTATGCAGAACTTTTAAAAATACCCATTAGTGAGCATAGTAATTTTGAATTTGAATTTAAAAATGCCTTTGACTATTTTAAAGATTTAGAACAAGTGGAACACCAAAAAATAAAGAATTTCGTGAAAGATATAGACTTATTAGATTGTTTTACTCTAGAAAGTGGTTTAAAAAAAGTTATAGAAGAATTTGAATATACATATAATACGCAATTTAATGATATATCTACAAAAGCAATTATTTTAGCTTCATTCATACAAACAAGGGAAGAAAATTAAATGAATAATATATTAAAATATAAAAGTTTTTTTGCATACTCTGAAAAAACAAATAAATCTTTTTTTACAGAATTTAAAGATGGCATAAATATAATTTATGGAAGAAATACATCTGGAAAAAGTACTTTAATCCAAGCTATTTTATATACATTTGGTATAAATGATGTTAAAACACCCTTAAATGATATTTTAAATGAGAAACCAATTTTTAGACTAGATTGTGAATTATCAATCAATAATATTATTACAAATCTAACTTTAATAAGAGATGATGAAAATATCTATATACAAGAAGATAAAAAAGCACTTAAAAGTTTTTTTGGTATAAGTGGAAATGGTTCGGAACATTCTAAACTAAAGTTATTTCTACATGAGCTATTTGGATTTAATTTACAATTGCAACAAAAAGATACAATAGTAAAAGCTTCTATCGAAACTATATTTCTTCCATATTATATTGCACAATCAACAGGTTGGGTTTATCTTCGAGAGTCTTTTAGTAAATTAGGATTTTATAAAAATTTTAAATATGATTACCTTGATTATTATTTAGGTATTGATAATGAGATAGATAGAGAAGAAAAACAAAAATTAGAAAAAGAAAAGTTGAGTTTTGAAAATGAAATAAAATTTTTAAATGAATTTGAAACAAGTAATGAAAAATTAACAATAACAAAAATGTTAGATGAAAATTTTATAACTAAGGCTAATAATTATATTGAAAAATTCAAAGAAAAAAAAGAGGAACTAAGAAAAAATGAAATAGAGTATATAGAGAAGAGTAATAAATTAAGTTTTTATACAGCAAGAATCAAAATTTTAAAAAAAGTAAAAAGTAATCATTTAAAACAAAACCCAGAGAAAAACAATTGCCCAGTATGTCATAATAAACTAAACTTTACAATAGAAACAGTCTATGAATATCATCAAGATTTAAATGATACAGAGAATCAATTAATTGAGATAAAAGAAAAACAAAAAAAATTACAAGGTACTATAAATTCATTAAAAAATACAATTGAAGCCCTAAAAGAAGAAATAAATAAAGAGTTTCAAATAGTCAAAAAATATGAACAAGAACAGATAACTTTTGAAAAGTGGTTAAATAATAAATCTAATACAAGACTAATACAAAATATTGAATTAAAATTAGTTAAGTTAAATAAAGAACTACAAGATAAAAAAGATGACCTTAAAAAATATAGAACGGATGATGAAGTTCAAAAAATAAGAGATGATTTTGATAGTGAATTCTCAAAGTTATTTCAATCATATCTAAAGGAATTAAATATTGAGAGTGAATCAGTCTATGATTATAAATATACGACTCTTTATAAATCATCTGTCTTTCCTCTTCAAGGAGTAGAACTACATAAAGCTATTTTAGCTCATAATTTTGCATTTAATAAAATCATCAATGATAATAATAGAAACATACATAGACTACCTTACTTAATTGATGCTATTTTTAAAGAAGATATTGACATCTTTAATAAACCTTTAATTTTAAACTTTATAAATAATTATAAATCATTAGATACTCAAACTATAATTTCTATTGCATATAAAGATGATGATACAAATTCAATAATAGATGATTATAATAAAAATAATTTTGAGAATCAAGCGAATCTTATTTGTATTGGTAATGCTTTAAAAACACAAGCTTTCTTGAACGATTTTGATATGAAATTACAAAATATATTAGATAATACTTTTGAGATAATGGATATTATATAATGGATAAAAACCTAACAATAAGAAACTCAACAGCAGAATTTTTAATATTCACAACTGATAATGCCCAAGATACAATAGAAGTAAAAGTTGAAAATGAAACCGTATGGCTAACTCAAAAACTTATAGCTAAACTTTTTGACATAAATGTAGCCACTATAAATGAACATCTAAAAAACATATTTAAAACTAATGAATTAGAAGAAAATTCAGTTATTAGGAAATTCCTAATAACTGCTAGTGATGGTAAAAATTATAATACAAAACACTATAATTTAGAAGTAATTATTTCACTAGGATATAGAATAAATTCAAATAAAGCTACAGAATTTAGAAGATGGGCAACACAAGTTTTAAAAACTTTTACTACTCGTGGATATGTACTTGATAATGAAAGATTAAAAAATGGAAGTTATCTAAATCCTCAGTATTATAAAGATTTAATATTAGAAATTAGAGATATTAGAGAAAGTGAAAGAAACTTTTATCAGCAGATAACAGATATTTATACAACAGCTTTAGATTATGATTTAAAAGCACCAACAACAAAAGATTTCTTTGCTACAGTACAAAATAAACTACATTGGGCTATTCACGGACATACTGCATCTGAACTTTTAGTTAAAAGAGCAGACCATCAAAAAAAATCTATGGGACTAACGAACTGGAAAAAAGCACCAAATGGAAAAATATTAAAATCTGATGTTGTTATTGCTAAAAATTATCTTGCTCAAGATGAGATAAAATCATTAAATAGAATTGTAACTATGTATCTTGATTATGCAGAAGACCAAGCAGAAAGAAATATACCAATGACAATGAAAGATTGGAGTCAAAAGTTAAATGCTTTTTTGCAATTTAATGAACGAGATATTTTACAAAATTCTGGAAAAGTTACAGCAGTAATTGCAAAAGAGTTTGCTATAAGTGAATTTGAGAAATATAAAGTGATTCAAGATAAATCATATAAGAGTGATTTTGATAAATTATTGGGAGAGATGACTTAATGAAAAAAGTGGGTGCGTAAATTATAACTTTTTATAATAATTAATTAAATAATAGTCTACCAATTTTAGCTTCATATTTTTACTCAAACCACGATGTAAACTAATCATGTTTTTCATATGAGAAAACACTCCACCTTCTAAAGAATTTGTAGTATTATTTATCTTCATATCTTTACGATTTTTATAAGTAAAAAGGTAAGGTAAATTTGACATTAAACTTCTGTATGGTGATCTAATTCTAGGATGTGTATATTGAAGTTTACTAGTAGTTGATGATATTGTTTTTTCATCCAAAAATAACTTATATTTGATGTCCCAAATAATTAATTTTTCACTAAAGTTTTTTTTCATTTGTATAAGTCAATCTTGACATAATAATTTTTAAATCTTTACTAGCTTCTAATTTTGATCTCATTGTTATATATCGCTGTATTATTTTCTTTTGATGAAAGTGACACATTTGTTTAGGAATATTATTAATAGCTTTATACAAGCCTCTTTTACCATCTAAAACAACACTGTTAATTGTATAAGCAAGTTTTATTAGTTCATTTTTTAAATATTTATAATCTTCTACTTTTTAAGTTTGAATATGTTTCCAAATAACTATTTCTTTTGTAATACTGTCTTTAAAAACAAGAGTACCAAGTTTATCTTTTTTCTTATCCACGGAGTAGATTTGTTATATTTGACTGATAATTGTTTTAAAGTTTGTCTATTCAAAAAGTATTCTTTAAAGATAATTTTTTATAGTTTTTCTGGTCTCTTATTTGAACTAAATGATACCTTACAATCATTACAAAAATATCTTTTAATTCCTTTTCTAGTACCTCTCTTTTGAGTGTTATTATTTAAACAATTTGGGCACTTTTTATTACTTTTTAAAACTCATTGTAAACAAACCTTTTTTAGTTCTTATAGTATCGTATCTAACTTAACTTTTTACGCACCCATTTTTTTCATTAAGTCAATTTTATTGATTTTATGCTAAAATTGATAAAATTTAATACAAAGGCAATATTATGATACGAGAAGTAATAAGACCTCAATATAATAAGTTTACGATCAATATACCAAATAGTTATATCGATAGAGAAGTTGAATTTATAATGTTTCCACTTGATGAACCTGAAATTGTAGATGAAGTAAAAAAACAAAATATATCAATTTTAGGTGGAAGTTTAAATAAATATTCAAATCCATCAAAAATTGATTTAGAAGATAAAGCTTGGGAATTACATATTGAGGATAAGTATAAATGATTCTTTTAGACGCAAATTATATTTTAAGGTTTCTTCTTAAAGATAATCTTGAAATGTATGAAATTTCAAATGATTGTATTGTTAATAATGACTGTACATTAATTAATGAAGTTTTAGCAGAAGTTGTATTTGTTTTATTAAAAGTTTACAAAGTTACAAAACAAGATATATCAAAATCATTAATAAATATTTTAGAATATGACAATATTATTATGAATGATAAAAATACAATAATTAACTCTTTAGAAATATTTGAAAATAAGAATTTAGATTTTGTTGATTGTATTTTATGTGCAAAATCAAAAAAATACACAGTAAAAACATTTGATAAAAAATTAAATAAGTGTATTTCTAACAATCAAGCATAACAATTCATGTAGACTGTGAAAATAGCCCCCAAATAGGCTAATTTTATAGTCATATTAAAAACTATATTTTTAAATCTATCGACTTTTTAAAAGAATTATGAAAATAAGACTTAATGAAAAAAATGGGTGCGTAAATTATAACTTTTTATAATAATTAATTAAATAATAGTCTACCAATTTTAGCTTCATATTTTTACTCAAACCACGATGTAAACTAATCATGTTTTTCATATGAGAAAACACTCCACCTTCTAAAGAATTTGTAGTATTATTTATCTTCATATCTTTACGATTTTTATAAGTAAAAAGGTAAGGTAAATTTGACATTAAACTTCTGTATGGTGATCTAATTCTAGGATGTGTATATTGAAGTTTACTAGTAGTTGATGATATTGTTTTTTCATCCAAAAATAACTTATATTTGATGTCCCAAATAATTAATTTTTCACTAAAGTTTTTTTTCATTTGTATAAGTCAATCTTGACATAATAATTTTTAAATCTTTACTAGCTTCTAATTTTGATCTCATTGTTATATATCGCTGTATTATTTTCTTTTGATGAAAGTGACACATTTGTTTAGGAATATTATTAATAGCT
Source organism: Sulfurospirillum sp. (assembly GCA_030491005.1). Lineage (GTDB taxonomy): Bacteria > Campylobacterota > Campylobacteria > Campylobacterales > Arcobacteraceae > BB30. The sequence continues at coordinate 27,654 of JAKZMJ010000015.1, read as the reverse complement.
TTATACAAGCCTCTTTTACCATCTAAAACAACACTGTTAATTGTATAAGCAAGTTTTATTAGTTCATTTTTTAAATATTTATAATCTTCTACTTTTTAAGTTTGAATATGTTTCCAAATAACTATTTCTTTTGTAATACTGTCTTTAAAAACAAGAGTACCAAGTTTATCTTTTTTCTTATCCACGGAGTAGATTTGTTATATTTGACTGATAATTGTTTTAAAGTTTGTCTATTCAAAAAGTATTCTTTAAAGATAATTTTTTATAGTTTTTCTGGTCTCTTATTTGAACTAAATGATACCTTACAATCATTACAAAAATATCTTTTAATTCCTTTTCTAGTACCTCTCTTTTGAGTGTTATTATTTAAACAATTTGGGCACTTTTTATTACTTTTTAAAACTCATTGTAAACAAACCTTTTTTAGTTCTTATAGTATCGTATCTAACTTAACTTTTTACGCACCCATTTTTTTCATTAAGTCGGATATTATATTAAGCCCCAAATTTAGTATCAGTTTGATATAATCTTAGCATATACAATAATGTTATTTATTCTTTATATATTATTAAAGGTTGTTAATGAAGTTATTTATATTTCTTCTTCTTTTTTTAAATATCCTTGTATTTGCACAAGTAAATAAAAATGTACTTATTTTAAACTCCTACCATAAAGGTTTTGAGTTTAGTGATACAATAATAAACAATATTGAAAAAACATTTTATTCATACGAAAATATCAATATCAATGTTCTATATATGGATTCTAAAAAAATATCTTCAAGAGATTATATAAAAAAATTAAGTAAGCTATACTCCTTACAACTAAAAAATAGAACATTTGATTTGATTATTACTATTGATAGATTTGCATATAAACTAGCTGTAAAAAATTATAGTGATATTTTTCCTAATAAACCTATGTTATTATTTATTGGAGTAGAACAATTTTCAAAAGAATTAGCATCTATATATAATTTAGAAGATAAAATAAATGGAATTATACAAAAACTTCCCATTCTTGATAATATTAAACTAATTTTAAAACTTATTCCAAGTTTAAAAAAACTCTATATTTTAAATGACAGAAGCCCAGATGGCAATGATAGTAGCCCTTTTATTATAGATGCAATTCATAAAGTAAAATCTAAAGTCAAAATTGAATACTTAAGAGATGATTCTTTAGAAAGTTTTAAAAAATATTTTTCTACATATAAAAAAGATGAAGCAATTTTATTTATAAGATTTTCCAATGACAGTGATGGTAATTTTTATAAAACAAACGAAATTTCAAGAGCTATGAATGAATTTAAACTTCCTGTTTTTGTTACTGATAATTTATTTATGGACAAAGGTGCTATTGGGGGCAATCTTATTTCTATTGAACATCTAGGAGTTATAACTGGAAGAAAAGCTATTGATATATTATTTAATAAAAATTATAAATTAGATCTTACTATTAATAATGATTTTGAATATATCTTTGATTTTGAAAAATTACAAAAATTTAATTTATCTTTACCAAAAGAATTTAATAACTCTAAACTTATCAATGTACCTAAAAGTTTTTCTGAAAAAAATAGAACACTTATAAATATAGTGTTTTTTACCACTCCCATCTTACTAGTAGTTATTTTTGGTCTTTTACAAGCTTTATACGAAAAAAAACAAAGTTCTAAAAAATTAAAACAAAGAGTTAAATTTGACAAGACATTATTAAATGCAATTGAATCTCCTATTTTTTGGCAAAATAAAAATGGTATCATTTTAGATGCAAATATGAAATTTTGTGAATTAATTCAAATAAAGTATAAAAATCTTATTGGAAAACATTTAGAGGAGTTTGATAATTTGAATTTTTTTTCAAGTCTTATTATTACTTATTTAAATGATTTAAGTATGGAAAAACTTGAAAATTCTCAAATGATAATAAAAGATAAAAACAAAAACAAAAAAATATTTTTTTTAAATCAAACGAAATATGAGCAAGGAATGGTTACAATATTTACAGATATAACAAAAGAAAAAGAAGAAGAAGAAGAAAAAATAAAAAACACTCAATATATGATACAACAATCAAAACTAGCAGAAATTGGAGAAATATTTTCTTCAATTGCCCATCAATGGAAATCTCCTTTAGTTGAGATAACATCATTAGCACAAGATATGTTTTATTCTGGAAATCATTCTGAAAAAGAAGAAGAATCTTATCATATAAATAATATAATGATACAAGCAAAATATATGACAAGTACGATTAATGATTTTCAAAATTTCATTATGCCCTCTAAAGAAAAAACAATGTTCAATATTCATTTGACGATTAAATCTATGTTAAATATAGTAAAACATAATATGAAATATAATTATATCAATATAAAAATAAATGTTAATAAACATAAAAATTTAAAAGTATATGGTTATGAAAATGAGTTTATGCAAGCTATTCTAAATATTATAAATAATGCAAAAGATGCAGTTTTAAATAATGATATCAAAAATAGAAACATAGAAATAAAAATTAAAAATAAGTTTAATATTGTTATTATAGATATAATAGATAATGGTTATGGAATTTCAAAAGAAGCTTCTAAAAAAATATTCTTACAATATTTTTCTACAAAAAAGCAAGGGCATGGAATTGGATTATATATGACAAAACTGATTATTCAAGATAAACTTGGTGGTCAGATACAATATAAACATATACAAAATGGCTCTTGTTTTAGAATAAAATTAAGGTTATATAATGAAAATATTAGTACTTGAAGATAATAAAATTTTAGCAAGAGTAATTAAAACAGCTTTAGAAAAAGAACATTATAAAGTTGATTGTTTTTTTGATGGTGAAGATACTTTAGATGTTATTAATAATGGTTATAATTGTTTTATACTAGATATAAATGTTCCATCACTTGATGGAATTACAATTTTAAAAAATATTAGAGATTATTGTGGTAGTGTACCCGTTTTAATAATTAGCTCAAATCACGAATTAGATAAAATAAAAACATCGTATGAAAAAGGCTGTAATGATTATCTTAAAAAACCATTTTTTATTTATGAGTTAGTTCAAAAAGTAAAACATCTTTGTAAGGTAGAAAATAAAAATATTAAATTTAGTGAAACTTGTGAATATTGTTTTATAGAACATATTTTATATAATAATGGCAAAAAAATAATACTTGCTAAAAAAGAAATTCTTTTTTTAGAACTTTTTATTCAAAATTTAAATAGAATTGTAAGTTATGAAGAATTAGAAATATATGTGTGGGAAGGAGAAATCACAAATTTAGATAATATTAGGGCATTAATAAAACGCTTAAGAAAAAAATTGCCAAAAAATAGTATAAAAATTGTTACAGGCTTAGGGTATACTCTATGATATGAAGTAAGGTTTTGTAAACATAATCTTTAAGGAATAAATCAATGAAATATTTATCAATACTTATTTATATTAGTTTTTTAAATGTTCAATTATTTTGTATGGATTTTATTACTTTAGGAACTGGTGAAATAAATGGAACATATTATCCAACAGGTAATTATCTTTGTAAATTTATAAATCAAATTAAAAAAGAAACAAATATTAGATGTTCAGTAGAATCAACTGGTGGTTCAGTTCATAATATAAATGCAATTAGAGATGGAAAATTCAATTTTGCTATTTCTCAATCTGATACTATTTATCAAGCAATAAATGGAATTAATACCTTTGATAAAAAACCTATTAAAAAATTAAGATCAGTAATGGGACTTTATTCTGAATTATTTACTTTAGTTACTAGAAAAGATGTTTTTATTCGTAATATTGAAGATATAAAAGGGAAAAGAATAAACCTAGGAAGTACTAAATCAGGCAGTGAATTTAGTACTTTAGAACTATTTAAAGAATATGGCATAAATAGAAGTGATTTATTAATAGCAAGTTCTTTACAAGTAGAAGATACAGAAGATGCTTTCATTGATAATAAAATTGATGGATTTTTTTTTATGGTAGGTCATCCTGCAAATAACATAAAAAACCCAGCAAAAGCACTAGATATCTTCATTGTTCCAATACAAGATAAAATAATTGATAATTTTATTCAAAAATACCCATACTTTTCAAAAGCGATTATTCCTGCTTTTTTATATAAAGGTGTAAATAAACCAATACCTACTTTTAGTGTCAAAGCCGTTTTATTAACTAGTGAAGATACTAGTGATATATTAGTATATACATTTGTAAAAACAATATTAGATAATTTTGAAGAGTTTAAAACTTTACACCCCTCATATAAATACATAACAAAAAAATCTTTAGTTGAAGGGTTAAGTGCTCCTTTACATAAAGCTTCTAAAAAATATTTCAAAGAAATAGGCTTACTTTAAATTTAATGATGCTCCACCGACCCAAGGGTACGGGGTATCTTTTTCTATAAATCAAACTTTAATTGTCCATCATATATTTTGACATATTCTTTTTCATTTGAGCCTTGATTTTTAATATAATTTTTAATTGTATCTTTACTTGCGTAGAGTCCAACTGTATTTACATAATATCCACTTGTCCAAAGACTTGAACCCCACATTTCTTTTTTTAATTGAGGAAATTGTTTAAATATCTCTCTTGCTGTTATACTTTTTATTGTAGTTACTAGTTTAGTTACAGATATTGTTGGTACACTTTGAACTAAAAAATGTACATGATCTTCATCATTACCAATTTCTACAAATACAATTTCATATCTTTGAGATATATCAATACATACTTCTCTAAGTTTTTTATCTATTTTATTATCAAATACTTTTTTTCTATATTTAGCTGGAAATACCAAATGATATAGTAGTAAAGTCTTATTATGACTTTTATATATATGTTCATCTCTCATATCTCTATTATAGCTAACTTGTTAACGACCCAAGGGTACGGGGAATTAACCCTTTTTTAGATTAATATAAATAAATGATAATAGATGAGTTAATGAAAAATTCAGCCCTTATGTAAAAAAAGATGATAAAATGTAAAGTCAATGTAAAGTAATAAGGGAAAATATTAATATGGCTGATTATTCAACTTATGAAAATCACGAACTTTTAAAAGTCATTGTAAGACTAGAAAAAGAATTAAAAACTAAGAAATATGGACTTGTCTGGGATAGTGAAAAAGAGCCCGAGCAGGTTGTTCTTGATTGTGAAAATAATTTACCTATTTTAAAAAGAATAAAATCAAAAGAAATTAAAACAAATGACAATGATGATAATATCTTAATTGAAGGTGATAATTATCATGCTTTAACAGTATTGAATTATACTCATAAAGAAAAAATTGATGTGATTTATATAGACCCACCATACAATACAGGACAAAAAGATTTTATATATAATGATAGATATATTGATAGTGAACATAGTTATAAGCATAGTAAATGGCTTAGTTTTATGGAAAAAAGATTAAATCTTGCAAAAAATCTATTAACTAAAGATGGTGTAATATTTGCAAGTATTGATGATAATGAATATCCAAGATTAATAATGCTTTTCGAAAAATTATTTGGTGAAAAAAATGTAAAAACTATAGTAGTGAAAATGAGTGAAACTAGTGGTTTGAAAATGGGTGCCGTTTTAAAAAATGGTACTATTCCAAAATTAAAAGAATATATTGTTATTGCTAAACTAGGTGGAATAAAAGATATTTATTTAGAAAAAATTCCAAAGGAAACTTGGGACAATGAATATAATATCTTGTTAGAAAATTTTACCAAAGAAGATAAAAAAGTTATTGATAATATTTCTCATCAAGAAAATATAAGCATTGATGATATTAAAAAAGCAGATGATATTGTTAAAAACATTAATATGACAAGTGTTAATTCTAAGTTAAAAGATTTAAAAATAACTGTAAAAAATAAAGAAAAATGGCTATTTGACAATTCATATAGAATCGCAAGAACAACTGCCTCAAATTCGGTACATAAATTAGCTAGAGAAAAAAAAGAATATACTGATAATGAATTATTTTTTGTTAAATCAGTAAAAGGCTTACTTTACTTTGTAAAATCCACCTTTTCAGAAGATTCAAAAAAACCAAGAGTGCAAATGATTTTTGCAGAAGATAATCTTACTCAACATCCTGGGGATTTTTGGTCAGATATAAAGACTACTGGACTTGATAATGAAGGTAATGTAGATTTTAAAAATGGTAAGAAACCAATAAAATTAATCCAAAGACTTATAAAATCAATCAAAAAAGACAAAATAACTGTATTGGATTTTTTTGCTGGTAGTGGTACAACAGGTGAAGTAGTATTAAAATTACGAAAAGATAGAGATATAAATTTTATTTTATGTACAACAAATGATGACAAAGAAGCAATTTGTAGCAATGCAACTTATCCAAGATTAAAATATGCGATTGAAAAACATGGTGGGAATCTTCAATATTTTAAAACTGACTTTGTTAAGAAAACAAAAAATCGTGATCAAGTTAAAATCAATTTAACTAAAAAATGTACTGAAATGTTATGTGTAAAAGAAAATATTTTTAATATTACAAAAGAAGAAAAAGATTATAAAATATTTACTTCTAATAAAAATGATAAATTTCTATGTATTTACTACAATTTTATAGAAGATAGTATTTATGAATTTATTGAAGATATAAGAGCAATAGAAGGAAAAAAAATAGTTTATATATTTTCAATAGATAATGAAGCCAATAAAACTCTTTTTTCTGGTATTGGTAATTTAAAAGTAGAAGCTATCCCACAAAATATATTAGATATTTATAAACAATTAATAAAAATGAATATACCATTAAAAACAAATATAATTTTTTCAGATTATACTAAAGCAAAGACTAAAATTTTTATTGATAAAGATAAAGATGATGGAGCAAGAGTTTTAAGAGTTGTTTTAGAAAAATTAATACAAAAAATTTCACAAGACAATAGTATCAATATACTTAATACAAAAGGTAAAGAAGAAAAAGCTACTGTATTAAATGACAAGCTATATAATCAAAATATAATTACACAAATAGATTGGGAAGAAAATAAAACATTTTTAACAATTGGAAATAATGCTTCACATGGTGATTATGATGATTACGAATTAAAACAAGTAGAAAAATTTTATAGACATATTCAGATATTACTGAATAGCTATAATGTATAAGGCAATTAAATGAGTACAAAAATATTAAAACAATATCAATCAAATGCAGTAGATGAGCTACTATTAAAAACTAATTTACTTTTAAATAAAAACTTGGATAAAAGAACTATTGTATTTCAATCTCCTACTGGTAGTGGTAAAACACTAATGCTAAGCGAATATATAGAGCAAATGATAAAAGAAAATGAAGATGAAGATTTGTGCTTTTTGTGGATGAGTATTGGCAAAGGTGAACTACATAAGCAAAGTTACAATTCTATGAAAGAAGAATTTCAAGGATATCCAAGTATTTATTTACTTGAAGAAGAATTCTTTGGTTCAAGAGAAACAATAGAACAAAATGAAGTAGTTGTTGTGAATTGGGAAAAATTAAGAGCAAAAGACAATAAAACAAATGAGTGGAAAAACACATTAATGAAAGATAAGGAAACTACTAATTTTAAAGAACTTCTTAGAAATACAAAAGAAGAGAATAGAAAAATTATAATGATAATTGATGAAAGTCATTCTAATTCAGCAAGCCAAAGAGCAATTGAGTTACGAAATATTATCAATGCTGATATTACAATAGAAATGAGTGCTACACCTGTTTTAGATGGTAATGAATACAATGAAAAAGTAATAGTAAATTCTAATGAAGTTATTGATGAAGGTATGATAAAAAAAGAGATAATAATCAATCAAGATATTGATAAAATTGATGATGATGAAATCACATCACAAGAACTTGTTATGCAAGTAGCTTACGAAAAAAGAGAAGAGTTACGACAACTTTATAAAAAATATAATATAGACATAAATCCATTAGTTTTAGTTCAATTACCATCTAGTGATGCAGGTGAAGATAAAAAAGAATTTGTTGAAAGTTTTTTGGCTCAAAAAGGTATGGACTATGAAAATAAACAAGTAGCTATTTGGCTTAGTGATGAAAAAATAAATAATGAGAGTGATTTAGTTATACCAAATGATAGTGAAGTAAACTTTTTAATTTTTAAAATGGCTATAGATACAGGATGGGATTGTCCTAGAGCTTCAATTTTAGTTCGTTTTAGAGAAACTAAAAGTGAAGTATTTGAAATACAAACAATAGGTAGAATACTTAGAATGCCAGAGGCAGTGCATTATGAAGACGATAATTTAAATAAAGGATATATATACACAAATATAAAAAGTCTTGAAGTTAAAAAAGAAATTTATAATCCAAATATTATAAAATCTGAAATTGTAAAAAGAAAAGAAATTTATAAAGAATTAAATTTAAAATCATACTATAGAAATAGAGTTGATTTTGGTGATATCACAGCATTAAGCTTTTATAAAGTATTAGATGAAGTATTTTGTAATGAATTTGGATTAAAAATAAATGAATTTGAATTACTAAATGAAAATCTAAAAAAAGTAGCAAAAATTATAAATATTGAAAATTTAGATAATCAAGATGAAATTATTTTAAATAAACCTCTTAATGTAAAAGAATTTGATAAATTACCTGAGCATATTATTGTAGGACAAAAAGCAGATTTATTTTCGCAATCTACACTAATGAAAGCTAATTTATCACAAGAAGATTTATTTCATGCTTTTGAATTATTAATTAGAAATAACCTTAATGGTTTTGCATATAAAAGATCTGTGTCTACAGTTAAAGGGGCATTATATAGATGGTTTAAAAGATATTTAAATGTTAATCTTACAGGAAATGGTATTGTATATATTCAAAATATAGTATTAAATAATGCAGATATTTTTAATAAATTATTTGATAAAGCAATTAGTGCATATAAACCAATAAAAGATGAAGAAATCAATAAAAAAATTGAAGAAGTAGAAGAGTGGGATAAATCATGGGAAATATCCCAAAGTAGAAATTTAAACCCTCATACATATACAGCAGAGTATGAAAGAAAAGATAACAATAAAAAAGAATACTTCGATAGTTTTAAATTAAATTTAATAACTCCTTGTAGATTAAATATTGATAGTGATATAGAAATAGACTTTATAAAATATTTAGATGGAAAACCTGATATAGTCCAATGGTGGTGGCAAAATGGTAGTGAACACATGTCATTGAATTTTGGAATAAAATATAATAAAAAATTTACATTTCAACCAGATTTCATAGTATCATTTAAAGATGGTAGAATTGGTATTTTTGATACTAAAGCAAGTGGATTTAATGAAGATGATAATAAATTAAAAAGTGATGCTTTACAACAATATATCAAAGAAGAAAATAAAAATATATTTGGGGGATTGGTTATAAAAGAAGGGCAACATTTTAAAATAAATACACAAGAAAACTATTCATCTTATAAAGAAAATCAAGCAGAATGGGTATATTTTGAGGATTTAATTAAATAATCAGTCCTGAAAAATTAGATACTTTTGTAAGGATTGTAAAACTTCATTTAGCTCAAAATGAAGACCAAGAAACTTGCAAGGAATCATTTTTAAAAAGTATATTTACAAAAGACAAATATTAAAAGATTTAGCTCAAGAATATGGAAGAAGTTTACCGTGGGTTAGAAAGAAAATTTCAGAATAAGAGAAACACAAAACTAACTTAATGTTAGGTTGAGTATAGCAAGCACATTCTTCTGAATTTAATATTGCGATAATGCAAATCCTTAAAATTAATTTACTAGATATTTATATAATAAATGTAGGCTTTAAGGTTTACACTATCAAAGACCTCAATCTTTTACATCTTGTTCTTCTTCTTTTTCCTGTTTATTTTTCTTCTTAGGAAATGCTACCCATAACTTTTCAATATGATTATAGTGTTCATCAAGTCGTCCAAAATTTTTATCTATTCTCTCATGGTTATCTTTTATTTTGTCTTGATTTTTATTGATTTGAGATTTATTCAAATCAATAAGTTCTTGCATTTTATCCATCTTTTGTTCATACTTGTAAATAACAAGATACATAACACCTGCAATACCTCCTATTAAAATCCATTCAATCATAATAATCCTTTATTTAAGTTTTGAGCTTTGTAATTTCTTTTTTCTTTTAAGTTGAATATACACCATAAAAAATAAAAATGCGAAAACTGGAATAAGTACTATTTGTTTAGGAAGTCTGTTTGTTTTAACGCGAACAGATTCAATAATCCAACCACTATCAACTCCAGCTCTTTTAATAGCTTCAACTTGTTTATTATTTCCAGGTAATACCATAGAAACTTCCATAGGACCAAACATATTATCTAACATCAATCCCGTTCCATCTATTCTTTCTTTTCCAGTTTTTCCACTAGCTAATGGTAATCCAAATGTATATTTTCTTTGTACACCTTCTAAAGTTTCACCTGAAACTACAAATTCTAAGCGATCTTTTGCTTTCATAGTATCTGCGATTTTAAATATCTGTGAACCTGCTACATTATTGTAAGGTGCTTGAATCTTATCCCAAATATACCCTGGTCTAAACATTAAGAAAGTCAATGCTAATAACAATATCGTTTCCCACCATTTATTTCTTACAAACCAAAAACCTTGAGTAGCAGCCGCAAAAATCAACATTCCAACTATAGAAGTAATAACAACTATTACAAACTCAAAAGTACTATTTATTCCTATCATTAGTAGCTGAGTATTAAATATAAACATAAAAGGCAATAATGCAGTTCGTATATCATAAGTAAAGCCTTGAATACCTGTTTTAATAGGATCTCCTTTTGATATGGCAGCTGCTGCAAAGGCAGCAAGTCCCACAGGAGGCGTGTCATCGGCTAATATACCAAAATAAAATACAAACATATGAGCTGCAATTAGTGGAATAGCTATATCATTAGCAGCTCCTAAACTTACAATAACAGGAGCCATTAAACTTGAAACCACAATATAATTAGCAGTTGTTGGTAAGCCCATTCCTAAAATCAAACTTATAATTGCTGTTAATATTAAAATTAAAAATATATTTCCACCTGAAACGGTTTCAACTAAGCCAATTACCACTTGTCCAATACCAGTTAAAGTAACTGTTCCAACAATGATACCAGCAACTGCTGTAGCAACTCCTATTCCTATCATATTTTTAGCACCATTAATTAAACCATCTTTTAAGTCAAGAATTCCTTCTGTAGCTCTTCCAAAAATTTTATTTTTTCCTCTAAAAAAATCCATTAAAGGTTTTTGAGTTAAAACAATAAATATCATAAATATTGATGCCCAAAATGCAGATAAATCAGGTGAGAGTCTCTCAACAGTAAGTAACCAAACAAGTACAATTATAGGCAATAAATAATGAAATCCAGACTTAACTGTAACACCTACAGCGGGTAAGTCTTCAATATCCTCTTCAGGTAAATCTGGTACTTTTGATGAAATATATATAAGCACAAGATATGAAATAGCAATTATAAATAAAATAGCACTAAAAGTATACTCTCCTGATACAGTTTTAATCACATCAATAATAGGTCCTAAAACCCATGATAAAAATCCTAAAACAATGACAACACTAAGTACTCCAATTAATTTTCCTCTTTTATCCATCTTATCTATATCTTTTTTAACCATACCTTGCATATTAGCTTTCATAGCTTCTAAATGTACAATATATATTAAAGCAATATAGGAAATAATAGCAGGTAAAAAGGCATGTTTTATAATCTCCACAAAAGGAATTCCAACATATTCCACCATTAAAAATGCAGCTGCACCCATAATTGGAGGTGTAAGTTGTCCATTTGTTGAGGAAGCTACTTCAATTGCACCAGCTTTTTCAGCTGAAAATCCAACTTTTTTCATCAATGGAATTGTAAATGTTCCAGTGGTTACAACATTTGCAATTGATGAACCAGATATCATACCTGTCATTGCTGAGCTTACTACAGCTGCTTTTGCAGGACCTCCTTTAAAATGCCCCATTAATGAAAATGCTACTCTTATAAAATAGTTTCCAGCTCCTGCTTGCTCTAAAAGTGAGCCAAATAATACAAACAAAAATACCATAGTAGCACTTACACCAATAGCAATACCAAAAGCACCTTCAGTTGTAATCCACATATGTGATACTATTTTATTAATAGATGCTCCACCATAGTCACCACCACCAAAATATGCATATGCTAATGCCAATGTTGCTACAATCATAAGTGGAGGTCCTAATGATCTTCTTGTAGCTTCAAGTAATAGAATTATTCCTATAACACTTGTAATTAAATCAAGCTGATTAGGAACTCCTAACCTCATCTCAAAGGCATTTGAATCCCAAACTTGATTATAAATTAAATATGCAATTACTAAAAGCATTAAAATTCCCATAATCCAGTCAGTTATTGGAATATAATGTTTAGGCGAGTTTTTAAAAGGCAAATAACTCAAATATGCTAAAAACCCTGCAAACATTAAATGAATTCTTTTTACAACATCTGCATTCATCCAAGGAGTAAATTCTAATACAAGTGGGGAAGATACATATAGTTGAAATAAAGACCATGTTAAGGCCAAATAAAGTATAAAGTTTGCCAAACCTTTATTTGAAGGGTTTCTTCCTCCTGATTCAGATTCTGCTACTAACTCTTCTGCTGAGATGTTTGGTTTACTATTTTCATTCATAATTACTCCTTATAAAATATATTTTTAAATCTCAATAAATTCTCTAAAGAAATACAATAAAGAAAAGATTATCGATGAAGCTTAAAAATCAATTTTGCAAAAGAGCCATTTGCTCTTTTGCTTTAAATGCGAACTAGTTTTTATAAAAGTCCAGCTTCTTTATAATACTTAATCGCACCTCTATGTAAGGGAGCCGATAGACCATTTTTAATCATATCTTTTTTATTAAGATTTGCAAATGCAGGATGAAGTTTTTTAAAAGTTTCAAAGTTTTCAAATACGGCTTTTACCACATTGTAAATTACTTTTTCTGATATTTTACTTGATGTTACAAAAGTTGCAAGCATACCAAATGTTTTAGTATCTGTATCTGTGCCTTTATACATACCACCTGGTATTGTCATAGAACCAAAATATGGTTTATCTGATATAAATTTATTTATATCATCACCAGAAACATCAACAATAATACTATCACAAGTTGTAGTTGCTTCTTTCATAGTTCCATTTGGTTGTCCTGACACAAATATAATAGCATCCAGTTTATTATCACATAGTGCTTTAGACATTTCTGATGATTTTAATTCACCAGCTACTTTAAATGATTTGTAATTCCAACCTAATGCTGGCATTAACATGTCCATTGTATTACGTGAACCAGAACCAAAATTTCCGATATTTACTCTTTTTCCTTTTAAATCAGCAAAAGTTTTTATACCAGAATCAGCACGAGCTACTACAGCAAAAGCTTCACCATATACTGAAAAAACAGATCTTAAACCTTTGTATGCACCTTCTGATTTAAACTTACCTGTACCCGTATATGCTAAATATTGAGCATCTGATTGAGCAACACCCATATCAAGTTCACCTGCTTTAATAGTGTTAATATTATAAACTGAACCTCCTGTTGATTCAACAGAACATCTTACACCATGCTCTTTTTTACCTTTATTTACTAATCTACAAATAGAACCCCCAAGAGGATAATATACTCCTGTAACTCCACCTGTACCAATAGTTACAAATTCTTTTGCAAATAAAGGTAAAGATAATACACCTACCATTGCTATTGTTGCGATTTTTTTTGTCATAGTTTTTCCTTTTTTGTTAGATTGATTTATGATACTGGTAGTATAAAGTATAATAATGAACTCAAAAGGACTTTTTGTTTTATTTAAAAATTTAAATTCTAAGCTTAAAAATTAGATTTATATATTGAATATGATATTTATATCTAAGATATAAATAAGATTTTCTAAAAGTTTGTAGTTTTTTTATTTATTTTTATTAAATAAAATGAGTTTAAAATCAAGGTTAATAAGATGACAAAAGCTCCTATAAGAGTAGAGCTATTAAGAATTTCATCTAAGAATATCCAAACCCAAATAGGTGCTAATATAGTTTCAACTATCATCAATAAACCAACTTCACTAGCTGGAAGTGTTTTTGTTCCCATACCTAATAATACTCTTGATATGGGTGAAATTATAAGACCTGAAAAAAGCAAAATATAAAAAGTATTTAAATCAATACTTAGACTTTTTAAAAAAACAAAAGAAATAATAGCTGTTATAAAACCTGCTATTGAAGTTACTGCGAACCTATCAATTTCCTTATGTTTTGACATTAAAACAAAAGCTAGTGAAAAAGCATTGACACATACTAAAGCATAAAAATTACCTATCATATCACTTGAGCCTATTTGATTATAAAAAATTATATAAAGTCCTGAAAAAATAAAAAATGAAGAAATATAAATATTTATAGTACTTTTAATCTTATATAATAAAAAATCATACAAAGAAGCAAAAATAGGACCTGTGCTTAAAATCATAACAGTATTTGCTACACTTGTTGTTTTAATAGCTAAAATAAAAAATAAATTTGATATACCAAATAAAAAACCACAAATTAAAAGTGCTTTAATTCCAGTGGTGTAGACTTGTCTCATATTTTTATTTTTATCTTGATAAATAAAAATATTAATAGAAATAATCATAAAAATACCAATATAAAAAGAAAAACTAAAAGCACCTATAAAAGTTAGTTTAATAAACAAAGACTCTAAGCTCATAAGAAATACAGCAAAAGTAGTTAGCAAGATAGCTTTAAAATGAGTATTATTATTCATAATTGATTATGTAGTAGCTAATTTAAAAAAGATATCATATAAGACTTAATCTACTTCTTATAAGATTTTTACCTGAATGTTTTGCATTATATAAGTGTTTATCAGCTTTTTGTAGCATTTCATCTATATTTTCAACTCTTGAATTATCACTAATTCCAAAACTAGCTGTAATATTAATTATTCCATTATGTGTGACTAAAGAAGCTTTTTCAATATTTTGTCTTAATTTTTCTACTTCATTAATAGTATGTTCAAGACTAATATTTTTATATACTAAGGCAAACTCTTCTCCTCCTAATCTTCCAAATAATACATTATCATTAATGTTTTTTTGTATGTTTTGTGTAAATAATACCAATACCTGATCTCCAATATTATGACCATAAGTGTCATTGATTTTTTTAAAATTATCTAAATCAATCATAACAATATTTAAAAAACAGTGTTGCTTGTGACATTTGTCAAAAAGATTTTGTGCATGTAGAAAAAAACTTCTTCTGTTCATTATTTTTGTTAAAAAATCAGTGTGTGCAAGTTCATATAACTTAAAATTTACTTTTTCTAGTTCGTCTAAAGCATACTGAATTTGTTTTGTTCTTTTTTCTACATTTTTTTCAAAATCAATTTTATAACTTTTTAAAATATTTTGATATATGATAATAATAGTAATGACAAACAATACAAAACAAATAATAGTTTTATAAAGTAAATTTATATTAGATAGATTTAAAATACATAAACATATCAATAATACAATCAATAATAAAAAAAGAATATTATATTTGTTTTTTAAAAAAAAATTCATAGTTCATAATTGTATCAAAAAATAACTAAATTGACCAAAAATTTTAACTTATACTTAATATATTTTAGTATAATGTTTTTAAAAATATATTAGGAGTTTTTATGTTGGATTTAGCAATTATTGGTGGAGGACCTGCTGGTTTAACAGCTGGTTTATATGCTACAAGAGGTGGTTTAGATAATGTTATTATGTTTGATATGGGACTACTTGGGGGACAAATCATTGGAAGTAGTGAGATTGAAAACTATCCTGGACAAAGCTCGCTTATGACTGGAATGGAGCTAATGGAATCTTGGCCAGAACAATGCCAAAAATTTGGATTAAAACATGAAGTACAACAAGTTTCTAAAGTCGTAAAGAAAAATGATATATTTACTTTAAGTATGTCTGATGGTTCAAGCCATGAAGCAAAGTCTGTTTTATTAGCAACTGGATCTGTTCCTAGGCGCGCTTGTTTTAAAGGCGAAGATAAATTCTTCGGGCGAGGAATTTCTACTTGTGCTACTTGTGATGGCTTTTTTTATAAAGGAAAAGAAGTAGCATTAGTAGGTGGTGGTGACTCAGCATTAGAAGAAGCTATATATTTATCAAAAATGTGTTCAAAGGTTTATTTAGTTCATAGACGCGATACATACAGAGCAGCACCTAGTACAATTAAGCATATGAAAGCTTGTAAAAATATAGAAGAAATTACAGATGTGGATGTGCAAGAAGTAATTGGTGATAATATGGGAGTAACTGGCTTAATAGTTAAATCAAAAATTGATCAAAAAATTAGACAATTAGATGTTTTGGGTGTATTTGTATTTGTTGGAAGAGATGTATTAAATGACCCTTTAAAACAAGATGATGGAAGCTTTTTATGTGATACTAATAAACAAGGTGAAATAATAGTAAATTTAAAAATGCAAACAAATATCAAAGGTCTTTATGCAGCAGGTGATGTTAGAATTGATGCAGCAAAACAAGTAGTATGTGCAGCAGGTGATGGTTCAACAGCCGCTGTTAATATAATAGAATATTTAGGATAAAAGAAATGATTAATGTAGGAATTATAGGAAGTACAGGAAGAGTAGGATCATTATTAATAGATGATTTAATTGAAGATGAACAAACACATCTTTGTGCTTGTCATATATTTGATGAATTGAAAAAAAGTGTGCCAGAGGGTACTTTAGTAACAAATGACATGGAAAGTATTTTAAATGTATCTGATATTGTTATAGATTTTTCAGCTCCAAGTGCAACTGAAGAACTTTTAAATCAAATTGTTGAAAATAAAGGGAATAAACCTTTGGTCATTGCGACAACAGGTTTTAATAAACATCAAGAAAATTTATTAATTGAAGCTAGTAAAAAAGTACCTATTTTATATGCTACAAATATGAGTTTAGGTGTGGCTGTTTTAAATAAATTAGCTGCTTTAGCTTCAAAAGCACTAAAAGATTTTGACATTGAAATTGTGGAACAACATCATAGACATAAAGTAGATTCACCCTCAGGAACGGCATTAACTCTTGCTCAAAATGTAGCAAAAGCTAGAGATTTAGACTTAGATTTGGTTAGAATTTCAGGTAGAGATGGAATAATAGGTGCAAGAACTAAAGATGAAATAGCAGTTATGAGTTTAAGAGGTGGTGATATAGTTGGTCGTCATACTCTTGGACTTTATAATGATGGTGAATTTTTAGAATTAAACCATACAGCAACTTCAAGAAATACATTTTCAAAAGGTGCCATTAGAGCAGCTAAATGGTTAGTTAATCAAGAAGCAGGACTATATTCTATTAATGATTGTCTTGGAATATAAAAATTACTTATTATGAGGTTTAATTTATGTGTGCAATAGTTGGTATATATGGCAATGAAAATGCGGCAAGACTAGCTTCTTTAGCTTTATTTTCGATGCAACACAGAGGTCAAGAAGCAAGTGGTATTTCTTCTTCTGCAAATGGTAAAATAAGTACAATTAAAAAAAGAGGTTTAGTTTCTGAAGTATTTAAAGAAAATACTTTATCTTTATTAAAAGGTAATATGGCAATAGGTCATAATAGATATTCAACAGCAGGAGGTGATACTCTTGATGATACTCAGCCTATTTTTGCTAAATATAAATTAGGTGAAATTTCAATAGTTCATAATGGAAACTTAATAAATAAAGATGAAGTAAGACAAGAATTAATTAACGATGGAGCTATTTTCCAGTCAGGTTTAGACTCGGAAAATCTTGTACATTTAATAGCCAGGTCTTCTAAAAATAAATTAAGAGATAGAATAAAAGAAGCTTTAGAAAAAACTATAGGTGCTTTTTGTTTTATTATTCAATCTCGTTCAAAACAATTTGTTATTAGAGATAAGTATGGCATTAGACCTTTATCTTTAGGAAAAATAAAATCAGGTGGTTATATAGTTGCATCTGAAACTTGTGCTTTTGAACTTGTAGATGCAAAGTTTATAAGAGATATCAAACCAGGGGAGATGTTGATTTTTAATAATAATCAAACTGAACCTGAATCTATTCAATTATTTAAAGAAGAATATAGACCTTGTGCATTTGAATATGTGTATTTCTCACGTCCTGATTCTGTAATTGATAATAAAACTGTATATGAAACAAGAGAAAATATGGGTAAAACTTTAGCTCTAAATGATAAAAATAATAATATTAAAATTGATATGGTTGTTCCCGTTCCTGACTCAGGTGTCCCTGCTGCTTTAGGTTATGCCACTCAAAGTGGCATTCCTTTTAAATATGGGATTATTAGAAATCACTATGTTGGAAGAACATTTATTGAACCTACTCAAGAAATGAGATCTTTAAAAGTAAAAATGAAGCTTTCCCCTATGCGCTCATTAATTGAAGGTAAATCTTTACTTGTAATTGATGATTCTATTGTAAGAGGAACTACATCTAAAAGAATAGTAAGAATGCTTAAAGATGCAGGAGCAAAAGAAGTACACTTTAGAGTAGCTAGTCCTGAGATTAAATTTCCTTGTTATTATGGTATAGATACTCCTAATAAAGAAGAATTAATTTCTTCTTCTATGAGTAAAGATGAAGTATGTTCTCATATTGGTGCTGATACTCTTGAATATTTATCAATTAATGATTTAGTTAATGCAATTGGAGCTGAAAGAAATTATGCTTTAGAAAGTTTTAATGGGGACTACTTTATAAAAAACAATGAATAATAATTTAAAAGAGATTTTAACAATAGGAAAATATTTTAGAAATAAATTTGGACAAAAAGTTTATAAAGTACCTATTTCAATATCAGGTTTTACATGTCCTAATATTGATGGAACTGTAGCACATGGGGGTTGTACTTTTTGTGAAAATGATTCATTTTCTCCTAATTTAAGTGAAAATAACAATAATAATAAATTTAAATTCAAATTAAATCCTTTGACAAAAGATAATATATACTTGAATAAGCAATTAAAACAATTACAAATGCAATTTTATGCAAGTAAAAAAGTTTTAGAAAATAAATTTAAAGCAGAAAAATTTATTGTTTATTTTCAATCTTTTACAAATACTTATGCTCCTTTTGATACTTTAAAAGCCTTGTATTCAAAAGCATTAGGCTTTGATGATGTAATAGGTTTAAGCATAGGTACACGAACAGATTGTGTAACAGATGAGATTTTGGATTATTTACAAGACTTAGGAAAAACAAAAGAAATTTGGATTGAATATGGTATTCAGTCTTTTTATGATAAAACATTAGAAAAAATAAATCGTGGTGATTCTACTGCTAATATGAGAAAATGGATTATAAAAACAAAAAGTAAAGGTCTTAATGTTTGTGCTCATTTGATTTATGGACTTCCTGATGAAACTCAAGAAATGATGTTAGAAACCTTAAAACAAACTTTAAAGTTAAATATAGATTCAATTAAATTTCACCCTTTATATGTAGTAAAAAATACTATATTAACATCTAAATTTTTAAAAGGTAAGTTTATACCAATAAGTGAAAAACTGTATATTGATACTGTTATTAAATCTATTAAAACTCTACCTTCTAATGTTTCTGTTCAAAGAGTAACAGCTGGTATTGATGATAATTCACTTTTGGCACCCTTATGGTGCAAAAATAAACATAATCTAATACAAAAAATAAAAAAAACTCTCTTACAAGAAGGGCTTAAGTATTAAGTCTTAAGTAAACCTCTAATAATAACTTCTGATATTTTTTAATTAAGTATTATATAGCTATATTCAGGCTATAAAATAAGAGTACAATTTTGTTTGTAGAAGAACAATATTAAATAAAAGGATTTTAAAATGGCATATACTAAACCGCAGTACAAGGCACAATACGAGAACTTTATAGGTGGAGAATGGGTGAGTCCTAAAAGTTTAACATATTTTGATAATATTTCGCCAGTTGATGGTGAAATTCTTACAAGAATTCCAAGATCAAATGAAGATGATGTTGAAGATGCAGTACAAGCTGCGAAAACAGCTTTCCAGTCATTTAAGCACACATCAGTTATCGAAAGATCAACAATGCTTAATAAAATTGCAGATGCAATTGAAGGGAATTTAGAAGCTTTAGCTCTTGCTGAAACATTAGATAATGGTAAAGCTATAAGAGAAACACTAGCAGCAGATATACCTTTAGTTGTTGATCATTTTAGATATTTTGCTTCAGTTATTAGAGGTGAGTCTGGTGATGTTTCTGATTTAGATGAAAATACTATATCACAAGAAGTGTACGAACCATTAGGTGTAGTTGCTCAAATCATTCCTTGGAATTTCCCATTATTAATGGCAGCTTGGAAGATAGCACCTGCATTGGCTGCTGGAAATTGTGTTGTTTTAAAACCAGCATCAGCAACTCCTATGTCAATCTTAATTTTAATGGAAACAATTGCTGATGTACTTCCAAAAGGTGTTATTAATATTATCAATGGTGCTGGTGGGAAAATCGGTAAACATTTAGCTACTCATCCTGATGTTAAAAAAGTTGGTTTTACAGGTGAAACCACAACAGGACAGTTGATTATGCAATATGCAACTGAAAATATTATTCCTTCTACTTTAGAACTTGGTGGAAAATCTCCAAATATCTTTATGGAATCAATTATGGATAAAGATGATGCTTTTTTTGATAAAGCTATTGAAGGTTTAGTATTGTTTGCATTTAATAGTGGTGAAGTTTGTACTTGTCCATCTCGAGCATTAATTCAAGAATCAATTTATGAACCTTTTATGAAAAGATGTTTAGAGAGAATTGAAGCTATTACTATGGAAGACCCACTTGATCCAACTACAAAAATGGGAGCTCAATGTTCAACGGCTCAACAAGAAAAAATTCTTTCTTATATAAAAATCGCTAAAGAAGAAGGGGCACAGTGCTTAATAGGTGGAGAAGCTTATGATAATAAAACTCATCCAAATGGTAATTATATTAAACCTACAGTTTTTAAAGGTCATAATAAAATGCGAATTTTCCAAGAAGAAATTTTTGGTCCTGTTTTAGCAGTAACTACATTTAAAGATGAAGATGAAGCACTGGAAATTGCAAATGATACAATCTATGGTTTAGGTTCAGGAATTTGGTCAAGAGATGCACATCAATTACATAAATTCAGCAGAGGTATTGAAGCTGGTCGTGTATGGGTGAATTGTTATCATTTATATCCTTCACATGCTTCATTTGGTGGATATAAAAAATCAGGAATTGGAAGAGAAACTCATATGATGATGTTAAATGCTTATAGACATACAAAAAATATCTTAACTTCTTATAGTAAAGATGCTTTAGGTTTTTTCTAAAATCAATTTAAAGAAATAATAAATATATAGAAGTTTTTCTTCTATATATTAAAAATAAAGGAAAAAAATGTTTACTAAAAGAGTATCTGTAAGTATTGAAGCTTCTAAAGTTATAGAAGAGTTAAAAAAAGAAAATGGTAAATTAGTATTTAATCAAAGTGGTGGTTGCTGTGATGGAACTGCACCTATGTGTTATTCTGTAAAAGATTTTCATGTACCTTCAAGAAATGTAAAGCTAGGAGAGATATGTGATGTTGAGTTTTTTATAGATAAAGATCAATTCGAATATTTTAAGCACTCCCATATTTTAATTGATGTTAAAAAAGAAAGTTCTGCATTTGGCAACTCTTTTTCACTTGAAATAGACTTAGGTTACCAGTTTATTACAGTTTCACGAATATTTTCCGATGAAGAATATGCTAATTTAGAAAATAAATAAATCTTAATATAAAATCATACTAAAAATCTAAAGGTGATTGAATAATGCCTTGATTTAACTCTTTTACAACATGTGCATATATCCTAGTAGTTTCAATTGATTTATGCCCTAAAAGTTCTTGGATTGAGCGTATATCTGTTCCATTTTGTAATAAATGAGTAGCATAAGAGTGTCTAAAAGTGTGAGCAGTAACGCTTTTATAAATATTACATAAATCAATTGATTTTTTAATAGCACGATTTATATTTATATCATTTACATGATGTCTTCTTGTGATATCTTCTCTTTTATCATAAGATACTTTAGAAGCAGGAAAAATGTATTGCCATTTTATATCTTTAGAAGCATTTCTATATTTTAATGATAAATTATGAGGCATATAAACACTACCATAACCATCATCTAAATCTTTTTCCAAAATAGTTTCTACTCTTAATATTTGTTCTTTCAATAAATCTTTTAATTTTAAAGGTAAGGGAACTATCCTATCTTTTGTAGATTTACTATCAAATATATAAATATTGTTATACTCAAAATCAATATCTTTAACCCTAAGTCTTAATGCTTCTTTTATACGAAGACCACACCCATATATAAGTGATACAATAATACCATTTATACCTGTGATATTTGTAAGTATTTTTTTTACTTCATCTATGCTTAAAACTACAGGCATACGAGTACGCTCTTTTGCCCTAAATGCTTGAATATTAAACTTTGAAGTATCTATGTCATATAAAAATAATATAGCATTAAAAGCTTGATTCTAAGTAGCAGGACTTACCTGATTATAAATAGCCAAATTTGTCAAATATTCTTCTATCTCTATCTTGCCCATATTTTTAGGATGCTTTTTATTATGAAACAAAATATACTTCTTAACCCAATATAAATAAACCCTTTCTGTTTTAATACTATAATGCTTAAATCTAATCTTATCCCTCATCACTTCCAATAATTTTTTAGCCATTTGTTACTCCTCTCAAACTTAATAAATGCACTTTTATCACGATTTAGACCTATTAAACATACATAATGTACTATTTACACCGAAATACAGACATAAAACATACATTAAAAGCTTATCTAAAAAAAGTAATATTCATAAAAAAGATGTCATTTTGCAATGTTTCTTCATTTGAGGTAGTGTTTATCAGTATTATGTGAATGTTAGTTATTAGTACATTTAAGTGCTTAATGACTATAATGTATGTTTAATAAATAGTTATCCAAAGCAAATAAAAAATTAAGGTCAAATATGAATATTCAAGACAACATAAACAAACAACTTAAAGATGATATTGATTTAGTTCATAAAATAGAAAAGCTAATGACTAAAGTTGAAATTATGAGTGACAATAAAAGAGATATGTTATTGGCAGGATTTTCAAGAAATACATTAAGTCATTTTATATCAATTAATATTTTAGTAGAAAAAAAATTATATAATTCTGCTTTTGCCCTAGAAAGAATATTTTTTGAAAATATTGTAAAATTAAAATATATGTACTATGTTATGAGTGATGAAAAAATAACAACAATTTATAATGCTAACAGTTGGAAGAAACATTTTCCAGAACCATTTCAAAAAATAGTAGATAAGGTAGATTTAGAGTCTGGCATTGAGTTTTATTCAGAAATCAAAGGTAGAGTTTACACAATAATGAATGACTATACTCATACTGGTAAAAATCAAATTAATAGAAATTTTGGTGAATCAGGCTTAACAATTAAATCAAATTTTAGTGATGAATTAATTTTAGATACATTAAAAGGTAATAAAGTTCTATTAAAAACTTCATTAATTGTTTTTTTAGAAAGTATTGGATTAAAAAATGGATTTATCTCAAAAGATGAAATAGAAGAGTATTTAGAGTATTAAATAGAAATGGATAACAAAACAGAGGAGAGGAACGAGTAACCCATCGGCTTTCAAGTAGGTTCAAGCTATCATTTTAAAAGTTAGTTAGAAAGTAATTTGAAGTGCCATTAGGGTTACATCGTCCCTCACTTCAGTCGTTATCTAAAGGAATATAGAATGGATTATAAATCATTAATTGTTGGTGCATTTTTAGGTATTTTAGTAACTGTAATATCTCATTACATAAAATCCAAGTATGAAAATAATCAAAAAATCAAAACAACTAAACGACAAAAACTTGAGGAATTATTAAAATTATTAGAGATTGAAAATAAAGAATCATTAATGTTAGTTAGTATACATTCTGAAGACAATACTACTGAAAAAATTAGTATCCTTAAAAATACACTAAAAAATAACTTTGAAAATCAAGAAATAATTAGAAATAGTGAAGAGAATTATGCAAAGATTAAAACAATAACAAGCATATATATTAATAAATTAAAAAATAATATAGACAATCATATTAAATATATTCAAGGTAAAAATATGTTTGAACAAATTTCAATCAAAAATGCCATATCAACATCTAATTTAACACTTGAGCTAGATAGTGAAGATTCAATCACAAATAACGAGGTTATTAAAAGAATAATAGAACTAGATAAAAGTTTTCAAAAAGATAAAAGCAATCAAGAAAAAAATAAAAAATTAGTTGATATTTCCCTTGATAAAATTAAAAATGATATAATAAAGGAAATAAACATTTAGTAGAAGATAACAAAACCTTGGAGAGAAACAAGTGGAAAGTGCGGTTTTTCAAGCTTTTAAGTGTCGATTAAATAAAATATAAAGACAAAAGTTTCAAGTCGTTCCGTCCACTTGTTTCTCAAGTCCAACGTTATACATTAAATAGAAGGAAATAAAATTGGCTTTAACACAAATGCAAATTATTCAATCACTTGGTGAAGCAATGTCTTGGTTTGAACGAGAACTAGAATGGGGTGTAGCACCAACAGAGTTAAGACATCTAAGTGGTAGAATTGGAGAACTATATTCGGCATTAATCACAAATGGTCAAATGGTTATTGAAGTTAATCAAAAAGGATATGATGTTGTTAGTTCAACAGGTGAAAGAATTTCTGTTAAAACTACAGCAAAAATGGATTCAAATGGACATATATCATTTAATCCATCAACTCTAAACGAAGTTGATAGGGTAATTATATTAAGAATAAATACAGAAGAAATGCAAATTGAAATTTTATTAAATGAAGTTGTATCAGAAGCTCAAAAGCTTATGACACAACCAAATGCCAGTGGTAAAGTTTCAATAGCATTATCAAAATTAGTTAAAAAACAAAAAGCAAGAACAGATATAACTACAATTAAAACTGTTAATATTGATGTATACACAATACAAGAACTTGAAAATGGAACAATTGAAATTTTAAAAGATGATGAACTTGTAACACCAACAAAACCAATACTTAGAGTATTTGCATCAAAATTTAATATTAGCTTATTAAATAATAATGGGAATAAACGAAATACAAGACAATTAGGAAGTCTTATAATAAAGGCAATTCAAAGTCAAGATAACGATGATGTATAACAAATCATTGGAAGAAGAACGAGGCTACCACGGCGATAATTCAAGCTTTTAAGTGTCGAATTAAGATACTTAAAATAGCAAACAATCAAGCCGTTAAATCGCCATCGTCCTTCAATTCAGCCGTTATACAAAAAAAGGAAAATAAAATGGAATTTAAAACAGGTAGAATACTTAAAGAAGTATCAAGTCAATCATGCTTAACAGAAAGAGATAAACATTTAGTTGGTTTAGCAGTAACACTTACAAGGGGATGTGATGCTTGTACAATAAGAAGATTTAAAGAAGCATTAGATTCTGGAATAACAAAAAATGAATTAGCAGATTTAACAGATATTGTTGCATTAACAAATGCTGGTGTAGTTATTAGAACAGCTATTCTAAGTTTAGAAGAAGATGATTCTAAAACTGAATGTAAAGATGATATTTGTAGTATACATTAATTGTATAACAAAACAGAGGAGGAGGAACGAGGCTACAACGGCGATTATTCGAGCTTCTATGTTTCGCATTTAGACACTTGAAACGGAAAATAATTACATACGACTATCGCCATCGTCCCTCACTTTAGCCGTTATCTGAAGGAGTAGCAAATGACAAACATATCAGGTGTATCAGAAAGAGATATTGATTTACTTCTACTTGAAGAATTTATGTCATCAAAAGAATTCCAAGATTTATTTTTAAAACTAACAAATTTTTATAATAAAAATTTAGAATTTGTTGAAGCACAAAGATCAGTAACTGATTCAACAGGTGAGTCAGATTTAGAAATTACATTTCAATCGAAAGATAAAAAATTCTACAAACTATTGATTGAAAATAAAGTTAATGCTTCTTTTCAAAAAGACCAAAAAGAGAGATATACTTTAAGAGGAAATAATTATATTAAACTAAATAAAATTATTGCCTTCGCAACAATTTTAATTGCACCTCAAAGTTTTCATAATGATAATAATAAAGGCTTTGATTTTAGAATAAATTATGAAGATATATTAAAGTATTTTAAAGATAATGAGAATTTAGGAAATAGAAAAAATTATAAAATCTTACTTTTACAATCTGCGATTGAAAAAGGAACAAGAGGCTATCAAATGGATGCTGATAAAAGTGTTAGTGATTTTTGGAAAGATTATTGGAAATTATCGTTAGATATAGCAAAAGAATTTAATATGGAACAACCAGACCATAAACCATCATCAGCAAGTTTTATATACTTTAGACACAATAATATATTACCAAGTAATATAGATTTAGTTCATAAATTAACTCATGGTTATTTTGATTTACAATTTCAAAAGATGGGTGATAAACTAGATGAAATGGAAATAAAATATTCACAACTTTTAACAAAAGATATGAATATTGTTAAAGCAAATAAATCAGCATCAATTAGAATAGAAATACCAAGATTATCACTTGCTGATTCAGTAGAATCTCAAAAGAAAAAAGTAATTCAAGGTATGAATAAAGGGAAAGAACTTTTAAAGTGGTTTAAACAAAATGGATAATAAATAGCTATATGAAGGAGTCAAAATTTTACCAGCAATTCAAACAACCATCAAAACAGGTCAAGAACAATTTACATATAATAATGAAAAATTACTATTAAATGTACTTTCATTTTGGAAATGGTCAAGTTCAGAATTATTAGGAAATGCACTTCGTGGTATTCTTGCAGAATTTATTGTTGCATCAACAATAGATATTTTGGATAGTCAAAGAGAGGAATGGGATGCTTACGATTTAAAAACCAAAAATGGTTTAAAAATCGAAATAAAATCATCTTCATATCTTCAAAGTTGGGAACAAAAAGAATTTTCAAAAATTATATTTGGAATACAACAAACAGGAAAAACACAATCAAATAATTCTGAAAGAACTAGAAAATCAGATATTTATATCTTTTGTGTGTTATCACACAAAGATAAAAATAGCGTAGACCCACTAAATTTATCTCAATGGGATTTTTATATTTTAGAAACTAAAATTTTAAATGAAAAAGTTAAAACTCAAAAGAGTATCACTCTATCAAGTTTACTAAGATTAAACCCAATTAAGATAAAATATGACAGCTTAAAAGCAGAGATTGAACAAATAGAAAACGGTAACAGATAACAAAGCGTTGGAAAGAAAAACAAGGTAATAGTGCGAAAACTACGAGCTTTTAAGTGTCGCATTAAGATATATAAATAGCTAACAGCTAAGACGTTTGGATACCTTGTTTTTCAACTCAGGCGTTATGTTCACCAGCAATTCTAACCCAAAAATAAAACTACATAATATAT
>JAKZMJ010000014.1 GCA_030491005.1 Sulfurospirillum sp. | reverse complement strand
GATTATATCTTTTATGACTCAATTCTATTGTTGTTATTATTATTATTATTATTTAGCTTTTACTTATTTAAACTTTTACTTATTTAAACTTTTTTAAGTTTTTACAAGTAAAAGCTTTTTTTTTGTCTGGGATTTAGTTTAGCTTAACTGCTATGGTATTTGTTAGTAATTAAATTAGCTTAATTAATGAAAATATTTGTGAAAGAGTAAAATTAAACAATTTATAAATGAGGCAATAGAATGCTAGATGTTTATAGACTATCAAGTAAATTATGTAAAGCCTACCCTTTAAAATTATCTTGTTTATCTGATAAAACAAACTTTAAACAAATGTATAGATGGGAATTTGAATCTATTATTGATACTTACACAAGCAAGATGAATACTAAAGAAGCCAAAGAAATAGTTAAAAAATGAGACTCAATAGTAGAGCATCCATTTGGAACTATAAAAAGAACACTTGGCTGGGATCATTTTTTAGTTCGTTCTAAAAAAAGGTACTTGGAGAAAATGCTTTAATAATGTTTACCTATAATTTTAGAAGACTTTTAAACCTAATAGGGATAGTTCTATTCAAAAAACTGTACCTTCAAAGGAAAGTTTTCTACGCAATCGCTATTCGCTACTTTTACCATTAAAAACAAAGATTTAATCCAAATAAGAAAAGATATAGAAAAATACATCTTGGTGTTTGAACTTTATTTGGTTTATTTTTTAAGATATGTATTGTACTTTCAGAATTCTTTTAAAAAGTCGATATATTTAAAAATATAGTTTTTAATATGACTATAAAATTAGCTTATTTGGGGCTATTTTCACAGTCTAAATGTTTTGTTATGCTTTTAGTTTAATGTTAAGGGCATCTCTAAAAATAAACCAAAAATCAAATAATTTTCAAACACTTAAAGAATCATAAAATAAAGTATTTATTCAATCCCAATAAACTATCCATAAAGCTATTAAGTACTACCAACAATTTAAAAACAACTCAATAAATACACTATCTTAACAAGTAATTAAAGATAGTTATGCTATAATAGCGAATGAAAAATATAATAAACTTAACACCAAAAACAATAATAGAATTAGAAAATATCATTAAATATAATGATAAATTTAGAGCAAGAAAAAGAGCAGAAACAATACTGTTAAGCTATAAAGGTAAAACAGTAAATGAGATAGTTGAATTATTAGATTTAAAGCATCAAGCTATATGGAAATGGTTTAGAAACTTTAAAAAAGATGGTATACAAAGTTTATATGAAAAGTCTGGTCGTGGTAGAAAATCTCCGCTTAGAGATTTAAATATTGATGATGTAAAAGCAATAGCTATAAACTGTCCATCAGTACCCATAGTTAATGCTAAAATTAGAGACAAATATTAAAAGATTTAGCCCAAGAGTATAATGGGAACCTCTAAAAATAAACTCTAAAAGTAAGATATCTATCCTTTTTTAAAATTTAATTTATAATAAGCTAAATCACTAAAAATTATAAAAATTATAAAAAATATATCCATATATTTACAATTATAAACTATAAAATAGCTATAAATTCAATTGTTTTATATCTATTTTAACTTTTCATTATTGGTATCTTTTTTAATCTAACTAACTGTTCATATCTTAGAAAGTTATATGTTAGATTTATAAGTCCTGTAATAGATTTAATTCTATCTAATCCAATTGCTTTTAAATTTAGAGCAGAGTTCATAGATGTTTTGAGAGTTCCAAATATATGTTCAACTCTTACTCTTGTTTTTGAGTATTTATAATTTTCTTTATCTTGTTTATTTGTAAGTGGTGTATTTCTATATGCTCTTTGTATAACTTTACTTTTTACATTAGTATCTTTTAGGTATGTTTCTATTTTATTAGATTTATATGCAGAATCTGCATATAAAATATTATCATTTTTATCTATTAAATCTTTTATAGCTTGAGAGTCATGAGTTGATGATGGTGTTACTGTATAGTTTATAATTACTTTAGTCTTTTGATCTACTGAAATATGATCTTTATATCCAAACTCTCTAGTTTTATATTTTGTTACCCATCTTGCATCACAATCTTTTTGAGATAAGATATTTTTATTCTTAGCAAATTCTAAAGGTATGGCACCTTTTTTAATATCTGCATTATCACTTCTTTTATTTCTTTGTTTTGGTACTCTTATAAATGAAGCATCAACTAGTGTACCTTCTTTAGCTACTACACCACTAGTTGTTAAATTTTTTGTAAATATATCAAATAACTTTTTAGATAAATCTTTCTCTTTCAAGCTCTCTTTAAATAAGCATATAGTCTTTTCATCAGGTACATTATCACCTATTTGAAGTCCTAAAAAATCTAAAAATGACAATCTATCTTTTATTTGAAATTCTGTTTGTTCATCAGATAAGTTATAATATCTTTGAAGAATTATTATCTTAAACATTAATAGTTTATCATATGGTTTTCTACCAGCATTACTTTTTCTATCATCCTTTATTAAAGCTTCTTCAATAGGTTGTCGAAATAGTTCCCAGTCAATAATTTTATTTAACTTTTGTAAAGGTGGTTGATGCTTTTTAATCTTATCTAGTTGAAATTCATAGTCAAATAATCCAGCCATAATATACTCTCTTTTTATAGTAATTTATACTGATATTATAGCTAATTAATGATTTTAGAAACCTTAAATATAAGATTTTAAATTATTTAATTTAGATCTTATTGTTAAGTCTTAAGTAGTGATTTTATTGTTTATTTTTGGAGATACCCTTAAATATCATAATCATAACTATTAAAATTAATTTCATTTTTTATCCTCTTGTAATATATTTTATTTTTATAAAATATAAATAAAATGATTTTATCTAAAAAAGTATGTTAAGTACAAAACTTAGCTCCTTAAAATACTAATATTTTTGTTAGATATTAAAAATAAACTAATATATTATTCTACATATTTCTAAAAAAGCTAAAACTATTTAAAAACATAAGAAGGTAAAAAGCTAACTATTTGGGGAAAAGAAATTATTAAAGCAACTGCAAGAAGCATTAAAAGAAAAAATGGTAAAGTAGCTTTTAAAATATATTCTATTTTTTCCCCACTAATACTTTGAATAATAAAAAGTGAAAAACCAACAGGTGGAGTTATTTGAGAAATTTCTACCATAAAAACCAAAAATATCCCAAACCATAAAGGATCATAACCAGCTAGAACCACAATGGGTAATACAATTGGCAAAGTCATAACAACAATAGAAATGCCATCCAAAATCATACCTAAGATTACATACATAAGACCAATTAATAGAATTAACAATAAAGGAGATAAACCTAAAGTTGTGATATATTCACTTAAAGCTCTAGCAATTCCTAAAAAACCAATAACTTGAGATAAAAATCCAGCAGCTGCAATAATAAAAGAAATCATAACTGAAGTTTTTATTGAATTTAATAAAGCAGTTT
>JAKZMJ010000013.1 GCA_030491005.1 Sulfurospirillum sp. | reverse complement strand
AAAACTTTTACAGTTTTATTCTGTAATAAACCTTTCGGTCCTGAATTGATATATTCAAAAGCAAAGCCTTTTGACAAGTTCCAATCAAGAAAGTTTTTTAAAATTGCAGGTGTACTTCCCCACCAGTATGGAAAAACAAATACTATTTCATTAGCCTGTGAAATTTTTTCTTGATAATACTTCATTTCTTTTGTTATGACTAATTCATTAGCATTTTCATAAGTAAAAAAAGGTTGTTGGTTTTCATCTTTATATAAGTCGATAATTTCTACTACATCGTTTTTTTCTTTAGATATTTTTTTATATTGATTTGCCATAGCAAATGAGAAACTATCCGTTTTTGGATTTGCTACAATTATTAGTATATTTTTCATATATGTGTATTCCTTATTGCTGGTTAGATAACGGTCGAGGAGAGCAATAGTTTACTCGCTAGAGTAAACTATTGGCTCCTGCGTTTTGTTATGATGTCGTGTTTTTCATCTTTTAGCACTTTGAACTTAAGACCGTTTACTTGCTAAGGTTTTAGCAGTTTTTGTGTCTTGCGAGTTCCTTGGCTTTTTTGTCAAGTTTGTTTTTTATTTCAGTTCTACATGTAGGTCTGAAATAGTTTTACATCTCTACATGTAGAGTTGCTATACTCAACAACTTTTCTCATCATAAGCAAAGTGCTTACGATAGACTCATAACGGTTGAAGATAGCCAATAAATTGCCGCTAGGTAATTTATTGGCTACTCTGTTTTGTTATCTGTTTTAGTAAGTTTAATATCAGGAAAATTATTTATCATTTCATCGTAAGTTTTAAATTTTTCTAATGTTTGCACAATTACATCTAATGGTTTTTCATAAATTTCAGGTAAATCAAATTCATTCTTCCCTAATTCAAATGCTAACTTCTCAACTGGCGGATTAAATTGGGCATCTACACCTTTTTTGTTTCCTCTTGAATCTACTTTATACCATCCGTAATTTTTTAGATAAATTGCATTTAATCCGTGAAGACAATAAATATCTTTTTTATACTCTGAACAACTTAATCTTTGGTAACAAAATCCTGTAGGGATATTATTACTTCTTAATAAAGAAGCTAATAAATGACTTTTTGCATAGCACCAACCAGTTTTATATTTTAATACATCACTTGCTTTGCAAGTGGTGATATTATCTTTATAATCGCCACTATGATTTATATTATCTCTTACATATTCAAAACAATTTTTTGCTATTTCAATATCTGTTTTACAATCAGTTGATAAACTCATTGCTAATTTTTGTATTTCTTGATTTGAGTAATCTATGATATTTGTTTCTTCTAAAAACTTTGTCATTTTTTGGATACTCCTTTTGTCAGATAACGGTCGAATAGAACCATAAATTACCGCTAGGTAATTTATTGCGTTCCTATGTTTTGTTAGATGCTTTGTCTATCAATTCTGCTGGATTTATTTTAAACTGCAACATATTTGCTGTTTCTCTTCCATTATCTCCACCTTTTCTTTGAATAGTTATATTTCCAATTTTAAAACTACCTCTTGGAGTTATTCTTATCTCTCCATTTCCAAAGTGATTTAGGACTTTATTAATTGGCTCTAATGCCCAATCAATAGTATCTGTATCTTTTAATCTTAAAATTACTAACATCCATTCAGCAGAAAACTTACCTCTACCTTTTAAAATATCATTTACAATTAATGTTTTATTGTCATTGAAAAACTTTAATAATAATTGTTGTTCATCTTCTGAAAATTCATCAGCAAACATCCTTCTATCATCTCTAAAATTATCAATCTTTGGAGATTTCTCTCCTGTGAAATATTGTAATAATTCATACACATCATTTGGAATATTCCAAAGTTCATTATATTTCTTTAACCATCTTTTATCAATTTGATTAAATCCTTTTGGATTTGATACAAGTTTTACCTGTAGGTTTTGAATATCAGTTAAACTTTTTAATTTTATCTCAATTTTTATTTCTACTTGTATATCAGCTTTAAATGAGCCTTTAACTTTTGTAGCTCGTACACTTTCAATATCTGTTAAATCATAATCCATGGCTTTTAGCCAAAGTTGAGCAAGTTCACTATTTTTCCAATTATTAAATTCTGCTACTGTAAAATCTTCATTTTTAAAACCATTCTTAGCAGTTGTTGAACCTCTGTTTATTAATATTTCTTTTTCTGTCATTGTATTGCTCCTACTGATTTCATTAAATTTCTACTAATCTCTTCTATTACGGTTGATGTCATTGCATTACCTGATTGTTGCAAAAGTTTAGAATTTGATATTTTACCTTTTACTTTATTAGCATATTTTTTTGGAAAATTTTGTAATAATAAAGCTTCATATCCTGATAACTTTTTAAATTTACCATTTTTAACATATAAAATACCATGTCGTCCTCTTCTCAATGTTGGAGTTTTTTCATGATAAACTCTTAAATCAGATTGTCTTGTATCTATTACTGTGTAGTCTTTTGATAAAAGGTTATTAATTTGATATTTATTTTTATTGTATTTATTATCTAAATATTTTATAAAGGTTTGATATGAAGACAATCTATCATCAAATGTCAATTCTTCTTCATCAATTAAACAGTCCTGTAAAGATTTGTTATCTCCACTATATTCTTTGGGAAATTCATATTTAAAATCATCATCAATTAAATCTTTTTGTATCCCTACAAAATAAACCCTTTCCCTCATTTGTGGTACACCAAAATTTAAGCTATTTAAATTTTTATGAAATACTTTATATCCTGCATTGTCCAATAACTCTAATACAGTTTTTAATGTATTTCCTTTATCATGATTGATTAAACCTTTTACATTTTCTAAAATAAAGTATTTTACATTTTTAGCTTTTAATATTTTTACTAAGCCATAAATAACTTGTCCTCGTTCTTTATCTTCTAATCCACATCTAGTACCAATTATTGAAAATGTTTGACAAGGAAACCCACCAACCATAAAATCAAAGTCTGGTAAATCATCTGGATTAATTTTCATTAAATCACCATAATTTTCTTCATCTTTACCAAAGAAGTGTTTATATGTTACTTCTGCATCTGTATCAATTTCACTAAATCCAAGGCATGACATACCTACGCTTTCAAGTCCAATTCTGCCCCCGCCGATTCCAGCACAAAAATCCATAAATTTAATATTTTCCATGTTGAACCAACTTTTTAAAAGATTTCTTTAGCCTGATTGTATTACAAATTGTCATATTTTTATTAAACACTTATTGTGGGTTTTGAATTATCAGACATTAGAATTATGATTTTTTTATATTTATAAGCGATTAGTCCTACATTAAATAATAAGTAAACTAAATATACTAAATATAGATATAATGCATAAATTAGATTTTTATCTAATAAATTAAGTTCTCTGATAATTAATAATGCTATTGAAATAATAAATAATATTATAAATCCAAACACAGTATTTGTATTTAATGAAATAAAATCTTTAAATACTTTTGATTTTTTTAATGATTCAATCTTCCAATTATCATCTTT
>JAKZMJ010000012.1 GCA_030491005.1 Sulfurospirillum sp. | reverse complement strand
TTACTAAGTTTGATGTTGTTAAAAATATACCTTATCAAACAAGTTCTACAAAGACTAATTCTTTAACTCAAATTTCTAATATTTCTTATTCTTATAAAGATGTAGGTCTTAAGATTAATGTTTTACCACAAATCTTTAAGAATAAAGTTTACTTAAATTTAGAAATAATATCAGAAAATATTTTAGATAAGTCTTCTACTCCTACTATTTCAAAAGTAAAAATTAAACAAAAAATATTACTCAATAAAGGTGAGATTTTTGTCCTTACTGGCATTAATCAAAATGAGTCTTACAATACTATTTCAATTGTTCCTGTCTTATCTAAAATACCAGTTTTAGGCTATTTATTTAAAACAAAAAAACAAAGTAATATAAATACTAATTTATCAATTATCTTAGAATTGGTAAGTTCAGACCAAAGATAAAGTTTTTGAGCTTGCGAAAAAACTTTATCCCTTGTCAACTTAACACAAGTTGTTCGAGAATTAAAATTAATTAAAAAGGACTAAAAAAATGTATGGACTAAATGAAACTGATTTAAAATTTATGCAAGTTAAACATAGTGTTCAAAGAAAATTTTTAAAAAATTCTTTTTTTCAAACTCAAAATGGAGAATTAAAAAGTTTATTAGATGTTTCTTTTCATGCAAACCATTCTTCTAGATATTATGCTGAACTTATCAATAAAATAAATACAATAAACGAAATAATTATGAGTGACACAATAGAGTATCAAAATATTTTTTTAACCATTACACTTGATGGTTTCTTTAGAGATTTTTTAGTAGGTAATTTTGAAAGATATTGTCCTGTAAAACATTTTTCTTTGATTCCTAATAATGAGCGATTTGGATACTTAAGAGATAAAATTTATAATAAAGAAATGTTTACAATTAAGGACTTATATAATGTTCTTAATTTTCAATATAATAGATTTCAAAAATCTAATAAATATATGAAAATAAAAAAAGATGGTTATAAAATACATTATGTAAAAGTTTGTGAGCCTCATAAAAAGGATGGTGTTCCTCATTTTCATATAATGCTTTATATTCCAAAAATCTTTTTTAATGATATTTTCGATATGTATAAAAAATACTTTACTGCTCCACAAAATCTGAAAAAAATTGATACAAAAGGACAATTACAAGGCTTTCAATGGGATATTAAATCTGCTCCTGCATACATATTAAAATATATGTATAAGTCTTTTTTAGATGTTAAAAATCAAAAAAAATTGGATTATCTCCAGTCTTGGTATTTGAAAAATAGAATCTTAAGGATTGTTACTTCACATTCTTTAATACCAGCTTGGGTTTATAGAAGAATTATGCCTCTAGAGAGAGACTGGCATTATCTAACAGATATAAGAAAAACTGGTATTTGTGAGTGGAGTCAACTAAACAATTATTTTAAGTTTGAAGATGAAAAAGGAAGAATTTTAGAATATGAAAATGGTGTTTTTAGGCTTTTTTTTAAAGATAGAATTTTAAAAGAATTTGGAAAAGAAAAAGAAAAATTTGTTATTAGAAAGCCTACAAAATTAAGATATAAGAAAAAATATATTGAACCTAATGTTTATATTGAAGATAAAATTTATTCTTTTACATCTGGTCGTTTAATTGAGGTTATCAAAGTAATTCCTGTTAATAAATTATCACATTTAGTACTTTTTCAAAAATATAATGAGATGAATAATTTAAATTTTGATGATTTTGACATAAATAAATATCTTGTTTATCAAAATGAGTTAATAAAAAGAAAAATTATAAAAGGTAATATTCAAAGAATATCAAATTTTAATATAAGGTTTCGTGATGAAAATTGAAAAAGAATATTTATCCTTAAAAAACATTGCTAATAAATATGATGTTTGTATGTCTACTATTAAAAAAAAGAATTTAATTGAGGGATATCATTTTATACGAATAGGTAAGTTATATAGATATCATGTTAAAAATATTGATAAGTTTTTTAATAAAAATGTTCCTGTAAACAAATTTAATTTTGATAGATTTTATATTGATTAATATTGTAACTAGAGGAAAATATTTATATTTGGATTATCATATTAATAATAAAAGATATAAGAAAACTACAAAATTCATAAATAATTCTTCAAATATTAAATACTTAAAAAAAAGTGTTATTCCTGAATTGCAAAGAAAAATTTTATCAGGCGAAATATTTAATAAAAAATCAAATAAATTTTCTTATTATTTTAATATTTTTTTGAAACATAAAGAAGAACACATAAAAGCATTTACTACTAGATTGCCTTATTATAATAGAGTTAATCATAAATTTGGAGATTATGATATTGATAATATTACAAGGTTTGAGTTAAAAGAATATTTGTTTAATTTAGATATGAAAAATACTTCTAAAGGTGTTTATCGTTCTTGTTTAAAAGAAATTTTTGACTATGCATTAGATGATAATATCATTTCTGTTAATCCTATTTTAAATTTTAGTTTCAAAAAATCTGAAAATATAGAAGTTCAATTTTTTACAAAAGATGAAGTTAATATATTATTAAAAAAATCTACTGGTATTATTCATATTTATTTACATATTGCTTTTAATACTGGTTTGAGACCCGAAGAAATATTAGGATTAAAGTTTAGTGATATTAACAATAATATTATTACTATACAAAGAGTTAGGACAAAATTTAGAATTGATACACCTAAGACTAAAAATTCTTATAGAAAAATACATATATCTGATTTTGTTCTTAAAAAGATTAATGAATTAAATAAATATAATGAATTTCTATTTTTTAATTTAGATGACTCTAGTCGCTTGAGATATCAATACAAAAAACTTTTAAATGATACTAATATTAAACATAGAAAACTATCTTCAACTAGGCACACTTATGCAACATTAATGTTAAAAAACAAGTTGGTATCTTTAAATGAATTATCTGGTCTTTTAGGTCACTCTTCTCCTCGTGTAACTCTTACTTATTATGCAAGTATAATTAAAGCTGAGGAAGTAAATTTGGGCAAAAATTTCAATCTTTATAAGTGAAAATTTGTTACAAATTTGTTACAAAGTGCTTAAAATTAAATTATTTTTTTTGTATCTATTGCTATATAGGACATACAGAAGTTAGGCACAACTATAAGCCGAGTTTTGTATTTGATAATAATTTATCTATTTGTCAAATTACTTAGACAATCTAGCGAAGAAAACTTTCGTGAAGCTTATACCATATTCTTCTTGCTGCAAGTTGGGTTTACATAACTACTTAGATTACTCTAAATACTAATAGGCTCTTAGCCTATTGTTTCACCTTTTCCATTGAATATAGACAATGGTAGTTTACTCTCTGTTGCACTATCCCTTAAATTACTTTAGCCATTTGTTAAATGGAACTTTGCTTCACAGCAGCTCGGACTTTCCTCTTAGCATAAGCCAAGCTATTATCTGTTGTACCTTATCTTAATTATAACAAAAAAAACTTTATAATACCCAAAAAAAGCAAACACAAAATATTATAAACTATAAATAGATTAGAATATTTTACTTTTTTATTAGTTGCTAATTAAATTTTAAATCAAGTAATTTTACTATAGTTTATTGTCAATTTATTCTAAAAAGTTATGATATTTTAAAAAATAACTTTTTAGATAACTAAAATTTAGCTTATTTAGGGCTATTTTCATAGTCTTTGTGTTTTCTCAGGAGTCTTACTTTGTATCTAAATCAGATAATACCATTTTCATTTCTTTATTTTTTTCAACGCTTGTTAAAATATTTTTAGCTCTATGGTCAAATTTAACTCTTACATTTAATATTGTAAACTTTTGATTTTCAGTATTAGTATA
>JAKZMJ010000011.1 GCA_030491005.1 Sulfurospirillum sp. | reverse complement strand
GATTTAGAAATAATTGTATTGATTTCTTAGGTATTTAGTACTGCGATACAAAAAACTATTATAATAATTATAAAAGTATATGTAAATCTAATAACAAACTGAAATTTTAAAAGAAATTTTAAAACATTATAGTTAAAGTGATTTTTTTCTTAAGCCCATTGTAATTGATTTTTGATTATAATTCCCTAATTAATAATAGGAGTGTCTAATGAAGCAAATATTAATGTATCTTAGTTTAGTGTTTGGTGCTTTGTTAATTAGTGCTTGTACAAGTACAGTGGTTAACAATATAGATAATAGTTCAACATTTATGGATAATCATCTTACAAGTAAAAAAGTTGAAATGGCAATTAAAAAAGGATCTAGTAAAAGAGGTTGGTTAGTTAAAAAACACAAAATGGGACTTATAACTGCAAGAAACAATATAAGAGGAAAACATTTAGTGATTGTAAATATTTCTTATAATAAGAATGGTTACAAAATTGATTATAAAGATAGTCAAAATATGAAATATAATCCTAGTAATAATACAATTCATAAAAACTATAATAAATGGATAGCTAATTTAGAACGAGATATTAATTATGAATTATCTTTAAGTGGTATGAATAATGTTAATTCTACCACGAAAAGAAAAATAAATAAAATGAAAAAAGGACATAAATATGGTGGAAAATTTAATATTGATGGAAAAACCATCTATATTAAAAGTCTAATTCCTTATAAAAGTGGAAATAGAATTGCTTCAAATATTAAAGCTGAATGTACTATTGATCAACAATTATCAAATTTTATTAAGCAATATTCACAAGAAAAAGGTATAAATATTAAATTTAAAAATAATATTAGAAGTAATGATTTACAATTGAAAGTTGAAATTATTGATGCTGTTAGTAGAGGTGGAGCTTTTAGAGGACATAATAAATATGTATCAATTAGAGGTAAATTAATTAAAGGAAATAAAAGTTACGGTTCATTTGAAGCAGCAAGAGTTTCTGGTGGTGGATTTTGGGGGGCTTACAAAAGTTCTTGTGCAGTTTTAGGAAGAACAGTTAAAGCCTTAGGACAAGATGTATCTACTTGGTTGTATAGTCCTATTAACAATGCTAAGCTTGGTGATATTGGCTATATTAGATAAAATGATTTAAATATAAAGTGTAAGTTTCGAATTATACTTTATATTTTTTGTAAGCTTTGTTGACAAAATAGGTTTAAATTTGAATATAAAAAAAATATTAGTTATTTCTTATTCTCAAAGTGGACAACTATATAATATAGTTGATAAATTAACTAAACCGTTTGAGAATGATAACAATGTTCAAATTACTTATAAAGTAATTAAACCAAAGAAACCTTATCCTTTCCCATGGGATTTTATGACTTTTATGGATTGTTTTCCTGAGTCTATTTATTTGGATTCTCCCCAAATCGAAGATATAAAAGATGATACAAATGATTATGATTTGGTTATTATAACTTATCAAGTTTGGTTTTTATCTCCTTCTTTACCAATAACGGCATTTTTAAAAAGTAAATATGCTAAAAATAAATTAAAAAATAAACCAGTTATAACTTTAATTGGGTGTAGAAATATGTGGGTAATGGCTCAAGAAAAAATGAAAGAACTATTAAAAAATATTGATGCTAAACTTATTGATAACATTGTATTAATTGATCAAGGAAGCTCACTTGCAACTTTTATTACAACTCCTAGATGGATGTTAACAGGAAAAACAAACTCTTTATTTGGTATTTTTCCAAAAGCTGGTATTAGTAAAGAAGATATTAAAAATGTTTCAAGATTTTCTTATGCGATTAAAGATGCTTTAAATAAAAATAAAGAGAAAAATTTTAGAAGCATTTGTTATGGTTTAAAGGCTGTTAATGTAGATATGAAACTTATTAAAAGTGAACAGTTTGCTACTAAAAGTTTTATGATTTGGGGATCATTAATTAGAAAAATTGGTTCTTATGGCGATAAAAAAAGAAAACCCTTAGTTATGTTATATGTTTTGTTTTTAGTACTGATTATTTTAACTGTTGTTCCAATAAATATGATTATTCAAATAATTTTAAGAAAGATTAATAAAGAAAAAGTACTAAAAGAAAAAAAATTATATGAAGAACCGTCAGGTAATGATGATTATAGAATGAAGGAATATTCAAAATATGAATAATGTTTATATAAATAACATACAAAAAATATTACCTAATAAAGCAATTTTAAATGATGAAATTGAAGATTATTTAGGTTGTATTGCAGGAAA
Organism: Sulfurospirillum sp.; assembly: GCA_030491005.1. GTDB lineage: Bacteria > Campylobacterota > Campylobacteria > Campylobacterales > Arcobacteraceae > BB30. The sequence continues at coordinate 1,704 of JAKZMJ010000011.1, read as the reverse complement.
AAAATCAAAAGTTAAAAACATAGTTTTAAGAAGTAATGGAATTAAACAAAGATATTATGTTTTAGAAAAAGGAAATGAAAAAGCTCTTTTTACAAATGCCCAACTAACAGCACAAGCTATAAAGAAATTAGAAAATGAAACATTTTCACTAGATAAAGTTGATTGTTTATCTTGTGGTACAACAACGCCTGATCAACTAATGCCAAATCACACCTTAATGGTGCAAGGTGAACTGTCTTTAGGTGCTATAGAAACTATTAGTGCTTCTGGTATTTGTTTAAGTGGTATTAGTGCTTTAAAATATGCTTATTATGGAATAAAATGTGGCGAACTAAAAAATGTTGTCTCAACTGGTTCTGAAGTAGTATCTGTAAGCCTAAGTGCAAAAAATTTTAAAGAAGAATCAAATTACAAGCTTTTAGAAAAAAATCCAAGCATTGCTTTTGAAAAAGATTTTTTGAGATGGATGTTAAGTGATGGGGCAGGAGCAATGTTATTACAAGATAAAAAAAATAAAAACTCTTTGTCCTTAAAAATAAATTCTATTGATATTTTATCTTATGCAGGAGAAATGCCAACTTGTATGTATAGTGGTTGTGAAATAAATAAAACACAAATAAAAAGTTGGAGAACATTTGGTCAAAAAGAATTAATGGAAAAATCAATTTTATCAATTTCACAAGATGTAAAACTTTTAAATAAACATATTATTGAATATACAGTTACAAAACCTCTTAAAAAAATCATTAAAAAAAGAAATTTAAAAGAAAAAGAAATTACTTATTTTCTTCCTCATTATTCATCTGAATTTTTTAAAAAGAAATTATATGAAGGTATGAAACAAGTTGGTTTAGAAATACCTTATGAGAAATGGTTTACAAACTTAAGCAAATGTGGAAATACAGGTTCTGCTTCTATATATATTATGTTAGAAGAATTGTTTAATAATAAAAAGCTAAATAAAGGTGAAACAATTCTTTGCTATATTCCTGAGAGTGGAAGATTTTCTACTTCTTTTATGTGTTTAGAAGTAGTATAATGAAAAAAATAGATATTCCTCAAGAAGAAAATTCAACGCTAAATGGGGTTAAAAAAGTGATGTATGCTCCAAATGATGAAGGAGAATTCATAAGAGTTAATTACGGTAGCAAAGTGGAAGAATATGCTACAAAACTAGCAGTAAATGAATATGAAGTTCTTCAAGAAGAAGTACTAGTAAAAATTAAAAAAGGAATATCTTCACCTATTGAGTACTTTATGTATAAAAATAGAATGGATTTATCAACACTTGCATCTATAATTGGTCTTTTTAAGTTTAGAGTAAAAAGACACTTAAAAGCAAGTAATTTTAAAAAATTAAATGATAAATTATTAAATAAATATGCTTTAGCTTTTAATATTACAATAGAAGATTTAAAGGAATTTGTAAATGAATAACGAGTTTAAACATACTCAATTCGCACATTGTGAAAGTGGCGTAGTTTCTACACTTCTAACAAATTATGGTCTAAAAATTTCTGAACCTATGGTTTTTGGAATTACTAGTACTTTATCTTTTGTCTATTTACCTATAATTAAATTAAATAATATGCCTTTAATTGCATATAGAGAATTACCAAAAAATATTATCAAAAAAATACAAAGTGTATTGGGCATTAGTATGTATAAAAAGCAGTATAAAAATATGCTTGAGGCAAATATTGA
>JAKZMJ010000010.1 GCA_030491005.1 Sulfurospirillum sp. | reverse complement strand
GTAGTTTTTTTAATGAAATAGAAATATATGAAAAAATATCAGCTTTGAGGTATGCCTTTGAAAGTAATACTGGCAGAGATGATTATGAGTGTCCAGTAAAAGCTATGAATAAGATGAAGAGAAAAGGGAAATAAGAAAATGAATAATGTTCAGCATCACATCATACCTAAGTCTTATTTACAAGCTTGGTGCGATGAAAATACACCAGATAAGCAAGAGCCATATATTTGGATATTTGATAATACCACTCATACATTTAAGAGGAAAGCACCATCAAGTAATTTTTTTTGTGAGAATAATTTTTATACAGTCTTAAAAGATGATGGGTCAAGAGATTTGTCGATAGAACATGAGTTTGGAAGAATTGAAGGTGCATTTGTAAAAATCAGAGATAATAAGCTTTTACAACACAAAACATTATCCTTTGAAGAGAGATTTCAAGTTTGTTTATTTGTTGCTGCTTTACATTCAAGAACAAAAAAAAGCACAAACAATATGTCTAATGTTTTTCAGCCAATGCTATTAAAATTAGAAGAGATGATTGAGACAAAAAGCAACTATCAAATAATGAAGTTGTATTAATTTCAAATGGCAGTAAAGAAACTATACCTATTGAAAAATTAGAGGAAATTGTGGCTAATCCAATAGAACATTTGATGCCAACATTTATTGATACAGCAAGTAAATCATTATTAGAATTTGAATTAGCTATTTTTTATACAGAGACAAATAAAGTTTTCATAACAACAGACAATCCTTGTGTTTGGTTTGATTCACAAGCACATACAAGACAGCCTATGTATCAATCGGTAGGGTTGAAATATGAATCAACTGAGATTATTTTACCAATTACACCAACCCATTGTATAGTATTAAAACGAAAAGGTATCAATGGGTATGTTAATATAGATACAAACCCACCAAGTATTGATATTATTAACACATTGCTATATGAAAGCTCAGATGAACATTATTATTCAAATAGTAAGGAAAAAATACTTTTCTTAGATAGTTGATTTAATAAAATTTATATGTAAATCAAAACACCTACTTTTGAAAAAATATTGGAGTTTCCAGCTTATTTTTCGCCAACTAACAGGGGTGTTTATTGTTTATTAAACTTACATAAAATTTTAATATTATGTATGCTAAAATGTTGCTTAACTAAGAGTTAGCTTCAAAGTGAAAACTAGCTAAAATGAAAAGTAACTATTTATAAAATAAGATTTAGGGATAAGCAAATGACAGATTATTTTAACAAAAAAGAAATATCACAACGAACAGAAGATGAATTACTGTATGAATATGTAATGGAAGAGATGGAACAAGAACCAAATTATATTAAAGGTTTATGGGCAAAAGCCATGGCATATTCAGAAGGAAATAATGATAAAGCTAAATCATTATATATGCAATATAGAGTTCAATCTATAAAAGATGATTTTAAATTATTGGAAATAGCCTATAATGAACTTTCAAAAGATAAGTTATGGGATACTATAAAAAATAGTTTTGGGAATGATGAAGAAAAGCAAAAAATCAAACAAGAGCAAAAACTAAAACAAGAAGAAAATAAGTATGGAAAAATCAGAGGTTGGTTAATCTTTTTTGCAGTTTTATTGGTATTGTGGAATTTATCTCAACTATGTTTTGTTGAATACTTTAAAGATGACTACATAACGGCAATTAATAATATGTATTTAGATGGAAATGGGAAAATGGCTAAAACATTTAGTTATATTTTTTATCTAGAATTATTTAGTGCATTTATGTTATTTCTATTTACTCTTAATTTTTTTACTAAATCTAATATTACTAGAACTGTAGGAATATGGTTCTTCGCATTAATGTTTTTAATTATTCCACTTAAAATTGCTGTATTATTAAACATATACAATGAAACAAATGAGATTCCATCATCAGAAATAGTAAAAATGATTGGTTCCCTACTTTGGGCATTGATTTTTTTACTTTACTTTATTTTTTCTAAAAGAGTAAAAAAAACATTTGTTCATCAAAAAGATAATACTACAATAATAGTTATTTCTCTTCTTATTCCTCTATTTTTATTCTTTTCTTACAATTCTAAAAATGGAACACCATCAGATTATAGTCTACAGAATACTTCTGTGACGAAAGCCAAACAATTTTTTGAGAATGAAAATTATTCAAATGCTATTAAATATTATAAAATTGCAATTAAATATGGATATTCTAAAAATACAGTAACAACTAGATTTAATGAGTTAGCAGATAAACATTTTGATAATAAAGACTATAATAATGCAATAGAATTGTATAAAAAAGCTTCCGATGATTTAGATAACAATCCAGCCAAACAAAATAATGATGAAGTAAGGGATATTTTTATAATATTACTTTCACTTGTTAGTTTATATATTTTTTTTATATATTTAGACAGTAGATTTCTAATAACAGAAAAAAGTAAATTAAGCTTTATGAACAATCTTGCTAAAGAATAACTAAAATAAGGATAAAATAAAAATGACGAATGAAGTAAAAAATCAATTAGACAAACTTAATAAAATAGCAAATCAAATTTCTGATTTAGTGAGTAATGGCAAGCCATTTGGAAATACGGAAAAACAAAATATATTTTTAACATATTTTGATATTGATGTAGAACATTTACAATCTCTTCATTTGCTTATTTCAAAAGATTTTAATGGTTCTGCCTTTGCATTGGTAAGAACTTTTTATGAGACGTTTTTTAGAGCTTTGTGGGTAAATGCTTTTGCTACATCAGAACAACTAGAAAAGATTAGAAATAATAATTTTAATTTTATGAGAGATGAAGGAAGTATGGGAAGTAAAATTGAAAGACTTGATAGTTATTATACCGATACTGGTTTTTTTAAAAATTTAAAAGTTGGTGTATGGGGTGCAATGAGTGATTATACTCATTCAGGAAGTTATCCACTTTCAAGAAGATGGACAGATGGTGAATTAGTATCAAATTATAAAGAAAATGAGATTTTAGAAATTATCATTGAAATAACAAAAACATACTTATTATTTGCCAATATGTTATTTAAAATACATAACTATCAAGATGAAGAAAATAAAGTGTTAGAAATACTACTTGAATATAAAAAAAATACTAACCCTATCTTGGAGGCAATTTATGAGTAACTTAATTAGTGATATTACAATAGAAAAATATAAATGTTTTGATGATTTTGAAGCAAATAATTTAACAAGAGTTAATTTAATAAGTGGAGAAAATAATGTAGGAAAAACTGCTTTCATAGAAGCTTGTTATCTTGTTGCCACATCAAATAAAGTGACAAATCTTTTATTTGCGTTAACAATGATTGAAAAGAACAGAGATAAGCTAAATATATTTCTTTCTGATGAAACTAATATAATTGAAATATTACAAAGTAATAAAATAATTTCTATAAAATCATTGAATAGTATAAAGTATGAAGTAAATGAAGATAATTTTAATCCTATTATAGAAATTGAAATAAATGATTCTTCTCTAAAAATTGATTTTAATAATAAAATTTTATTTGAAAATAGTAAAAATATTATTTTAATAGATAACTTTGGATTTACCAATAGTGAATTAAAAGAAGTTTATAAATCTGTTCAATTTAAAGATAAAGATATTCAAATTAATTCATTTCTTAAAAATTTTAATTTTAGAAATCCTAAATTTAAAATAATTGATGATAAGCCATATTTAAAAACAGATGATACTGAAGAATATAATCAAATTAATAAATATGGAGATGGTATAAAACATTATATTTCTATTATATGTTCACTTTATGCTTGTGAAAATGGTTATTTATTTATAGATGAGATAGAAAATGGTATTCATTATACTTTATATGATAAATTATGGAAAATTATATTTCAACTTTCAGAAGAACAAAATGTTCAAGTTTTTATAACAACACATTCAAAAGAATGTATTGAATCTTATAATAATATATCTCAAAATTTAAATCATAGTATCGCTACATATATTGAACTAGGTAAAGATAAACAAGATAATATCAAAGCAAATGTAATGAGTTCAGAGCAGTTAGATAGAAATATAACTATAGGAAATGGAGTACGAGGATGGTAGCGATACTCTTTGAAGGAAAAAGTGATGAAAAAATTCTTAACCAAATTTGTGATACTTACAACTTACCAAAAGAGCAAATAAAATATTTTAACTTTGAAGGTAAGGATAATATTTTTAATATATCTCATAAATATTATAATGAAATTGAAAATGATATAAATAATTTACAAAAAATTGATAAAATATTAATTGTCGTAGATGCAGATAATGACAATGATTTAAATCCAAATAGAGGATTTGAAGCTTCAAAAAATAAATTAGAAGAAATAATTATTTATTTAGATTTTCGTATACCTATTGATTATTATATTATGTGTGATAAAAATAAAGTTGGTAATTTAGAATCATTTTTATTATCAGTATTAGATAATGAACAACAAAAATGTATAGAAAATTTTAAAAAATGTTATAAATACAAATTAAGTGATAAATGGACATACAATAGTTTTTATAAACAGATGAATCATCCATTTGATTTTAATCATGATAATTTTAATATTTTAAAAGAAAAGTTGGTTAACTTATTTAATAATTAAACATTACTTATAAACTACACCCCTGTGATTGAATATCCACTCTTGATAATCTTACTAATCATTGAGGTTGATAATTTCATATGTGTTGCTATCTTGACTTGAGTATATCCATCTTTATAAGCACTAAGTATAGATAAATCTCTTTTTATCTTAGTATCGTTTCATAAAGTCGAAGTATATCATCAAGGTGGATATTCAATCACAGGGGTGTAGT
>JAKZMJ010000009.1 GCA_030491005.1 Sulfurospirillum sp. | reverse complement strand
AAGTTGCTACAGCACTTAGAGATAAATTATATATACAGCAAACGAAAAGAGAAAGAGCAATTAGTATAAATATCGTTAAAGATAATCAACCAATTTATATTAGTAGTTATCAAAGTGAAATGAATAATAATGATTTATCTTTGATTATTGGAATGGATGATGAAGATAATATAGAAAAAGCAAATTTAAAAGACTTGGTTCATTTACTCGTTGCTGGTACTACAGGAAGTGGAAAAACTGTATTTCTACATTCATTAATTTATCAATTTGTAAAAAAAGACATTGAATTATATTTAATAGATGGAAAAAATGGTTTTGAATTTGGACAATATGAACATAATCAAAATACAAATATTGTAATTGATAATGATGAAATAGTACCAATAATTAAAAAAATAATTGAAGAAATGGAAGAAAGATTTAGTTTAAATAAAATAGAACAATCAAAGCCAATTATAGTTATAGTAGATGAATTTGTTGATTTAATTATGCAAAATAAATTAATAGAAGATTTATTTGTAAGATTAGCACAAAAAGGAAGGGGTGCAAAAATACATTTAGTATTAGCAACTCAAAGACCTGATAGTAATATATTAAAAGGTGTTTTAAGGTCAAATATTCCATCAAGAGTTGCTTTTAAAGTGCAAAAATCAACAGAAAGTAAAATTATTTTAGATGAAACTGGAGCAGAAAATTTATTTGGAAAAGGTGATATGCTTTTTTCAAATGGGAAAGAGATAAAAAGGCTTCAAGGTTTTTTATCAGAATAAAGGAAAAAAAAATGAAAAGAAAACTAATCTCATTCGATTGGGCAATAAAAAGAATCTTACGAAGTAAAGCAAACTTTGAAATCTTAGAAGGTTTTTTATCTGAATTACTAAAAGAAGATATTAAAATCCTAGAGATTTTAGAATCAGAATCAAACAAAGACACAAAAGATGATAAAAGCAATCAAGTAGATATAAAAGTAAAAAACTCAAATGATGAAATAGTAATAATAGAGATACAATACAGTAGAGAACTAGATTATATACAAAGAATGCTATATGCTACAAGTAAAGTAGTAATAGAACATATATCACAAGGATATGCCTACTCTAAAATAAAAAAAGTAATATCTATAAATATACTATACTTTGATTTTGGAGATGGAGATGATTATATTTATAAAGGTACTACAAACTTTGAAGGTATTCATACACATAATAAATTATACCTAAATGAAATACAAAAAGATTTATATAAAACAAATGAGATAAATAAAATTTATCCCGAATATTATCTCATCAAAGTTAAAAACTTTGATGATAATTCAAAAGATACATTAGATGAATGGATAAACTTCTTAAAAAATGAAACTATCTCAGATAACCCAAAAGCAAAAGGTTTACTAAAAGCTAAAGAAACATTAGACTATCTAAATATGCCAGATGATGAAAAAATTGATTACGAAAGAAGACAAGAAAATCTAAGAAGAGAAGCTAGTGTTTATGAGAGTACTTATATTGCTGGTGGGATTGAAGAAAAACTTAAAATAGCTCAATGTTTAATAGAACAAAAAGTAAGTAATGATATTATTAAATTAAGTACAGGATTAACTGATATGGAGTTGGCAAACCTAACAAATCGTTCAGACTGTGAAAATAGCCCCAAATAAGCCAATTAAAGTGAGAAGTAAGATTAAACTTTTGTTAAGGGTATTGTGTCCCTCAAGACTGCCGTTAGCAATACACATTTAAGCTATCATTATAAAAAGGATATTATTGAAGACAATTTTAAATATAAAATCAATCGAAGATATAAAAACGATACAAGAGGCGATATTAAATAATAATGATTTTGAAATTGGCGATATTTTACCTATTAAATATACTATTAAACTTACAGGTGGAAGATTTGAAAATTATGATATTAACTACATCAATGCTGATGTAGCTAAAATTGTTTTAAGTGAACAACAGAACTATACCAAATTACTAAATGAATTAACCAATAAATTTGGTATTGAATTTAGTGAAGAGAATAAAATTTTAAAATTCAAATTACAAAAAGGTAGTTTAGAATTTGTTAACGAAGCTTTATCAATGTTGGAGGTAATAAAAGATATGGAAAGTCAAGATATTATGTATTTATTTTTGGGAATAAGTTCAATGTGGTTCGGGCATTTATCTTATAGTAAATATCTAGAAAAAGAAATTAAAAAAATAGAAGCCTTAAAAGAAAAAACAAAAGATGAAGAGACAAAAAATATAGTAACTCATACAATTGATGCACTTAAAGACATTGCATTAAATAAGCCAATGCAGGACTCAATAAATAACAGAACAAAAACAATTTTATCTGTTTTAGAAAATGATGAAAAATTTACAGATGGAAATACTATATTAGATAATAGCAATATAAGTGACTATGAATATTTAAAACCTGAAATCGAAGATATAGAAGAAGAAATCACAGAAAATTATCAAGTCGAAAGTTATAATTTCTATAAAGAAGGTAAGCTTTTTAAATTAATGGGTATCAGACCATTGGCTAATTCTGAAGTACTAAGTGCTGAAACAAGAATTTTATTATTACAAGAAGCAGACAAAAAGAATACAGTAAAATTAAAAGTAAAAATTATCAAAGATGGATTAAGTAAACTTATTAAAAATGTATATATTTTAGATTTAATCCAAGAAAATAAATAAATTAAAGGTACTATTAAATATGACAATCAAAGAACAAATAACAGAATTAGCAAAAAAGTATTCAGATAATTTAAAAACTAAAATTGATAACAGAATGGAAGAGATGAAAGCTGATGATAAATCTCATTATTTAATTTATCAAGTTTTAGGAATATCAGATAAAGAAGGTCATTTAATAGATTTATACCAAAATAAGGGACGATTTTTATATAAATATGCAGGTTCATTTTTAGAAGAAGCTACAAAGTTATGTTTCTTAGAAAAATTTCCCAAATCAGGAATAAAAAAAATTCCAAATACTATAGGGCAAAGACCTAAAACATTTGAAATAGATTGTTTAGAAGGTAATAATGCTATTGAAATTAAATGGAGAGATGCCACAACAGATGGTGACCATATTACAAAAGAACATACAAGAATTAAAGTAATTCACGATGCAGGTTATCAACCAATAAGAATAATGTATTACTATCCAAATAGAACACAAGCTATTAAAATACAAAATACTTTAGAAACTTTATATAAAGGTATTGGTGGAGAATATTATTATGGAGATAGTGCTTGGGATTATGTAAAAAGAAGAACTAATATTGATTTAAAAAAGATTTTAGAAGATATTGCATTAATAAATTCAAAAGAAAAATAATCATATGGAAAAAGTTTTATATGGTGATTGTTTAGATATTTTACCAGATTTTGAAACAGAGAGTATAGATTTAATTTATTTAGACCCACCATTTTTTACAAATACAATACAAAAACTTAAAACAAGAGATGGAAGTAAAGAATTTTCATATAGTGATATATGGAAAAGCCATGAAGAATATGCAGAATTTTTATACAAAAGATTAAAAGAGCTAAGAAGAGTTTTAAAAAATGATGGAAGTATATTTGTCCATTGTGATAAAAACTCTACACATATTGTAAAAACTTTACTAGATGATATTTTTGGTTTAAAACAATTTCAATCTGAAATTATTTGGTATTATAAAAGGTGGTCAAATTCAAAAAAAGGATTATTACCATCTCATCAAACTATATATTTTTACTCTAAAACTAAAGATTTTAAATTTAAAACGATTTACAATGATTATTCCGAAACAACAAATATAGACCAAATACTACAAAAAAGAGTAAGAGATAAAAATGGAAAAACTGTATATGCAAGGGATAAAAATGGAAATACGATAAATAGTGATATTAAAAAAGGTGTTCCCTTAAATGATGTTTGGGAAATACCATACCTAAATCCAAAAGCAAAAGAAAGAGTTGGTTACCCAAGTCAAAAACCAATTTTATTGTTAGAAAGAATTATTGATATCGCTTCAAATGAGGGGGATATAATACTTGACCCTTTTTGTGGAAGTGGTACAACTTTAGTTGCTGGAAAATTAAACAATAGAAAAGTTATAGGTATTGATAAATCAAAAGAAGCAATTAATCTTACAAAATCAAGATTAGATAAGCCAATAAAAAGCGAATCTAATTTATTGAAAAAAGGTAAAAAAGCATATCAAAATGTTAGTGCTATGGTTGAAAAATTATTACATAATATTGATTATATTCCTGTTCAAAGAAATAGTGGTATTGATGCAATATTAAAAACTACATATCAAGATAGCCCTATATTAATTCGTATTCAAAAAGAAAATGAAACAATTGAAGATGCAATAAAATCGTTAAATAAAGCTGTAATTACTAAATCTTCTAAAAAATCATTTTTAATAAGAACAAATGATATTAAATCTTTACTTGAACATGATAAAGAAAATAGCAATATAGAAATTGTAAATTCAACTATTTATGAATTAAATAAACTTTTAAGTAAGGCAAATTGTTAGACTCTAAAAGACAGTATGAGTCTGCAATGATTTTATTTGTTTTAAAATTATGAAACTACAAACGAATGTTCTAGCAATAAGTTATCTTCATATAAAATTCTACAATCAAATACATCTCCTATATTTAATATTCCAACACCTGAGGGTGTTCCGCTCATTAATATATCTCCATCTTCAAATGAGCAGAAGGTAAGAACCTCTTGTATTATATCATCTGGCTTATTTATCATTAAGGATACATCAGCTTTTTGTCTTAGTTTTTTATTTATATATAATTCAATTCCAAGTTTATTGATGTCTTTATTAAAAGTTATAAATTCACTAAAAACTGCCGAATTATCAAATGCTTTTGCTCTCTCCCAAGGAAGACC
>JAKZMJ010000008.1 GCA_030491005.1 Sulfurospirillum sp. | reverse complement strand
ATAATTGCCAATTTACTACCTATACTAACCTTGAAGCTTATTTTTTATGAAGCATTCTTTTATATGCTTTGTAAAGTCTTAGACTATTTGCTTATTATTCTTGATAATAACTATATTTTAGTTAAATTCTCTTGTTGGCAATATGTTATTGATATAAATCTTTTCAACTTTTTTAGTAAAAATATTTAAGGAAATAATACCCATTGTAGAAGATTCTTGCCACTTATTATTTTTATAATATTCTATAATCCATTTTATTGGATTTTCATTTCTATAAATGACTTTAATTCTCATATTATTTGCTAATAAATCTCTTACAAACCCAAAGATATCTGTATATATTTCAATGTGAGATTCATTTGAAGTGATTTCATAATGTTCATGATAACCATTATCCAATTCAAGTACAATTTCATCTTTAAATTCTTCAATTATAATACTAAATCCATTTTCTTCTTTTTTTAAGAATGTAATTTTATTATCATTCTCCCATTTATGATTAATTTCTAAAATTTTAGTTTGATTATTTAAAAATTGTTTTAATTTAGACATATTTACCTTTCTTATCAATTTAATCTTAGGACTTGATAGTTTGGTTTTAAAGTTATTTTAATAAATACTTAAAAATTAATTTTTATATTATTTTGTTGTATTTCATTATATAATAATTTATCTTTTGTATTAAAATTTACAATATCAATTTTATAGTCAAAATCAATTCTAACTAATAAGCTTAAAAATAAAGATTTTTTCTTTCTAAATTCTTCTTTTGATATATTTGTATCAATAGCTAGATCTATATCTCCACCTTTTTTACTATCATCTGTTCTGCTTCCAAATAGGTAAATATTCACATTTCCAAAACTTTTTGTTATATTATCTTGTAATATATTTATTATTCTTTTTGATAATCTCATTTAGATATACTTTTTAAAAAAATTTAATGAATTTAAATAATAACTTTCAAGTTGCTCAAAACTATCTACACAATATTTTAAATCATTTAAAGCCTCTTGTAATTCTTCAGGATAATCATGTTCAAGTTCATTTCTAACTTCTCTTAGTTCTATCCAATTTTCCAAGCTATCTATAATATTTTCTTTTTCTATATTTGATAGTACTTCACTCATTTTATTATTGTTAATTCCTGCAATTGCGTAATATATAAATATAAGTATCTACTATACTTCCGTCTTTAAGTTTTGCTTGTGTAATCACACGCTCATATCCATTACCTTCAAAATTATCAAGTATATTCCAATGATTTGATAAATTTTTAGATTTAAAAATATAGCCTTTTATTTCTGTTACACTTTTATTTAGCTCAATACCTGGATAACCCATTTTTGCTCCCCAGCCTTCTTCTTTTAAATTTCCCATTACAATTGCATCTTGCCAAGAACCATTAATTTTTTTAAGTATATCTTCATTTGGACAATTAGGGGCTAGAGTCCCATATACAAAAAGTTTTTCCATCATTAATATTTCCCTTATTTTCTCATTATTTAGTATTAAAAATTATAAGTCAACTAATATATTATAGAATTTTTCACCTTAATTTTTCATCTTTTAACTCTTTAATATCTTTTTTTAAAGATTGTATTTCTTCTAATAAACGATCAAGTTTTAGGCTATCTGCGTGTATCTCTTCTTTCATATCAGCTTCTTGGAGTTTTTGCATCTCTCCAATAATTACAGCTACAAAAAGATTGAAAAATACAAAAGCAGCAATAATAATAAAAGATATAAAATATATCCAAGCCCAAGGATATACTTCCATAGCTTCATACATAACATCAGTCCAGTCTTCAAAGGTCAAAACTCTAAAAAGTGTAAGCATGGATATCAAAAAATCTTTCCATAAACCTGATGGCAAATCCACAAAAAAGAAGCTTCCAATAATGGAATAAATATAAAAGATGATAAACATCAAAATAACAATATCTATTATGGAAGGTATTGCTTGTATTAACATATCTATAATTTTTTTTAATTGAGGTCGTGAAGTAAAGAGTCGCAAAATTCTAAATACTCTTAAAAGTCTAGCAATTGCTGCATAACCTGAAGATTCAAGAGGTAAAAGAGTAACAAAGACAATAATAAAATCAAATATATTCCAATAAGACTTAAAAAAATTAAAAAACTTCTTTTCAGAAATCATCTTTATGGCTAATTCAAAAACAAAATAAATCGTTACAAAATAATCAGCAAACAATAAAAACATAGAATATGTTGTCTCAACTTCACCAATAGTTTTAAAGCCTAATATTGAAGCATAAATGATAATTATTAAAGTTGTTAGATTAGAAAACCACCTTGAGTCTCTAATCTTTTGTATATGATTAATGATTGTCAATTTTTAAATCTTTTAAATAATAAGCATTAAGTAACCAAGAAATTATCATAAAACTTCCTCCAATAGGAGTAATCATACCAAACCAAGTTATTTTTAATATTGCTAAAGCATATAGTGAAAAAGAAAAAAGAAATATACCTATAAGTAAAAGATAAAAAGAAAGAATAACTTTTTTTGATTTTGGTAAAATATATACTAAAAAAGAAATAGCAAATAATCCTAAAGTATTATAAAACTGATATGAAACTCCTGTTTGAAATACTTGCATAGAGTATTCATCAAGATGTGCTTTTAAACCATGCGCCCCAAATGCACCTATACAAATACTTAGTGCCATCATTAAAGAAGAGATGATTAAAAATGTTTTTAACTCTTGTGTAATTTTCATGTTAGATTTACTCCAATATTTTTATGAAATATAGCAAATTAACATTATAAAAAGATTAAGTTATATCACTTTCCCAAAAAAAGTTTATCCAATGTGTGGCTTCATTTATCGTATAGTCTGGTTGGAAGTGGGCTGTTTTTTTATAAAATAATGTTGCAGTTTTACAAATAGCATTAGGAAACTTGTCGTTTATTAATTTTGTTACAGTTTTTAATGTCTTTCCTGAATCAACTATATCATCAACGATTAATATCTTTTTTGCATTTTTTATATCTGGAACATTAAAAATTGTAATCTTTTCTTGCTTGATATCATCTTCATAATAAATAGAATTTAATGTATATAAATTTCTTATATTTAAAGCTTGTGCTATATGATGAGATAAGCTTAAGCCACCTCTTGCAATAGCTAAGATAGCATCAGGTTCAAACTGTCTGCATTTGTTTACTAATTCTTGAGTATCATTTTTAAATAAATCATAAGTATAATTAAAAGTCTTCAAATACAGCCTTATTTTAGTTTGATTATAAAATAATTCAACTTAAATCTAAATCTTGCTAAACTTCTAAAATAAATTTTTTTAATAATTAAAACTAAAGGATAAAGAAACCATGAGCCATGATAAATTTTTACAAGACTTAAACGAAATATATGAATTTTTGAATTCACAAAAAGAAAATGTTAATAAACTAATCAGGCACTTTGAAGATAAAGAATATGATAAATTAACTATTATTGATGAATTTGCCAAAAACTTGGATCTTAAAATGACTGAGGACTTACGTTTTGTACTTATTACAAGATTAGTTAATTTAAGAGATGATTCTTTTGTACAAGTTCTTCAAAAATTAAATTTTAATGAAAAACAGATTATTTTATTACAAGAAAAAGCTTTTGTATTTGTTAGAGATTTTTGGCATGCAAAACATAAAAATACAATAGATTATATAAAAACAAACAACTTATTAACACCTTTTTATCAAAGTATATTTGAAGGAGTTTACAAAGTAGGGCTTAAGATGTCAGCTTGGCAAAGCTCTTGGACTGCTCATATTATTAATGGAGTTAATAAAGATTTATTAAATCAATTTGACCAAGATGAAAAGAAAGTATTTTCTTATTTAGAAAAAGAAAAACTTTTAGACATAGGTCATAATCATATGATAGCAGACCGATCGTATTCAGCATTAGTAAAAGAAAAAGACAAGTATTATTCAAAAGCATATATAGATGTTTTTAAGGTTCAAGTCACTCATGTAATTGATGAATTAGAAGAGTTTGAAAAAAACTTGATTGAATTAGAAGATGATATATATAATCAAAAATGGGAATATATTTTATACATTCAAAATCTAATAAAAGCTTTTGGTGAAAATAAAACTCATCTTTTAGTTTCAAGATGGGCAGATGTTGACAGAGCTTGGATGAAAATCACAAGTCCTATTCAAATAGGACATCCACTTGAATATTATGAAGATCATTTTAGAAAAGCTGTAGCAATTGAATGGGATATAAGACTTACTAATCCTAATTTTGCACAAAATGATAATAGAGTAAATAAAATCAAATTCGCTTTTGAAAATATATTTGACAAGCTAAATGATAATAATCAAGCATATAAAAATATATACGATTTTTCATTAAAATCACTTGATAAAGTTCAGTTATATGTAGGTAGACCTGCTATTTTTTTCGCTTCACAATTTAATGGACTTTTCTCAGCACAAGTTGTACCAAATGATGAAATCGTATCAAAAGAAGAAGGTAAAAAGATATTTGCATTTTCTGATGAAATACTTCAAGTTTCTAAAGCTAAACCATTTTTAAAATTAAGTCAAGAATTTTTTGGACAAGAGTTTTTAAGTTTAGATAGAAAGTTTTTATTTAATCAAAAAGATGAATGGCATCAAGTATATGATATCACAACTATAGGGCATGAGTTTGGACATATATTATGGTGTGATGATAAAACAGAAATAATTATGAACAAAACGGGTAATTTTAAAAATATTGAAGAATTTAAAGCTACAACTGGTGGTTTGGTGTCTTTATTTTTAGATAATACAAATGAAGAGCAACACTTAGAAGCTCAAGTGCTAATTGATTTGATAAAAAGATCAATAGGCTTAATAGGCTGGATGGAAGTTAATGAAGTCCAAGCATATTATTGTGAAGGTTTGATACATTTGTCTGCTTTATTTACTTGTGAGCTTTTAAAGTGGGAGAATGAAAAACTAAGTATAGATTTATCAAAAACAAAGTATGAAAACTTAAAAAAATGGTATATAAAAAATTATACAAATTTAGCACAACATTATTTAGATCAAAAAGATGCCTTAGAGTTTTTAAATCAATTCATAATAAAAGAAGAAAAATACTTTATGCCAATAGATAAAACAATCAATTCATTTGTAAAGTTTTATTTTAAAAGATATCAAGAAATAGGGCAAGAGTTAGATGTATTAGATAAAAAATCTAATTATATATAAAGAAAGTTAAATAACATTAAATAAAATTAAAGATATATAATTAGTTTATATATCTTTAATCTTTAGCATTCAAGGTAAAATCAAATATGTTTTTACCTTGAATCAATAGTTCTTAAATTAAAATTTGCTTTAAACTCCAATTCCTAATATTTCATACTGAATATACCAAACGGCAACTGAAACAATATATCCTATTAGAATAATCCAAGAATATTTCATATGAGCACCAAAGGTATAAATACCATGTAATTTACCCATAACGCCAACACCAGCTGCTGATCCAAAAGAAATAAGTGAACCACCAACACCAGCTGTTAAAGTAACTAACATCCATTGAGATAAATCCATAGCAGGACTTGCTTTTAGAACAGCGCTCATAACAGGAACATTATCAATAATTGCAGATAAAAATCCAACTCCTATATTTGACCATGTGGGTCCTAATACATTTGGATCATATACAACAGCTGCAAGTCCAAGCCAACCTATAAAGTATAAAGCTCCAACGGCTGCTAAAATACCAAAGAAGAACATTAAGGTATTGTTTTCAATTTTTGACATCGAATGAAATATATTAAAATGATCAACACCATATTGAATTTTTAATCTATAAGCATAAAGTTTAAGTAAAGACAAGCCAAACATCATACCCCACATAGCAGGTAAATGCAATATTTGATGAGACATTACAGCAGAAAATATTGTAAATATTCCAAGGAAAATGACTACTTTAGAACCTTTTGCCATTTCTGGTTTTTCTTCTTTTTCAACATCAAACACGGGAACTTCATTTGGAACAAATTTAGCTAATATCACAGCAGTTATTAAATACCCTAAAATTGAAGCTGGAAATAAAAATAAAAAATCTATAAAAGTTCCTTTACCAGCAGTCCAAGCCATAAGTGTAGTAATATCACCAAAAGGAGACCATGCACCACCTGCATTTGCAGCAACGACTATATTAATAGCACCTGGGATTAAAAAATCTTTTCTTGTTTTTTCAATAGTAATTAATACTGTTGATAAAATCAATGCAGTTGTTAAGTTATCAGCAATTGGAGATAAGAAAAATGCAATAAATCCTGTTACCCAGAAAAGTTTTCTATATGTATAACCTTTTGATACTAAGTTATATTTTAACTTATTAAATACATTCATATGAATTAATGATTCAATATAAGTCATAGCAACAAATAAGAAAAAGAATATTTCAGCTATTTCTAAAATCAAATGTTGTGCTTGTGTATGAACTAAATTCATATCCATATTATTAAAAGCATAATAAATAGCAACCAACATAAACATAAATGTACCTATAAATAAAGCTGGTTTTGCTTTATCAATCTCATATTTTTCTTCAGCAGCAACAAAATAATATCCAACTGCAAATACAAATAATGCTAAAAAGCCTACCCAAGTAAAAGTTATATCTGGGATTTTTCCTGTAGTTGCTTCACTTGCAAAAGCAAATCCCACAAAGCACAATAACGAAATCAAAACCTTAATCATTTATTCTCCTTAATATAATGAGCTCCAAGAGAAGATTTTCTCCTAATAGCAGATTGTAATATAGATTTTGCCGTAAGTAGCCTTAAAAATAATAATCTACCAACATCTTTTTTCAAAAAATTATTTAATTTTTTTAATGAATTTACAATATCTTCTTCATTTCTTACTATAGACGCACAATGCCACATAATCTTTCGTAAATCATTTTTTATAGTTTTATCTATATTATTATTTCTTATATACGATTTTATTTCTTTTTTATATTCACTTTTTGATATTTTATAATCTTTTTTCAAAGAATACTCAACAGATATTTTAGAAAAAACTAAACCCTCAAGTAAAGAATTTGAAGCCAACCTATTTGCACCATGAATTCCAATACAAGCAGACTCACCAATAGCATATAAGTTTTTCATATTAGGAATTCTTGTATTTAAATTGGTTTTAATACCTCCCATTGCATAATGGTATGCGGGACTTATTGGGATTTTATCATAAGGCAGATTAAAGCCTAAGTCTTTTAAGTTTTTATATATATTAGGAAATCTTTTTTTAAAAAAATCTTCTTTAAAGTTTTCTAAAGAAAGATAAATGCTTGATTTTGTTTTTTGTTCATAATCAAACATAGCCCTACATACAATATCGCGAGGTGCTAACTCACCATCTTTATGATAATCAAATAAAAATCTATGATTTTTTTCATCAACTATAAAAGCACCTTCACCTCTTAGAGCTTCAGAAAGTAAGGGTTTTCGTGCAAAATGAGTACCTTTTACAACAGTTGGATGAAATTGCATCATTTCCATATCTTTAAGAATAAGACCTTTTTCCAAGCAAATACCTTGTAACTCACCTGCAATTGTAGGAGAGTTTGTATGGTATTTATAAATAGACCCAACTCCTCCACTTGCGATAATAGTATTATGTGCATAAGCTAGTTCTTGTTCATATTCACTTGTAAAGTACTGAACACCATAGCAAATATCTTCTTGAATTAATAAATCATTTACAACTACATTTGTTTTGATTTGATGTTTTGAAGCTTGAAGTAAAAAAAGATGCATCATTCTTCCAGTTGCATCACCATCTGCATGAAGAATTCTACTTTTACTATGTGCTGCTTCTTTTGTAAAGGCTAGTTTGTTTTCATCGTTTAAATCAAACTTTAATCCTTCTTGTATCAAGTCTTGAATACAAGATAAGGAATTCTCACTTAATATTTGGACTGCTTTTTTATTATTATAATTTGCACCAGCATTTAATGTGTCATTAATATGCTCTTTAATATCAAAATCATCAACTGCACTTGCTATTCCACCTTGGGCATAAAAGGTATTACATTCCCAAGGTGATTTTTTACACAAAATTAGTACTTTTTTATTTTCTGGAATTAATCGGGCGGCATTTAATCCTGATATTCCAGCTCCTATTATTATATAATCATAAATCATTATTTCAATATAATCTCACTTTTGGAATATATTGGGTCGCCTTTATAGCCACAAGCATTAAAAGATAGTATAAATGCAAGTATGATTATACTTTTAAAAATATTAATATTTTTTTTATTCATTTGAGATATAACTCCTAAGTTTAAAAATCTTTTTGAGTATAACAAAGCTGATATAAAATTATTATTAAAATATAAATTATAAATTGGCTAAAAAGATAGCAATAATTATAGAAAGTTTTTTAATATTTCATCTTGCTTTTTATAATCACTACAATAATCACTCACAAAATTCCAAAATAATTTAGAATGATTTTTATGCTTGATATGTGCTAGTTCATGAATAACCACATACTCAATTACTTTAAGTGGATATTTCATTAAATAAATATTAAAATTTAAATCATTCTTATAGCTACACGAACCCCATGTTCCTTTATTTCTTCTATATTTAATGTTATTTGGTACAACTTGCATTTTATGGCAAAATTCATTTATAATTTTAGGTATTAATATTTTTGCTTCTTTTTTATAAAAACGATCAGCATTTATACTATTTAGGAAGTTTGCTTTAAGCCCTAAATAAAAAAAATCATTTTTAGTACTTTCTTTTTTAATTAATTTTGCAAAAGAGTTTTCAATCCATATTTGTTTTTTATGAATTAAACTTATAGCATTTTTTTTTGTAAAAAAAATATTAGATTTTATTTCTATATTATTTGAATCTTTGATTTTTAAATAGGTATGTTTCATGGATAATTTTTTTTCTAAGTTAACTGTAATAGTTTTTTTATTAAATATGATATTAAAATTCAAAATTAGCCTTAAGTATTGTTTTGCTAAAATATATTATATAAATTATAACATAAAATCAAATATTTACTAAATAAGGATTGTACAAATGAAAATAGCAAGTAGAATGGAAAAACTATCACCTTCTCTTACTTTAGCAATTACAGCTTTAGGAAAAGAATTAAAAGCACAAGGTAAAGATATATTAAGTTTTAGTGCAGGTGAGCCAGATTTTGATACACCACAAGTTATAAAAGATGCAGCAATAAGTGCTATGAATGCTGGACACACTACATATACAGCAGTTGCAGGAATTATTGAAGTAAAACAAGCTGTTGTTAATAAACTAAAAAGAGATCATAACTTAAATTATGAAGAAAAAGATATTATAGTTAGTAATGGAGCTAAACATTCTTTATTCAACCTTTTTCAAGCAGTTTTAAACGAAGGTGATGAAGTAATAATCCCAATACCTTATTGGGTAACATATCCTGAACAAGTAAAATACTCAGGAGGAATTCCTGTTTTTATACATAGTGATGATACAAATAATTTTAAAATAACAGCCAAACAACTAAAAGATGCAATTACAGAAAAAACTAAAGTATTAATTTTAAATACTCCATCAAACCCAAGTGGTGCTATTTATTCAAAAGAAGAATTAGAAGAAATTGGAAAAGTGTTGGAAAAAACTGATATTTTAGTTTTTTCTGATGAAATGTATGAAAAAATTATTTATGATAATAAAAAATTTACTGCTGTTGCACAAATTAGTAAAGATATGTTTGAACGAACTATTACGATAAATGGTTTAAGCAAATCTGTTGCAATGACGGGATGGAGATTTGGTTATTTAGCTAGTGTTAAAAGTGATTTAATTAAAGCTATGATAAAACTTCAAGGTCAAGTAACATCTAATATAAATACGATAACTCAATATGCAGCCATTGATGCACTAGATGGAAAAGCTAATGAAGATATAGAAATGATGAGAGTTGAGTTTGAAAAAAGACGAGATTTTGCTGTTGAAAAATTTAATAATATTAAAGGCTTAACTTGTCTAAAGCCACAAGGTGCTTTTTATTTGTTTATTAATATCAAAGAAGTAAGTAATGATTCTATGAAATTTGCAGCTGATTTATTAGAGCAAAAAGGTGTTGCCTTAATTCCAGGTTTAGCATTTGGGCTTGAGGGATATATTAGATTTTCATTTGCTACAGATTTAAAAAGTATTGAAGCTGGAATACAAAGAATTAAAGACTTTATAGAAAAGTAAATACATGACAAAAGAAAGAAAAGCCACACTAATTTCTTCTAGTGTTGCTGGATTTTTAACTGTTTTAAAACTAGGAATTGGACTTGCTAGTGGTTCTGTTGCTGTTTTAGCTTCAGCTGTTGATTCTATTTTAGATATGTTTGTATCTATTTTTAATTATTTAGCTATTTCTAGTTCTGAAAAACCAGCAGATAAAGATTTTAATTATGGTCGTGGAAAAATTGAAGCAATTGCATCTGTTATTGAAGGAACTATAATTTTTGTTTCTGGTTTATTTTTATTATATCATGCTACACAAAAAGCTTATAGTAATGAAATTGCTATTTATATAAATGAAGCATTAGTAGTTATGACTATTTCTTTAATAGTTACAATTGTACTTGTCTTATACTTAAATAAAATAGCAAAAATAACAAAAAATATGCTTATTAAAACAGATGCCCTTCATTATAAAACAGATGTTTATACAAATGTATCTGTTCTTATTTCCTTAAT
Source organism: Sulfurospirillum sp. (assembly GCA_030491005.1). Taxonomy (GTDB): domain Bacteria; phylum Campylobacterota; class Campylobacteria; order Campylobacterales; family Arcobacteraceae; genus BB30. Next base: position 189,893 of record JAKZMJ010000008.1, on the reverse strand, counting down.
ATTAGTTAAGTTTACTTCTTATGAATTAATTGATGTTTTAATTGGTAGTGCCATAGCTATTTATATTATGTATTCAGCATATTTATTAATAAAAGAAGGTATTTTAGTTTTACTTGATAAAGCTCTTGATCTTAAATGTGTAGAAAAAATTATACAAATCATACAAAGTGAGAAGCAAGTTAATGCTTATCATTTATTAAAAACAAGAGAAGCTGGAAATAATATATTTGTTGAAGTACATTTAGTATATAATTGTATAATTACTCTTATGGAAGCACATAAGGTTACAGATAAAATTGAGTCTAAAATTCAAAAATTAGATGTTAAGAAAAAATGGATTATTAATATACATATGGATCCCTATGATGATTTTACATCTGATAATTGATGTTTTTAATTTAAGTGTATAAAGGTTGGAAATGAATCATATTAAAATATTAGGTTCAAGTGGAAGTAAAACTGAAACTTTAGGAACTACATCTTTTCAAGTATCAAAAGATATTATTATAGATGCTGGAAATATACTTAGCACCTTAGGCAAAAAATCTGTTTTAATAAACCATATTTTTTTAACACATGCACATTGCGATCATATAATAGACCTTCCTTTTATTGTTGAAAGTTATTATGAAGCTAGAAAAAATCCTATAACTATATATGGTTCAAAAGAAACTATTAATGCAGTTAAAAAACATATTTTCAATGGTGATATTTGGCCAGATTTTTCAGACATTAATCTATATAATGATACAAAAAAATCTATAGTTTATAAAATAATAAAAGAAAATGAGATTGTCAACATAGGAAAATACGCTATAAAAGCAATTTATGCAAATCACGACAAAGGTTCTTATGCTTACAGCATAATACAAAATAATTCTGGATGTTTAATTAGTGGAGATACTTATGTTAATGATAAATTATGGAATGAATTAAATAATGACACAAGATTAAAATCATTATTTATTGAATGTTCTTTTAGCTCTAACATGGATAAATTAGCATTACAAAGTAAACATTTAACTCCTAAATTATTAAATGAAGAAATAAAAAAATTAAAAAGAAAAGATGTTAATATATTTATATATCATATGAAACCTCTATATGTTGAAAAAATCAAAAAAGAATTACTAAAGTTTAAGCTTATTTCAAATGCAGATAATTTTTTACAAGATAAAGATCTAATACATATTAAATCTGGAAAAGTAGATCGTGCTACACTTACGGGAGATTTATTTGAAGATATGATGAATATAAATTTTGCACTATCTTCTGAAAGAAATAAAGATAAACTTTACGAAATGATATTATCTCTAACTAGAAAAGTCACACATTGTGAGGCTGGTAGCTTATACATTAAGTCACAAAATAACAAATATTTAGAATTTAAAGTTGTTCAGAATGATCCTTTAAAAATATTTATGGGTGGAACAAAAGGTACATTAACTTGGGAACCCTTGCCTTTTAGTTTAGCTAATGGGAAATCAAATGATGAAATGGTGGCAATTGTTTGTGCAAAAGAAAAAAGAATTATTAATATACTAGATGTTTATGATACAGAAGAATATACTTTTGATGGAACAATTGCTTTTGATAAAAAAACAGGATTTAGATCACAATCTATGTTAGTAATTCCTTTAATTAACCATGAAGATGAAGTTATTGGTGTGTTACAATTGATTAATAAAATTCAAGATAAAAAAAGAGTATCTTTTAATAAATTTGATGAAAATCTTGTAAGAGCTTTAGCTGCACAAGCTGCCATGGCATTAACAAATACTCAGTTAATTATTAGCTTAGAAAACTTTTTAAATGACTTTATTAAAACTATTGCAAAAGCAATTGATGCAAAATCACCATATACTATGAATCATATTGAAAAAGTTTCTACATTATCAAACTTAATAGCTAAATCTATTCATGATAATAATAATATATATAAAAATACTAACTTTACGGAAAACGATTATAAACAAATAGAACTTGCAGCTTGGGTACATGATATTGGTAAAATATCTATTCCTGAATATGTTATGGATAAATCTACAAAATTACAAGGAATTAATGATAAAATTGAGCTAATAGAAGACAAATTTGAAAATTTGAAAAAAGATTATGAGATATTATGCTTAAAGCATCAAATTTCCAAAGAAGAATATATAGATAAAATAAATGAAATAAATGATGACCTTATATTTTTAAGAAAAACGAATATTGGAACAGAGTTTATGAATGATGAAGCTATAAATAGAATACAAAAAATTGCAAAATATTCTTATATGAAAAATTCCAAAAAAGAACCTTTATTAGCAGAAGAAGATATTTATAAATTATCAGTTAGAAAAGGAACACTAACTAGTAAAGAAAAACATATTATGAATCATCATGCAAAATTATCATTTGAAATGTTGTCAACATTAACTTTTCCTAAAAAATATTCTGAGGTATTAAATATAGCCTCAAATCATCATGAAAAATTAAATGGCAAAGGTTATCCTCGTGGTTTAAGTGAAAAAGAGTTAACATTAAAAGATAGAATAATGATTTTATCTGACATATTTGAAGCTTTAACTTCTAATGATAGACCATATAAAAAAGCAAAAAAGCTGTCTGAAGTTTTTAAAATATTGTTTAATATGGCTAATAATAATGAAATTGATAAAAAACTATTATTATTTTTCTACAATAGTGATGCTTTAAAACAATACTCCAAAAGTGCATTAAATAAGAACCAATGCGATAAAGTTGAAGTTAATTTTTAAATGAAAAGAATTCAAGCTTTTAAAAAACTTATCATTTATATAATAATATCTACATTATTATCTTGTGGTTTATCTTTTATATATTTATATTATTCTGAATTACCTGACTCTTTTGATAATAGAATTAGAGATTTATTTTTTAAAACAAGAGGTGAAATTCCAAATACTAATAAAGTTATAATTATTGATATTGATGATAAATCAATTAAACATTTAGGACAGTGGCCATGGTCTAGGAATATTATTGCTGAAATTATACAAAATCTTACAAACTCAGGTATTGGAATTATAGGATTTGATGTTGTTTTCGCAGAAAAAGATAGTAGTTCCCCTCATAATATTCTTAAAAAATTAAATATCAAAAGAGACAATATTCAAAATTATGATTTGATTTTATCAAAAGTACTTGGACAATCTCCCGTTATACTTGGTTATCAATTTGAGTTAGAAGATAATGAAGATATAAGTAAAAAAGAGCCAAAAGTTCCTGCTATTATAATAGAAAAAAATAAACAAGTTGGTTCTAAATATTTAATTCAAGCAAAAGGAAGTATATTAAATATACCTATTTTACAAAACACTGCTTATTCTAGTGGTTTTTTTAATAATTTACCTGATGATTCAGGAGTTATTAGAAGTGTTCCTTTGATTATAGAATATAATAATACAATATTTCCATCTTTAGCATTAGAAATATTAAGAGTAGCTTTGCAAAGCAAACAAATATATATTAATTATGGTGAAGAAGGTGTGCAAGATGTCAAAATTGCAGATTTTATTATGCCAACAGATAGATATGGTAGATTACTTGTTAATTTTAGAGGAAAAGAAAAAAACTTTAAATATATTTCTGCTTTAGATATTTATAATAAAACTTTTGAAAGAAAAGACATAGAAGGAAAAATTGCATTAGTTGGTACATCTGCTGCTGGATTATTGGATTTAAGAGCTACTCCTTTTGAATCAATTTACCCAGGAGTAGAAGTTCATGCTAATGTAATTGATAATATTTTAGCAGGTGATTATATCTATAAACCTTCTTATGTTGATGCTGTTAATATAGCAGTTATTTTTTTCCTATCCTTTTTTCTTATCTTTATTTTTATACGAACACCTTTTATTTTATATCTTCCCTTATATGCTTTGTCTTTATATATAACTTTGTATACTATTTATAGAACATTATTTGTTAACGGTCTTGTGATAAATATTTTTTTCCCAATTATTACAATTACTCTTTCAGTTATATGCGGACTTTTATATATATATTTTTTTAAAATTAAGCAAGAAGAAGCAATAAAAAAGAAATTTGCATCAAAAGTTTCCAAAAATGTAATGGATAATTTACTTAAAAATGTTGATAGTAATGAATTTCAAGCAATGGAGAAAGAAATCACTATTTTCTTTAGTGATATTAGAGGTTTTACAAATATCTCTGAAAAAATGGGAGATGCAAAAAAATTAATTACTTATTTAAATAATTATATGGAGCCTATGAGTAATATTATCACAAAATATGAAGGAACTATTGATAAATATATTGGAGATGCGATAATGGCTTATTGGAATGCACCTGCAAGTATAAATAATCATGCAGATAAAGCAGTTCAAGCTTCTTTGGAACAATTAGCATCATTGAAACAACTAAATAAGCAATTAGAAGCTAATAATGAACCCTTAATTGATATTGGTATAGGACTTAATACGGGAATGGCTGTTGTTGGAGAAATGGGAAGCTTACAAAGAAGTGATTATACTGTTATTGGTGATGCTATTAATTTAGGTTCACGATTGGAGTCTTTATGTAAATATTATGGTTCAAAATTAAATATCTCTAAATTCACAAAAGATAAATTAGAAGATGAGTATGTTTTTAGATATTTAGATTTAGTAACAGTTAAGGGAAAAGAAGAAGCAATTGAAATCTGGCAAGTTCATACATCTGGAAAAGCTAGTGATGCACTTCAAGAAGAATTAGATTTGTACCATAAAGCAATTGATTTATACAAACAAGCTAGCTTCAAAGAAGCACTTGTAGTATTTTCTAATTTAGAAAATACTATGGAAAAAACTAATGATAATATATATAAAATCTATATCAATAGATGTAAAAAATTAATTAAAAATGATAATAAAGATATAAATATTATTTATTCCCATGAATCTAAATAGTATATTTATTATTTTATTGTATAATAAATCTTTAATACTTTTGAGGTTTAATAAATGAAATTTTTTTTTATTTTTTTATTTTTTTGTCTAAGTTTGAATGCTAAAACTTACTCACTTTATTTAGTATCTTCTAAATATGCTAATGTTGCTAATGAATATCATAAAGAAATACAATTTTTATTAAATTCTCCTGAAAAATTAATAGTTAAGGTTGCTGCTAATAAAAAATACTCTGTACTTATTAAAGAAATACCAAATATTACTAAAGCAAAAGAGTTGCAAAGAATTTTCAAATTAATAAATAAATTTGAAGATAGTTATATAAAAAAGGTTTTTGATTCAAAAAAAGAAAAAAAAGAAACTTATTTATTGAAAAAGAAGAAGAAAAAAGTTAAGAAAAAAATAAAGAAGAAAAAAGTTAAGAAAAAAGTTAAGAAAAAAGTGAAGAAGAAGAAAAAGAAGAAAGTAAGATCGGATTCTCCAACACTATACAATCATAATGTTGAATCAACGAATGAATATATCACAGCTTCGATTATGTACAATGTCAAAGAATATACACAAGCGTATAATTTATTTAAAAAATTATTTGCAAAATATAATTTTAATATAAATGTAAATTATTTTCTAGCACAAAGTGCAATTAAAATCAATAAAGCTGATGAAGCAATTGCAATATTGGAGAGAATATTAATCCAAAATCCAAAATCTCATAAAATTCGCTTTGAGTTTGCCAAACTTCTTATGGACAAAAAATTATTAGAAGAATCAGAAGGGGAATTTAAAAAACTTTTAAAATCAAATATTAATCAAGGTACAAAACAAAAGATTAATAATATCTTAGTAAAAATGGATAAAAATAAAAAAACATACTTTGGACGTGCCTTACTACTGATTGGATTAAATAGAAGTTCAAATATAAATAACGGCTTAGAAAATATTTATTATAAACTACCAGGGCTTAATAATATTATTATACAAGGTGAAAGTCCAATTAAAGATTCATATCTTAGCTCAATGTTTAATATTAATATTTATTATCCTATAAAACAAAATAAAAATTTATTATTCAAAAATTCTTTTTTATTTTATAAAGAAAATTTTCAAAAAGTCAAAAGTTCTAATTCACTTTTTTTAAAATATGAAACAAAATTATCTTACTACCATAAAAATAATATATATGCTCTTGCACTAAGTGCTTCAAGAGTTAATCAATATTTAGACAATGATTTTAATATTTTTTCTTTTACTTCTAGTTTAAATAAAAACAAATTTTACACATATTTACAATATAGGCAAATTCATTATTTAAACAATAAATATAAAGGAAAAGAATATAAAAAAATTGCTTATCATTTAAATTATAGTATTTTAAATAATTTTAAATATTATACAACTATAAGTAAAAATGTAAAAAAATATGACTTAAGAACAGATATAGATAAATATTCATTTGCTAATGGTTTTAATTATTTTTATAAAATCAATAAAAAAAATGAAGTAAGTTTTGAATATGAAATAAATATAAATAAATATAAGGAAAAGAATTTTTTTCTTGATTCTACTAGAAAAGATATAAATCACAATATATTACTTGAGTATAAATATCTTATTAAAAGAGGTGATAATATCAATATAGGATATACACATACAAGAAATAATTCAAATCAAGATCCTTATAAGTATAAGATTAATAAGATATCATTAAGCTATATTAAAAGTATATCTTGGTAAAATAATGTTAAAAGGAGTTACTATGAGTAGTTTATGTAAAAAAATAATTTTATTGAGTGTCTTATTTATGACAAATGTTGCTTATGCAAATATTGCAAAAGTTGTTGCCTTACAAGGTGAAGTAAGTATTATAAGAGATGGTAAAACATTTTTTGTAACAAGAGAAAGTAATATAAAAAAACAAGATCAAATTGAAACCAAAAAGAATTCAAAGCTTCAGTTGCTTTTTAAAGATCAGACAATTATATCAATAGGAAATAATTCGGTATTTAAAGTAAATGAGTATTTATTTGATGAAAAAAATAAAAATGTAAAAGCAGAATTTTCTATGTTTAAAGGTATTTTTAGAACTATTACTGGTAAAATCGGTAAAATAGCTCCCAAAAAATTTATTTTAAAAACAAAAACTGCTTCTATTGGAATAAGAGGAACTCAAATTGTTATGAACATTCAACAAAATAAAGAAGATATATTTTGTACTGAAGGTAAGATTTATGTTACTAGCTTTAAAACAAAAAGAGGAATAACAGTTAGTGCTGGAAAATTTGTGAGTATTAATCCTGCTAATATTAAATTAAAAGTCAAAAAAATTAGAAATAATGATTTATATAAAATCAATAAATCTGTTTCTTTTTCATCAAATATATTAATTGATGATGTTTCTGTAAATAAAAGTACGATAAGTAAAAGTACAAAAGGTACAAAAGAAATAAAGATAAACAAAGAAAATACACAAAAATTGAATACACTAAAAACTAACAAAGCAAAAACTAATACACAAAACACTAAGAAAGCACAAGTAAAAGCTAAAAAAGTAAAAGCTAAAAAAGTAAAAGCTAAAAAAGTAAAAGCTAAAAAAGTAAAAGCTAAAAAAGAAAAAGCTAAAAAAGAAAAAGCTAAAAAAGAAAAAACAGATACACCAAAAACAGATACACCAAAAACAGATACACCTGAAACAGATACACCAAAAACAGATACACCAAAAACAGATACACCTGAAACAGATACACCTGAAACAGATACACCTGAAACAGATACACCAGATACAGATACACCAGATACAGATACAGATACACCAGATACAGATGTTAAAACTTTGCCAGATTATTTTAATTATAATAATGCAAAAAAAACATATAAAGGAAACTTTAATGGTACTGCTTATAATAAAGATAGCCAATATATAGATGTTGATGGTAGTAAATTAACAATTCCTAAGGGAACTACAATAGAAATGCTTATTGATTTAGGTGCAAAAGCTAATGAAATTAGTAAGGGAAAAATTAAATTAGGTGGATATGATAAGGATGCTTTAAATTTTAAAGGTTCTGTTAATAGAAACAATTCGAATATAGATATTGAAGGAGAAAAGGGAACTACAGGTGTTGGTAGTGGTACTTTTTATGGAAAAGAAGCAAATAAAATTAAAGGTAGAGTAGATTTATCTAAAAAAGACTTTATTAAAAGTAATTCAGACACACATAATGATACAGGAAATATAAATTTAAAAGGACAATTTGAAGCAGATAAGAAATAAGTATACAATACTTCATTGAATTGTTTAGATGAAGTATTTAGCTTGTAGTTAAGAATACAGAGTGTAAATCTAACTGTATACTAATACGGTTAGATTATTCTTCTTCATAAAATTGTGTAACTTTTAAATCGCTGTTAAAAATAATTCAAGAGTATAAGGCTACTTTTTTAAATCTACAATATGAATATCTGGTAAACTTATTAGATAGGTAGCTTACCTTGTATGCCAATTAGCCTTATATTTTTTATGTCTTGTTTTATAATCACATCTAAATCTCTTTATGCTTTGCTATTCCTATTAATTGTGCAAGTACTTATAAAAATAAAATATATTCTAATTTATATAATAATACTTATATTTTTCTATAATTTGGAACTTTACTTAATAATTCTAATAGTTTTTAGTAAATTAAACTAAATCAAGTATTATTTTAGATATCTCTAAACTAGTTTTAAGCAATTATCTTCTATAATACGCGACTTAATTATCCAATATAAAAAGGCATCAAATATGAAAAGAACATATCAACCACATAATACTCCACGAAAAAGAACTCACGGTTTTAGAATTAGAATGAAAACAAAAAATGGTAGAAAAATCATTAAAGCAAGAAGAGCTAAAGGAAGAAGAAGATTAGCTATTTAAGCAAAGGTTACAGATTAAACAAATCAAAAGATTTTAATCTCTTGTATAAAAGCGGTAAAAAGTGGCACACCCACTCTTTTGTCGCTTTTTTTATGCCTGATGAAAAATACTCTTTTGCTTTTGTAGCTTCAAAAAAAGTAGGCAATGCAGTAAAAAGAAGTAAAGCCAAAGCAAAGTTGAGAGCTATGCTTTTAGTGTATGATGACAAGATTAAATCTGGAAAATATATTTTTATAGTCAAAAGTAATATATTTGATAAAAATATTACTGAGTTAAAAAGTGCTTTTAATTTTGCATTTAAAAGATTAGAATTATTTAAAAAATGAAAGCAATATTAAAGTACCTAATAAGGATATATCAACGCTATTTTAGCGTACTATCTTTTGGTTCATGTAGATATTATCCAACTTGTTCACAATATTCATTATGGCACTTTGATAATAATACACTTTTTAAGGCTATTTATTTTACAATTACACGCATACTAAAATGCAATCAATATTTTGATGGTGGATTTGATTATCCTGTTGTTAGAAAATTTAAATTTAAAAATTATAGTTTTAAAAAAATAAAAATAATATACTGGTATATGCCTCTTGGAAATGATAAATACTTAGTAATAAAAAATAGGGAGTGGAAGAAATAAATGAATAACAATATAAATGGTAATGGAAATGGTTTTATGCAAAAAAGAATGTTAATAATGATGGTAATTGTTTTTGTATTTTTTATAGCTTATGAGTTTTTGGTACTTAAGCCACAACAAAAAGAAAAAGAATTAAAAGTCAAACAAGAACAAAAATTAAATAAAAAAAATACACCAAATGTATCTAACATTTCAAATAATGTAAGTAATATTAACAAAGGTGCTACTGATATCAATAATTCAATAGAAGCATTATCTTCTAAAACTATTGGTATAAAAAATATAATAGTTAGTATAAAAACTAAAAGAAATATTATTCAAATAGATAATTTAGGACGAATTGCACAAGTTACCTTACTTGATTTAAAATATAAAGATGAGAATAATAAACAAATCAAATTACTTGAAGCAAAACAATTAAGACCTTTAGAAGTAAGGTTCCAAAATGCTGATTTAAATGATGAGGCATTTAAAGTAAGTTATGTAGCATCACAAGAAAATATTAATGCAAGTAAGAGTATTCAAAAATTAGTATTAACCCAAACACTAAAAGGAACAATTTTAACAAAAACATTTAAGTTTTATCCTAGTGGTCATTATGATTTAAATGTTAGAACAACAAATAAAGCTAACTTTTTTATAACAAATGGCTTTAGACCAAATGTATTAGTTGATATGTACGCAGATCATGGTGTTATTGTTAAATTAAGTGATGGAACTACTGAGCTAACTAGTGATGAAGATTTAGATAAAACTATATCTTACAATGCTGTTAAATTTATATCAAGTTTTGATAGATATTATGCAAATGTTTTATTTAATACTAAAAAAACACTACAAGTTTCATTAATGCCAGATGAAGAAGATAATCCACAAGCCTTTATTCATGGTAATGATAATGTAAGTTTTAGTGGTTATTCAGGTCCTAAAAACTTTAAAGTTTTAGAAGCTATAGACCCTGAATTAACTGATGTAATAGAATATGGATTTTTCACATTTTTAGCAAAACCTATGTTTTTATTTTTATCATTTTTGCAAAGTTATATTGGTAACTGGGGTTGGACTATTGTATTTCTAACTATTTTTATTAAACTTATATTATTTCCTTTATCATATAAAGGTATGGTATCTATGCAAAAACTTAAAGATTTAGCACCAAAAATGAAAGATATTCAAGCTAAATATAAAGATGATAAACAAAAACAATCAATGCATATGATGGAATTATATAAAAAACATGGAGCGAACCCTATGGGTGGATGTTTGCCTTTAATTTTACAGATACCTATATTTTTTGCTATTTATAGAGTGTTATTAAATTCTATTGAATTAAAAGGTGCACCATGGATGTTGTGGATTGAAGATCTAGCAGAAATGGATCCATATTATGTATTACCTATTTTAATGGGTGCATCAATGTTCATACAACAAAAAATCACTCCAAATACGATGCAAGATGAAATGCAAAAGAAAATCTTCCAATTCTTACCAATAATATTTACTTTCTTTTTCTTATGGTTCCCAGCTGGTCTTACGCTATACTGGTTTGTTAATAATTTATTTACAATTGGACAACAATATTATATCAATACATTATTCAAAAAAAGAAAAGAAGCCAATAAATAAGGTTTATAATTATGAAAATATTTGAAGCAAAAACACTAAAAGAAGCATATGAACAAGCAACAAAAGAGTTTGCTTGTTCTATTACTGAATTTGATATAACTATCATACAAGAAGCCTCTAATGGTTTCTTAGGCTTTGGCAAAAAAAATGCTCTTATAGAAGTTGTTTTAAAACATAATCAAAAACACAATCATAATCAAAAAAGTAATCATAAAAAAACAAATTTCTTAGAAGCTAAAAAAGATATAAAAATAAAAAATATATTAGAAGAAATAGAAAAGACAAAAGAAGCTTCTACATTAAAAATAAATGAAACAAAAGAAGAACCTACCCCTAAGATTATTAGTAAAGTTCCTATAATAGAAACAAAAGAAAAGATTTTTGATAATTTTTATGACAAAGAAAAAAAAATTGACGATATAGGCATTATAAAAATAAAAAAAGACAAAGATAAAATTATAGAAGAAGTACAATTTGGACTTAATTCATTATTTGATAATTCTTGTTATGATATGGAGAAGATTAAAGTAGAGTTTTTTGATGAAGGAACATTGTATATTGAATTTAAAGGTAAAGACTCAGCTTTATTAATAGGAAAAGAAGGCTATAGATATAAGGCACTATCGTATATCTTATTTAACTGGATAAATAATAAATTTAATCTTATGTTAAGATTAGAAATTGCAGAATTTTTACAAAATCAAGAAAATGCTATTGACCAATATTTAGAACCTGTTATAAAAATAATATATGAAAAAGGTTTTTTTAAAACTAAATTACTAGATGGAATATTAGTACATATTACATTAACAAGATTAAGAGAAGAATTTCCAAATAAGTATATTGTCGTTAAAAAAAATATCAAGGGTTCTCAATACATACTTGTTAATGAGTATAAAACTAAAGATAAATAATCTTGTATGATGATACAATTGTAGCAATTGCTACAGCTAATGCTATGGGTTCTATTTCTATTATTAGAGTATCAGGTTCTAATGCTTTACAAATTGCACTTAAAATTTCAAAAAAAGATAAACTACAAACAAGACTAGCAACACTTTCTAGTCTTTATGATAGTTCAAATGAACTTATTGATGAAGCCTTAATCTTATACTTCAAAGCTCCCCATTCTTTTACAGGTGAAGATATCGTTGAATTTCAATGTCATGGTGGTATTGTTATTACTAATATCATATTAAATGAAATTTTAAAATTAGATGCACGACTTGCAAATGCTGGTGAGTTTTCAAAAAGAGCTTTCTTAAATAATAAAATAGATTTAAGTAAAGCAGAAGCAATATCAAAAATCATACAAGCAACTAGTGAAGATGGTGTGAAGCTATTAGCTAGACAATTAAAAGGTGAACTAAGTACTTTTGTAAATGAAATAAGAGCTGATCTATTGTATATCTTAGCATATACAGAAGTATCTATTGATTATGCAGAAGAAGATTTACCAAAAGATATTTTAAAACAAATAAATTCTAAAATTAAAATTACGATTATAAAATTATGCTCAACATTAGAAGCTAGTAAAAGGCGTGAGGGTTTAATTGAAGGTTTTAAGATATGTATTATTGGCAAAGCAAATGTCGGTAAATCTTCTTTGTTAAATAAGCTATTAAACTTTAATAGAGCAATAACAAGCCAAGTTGCAGGTACGACCAGAGATACTATTGAAGAGTTTATCAAAATAGGAACTCATCTTATAAAGATAGTTGATACTGCTGGTATTAGACACTCAGATAATGTTATAGAACAATTAGGTATTAAAAAATCTCTTGAAGCTATAGAACAGTCTGATATTATTGTAGCTTTATTTGATAATAACTCTTTATGTGATGAAGAAGATAAAAATATCTTAAGTTTATTAAAAAACAATAAAGATAAACATATTATAAAAGTAATTAATAAAATAGATTTGAAAACTAAATTTGATACTTCTAATATTCAAAATTATATTAAGCTATCAACAAAAACTAATATCCAAGCTTTAATTCAAAGTATACAAGATATTTTGGATATGAATTCACATACAAATGAAATGATTCTAATTTCTAAAAGACAGATTATTTCAGTAGAAGAAACATTGAAAAATATTGAACACTCTAAAGAACCTCTATTAACAGGTGAGCTAGAATTTTTCTCATATTATATCACTCAAGCCTTAGAGAATATTTCAAATATTACAAGACCTTATGATAATGAACAAATGTTAGATTTAATGTTTGGTGAATTTTGCTTAGGCAAATAATTTTGATTTAAATAAAAATATAAATGACTAAAGCTTAATCTAACCTATAAAACCTATTGAACTTTGTAATTTTTCGTGATTTAAGTTGAAATATTATATAATAAAATCTTAATAAATAAAAATAAATAAAAAAGAATTAATATGATAATAGGGCTAAATGGCTTAATAGAAAAAAAAGAACCAACTGTTTTAAATGTCAATGTAAATGGAATTACATACCAAGTTTTTGTCTCCATTAATTGTAGCTCGAAGATAATTACAAATGATATAAAGTTATTTATAACACATATTATAAAAGAAGATTCACAAAGTTTATATGGCTTTTTAGATTCAGATGAAAAAAAACTTTTTGATACAGTTATTAAGATAAATGGAGTAGGACCAAAGGTAGCACTTGCCATTTGTTCAACATTTACACCAAGTTCATTTTCTACAATAGTAAATTCAAATGATGTAACTATGCTTAAAAGAGTTCCAGGTATTGGTCCAAAAGGAGCTAGTAGGATTTTAGTAGAATTATCAGGTTTTATTGTAGATGGTGAAGTAGATGATTCTAATAATTATTCACTAGAAGCTTCTTTGGCACTTGAATCTTTAGGATTTAAAAAAGATTTAGTAACAAAAATTTTGAAAACTTGTATATCGGTGAATACCAGCGATTTAGTAAAAGAAGCTCTGAAAAAATTACAAAAATAATAAATTATAAAAGGTAATAAATGAAGATAATTATAGTATTTGGTGGTATTAGCTTTGAGCATGAGATTTCAATTGTAAGTGCTATTGCTATGAAAGATGTTATTAAAGATGAATTAATATATTTATTTTTAGATAAAAATAGAGATTTTTATCATATTCCAACAAATATAATAAAATCAAGACTATTTAGTTTGGGTGAATATACAAAATATAATAAAGTATATCTTAGTAAGAAAAGCTTTTTTACTAAAGGAGTATTTTCAAACAAAACAATAGATTTTGATGTAGTTTTAAACTTAAGTCATGGAGGAGATGGAGAAGATGGTATCTTATCTTCTTTATTTGAGTTTTATGATATTCCTTATTTAGCACCTCGTGTGGAAGCTTGTAGTATTAGTTCTAATAAGTTTCTTACAAAAGCTTATGCTTTAAGTTTAAATGTTAAAACAATAACATATAAATATTATAACAAAAATGATGAAGTTATCATAAATCAATATCCAATAATAATTAAGCCCTTAAGACTTGGTAGCTCCATTGGTGTTAGTATAGTTAAGAATAAAGATGAACTAGAATATGCACTTGATATTGCCTATGAATTTGATAATAATGTTATAATAGAACCTTTCATAAAAGGTATTAAAGAATATAATTTAGCAGGATGTAAAATAAAAGATGAATTTCACTTTTCTATTGTAGAAGAGCCACAAAAAGTTGATTTTTTAGATTTTGATAAAAAATATTTAGATTTTTCAAGAACATCAACAGCTACAAAAGCAGATATATCAGCAAACCTTGAAGAAAAGTTAAAAAGTAATTTTAAAATTTTATATAATGAATTATTTGAAGGCTCAATTATAAGATGTGATTTCTTTGTTGTTGAAGATGATGTATATTTAAATGAAATCAATTCTATTCCTGGGTCTATGGCTAATTATTTATTTGATGATTTTTCTTCTTTGTTCAAAAATCTAGCATCAAATCTTCCTAAAAAGAAACAAATACCTATTACTTATGAATATGTTAATAAAATTCAAGCAAGTAAGGGAAAATAAACTTGGCTATTAAAACTGTCAAATACCTTGATAAATCATTTGATATATCGTATGAAATACTAAATTCAAATAAAACACAAGATATAGTTTTTTTACATGGTTGGGCTTGTAATAAAGAGTTTATGAAAAAAGTTTTTCATAAATATTTAGATAATTTTAGACATATTTATATAGATCTTCCTGGCTTTGGTAAATCATCAAATGATTGTGCCTTAAATACTTTTGATTATTCAAAGATTATCAAAAGTTTTTTATCAAAATTAAATTCTACTTTCCATACCATAATAGGTCATTCTTTTGGTGGAAAAATAGCAGTACTTTTAAATCCTAAAAACCTTGTACTCTTAAGTAGTGCTGGAATTTTAGAAGACAAATCTCTTTGCGTTAGAACTCAGATTATTCTTGCTAAATCTTTTAATACTTTAGGTTTAAATAGGCTTACTTCTATCTTTAGAAGTAGTGATGTTAACAATATGAGTGAAGTTATGTATCAAACTTTTAAAAATATTGTTAATGAAGATTTTAAAAGTATATTTGAAAACTTTATAAATAATGCTTTGATTTTTTGGGGGACAGATGATACTGCTACGAGCATAGAGTCTGGTAAAACTATAAACTCATTAATCAAACACAGCACTTTTACATCTTATAAAGGAGATCACTTTTTCTTTTGCAAGAATGTAGAAGATATTAGTAGAAGAATTGAAAATGGAATACTTTAATATATTTACACACATAATCTTAATTATGTCTTTGGGTTGGTATTTAATCACAAATTTACAGTGGTATGATTATCGTTTAGAAAGAGTAATATTAAAACATCATAAATGGCAATGGCATATCACATATTTCTTAATGCCTATTGTATTGTTTTATATCTTAGATAATATTTATTTTTTATTGTATTTTTATGTATTGTATTTAACAAGTTTTGTTTTTTGGAATATTAAACTTACTAAGTCTTTAGTTTTAACTTCAAGAGTTAAAAGATTTTTGGCTATTTTACTATTTATTACTTTTGCTTTTGAAATACTTTTTTTAAGTATGGGTGAATATAGTATTTCAATAATTTTTGTACCCTTATTATTATCTTATGGTATATCAAGTATTTTAGAGAAGATATTTTTTATTTCTTTTAAACATAAGGCAAAGGAAAAACTTAAAACTTTTTTTAAATTAAAAACTATTTTAATTACAGGGTCGTATGGTAAAACTTCTATTAAAAATTATTTATATCAAGTATTAAAAGATAAATACAAGGTACATAAAACTCCTCGTTCTGTAAATACCATTACAGGTATTTTAGTAGATGTAAATACAAATTTAAATAATAAAACACAAATTTATATAGCAGAAGCTGGAGCTAGACAAAAAGGAGACATAGAAGAAATTACTATGTTTTTAGAACCCACATACTGTATTATTGGAAGTGTAGGAGAACAGCATATTGAGTATTTTAAAACTTTAGATAATATCATTACTACTAAAATGGAAATTTTACAATCTCCTTCTATGATAAAAGGTTTTGTACATAATAGTGTGCCTATAAAAGAATATGATAAAATTATGAAGTTTCCACAAAATTTAAACATAACTATGAGTAACCTTGATGGTTTATGGTTTACTGTGATTATTAATGAAAAAGATGAAGATTTTTATGCTCCTATTTTAGGTTCATTTAATGCTATTAATTTAACAGCTGTTATTTTACTGGCATATGAATTAGGCATAGGCATAAAAGAAATTAGAAATTCTATTAAAAATATAAAAGCCACTTCACATAGGTTAGAGTTATCAAGGGCAAATGATAAAGTCATAATTGATGATAGTTTTAATGGTAACCTTGAGGGTATGTTAGAGGCTATTAAAATATGTTCATCTTATGAAGGAAGAAAAGTTATAATAACACCTGGCTTAGTTGAGTCTACTCTTGATGCGAATATTTTATTAGCACAAAGTATTAATAAAAATTTTGATTATGTTATCTTAACTGGAACACTAAATATATCCATACTAACAAAATATATTGATGAAGCAAAAACATTTATATTAAAAGATAAAAATAAACTAGAAGAAACTTTGATTGACTATACTAAAAAGAAAGATTTAATTTTATTTGCAAATGATGCACCAAATTTTATTTAGGATTACTTATGAACAGATTATACGCACCTTGGAGAACACAATATGTTATAAATCACAAAAAAGATATTTGTGTTTTTTGTAATATTGTTAAAAATCCCAAACAAGATGAAGAATTTGCTGTACTTTTTAGAGCTAAAAATTCTTATGTTGTTATGAATAAATATCCATACTCACCTGGGCATCTAATGGTAATACCAAATGTTCACACAAATAATACTGAAAACTTAGATGATAAAACTTGGATAGAAATGTCTTTACTTGTAAAGCAAGCTACAAAAATGTTAAAAGAAATATTAAATGCACAAGGCATTAATATAGGTATGAATATAAATAAAGCAGCAGGTGCTGGAATAGAAGAACATATTCATTATCATGTACTTCCAAGGTGGATAGGTGATACGAACTTTATAACATCAATAGCTGACACAAGAGTGTATCCTGTTGATTTTAATGAAATATATAAAAAACTTAAGAGCAATGCTTTAAAATATTTTATATAAATAATTTTATCTATAGATAATTATTTAATAAAGTAAAATATGATAGAATAATAAAATCCAAATTAAGAATATAAAGTTTAGAAAAATCAAGAGGAAAATATGAGTATTATAAAAAATAATGTTGAATATATGAATATAAATAAAATAAAAAATTCTAAAAATAAGCAAAAACTAACAGTAATCACAGTGTATGATTCACTTTTTGCAAACCTCTTTAAAGAAATTGCAGATATCTTACTTGTAGGCGATAGTTTAAATATGAGTTTTGCAGGAAAAGAAGATACTCTAAGTGCTACTTTAGAACAAATGATTTATCATACAAAAGCTGTTTGTACAGGTGCCTCTAAGGCTTTTGTAGTTTTAGATATGCCTTTTGGTACATATACTAATAAAAAAATTGCATTAAAAAATGCAGTTAAAGTTTATCAAGAGTGTAATGCAAAAGCAATTAAAATTGAAGGCGGAGAAGATAGGGCAGGTATCATTAAGCATTTAACTTCAAATTCAATAGCTGTTATGGCTCACATTGGACTTATGCCTCAATATGTAAGAAGTGAAGGTGGGTATAAAGTAAGAGGAAAAACACAAGAAGATATTAACAAGCTCATTAAAGATGCAAAAGCAGTTGAAAAAGCAGGTGCTTTTGCTATAGTTATTGAAGGTGTTATAAGCGAAGTTGCTAAAAAAATCACAGAATCTGTTAATATCCCTACTATTGGTATTGGTTCTGGAAATAATACTGATGGGCAAGTTTTAGTATGGTCTGATATGTTAGGTTTATTTGAAGATTTTAAGCCAAAATTTGTAAGACATTATATGAATGGTGCATCTTTAGTAAAAAAAGCTGTTAATGAATATAGAAAAGACGTGCAAAACTCTTCATTTCCATCAAAAGATGAGGAATATTAAACGTGGAAAGAATTGTTGAAGTAGAAGAAATTTCTTTTGAAGAAAATACTTTAGATGTAAGTCTACGTCCTTCTACTTGGGATGATTATATTGGTCAAAAAAAAATAAAAAAAAATCTAAAAGTTTTTATTACTGCTAGTAAAAAAAGAGCTGAAGCGTTAGATCATATTCTTTTTTATGGACCTCCTGGACTTGGAAAAACAACTTTAGCATATTTGGTTTCTAATGAAATGAATTCAAATATTAAAATAACAGCAGGACCCATGATTGAAAAATCTGGTGACTTAGCAGCAATTTTGACTAATCTTGAAGAAGGTGATATCTTATTTATAGATGAAATACATAGATTAAGTCCTGCTGTTGAAGAGATACTGTATCCTGCGATGGAGGATTACAGATTAGATATTATCATTGGTTCAGGACCAGCAGCACAAACTGTAAAAATTGATCTTCCAAGATTTACGCTCATTGGTGCAACGACGAGAGCTGGAATGTTGTCAAATCCTTTACGTGAAAGATTTGGAATGCACTTTAGAATGCAATTTTATGATAATAAAGAATTAAGTCAAATTGTTAATATCGCAGCAAAAAAATTAAATAAACAAACAAATCAAGATGCTTCTTATGAAATTTCACAAAGAAGCAGAGGAACTCCCCGTGTAGCATTAAGGCTTTTACGAAGAGTTAGAGATTTTGCTGAAGTTGAGAATGAAAATATTATAGATTTAAAAAGATGTAAATTTGCGTTAGATGAATTAGGAGTTAATGAAGCTGGTTTTGATGAAATGGATATCAATTTATTAAAACTTTTAATATCAAATAAAGGCAGACCCATGGGTCTATCTACCATTGCAGCAGCATTGAGTGAAGATGAAGGTACCATTGAAGATGCCATTGAACCATATTTACTTGCAAATGGTTTTATTGAAAGAACTGCAAGAGGAAGAATTGCTAGTTTAAAAACTTATGATTTTTTTAAAATACCATTATTGAAAATAGAAGAAAATTTATTTTGAAAGCACAATATTTTTTACTAACACTTACTATTCTAACACTTTTTTTTTTAATAAAACTTTTTAATCCATTTTTAACACCCTTAATTGTGGCACTTTTATTAGCAGTTGCTACACATTCTTTTTATATTTATATTAAAAATAAAATCAAAAGTGCTTTGATTAGCTCTCTTATTATGACTATATTTTTAACTGCAATATTTTTTGTGCCAATTTTGTATTGTATTTTTTCCTTTGCCTCTTTAATTAATCAAATAGATCAACAAGCATTAGTTCAAATATTTGATATCATACAAGCTTGGGTTGAAAATATATCTGATGATTTTATTGTTATAAAAGACAATTTAAAGACGATTTTACAAAAAGTAAATATACAAGAATATATCCAGTATCTTATATCTTTTGGGGCTTACTTAGGTAAGAATTCTGCTGCATTTATTATTAATATGATTATGATTTTAATATTTTATTTCTTTTTTAATTTTTATGGCTTATCTTTATCTCATACTATAAAAGATATGTTGCCTTTAAAAAAAGATGATTCAAATGAATTATTTTATGAATCATCAAATGTAATGTCTGTTGTTTTATATTCTATATTAGTCACAGCTGTATTTGAGGGCTTGTTATTTGGTATTTTTGTTACATTTTTCTCTTATGATGGTATTTTATTAGGTGTTTTATATGGTTTTGCTTCTTTAATTCCTGTATTTGGAGGTATCATTATGTGGGTGCCTGTTATGATATATGAAGCTGTTACAGGAACGCTAACAAATGCAATTATTATTGCTGTATATTCTGTATTAGTTATTTCTATAATTGCTGATACTTTTCTAAAACCTATGATTATAAAGTACATAAATGAAAAAATTGTTAAAACACCAACAGCTATTAATGAATTATTAATATTCTTTTCAATTGTTGCAGGTTTATCTACTTTTGGATTTTGGGGTATGATATTAGGAC
The DNA here is from genome assembly GCA_030491005.1 of Sulfurospirillum sp. GTDB lineage: Bacteria > Campylobacterota > Campylobacteria > Campylobacterales > Arcobacteraceae > BB30. The sequence continues at coordinate 169,233 of JAKZMJ010000008.1, read as the reverse complement.
CAGCTATGGTAACTTTCTTTATATCTTTAATTCAGCTATTAAAGAAATTTTATGTTTTTGATGAAAATAAAGATGATAAAAAATAATTTTTAGAATTTTTAGAATTTTTTTAAGATAATAATCTCGTACTTTGTTCTTGAACAATATTTGCTTGAGATGCTACTAAATAGCCAATATTAGCTAAAATATTTGTTTTGGAGAAATCCATAACTTCTTTTCCAAAGTTTATTTGAAGGTTCATTTTCTTAGATAAATCCATCTGATTATTAATAGAAGATTTTGCACTTGATATTAACTCATCATCTATTTTAGCAAATTGTTCTTTAACACTTTTTACTTCATCAATAGTATTGTGAATTTGTCCTATAGCATTTTCTAAACCTAAACTAGAATTTAAATCATTCGTAGAAGTTCCAATTATTAAATCGTTAATCATTTTAGTCATATCAGGTTTATTTATTGCATGATAAGTATCTTGCGTTACAATTGATATTAAATTTTCTTCAATATTGTTTTCTACAAAAATATTTTCATTTTTATATTTGATTTGATGATTTTGCTCTTTTATTTGAAAAAGTTCATTTTTTATAATAGTATCATTTGTTTCAAATTGATTATCATTTTTAAGCTCAGTAAATTTTTGTTCTACTTGTGTTAGATTTTGTATATTGATATCTAAAGCTTTTTGAGTGAATTTACTTATAGCAATACCGTCATTTAATGACTGCAAATTAAGTGATAACTCATCTCTGCTTTTATTGTAGTCTTTAACAAATAAATTCTTATCTTCATTATTTATGTCATTAATTTGACTTAAACTTTTAGTTTCATTTATTTTGTTATTAACTTCAAGACCAGTATTATTATTAAGATTGTTATTTATATTTGAAATATTCATAATAAATCCTTCATTAAAACCTATATATAGTATACTATATTTTTTATAAAAAACAAAATACTATATTTTTTAAGTTATATTTATAATTAATTTTGTAAAATAGCATTTAATTTACTAAGGAGATACATTATGAAAATAAGTGGCGCAAAAATGATTATTGAATCATTGAAAAATGAAGGGGTGGAAGTAGTCTTTGGATACCCTGGTGGCGCTATTATGAATGTCTACGATGAAATTTATAAACAAAATCATTTTGAGCATATATTATCAAGGCATGAACAAGCATCAGTACATTCAGCAGATGGATATGCAAGAAGTACAGGCAAAGTTGGTGTGGCTATAGTTACAAGTGGACCTGGATTTACAAATGCAGTTACAGGATTAGCAACTGCTTATATGGATTCTATTGCTTTAGTTGTTATTTCAGGACAAGTGCCTACAACGATAATTGGAACAGATGGTTTCCAAGAAATTGATGCAGTTGGAATTTCAAGACCATGTACTAAACATAACTATTTAATAAATAAACTTGAAGATATTCCTCGCATTATGAAAGAAGCATTTCATATAGCAAGCACAGGAAGACCAGGACCTGTTCATATTGATATACCAAAAGATATTACAGGTGAACTTGGAATATTTGAATATCCAAAAGAAGTTAATATTCCTACATATAAACCAACTATTAATTGCAATAAAAAACAATTAAAAAAAGCTATGGACGCAATTTGTAAAGCTAAAAAACCTTTGTTATATATAGGTGGTGGAGCTGTAATCGCAAATTGTAGTGATGAGATTAGAGAATTTGCAAAATTAGCAAATATACCAGCAGTTGAAACTTTAATGGCAAGAGGAGTTATGGGTCATACTAATCCATTATTATGTGGTATGTTAGGAATGCACGGAGAATATTGTGCAAATATGGCAGCACATGATACTGATTTATTAATCTCACTTGGTGCAAGATTTGATGATAGGGTAACTGGAAGACTGGATCAATTTGCAAAAAAAGCAAAAGTTATTCATATAGATATAGATCCAGCATCTATATCTAAACTTATACAAGCAGACTATCCAATTGTAGGAGATTTAAAAGTCACTTTAAAAGGTATGATTAGTGCATTAAGCGAAGTAAGTGTAAATGATTATTCTAATTGGGTAGAACTTTTAGCAGAATATAGAAAAAAAGAGCCTTTAAAATTTATTGATTCAAATGACATTTTGAAACCTCAATGGGTAATTAAAAGAGTAGGTGAATTAATAGGAGAGAAAGCTATTGTCTCAACAGATGTAGGACAACATCAAATGTGGACAGCTCAATTTTTTCCTTTTTCAAGACCCAGACAGTTTATTACTTCTGGTGGTTTAGGAACTATGGGCTTTGGTTTACCTGCTGCCTTAGGAGTTGCTAGAGCCATGAGAGATAAAGATTTTATTTCTATTAATATTACAGGTGATGGTTCTATTTTAATGAATATTCAAGAATTAATGACTTGTGTTGAAAGTAATTTGCCTGTTATTAATATTATTTTAAATAATAATTATCTTGGAATGGTGCGACAATGGCAAACAATGTTTTATGAAAATAGACTCTCCGAAACTGATTTAATAATGCAACCAAATTTTAAAATGTTAGTTGAGTCTTTTGGGGGATGTGGTTATCAAGTGCATACAAAAGAAGAATTTGATTTGGCTTTAAGCGATGCTATTAAAAATAAAAAAGTAGCAATGATTGAAGTACTTGTGCAAAGACATGAAGAGGTTTTTCCTATGGTTCCAAATGGACATGCTTTAAATGAAATGACTTTATTAGGAGATGAATAATGCATAGTGATAACCATTATTATGATATAACAATTTTAAGAAGAGTTATATCAATTATTGTATTAAATGAAGATAGTGCTTTATCAAGAATTGTAGGCTTATTTTCAGCTAGAGGATATAATATAGATTCATTAACAGTATCACCTATTACAAATAGTGAATATTCTCGTATGACCATTGTGACAACGGGTGATAAAAGAGTCATTGATCAAATTGTAAAACAATTAAATAAATTAGTACCAGTTTTAAAAGTAAATGAACATAAAAATGTTATTGAAAAAGATACAGTGTTAATGAAATTCTCAATTGATAATAATTTATCAGATATAGATGTAATAGCAAGAGCTTACAATGGCTCAATACAAAATGTAACAAAAACAGCTATTATAGTATCAGCAACTGATTCAGCTGCTAGAATTGAGAATTTTATTGATGTTATGAGTAAATTTAATCCACTTGAAATAGTAAGAAGTGGTATAGTAGCTATAGAAAGATAAGGAAAAAAATTGCTTTTAAAAGATATATTAAAAAATACAAATTTAAGTTGCGACATAGATTTAAATATAGAAGCTTTGAATACTTTAGAAAATGCAAATAAAAACGAAATATCTTTTTTAGAAAACAAAAAATATATAAAAGATTTAAAAAATACAAAAGCTGGAGCAGTTTTTGTAAAAAAAGAAGATGAAGTATATGTTCCAACAAATACAATAGCTTTAGTTTGTGAAGAACCTTATGTAAATTTGGCAAAAACTAGTAAATTATTTTCAAGTAAAACAGTGCAAACACAAGGTAGAAAAGCCAAAATTGGTTCAAATACTATTATTATGCCAAATGCTAATATAGGATTTAATGTCAATATTGGTGATAATTGCACTATTTTAAGTGGTGCATATATTGGTGATAATGTGAGCATTGGGTCAAATACTATTATTATGCCAAATGTTGTTATATATAAAGAATGTATTATAGGAAATGATTGTTTAATTCATGCAGGTACAATTATAGGAAGTGATGGTTTTGGGTTTGCACAAAAAAATGGAAAATATATCAAAATATATCAAAATGGAAATGTGCTAATAGGAAATGATGTAGAAATTGGTGCAAACTGTGCAATAGATAGAGCCGTGTTTGATTCAACGATTATTTCTGATGGTGTAAGAATTGATAATTTAGTTCATATTGCACATAATTGTATTTTAGGAAAAGGTTGTATTTTAACTGGACAAGTTGGCTTAGCTGGTTCAAGTGTTTTAAAAGAATATGTTCAAATGGGCGCTCAAAGTGGAAGTGCTGGACATCTTGAAATTGCTGCATTTACTATTATATCAGCAAGAGGTGGAGTTACAAAAGATATAAAAGAGGAAAAAGTGCAATGGGCTGGATTTCCTTTAATGAAGCATAAGCAATGGCTTAGACTTCAAGGTACAATTTCACGATTGTTAAAAAAATAAAGGTTTTAAAATATTTAAAAAAATCATATCACTTATAGTTTTATTTATAATTATTTACTTTGAATATGCAATATTTAATAATGCTAAAGAAAATGTAGGCTTAATTGGATTTGTTTTTGCAAATTTTTCTCATAAATATTTTGGTTTTATTTCTTATGTTTATTTGATACTAATTTTATACCCATTGTTTTTATTAAATTTTAAAATAAAGATTAATAAAAAAGATTTTTTTACTAAATCAATAGCTTTTATATTATTTGTATTATCTTCTTTGATATTACAATCTTTGCTTATAAAGTCAGGTATGAACTCAGGTGAAATTGGTAATTTTATTGTTTCTAGTATGAATATGTTCATAGGATTTATAGGCTTGTGTATTTTTATTCTTATTGGTTTTATTATTTCTATATTGATTTTGTTTGAAGATATAAATATAGAAATTTCTTTACCTAATTTTATAACAAATTTTAATAAAAATAAAATACAAATTCTTGAAAAGCAACTTACTGATAAAAAATCTAAAAAAACTTTAAAATCTAAAAAACTTCAAAATGAAGATATATATATGAATAAAAATGATGTTATTGTTCAAGAGCAAGGAGATACGGCAAGTATCATTATCCAAACTACTAATGATGATGATATAAAAGCAAATATAAATGAAATAAATAATGAGAATAATGAAGAAATAAAAGATACAAATGATACACAAAACAATAAAAAAGATACACATTTTCATGGCATTATTGTTGAAGAGCTAGAAGAAAATAAAAAACTATTAGAAGAAATAGAACTAGGGGAGAGTGAAAAACCAAAAGATTTTAAACTACCAAATAGTTCTTTTTTCCAAAAACCAATAACAAATAAAAAATCTCGTATGTCAGAAAGTGTTATTGATAAAAAAATAAAAGATTTACTTGAAAAACTTTCAATGTTTAAAATTGATGGAGATGTTGTAAGAACATACACAGGACCAGTTGTTACAACTTTTGAATTTAAACCTGCACCAAATGTAAAAGTATCCAAAATTTTAAATCTCCAAGATGATTTAGCTATGGCATTAAAAGCACAAACGATTAGAATACAAGCTCCAATTCCTGGAAAAGATGTAATAGGCATAGAAGTACCAAATGATGATATGCAAACTATTTATATAAGAGAACTTTTAGAAAGTGAAATATTTAAAAATTCCAAATCACCTTTAACTATGATTTTAGGGAAAGATATAGTTGGACAAGCTTTTGTAACGGATCTTAAAAAACTTCCACATTTATTAATAGCAGGGACAACTGGGTCTGGAAAATCTGTTGGAATTAATGCAATGATTTTATCACTATTATATAAAAATTCACCAGATGATTTAAAGCTTATTATGATTGATCCAAAAATGTTGGAATTCTCAATGTATAACGATATTCCCCATTTACTAACTCCTGTTATTACAAAAGCAGGTGAAGCAATAAATGCTTTAGCAAATATGGTACTTGAGATGGAGAGGCGTTATGCTTTAATGAGCAAAACAAAAACAAAAAATATTGACAATTATAATCAAAAAGCAAAAAAAGAAGATATGCCTACTTTTCCTTTTATAATTATAATCATAGATGAATTAGCTGATTTGATGATGACAAGTGGTAAAGAAGTAGAATATTCAATAGCAAGACTAGCACAAATGGCAAGGGCTTCAGGAATTCATCTTATAGTTGCTACGCAAAGACCCTCAGTTGATGTAGTTACTGGTTTAATTAAAGCAAATTTACCTAGTAGATTATCTTATAAAGTTGGACAAAGAATTGACTCTAAGATTATCTTAGATTCTATGGGTGCTGAGTCTTTACTTGGTCAAGGAGATATGCTATTTACTCCTCCTGGTATGTCAGGACTAGTACGACTTCATGCCCCTTGGTCAAGTGAAACTGAGATTGAAAAAGTCGTAGATTTTTTAAAAGAACAAAGAGAAGTTTCTTATGATATGAGTTTTATTAAAGAAAAAACTTTAGCCTTAGGTTCAACATCTAATAAAGAAAATATAGGTGAATTAGATGAATTATTTGAAGATGCTAAGGAAATAATCTATAAAGACAATAAAACATCAATTTCTTATATTCAAAGAAAACTAAAAATTGGCTATAACAGAGCTGCTAGTATAATAGAACAGTTAGAAAATGTAGGAGTATTATCAAAAGCTAATCATAAAGGTAATAGAGAAATTTTAAAGTTAGATATATAAACTTAATTTAAAATATGATTTTATTATCTTTAAAGTAGCAATTTAGTAAAGTAAACGACTTTCTTATTTAGGATAACTATGAAATTTAATTTTTTAAAAATATCTCTTCCAATTATTTTCTTAATTGCTATCTTGTTTTATATAACTTCACAGTTTATACAACCAGCTCCTAAAAAAGAATTGATAATCGCAAGTGGTTCTATAAATGGCAATTATCACACAATGGCATTAGAATATAAAAAACTTTTAGCAAAAGAGGGTATAAAAGTTACCATTATAAATACAGCAGGTTCAGTTGAAAATATAAATCTTTTAAAAAACAAAAAAGTTGATATAGCTTTTATTCAAAAAGGGGTACTTTCTAAAGACTCTAATTTAGAATTTTTAGCTAATATTTATTATGAACCTTTATGGATTTTTTACAAAAATGAAAAATATCAAATGGATTATATCGTACAATTATTTTCAAAAACTATCGCCATTGGACAAGATGGCAGTGGAACACAGCATTTATCAAAAATAATATTAAATAATAATGGAATAAATTCTACAAATAGTAAACTTTTAAATATATCTACAAAAAGTGCAAAAGAGAAACTACAAAAAGGTGAGATAGGTGCTATGTTTGTAGTAGCTTCACATAAATCAAAACTTATACAAGACTTATTAGAAGACCCAAATGTCAATGTTTTTAATATAAAAAGAGCAAATGCCTATAGTAGAAAGTATACTTATTTAGATGTTTTAACACTTTATGAGGGTACTATTGATTTGTATAAGAATTTACCAGATGAAAATATCAACCTTTTATCAGCAACTGCTACATTAGTTAGTATTAAGAATGTGCCAGATGAATTAATAAGAATTTTTTTGAAAAAAACAAAAGAAATTCATAGTAAAAGAACACTTTTTTCTTCAAGTAATCAATTTCCAAATTTATTAAATACAAACTTTATTGTAAATGAAGAAGCAAAAAAATATTTAACAAAAGGTGATTCGTGGCTAGAAGGTATTTTTCCTTATTGGATAGCTTCTAATATTGATAGATTAAAGATATTATTAATACCTTTATTAACATTATTATTTCCCTTATTTAAAGGTGTATTTCCTTTATATAATTGGTCTATACGATCAAAGATTTTTAAATGGTACAAAAAGATAAATGAAATTGATATAAATATAGATACATACGATACTTTAAGATTAAAAGAAAATTTAGAAAAGTTAAAAAAAATACAAGAAGAAGTTTGCTTAGATATAAAAGTTCCTTTGTCTTATATGGGTGAGTATTATAATTTACAAATGCACATAGAATTAGTAATTAGTAAAATAGAAAAAAAGAGTTTAGTTTTGATATAATTTTGTCAAATTAATAAGGAATGATATTTTGAGAATACTTTCAGGCATACAACCATCAGGAATAATACACATAGGCAATTATTTTGGAATGATAAAGAAAATGATTCAATCACAAGAAGATGGAGAATTATTTGCATTTATTGCATCATATCATGCTTTAACTTCTGTTAAAAATAAAGAACTTTTAGAAAAAAATATTTTTGAAGTAGCTGTGAATTTCTTAGCCTTAGGATTAGATCCCAATAAATCTACTTTTTGGGTACAACATCGCGTAAAAGAAGTATTAGAATTATACTGGATTTTATCAAATCATACTTCAATGGGTTTACTTGAACGAGCACATTCTTATAAAGATAAAACTGCAAAAGGCATAAGTGCTAATCATGGATTATTCTCTTATCCTGTTTTAATGGCAGCTGATATTTTACTATTTGATTCAAATATTGTTCCAGTTGGAAAAGATCAAATTCAACATGTTGAAATGACACGAGATATTGCAAATTCATTTAATAATACTTATGGGGAGGTATTTACTTTACCGTTATCAAAAGTTGACAATGAAGTTTCAACTGTTTTAGGCACAAATGGTGAGAAAATGTCTAAATCATATTCTAATACTATTGATATGTTTGGAAGTAAAAAAATAATCAAAAAACAAGTTATGAGTATAGTAACTGATTCTAAACAATTAGATGAGGTAAAAGAATGGGAAAACTGTAATGTTTATAATCTTTGTAAACTTTTTATGAATAAGAATGAATTAGAAAATCTACAAGATAGATATAATACAAAAGGCGAGGGATATGGACATTTTAAGCTCACGTTATTCGATAAAATCAATGAATATTTTGAACCATTTAAGGCAAAAAGAGAGGCTTTATTAAATAATCCAAAGGAAGTAAAAGAAATCTTAGAACTTGGAGAGAAAAAAGCTAGAAAAATTGCTAGTGTTAAAATGGAGAAGGTTAGAGATTTACTTGGATTATCTTAAAATATTTCAATACTATTTTTAGTTTGTTTGTTATATAATAGCTTAATTTATTTTAATTAAGGAACATTATGAAATTTCAAAAAAACTTATTGCTTCTAAGTGTTTTTATTTCATTATTACTTTCAGGATGTAGTTCTGAAAATTCTAAAAAACATAGCAATGATACTTTAAGTAATAATACAATAAGTGGTTTATTAGCCAAAGGTCCTATTGAAAACTCAACAGTAGAAATACGAAGACTTGATACAAATGTTTTATTAGCTAGTACTACTACTAATGATAAGGGTAGATATGAAGTTAGTATAGGCTCATATACAGGAGCTGTTAGTATATCTTCAAATGGTGGAAAATATATAGATGAAATAGATGGGGATGAAAAAGATGCCACAGATATAATTTTAAAAGCTATATCTGTAGTAAGTGATAAAAAAGGTTTTATAGTTAATATAACACCATTTACAAGTATAGCTGTAAAAAAACTTGAAAAACTTGAAAAATTAAGTAATGAGGATATAGAAAAAGAAAATAAAAATATAGCAAAGATTTTTATAGGAGAAGATTTTGATATAACTAAAACTACTCCAAAAATATTAGGTAAAGATACAATAAAAGAAAATAACAATGAAAGTAAATATGGTCTTCTTTTAGCATCTTTTGCAAAACTTACAAATAGTGATGCTTCAAAGGTTCATGAACAAATAAAGCAATTAGAAAAGGCAATTATAAATAATGCTTTATTAAAAAAGAAAAAACAAGCTATAAAAGAAACCTTAGAAGATGAGAGAATTAAAAAAAATATACCAAAAAATATTATTAAGAGTATAAAGGAAGTAGTATATAATATTAGCATTCCTGATACAAAAGCACCTACTTTAAGTATAAGTGATAATCAAGCTAATACTTTAAATAATTCTAATAAAAATATTACTTTTACTTTTACATTCTCAGAAGATGTAACAGGCTTTGATATAAATGATATTTTAATTACAAATGCTAGCAAAAGAACATTTAAAACAACAAATGCAAATACCTATACTTTATTGGCAACAGCAGATGATGATATAGAAGGAAATATTACTATTAGTATATCTTCAACTGATATATTAGATATTTCAAATAATGCTTTAGTAACTAGTCCTACGATTACTTATACTCAAAGTATTGATACAAAAGCACCTACTTTAAGTATAAGTGATAATCAAGCTAATACTTTAAATAATTCTAATAAGAATATTACTTTTACTTTTACATTTTCAGAAGATGTAAAAAATTTTACTAAAGATTATATTGCTATAACAAATGCTACAAAAGGAGCATTTACAAAAGTAAGTAATAAAGAATATACTTTATTAGCTATTGCAGATGATGAGAAACAAGGAGAGATAACTCTTAATATAGCTTCATCTTCTAATATATTAGATATTTCAAATAATGCTTTAGTAACTAGTCCTACGATTACTTATACTCAAAGTATTGATACAAAAGCACCTACTTTAAGTATAACTTCACATACTAATAATCAAAATATTTATATACAAGAAGCTTTAAATCTTACGATAAGAGGAGCAAGCAATGAAAATGGAAAAAATGTTGAGATATCTTATGATGGAAAAGTATTAGGAAATGTGATTGTTACAAGTGGTACTTGGAGTTTAGAAAATATTAAGCTAGGAAATAAAAAATATAGATATGTAAGAGTTTATCAAAATGGGTCTAATGTAGGCTTAGCTAGTGCAATAAATGAAGTAAAAGTTTTTAATAATGAAACTAATATAGCACTTAAAAAACCCTTTATTCTTAGTAATTATCTTACAAATGAAGTATTATTGGAGCCATCAAGTAACACAGGGACGATTCAAGATGGAAATTATATTACTGGAACTTCGGTATGTGAGTGTCCTTTATTAATCACAATTGATTTAGAATCTTCATTTACTATTGATAAGATACATGTTTGGCGACATTATATTGGTGGTAGAGCATATAAGAATACAGATGTCAAAGTTTCTAAAGATGGTATACATTGGTATAGTGCATTTAATAGCTCTAATGGTGGAGAATATGCAGAAACAATTGCAGGAAAAAAAATAACAAGTATTCCAATAAGTCCACCTTCTAGTGCAAAATTTACATTAAAAATCACAGATGATATAGGAAATGAGACTATTAAAACATTAGATTTAAATATAGGTTTAGCATTAAAAAGTAGTAGTTTAAAAGAAGATGATATTTTAGCTAATAAATATGCTTATGATTTTTTTGGCATAGATATTTCTAAAAAGAATAGTTCTCCACAATTAACTTGGAAAGCAGAATCAAGTGGGACACATTCTTATGCTATTATTATGGATGATACTACAGCTAGAGCTTCAAATTGGATACATTGGAATGTATTTAATATACCAGCTTCTATTACTTCTTTAGCAGAAACTTGGAGTTCTAGTCATGATAATGCTAATAGTGATGGTATACAACAAAGAACAGCACAAAGAGGAGGTGTTTCTTTTCCCATAAATAAATATATAGGACCTTGGCCACCTCCTATATCTTCACGTCATCCCTTAGGAATTACGCATACTTATCAGATAAAAGTATATGCATTAAAAAGTACTATGCCTATATTAAATGGTACAGATTTAGCTATTAATACTTTAGCGTTTGAAAATCGATATGGCGATCATATCTTAGATAGTAGTACTTTGAATTTTAAGTATTCTAATCCTTAGAATAAATAAAATGTTCAAAATAAGCTATGAGTAATAAAAAGGTAAGTTAAAATTAACTTTTATTTACTCATTTCAGAACAAATCTGAGTATTCATACCATTATGAAAAGCACAATTTAATCCACAGTCATAAGTACCTGATGTTGACATATTTAATTTCTTTAATTTCAATAAAGAAGATATTTTACATATCTTTAATGTATCATAAACACCATTGTTCATACTTCTTTTTGTATTATTTTTATCTGGATATATCCAAGAAGTCCATTGATCTTTTGTTCTATTTCCACAAGATGAAAATAAAATCATCACACAAATTAGTGTTAAAATCTTTTTTAAAGATTTACTAGTTACATATATATATTTATTCATATTTCTTCCAAATTGTTTTTTCATTAAGGTTTGCTCTATTATATAAAATTTCAAATGGTTTATAAGATATTTTATAACCCATAGAGCGATGATCTTTAATCCAATAACCCAAATATATGTATGGGATATTCATTTTTTTTGCTATATTAATTTGTGTTAATATAGAAAATTTACCAAGTGACAAATACTCATAATCATGGTCATAATAACAATAAATAGAAGAAATTGACTCTTCTAAGATATCCGTTAATGCCACAGCTATTAAGTTGTTATTTTTTACATATAATATTTCTTTTGTATAATCATTTTTACCTTCAACATATGACTTAATATATTCATTAGCTTGAATAGCAGCATAAGGCCAGTTCTTTTTTTTGCTCATAATTAAATGATATTTATTATACAAAAGAAGATGGTCTTTACTTATTGTAGGTTCTTGAATATAGATATTTATATCTTTATTTTTAGAGATTACTCTTTTTTCAGAAGAAGAGAATTTATAGTCATTAACATTAATTCTTAAACTAATGCACTTGGTACATTCTTTACATTCAGGAACAAAGTTCATCTTACCAAATCTTCGCCAACCGTGTTCTAACATATTTTGATAATCATTTTTATCACAATATTCCATATATTTATATCTTATATCTGAAATTTCATTTGAGAAGTAGGAGCATTCTTTATTTTTTTCTATAAATTCAATATCTCTCATAATTTATTGGTTAATTTTGTCTTTTATTTCTCTTGCGATTTTTGTAATATTTGTAATCTTTTCTGTATTACTTAAACTATCATCAAGTAGATGCTTCACAAATGCAGAGCCAACTATCACACCATCTACATTTTTAACTTTTTTTCTACAAGTTAATTCATTAACTCCAAAACCAATATAAATAGGAGTAGGGGAATATTTTCTAATATTATTTATGATGTGATTTAAATCTTCACTTTTATTATTACTTCCTGTTATTCCATTATATGCTACAAGGTATATAAATTCTTTTGTATTTTTTACAATATCTTGAATTCTATTTTCATTATGTGTTGGTGCAATAAAAGAAATCAATTCTTGATTAAATTTTTTTGATAAATCACCATACATTTTTGATTCTTCATTAGGCAAATCAGGAATTATAAAACCTTTTATATTAAGCATTTGTGCTACTTTAAATATTTTATCCATTTTATAATTATAAAATGGATTCATATAACCCATCCAAAATGTGTCGATATATGGAGTTATTTTTTTACTTACTTCAAATAAATCTTTTAAAGTAAAATTATTTTTCAAAGCCTCAAAATTTGCTTTTTCTATAATAGAACCATCTGCAACTGGATCGGAAAAAGGAACACCTAATTCTAAAATATCAACACCTGCTTCTTTCATACTAAGAGCTAAATCAATGGTGAAGTTATTATTTGGATATGAAGTTGTTATATATCCTACTAGTTTTTTCAATCTAAATCCTATTTAATATATTTTGATGAATAATAGCATATTATAAATTAAGTATGATAAAAAAACCATTTTTAAGTACTTATAAATATTAATATATTTTTATCAACTATTAGTTTGAATTATATCAAACTCTAAGTTTATTAGGCTAATTGTTTTATTTAGTCTAGTACATCTTTAAAAGTAGAACGTATTTTTAAAAAATCATCTAAATGATTAAAAAAAATGTCAATTAAATTAGGATCAAAATGTTCTCCTCTTTCTTCTCTAAATAATTTGAATATTTTTTCATCACTCCAAGCTTTTTTATAGACTCTATCACTACCTAAAGCATCAAAAACATCAGCTAAAGCAGTGATTCGTCCAAAGATATGGATATCTTCTCCTTTTAAACCTTGTGGATATCCTTTACCATTATACTTTTCATGATGTTCATATGCTACTGTTGATGCAGTTTTTAAAAGAATTCTATCAGAATGCTTTAGCATTTCATAACCAATTTGTGCATGAGTATCCATAATAAGGCGTTCTTCTTCATTGAACCTTCCAGGTTTGTTTAGTACAATATCAGGAATAGCAACTTTTCCAATATCATGCATAGGTGAGGCTTGCTTTAACATTTCTGCTTCTTTTAAAGATAAACCATAATGAATAGCTAACAGTTTTGAATACTCTGCTACTCTTTTAACATGATTTCCTGTTTCTTTTGAGCGACTCTCACCAATTGCACCCATAGTAAAAATTACTTCTTTTTGTGTGTCTTCTATTTCTTTACTTAATAATTTAATTTCTTCTAATTTTAATTGAAGTTCATCATAGTCTTTTCTTTGTCTTTGATCACTTCTTAACATTATTTTATCTTGTCTAAGAATATCTTTTATTAACTTTTTTGTTGTATCTTCAAAATTTTGTTTTAAGGACTCAATTTCACTGATTAACATATTTTCTTCTGCTTGTCTCTTCTTTGTTCTTCTTGAACTTTGAGTACGTCTTTCTTCTTCTTGACGTCTTTCTTCTTCTTGACGCTTTGCTAAGTCAATACTTTCTTCTAGTTTTTTGCGTCTTTCTTTTTCTTTACGCCTTTGCATTTCTTGGCGTCTTCCTAATTCTTCACGTCTTTCCAACTCTTCACGTCTTTCCAACTCTTCTTTACTAATCATAATAATAAAACCTTATTTTACTTTTCTTTAAAATTAAATTTTAAACTTTCAAAGTCATCTTGAAAATCCTCTCCTGCTTCTAAAGCACTTTCATTATCAACATCATAAATCCAATTAATAGTTATACTATGGTCATTATTTTTTTCTTCTAATAAATCAAACAAATCAAAGAATAATTTTGAACTACTTGAATTAAAATATATTATTTCTAAGGAAATTATAGTTTGATCTTTGGCATGTTTAGTAAAATACTCATCAATCCAAGTTAAAACAGGTTCATAAAACTCAAATGTATTCTCTGGATAAGATTTACCATATATATTTATTTCACCTTTTGTAGCATCTAAATCAATTTGTGGAGTATACTTAGTTTGTTCTATAGAAAGATTTTCCATTGTTTTAATCCTTTGTTATAATAGTAATATTTAAGTTAAAGTAAAACTTATTTTCATCAATAGCATCAAAATGATATTCTATCTTATCGCATCGTTTTGCTATTTCATAAAAACCTATTCCCGCACCAAGAGAATGCTTGTCCTTACCCTCTCTTCTTAATTGTCTGTATCTTTTTTTTAATTCATCTTTATCCAAAGATACTACTTCTTTAAGTTTCATTTCTAAATTTTCTTTATCATCTTTAGAAACAATATTATTACTGTGAATTAAATAATTTTCTTGATTTTCATTAGATTCTTTTGCTACAACTATTAGCCCATCAGAAGTAATCTTGTCATTATCTTCATACTTCCCTGAGTAATTCATCATATTTTGTGTTAATTCAATGAAAATTGTAAAAATATTATTTGCAATACCCATTTTTAGGTCACTATTCTCAGCTTCTTTTTCTAAAGCTTCAATCATTCCTGAGATTAATGTCTGAGATAAAACTCCTCCATAAGTTAAAAAAATAATTCCATCATCTTTTATTATACTTCTAATATGATCCATATGCATTTCATTCCTTTGTAAAACTTATTAAAGTTTGATTGTTCTTGTCAAGCAATTATAATACAATAATAATCTTTGTATCTTTATTAAAAATAATTATTTTTGTATAATTATAACCTATACATTATATTTTAAAAGATATTAATGTAATATCATCATTTGTTTCTTCTTTTCCTTGATATTCATATAAGGTATCTAAAAATATTTCTTGTTGATTAATGAATTCTTCATTATTACACTCTTGTATAATATTTTTAAATCTTTTTTTACCAAATGGAAAACCTTTTTCTCCTCCATTTTGATCTAAATAACCATCAGTTGTAATATAAAACTTCATATTATCTTCTACATCAATAATATGTTCTGTAAATTCATAATTTACATCAGAGCTTCTATAGCCAATTGAATGTCTATTTCCCTTTATTGAACTTAATTCATCATCTTTTACAATAAATAATTCATTATTAGCTCCTGAAAATTTTATCACTTTTTCTTTTTTATTATAATAAAGAATAGCTCCATCAAAACCTGCATTTGATATTGCATCATTATTATCTTGTTTTAAAATACTTTTCATTTCTTTATTAAATTTTTTTAGAATATAAGCTGTGTTTATATTACCAATATTATTTGTAATATTAGAAAATATTTCTCTCTCTAGTGCTTTTACTAACATAGTAACAAAAGCACCTGGAACTCCATGACCAGTACAATCAATAATCATAAAAATACATTCATCTTCACTTATCTCATTAAAAAGGTATATATCTCCTCCTACTATATCTTTAGGATTCCAAATCACAAAATAGTCTTTAAAATATTTAGCAAATAATTCTTTGCTTGGTATGATTGAGCGTTGAATTAAAGAAGAATATTCTATTGATTCCTTTGTATGTCGATGTGTTTCTTCTAAATCCTTTTGTTGCTCTTCAATTGAAGCTTTCATATTAAAAAACTGTTGAATAGTATCACCTATTTCATCTTTATAAAAAGTTTCTTTAATTATGTTTGTTTTATTCTTTTTAAATTTGTCTATAAGATTTGATAAATAACTAAGAGGTTTTGTGATTTTCTTAATTATCATTAAATATATAATAAAATTCCCAAGTATAAAAAATATTCCAACTATTACTATATATATAAATTCATTTTTAATTTTATAATTTAAAAATGATATCTGATTATCCATACTTTTATACATAGAAAGAGCCATGGTATCAAGTGGTATCATAATCTTTTCTTTTTCTTTATAATATTGCTTAGAATACAATAGCTTAATTGCTAATTTCTGATTACCATTTTCCATAGCTTTAAAAGCATCTTTTTCTAAACTAACTAAATCATTAGAATTATACTCTGATCGTTTTAATAAATCTTTTTGAAAAGAATTAAAAGGTAATTCATTAATCATACTTTTTAAAGATTCTTTTCTTAAACTCTTATGTTTGTGTTCTCTTCTCTCTTTACTTAAGTCCCAATAAATTAAATTATAATGTTCAGGTCTAGCTTTCAATCCATTTCTTATATCTAAGATATCAAAGTATTGTTTTTTAAATTTATCATCATTTCTTACAGCATAAGCTCTTGCAGCATTACTTAAGTCATCTGAACTTTGTCTTAGCTTTTGCATAACTTGAATCATATCAGTTTTGTTTCTATATACAAGTGCCAATTTATTCTCAACCCTATCTAAACTTACAATTTCATAAATAAGAAAAAACACTACAGAAAGCTCAAATACAAGAATTAGTAAAATAAATCTATTCATGCTAATATTCAAAATCTTTGATTTTGAATAAGTAGAATAAATAAAAAGCAATAAGACACTTAATATAAATACAGAAAATAAAAGCTCACCTAAAGATAATATATCTAATAAAGAAGCATTTTCTATATCTGGCTTTTTGTTTAACTTTTTATTTATTTGATCAATGGTACTTATATCATTATTAATTGTCTGTAGCCACTTATTTGCAATATCTACTTTTGTTTGTGTAGAAATATCTTTTAATCCTTTTTGTATAATGGAAGCTAAAATAGGTTTGCTTATATTTGAAATAATATGCAAAGTAGGGGAGGGAAAAGCTGTCTGAGAAATACCTTTTAAACCAAGAATAAATTCATCATTTATCTTTTTTTCTATCACAATTTGTCCATCAAATAATGCATCTGCTTTTTTATTTAATACAAGATCAATTGATTCATTTAAGCTTTTCACATATACAAATTTTATTTTTGGAAATTTATTTTTTATTTTATTAATTGAACCAGAACCAAGCTCCATTGCTAAAGTTTTACCTTCTAAATCTTTCATTGAAAGTATAGTGTTATTATCTTTTCTAACATATAGATAATCTTTGATTTTAAAATATCGCTTACTGTATAAACCATATCTAGTTCTGTCTTTTGTATAATAAGTAGCTGGAAGTATATCTATTTTTTTATCCTTAAAGTCTTTTAAAAGTTCACCCCAAGTATTGCTTATATAGTTCACCTTTAAACCTGTTTTTTTTATAATAAGGTTCATAAAATCACCAGCAATTCCATCTATTTTTAAAGAAGTATTAAGAAAAACTACAGGAGACCAGTCTTCAACTCCGATACTTACAGTATTTTTACTAATCCATTTTTTTTCTTCTATACTTAGTCCAATATCACTTTTTTTATTCTTAGCTGCTTTATATGTTTTATGAATTTTATATACTTTATTCCTTAGATTTGCTAATTCTGCTTTTGGAATAATTGCAAATATTTTATTTACTATAGAATGTAATACTGGGTGATTTTTACTTATGCCAAAGTATTTATTTCCATATTTGTTGTAAATTATTTTTACAATCTTTAATTTATATTTTTTCAAATCACTCTTTTTAATTGTTCTATAAGTTAAAAAAGCTGAGATATTTTTATCTATAGATAGGTTCTTATATACAGTTTTATTAGAATAACTAATAGCATTTACATTTGTAGTAAAATGTTCAACAGTTTTATAAACTGAAGATTTTTTGTTAGCATAGATTGTTTTGTTTTCCAAATCTTTTAAAGATTTTATTGTAGTATTGGTATCTTTTACTACTAAAAATAAAGGATCAAAACTATATGATTTTGAGTAATTAAAATATTTTTCACTTCTCTCTATAGTCCACGATAAATTCAATATGCCAAATACTAAGCTCGCATTAGTTGCTTCATTAAATGCTTCACTCCAAGTAGGAAATTTAATTGCACTAAAGTTGGTTTTTCCATATTTATTTAATAGTTGTAACAAATCTGTATGAATATTATTTCCATTATCATCATATTTTCCACTTAACATAGTCGCTATATTTATAATGGGATTATTTTCTAACCATACTTTCTCTTCTTCTGTAAAGTTTATAACATTATTATCAACTTTTTGAAGATTATTATTATTGTTGATTACAACATTAAGTGCATTAGCCATACTTAAATAACTAAATAAAAAAATAAAAATAATAATTTTTTTAATATCCATTCTACAACCTATTTTTTAAAAAATAACAAACATATTTTTGTTTGCGAATATCGATGATAGCATAATAATTGTATTTTTGTAAATAAAAATGATAAATTTTATATATTAGAGCCACTTGCAAATTAGCAAATAAGTTCATAATTTAGGTTTTTATTTGTAAAAAAAGTTGAATCAAATTTCAAATAAGTTATAATTTTATATCCTAAAATTTAACAGAAAAGAGATTCAACTTATGAAAAATATTATACCAAAATTATCTTCAAATCTTTCAAAAATGTGGCTTAGGATTATAAACCATGAAAATTGTTTATTTCCTGAGATAAAAGAACAATTAGGAACACTAAGCACTAAAGAAGAAAAATTAATAAAAATATTAGATTTTGCCCAAATAGAAAAGCATGTTACAATTGTAACAATTACAAACACTCCAAAAGATAGAGAAGAAATAGCAAGGGCATTTATTGCTAAATCAGTTTATAATATACAAACAACAAGAGATTTAATTCATAGACTGCATAGGGATAGAATATTGCGAGTATTATGTGGATGGAGATATAAAATAGATATTCCTAGTGAATCAAAATTTAGTAGAGTGTTTGAACAACTTAGTAATATGAAAATAGCTGAGAAAACTCATCAAAAATTCATAGAAGAGTATTTGTCAGATACTATATTTATGTACAATGCAAGTGATGCTACTAAAATACCACTTAGGGAAAAACCTGTAAAAGTTGAGAAAAAAGAGAAAGCAAAAAATAAAGTTGGAAGACCTAAAAAAGGTGAGAAAAGAGAAGCTATAAAACCAAAGATTCTTGAACTTCAAAAAGATATGAAAACTACTAATGATATGTTATCACTTGTATCAACATCATGTGGAGTTGGTATTAAACAAAATTCAAAAGGTAATAGAGAAGTTTGGATAGGTGGTAAACTTCATATTAGTGTTGTTGATGGAGATATACCAGTAGTTGCATTTTATAGTGGTGCAAATGTTCATGATAGTTCTGTAGCACTTCCACTTATAAATGAAACTAGCAAAAGAGTAATGTATCTTCATGATTTACTTGATGCTGGATATGATAGTGATATTATTGCAGAGTATTCTGAAGAGTTAAATCATAAACCAATCATAGATATAAATCCTAAAAACTCTAAAGTGCTAAAAGAAAAAATAGCTTTAGCAAAAGAGGAAAAAGAAAAATTTGAATATTTAAATTTGACTCAAGCATCAGATAAACATCACTACAAGCAAAGAAGTATGGTAGAGCGAGTAAATAAATACTTAAAAGATGACTTTGGATGTGATAAAATATACTATCAAGGGGCAAATAAGGTAGCTTGCGTTTTAGCATTTGGAATTTTATCTATTTGTATACATCAAAGTTTAAAACTTATTACATGACCATTGATAGAAATTTATATAAAAATACTGAATTTTACAATTTAACCATAAGGAATGGAGAAAAAATGTGATTTTTTAATAAATTTGGTAAATATATTGTAAATTATGCAAGTTAGAAATAATAACTATTTTTTTAAAGCTTAAAATAGTTACTATTAAGAATTATATATTTGATTGTGATTGAATTTGCAAGTAGCTCATTATTTTAAAAATGAGTTTTATTACACACTTTTTATCTTGCTTATTATAAAGTAAAATAATTTACTTTATAATAAAATCTTAATACTCATATTTCTTAAATATTGTATGACTTATATCGCCTTCAATTGAAATACCATTTTTGTAGGACTTAAAATCTTTTAATATTGAAGTATTTACAATTAATTTATCAAAATTATACTTCACAGTTTTCGTATCTAAACTAATATTACTTTGTTCACCTTTAAGTATTAGCTCATTTTTTGGTTCAATTAAATGAATACTTGATTGATATGATTGTATAATTAGCTTAGATTTTGCTAGTTTTATAATACAAGAAGCTTGTTTTATGCTTAAAGTATTATTTTTATGTACTACCTCACCTTTACAAGTATAAGATATAGCATTATTTTTAGAACCATAAAAAACTACCTTTGCTTGATTGATGTTGATTTTTGAAATATCATTAATACTTATCCAAGTACCATTTTCTTTTTGATTAATAGTTTTATAATTATATTTACTATAATTATAAGAATCAGATACATATTTATTTATAAAAAAGTATATTAATATTACAATTAGCATTATAAATATGAATAATATTGATATAATATTTTTCGTATTTGATATAATCTTATTTTTCAAAGATTTTACTTTAGGTAAGTCTTGTGTATAGTTATTTGCTAACTCTATTGGTGTTCCTAATCTTTTTACTAAACTATTGAGCCACTTGCAAATTAGCAAATAAGTTCATAATTTAGGTTTTTATTTGTAAAAAAAGTTGAATCAAATTTCAAATAAGTTATAATTTTATATCCTAAAATTTAACAGAAAAGAGATTCAACTTATGAAAAATATTATACCAAAATTATCTTCAAATCTTTCAAAAATGTGGCTTAGGATTATAAACCATGAAAATTGTTTATTTCCTGAGATAAAAGAACAACTAGGAACACTAAGCACTAAAGAAGAAAAATTAATAAAAATATTAGATTTTGCCCAAATAGAAAAGCATGTTACAATTGTAACAATTACAAACACTCCAAAAGATAGAGAAGAAATAGCAAGGGCATTTATTGCTAAATCAGTTTATAATATACAAACAACAAGAGATTTAATTCATAGACTGCATAGGGATAGAATATTGCGAGTATTATGTGGATGGAGATATAAAATAGATATTCCTAGTGAATCTAAATTTAGTAGAGTGTTTGAACAACTTAGTGATATGAAAATAGCTGAGAAAACTCATCAAAAATTCATAGAAGAGTATTTGTCAGATACTATATTTATGTATAATGCAAGTGATGCTACAAAAATACCACTTAGGGAAAAACCTGTAAAAGTTGAGAAAAAAGAGAAAGCAAAAAATAAGGTTGGAAGACCTAAAAAAGGTGAGAAACACAAAGCTAATAGATAACAATAATATAACTATTATTTTCATAATTTTAATCCTGTATTTAGTACTTTATAAAGTACTAATATCTGCATATAATATTTGAAGTTTATTGCATAAAATAAATAGTTATTTTTGCAAAATTAAATATATTAATCAAGACCTGTTTTATAGAATTTAAGTAAATTCCTTATCTTTTTATAATATATATATATTCTATTATTAAAAATTGATAAAGTATTTAATATTTTTAATACAGGGAGCTGTCTTACTGTACGCATTCACAAACTGGAGCTTGTGAATAAAGAATTATCAAATTTAAACCCTTTTTATATCTAACAATGATTAATCTTATTTCTGCAAAAAAATAAATTATTTTATTCTAAAATCTTAATACTCATATCTCTTAAATATAGTTTGACTTATATCTCCTTCTATAGAAATACCACTTTTATAAGACTTAAAATCTTTTAATATTGAAGTATTTACAGTTAATTTATCAAAATTATACTTTGTAGTTTTCGTATCCAAATTAATGTTACTTTGTTCACCTTTAAGTATTAGTTGATTTTTTGGTTCAATTAAATGAATAGTTGATTGATGTGATTGTATAGTTAATTTAGTTTTTGCTAGTTTTATAATACAAGAGGCTTGTTTTATACTTAAAATATTATTTTTATGTACTACCTCACCTTTACAAGTATAAGATATAACATTATTTTTAGAACCATAAAAAACTACCTTTGCTTGATTGATGTTAATTTTTGAAATATCATTAACGCTTATCCAAGTGGCATTTTCTTTTTGATTAATAGTTTTATAATTATATTTACTATAATCATATGAGTCAGATACGTATTTATTTATAAAAAAGTATATTAATATTACAATTAGCATTATAAATATGAATAATATGGATAGAATATTTTTCATATTTGAAACAAGTTTATTTTTGAAAGATTTTACTTTAGGTAAGTCTTGTGTGTAGTTATTTGCTAATTCTATTGGTGTTCCTAATCTTTTTACTAAACTGTTATAGGTATCATTTTCATTAATAATACTATTTATTTCTTTTAAAATTTCATCTTTTTTTAAATTCTCTATATCTTTTAAATTTGATTTAAACTCTTTAATATAATTTTTACTCATTATTGATCCTTTTTTGTTAATTGTTCTAGCGAATTTTGATACTGTTTATAAGTAACTATAAATTTTGGTAACAAAGTTTTAGCCTTATTAGTCATTTCATACTCTTTTTTTGGATGTCCTGAGCCATTTGGTATTTGCCAAGAAGATCTCAATAAACCATTTTGTTCCATTCTATTTAAAAGTGGATATAAAGTTCCCTCAGTTATTATCAACTCTACATCTTTTAAGATTTTAAGTAAAGATGCGCCATTTAATTGTTTGTGTTTATCTAAAGACATTAATGTACACAATTCAATATAGCCTTTTCTAAGCTGTGTGAGCCATTTTTTATAGTCTTCTTCCATATTTATTCCTTATGCAAATATTGTTGTATAGTATAATACTATGTGATACAATGTATTATGTAATAAATAGTATTAATATTTGCTTAATTTAGATTTAGAATATTATTAATAATATTCTAAGTAAAATAATCATATAATTTTTAAATTATTTTAATAATATTAATTAAAATAATGCCTTAAGCTCGTGTTAAATTTGAATTTTAAAGATGTAATAACTTATTAAAAAAACTTAAACTTACACTAAAAAGTAAATAATATGTTAATAATTTAAAAAAAGAGAGAATAAATGTTAAAAAATATGACAATTAATATGAAAATTAAAATAAGTTTTGGACTAATGTCTGTTTTATTGGTATCAATGGTTGCTGTTACTATTATTAAAGTTAATACTACAACTGATATTAATAATAAAGTTATTGATTTAAGAGTTCCAACAGCCATGGCAAGTATTGAAATGATAAATGGAATGAATCATTCATTAGCGGCTCTTAGAGCATGGATTATTTTAGGAAAAGACAAATTTAAAGATGAGAGGAATAGTGCTTGGTCAAATGAAATTGAAGCGTCATTATCAACAATGACCAATTTCTCAAAGAACTGGACAAATCCTGAAAATATAGAAAGACTTAAAAAAATAACATTATATTTGAATGATTTTAAAAAATACCAAAAAGAAATAGAAGATATATCGCACGATATTAATAATCAACCTGCATTAAAAATATTATTTAATGATGCTGCTCCACAGGCATCTATTCTTATATCAAGTATTACTACTATAATAGATATTGAATTAGTACAGTATCCAACAAAAGAAAGAAGAGCATTATTAGGTATGATGGCAGACATAAGAGGAACTACTGGTTTAGCATTAGCAAATATAAGAGCTTATTTATTATCAGGTGATTATAAGTTTAAAAAATTATTTGATAAACTATGGATAAAAAATACTAGAAGATTTAATCAGCTTAATATAAACATTCATTTTCTAACACAAGAACAAAAAGAAGAATTTACTAAATTTAGTCAAGCAAGACGACTATTTGATCCATTACCTAAGAAGATGTTTAATATTAGGAGTGGAGATAAATGGAATTTGGCAAACTTGTGGCTTGGAACAAAAGCAGCACCCATAGCATTTAAAATTAAAACACAACTTGATGCTATGATTAAAAATCAAAAAATATTAATGAAAAATGATATCGAACATGCACAAGAATCTTCAAGAAGTTTAATCACACTTGAATGGATCTTGTTAATAATTGGATTGCTATTATCTATAATTATATCAATAAGCATTAGAAAAATGATTATATCTTCATTGAATAATTTTCAAGAAGGACTTCTTGATTTTTTCAAATATCTAAATAGAGAAAAAAATCATATTAAATTATTAGATGATAGTTCAAGTGATGAAATTGGAACTATGGCAAAAGTAGTAAACGAAAATATCAATAAAACTAAATTAGGTATAGAAGAAGATAGAAAAGTTATTGATGATACTATCATATTATTAGAAGAGTTTGAACAAGGTAATTTATCACAAAGAGTAAACACTCCAACTTCTAATCCAGCACTAAAAGAATTAATTAAATTACTAAATAAAATGAGTAATACTATGGAATCAAGAATAAATAATATTTTAGATATTCTTGAGCAATATTCAAATAGTAATTATATAAATAAAGTAAATACTAATGGTATAAAAGAACATCTATTAAAACTTTCAAATGGTGTAAATGTATTAGGTGATGCTATAACAAGTATGTTAATTGAAAATAAACAAAATGGATTAACTCTTGATACAAGTTCATATATATTACTTGAAAATGTTAATACACTAAATAATAATTCAAATCAAGCAGCCGCTTCTTTAGAAGAAACATCTGCTGCTTTAGAAGAAATTACAAGTATAGTGTCAAGTAATGTAAATAATGTTGTTCAAATGTCACAATTTGCTAAAGAAGTGACAAACTCTGTAAATGATGGTCAAAAATTAGCAAAACAAACAACAAAAGCAATGAGTGATATAAATGAACAAGTTAATCAAATAAATTCATCTATTAGCATAATAGATCAAATATCATTTCAAACAAATATTTTATCTCTAAACGCAGCTGTTGAAGCAGCAACTGCTGGTGAGGCTGGTAAAGGTTTTGCTGTGGTTGCTCAAGAAGTTAGAAATCTAGCTTCACGAAGTGCAGAAGCTGCAAATGAGATAAAAACATTAGTTCAAAATGCAACAGAAAAGGCAAATAACGGTAAAGAAATTGCTGACACAATGATAGAAGGCTATGATAAGCTAAATAATAATATATCAAAAACTATTAAACTAATTGTAAATGTTGAAGGAGCTTCAAAAGAACAACAAGTAGGAATTGAACAAATTAATGATGCAGTAGCTCAACTTGACCAACAAACACAACAAACAGCTACAATTGCATCTCAAACATATGATGTAGCTATACAAACAGATATTATTGCAAAACTTGTAGTAACAAATTCAAATAAAAAAGAGTTTGCAGGAAAAGATGAAGTAAAGGCAAAAACAAATAATGAGATAAAGCTTTTAGGTGAAAAAAATCAAGTAAATGATACCAGTTATAAAGTTATAAAATCCAAAAGTACAATTAAACCTCAAACTAGAACTAAACCAGTAGCTTCATCACAAGTATTGAAACCAATATCTGCATCTAATTCTACTGATGAATGGGAAAGTTTTTAACAGTCCTACATTTTCTTTTGGCAAGCATTAGAAATTATTTTACACCAGTTAATAGAAATACCAAATACTTACCTGTAGGTTTTTCTATTGTACTTGCTGTTTGAATTTTAAGTTTTTTAAAACCTACTTTTTTAGCAATTGCTAAAAATTTATCTCTGTTAAATCCAAAATGAAAAACACCTGTATCTTCTGTGTGAAAGCTTCCATCTTCTAAGTCTAAATCAGCTATAGCAATACTTCCATTAGTATCAAGCATATCATAAAACTTTTTAAAAATATTTTCTATATTTTTTATATGATGTATAGTCATAGATGAAATAATACCATCAAATTTTTCACAAAGTGTTTCTTTTGATAAATCTATTTTTTTTATTTCTAAAATACAAGGTATCTTATCTTTTTTACTTCTAAGTACTTTACTCATTGACTCAGATATATCAATAGCTGTGATTTTAGAGACATAAGGGGCAATATTCGATAATAATAATCCAGTACCTGAACCAAAATCCATAAGGTGCATATTTCTTTTATAAGGCATTTCTTTTAATATTAATTTTGCTATATTCTTAACATTATCTACTTTCTTAGTTTCCTTTTCATAATTTTCTGCTTTTTGCTTAAAAAAATCTTTTTCTTTCACACTAAACTCCTATAATTTATATAATTTAGGATATATCAGTAGTTATTTTAACTACAATTTAAATCAAAATATTTAATTTAGATAATTATTTTTATGAGATTGATAATATATTATTCTTAAATCATATCTTAAGATACCCTTTTAATACTTAAAGTTTATTAGATATACAAAATATATCTATAGAACTATAAAATAGTTCTATAAGATTTTATTGAAGCTTAATATTTATTTTTTAGAATTTAATCTTGATTGATACTCTTGCTCATGATCACAAACAGGGCAAACCTTTAAAGCTTTTTTACCATAATGAACATGACCACAAACTTCACAAATCCAAGCTTCTTCTTTATCATCACTTACAAATTCTTCACCTTTTTCTAATCTTTCTAAAAGCATTTTAAACATTTTTTCATGCTCAACTTCTATTTTTCCAATATTAGTAAATAATTTATAAGCTTCTTTATGACCTTCTTCTTTTGCTATTTTTGCAAAATCTGGATACATAGTTGTATTTTCATAAGATTCTCCATCTATTGCCATTTGAAGATTTTGCGATGTATTTCCAAAACTATTTTCACCTTCATTTATCATTCTATTATATAAAGCAAGTTCCATTTTTGCATGTTGTTTTTCATTATTAGCAGCTCTTTGAAAATGTTCAGCTATATCTCTTAATCCTTCTTTTTGTGCTACTTTAGCAAAATATTCATATTTGTTTCTAGCTTGTGATTCACCAGAAAAAGCCTTCATTAGATTTACTAAAGTTAAATTAGAAGTTACTAATTCCATAGGTTCATTACAGCAGGTAATTTCTCCTTTACCTACCTTTTGAACTTCAATTTCATTTTTACATGTATTACATTTGTATGATTCATATTGTTTCATTTTTTAATTCCTTTTGTTTAAATTTATTTTTATATAAGCTGTAATAGCAACAATAACATCTGTATTAAATATTTTTAGTAATTTTTTATTTACTCCTTGTTTTTTCAAGTACTCCACTATATCCTTATTTCCAAACATAGAGGCATAGCTTATAGCTTTGCCTTTAAAGTTTGCACCATTTGCAATAAGTAACTTTACCATATTTAAATTTCCTTTAAAGCAAACTCCTTCTAAGGGAGTTTGCCCTCTTTGATTTATCTTATCTATACTAGCACCATATTCAATTAACATTTTAGAAGTTTCTAAATTTCCATTATAAGTTGCTAACATTAATAATGTATCATCTTTTAAAGTAGATAAATCTACATTCATACCGTGCATTATCATTTGTTCTAAATCATTTGTTTGTCCATTTCTTGCAAAATCTAAAGCCATAACTTGAAGCTGCTCATATCTTTTTTCTTCTTCTGGTGATATTTCTATTTTCATGACAAAGCTCTTTTTACACCATTGGCATATTTGCTTGATATTTGTTCAAATAGAGCCAATTGTTTATCTATGATATCTGATGGAACTCCTTGCATAGCTTCTGCTATATTTGAGAAGAGTTGATTTTGTTGATCATTATTCATAAGATTAAATAAATCTCTTGATTGATAAAAATGGTCATTATCTATATTTCTATCATATCTTTGTGCATCTCCATCTAATTCTAAAACTGGTTCTAAGTATTGAGGGTCTTCTTTAGCACCATCAAAACTATTTGGTTCATAAACTAATGCAGCTTCTTTAGTAATATCTTCAAAATTCATAGAACCATCTTTATGATAAGTATTTACTTCGTTTAGAGGTCTATTAATAGGTAAGGCTTCATAATGTGTTCCTACTCTATATCTTTGGGCATCTGGATATGCAAATCCTCTAGCTTGTAGCATTTTATCAGGGGAGAGTCCAATTCCAGGAACTGTATTTGAGGGACTAAAAGCAGCTTGTTCTACTTCATTAAAATAATTATTTGGATTTTTATTTAACTCTAGTACACCAACATCTATTAAAGGATATTCTTTTTTAGACCAAACCTTAGTTAAATCAAATGGATTATCTTTATGTTTTTTTGCTTCTTCTTCACTCATAACTTGTATCTTAAAATCCCATTTTGGATATTGCTTATTTTCAATTGATTCATATAAATCTTTTTGTGAACTTTCTCTATCTTGTGCTATGATTTTATTGCCCTCTTCATTGCTCATATTCTTAATACCTTGTTGTGTCACAAAATGAAATTTTACCCATGTTCTTTTATTGTCTTTGTTTATAAAACTATAAGTATGTGAGCCAAAACCGTGCATATGTCTATAGCTTATAGGTAAACCACGATCTGAAAACAGTATAGTTATTTGATGTAAACTCTCAGGAGTTAAAGACCAAAAATCCCACATAGCTACTGAATTTCTCATATTTGTTCTTGGGTCTCTTTTTTGTGTATGTGCAAAATCTGGAAACTTATAAGGGTCAGCTACAAAAAATACAGGTGTATTGTTTCCTACTAAATCCCAATTTCCTTCTTGTGTGTAAAACTTAATCGCAAATCCTCTTACATCTCTTTCTGCATCTGCTGCTCCTCTCTCACCTGCAACGGTTGAAAAACGTAAAAATAAGGGAGTTTGTTTACCAACTTCATTAAATATATCAGCCTTTGTGTATTTTGCTATATCATGAGTTATACTTAAAGTACCATGAGCTCCTGAACCTTTTGCATGCATGGTACGCTCTGGAATTCTTTCTCTATTTTGATGAGCTAATTTCTCCATTAAATAATAATCTTGCATTAAAACAGGACCTCTTGACCCAGCGCTTAAAGAATCTTGATGACTTCCTACAGGTTCACCTGCTGTTGTTGTTATCGTTTTCATTTTATAGTCCTTTTTATGAAATTAGTGGATAATTTTTTTCCACAAGAAGATTATGACATAAGAAAACTTAAAGGAAAATTATTATCCTCTGATAATTAATATCCTTATTTAAGTTTAAATTATAATTTATTTGATAAAATGCACTTAATAAGAAAAGATTTGTGAAAAAAGGAGAGTATTTATGAATTATATATCTATGTTACAAAATAATAATTTAAAAGTTACTCCACAAAGACTGGAAATAGTTGATATTTTATATAAAAATGGTCATATTAATATTGATGATTTGTACAAATCATTACAAAGTAAATTTCCAACACTTTCATTAGCTACTATATATAAAAATATTCATACTATGTGTGATAAACTATTTTTAAGTGAAGTAAAAATACCAAATAGAAAAAATGTTTATGAATTATCTAAAAAAGAACACTCTCATATTATATGCTTAGAATGTAATATAATCCTAGATATTAATTTAGATATATCACGTGTAGTAAATGAAGCCGAAGAAATGAGTAAATTTAACTTAAGTACAAGCCAGATAATATTTAATGGGCTTTGTCCTAAGTGTTCTAGTAAAGAATAAATTTCTAATAAATGTGATTTTTATCCTATAAAAAATGAAAAGAAGATAGTACAGTGTATAAAAAAAGGATAAATATATGATATATTTTATAGGTGCAGGTTCAGGTGATCCTGATTTAGTAACAATAAAAGCTCAAAAGATTTTGCAAAAAGCAGATGTGATTTTATATACAGGTTCTCTTATACCTAAAGAAGTTTTATCATGGTGTAGAAGTGATGCCTTAATTGAAGATTCACAAGGTATGAAATATGACGATATATATTTACGTTTTAAAAAGCATAAAGATAAAATGTTTGTACGACTTCATACAGGTGACCCATCACTTTATTCAACTATTGCAAAACAAATTTCTTTTTTAAAAGATAATAATATTCAATATAAAGTAATAGCAGGTATTACAGCTGCTTTTGCAGCTGCTGCATCTTTAGGGATTGAGTATACAATTCCAGGGGTTTCTCAAACTATGATTTTAAGTAGAATTGAGGGTAAAACACCAAATCCAGAGAGTTTAGAGAATATTTTAGCTTGTAAAAATTCTTCTTTAATATTTTATTTATCTATTTCATTAATAACAAAACTTAAAAAAACTGCATATAAACTTGGATATAGTTCTAAAACACCTTGTTGGGTGGTTCAAAAAGCATCATGGAAAGAAGAGAGTATTTATAAAAGTGATATTGAAAATATACAAAATAAAGTATCTCATATAAAAGGCATTGCATTAATATTATTTGGTGATTTCTTACATCAAAAAGAAACTCAAGAGTCACATTTATATGTAAAACCATTAATAAAAGAATTAACAGGAGATAAAAGAACACATGTCTAAAAAATTAAAAATAGCAATTGTTAGCATAAATCAGCCAAGTTTAAACTCAGCTTGTAAATTAGTAAGATATTTAGAAGATTATGAAGTAGATGTTTATGGAAAAAAAGACTTAAAGCATAATTTAGAAACTTTAAAATTATATAATAAATTAGATGATATCCTATCTCCTGCATGGAAGGCTTATGATGCCATTATTTGTATTTTAGCTATGGGTGCAGTTGCACGGAAGATTGCTCCTTTCTTAGAAGATAAAGCAACAGACCCAGCTGTTATTGTGATTAATTTGGCCTTAGATAAAATAGTACCACTTTTAAGTGGTCATTTAGGAGGAGCGAATGAGTTAAGCGATATTATTGTTTCACGAATAGATGGCTGTATTAATTTTATTTCAACAGCAACGGATCAGACAAATACTTTAGCCTTTGAGATGTTTGCTAAAAAAAATCATTTAAAAATAAAAAATTTAAAAAAACTAGCATTGATTTCAAATACATTATTAAATAAGAAAAATGTAGAAGTACAAACATATCAAAATATTTTTGATACAATTCCAAATAAAAACAATATTATACGAGTAGATAAGTGTACAAGTGAGTTATGTGTAAATATAAATCCATTTAAGAGTGAACACTTAAGTTTTGAACCTAAATTATTTTTTGGAATTGGGTGTAATAGAGATACAAGTTATGAAGAAATAAATGAAGCTGTTTTAATATTTTTACAAAAACACAATTTAGATTTTGAGCAAATAGAAAATATAGCTTCTTTTGAAGCAAAAGCAGACGAAGTTGGACTTTTAGAATTTGCAAAGAAGTATAATTTTGATATTAAATTTTTTAATGAAGAAGAAATCAATACACTACAAGGTGATTTTTCGCCATCTAGTGCAAAAAAGTTTTTTGGATTAAAAGGTGTTGCTGAACCATCAGCTATACTTGTTTCAAAATATAAAGAATTAATTATTAAAAAAGAAGTTTATAATACAAAAGTCACAATAGCAGGAGCAGTATAATGAAAAGACTATATATCGTTTCAAGTGGAGCAGGGGGGATAGATTATATAACCCCACAAGCTAGAAGAGCATTAGAAGAATGTGAAGTAGTCGTATCTTATAGTAAATATGCACGAGAATTAAAAACACTTATTGTTGGTAAAGAACTTTATACTTCAGGTATGACTCATGAGATACAAAGATGTTCACAAGCAATACAATATGCCCTTGAAGGAAAAACTACTTGTATAATATCAAATGGTGATGTTAATGTATATGGTATGGCTACACTTGTCGTTGAATTAATGGATGAAAAGAACTTATGGGATGAAATTGAGCTTATATCTCTTCCTGGTGTTACATCATTTTTAGCAGCAGCTTCAAAAGTGGGAGCTCCTGTATCTCAAGATTTTTCTATTATATCTTTATCTGATAGACTTACAGATATTAATTTAATTGATAAAAGGGTAAAATCTGGATTAGATTGTGATTTTGTTTTAGGTATTTATAATCCAAAATCAAAAAAAAGAATTTTACCTTATCAGAATTTTCTAAAAGCATTAGAGGGATATGAAAATAGAATTTGTATTATTGCTTCTAATGTAGGTAGAGAAGAAAAAGAAAAAATAGTGATAACTAATGCACAAGATTTAATATCTCAAGATATAGAACATCCTTCTGTATCTATGTCTACTCTTATAATAGTTTGTAATTCAAATACAAGGCTTACTAAAAATGGCTTAGTTTTGACACCAAGAGGTTATTTAAACAAATATGAATTAAGTGGAGACCTAAAATAGATTTTAAATAAATTTAAAATAAAGAAGAAATATGACTCAAGAAGAAATAGAAGAATTTAAAACAGTAATTGCTAGAACTATTATGCAAAATGCCACTAATATGACTGAAGAGCAAATCAAAAATATAATTGATTTAGTAAGTAAGGAAAATAAAAATCTTCCTTTAGGATTTTCTAATATGCTTTATGAACAAATATTATTAATGAAATACAAAAATTAACAATATTTGTTATTTAAGCAAATATATATGTATAATATATTAACATTATGTATATCTTTTTATACTATTAAACTTAAAGTATAAATCAAGGAATATTTATGTTAAACATTTTTACATTCACAAGAATAAATACTTATAACACTAAGTATACAGAAGAACAAGTCGAAGGTATTGCTACTTATATCAAGGAAAACGATATTATAATTTATCATAATATAGAGGTTATCATTGATACACCAAATGATGAAAAAAATATCTTAGATTTTTTAAAAAGTTGTCAAAAAAATTCTGTTTTAATAGCCTATGATTTAAATGTTTTTGGAAGAACAATAGAAAATATCTTAGAAATAATCAAAATACTACTAGAACACAAAGTCAAAATAATAATTATAAAACAAAACTTAGAATTAATTGATGAAAAAGATGTCTTAACTCAGATGATTTTGGGCGTTATTTCAATGACGATTAAATTAGAAAAAAAACTTATGAGCCTTAGAACAAAAGAAGCCTTAAAGGCAAAAGTATTAAAAGGTGAAAAATTAGGAAAACCACTAGGAACTATTCAAAAATCTAAGTTTGATTTACAAAAAGATAAAATAGAAGAGTTGTTAAATCTTGGTTTATCTGTTAGAAAGATTGCTAAATTACTCAATTATAACAATCACATAGGTTTAAATAATTATGTTAAAAAAAGAAATATAAGAAAAAATCTATCTTCACAACCTAACTCTCTTTTATAGGAACATTTATGAATAATATAATTAAAATTTTCAAAGAAATAACATCTATACAACGAGCTAGTTTACAATATAAAGATTTTATAAATTATATGAAAGAATTTGCACAAACTTATGATTATATAATTCTTATTGATTCTTATAATAATATTTTATGTAAAAAAGAAAATTCACAATCAAAACTATGTATACAAAATCATTATGATATTGTTTGTTTAGATGACGGTAGTATTCCCATTATAATTGAAGATGAAGAATTTTTAAAAGCTAAAAATTCAACATTAGGGGCTGATAATGGAATAGGGTGTTCTTATATGCTAGATTTAATGACTAAGAATTATGATTTAGAATTTTTATTTACAAGTGATGAAGAAATAGGATTAATTGGAGCAAAAAATATTGAGCTTAAGCTTAATTCTACATATATGCTAAACATTGATAGTGAGGCTGAAGGTGAGGTATGTGTTGGATGTGCTGGAGGTATTGATATCTTTGCACGAAATACAAGTAAAAGTATTATTGAAAATAAAGAAAATTTAAATTTATATGAAATAAGTATTTCTAACTTACAAGGTGGTCATAGTGGTTTAGATATAAATAAAAATATACCAAATGCTATAAAGCTAATCATTCAAACAATTAAGCAAGCAAATGCACTACTTTTAGACATAAATGGTGGGGAGAGAATTAACTCTATTCCTGTTAATGTAAAAGCAATTATAGCTTGTAAAAGTAAGCCTGAAGCAATTCATAAAAATATTTGTATAAAACAAATAGCTAATAAAGGTGAACATTTTTCAATTTGGCATAGTGATATCATAGATTATATTTATACATTCCTAAATGGAGTATTATCTTATGATGATAAATTAGATGCAGTTCATAGCTCAATAAATCTAGCAAAAATATCTACAAGTAAAGATTGTATAAGTTTAGAATTAAGTGCAAGGTCTATGAATAATGATGAGTTAAATAATATAAAAAACGATACGATTAATGGCTTAGAGAAATATAACTTTACTACAAGTTCATCAGGAAAATATCCAGCTTGGGAAGCTAATATAAATGAGTTTTCTAAAAAAGTTTTAGATATCTATAAAAAATATGATAATAACGCTTCTTTTAAAACAATGCATGCAGGCTTAGAGTGTGCTATATTTCAAGATAAGTTTCCAAATATGAAAATAGCTTCCATTGGACCAAATATTTATTTTCCCCACTCAAGAAGAGAAAAAGTAGAAATAAAATCTATAAATAATCTTTATTTAATAATAAATGATATTGTAAATAGTTTATAATTTAAAATTTATAGTTTTATTTGTAAATTTAAAAGCTATTAGTAAGCCTTTAATTCATTATTAAACATAATAAATACCTTACTAATAACTCCTTCAATAATCTTATCTAAGAACTTATCAAACTTATCAAATCTATCTTTTTGTTTCCATTTTATAACTTTTACTTTTGCTAATTTCTTTAAAGTATTATTAGCAAATGATATGGTAGCAACATCATCAATTAATCCGACACTTTTAGCTTGACTAGCAGTAAATATCCTTGCATCTGCAAATTTTGTATGATCTTTTATATTTAATTTCCTAGCTTTTGCAACATCTCTTATAAACATATTGTATGTATCATCAATCACACTTTGTAATTGTTCTTTTTCGTAATCAAACCATTTCCTACTTGTAGTACCACTTTCTTTATATTTTCCAGCTTTTACCGTTTGTGTTGAAACACCTATTTTCTCCATCAAAATCTCAGCATTATATCCTTGCATAATAACACCAATAGAACCCACCATAGAACCTGGATTTACTATGATTTTATTTGCCCAAATAGAAGCATAATATGAACCACTAGCAATCGTACCACTTGCATATACAACAACTGGTTTTTTTTCTTTTAGCTCTTTTATCGCATAAGCTAACTCAACAGATGGTGCAACTGAACCACCAGGAGAGTTTACTAAAAATAAAACACCTTTAATATTTTTATCTTCTTTTGCTTTTGTAATTTCTTCTAAAATTTTTGATACATTCATAATTGGACCATAAAGCTCAATTCTTTGTAAATTTGCTTGTGTTGAAGATATATTTCCTTGAGTATATGTATCTTTTGAATCAAATACAACAAAATATATAATTGTTAAAAAAACAACTGTTTTAAAATATTTTGTAATAAAATCAAAAACAATTGTAACGGGTAGAAATAACTTTTTTAAAAACTCAAACATTTTTTCCTCCTATTATTGTATTTTCTACATATTTTGTATGTAGTATTATATTTATAGCTAATAAATTCTTATCCAAAACTATATCAGGCAAGGATATACAAATAAAATCAGCATCTTTATTCTGTGATAATTCACCTTTGTTTAATCCAAGTGCTAAAGCAGAATTTTTTGTAGCTGATTTTAGTAATGTATTTGATAAATCATTTAGATTAATATTCTCATGTATCATCAAGGCATTTCTTAGCTCATCAAACATAGACAAAGAATTAGAAGAACTTAAACCATCTGTTCCTAAAGAAAACTTCAAATCATAATCTTTTAAATTTTCAATATTTAGTTTTGTATTATTTAATAATCTATTAGATGTTGGACAATGAATAATTGTAGCATTTAAGTCTTTTATTTTTTCTAAATCATTATTTGAAGCTTCAACACAATGTGTAAAAGATAAATCTTTTATATTTTTAAATTGATTTAAAAATTCTAGTGGTTTACTAATAGCCTTATTTTGTCCTAATAATTTTTGTAAGAAACTTAAAAAAGCACCCTTATTATGATGTAACCATTCAAATTCTTCAGGAGATTCTAAAAAATGAGAACTAACTGCTAGATTTTCTTTTCTTGCTATATTTAAACACTCCCTTATTAAAAAAGGATGGACTGAATATGGTGAGTGTATAGCAATTGCAGGAATAAAATTATCACTTTTATGGCTTTGTACTTCTTTTAGTCTTGCCTTAAAATCACTAAATAAAGTATCAATCATATCTGCTTTACTACCTATTGCTTCTACGAAAAAAACTGTATTAAGAGGTGAGTTTAAACAAGCTTGTAAATCATAAGAATATGAAGAAATAGCCCCTATGCTTGTAGTACCTGTTTTTTTCATAAAATCTAATTTTTGAGATATTAGCTTAGATGTTGATTTTAAACTTATATTCTCTCGCTCTTTTATAACACTATTAAGCCATGTTATAAAGTTACCATATTTTAAGCTAGTGGTATTTGATGAGAATTCCATATGCACATGAGAATTAATTAGTCCTGGCATTATTACGGAATTTTCTTTTAAGTTTTTTATTTTAGTCTTGGGATATTTATTTTTAATATTATCTAATGTATCAATATCAATAATTTTTTTATCATAAACAATAGCACCATTTTTAATGATACTATTGTTCTTGTCACAAGTTATTATCCATGAAGCACTAATGATTTGCATTAAGATTTTGGTTCATTTTCTAACTTTTCACTATTTTCTACATTTACTTCTTGACTTGCTTGTACTTCACTTATAATTTGGCTTAATGATATTAAACCCAAATGATAACCAAATGGACCAAAACCAGTTATAACTCCTGTTGATGCAGATGCTGTTATACTTTTTTGTCTAAATTCTTCTCTTTTATAAATATTTGAAATATGCACTTCAACTACTGGAAGATTAATAGCACTTAGGGCATCTTTAATGGCTATTGAAGTGTGTGAATAAGCAGCAGGATTGATTAAAATACCATCAACCGTACCTAAACATTCTTGTATTCTATCTACAAGTTCACCTTCTAGGTTTGATTGAAAAAATTCTAATTCAACATTGTTTTCTTTAGCACTTGCTTTTAATTGTGTATGTAGTTGTTCTAATGTCATAGGACCATAAATGTGTTGTTCTCTAATACCTAACATATTTAAATTGGGACCTTGTATAACTGCTATTTTCATAATTCTCATTCCTTAGTTAAATTTTGCTAAGATTATATTAAAATTTAAGTTAATTACAATTAAATTTAAAGGTAAATATATGAATAACTATATTTTAATAAATGAAAATGCTATTTATTATGAGTGTAATTTCTCATGTGATAATGTTATTTTTTTAAGTTTAGGCAGTGAGTCTTTTTTTATAACAGATTCAAGATATGCTTTAGAAGCAAAACAGTATTGTAAAAATTGTGAAGTTATTGAAAGTTCAGATTTGGTAAAAAGTACTAAAGAATTAATAAAAAATAATAAAATAAAAAAGATTATTTTTGATTCTAATGACTTTTCTTATGAAAAATATTTGAGTATGACATCAAACTTAAAAACAAAATTTATAAATAAACAAAATTTTTCAAAATTAAAAAGAATGATTAAAACAAATGATGAGATAATACTTTTAAAAAAAGCATCAATACTTGGAAAAGAAGGATTTAAAAACTTAGCTGCTTATATACAAAAAAGTGGATTTAAAAAAGATGAAAAATTTTTAAATTTTAAAGCAAAAGAAAAGATGAGTAATATGGGTGAATATGAGCTTAGCTTTAATCCAATTATAGCAATAAACAAAAACTCAGCAAAACCCCATGCCTTAGCTTCTAGTAAAAAATTAAAGAAAAATGATTTATTGCTTGTTGACTCTGGTATTAAATACAAAAGATACTGCTCAGATAGAACTTGTACTTCTTTTGTTGATTTTGATAGTTTTTCATTTGAAAGAAAACAAAAATTTAAAAAAAATAAGCATCAAAAAATATATGACATAGTTTTAAAAGCACAAGAAACTGCTATAAAAAAAGCAAGAGTAGGAATGAAAGCTTCAGAAATAGATAAACTTGCACGTGAAGTAATTGAAAAAGCTGGTTATGGAAAGTATTTTATACATTCTACTGGACATGGAGTTGGTCTTGATATTCATGAGTTTCCAAATATAAATTCAAAAAGTGATGTTATTATCGAAGAAAATATGGTATTTACAATTGAACCTGGCATTTATCTTCCAGATGAGTTTGGTGTTCGTATAGAAGATAATATACTTATGCTAAATAATAAAGCAAAAATATTATAAAAAACAATGAAAAATATACACTACTATATTAGTCTAGTATATTTTACCTAATTATATGTATAAAATAAAATAACAATGAAGCAAAATATAAATAAAAATTTAGTATTATATTTCAATAAAAACTACCCATATAAGCTAAAGAATAAGTCTTCAAAAAAATACTTAGTAAGTATAGGAATAGGTGGTAATATAGGTAATGTACATAAAACATTAAATAAACTATTTTTAAACTTAGTAAAAGACTCAAGATTTGATATTGTTGAAACTTCACCATTATTATTAAATCCACCTTTTGGATTTTATGAACAAAAAGACTTTTTAAATGGTATAATTTTACTTAAAACTAATCTATGTCCAAATGATTTTTTAAAAAATATGCAAAGATTAGAAAATAGGTTCAAAAGAAAACGCTCTTTTAAAAATGCTGCTAGAACTTTAGATATTGATATAATTTTTTTTCATAATAAAAAAATTCATACGAAAAAACTAATCGTTCCTCATAAATTTTGGCATGAAAGACAGTCTGTTGTTATACCTTTACAAAGGATGAGTAAATGAAAAAGAAAATTATGGTGGGTATGAGTGGAGGAATAGATTCTTCAGTTACAGCTTATATGTTACAAAAAGATAATTATGAAGTTGAAGGAGTTTATTTAAAACTTCATAATAGAACAGATGGATATCATGAAAGAAATCTATCTTATATAAAAGATGTTGCGAAGTTTTTAAATATAAAATATCATATTTTAGACTTAGCTGATAAATTTACAAGTGAAATATATGATTATTTTGTTAACTCTTATCTTGAAGGTACAACTCCAAATCCTTGTGTAAAATGTAATAAACAAATAAAATTTGGTGAAATGTTAAAGTTTGCAAAAGAGAATAATTGTACTTATTTAGCAACTGGACATTATGCTAAAACAGATGGTAAGTTCATATATGAAGCAGATGATAAAACAAAAGATCAAAGTTATTTTTTATCTCAAGTTGACAAAGAAGCTTTGCCTTTTATGCTATTTCCACTTAGTACTTATAAAAAAGAAGATATAGTTAAATTTGGTGCATCATTAGATAGTGCATATAAAAAAATTACATTAAAAAATGAATCTCAAGAAATTTGTTTTGTAGAAAATGTATATACAGATGTAATAAAAAGACATGCAAATATTGATCTTCCTGGAAAAGTTTTAGATACAAATGGAAATGTTGTAGGTGAGCATAAAGGTTATATGCACTATACAATTGGTAAACGAAGAGGTTTTACAGTTAAAGGTGCTCACGAACCACATTTTGTAAAAGA
This sequence comes from Sulfurospirillum sp., assembly GCA_030491005.1. Classification (GTDB taxonomy): domain Bacteria; phylum Campylobacterota; class Campylobacteria; order Campylobacterales; family Arcobacteraceae; genus BB30. Next base: position 129,130 of record JAKZMJ010000008.1, on the reverse strand, counting down.
ATTAAATCCAAAAGATAATACTATTGTAGTTGGGAAAAAAGAAGTTCTTGAAATAAATGAAGTAATTCTAAATGATTTAAATATGTATGTAAATGATACAACAATGCAATGTGGTGTAAAATTAAGATATAGATCACAAACAACTCCATGTAAAGTACTTATAGAAGATGGAAAGGCTAGGGTATATTTAGAGAATCCTGTGTTTGGAGTTGCATCTGGACAACTTGCTGTTTTTTATAAAAATGATAAAGTTCTTGGTTCTGGTTGGATTATATCAACGAAATGATACTCTAAACATTGTTTACTTAAGAAGATTTTAGATAAAATCACCTTTTAAAACAAGAATTCAAGGAAGAATATGTCAACTTTTAAACTTTTTAGTGGATCAGCAAATGTAGAACTAACCAAAAAAATAGGTAAATACCTAAATGTAGAAGTAGGGGAAGCTACTTTAACTAAGTTTAGTGATGGAGAAATTTCAGTTCAAATTAAAGAAAGTGTAAGAGGACAAGATGTGTTTATCGTTCAAGCAACTTGTTCACCTGCTAATGATACTTTAATGGAGTTGTTGATTATGGTTGATGCACTTAAACGCTCTAGTGCAAAATCTATTTCTGCTGTTATGCCTTATTATGGTTATGCACGGCAAGATAGAAAAGCAGCTCCTAGAGTTCCAATTACAGCTAAATTAACAGCTGATATGTTAGAAAAAGCTGGAGTTCATAGGGTGATTACTATAGATTTACATGCAGCTCAAATACAAGGTTTTTTTAATATTCCTGTTGATAATTTATTTGGTTCTATAATTTTTGTAGATTATATAAAAGCTAAAAAATTAAAAAATCCAGTTATAGCAAGTCCTGATATAGGTGGAGTTGCTAGAGCTAGGTCTTATGCAAAAAAATTAAACTATGATTTAGTAATTGTTGATAAAAGAAGAGAAAAAGCAAACGAAGCTGAAGTTATGAATATAATAGGAAATGTAAAAGGCAAAGATATTATCTTAGTTGATGATATTGTTGATACTGCTGGAACTTTAGTTAAAGCAGCCCTTGCACTTAAAAAAATGGGTGCAAATTCTGTTATGGCATGTTGTACACATGGGGTATTATCTGGAACGGCATATGAAAAATTAAATAATGGACAATTAGATGAACTTATTATCTCAGATACAATTCCAATAAAAGAGCAATGTGATAAAATCACAGTATTAAGTTCATCAGAAATGCTAGCCCAAACTATACAAAGAATTCAAAATAATGAATCTGTTACAACAATATTTACATAAAAAACATTTTTTTATTTATTTTATGTTATAATTGCGATATTAAAATGCTTAAGGAAAAAAATGAAAAAGATATTACTATCAAGTTTATTATGTGCTAGTGTTGCATTAGCATCAAGTAGTGATTATAAATATGAGGTTACTCCTATGTTTGGTGGAGTTTATACAGAAGGAAATATGGATTTAGATAGAGACTATGCTAATGCTGGTTTAGGTTTAGGTTTTAATTTAGATGATTCTATTTTTGATCAAATTGAAGTTGGTTTTTTTAGAAATCTTGAAAATATAAAATACAAAAAGATTAAACAAAATACTGGTGTTACACGAGTGTTTGCTAACTTAGTAAAAGATTATCCATTAAGTGATTCTTTTTCTTTATATGCTTTAATTGGGATTGGAGTAGAACTTTTTGATGTAGAAAGATATAAAAATGAGTCTAGTCCTTTTGGAAACTATGGTATAGGGTTAAAATATAAAATATCAAATGGTATGTCTTTAAAAACAGACCTTAGACATTTAATTGAAACAGATCACGGTGATAATAGTTTATTATATAATATAGGTCTAGCTATTCCTTTTGGAAAAAAAGCAGTTAATGCACCAGAGCCTAAAAAAATTATAATCAAAAAAGAAGAAGAAATAGTAATAGTAGAAAAAATAGAAGAAGTAGTAAAAGCTAAACCTTTAGATGATGATAAAGATGGTGTTTTAAATTCTAATGATAAATGCTTAGCTACTCCTTTTGGTAATATTGTTGATCAAGATGGTTGTACATTAAATGTTAATTTAAGTATTAATTTTAAAGTAAATAGTGCTGTTATTGATAAAACTTATTCATCAAAAATTCAAAAATTTGCAAATTTTATGAATAAGTATCCTTCATTAAAAGCAAATATTGAAGCACATACAGATTCAGATGCAAGTGAAAAATATAACTTAAATTTATCTAAAAAAAGAGCAAAAGCTACAGTTCAAGCTTTAGAGAAATTAAATGTAGATAAATCAAGATTAAAATCAATTGGATATGGTGAGTCAAGACCAGTAGCTTCAAATGCTACAAAAGAAGGAAAAGCTCAAAATAGAAGAGTAACTGCAAGCGTAAAACAATAAGCTTTATATATTAATAGACTTTATTTTATTTAATAAAGTCTATTCTTTCTTGATATAAATTTAAATAAAATTAATTTTATGCTAATATCTTTCTGTGATAATATCACAACACTATAAACATTCTAAATTACAGGAAAAAATCTTGCAAAAACACATTAGAAATTTTAGTATAATCGCTCATATCGACCATGGTAAATCTACACTTGCTGATAGAATTATTCAAGAATGTGGCTCCGTAGCAAACAGAGATATGTCTGCACAAGTTATGGATACTATGGATATAGAAAAAGAGCGTGGTATTACTATTAAAGCTCAAAGTGTAAGGCTTAAATATACCAAAGATAATCAAGAATATGTTCTTAATCTAATAGACACTCCTGGTCATGTTGATTTTTCATATGAAGTTAGTAGGTCACTTGCATCTTCAGATGGGGCATTATTAATTGTAGATTCAACCCAAGGTGTTGAAGCACAAACAATTGCAAATGTTTATATAGCCATGGAAAATGATTTAGAATTATTGGCAGTTGTTAATAAAATAGATTTACCATCAGCTGATCCTATTCGAGTATTAGAAGAAGTTGAAGAAGCTATTGGGCTTGATTGTACAGAACACAATCTAATTTCTGCAAAAACAGGCTTGGGCGTTAAAGATTTAATTGATTCCATTATTAATAGAATTCCAGCTCCAAGAGGTGATGAAGAAGCTTCTACAAAAGCTTTGATTTATGACTCATGGTTTGATAATTACCTTGGAGCTTTAGCACTTGTTAGAGTTTATGAAGGAAGTATTAAAAAAGGTCAAGTTGTAAGAATGATGAATACCCAACATGAACAACAAGTCTTATCTTTAATGTATCCCCACCCTTTAAAAAAAGAAAGTACAAATGAGATTAAAACAGGTGAAATTGGTATTGTAGTTCTTGGAATTAAAACTGTTGATATTATTGCAGTTGGAGATACAATAACTGATGCAAAAAATCCAACAAAAGAAATAATAGATGGTTTTGAACCAGCTAAACCTTTTGTTTTTGCAGGACTTTATCCAATAGATACAGATAGATTTGAAGACCTAAGAGAAGCTTTAGATAAATTAAAATTAAATGATAGCTCAATTTCTTATGAACCAGAAAGTTCAGCAGCACTTGGAAGTGGTTTTAGGGCTGGTTTTTTAGGAATGCTACATATGGAAGTTATTAAAGAAAGGTTAGAGAGAGAATTTGACCTTGATTTAATAGCAACTGCCCCAACAGTAGTATATGAAGTACTTAAAAAAGATGGAAGTAGAATCTTTATTCAAAACCCAAGTGAATTGCCTGAGCCTAATTATATTGATACTATTTTTGAACCTTATGTAAAAGCTACTATTTTAGTACCTGATGAATTCTTAGGAAATGTAATAAAACTTTTGAATGATAAAAGAGGAATTCAGATTAAAATGGATTATATAGGTACAAGAGTTTTATTAGAATACGATATTCCTATGAATGAAATTGTAATGGATTTTTATGATAAATTAAAATCAACTACAAAAGGATATGCTTCTTTTGATTATGAACCTATTGCTTTTAGAGAAGGTGTTTTACAAAAACTAGATATTAGAGTTGCTGGTGATGTTGTTGATGCTTTATCTATTATAGTACCAGAAAATAAAGCAGTACCAAAAGGAAGAGAGTTTATAAAAGCTTTAAAAGAACTAATTCCAAGGCAATTATTTGAAGTAGCTATTCAAGCATCTGTTGGATCAAATATAATAGCAAGAGAGACTGTAAAATCAACTGGTAAAAATGTAACGGCTAAGTGTTATGGTGGAGATATTACAAGAAAGAGAAAACTATTAGAGAAACAAAAAGCAGGTAAGAAAAGAATGAAAGCAATAGGAAAAGTAAATGTGCCTCAAGAAGCTTTTATGGCAGTTTTAAAGATATAAATTAAGATTATTTGATTGTTTTATAGCTTTTGGGTCATACTTGATATTATAATCCAAATGAAGCTTTGACATCATTATGTGATATAGTTTTTAATGTACCCATTTTATAGTCTTGGACTGTTTTACTTACAGAATTTACATCAAAATAACCTTGAAGTACTTCTCTAATAACTTGTGTCTTTTTTTTTCCTGTATCTAAAGCAATAGCACTTAACTCATCTATAAAACTTTCTTCAAGTGTTATTGTCATTTTTTTAGTCATTTTAAAGCCTTGCTTGTTATATTTACCATACTTTAGCATATAATATTTCAAAAATCAATAAATGTATGGTTAAATATCCTTTGGAGTATAAATATTCAAGTGATAGATTTAGATTTAATAAAAGAAAATAAGTTATTATCATCTTGTGTACCAATAGATAAAAGATTATAAAGAATTTTACAAATGAACATAGATGATAAAACTATAAAATAAAATTCTAGTCGTCCTAAGAAAAAAGATTAATGTCAAAATAAATAGGTATCCCTTTGTTTTCTATTATGATATACTAAAATATTGAGAGAATTATTAATGGCAAAGACTGATATTATAACTTATTTACAAAATAAAGAAGTGGTTTAGATTTTTTAAATATTAGTGATAAGTTGGCAAATAATTTACTTGTAAGCAAAGTTAATTTTGTATCACTTGACTTGATAAATCTCACTATAAAACACTATAAAAAAAGAGATTTTATATATGTATAATGAATGGGTAAGCTCTATATAATGAAAAAAGTTTTTTATAATAAATACATTTCTTGGATATTGTCATTTTTAGCAATAATGTCGATTGTGGCAAATAAAATATTCAATACTAGTTTATGTTTGTTCTTTTTTTTTATAATACTAATTTGTATATATAGTTTTGGGTTTTACTTACATGAAAATAAAAAGGCTCAATTTAATGATATATTTTTAAAATATCTGCTTGGTACATCTTTTATTATTGGATTAGTATTTCTTAATTTTTTTATAGAATGTTTACGATTATAATTAGAGGCAGTGTATCAATTAAATCAAGAGAAGTAATAATATAATAATATAATTAGATTTATTAAGAATAAAGAATACTAATTCCAAATATAGAATATCGTAGAAGCTAAAGAGGGCTAAGGTTAATACAAATTATATTATAATAATTTGTATTTGGTAATTCTTTATGTGGACGGCATTTTTTACTTTAAATCAAATTTGGCATAATTTTCATATTGCTTACAGCCTCTTTTTAATTATATTTAGCTAAAATCATAAGTAATGGAAAAGAATAATATAATATTAATTGGTTTTATGGGTGTAGGAAAAGGCACAGTTGCTCGTGCTATTTTTAAAGAATTTGGAAGAATATCTATTGATACTGATGATATAATAGAATCAAATACAAAACAAAAGATAAAAGATATTTTTGAAGAGTTTGGCGAAGAATACTTTAGGGACTTAGAAAAGCAGTGTGCTTTATGGTTAGAGAAAAGTATTACAAATACTATTATATCTACAGGTGGAGGATTTTATAAGCAAGAAAATCTTAAGAAAATAGGAAAAATTGTCTATCTAAAATCATCTTTTGACGCCATATTACATAAAATTTATTCAAGTAAAGACTCTAAAAAGAAATTGAAAAAAAGACCATTATTACAAAATACAATACAAGCACAAGTACTTTTTAATTCAAGAATACAACAATATGAACAAGTAGCTGATATGATAATAGATGTTGAAGATAAACTTGATATAGATATTGCAAAAGAAATTTTTACAAATTTACAAGGTAAATCATGAAAATCATAAAAACGAAAGAAGCAAATTTTCAAGAAGAATTTAATAAGATATTACAAAGATCAAAAACTGATATCAAAAATGTTTCTAAAATAGTCTCAAATATTATAGATGATGTAGTATTAAATGGAAATGAAGCATTAAAAAAGCACATAAAAAAGTTTGATAATTGGGAAGTACCAGACGATGAAGCTCTTGAAATATCGCAAGTTTCTATGGAAGAAGCATATAATACTTTAGATGATAACTTAAAAAATGCCTTGCATTTAGCCTATGATAGAATTAAAGCATATCACGAAAAACAAGTAAATAAATCTTGGATTGATTTTGAAGATAATGGCACGATAATAGGTCAAAAATTAACTCCCATGGATATAGCTGGATTATATATCCCAGGAGGAAAAGCTACCTATCCAAGCTCCCTACTTATGAATGCTATTCCAGCTTTAGTTGCAGGTGTTAAAGATATAATAGTATGCACTCCTGCACTTAATAATGAAGTTAGTGCTTTACTTCTAGCAGCCTGTCATATATGTAAAATAAAAAAAGCTTTTAAAGTTGGAGGTGCATCAGCCATTGCGGCTATGGCTTATGGCACACAAAGCATACCAAAAGTTGATGTAATAACAGGACCTGGTAATATATATGTGGCAACTGCTAAAAAAATGGTATACGGCGAAGTAAATATAGATATGATTGCAGGTCCTTCTGAAATTGGAATACTAAGTGATGAAACTTCAAAACCAAAATATTTAGCTATTGATCTTTTATCACAAGCTGAACATGATGAGATGGCAAGTAGTATTATGATTACTACTGATGAAAATATAGCTATTAATACATCTTTTGAAGTTAAAAGATATTTAAAGAACTTAACCAAAAAAGATATTGCACAAAAATCAATAGATGAAAGAGGATATATAATAGTTGCCTCTTCTATGGATGAAGCAATTAAACTTATGAATGAAATAGCACCTGAACACTTAGAAATAATGACTAAAAACCCTTTTGATTTATTAAGTAAAATCAAACATGCAGGTGCTATATTCTTAGGTGAGAATACTCCTGAGGCAATTGGAGATTATATAGCAGGACCAAATCATACTTTACCAACAGGGAGTACTGCTAAGTTTTATAGTCCATTAGGAGTTGAAAATTTTATGAAAAAATCTTCAATTATAAATTTTTCAAAACAAGCAATTAATGAGCTAGGTGAAGCTTGTATGCTTTTAGCAAATGCTGAGGGTTTAAATGCACATGCACTATCAGTACAAGCAAGACTAGAAAATAAGGAATAAAATAATGAGTGATATTAACAAATGGCTAAACGAAGATGAAGATGATGTTTTTTCAGGAACTCCAAAATCAAAATTTTTTGATATTGCAAAATTGGCTAATAGTGAAATAGTTGAAGATGAAATGGATAAGATTATTGAAAAATATGCAGTTATGGAATTGATATTATCAAAAGATAAAAATGATGATTTTGATATTAATAAAATGATTAAACAATATATCTTGGAAAATTTAGATGAAGTTGAACAAATGAAAAAAGGTTTATATATTGAATTTACTGGTGAGATTGTTTGTAGATTGGACTCATGAAAAACTTGACACCTCAATTACAAATAATAAAGCAACAAATAAATGAATATATAATTTCTTGTGATAATCAACAATGTATTGATTTATTTAATTCACTTCCATTTGGCAAAATGTTAAGAAGTCAATTGATTTTAAAAATTGCAGGAATTTCTCCTGAGTCTTTAAAATTGTGTGCAATAATTGAGATGATTCATACTTCATCACTATTACATGATGATGTTATTGATAAAGCAGATACAAGAAGAGGTAAGCTTACAATAAATGCCAAATTTGGTGATAAAATATCAATTTTATTAGGTGATATGTTATATTCTATAGCATTTTCACAATTAGCATTAATGAATCAAAACATTGCTTATATTGTAGCAAATGCTGTAACGCAACTAAGCATTGGTGAGATGATGGATATTGAATTAGCAAATACATTTAATACTTCATACGATAAATATTATGAAATGATTTATAAAAAAACAGGCACTCTAATAGAAGCTAGTTCAAAAGCAGCTGCTCTTTTAGCATCTAAAGACTCTGATAAATATGCACTTTTTGGAAAAAACCTTGGACTTGCATTTCAAATGATTGATGATATTTTAGATATTACTCAAGATAGTACAGCTTTGGGAAAACCTTCTATGTTTGATTTTATTGATGGAAAAGTAACTATTCCTTATTTATTATTATATGAAAGAACAGAAAATAAAGATAAATTAAAATCTTTATTTAAAGTTTTTTTGAGTAAAGAAGATATGTCATGGATAAAAGAAGAAATGCAAAAAACAAAAGCTTTAGAAGATTCTATAGCTCAAGCTGTTTCTTTAGGAAAAAAAGCACTTGAAGCACTTAAAGGTGAAGATAATATTTTTTTAGAAGAACTTATTAATTCTATGATAAAAAGAACATTTTAAATATGTCTTATTTGATAATCTCTTTCTCTCATAAAAATACTGATCTTTTTATGAGAGAAAAATTAGCATTTTCAAGTGAGAATGACAAAAATATTTTTTTAAAAAATATTTTAAAAAATGATAATATTTCTGAAATCATTTTATTATCAACATGTAATAGAGTTGAAATAATTATGTCAGTATTTAATATAAAAGAAGCTACCAAAAATATTATAAAAGAATTATCTTATCATTCAGATTTAAACTATGATAAGTTATATGATAGAGCAGATATTTATGAAAATGATAGTGCAATACATCATATCTTTGCTGTTGCTTCATCACTTAATTCTTTAGTTATTGGTGAAACACAAATTATTGGTCAATTAAAAGATGCTTTTAGATTTTCATTAGAAAATAAATACTGTGAAAAAGAATTATCAAGAGTTTTGCATTATTCTTTTAAGTGTTCAGCTTCAGTTAGAACTGCTACATCATTAGGAACTGGAAGTGTATCAGTTGCTAGTACAGTGGTTAATCAAGCAAAAGAAATTATTAAAGACACAAAAGGAGTAAAAGTTTTAGTTGTTGGTGCAGGAGAAATGAGTGAATTAACTATTAAACACTTACTTTCTTCTGGTTTTGATGTCATATTAATTAATAGAAATAAAGCAAAAGCACAAAAATTAGCTAATTCTTTTGAAGAGCATATAGATGTAAGAGATTATAGCGAACTTAAAACTTTATTAGACAATGTGTCTGTTATGATAATAGCTACATCAGCACCATATCCAATTATCACAAAAGATATGGTGAGTTTATGTACCTTTAATAGATATTGGTTTGATATTTGTGTTCCTAGAAATATTGAAGAAATTAATTTACTTAATTTAGAAGTCTTTTATGTTGATGATTTACAAGATATTGTTAATAATAATATGAGCTTAAGATCACAACAAGCAAAAAAAGCTTTTTTCATTGTAAAACAAATGTCATTTGAATTTTTTGAATTATTAAAAAGTTTAGAAATTGAACCAGTTATCAAACATATCTATACAAGAGGAAATAAAATAATAGATAAAAAAGTAAATATTGCTATTAAAAAAGGTTTTATTAAAGCAAATGAACAAGACAATATTAAAAAACTTTGCCAATCAATTTTGGCTGAATACCTTCATGAACCATCTAAAGTGGTCAAAGAAATTTCAAAACAACAAGAATGTGGCTTTGTCTCAAAAACTATACAATCTATCTTTGGCTTAAAAAATACGATTAATCATGATAGTGATTTTAATTGTGATCATACAAAATAATATAAGGAATACTAAAATATGAAATTTTCTAAAATGTTTTTACCAACAACAAAAGAAGTTCCTAAAGATGCGACACTTCCATCTCATAAGTTTTTACTTAAAGGTGCTTTTATTAATCAACTTGGATCTGGAATTTATAATTTTATGCCTTTAGGTAAAATAGTTTTAAATAAAATAACAAAAATTGTAAAAGAAGAAATGGATAATTCAGGTTCAAACGAAGTTCAATTTGGTTTTGTAACTCCTACATCTTTTTGGGAAGAATCTGGTCGAGCTAGTACCATGGGTAAAGAGCTATTAAAATTTACCGATAGAAAAAATACAAGTTACCTCTTATCTCCTACAAATGAAGAATCAGCTGTTGACTTAATAAGAAATAGAATTAATTCATATAAAGAATTACCAATAAGTTTATATCATATAAATTTAAAATTTAGAGATGAAGCTAGACCAAGATTTGGTTTAATGAGATGTAGAGAATTTATAATGAAAGATGCTTATTCTTTTCATGCAACGCAAAAAGACTTAATAAGAGAATTTCATGTTATGGAAGAAACTTATAAGAAAATTTACACACGCTTAGGTTTAGATTTTAGAGTTGTAGAAGCTGATTCAGGAGCTATTGGTGGCTCTGGTTCTAAAGAATTTATGCTCTTAGCTAATTCAGGTGAAGATACTATAGTTGTATGTCCAAATTGTACATATGGTGCGAATATAGAAGCTGCTAGAAGAAAAGCCGTTCAAAAAGATAAATTAGAAACATTAGACATAGAAAAAATACATACACCAAATTTACAAACTATACAAGAAGTATGTTCTTTTTTAGAAGTTGATCCATATTATTCTATTAAAGCTGTTATAAAAAAAGCTATTTATGAGAATGAAAGTAAAATTGTTGTGTTTTTTATAAGAGGTACAGATACCCTAGAAGATACAAAAGCTTGTAATAGTGTTAATGCTTTGGAAATACTAACAGCAAATGAAGAAGAACTTAAAAGTGCAAACTTACTTGCTGGTTATTGTGGAATAGTTGATTTTCCAAAAGATATAAGAGTTATTTTTGATGAAGAACTAAAAAATGAAAATAATATTCTTTGTGGTGCAAATGAAGAACATTATCATTTGAAAAATGTTGATTTAACTAGCTTTAATTTAGAATTTGCAAATTTACACTTAGTTAATGAAGGTGATTTATGTCCTAAATGTTCGCAAACTTTAATATATAAAAAAGGTATAGAAGCTGGACATATTTTTCAATTAGGAACAAAATACTCAAGTGCTATGAATGCTACATTCTTAGATAACAATGGAAAACCTCAAGCTTTTTTCATGGGTTGTTATGGTATTGGTGTTTCAAGATTAGTAGCAGCTGTTATTGAACAACATCATGATGAAAAAGGTTGCTTATGGACAAAAGAAACCACCCCTTTTATGATAGATATTATAGTTTCAAATGCTAAAAAAGAAGATGAATTAAATATTGGTTTAGATATTTATGAAAGATTAAAAGCTATTGGAATTGAAACTATTATTGATGATAGAGTAAAAGAAAGATTTGGTTTTAAAATGAACGATTTTGAACTTATGGGTTTTCCTTATGCTATTATTGTGGGAAAAAAATGTAAAGAGGGATATGTTGAGCTAGTAAATAGAAAAACATCCAAAAAAACAGAAATTGAAATCACAAATATTGAAGAAGAAATTAAAAAACTATAGAGCCACTTGCAAATTACAAAAACTAATTTAATAAAAAAAGTTGAATCAAATTTCAAATAGTTATAATTTATATCCTAAATTTAACAGAAAAGAGATTCAACTTATGAAAAATATTATACCAAAATTATCTTAAATCTTTCAAAAATGGCTTAGGATTATAAACCATAAAATGTTTATTTCCTGAGATGAACAACTAGGATCACAAAGAGAAAATTAATAAAAATATATTTGCCCAAATAGAAAAGCATGTTACAATTGTAACAATTACAACACTCAAAAGATAGAGAAGAAATAGCAAGGGCATTTATTGCTAAACATTTAAATATACAAACAACAAGAGATTTAATTCATAGACTGCATAGGGATAGAATATTCGAGTTTATGTGGATGGAGATATAATAAATTCTAATAAAATTTAGTAAGTGTTGAACAACTTAGTAATATGAAAATAGCTGGAAACTCATCAAAAATTCATAGAAGAATATTTTTACTATATTTATGTATAATGCAAGTGATGCTACAAAAATACCACTTGAAAAACCTGTAAAAGTTGAAAAAAGAGAAAGCAAAAATAAGTTGGAAGACCTAAAAAAGGTGAGAAAGAGAAGCTATAAAACCAAAGATTCTTGAACTTCAAAAAGATATGAAATACTAATGATGTTATCACTTGTATCAACATCATGTGGAGTTGGAACAAAATTCAAAGGTAATAGAGAAGTTTGGATAGGTGGTAAACTTCATATTAGTGTTGTTGATGGAGATATACCAGTATTGCATTTTATAGTGGTGCAAATGTTCATGATAGTTCTGTAGCACTTCACTTATAAATGAAACTAGCAAAGAGTAATGTATCTTCATGATTTACTGATGCTGGATATGAAGTGATATTATTGCAGATTTCTGAAGAGTTAAATCATAAACCAATCATAGATATAAATCCTAAAAACTCTAAAAAAAAATAGCTTTAGAAAGAGGAAAAAGAAAAATGAATATTTAAATTTAACTCAGCAATAAACATCACTAACCAAAGATTGGTAGAGCGAGTAAATAAATACTTAAAAGATGACTTTGGATGTGATAATATACTATCAAGGGGCAAATAAGGTAGCTTGTGTTTTACATTTGGAATTTTATCTATTTGTAACATCAAAGTTTAAAACTTATTACATGACCATTAATAGAAATTTATTAAAAATACTGAATTTTACAAACCATAAGGAATAAAAAATGTGATTTTTTTTTGATAATATATTGTAAATTATGCAAGTTAGAAATAATAACTATTTTTTAAAGCTTAAAATATTACTAAAAATTATATATTTGATTGTGATTGATTGAAGTGGCTCTATAATCTAATAATACTTTACTTTAAGTTTATTTTTACTTCAAGTGGTTATAGTTTCATAAAACAATAGCATTGACTTAAGGTTTAAGTCGGACATAAATACATTATTATTTTTATGACTATATTTGCTTCAAATATTTGGAGTATTATGAAATATCTTTTATTAACATTTATTTTAGCAAGTTTGATTTTTGCTAAAACATTCACAATTACAGCCATTCCTGACCAAGATGAGACAAACTTATCTTTGCGTTTTTCAAAATTTGCTTCTTATTTAAGTAAACAATTAGATATTGAAGTAAAATTTATAGCTGTTAAATCTTACCAAGCTTCTATTAGTGCTTTTAGAAATAAAGAAGTTCAATTAGCTTGGTTTGGTGGTTTAAGTGGAGTAAGGGCTAGATTATTAGTTCCTAATGCAAAAGCTATTGCTCAAGGCTTTGAAGATACTAAATTTCGCTCTTACATTATCGCAAATGCTAATACAAGCTTAGAGTTTTCAGAAATTTTTCCCAAAAATATTAAAGGAAAAACTTTTTTATTTGGTGCTAAGGGAAGTACAAGTGGAAGATTAATGCCTGAGTATTATATAAGAGAATATTTAAAGAAAAAACCACAAGATATTTTTACTAAAGTAGGTTTTTCAAATAATCATAATAAAACAATAGAATTAGTTCAAAGTGGTGCATACGACTTAGGTGCTGTTAATTTTAAAGTTTGGGACAAAGAAGTTAAAGCTGGGAATATTGATACTTCAAAAGTAAAAATCATTTGGAAAACACCTACATATTTAGATTATCATTTTACTATGCAAGGAGATTTAGATGAAAGATATTATAAAGGTTTTAGTGAAAAATTAACAAATGCTATTTTAAATTTAAAAGATAAGAATATATTAGATGCTTTTCCAAGAAGTAAATTTATTAAAACTAATAATTCCAATTATACTCATATCTTAAATCTTGCACGAAAAATTGACCTTATAGATTAGTGTTGTATGTTGTTTAATTTAAAAAACCAAACTATTACATATAATAAAAAAGATATCTTACACTCTATTAGTTTTAACATTAAAATAGGTGAAAAAGTAGCTATCTTAGGAAAAAGTGGAAGTGGAAAATCTACTTTATTAAAATACTTATTTAGTTTACAAAAAAATAGTTTTGCCTATGTTCCACAAGACTTATCTTTAGTTGATAATTTATCAGTTTTTCATAATATTTATTTAGCAAGACTTGATACTTACTCCACCATATATAATATAAGAAATCTAATAAAACCAGCTTCTAAAGAAATAGATTTAATTAAGAATATTTTAGATGATTTTGATTTATCTTCTAAAATCTTTTCAAAAATTTACAATTTATCTGGTGGACAAAAACAAAGAGTCGCACTTGTGCGAGCGATATTTAAGAATAAAGATATTTTATTAGCAGATGAGCCTATTTCCTCACTTGATGAATACTTAAGTAGTAAAACTTTAGCTATATTAAATGTAAAATTTAAAACGCTTATTTGTTCTTTGCATAATGTTAGCTTAGCTATTAATCACTTTGATAGAATAATTGGTCTTAAAGATGGCAAGATTATTTTAGATAAAAAATGTTCTTTATTAGACAAAGAAGATATCAATAACTTATATTATGTATGTAAATAAGCAACTTTTATTATGTTTATAAGTAGACATAGTAAAGTAAGTATATTATTTATACTTACGGCTTTAATTTCTTTTTATTTTTCTGATTTTTCAATTAGTACGACAAATACTTCAAGCTTAATAAATAAATTTCTTTTCTCAATTGTTGATTTAAAATTCAATAACTATGCGATACTTGTAAGTGCATTTTTAAGCACAATTTTTATAGCTGTATTTTCTATTTTTATGTCTTCAATTATAGGATTTTTATTTGCTTTAGTTTTTCATTTTAGAATTGTACAAATAGTTTTAGCGTTTTTACGATCAATTCATGAACTCTTTTGGGCATTAATCTTTTTACAAATTTTTGGATTAAATACCATTACTGCACTTTTAGCAATTATCATACCTTATAGTGCAATTTTAGGAAAAGTTTATGCTGAAATATTAGAACAAGATGATAAATTTTATGATAAATATCATAAAAGAAAATTGTCATTATTCTTATATACCAAAATACCAAATACCTTATCTTCTTTATTATCTTATACCTTTTATCGTTTTGAGTGTGCTTTAAGGTCATCTGCTATTTTAGGATTTGTTGGAATTCCTACTTTAGGTTATTATTTATCTTCTTCTTTTATGCAAGGCTTGTATAACGAAGTTTGGTTAATGCTGATTTTATTTTATATCTTAATAGCTAGTATAAAATATTGCTTAAATAAATATACTTTTGTTTTTTTATTACTTGCTTCTTTTTTTTACTTTAATGATTTTACATCTTTTAATATAAGTCATTTTATACGATTTATCACAAATGATATTGTTCCATATCCTATTAGAAATGACTTAGGTATAGAAGCTACTATGGTGTGGTTTGATAAACTCTTTTTTAATGAGATATTAATAGGAACTATTAATACGATATTTTTAACACAAATCTCTTTAGTTCTTAGCGCATTTTTTGCTTTACTTGCTTTTCCTTTACTTTGTTTAAAATTTTTAAACAAAAAAGTTATATTTTTAAACCATATCTTTTTTGTAATTTTAAGATCAACTCCTGAGTATATTTTAGCTTATATTTTTTTACAAATGTTTGGTCCGTCCATGCTTCCTGCTGTCTTAGCTTTAATGTTACATAATGGCTCTATAATTTCACATTTATTAGCAAAAGATACTAATGTTAAAATCTTAGGACTAGATACAACACATAAAAAAATTGAACTTTATTTTTATTATATTTTACCAAATATGTACAATAAGTTTTTAATATATTTATTTTATAGATGGGAAATTATTATGAGAGAAAGTGCTATTTTAGGAATATTAGGAGTTACAACTTTAGGTTTTTATATAGATTCAGCATTTGCAGATTTTAGACTTGATAAAATGTTTTTACTTTTATTGGTATGTTCATTTTTAAATATATTTATAGATTATATATCAAAAAAAATAAGAAAATATTTACAAGCCTCAAATATATAAACTTTAAAATATATCGGTAGTTTTCTTTAATTTGTCCTTATCAAAATGTGTGTATATTCTTGAAGTATTAATATCAGCATGTCCTAATGCTTCTTGCACTAAGATTAAATCATGATGTTTTTGATAAAGTAGGGTGGCAAAAGAATGTCTTAACATATGAGCACCATTTTTCTCTTTTCTAATTCCTATACTTAAAAGTATTTTTTCAACTATACTGCTTATATATGCTTGACTAAGAGCTTTTCCTTTTTGATTACAAAAAAGTAAATTATTTTCACAAGATTTTATATCAAACCAAGACAATAAATCATTTTTAATAATTTCTTCTTTTATCATAACAACTCTTGGTTTATTACCTTTTCCTCTAACTTGTATAATATAAGCATCACCATCTTTATTAAAATCTTTCAAATAAATATTAATAGCTTCGCTAACTCTTATGCCTGTATAAAGTATGATTTTTATAATAAGTCTATTTCTAGCAAGAATTTTAGCACTAAATGGGTATGTCTCTATGCCTTTAATAAATTTTTTGATTTCTTCTTTGTGCATAAAAGAGGGTAGTTTGGTACCACTTTTTCCTCTTAATCCACCCCAGTTTTTTAGCTCAATACCATATCTATATACAAAGCCATCTTTTTCTTCATTTTGTTTATCTATATATGCAAAAAATGTAATTAAAGATATTCTATAATTCTTTTTTGTAGCATCTGATAAAGTACTAGTTTCAGTAACTAAAAAATCACTTAATAATTCTTCATCAATTTCTTTCATTGAAGATGCACCATAGTTTTTTACAAACTTATATAACTTTGCAAGTGGAATAAAATATACATGAATACTATTAATTCCAATATTTCTAACTTCTTTAATAATAAGCTTTAAATCATCAATAAAATCAAAACCTTTTACTAATTCTTGTAAAATCTGTGCTAAACGATTTTTATCTTTTACTTGTCTATTTGAAAGAGATGTGATTTTATTTCTAATAAATCTTGATAACCAAAATATATAAGTTTGTTCAAATGTAGATTCAAAATCAAGTGGATATTTCAATATTAACCTTTTAATGTATTTTACTTTTGGAAACTATAATTTCCAAACTTTTAAGTATCAAAGTAAAACCTTACTTAATACCCTTTTTACCTTGCGAAAAATTTATAATATACTTAGATATATCATCTAAATGAATTATATCATCTATAGCTCCAGCTTCTATAGCCTTTTTTGGCATTCCAAATACGACACAGCTTTCTTCATTTTGTGCAATAGTATAAGCTTGATTATCATGTAGTTCTTTAATAGCAATGGTACCATCATCTCCCATACCTGTCATCATAATAGCCATAGCACCACTACCTATTATATTATTTAAAGAACGAAACATAACATCAACGCTTGGTTTATGTAAACTAACTTTTAAAGTATCTAATAATTTAGTTTTATACACACCATTGCTAATCTTTTCAATACTTAAGTGCATATTTCCAGGTGCTAAATAAGCATGTCCATTTTCTAAAATCATATCATCTTTTGCTTCTTGTACAAAAATTTTTGAATGATCATTCAAACGATGTGCAAAAGAATTAGAAAATCCATAAGGAATATGTTGAGTAATAAGAATAGGAGGAAGATTTAATGGTAAAGCTTTAAAAACTCTCAACAACGACTCAATACCCCCTGTAGAAGATCCTATGCCTATTACTTTTTTTCCAGGAAATAGTGGTAAATTTAATTTAATTACTTCATCTGGATGAATTTTTGTATTAGTATCATCTATTTTTACTAATTTAATTGTTTGTTTTAGTGCTTTTGGTTTCTTTAGTGTATATCTTTTTAATAAAAATGTCAGATTTAATAAAGTTTCTTTAATTCTATTAGCAAATAAATATATTTTTTCATTTGCTTCTGGCTTAGGAACAAAACCAACTGCTCCATCATCAAAAATATCATTGCCTCTTACAGTTTCACTAGATATAATAACAGCTGGCATAGGATGAAGTCTCATTAGATTTCTAAGAAAAACCACACCATCCATTTTAGGCATATTTATATCAATAGTAACTAAATCAGGCTCATACAATTTAATCTTTTCTCTGGCATCATAAGCATCAATTGCTTCATCTATTACTTCAAACTCATCAATTAAGTTAATCATATCTTTAAGAATTCTTCTCATAGAAGCTGAATCATCTACAATTAATACTGTATACATACTAAATAATCCTTATCAACCTTATTAAAATAATTCAATCTCCATTGTTGGTTCTTCTTTTTTATGATCATCTGAAAATAATTCAACAGCACCAACATATTCTTTAAGAACAGGAGCTTTCGCTATTTCTGTTTGAAGTGCTTTTTCTTCATTTAATATTTTATTATCTGTTGCTGCTTTTTTAGTTACTTTAATAAAAGTTTGAAAATCATCAGTTAATAAAATCAATCTTCCATGTTCACCTCTTGTATGCTGACTAATCAAAGGAAATCCTTCAGCCTTACAAAAATCTTTTGCAAACTCAACATTTCTATGTCCAATACTTTGTGCTGAAAGTTTTAACTGCATAATATCAGCACCACCAGAAATCTTTACATTAATATTGGATTTAACACAACCTTGCTTATACATTTCGTTTAACATAGCTTCAACTGAATATAAACCATACTTCATATCATCATTTGTATTAGATGAAGATGGTAGTAAAAAATGATTCATTGCTTTTATCTTCTTAACTTTATCATAAAACATTATAGCCACACAAGAACCAAGTAAAGTTTTTAATGCAATATTGTCAATATCATTACAAACTGCAAACTCACCTCCTATAATAGTGTGAGTATAATGTCCTTTTACTTTTTGATTAAATTTTAAATTAGAAGTTTTTTGAATACTTCCATCTTTATGTCCAATAATTACCACGTTAATTCCTTGGTCTTAATAAAAATATTTTGCCCTACTCTTTTTGTATAATCACCTAAGTCATGAGGATTTTCAGAATGTCCAAGGTATAGAGTTCCTCCCATTTTTAAATGTATAAAAAGTTTTTTTAAAATATTATTTTGATCTTCATTTGAAAAATATATCAAAACATTTCTACAAAAAATAACATCAAATTCTTCTTCTAAAAAAGGATACGATGAATCATTTAAATTCATAATTTGAAATGTTAACATTTTTTGAATTTCTGTTTTAATTTTAATTAATATTTCTTCATCATTAAAATTCTTTTTAACTCTTTTTTGAAAATATTTTTGTGGTTTAATCCATTCTGGAAATTCTTTTGAAGATTTTGAATATCTATACACTCCGTTTGCTGCATATTGTAAAACATTTGTATCAATATCAGTAGCTATTATACTGACTTTTGTTTTTTGTTTTAATGCTTCTTGAGCACATAAAGCTGTCATTGCCATAGAGTAAGGCTCTTCTCCTGTAGATGAAGCTGAGCAATACATTTTTATTTCTTTAGATTGTTTGATAAAATCAGGTAATACTCTATCTCTTAAGTCTACAAAATGAAAATCTTCTCTAAAGAAATGCGTTTTATTTGTTGTAAAAGAATTAATAAATTCTTTTACATAAGAACCTTCTTCAATACGATCAAGTAATTTTTCAATACTTCCAGTGAAGTTTGTATCTCTTTGGAGTTTATGTAATCTATTAGCAATCATAATATCTTTATTTTGAGTTAATGTAATTCCAGTTATAGAGTAAAGAATTTCTTTTACTCTATTGTGTAAAGTAATCGGACTAGACACTACGAAACTTTTTCTTTTACATCTACATATTTTTCAATTTTTTTCTGTGCATTAATGATTCCTAAAACATCAAGTATTAAACCAATACTACCATCACCTCTAACAGTTGCAGCCCCTACTCCTTCAACACTTCTAAAATTTTTATCTAAAGGTTTAACTACAACTTGATGTTGATTTAAAAATTCATCAATTGAAATAGCTATTTTTGTATTAGCCGATTGAACAACAATTAACATTCCATCTTCTAAATTATCAAATGTTGGCTTAACACCAAACAATTGATGAATTCTAACAACAGGTATAAATTCTTCTCTTAGCATCAATAAATCTTGACTTCCATCACCAATTTTTTTAATCATTTCTGAACTTGGTTGAAGTGATTCAACAATTGAACTTAAAGGTAAAATATACTTCTGATCTCCAACTGCAATATCAAGACCATCAAGAATAGCAAGGGTTAAAGGTAACATAATGGTAACTGTTGTACCAACACCTAATTTTGTATCAAGTTTAATTACACCACCTAATTTATGGATATTTGTATTAACAACATCCATTCCAACACCACGACCTGATATAGAAGTAACTTCAGCAGCAGTTGAAATACCAGCTCCAAATATAAGCATAGCTTTATCATCATCACTCATACTCTCATATTGTTTTGCATCTATTAAACCATTATCCAAAGCTTTAAGTGCGACTTTTTCTACATTAATACCATATCCATCATCTTCAACAGTAATAATCATCTGACCATTTGCTTGTTCAGCTGACATAATAATTGAACCTACTTCATCTTTGCCTTTTTTAAGTCGTTCTTCTGGAGTTTCAAGACCATGGTCTAATGAGTTTCTAATAATATGCATCAAAGGATCAGTTAAACCCTCAATCATTGCTTTATCAATTTCAACATTATCCCCAAAATGCTTAAAGTCTACTTTTTTGGAAAGTTTTTTAGAAATATCCCTTACAACCTTAGGAAACTTAGAATATACAGATTCCATTGGTACCATTCTAATACTCATAATTGAATCTTGCATATCTCTTATATGTCTTTCTAGTAATTCTAATCTTTCTAATACTAAATTTCTAGTTTTCACATCTTCAATTGTAGAAGTAAATTGAGTAAGCATAGCATTTGTTATAACTAAATCTCCAACATTATTCATTAATAAATCAATTTTATCAAGATTAACTCTTATATTATTACTACTTGCTGTTTTTTTAATATTTATTGTATTGTTATTTTTCTTAGCTATTTTAGTTGTAGCTACAGTAGTATCTTTATTCTTACTTTCATCACTATTTTCTTTAGCGATTTCGTTTTGACCTTCATAGTTTGATTCTAATACAGATGATGAAGAAACAGGTATATTATCATCAAAAAAACCAAAATTATCATCAGGATTTGAATTGATTTTAACATCATCAACTTTTACAGAATATAAATCTTTATCAAAAAAGCCATATGTTTCATTACTTGTATTAACTTTTTCTACATCATCTTCAAAAAAGCCATAAGAGTTATTTGAGATTTGTTTGTTCAGGTCATCATCATAAAAACCTACTGCATCACTATCTAAATTAGTAGTTGATGATTGATTAAAGTTTTTAAAAGCCTCATTTTCATTTTCTTTGACTTTCTCGTCTTTGCTTACAGTATCTACTTTAACATTCTTATTAGCAATACAATTTCTAATATCATCTAAGGACTCTTTCGTCATAGACATAAATGTATCTTTATCTAAATTTTCATGCATTTCAAGCTCAAGAAGTTCTTTCATAATATCTAAACCATCTATTAGCGTTTCAGCCATTTCTGGACGATATTTAAGTTCATGCGTTCTTAATTTGTCCATCATATTTTCAACATCATGTGTGAATTCAGCGAATAAACTAAGTTCAACAGATGCACCACTTCCTTTTAAAGTATGAACATCACGGAATAATTGATTTATTTCTTCATCATCTAACATACCGTTATTTTCAGCTTCTAAAAGTATCTTATCTGCTGATTCAAATAACTCTTCAGCTTCTTCTGCAAACATCTCTCTATATTTAGTAATATCAAAACTAGCCATGATTCAACCTTTTTTTATCTATTTAATACTATATTTACAGCTTTTAACAATTGATCTGGAACAAAAGGTTTGACTATCCAGCCAGTAGCTCCTACAGCCTTGCCTTTTGCTTTCATTTCATCACTTCTCTCTGTTGTTAACACCAAAATTGGTTTTTTTGCATATTGTGGTAATTGTCTTAATTCCTTAACTAAAGTTAATCCATCCATATTGGGCATATTAACATCAGTAATTATTAAGTCAAATATATCATTTTTGGCTTTTTTTAAACCATCTACACCATCTACACCTTCAGTAACATCATTATATCCACCTTCATTTAGTGCATAATTTAGCATATCTCTTAGCATTGTTGAATCATCTACAATTAAAAGCTTCGCCATTTATTCCCCTTTTATCTTTTTAACAATTATTAATCTTATCATAACAGAATAAAAATTAATTTTATATTATAAAAAACAAAATATAATAAAATATTTTTTTACAAACTATAGTTTATATCATATTTAAATAAGTTTTGCCTAATAAAATACTTTTAAATAACTTAATTATAAAATTAAATATTATTAGAAGCTAATTCAATTCTATCTTTATTAACTTTTAAAATTTTTATTTCTACTTCTTCATTTAAACTTAATACATCCTCAACTTTATTAATTCTTGTTTTAGAAATTTTTGAGATATGTAACAAACCCTCGCCACCATTAGGCAAAGAAATAAAGGCACCAAAATCAGTTATTTTAGTAACTTTTCCTTTTAAAACTTCATCAACTTGATATAATTTAGAAAAATCAACACTTGTTTTATTATATTTTTTTGAAAAAGAATTATTTGAAATAGATTTAATATGCTCACAAGCATCAAGAATATTTTGTTTATTCTCCCCTGAGACTTTTACATTTCCATTAGTTCTATCTAAGTCAATGGCTACTGAAAATTTTTCAATGATTTCTTTTATGGTTGAACCAGCTTTTCCAATTACTAGCATTATTTTTGAAGGATCAATTGCAAATTGTTCTATTAAAGGTAAAGCATCACTTGGAATTATTTCATCAGATGCTTCTTGCATTAGTTCTAAAATATGAAGTCTTGCCTCTTGTGCTTGAAATAATGCTTCTTTTAAAACATTTAATTCAATACCCCCAAGTTTTATATCCATTTGTAAAGCTGTAATTCCATTTTTAGTCCCTGCAACTTTAAAATCCATATCACCGTCATGATCTTCTAAACCCATAATATCAGTTAATATACAATATTTACCATCTTGCTCAACCATACCCATAGCAACACCTGCAACTAAATCAGATATGGGAACTCCTGATGCTTTTAAAGCTAAAGAACCACCACAAACAGTTGCCATAGATGAAGAGCCATTTGATTCTAAAATTTCAGATACTAATCTAATAGTATCTGAATAATTTTTATCAATTGTAGCTTCTAATGCTCTTTTTGCTAAATTTCCATGCCCTAACTCACGCCTACTAACACCAAATATAGGCTTAGCCTCCCCTACACTAAAACCAGGGAAATTATAATGAAGCATAAAATTCTCTGTTGAAGTTGATTTTTCTTGCAACACTTCATACATTTGTCCATCTTTAGATCCACCTAATGTTCCAACAACTAATGCTTGTGTTTCACCTCTTGTAAATAGACAAGATGAATGAGCTTTTGGTAAAATATTAGTTTCTATTGATATAGGTCTTACATCTTTTAAAGCTCTTCCATCTGCTCTTATATTATCATTGATTATCATTGAACGAACAAGTTCTTTTTTTGTGATTTGTACAGCTTCGTTAATAGTTTCTAATTTTAAATCTTTTTGTATGCAATATTCATCTAAACTAATAAATTTTGCTATTTCTTTAAGTTCCGAATTTCTTTCACTTTTTGCTAATTGTTTAATAGCATCTTCAATTCTAGCAGTATAATTATCTTTTATATAAGAAATAATAGTTTCATCAATTAAAAATTCAGATAAAGAAAGATTTATTTTTTCTTTACAAATACTATCAAAACCTTTTTCATATGTTTCATTTATATCTTTTAAAGCATCTTGGGCTATTTGAATTGCTTTTATTAATTCTTCTTCATTTATTTCATTTGTTTTATGAACTTGTGAAAATGCTTCAATATCAACTTCTACCATCTCTTCAGAGCAAAGGGCTCTCATTTCAATCATTAGTAATTCATCTTTAGAACCAGCTATATATAAATCTAAACTTGAATCTTTTTGTTCATCTAAAGTTGGATTAATAATATATTCATCATCAATTTTTCCAACTCTAACACTAGCAATTGATTTTTTAATTGGTAAGTCAGAGGTATATAAAGCTGCACTTGCTGCATTTAGTGCTAAAATTTGTAAATCTGTATCTTTATCTGCACTTAGAACTATAACAGTTATTGTCGTAGGATAAGCATAACCTTTAGGAAACAATGGTCTTAAACTTCTATCAATGATACGTGAAGTTAATGTTTCAAAATCACTAGGCTTTCCTTCTCTTTTAATAAAACCACCAAAAAATTTTCCTGTAGCATATGTTTTTTGTATATATTGTACAGTTAAAGGTACAAAATCACCCTCAACTGGATTATCAAATTCACTTACAACCGTTGCTAAAATGACAGTCTTACCTACTCTAGCTAAAACTGAACCATTGGCGTGTCTAGCAACCTTATTAAATTCAAAAACCTCTTGTTTATTGTTTAATTCAAATTCACATACTATTGACATATAATATCCTTTAATTATTATTTATTTGTTCTAATGTAACTTCATCTAATTCTTCATAATAGATATCTAAAGTAATAAAATGATCAAGATTTTTCACATAATATAAATCATCAGAAATCAATTCAACATCTTGGATTGTTGCACTTGGTAGTATTGGTACAGCAACAGACACTGATTTGGCACCTAGATTAATAGCTGTTTTTATACAAGCCATCATTGTAAGTCCTGTATTTAAGCCCTCATCAACTAATAAAACATTCTTATTCTTTAAATTTTCTAAAGCGTTTTTATTTCTATACTCTTTTATCGAGATTAACAATTCATTTTCATAAATATCTTTTGCACTTAAAAATACACAATCCAAATCTATTTTAAAAGCTTTTACCAATTCTTCATGAATTACAACTTCTTCCTTTTCACTAATAATTGCTATTTCACAAGTATTATTATTTGAAGCAAATATTTTTGCTGTAAAAAAAATTTCTAATTTTGCACCTAATACTTCAGCAATAATTTTAGCAATAGGATATCCACCTTTAGAAGCAGATACGACAATCCATTCATCTAACTTCATATTATCAATGGGTAGAATATCAAGAAGTTGATGTGAAGCATCTTCTCTATTTTTAAAATATACTTTGCCTCTAATCATTTATGTCTCTTAATTTCATATTCTTGCTCTATACCTATAAAAGGCTTTAAAAATAATTGAAAATATATAATATCTTGCTTAAGACCATATTTTTTATTCGTAGATGCCGTTGTTATTTCTCTTTGAAACTTTATATTTGCACTCCAACATTTATCTTCAATATACAGTATTAAAGATTGTTTATTTGTTATATGATTCATCATATCATATTTTTTTTCATATCCAATAGAATAATCTCTTGAAAGTTTATACTTTAAACTTACTTGATAAGATTCTAAATCTTCTTTGCCTGAATGCATGGTTTCCTTGGATACATAATGTCCAAGTTTCATATAATAATTATCATATGTCAATGAAAATGAACTAGAACTCTCTATTAATTTTTTATCTTGATGATTATAAAGAAATTTATTTGATACAGAACCTAAGATATAATTATATATAATTTCATTTTCCATATTTTGAAGTTTTAAATTGTCTTTTTTATCATAAACAATTGTTTGCCTTAATTTGTGATTTATAATTTGTTTTAAATTAGTATCATTATATAAAGACTGATTAATACCAAAAGAGATATTTTTCTTACTTTCTGTAATAGGAAAAGGACTTAAATTAGTGTCGTTATTTGTGATTTTATATAAATCACCACTTTTTTTAAAATCATTTGGATGTGCATATTGTAAATTTAAATTCATAGTATGTAAATAATTATCATAGGCTTTAATCAAATCAGAACTTACTTCTAAAATAGTATTATTATGTGCATATATTCCATCTTTATATTTTGTATCAGCATTAGAATATTCATATTTTTTAAAACTAAATTCTTCTTTTATAGATATATTTATATAATTATCAAGCAAAGGAAATGAATAAGAAAATGGAACAAAAAACTCATACTCATTTACATTTAAACCTTTTGATCTAGTATAACTAGTATATTTACTATCAAATGAATATAATAGTTTCTTAAAAATAAATGATTTTGAATAAGAATGAAATTGTAATTTTGGTAATTCTTGAATAGTACTTGCATTTGATTTTTTAATTGTATCAATATAATATCTAAAATATGCACCTGTATAGTACTTAGAAGTATCAAAATAATAATTTATTTTTGATTCAATTTTTTTTTCAGTTGAAGATTTATATTTGTTTTCTTCTAATGTTCTAAACTCTATATCATTTAAATATTCTAAATTTACATAAAGTCCATCTCGTGCATTTAAATTAGGATTTAAATGCTTAGAAAAAATATTATATTTTTCATAATTAAAACCTGCACCATAATGTTCATCACTTCTTAAATTATATTTTTTTACAAAAGATTTTTTTT
This sequence comes from Sulfurospirillum sp., assembly GCA_030491005.1. Classification (GTDB taxonomy): domain Bacteria; phylum Campylobacterota; class Campylobacteria; order Campylobacterales; family Arcobacteraceae; genus BB30. Next base: position 102,444 of record JAKZMJ010000008.1, on the reverse strand, counting down.
CTTTAAAGTAAGCAATTTTAAATTTCATCATAGATGTTGGAGAATCGGCATATCTTACATAAGTATATATCCCCTTCCCTCTTTGATTTCTAATTTGAGGAATGATTTCAATATCATAATTATCAGCAGGAGCAATAAATAAAGCTTGTGAATAAAATGTACCTTCTGCTGAAGAATATCCAAAAATTGGCGATAAAAAACCTGTTTGTCTTTTTTTTGAAGTTGAAAATCCAAAATAAGGAATATAAAATACAGGAATATTTTTTATATAAAATCTTGTATTAAAAGTATTTATCCATTTTTTATCAAGGTCATAAGAAGAGCTAGAAACTTTTATACTCCAATCTGGATTATCACAATCACAAGTAGACAATGAAGAAGTATTTGCATTTACGATATTATTATTTCTTAGAGAATCTTTTGATTTAATCCAAAGTTCATTTTGTTCTTCAAATAACATACTTGGTTTTTGATACAAATCATCATTACTTAGATTTAAAAAAGCATAATTACTTTGTAATTGTATGTTATTGTTTTTTAAAATAACAACATCATCAAAAAGTTCTAAAGTATTTTTATTTTGGTCATATATAATTTTTTCTGCCGTCATATAATATGTAGGAGAGAAGAGTACTACATTGCCTTTTGCAGTTAAAATTTTATTTATAGTTTTAACATCATTTGCAATAATATTAAATTTTTCTTGACTAGCTTCTAAAGAAATAAACAATAATATTGATACAAATAAAAATCTAAACATTAACAACCAATGTTTTTGCTAATTTGTCATGTAAAGTTTGTCGTCCATCATTAAAAAAACCAAATATAAAACCAAAATAAAAATACATTTCACTAATAAGTCTTAAGCCTGCTCTAATCATTGATGAAATTAAAGATATTTTTCCCAAGGTATTATAATCAATAACTTTTATTTTTGTAATAATTTTACCAATAGTTGCACCAAAATACCATATAAAAAAACTCTGATAAGAAAATTTAATAAACAATATATATGGTATAAAATCTTTTAGCAATTCCATTACACTGTTTAAATCCCAATTAAGTTGTACTAAATTATCCCATAAAATCATAATCACAAGAAAAGTAATCAAAAGGTCATCTATAATAAAAGATATAGTTCTTCTTGACATAGCACTTAATTCTAAATTGTTAATATCTTTTGTATTCTTATTCATTAGCCAACTTTAAAGCTTGATAAGCTATATCAGTTCTACACTGTTTACCAGCAAAATGTATTTGTCCACATAAGGCATACGCCCTATTTCTAGCTTCTAAAATACTAGTACCAAAACCAACACATACTAAAATACGACCTCCACTTGTAAATAATTCATTATTTTCTTTTTTTACACCTGCATATGATATATGTGCATTATTAGCTATGTCATCATCGTGTATTTCATCAATTATTATTTGTGTAGAAGCAGTATTTTTATATGGATAATCCTTACTAGCCATTACAACAGCAACTCCAAATTCATTTTTTATATCTAACTTATAAGATTTTAAATCTTTTGTAGCACCCTTATAAAACAACTCACTAACAGAAGATTTTAATAAAGGCAAGATAACCTCACACTCAGGATCTCCAAAGCGTACATTATATTCTAATATAATAGGTTCATTATTAACTACCATTACACCTATAAATAACACACCTTCAAAAGGAGCATTTTCTTTTCTCATTCCTTCTAAAGTTGGTTTAATTACATTATTTTCAATTTTTTTATAAAGTGTTTCATTTACTAATGGAGTTGGTGCATAAGCTCCCATTCCTCCAGTATTTGGTCCTATGTCTTCATTTTTTAGTTTTTTATGGTCTTGTGCAGCTGGTAAAACAATATAATTATCACCATCACAAATAGCAAATACAGATAGTTCATAACCATCTAAAAATTCTTCAATAACTATAGATTTACCAGCATCTCCAAATGAAGAACCACTTAGCATATCTCTTGTTGCTTTCTTTGCTTCTTCTTTAGTTTGGGCTATAATAACACCCTTTCCCCCACATAAACCATCTGCTTTTATAACTATTGGTAAATTCATATTATCAATAAAACTATTAGCCTCATTTATATTTGTTGTTTCAATAAAAGTAGCAGTTGGAATATTGTATTTTTTTAATATGTTTTTCATATATACTTTTGAACCCTCTAACTTAGAAGCTTTTGCACTTGGTCCAAAAATAACTAAATCATTTTGTTTAAAAATATCAACAATTCCTTCAACAAGTGGAGCTTCAGGTCCTACAATTGTCAAATCTATATTATTATTTTTTGCCCAAAAGGCTAATTTATCATAATCATTTATATCAATATTTGTACCCATTGTACTCGTAGCACCATTACCTGGCATAAAATATATATTATGATTTTGTTTTTCTTTAGATATGGCAAGTGCCATAGAGTATTCTCTTCCACCACTGCCAATTATTAATATGTTCAAGTATAAGCCTTAGAATTTATATTTAAAGTATCCAAGTAGCCGTTATCCATAAATGGCCCTTTCGGACAAGGCTGTACACAAGAATTATATTTAAGGAGCTTAAACACAATGAAAAGCTACACACCATATAATTACAATTGTATACATAAAAATAGTATTGGACCCTCAATAATAGAAATCTCGTACTACTTAGATATAATTATTCTATCAAATAATATTTAAAATAAAGGTTAAAGTAACAATTCTTTTGCAAGTTTAATGCACTCTTTTATTGAACTTTTAGGACTTATGAAATATTTAATATTTTTTGGAAAATATTTTGCTGTAGTTTTACCAATAACTATAGCTTTATTTGATTTATTCCATACATAATTTTTAAAAAAACACTCAACACTAGAAGGAGATGTAAAGATTAGTATAGAGTTGTTTTCAATTAATGTATCATTTTGTTTACAAATAGTTTTATATGCGATTAATTCATCAATATCAATATCTTTGTTTTTTAATATTGTGTATAAACTTGATACTGTTTTAAAAGCTCTGATATATAGAACTTTTTTACCTTGTAAAATATTTATTAATTCTTTTGCAAAATCATCACCATAAGATGTTTTTCCAATAAAGGCAATATTTCCACTATATGACTTTGCAATATTAGCAGTTTTTTTAGCTATTAGATATGCTGGTATTTTTTTCCAATTCTCATTAAAAGAATCAATAGCATGAATGGCATTTTTGGAAGTAAAAACCAAAGCATCATATTTATCTAAGTTAATATTTGATTTTAAATACTCTATACTAAACACTTCAATATTATAAACGTCTTTATAAATATTATCGTTTAATAAGTAAATTTTAGACATAGTATAGCTTTAATACCTTTATTTATTTACATAAGTAATATAGTTAATCTTTTAATACCTTTTTGTCTTCTACAAGCTTACCATTAGTATCATAGTTTAATGTTTTACCACGGGCAACAAGATGAATAGGTGTACCTCTAAAATCAATACTTTTTCTTAAAAAATTTATCAAATATCTTTTATAAGAGAAATGCAATAATCTTGGTTTATTCATAACTAATGAAATTCTAGGAGGTTTTATTTCAAATTGTGTAACATAATATATTTTTAATAAAGCTCCATTTGGACTAGGCAAAGCATGTCTAATAATCGCTTTTTCTATAGTTTGATTTAATATTGATGTTGATATTCTTTGTGAATAATTATTATATATATTAATTAATTCATCTTTTAATTTATCTATACTTCTTTTTGTTTTAGCAGATACTGCAATGATAGGAGCATAATATAAAAATTTGAATTTATCTCTAATAAGAGTTTCTATTTTTTTAAATTCATCTATATTTTCATCCCATTTATTTAATACAATAATAGTACCTAAGGCATATTCATCAACAAGACCTGCGATTTTTTCATCTAAATCAACTAAAGGAGATGACGCATCAAGAATAAGTAAAGCTAGGTTAGCTTTTTCTAACATTTCTTTTGTTCTTAATAATGCAAATCTTTCTATTCCATCAATTTTTCCTCTTCTTCGCAAACCAGCAGTATCTACAAATGTTATAGTTTTATTTTTATATTCAAATGTTTCATCAACGGGGTCTATAGTTGTACCTGCAATTGAAGATACCACAGACCTCTGCTCACCTATTAAAGCATTTAAAATAGAGCTTTTACCTACATTAACACGACCTATAATAGCAACTTTCATATCGTTATTATTAGTATTAGTATTGTTCGCATTATTAACTTGTTCATTTATATCAAGCATAGGATTTAGCAATTCTTCCAAAGATACATCTTCATCTTGCGTTAAATCATCTAATTCTGATTTATTCTCAGGAAGTTGTTGTGCTATCCATTCAAAAAGAGATTTTGTACCTCTATTATGAGATACAGATATACCAAATAAATTATTTTGAGATATTCCAAATTCATAAAATTCCCAAAGCTTTTCTAATTCTTTATCATTATCAATTTTATTTACTATTAATGCAAGATTTTTTCCCATAGCTTGAAGTTCATAAAATAATTTTTTATCTTTTTCTTCAGGTATTCTTTTACCATCAACCATAAAAAGTATTATATCTGCTTCTTTTGCACACTTAATAGCTTTTGCTTTTACATTAATAAATATTTCATTGTCTGTTTTATCTATTCCACCTGTGTCTATTATAATGGCACTTTTATCTAATATTTCAACTTCGTGTTTTCTAAAATCTCTAGTGGTTCCTGAAACTTCTGAAACAATAGCAATTCTTTGTTTTGCAATTCTATTAAATAAAGAACTTTTACCAACATTTGGTTGACCTATTAATGCGATTTTTTTTAAATTATTATCCATCATACTCTTTTCTTATTTATTATAAATAAAAAAAAGGTATCAGCTTTTGCCAATACCTTTTTAGATTATAAAAAATTGATTAATACAAACCAAATTTTCCGTTATCACTACTTTTATATAATACTCTCATATTATCATCTTTGTCATAAAATACTTTAAATGCAGCTTCTGTATCTTTAAGTTCATCTAAAGCTTCTTCTATTGCAATTGGTTTATAAGAATGTAATCTTACAGGATAAATCTCTTCTTCAAATTTTTCCAATTCATTTGCAATGACATCTTCAATTTCTAAAGAATCAATCTCTGTTAATTTACTAGCCTTATGATTTGTAACTTTATCATGATGGCGTCTTAAAACTTTTGAAACTCTATCAACTGCTATATCAATAGCACGATATAAGTCTTGATCTTTTTGTTTTACAACAACAGTATCTATATTTGCAATATTTAAAGTAAATTCAAAACTAAAAATTTTCTTTTTATGTTTTTTCTCTTCTTGTGAAATAATTGAATTTACTGCTATGATATCTAAGTTATATTTTTTAAAAATATCTACAGAACTATTGATATAATCTTTAATTGCTTCTGTTAATTCTATATGTCTTCCTACTGTACTTGTATTCATCTTATACTCCTTTAATATTTATATTTTATTTTATCATAAAAAAAATTAATGTTTATAAATTATATGATATAAATTTAGCATTACTTTGTTTAATGTCAAGCCAAGAATTGACATTGAATTGTATTTTAAGCACTGCTCCCATTTCAAATTTTTGTTTAAACCCTACAAAAGAAGATACAAATGATGCTATAGATGGATTATGTCCTATTAAAAAAAGTGTATTAACATTATCAAAGGTATAAGTAATAACTTCAATTAGTTCATTTAAAAATGCCTGATATAACACTTCACTATAATGTATATTTTTTTCATAATTTAATTCATCTGCAATTATTTGTGCTGTTTGTCTTGTTCTTATAGATGGACTAGATAATATAAGATCTGGTTTTATGTTTGCTTCTTTTAATTGCTTAGAAAGTTGTGTTACTTGTTTAGTACCTTCTTGCGTTAAATTTATTTCATAATCATTAATATCTTTTATTTCTTTTTCACCATGTCTCATTATATACAATGTTTTCATTAATTTATAACCTAATATATCTATTATTATTACAAAAGCGAGAAATCGCTTTAAACCTTTTAACTTGACCAAAGCAAAGGGAAAAGAGATAATACAAAAATATACTTTAAAGTATATATAAATCTATAATTTACTTATAAACTTTTTTTACATTCTCAATTTTACTACTCATATTTAATAAAAGCATATCTGCTAATACCAAGGCAACCATAGCATTTGCAACTATACTACCTCTAATAGCTACACAAGGATCATGTCTACCTTTTAATTCACAAATTGTTTCATTGTTATAAATATCTACGGTATCTTGTTTTATAAAAATAGAAGGAGTTGCTTTAAAATATACTTTTATATTTATATCATCTCCATTTGAAATACCACCTAAGATACCTCCACTTGCATTACTTTTAAAACCTTTTGAATCTATTTGATCATTATTTTCATAAGCATTCAATGATGATGATTGAATTCCATTTCCTATTTCTATTGCTTTTACAGCATTAATACTCATCATAGCATTAGCAATTTGAGCATCTAATTTAAAATACATAGGCTCTCCTAAACCAACGGGACAATTTTTAACTTTTATGAAAGCTACTCCACCTACAGAATTATGTTCATTTTTTGCACTTAATATTGCATTTTTTTGTTCTTCTTCAATACTTTTATCTAAAGCAAATATTTCTGATTTTAAAGAATAATCAAAATCTAATGTTTTAGATTTAATACCATCTATTTCACAAATACCACTTTTAATACTAATTCCTATTTCATTTAACATTAATTGCGCAATAGCACCAGATGCTACTCTTGTAGCCGTTTCTCTAGCACTTGATCGCCCACCTCCCCTATAATCTCTAATGCCATATTTATGAAAATAAGTAAAATCAGCATGACCTGGTCTGAATAAATCTTTAACATTTGTATAATCACGACTTTTTTGATTAGTATTATATATAAGAATAGAAATAGGTGTTCCAGTACTAAGACCTTCAAAAGTACCTGATAATATTTCTACTATATCATCTTCTTTTCTTGATGTAGCATATTTATTTTTACCTGGTTTTCTTTTGTTCATTTGTTCTTGAATAAAATTTTCATCAATTTTTATGCCAGCAGGTACTCCATCAATAACACAACCAATAGCCTTACCATGACTTTCACCAAAGCTTGTAAATTTAAATCTATGTCCGAAACTATTCACTTTTATTACCTTTTAAATCTTTAAGTGCTATTTTGGCAACTGCTTGTTGTGCTATTTTTTTGCTTTTACCTTTTGCAACTCCATACATCTTATCATTAATCCAAATAGATATTTCAAATTCTTTAAGATGATCAGGTCCTGATGAGTTTTCAATTTTATATATAGGAATAACTCCATAGTTTGCTTGTGTGATTTCTTGTAAGGCTGTTTTATAATCTGAAAATAAAACTTCTAAATTTATCTCAGTATAAGACCTTTCTAACAATACTAGAACAATCTTTTTTAAGATATTTAAACCAGACTCCACATAAATAGCACCCATAATAGCTTCAAAAGCATCTGATAATATAGAAGCTTTATTTCGCCCGTTATTTTTTTCTTCTGCATGAGAGAGATAGATATAATCTCCTAGCTTTATCTTATTTGCTAGTTTTGTAAAACCTATTTCATTAACCAGCGAAGCTCTTATCTTTGAAAGCTCACCTTCATTTGATTTAGGAAATTTTTTAAACAAATACTCACCAACGATTAAATTAAGCACAGCATCACCTAAAAATTCCAGTCTTTCATTGTTGTATTGTTTTTTATAACTCTTATGAGTAAGTGCTTCGATTATTAAGTTTTCATTTTTAAACTTATAATCCAAACACTTTTCAAGTGTTTTATAATCGTACATTAATTTTACCCTTTGTCTATATAATAATTTTATTATATCACATATTATTGTAAAGATTGATTTCTTTGTTTTAAATCTTTAGCTAAAGTATACTTAATATCAAAAGATAAAATACTATGACAATTTGGACATCTTTGAGCAAAAATAGGATGTATATGTTTACAAGTTTTACACATAAATTCAAAATCTAAATTAGTATTAATTTCTTTTTTTTGCTTATGCAATAATATCAATATATTAAATACAAAATCATCACTAGAATTTAGATTATTTATATACCCTTTAGCATTATATAAATGCGTTAAAAAATCATTTTTCAATACTTTATCAAAATCAATGTCATTAAAATCAAAATACCACATAAGGTCTACATATTTTGAAAAATTAAATTTTTCAATATTATCCCATAAAAATTTTTGATTATATTGTATTAAAAACTGAACAAATAATCTTTCAATACTTTTATGTTTCTGAAATATTTCACATAAATGATTAGTTTTGTTTTCATAAGAGCTTATAGAATTATGCAAGATAATCAAGGATTTTGTAAAAATCTTATCTTTTTTAACATCTTGTCCCAATTCTTCCAAGCATAATATTACTTCATATAGTCTTTCATATTCATATAACTTTTCATAGATAATTAAAAGATACCTTAATACTTTTATATTTTTTGGTGAAAATTTTAATATTTTTAAGAATATGTCTTTAGAGCGTTGTAAAAAGCCACCTTTAAAGTAAGTCATTCCCAATAATTCCAACAATTCTTCTCTTTTTACTTTTTGTGTTATATGCTCTAATAAAGTCAGATAAACAGATATAGCCTTAGTATAATTGCCATTATGTAAAAATGTAGAAGCTAAAAGTAAAATTGAGTCAAAAGGTAAATTATAAGTTTTGTACAAATGCACATAGTCATTTTCTTTTAATTTACCAATTTCAAATCTTCTAAGTAGCTTTCTATAATCTTTTCTTGCTTTTCTTTCTTTGTAAACACCAAAAGAATAAGTAAGAAATGAAATTGTAAAAACCAATACAAAAAGAGCAATAATGCCAAAAAGTGGATCTTTGTATTCTATAACTAAACTATCCACAAAAAACCTTTCTTAAAAATTACATAAAACTAATAGATATCATTTATTGTCTTAATTTTATATTTATATTTAAGAAAAAATCACTTTTTGTATTTTAAGTTACTTTTAGTTACAATTTTAAAAAAATTACTAAGGTGTTTTATGAATAAAGAAGTTAGCAAAGAAGAAGCATTAGATTATCATGAGTATCCAAACCCTGGAAAAATAGCTGTTGAAACTACAACAAATTTAATTACCCAAAGAGATTTATCCCTAGCATATACCCCAGGAGTTGCTTATCCTTGTTTAGAAATACAAAAAGACCCTAAAATGGCATTTAAATACACAGCAAAAAAGAATTTAGTTGCAGTTATCTCAAATGGTACAGCAGTTTTAGGACTTGGCAATATAGGAGCATTAGCTTCAAAACCAGTTATGGAAGGTAAATCAGTATTATTTAAAAAGTTTTCAAATATTGATTCTTTTGATATAGAAGTAGATGAAACTAGAGTTGAAGAATTTTGCCAAATTGTAAAAGCTATTTCTCCTACTTTTGGTGGTATTAATTTAGAAGATATAGGCTCTCCTGCTTGTTTTGAAATTGAACATAAATTAATTGAACAATTAGATATTCCTGTTATGCACGATGATCAACACGGAACTGCTATCATCACAACAGCTGGCTTGATTAATGCTTGTGATTTAATTAATAAAAAATTAGAAGATTTAAAAGTTATTGTGGTTGGTGCTGGGGCTGCTGCTATTTCTTGTGCAAGAATGTATAAAGCAGTTGGAGTACAAAATATTATTATGTGTGACTCAAAAGGTGTTATACATAAGCAAAGAGATGACTTAAATAAATACAAAAAAGAATTTGCTATTGATGAGAGTATGACTAAATTAGATGCCTTTAGAGATGCCGATGTCATCTTAGGTTTATCAAGACCTGGAACATTTACTCAAAAACATGTAGCACTAATGGCAAATGAACCTATTGTTTTTGCCTTATCAAATCCAACTCCTGAACTTTATCCACATGAAATATTTGAAATAAGAGATAAAGCAATTGTAGGAACAGGTAGAAGTGATTTTAACAATCAGATAAATAATGTTCTTGGTTTTCCATTTATTTTTAGAGGTGCCTTAGATGTTCAAGCAAAAAAAATCAATATGGCTATGAAAAAAGCAGCAGCTTATGCCATTGCTAATTTAGCAAAACAAGCAGTACCCCAATATGTAAAAGATATTTTTGGTACTGATATTTCTTATTCTAAAGAATATATTATTCCTAAACCTTTTGATAAAAGATTAATTGTTGAAGTTTCAAGTGCAGTTGCACAAGCTGCTATTGACTCAGGCGTTTCTAAAATGAAAGATTTTGATATACAAAACTATAAAAAACATTTAGCTACGCTCATATAAGATAGATAAATAATATATAAATTAGCTTGTATTTATTTGGATTTAAGATACAATGTCAAATGATTTTTTATCTTGTATACTAAAGGTTCTACTTTATATGTGGATTTTAAAAGTTAACTTTCCTCTTATATTTATATTTCTACTAAAATAAATTGAGGAAAGATATATAATGAACATTCAATATCTAAAAAAAGAAGTAAATTCTTTCATTAAATTTATACTATTATTCTTATTAATAATTATTGCATACAACACTACTAATTCTTTTATCTTTAAAACATCTGATTATTCTTCTATTAATCTTTTTTTATTTGATATTCCATTCTAAAAAAATACTAAAAGAAAAATATCTATCAAAACCTTAGAAGAAATATACTTTAAAGCTTTATATCAAGGGTTAAAGAATAAAAATAAATAAATTTATTTCAATGATAAATTTTATTTTTTGCAAATGTAAAATTAAAATACAAAGAGGAAAGAGAAGCAAAAGCCAAAGGAATTATTAAAAACAATTCTAAAAATTCAAAGAAATATAGCAGAGTAAAGAAAACAGAAAAATTAATGCCTGCACCAAATACTTGTATAGATAAATATTTTTTGTATTCTTTTATGTGACTTTCTTTATTTTCTTTGGAAAAAGTAAAATTACGATTTAATATCCAAGTTACAAAAACTGCAAATACAAAAGATATAAGCCTTGAGACAAATACATTAAAATCCAAAAAATTAACAAGATATAATAATATTGAAGAATCAACAATAAAACCTATAGTACCAATGAAAGAGAATTTTAAAAATTGTTTCAAATTTTATAAAGTTCTTTGTTCAAACTCTAGTTTACTTAAATGTGAAATCGAATCAAGCATAATACCTAAAGAAAAGAATATAATAGAAATCAGGCCCAGGCCTGTAGCTAAGATAGCCAAAGGCACATGATAAATATACTTATGTGTAAACCAGTCATCAAAGACAGGAATAGAGCAAATAAGACATAAGACTAAAAATACAAAAGAAAGTATGGTAAAAAAAATAAAAGGACGATAGTACCTAAAGATACGAAAAATAGTAAGCAATACTTTAAATCCATCATCAAAAGTATTCAACTTTGATAAGCTTCCATCTGGTCTATCTTTATATTCTATGGGTATTTCTTTTATTCTAAATCTTTTATCAAGAGCATGAAGGCTCATATCAGTTTCAAGTTCAAAACCCTCAACTAATATAGGATAATGTTTCACAAAATGCCTACTAAAAGCTCTATACCCACTCATAATATCGTTTATATTTGAAGCAAAGAGTTTATTAACTAGATTTTTAACTAAAGAATTTCCAAAAGAATGTAAAGCTCTTGTATTTTCTTTTTCATAAGTGCCATTACTAAGCCTATCTCCAATGCACATATCAATGTCTTCATATTTTATTGCATTTATTAGCTCATGTACTTGAAAAGCAGGATAAGTCATATCAGCATCAGCCATCACATATATCTTTGCATCTATTTTTTTAAAAGCATATCTTATAGCATTGCCCTTGCCTTGCCTATTTTCTCTTAAAAGAATACCATTTATATTATATTCTTCAAATGTTTCTTTAGCTATTTGTGCTGTTTTATCCTTTGAATTATTATCAATTACCACTATTAAAGCTTTTGGCACTTCATGAAAAAAACTAAGTATAGTATCTTTTAGTGTTAGCTCTTCATTAAAAGCAGGTAATAAGATGGCTACTTCATTCATATATTTTCTCTTATATTCTTTATATTCTTTTTGTTGATTTTGTCGATTTTAAATATTATTCTATTTTTAAATATCATCTTAGGAAGAATACCAAAGTTTTGCAATTTATTCAAGTCAAGAATTTGTTTTTTATTTCTTAAATAATGTATATAAAAATCAGCATTTACATATTTGATTAGTAAATATAGTTCATCTTCACTTATGCCATTTTCTTTTTGCATTCTTATATATATATCTTTCATCTTTTCATCTTTGTTCGTAAACCACCCTATGCTACAACTTGGAACAAACTTCATACTTGGATTATGATACAAACCTTTGTATATATCAATATTCATATTATTTAATAAAACAATTTTATTATCAAATAATTCATTTTTATAAAAATCAGTCTCTTTTATTTCTTCATTCAAAGATTTAGTACTAAAAGCATAAGAAAACATAAATATACTATAAGGTAGAGCAATGATATAAAATAAGATAGATTTTTTTGAAAAAGACACACTTCTTAAGCTAATAACTTTATAATATCTTAGTTTTTTAAAAAAGGCTTTCTTATTTGTATTTATTACTAGTGCTAAGATATAAACTACTATCATAGGATAAAACAAATGAAAATATCTTGCTTGATTTAGCCATAGTACTGAAGTAATTAGCAAAAATAAAGCTAATGAATGGTTTTTAAAAAAAGTGTATTTTTTATATATAAGATATGAACATAATATAAAAAAAATAGCTACTAAGACAAAATAGTTAATATGAGATAAGACCTCAAACATAGCCCTACCCTCACCTACTTCAAGTCCCTCTCTTAACTTTTGATCTAATAATATATTTTTAACAGTATCAATATATCCTGTAAAATCATACAACAAATGAAAAATGAGAACTAAAGAAGAAGCTAAAAATACAGCAAAAAAAGATTTGTAGTTTTTTTGAACTAATAAAACCAAACCAATAGAGCCTGTATATATAAAAAACAAATAATAATAAGGTCCATAAAACAAAGTCAATAAAAATAAAACTACAAATCTATTTTTTAAAAGCAAAGCATACATAACAAACAAACCTGATAATAAATCAGGTCTTAGCACTGTATATTTATAAGAAGTATAATACACAATACCAAACACTAATATATAAAGAATAGATGAAAAATCATAAGATATCTCTTTTCTAACAAACATATCAAGTGCAAGAGCTAGAAAAAACAAGGAAATAGTATTTACTAAGATATGTACATATTCATAAGAAACAAAGAGTGAAAAAAACTTTAATGTTTTATGCCATAAAAACCAAGGGTCATAAGAAGTAAATAAAGAATGAGGGAATACATCTCCCCAACTTCTCATAATATCTTCATTAAAAGCAAAGGCAATATGTCTTAAACCATCATCTATCATAGAAATATCTAAGAAAAAGGCAAAACAAAAAGAAGCTAATAAATAAATACTATAATGTATATAAAGTTTAAAGTAAGGCTTAAAATAAGGTCTGTAATTCATAAAAGATATTAGCATAAGTACAATTATAAAAAAGTAAAACCAAAGTATCTATTATAAAAAATAAAATATATTTTAAATTTAATTATATTTTATGATTTTTATGCTACAATTTTTAAATTAATTATTTTAAGGAGAGTTATTATGTTAGATTTTATTAAAAGAAGATTAAAAAGCGATAAAGGTGCTATAGATAAGATCTTGGTTACTTTGTTATTAGTTGTAATTGGTGTGGCTGGAGTTATGGGTCTTTCAACTTGGATGAATAATCAAAAAAATACAATGGAAGGGGCAGCTCAAACTAAAATTGCAAGTGTAATTAGTGGTGCTAAAGATAAATAAATGTAAGAATTGAATATAAAACTATTGTGTTATTTCATATTAGTTTCTATGTTTTTTCTATGTTTTTATCTTATTTTGATTGTAAGAAAAGAATAAGTCCGAATAATATAGCTTTATTATTATTAATATTTTTATTATTATTTGGCTTTTTAGAAGATATGCTAAATATCTATTCTTTTTTTCTTTCATTTTTGGTCTTAGTATTTTTTATAAGTTTATTATTGTTAAAACCAAAGATGATACTAGGTGGTGGTGATATCAAATATATGATGTTAGTTGCCCTTTATATCAATCCATTTTTATTTCCTCATTTTTTACTAAGTACTGGTCTTATTCAAACACTTTTTTTATTGTATTTTACCAAAATACTAAAAAGAAGAACTGCCCCTATGGTTCCTGCTATGTTCTTAAGCGTTATATTGATACAACTTTTTAACTTTTAGCATTGATGTTAAGCATTTATTCAGCTATATTTTAGGATAATTAAGATTAAATAACTAAAAGGTATTTATAATAAAATACATTATTGTTTATCACAATATGCCAAGGAGATATTTATGAAAAAAGCTTTTGTAGACCAGATGTTATTTGGTTTTGTTTTATTTATGGTTCTAATTTTTTTCCTAGCTACACTTTTTGATGAACAAAAAGTAAAAAATGATGCTACAAACTTAAAGACATTAGCACTTGATGCTGGTAACTCTTTAGCTAGTATTTATATAAGAAGTATAGATGAAGGAAACATGGCATATGATGCTATGTGTATAGCTAAAGATCTAACAAAAAAATTAACCAACAAATCACCTTTTCCAAATAATGCTTATACAATAGAGTGGCGATCAGATACTAGTAGCGGACTTCCTACATCAGTAACAGTTAATACAGCTGTATATGAAAGTAGTACTTTTTGGTATAGATTTTTAAATAAGAATAAATTTAACCTAGGCTCTGTATCTTATACGGCAGATTTAACTAGCGTTACAAAAGAGAAAAATTTTAGCTATCTTGGTGTTCCTGATGCAGTGAAATATAATGTAGTAGGTATTTATGAACCAGGAACTAGAGCAGATGGAACAATATGTATTAAAAACAAACCAAAACCAAGACTTATATTAACAGATAAAAAACAAAAGTTAGGGATTAATTTAGGGTCATTTAATAAAAACTCTAAAATATTTTTCATTACAAACGGTAAAAAAGGGAACTCAAATAATAAGCCCATAAGTGCTATTGATAATAATAGTACAATAGAACTCACAAATTTATGTAATGGTGCAAATACACAGGCAAAATATAAAATTACTGGTAGTAATGGTAAAAAATATATTGGAAGACATAAGAATAAAAAAGATTTTAATGTGTTTTTTGAAGATGAGAAACTAAATATTGATTATGATGAAAACAATCAAGATAATAGTCATTTTCGTAAAATTGCTAGAAATGAATACAATGCTTATCTAGTCTTTTCAGGAGATACAAGCACATTAACTTCAGCCCAACGAGAAGCTGGTTATCTTTGGATAAAGAAAAACATAAAAGTATCAGATTATTATAAAGATTGTCGAGAAAAAAATTGTTTTAAAAAATGGCAAGATTTTATAAAAACTCATCCAGATACTATGACTAGAGAAAAAGATTTAGGTAATGATTATGTATTATTAACAGAAAATTATTCTGATAATCCTAAATATTCTGCTTATAAGAACGATAAGGATTATACTGATATGTCATTTGATATTAGAATTAGTAATAAATATTTACAAAAAGAAGAAATAGCAAAAGCAAAATATCTTTTAGGAACTAATACATGTCCTTAAGCTATATTATGATAAAATATTATTTTTAATAAAGGTAAATTTTAAGATGGATTATAAAAGTTATCAAAACCACTCAGATATTGTTTCGACTTTAGAAATAAGAAGAGAAAATTTAGTAGAGATTTTACAACTTTATGTTTTATTATCAAACATTGATAAGCTAACATTTATGAAGTATGATTTTCAGTATAATAACTTTGCATATAGCTTTACTGTAGATGGACACGATATCATAGAAGATGATTTGAGTTTTACACAAAATAAATATGCTATAGTTTTAAAAGATCGTGATATTATTTTTGGTAAAATTGTTTTTAACAAGCGAATTTGGTATCGTAAGATTATAAAAGATTTACTTAAAAAAGCAAATTTAAACCTTAGAAGAATATTTGAGATTGAAAAAGATTTGGTTTATCAAAATACTTCTTTGAACATATTTATTGTATCAGATAAGGCAACATTAAAGTTTGCAAGTAAATTACAATCAAATCTTGAGATACTTTTACATGCAAATATAAGAGTAATAGAAGATATAGAAAAAATAAAAAAGACCTTGTACTTAAAAAATGCTAAGAATATCATAATATATGCTGTTCAAGATGAAAAGTTAATTGAAGATACAAGACATATCATAGAAGAATTTAATGAATTTGTAATCGTAATTGGTCCAAATGATCATGCTTTATCATTAACTTGTGGTAAATTATTAATTGAAAACTATGTTTGTATAGAGACATTCTCTCCTGAGCTTATTAAAAATATGGTTATTAATACAAAACATAAACTATTAAATAAAAACAAACTAAACAATAAAATAATAGCTCTTTCAGGTATTTCAGGAGGAGTAGGAACTACAACGATAGCTATGAATACAGCTGATTTACTAGCTAGTAATAATCCTAGTAAAAATGTACTATATGTAGACTTATCTACTAGTAAAGCTATAAGTAACTTGTTCTTATCTCAAAATCCTGTACCATCAGCTAGTATTATTGACTTGATTAACTCAAATGAATTTAACATAAAAAAGAATTTGTCAAGAGGACTTGTAAAAGTTAGAGAAAATTTTTATAGTATAACAGGTATACAAAAACATATAGATGTAGATATTTTAACACAAGAAACTTTTGCAAAAAGAATAGTTGAATATTTATTAAAAGCTAGTGAAACTTTTAATTATATCGTAATTGATATTGGTCGCTCAGATGCTTCTGCACTTAAAAGTACTATTTATGACCTAGTGAATGAACTTTGGATAGTAACCGAGATGAGTCTTCCTGATACATCTAAATTAAAGACATTTTATGCCTTATTAAAAAGAGCAGGTTTAAAAGATAAGATTAGTTTTCTTATAAATAGAATGGACTCCTTAAATGAAATATCTTTGTCTGATTTTAAAGCTATTATGAATAATTCAAAAGATGATGAAACAGAAAATTATGAGATTCCAAATGACTATAAAACTTTAGGTAAATGCTGGAATTATTGTGAATTAGCTTCGCAAATAGCAAAAACATCTTTATTTGTAAAAGGATTGAACAATCTTCTTGTTAGTAAAAAATATATTAACAAAGCTATAGAAGTAACAAATAATAAAAAAGGTTTTTTCTCATTCCTAAGTAATGAAGGACAGAAATAATGTCTAATTTAAGAGGGCTTATTACTGATGAAGAACATAAAGAAGATATAAAACAACAATCTTTTGAAATAAAAGTGACTTCAAAAGAAAAATCTCCAATTGTTGTGGAAGAAAATAAAAATGAATATCATAATAATTCTGTGCTTCAATTTCCTTCAATATACATAAATAAAAAACTTCTTGAAATAGCTCATGAAATAAATGATACCTTTATGTTAAATTTAAAATCTGATAAAAAATTAACTAAAAATTCTCTTGATGATGTTTTACCTGAATTTATACTATCTTTCAAACAAACAAACAGCTTAAGTAAAAAAATACTAAGAGAAATAAAAGATTTCATAATTCATAATATCATTGGATATGGTCCAATCTCAGCATTATTTGAGCTTGCAAAAGATGGCTTAAATGATGTTATTGTAAATACAAAAGATTATATTGATATTATCTATAATGGTAAAACTTTAGTAACTCCTCTTACTTTTAGAAGTGAAGAAGAATTAAGAAAGACAATAGATAGAATGCTCGCTGAAAACAATAGAAAGATTGATGAAGCACGTCCTATTATATCTAGTAAGTTAAATGATGGTTCAAGAGTTGAAGTACAAATTCCTCCCATTGCTGCAAATGATGGTTCTTGTGTTACTATAAGAAAATTTAATGATCTTCCTTTATTGCTTGAGTTTTTAATTGAATCCGAACAAATGGATTATAAAATGGCATATTTTTTATTAAAATTATCCAAAGGAAAGTGTAATATTATAGTCTCAGGTGGAACATCTAGTGGGAAAACTACATTTTTAAATGCAATTACTAGATTTATTGATGAGAACGAACAACTAATGGTTATTGAAGATACAAAAGAAATGCAACCACAAATGCCTTGTCATTCAATAAGATCATATGAAGCTAGAATGCCAAATGAAGAAGGTAAGGGAGCTATTACTTTGGACTTTCTTTTAAGATCAGCACTACGATCAAGTCCAAGAAGAATAATAGTTGGAGAGTGTAGAGGTGCAGAAATAGTTGTAATGCTAAATGCTATGAATACAGGACATCCAGGTTCTATGACTACAGTACATGCTGATAATACAAAAGAAGCCCTAGTAAGAATAGAAAATATGTATTTAGAAGCACGTCCAAGTGCGAGTATAGCTTTTATTAGAGCTCAAATAGTTTCAGCAATTGATATAATCATTCAGCTTGTAAGATTCCCAGATGGTTCAAGAAAAATCATAACTATATCTGAAGTTGAAAAAAGAATTGAAGATAATGCAGTCGTGTCTTTAAGTAATATATTTGAATTTCAAAGAGATGTTAGTGATATGTCAAAAACAAAAGGTAGCTTTGAGGTTATGGCAACACCATCAAGAACAATCAAGCAGATGAATATGTTCGGAGTTGATATTGATTTAAAAATTTTTAATCCTAAATTCAAAATGCCTAAATCTATGTTAATAGAAGAATTACAAAAAGACTTACCATCTAAGATGTGTGGTTGGAAAGATGAGTTTATGTCAATTTTCTTAGAAAAAGACCCTCAACTATTTGATAAGTTTCCTCATTTTCAACAAGTGCATAAAGTACAATAAATGAATGATTCAGGTATATTTTTTATTATTACTATTATTCCTGTAGTACTAATAGCATCAGCACTTTTAGTTTATCAATACTTTTTAACTGCAAAACGCAATAAAATCATAAAATTATTTAATTTAAATTCTGATAGTATAATAGATGATAATAAACATACCCATATTTTAGAAAAAGATGATAGCACTTGGTTAACCAAGCAACTTGCATTTGCAGGCTTTGCTATGCAAAATGCGACTACTATTTTTATCTCATCTTGCTTAGGTTTTGGGTTTGGGTTTGGTTTTTTATTTTTTATTTTAACTGGAAGTATTGTTATATCTTCAGTATCTTTTATAATTTTTTCTTGTTTACCATACTTGCTAATAAAACAATTGATTTCAAAAAGACAAAATGAATTTAATAATGGTTTGAAAAATATTATAGATAAAGTTACAAGTATGATGAGAAGTGGTGTTGGTTTTGAACATGCTATGTACAAATCTATAACTACTGCAAAATCAGAATTTACAAGAAAAACATTTAATATTTATCTTAGCGAAAAAGATATTATAGGAGAAGATAGAGCTTTTTTAAAGATGTTTAAAGTTGTAGAATCAAAAGAATTTAGAATTTTTTATTTAGTATTATCAATAGGAAAAAACTCAGGTGGAAAATTCTCAAATACTCTAGAAAAATTAAGAAAAACCTTACATTCCCAACACGAAATCACTCAAGAAATTATATCTTCAACTAAAGAAATTAAAATAGGTTCTTATATGATAATAGGACTTGTAATTTTTATCTATCAAATGCTTAATTCTTCTTTACAAGGAGTTTTAAATGAGCATTTTTTTGGCTCACAAGAAGGACAAATACAAATGTTCTTTATAGTATTGTGGGTTGCTTTAGGTATATTAATTAATAGTTTAGTTTCAAAGATTAAAGTATGATTACTTTTATCTTTATTATAATACTTATTGTAGGAATGTCTACTGCACTTATTTTTTATTTTAAACAAAATAATCTTAAATCTATAATTTTATTATTATCAAACCTTGATTCTAACAAAATAATAGAACAAAGTAATATAGTTGCAATAGATGTAAATGATGATAAAAATAATTTCAATAATACACTAGTTCAAGCAGGAATTAATCATGCTGAATATATTCAAGGTAGAGTGTCTTTTGGTATATTAGGTATAGTCATTGCTGTAGTTGCTATTAATTATTTTTCATTTATAGTAGCTTCCCTTGGAATTATTGCAGGAATAGTATTAATAGTTTTTGGTGGTAAATTTTTTTTAGATATGTCAAAAGCAGAAAGAGCAAAAAAAATTGACACTGATTTGGGTGCTTTTTTAGATTTGGTAAATATTATACTTGAAGCTGGTGGTGGATTAAAAAATGCTTTTTTACAAGTTTCACTAGAAGCCAAGCATATTATTAATCCAGAGTTAATAAAAGAAATATCAGTTTTAGAATATGAAATGACAAACTACCCAACTATTCAAGCATATACCAACTTAAAAAATAGAGTAGATTCTGAAAATTTAGCTAAAATAGTTGATTTTCTGATTTTAAGTGAGCAAACAGGACTTGCTGTTAAAAATATTTTTTCCCAGCAATCTGATGAAATGAGACAACAAAAATTTTATGAAGTAAAAGGTAAGGTTAACACATTAAATATGTATTTAATGTTAGTAATTTTTATATTTGTCTTGCCTGCTTTAGGTGCATTTATTATCTTTCCCATGATGGCAGGTCGTTTGGGTATGGGTGTATAATAAAATATTAAAGGAAACAAATGAACATTAATAAACAACTTATAACTATTCTAGTACTTGGTACATTGTTACTATCGGCAATTGGTGTATCAGTGTATTTTTATTTTCAAAGTAAAGACGCTATTGATTCTAAACAAGAATTAATAAAAGTATATGTAGCTAAGACGAATATTAAGAAAAATATTCTAATAACTAGTAAGCATATAAAAATAACAAATATACCTAAAACATTACTTACAAGTAAGGTTTTAACAAAAAACGAAATTGTAGATAAATATGCGAAAGAAGCTATTTATACAAATGAACTTTTTTTAAAAGAAAAACTATCATTAAAAAAACCTATAATAAAAGTAAAAAAAGTAATAAAATTAAAACCAGCTACTTTTAAATATAATAGTTATAATCTGAAATTTGATATTTTTGAAAACCCTGATTATTCTATTAAAATAAATGATCTCATTAAAATAGTATCAGTCTATCAAAAAAATCAAAAAGCCCAAAAGAGTTTAAAATACTCTGTGCAATATGTAACAAGTAAAAATATTAAAATTATTGGTTTTTTACATAATGGTGAATTGAAAAAAAAGGCTATTGATGAAAAAAGTATAACAAAAGTTGAAAATGGAAAAAAAATCATCACCAAGATAAGTACAAAAGCAGATGAATTAGTATTAGACATAGAAGAAAAAGTGCTATTATCTTTTATAAAAGACTATAATATGGGTAAACAAGTTTGGATGGTAAAAACAAAAGAATTACAAGATGAATTAACCAATAAGAACTTTATTATTGAATTAAAAAGTAAAAAAGTAAGATCACTTGATAAAATTTATCCTATGAAATGGTACAAACCAAAAAAATCTATGAGTATACAAAGTGCTAGTATAAAATATTCTAATAATAAAAACGAGAATATGAATAAAAAAGTAAAAATTACAAATAATTTTATCAAACAGTGTTCACAAAAAACTAAATTGTTACTTGTAAAAACTCGTAAAATATATCTAAGAAGTAAGCCATCAAAAAAAGCAAAAATATATAAGAAACTTAAAAGAAATTATATACTACCGTATATTAGTCTTTCAAGAATAAATAATGCTTGGTATAGGCTTTGTGATGGTACTTATGTACATACAAACTATGTAAGCATTATCAAGTATGATAAAATAAAAAATAAGTATAAAAAGTAAACCATGTTGAAAACTAATATTCAAGCAAATATGAAAAATGCTTATATCGAACAAATTTTGATGTGGCTTGTGATTTTTACTGCTTTTGTATGGGTATTTGTGTTTATTTTAGATTATGGAAGTATTTTAAGAAAAAAAGATAGCTTAGATGATATAAGTGAATATGCATCTTATTCTATTGCAAAAGGTGTAAGTAAAGCTGATGTTATGACTGGCTTAAAAAGACTAGCAAGAGGTGTAACGGTAGCTAATGATTATAGTTGTAGTTCATCAACTAGTATTCAGGATTATCAAGTTACTTTTAATACTAGTAGTATTAATACATTCAAAGGTAATATTTTGCACAAAGATGGAATAGCTATTAATAGTTCAAAAACAAAATTTAATCCTATGAATAGATTTAACACTGTCTGTACATTAAGAGTAACATTAAAATAAAAGGAAAGATATGAAAAATATAAAAATTATACTTGTACTATTTTTTAATTTGATAATTTTTGTTGAATTATTAAATGCTAATAATATTATTATAAAACAAAAAGACTTTAAAGACAAAACAGTTTATATGGATGTGAATACATATAAAGTCTTAGAATTTGAAAAAAGAATAAAAGATGTACAAGTTACAAATAGTGATAATATTATTCTTGAATTTATGGACAATGACACCTTGCCTTTACAAAGTTTAAAAATTTTCGCAAGACAAACTAGTAATGAAAGTGCTATTGTAACCTTTACTGATAATTCATTTTTAAGTATAAAGTTTAATATCATTCCAAATTTATCAAATTTAATAAATCTTGCACAAGATAAATATCCAAAATTAATAATAGAACAAATTAATGAAACTATTTTTTTAAAAGGAAGTGTGCAAAACGAAAAAGATATTAAGATAATCTTAGATATGTTTCAAAAATCTGCAATTGATACAAAAAAAGTTATAGTTAATTTACTATCAACTTCAAATCCAAAAATGATAAGAATTAAGCTATATGCTATTGAAATAGAAAAAGGTAAAGATCTTGATTTGAAAAACAACTGGTTTATGTCTCGTAAGAATTACAAATCTATAAATAATTCAAATTATCCTCTAAATAAATATCCCACTCCTTTTAGAGAGAGTTATCGTTATGTTGAAGATAAAGATGGAAATAGAGTGAAAGAAACATACGAGCAATCTTTAGTAAGTGATCGTCCTGGCTTCTTTAACTTGAATAATCAAAGAATGGATTCAGTTGAAAGTGCAATAGATGGCTTAATGAAAAATGCCGTAAGTTTAACAGGTGGTTTAACAGCAGCTGCAAATTTTTTAGGAAAGAATTTTAATGCAGGTCTTACTATTAATTATCTAGCAAAAGAAGGAGTTGCAAATATCTTAGATGAAACAACTTTAATAACCTTAGAAAATAAAAAAGCAATTTTTCATGCTGGTGGAACTATTTATATTAAAGTAACTAAAAGAAATGGTGATGGAATAACAACCGATACAAAACCTATTGATTATGGTCTAAAACTAACTATATCAGCTAAAGAAGTAATGGACAATGAGTTTATTAGCTTAACTACACATGTTGAATCAAAAGAAATAGACTGGAAAAATCAAGTAGATGGAATACCAGGTTTTAAAGATAAATCAGTTAAAACATCTGTTATAATAAAAAATAAATCTACTATTATCTTAGGTGGTTTAGTTAATTCAAAAAATAGTAATGCAGATAAAAAAGTACCATTATTAGGAGATATACCACTTCTTGGTTTCTTATTTAAAAGCCATAGTAGCAATGATACTAGAAAAGAACTTGTATTTTTTATAACTCCTGAGATTATTAATGCAAGTAGCAATGATCAAGAAGATCTTCTAAAACACAATAAAAAAGCTATGCTTAAAAAAACATACAAAAATGATAAAGAGATGTATTTAGATGCTTTTAATCTAAACTTTAAAAAAGAAAAAAGTGGCACTACTTTAAAAATGACTAAGTAAAAATAGCTAAGTAAAAATGATAAAGTAAAGTAGTTAAACTACTTTACTTACCAACTGAGATGCCAAAAGCCCTAAAGATTCTTCTACTTTTTTAGTATCCCCATGTTGTATAAATATATCATCATATTCAAAAGATTTTAAACTAATAAAAATACTTTCTTCATTTAAAAATTCTAAAATGGCAGAGCCCACTCCACCTTGTTTTTGTGAATCAGAAAAAATATACCATTTATCATATTTTTGTGCTAATTGTTTTAGAATATCTTTATCTAGTGGTTTAACAAAACGTAAATCTAATATCGTGATATCTTCATTGTGTAGCTTTTCAGTTTCACAAGCTCTTCGTACCCCTGCTCCATATCCAATAAATAGTTTTTTAGAATTTCCTATTTTTAAAACTTGTGCTTTTCCTAAAATAAACTTTTCACTTTTATATTCCAAATTTTCAAAAGAACCCCTTGGATAACGCAAGGCACAAGGTGAGTTTAAAGTATATGAAAAATTAATTGCATCAATTAGTGTTTGTTCATCTCTTGGTGCTAGTAAAATCATATTTGGTAAACATCTTAAAAAGCTTATATCAAAAGCTCCTTGATGTGTCTCTCCATCATTACCAACTATACCAGCTCTATCAATTGCAAAAACAACTGCTAAGTTCATCAAGCAAACATCATGAATGATTTGATCAAAGCCTCGCTGAAGAAATGTAGAATATATAGTAATATAAGCTTTGAAACCTTCTTTTGCCATAGCTGCCATTGATGTTACTGCATGTTGTTCTGCAATTGCAACATCCCAAAATCTATTTGGAAATTTTTTCATTAATTTGTTAATACCTGTACCACTTGGCATGGCAGCAGTTACTCCAACAACATTATCATATTTTAAAGCTAAAGCACCCAAAGCATCTGCAAATATGGCAGTCGCACTTTTAGCAGAACTTTTTTTTATAAACTCACCCGTTTTAACATCAAATGGTCCAACACCATGCCAATGTTCATGATGTCCCTCAGCTATCTTATAACCTTTTCCTTTGACCGTTCTTGCATGTACAATTACAGGTTTTCCTAAATTTTTTGCTAATTTTAAAGTATCTATTATTTCACCTAAATTATGTCCATCAATTGGACCTATATAATCTATTCCCATTTCTTCAAATAAAACTCCAGGAGTTATAAGCTTTAAAGCATCTTCCATTTTTTTAGCAACATACATGGTGCCTTCTGACATATTATTTATTATAAACTTATCAACTTTTTCTTTAAAGCTTTGATAAAATTTTCCTGCTAAAAGTTTAGATAAATGTTTTGAAATAGCTCCTATTGGTTTAGCTATACTCATTTCATTGTCATTTAAGATAATAACAACTGGTAATTTTATATCTCCTAATTCATTTAAAGCTTCATATACTATACCAGCACTCATGGAACCATCACCTATCATCACAACAGGAACTCTATCTTCACCTTTTAATTTAATTGCTTTAGCAGCTCCTAAAGCAAGTGAAATTGATGTTGAACTATGTCCTGCTACAAAATAATCAGCTTTACTTTCTTTTGGTTTTGTAAAACCAGAAAGCCCACCAAATTGTCTAATAGTTTCAAATTCATCCCATCTGTCATTTATAAGTTTATGTGCATAACACTGATGTGATACATCATAGATAAAAGGATCTTTTTCAATATCAAATACTTTGTGCATAGCAACACTTAGCTCAACAGCACCTAAAGTTGATGAGAAATGTCCACCATTTCTTGATATTACATCAATAATTCTATTTCTAATATCTTGACAAATAATTTCTAGTTCATCAAGAGTTTTATTTTTAATTTCCATAATACTTCTTAAAATTTATTTTAATTTTTCTAATACTTCATCAAGAATTTTAAATACTTTAGTATTTTGCTCTTTTGAACCAATTGTTATGCGAATGGTATTTAAACCATAAGCTGCTAAATTTCTAACTATTATACCTCGTTTTAATAAAGCATTAGCAATATCATTTGAGGTAAATAACTTACCAAGTTTAATGCTTATAAAGTTTGTATAAGAAGGAATATATTCAAAACTTTTTTCCTTTGCATATTCTTCATATCTTTTCATTTCTTCAAAATTTTTAGAAATACATTCTTCTACAAATTCTTTATCTTTTAATGCTTCAATGGAAGCTATTAAAGATAATGTTGTTATATTAAAAGGAGGTCGTAATTTAAATAATGCTTGTATAATATTTTTTTGTGCAATACCATAGCCAATTCTCATACCTCCTAAAGCATAAGCTTTTGAAAATGTTCCTAAATAGATACAGTTATTATATTTATTTATTAAATCACTAGCAATAATCTCTTTTTTTTTATCTTTGAAAGAAGCATATTCTTGATAAGCTCCATCAATAACAACTAAAGTATTTTTATTAATTTCATCTAAAAAAGTATAAACATCATCTTTATTCAAACACTCACCCAAAGGATTATTAGGTAAGCATAAAAAAATAATATCAGCACCATGCTCTTTATACATAGATAAAAACTGTTCTAAATTATGCTCATCATCTTTAGTCTTAAGTATAGTAGCCCCTGCTTGTTTTCCATATATTTCATACATAGCAAAAGTAGTTTTACTCATAAGAATTTTTGAGTTTTTTGTACATTTAGCTTTTACACAAAAATCTAAAATTTGATCACTTCCTGCTCCCATGATTATATTTTCATTTTGTACATTAAATCTGTTTGCTAAGGCTTCTTTTAATTCATACATTGAATCATCAGGATATATATACATGTTACTTACTAATTCTTTAATTTTTTTCTTAACTTTAGGAGATGTACCATAAGGATTTTCATTTGAAGCTAATTTGATTATATCTTTTGGAGCAATTCCATACTCACGCACCAATAATTCGATTGGTTTACCAGCTTCATATACTTTACAATCATCTAATACTTCATTAAAATTCATATTTTCCCTTAAATATCTTCAATTTCTTTTACATAAGAACCTAGAAATTTAATTGAAGATTTATGTTTTTGAAAAATTGTTTTAATATCTTCATCGTCTTTATGTCCATTAAAATCTATAAAAAATATTGAATCACCTTCAACAATATGTGATTTAATTTTAGTTAAATTTACCCCTGCTTTATCAAAATCACTTAAAAATTCGACTAAAGCCCCTGAAGTATTTGGCATTTTTACTAAAATAGATGTTTTGTCATGTCCTGAACTAGCATTTTGAAAATCACTTATTATAAAAAATCTAGTTTTATTGTTATCTTTATCTTCAATATTTTCAAATAAAATAGGAAGGTTATACATTTTAGCACCCACATGAGAACAAATAGCGGCACAATTTGGCTCTTTTAATGCTAATTTGGCAGCTTTTGTAGTTGATTCTATTGGAATTAATTCTACTTCATCTAAGCCAAAATTTTCTAAAAAATTTCTACATTGATCAAAAGCTATATCTTTAGAATAAATTTTTTTAATATCTCCTACTTTATCACAAGTACTGGCTAATGTGTGATGAATATCAAGTACAACTTCGGCAATTATTTTTAAATTATATTTATTTAAGCAAGAAATTGTATCTGTTACTATTCCATTTGATGAGTTTTCTATAGGAACTACACCAAATTTTGCTTTTTTATTATTGACTTGTGCAAAAATTCCTTTTATTGATGAAATTGAAATATATGAACTCATAGCACCAAATCTACTTTCAGCTGCTTGATGAGTAAATGAACCATCTGGACCTAAAAAAGCAATATTTTCAGGTAATTCTAAATTTCTTGAAATAGCAAAAATCTCTTGAAATAAAGCTTCAATAGCTACTTTATTTAATTTTCCATCATTTAAAGAAACAAGTCTATTTATAATAGCTTTTTCCCTCTCAGGTCTATAAATTGAACCACCACTATTTGCTTTTAAAACACCTACTTCATAAACAATATTCATTCTTTTATTAAGAAGTTCTAATAAATCATTATCAATTAAATCTAATTCTTTTCTTAATTTTTCTAATCCACTTTCATTCATATTTTACCTTTTGTATTAAAAGTTATTTACAACTTAATCTTATAAAAACTTCTCTTCTAAAGCAATTAAATCTTCAAATGTTTCTCTTTGTCTAATTAACCTATCTTTCCCAGCTTCAATAGCAATTTCGGCTACTCTTGGTCTTGTATTATAATTTGAACTCATAGTAAAACAATATGCACCTGCACCATAAATTGCAACTAAATCATTATGTTGGCTTGAGGGAAGCTTTATATCTTTTGCAAAAAAATCACCACTTTCACAAATTGGTCCTACTAAATTACAATCACTAATATCTTTATTATCATTTAAAAGTTCAACTTTATGATGAGCATTATATAAAGCAGGTCTTAGTAAATCATTCATAGCTCCATCAACTATTACAAACCTTTTACTTTCATTTGTTTTTTCATACAAGACTTTTGTAATAAAAAACCCACAATTACCAACTAAAAATCTTCCAGGTTCACAAACAATAGTTATATCAAGTCCAAATAATTCTTTTAAAATCATTTGAGCATATTCTTGTGTATCAATTAGAGTTTCATTATCATAAATAATACCCAAACCACCACCTACATCAAAAAATGAAATATCAATTTTAATAGCTTTTAAGTTTTTAAGTAAAGATGCAAGAATTGAAATAGCCTCAGTAAGTGGTTCTAACTTAGTTAATTGTGAACCTATATGACAGTGAATTCCTACAGGTTCTAGACTTTTTGAATTTTTACATTTTATATACATTCGTTTAGCTGTATTTATATCAACACCAAATTTATTTTCATGTAAGCCTGTTGAAATATAAGGATGAGTTTTAGGATCAATATTTGGATTAACTCGTATTGAAATTCTTACTATTTTATTAAGACTTTTTGCAATACTCTCAATTCTTTCTAGCTCAGCTTCACTTTCAACATTTATCATCAAAATATTAAGCTCTAATGCTTGTTTAATTTCTAAATCAATTTTTCCAACACCTGAAAAAATAATCTTATAAGCAGGAATACCTACTTTTAAAGCTCGTTTAACTTCCCCAATAGAAACACAATCAGCTCCTGAACCTTGCTTTGCTAAATGTTTAATAAGGGATAAATTAGAATTAGCTTTTAGTGCATATGCTATTAATGACTTTCTTGCTTTAAAAGCTTCTTTTAATTCATTAAATTGTTTTGTAATATAATCAAAATCATACACATAATAAGGTGTTTGATATTTGTCTGCTAGTTCTTGAAAATCTATATTCATTTGTTTCCTATTTGTTAAAAAATTTAATTTTAAATTCAAAAAAATTCAAAATTAAAACTTTCTAATTTATCTTTATAACTAGCAAAAAAGCTTACGCTTTTTCTAGTTATCGCCATTCCATGCAATTTTTTGCTTTCCATTTTCATCAAATATAGTTGCAGGCATACCCATAATATTATAACCACAATCAACATAATGAATTTCACCCGTAACTGCCAAGCTTAAATCTGAAAGTAAATACATTCCTGAATTACCAACTTCACTTGTTGTAACATTTTTCTTTAAAGGTGCATGTGCTTCATTCCATTTAAGCATAAATCTAAACTCCCCTATTCCAGCTGCTGCTAAAGTTTTAATAGGACCTGCACTAATAGCATTTACTCTAATACCATCTTTCCCTAAATCTTCTGCTAGATATTTTGTAGTCATTTCTAAGGCTGCTTTTGCAACACCCATTAAATTATAATTTGGAATATATTTAGCACCACCATAATAAGTTAAAGTTAAAATGGAAGCATTTGAACTCATAAGAGGTTTTAATTCACGAACAACTTCAATTAAAGAATAAACAGATATATCCATAGCAATATTAAAAGAGCTTTTAGGAATATCATAAAATCTTCCAGTTAATCCATCTTTTGGAGCAAAAGCAATTGAATGTACGATAAAATCAATTTGTCCTAAATCTCTTTCTAAAGAAACTTTTAAAGCTTTAATTTCATCAGGATTTGATACATCACAAGGATATACAAAATCTTGGCTCCCAAATTCTTTTGCTATTGGTTCAACTCTTTTTTTCAAAGAATCATTTAAATATGTAAATGCCATAGTAGCACCTTGTTCTTTACATGCTTTTGCAATTCCATAAGCAATTGATTTATTATTTGCAATACCTAAAACTACACCTTTTTTACCTTGCATAATCATTTATATATCCTTTGTATTTTCTAAAATTTGTATAAAGTCTTCTTTTATCCATGAAGCAGTTCCTATTAAAACGCCATCAACTCCATCAATTAAACAAATATCTCTCACATTTGTAACTTTTACCGATCCACCATATAAAAGTGGTTTGTCAATTTTTTCTTTTATACCTAAATGTATAGCTTTTATATCCTCACTTGTGGCACTAATTCCTGTACCAATAGCCCATACAGGTTCATAAGCTAAGATTAAATGCTCATAAGAAATATCTATACCATCAAGCTGTCCCCAAAGATATGACATAGTTTCTTCATAAGATATATTTTTTACTTCCAATGGTTCACCAATACAATAAATTATCTTATAAGCTAAATCTTTGTAATAATTAAATTTTTTTGTTATTTCTTCTTGGGATTCTTTTAAAATATGTCTTCTTTCACTATGACCTAATAAAATAGTTTTAATAGCAAATTCTTCTAATTGTATACTTCCTATTTCACCTGTATATGAACCTTGTTCTACATGGTAAGCATTTTGAACTCCTAAATGCAAGTTTGCAACTGTATCAAATTTATCTAAGGCTGTTGTACTTGGAAAAATATAAACTTCATTGTTTTCATTTATTTCTAAATATTCATTTACATCTAAAACAAATTCCTTAGTACTAGACCTTGTATGATTTGTTTTAAAATTAGCTGCTATTATCATTTATTTATCCTCTATTATTAAAGCTTTAACACCTGGTAAGTTTTTGCCTTCAATTAATGCCAAAGAAGCTCCTCCACCTGTACTAATAAAAGTCATTTCATCTTCATCGCCAGTTCTTCTTACTAAATCAGCAGTATCTCCACCACCTACGACTGTTGTAGCATATGAAGATGCAACTGCATGAGATATTTTTCTACTTCCTTTTGCAAATTTATCCATCTCATAAACACCCATGGGACCATTCCATAAAATAGTATTGGCATCTTCAAGGGCTTGAGCAAAAAGTAAAGCAGTTGCTGGTCCAATATCAAGCCCCATCCAATCTTTTGGTATTTCTTGTGCAGTTACTAATTTGGCAATTGCTTCACTATCAAAAGCTTGGGCTGCAACTACATCAACAGGAAGATAAAACTTAACACCAAGGGTTTTTGCCTCATCCATAATCTTAATAGCTTGGGGAATTAAATCTTCTTCTACTAAAGAATTTCCAATTTCATGACCAAGGGCTTTTAAAAAGGTAAAAGCCATACCTCCACCTATTAAAATCTTATCAACTTTTGGAATTAGATTATATAAAGCTTGTAATTTTCCAGATACCTTAGAGCCTCCTACAATAGACACAAAAGGACGCTTTGGCTCATGAACTATATGATGGAAAAATTTAATCTCTTTTGTTAGCAAAAATCCAGCAGCTCTATGTTGCATATCAAAATGTTTTGTAATAGCATCAATAGAGGCATGAGCTCTATGTGAGACTCCAAAAGCATCATTGATATAAACATCAGCCATAGAAGCTAATTTAGAAGCAAATTCTTTATCGTTTAAAATTTCGCCTTTGTTATATCGTACATTTTCTAAAAGTAAAATCTCACCTGCTTGTAAGTTCTTTGCTAATTTTAAAGTGTCTTCTTGAACAACATTTTTAGCCATTTTAATTTCTTGTTTTAATAGTGTATGTAATCTTTTAGCAACTGGTTTAAGGGAGCATTTTTCATCATATTTATCTTTAGGTCGTCCAAAATGAGATGCTAGAATAATACTACAATCATTATCAATACAGTATCTAATGGTATTAAGTGCTGATTTTATTCTTCTATCATCTGTAATATTGTTATATTCATCCATAGGAACATTAAAGTCACATCTAATAAAAATCTTCTTTCCTACTATATCAATATTTTTAATTTCTTGTAGTTTCATATAATATAAATCCTTAATTTTTAGAAATAAAAAGTGCCATATCAATTAGTCTTGAAGAATAACCCCATTCATTATCATACCAAGTCATAACTTTAATCATATCACCATCAACAACTTGAGTTAAATCTCCTGCAATGATACTTGAATTTGTATTTCCAATAAAATCAGTTGATACAAGCATATCATTATCAACAGCAACTATGCCTTCTAATTCTTTTGCTTTTTCATTAAAAAGTTTGCTTACTTCTTCTTTGCTTGTTTTTTTATTTACAAGAAAAGTAACATCAACCATAGAAACATTAGGAGTTGGAACTCTTACACTTTGACCATGCAATTTACCATCTAATTGTGGCATAATTAATTTCATAGCTTTAGCAGCTCCTGTACTTGTAGGAATCATATTTAATGCCCCTGCTCTAGCTCTTCTTTTATCTGATTTATGTTTGACATCTAAAATATTTTGATCATTTGTATATGAATGAATAGTAGTCATCAAACCTTTTTGTATTGTAAAAGCATCATCTATTATCTTAGCAATTGGTCCAAGACAATTTGTAGTACAAGAAGCATTTGAAACAATAGTCTCACCTTTATACTCATGTTCATTTACACCCATAACAAATGTAGGAGTATCATCTTTAGCAGGAGCAGACATAAGAACTTTTAAAGCACCATTATCTAAATGAACTTGACATTTTTCTTTCGTTAAATAAGCTCCCGTACATTCTAAAACAACTTGGGCGCCACATTCTTTTGTAAATGCTAAGTCTTGTGCATTTCTTGTTGAATATAATTTTGCTTTTGTATTTCCTAAGCTTAAATATCCATTTTCAATTTTAACATCTGTATTAAAAGTTCCATGAACACTATCGTGTTTTGTAAGATATTCTAACATCTCATGTGTCGCTGTATCATTTATTGCTACTAATTCAATATCACTTCTTGTTGAAATTATTCTTGCAACACATCTTCCAATTCTTCCAAATCCATTTATCGCAACTTTTAATGCCATTTTCACCCTTTACTTAACTATTCCTAAATTTGACACAATTTTATCTAATATTTGCTATAATAAAAGTTAAATAGCTTATAAGGAAGAATGGAAGTGAAAATTGCAGTTTTTGGGGGTAGTTTTGACCCTCCTCATATTGGACATGAAAAAATTGCATTAGAAGCTATAAAATGTTTAGATATTGATAAACTCATAATTGTTCCTACTTTTTTAAATCCTTTTAAAAGTTCTTGTCTTTTTAGTTCTATAAATAGACTATTTTTGATAAAAAAACTTTTTTTGGGTTGTGAAAAAATAGATATCTGTGAATATGAAATCAATCAACAAAAGCCTATTAATACAGTTGAAACTGTAGAATATATTAAAAATTTATATAAACCAACTTTAATATATTTAATAATTGGTACTGATAACTTTAAACTTATTCATACTTGGCATAAGTATGATACTTTAAAAAATCTTGTTGAATTTATAATCGCTAAAAGAGGTATGAATAATCATAATATTGAAAAAAATAAGCATTTAGACATAAATATAAATGTAAATTCAACACAGTTAAGACATACTTTAAATTTACACTATATTCCAAAAAAAATACAAAATGATGTCAATGAAATTTGGCATAATAAAAAGGTAATATAAATTGCAAAAAAGATTAGAATTAATACAAAATATCTTAAATGATAAAAAAGCACACAATGTTGAAGTTATAGATTTAACTTCTAAAAACTATATTGTAGACTATGTGATTATAGCAAATATTCTAAATGGAAAACATGGATATTCATTGTTAAATTACTTGAAAAATGACTTAAAACCACAAGGTGAAGAGTTCTTAAGAGTTGAAGAAAGTGACGAATGGACTATTATTGATTTAGGTGATATATTTATTCATTTAATGAGCGATAATTATAGAAAAAAATATTCTTTAGAAGAATTTCTTAATGAATTAGATAATAAAGCTTAGGTATTTTACCTATAAGTTTTATTATTATTGCCGTAATAATTTATTATAATTACTAGTAGCATCTTTAGCACCACCCATATTGCCAGTATAAATAGCATAAGCTATACCTAAAATAAAGATTAAAATAAACCATTTCATTACATTTTTTCCTTAGCTTTAATTCCCAATAAATTTAATGCAGTTTTTAAACTTAATGCACATATACTTAGTACTTTTAAATATTGATTTTGTTCTTTACTTCCTATTAATTTATATTCACTATAAAACTGATGTATTAAAGAAGCTAAAGAATACAAATAGTCTGTGATTTTTTGTGTATCTCTTTTATCAAAAGCATCATTAAGTACTGTTGATAAACGTAAAGATTCATAAACTAAATTTAAAGCATCTTGATTTAAATCATCAAATTTTTCATCTTTAACATCATTAAAGTTTAAATTTGCTTTTTTAAAAACTTGATTAATTCTAGCATAAGCATAATTAATATAAAAAATAGGATTTGAACTATCGTGATTTTTTAATATATCTATGTCAAATTCTAAATGAGTATCAGCTTTTTTAGTTAAAAAAACAAAACGCAAAGCATCTGAGCCTATATCTTTTGTAATATCAGACATCAAAATAGTATTTCCTGTTCTTTTACTCATTTTATAAGCATGTTTGCCTTTAAGCAAAGATACCATTTGAGATAAAATAATTTCAAGAGCAGAATCGTCATTACCTAAAAATGCAATTGATGCTTTTACTCTTTTTATATAACCATGATGATCAGCACCCCAAATATTAATATATTTATCAAATTTTCTATCATATTTGTTTTTATGGTAAATAATATCACCTGCTAGATATGTAGGTATGCCGTTATCTCTTACAACTACCCTATTTGCATCATCACCATATTCAATAGATTTTAAATAAAGTTTATTATCTTTTTTTAATAAATAATCATTTTTTTCTAATATTTTTTTTGTTTCATCCCAAGAAGAATATAAAGATTTTTCAGATACAAAACTATCAAATTCTATTTTCAAATCTTTTAAATCTTTTATAATAATATCAAGAACTAAATCTTTTGCAAAAAATGCAATATCTTTGTATCTTGATTCATCGTATAAAATATCTTTACCAAACTTTTCTACAACTTTTTTAGCAATGTCTAGTAAATACTCGCCTCTATAATAAACTTCAGGATAAGTTACTTCTTCTTTATATAAAAATTCAAGACCAGCTAAACATACAGATATACCAAGTAAATCCATTTGTGAACCTGCATCATTTATATAATATTCTTTTGTAATACTATAACCCAAATGATTGCCCACTTTAGCTAAAGTATCACCTAAGATAGCACCTCTAGCATGTCCTATATGCAAAGGACCTGTAGGATTTGCAGAAATAAATTCTAAAAGAATTTTACTATTTTTACAACTTTCTTTTGTATACAAATCACCTTGTTCTAAAGCTTCATTTGTTAAGTTTTCTAAAAAAGTATTTGTCAATGTAAAGTTTAAAAAACCTTGTACTGCTTCAACTTTTTTAAAAAGTTTGTGATTAACAAATTTTTCCTTAAGCTCTTGTGCAATAATCATCGGAGATTTTTTAAACTCTTTTGCTAAAGAAAATGCAATAGGTGTAGAATAATGCCCATAAGATATTTGCTTTGGTTTTTCTAAAACTATACTACGATTTAATATTTTTTCAATACTTTGTTTTACTAATTTTTCCAAACTTTTTTCTTATACAGTTTTAGTTTCATTTTGTTCTAAGTTTACTTTTGTAGTTTGTTCAACTTCATTAGAACTCATAGTACTTACAATCTCATCTTCTTTATCATCTTTATCATCTTTTAATGCTTTTTTAAAGTTTTTTATTCCACTTCCTAAACCTTTAGCTAATTCAGGAATTTTTTTACCTCCAAAAAGAACTAATACAACAATCACAATTCCAACTATTTCAGGTGCGCCTAAGCCCATGTCAACTCCTATTTTAACTTCTAAGTATCATTAATGCTATTATATCTTCTTATTACTTTATATTATTTAAAATAAAATAAAAAAACTTATATGTTAGCCCTGCTGCTAATACTGAACCAACAAGATTAAAGAACATATTATACAAACCTAATAAAAATGATGTTTCAAGAAGTAAAAAACTTTCAATAGCAAAAGCTGAATAAGTTGTCAAAGCTCCTAGAAACCCAGTGTTAATAAAAGATTTCAAAGAATCATTTACTGTATAATATGAAAAAATCGCAAAAAACATACCTATTAACAAACTTCCTGCAATATTTACAAATAAAACTCCAAAAGGAAAATTCAAAGCTAAAGTTTTATTAAAAAAACTTACAATATATGCTCTTGTGATAGCTCCTACAAAACCTCCTGCTCCAATTGCTAGAATAACTTGTGGACTAAGTGTCATATTTTTTAATTTCATCATCATATATTTTATTCATATTACTCTCCATTTCTTCAAACCATTTTGTTTTTTTTGAAGCAGTTAAAGATTCTAAATATATAATTTTTACTATTCCAGAACGAACTTCTAATGTTTTTGAATTAATGATATTTTGTGTATTTAAAATAATAACTGGTTGAACTTTCAATTCATACTTATTCGCAAGTATTTTTGCTCCTGCTTTAAAAGATAAAAGTTTATTAGTATAAGATCTAGTACCCTCAGGAAACATAGCAATAGGTCGTCCTAAATCTAATCTATTCTTAGAATCTTTTAACAAAGATATAAGTCCTGATTTATTTTGTCTATCTATTGATATCATTTTGGATGCTTTTATTACATGTCCAAATAAAAATAAATTAGTAATTTCTTTTTTAGCAACCCAAGCAATATGTCGATTATGAAGATGTTCTATAATGATGATATCAAGTAAAGATTTGTGATTTATTAATATCAAATCACAAGTTTCATCTTTTTCTCCTATAATTTTAATTTTAATTCCTAAAATTTTTATTTGCATTTTCATCCATATTTTTATGATTTTATGAATATGATTTTTAAAAAGATACATTGTGGCAATTGTTATTAACACTGTTATTGCAAATTGTATTACTAGTATTATTCCTCTAATTCTTGCTAATATCATTTTTCTTTACCCACCCAATAATTTTTTTATTTTTAACATTAAACATAATTTTAACAAAATCTGCTTTAGTATTTATATGTTCTACTTTTGTTTTATACTTAATTTTTTGAAATATTGTAGAATTATTCGTAGGTAGTATATATATATTTGTATTTGCTTTTAAATTAATTGTTTTATTAGGTAGTATATATAATGTTAAAATAATTCCAAAAAACATACAAAATATAAAAAATATCAATTTTCTTTTCCATATAAAAAGAACTAAAAACGAAATAAACAATGCTAATATTGCCATTTTTTTATATAAGGCAAATTTAGAAGTATTTGGATTTAAATCTGTTTGTGTACTAATTAGCTCATTGTCTAATTTAAGATAAATTTTTACTTCATCTAATTTTTTACTTTGAGTATTATAATAATTAAAAGAAATAGTTTTTTGATAAATTGGTAAAACTAAATAGTAAATAATATGTTGCTTTGGATAATTATCTTCAAATAAAGAAAAACCTTGGTCTTCTACATTTTTTATATTAAAATCCTCTAGGTTTGAGTCTATAGCTTCAATATCTAAAATAGATAATGATTCTTTGTTATTATATTGCTTTGTTTTAACTGCTATAATTTTTAAATTTTTAGCAATAATATGAGAAAATCTCTCTACTCCTTTTGCAACTTGTGAAAACATTATACTATTTGATTTAATCATTCTTTCTTCTAATAATCTACCATCTTTAAATAAAGAAACTTTAATATCTGGCATTATAAAGTTTTTTTCATAAGCTTTAAAATAAAACTGATTTGTATATGTTTTATCATTTATTTGTAACCACTTATTATCAGGATTTAAAGGAACTATACTATCTTTATTTATAAATGAAGTTTTAATCAAATCAAAATTATTTTTTGTAATTAAAGCTTTTACACCAATACTAAATCTTTGATTTGTATATATTTGTTTTGGATATTTTTCATATGATAAATATATATTTTTTGAACTAATAAATTTATTGATTACTTTTATTTTTAATTTTCTTTCAGCATCAAACATAGATTTTTCTTTATAAGAAAAGTCTTCCATTCCAAAAAGAAAATTAATTGTAAATAAAAATACTAATAAATATTTCATTTTTTTCCTAAGATATATTATACTAAAAAGCCTTCTAACATTTTTATACCATCATCACAAGTAAGTAGTTTCTCAATTGCACGCTCAGGATGAGGCATAAGTGCAAATACATTTCTATTTTTATTACAAATAGAAGCTATATTGGACACAGAACCATTTATATTAGTTTCCAAACCATTATCATCACAATATTTTAATAAAATTTGATTATTATCTTCTAATTCTTTTAATCCATTTTCATCTATATAGTAATTTCCATCATGATGAGATATAGGAATATTTACAATATCATTGACTTTTAGTTTTTGTAAAAAACAATTTTTATTATTAATAACTTTTAATTTAGTAAACTTTGAAATAAAGTTAAGACTATCATTTCTCTTCATTGCTCCTGGAAGCAATGAGGCTTCAAGTAAGATTTGAAAACCATTACAAATACCTAATACTTTTCCACCATTATTTGCATATATTTGAACTTCTTTTATAATAGGTGCAAATCTAGCAATTGCCCCTGCTCTTAAATAATCACCATAAGAAAAACCACCAGGTATAACTATAAGGTCAGTATTTTTTGGAATGACTGTTTCTTTATGCCAAATAATACTAACCTTAGCTCCTAATTTTTCAAAAGCATATTTAGCATCATATTCACTATTAGTCCCAGGAAATTGTAATATACTTACATTCATCTTAATCATCTAAACTAAAATTTCAATTGCATAATCTTCAATAACTGTATTAGCTAGAAGTTTTTCACACATTTTTATTGTTTCCTTATGTGCTTCTTCTTTAGAAGTAGTATTTAATTCAATAATAATCTGCTTAGCAATTCGTACATCTTTAATAATATCTTTAAACCCTAAGGTATCTAAAGCATGATGAGTAGCTTTTCCTTGGTCATCTAATACACCTTTTTTTAGTCCTATATTTATAATTGCTTTCAAGTTATTTCCTTATGATAAAATTCTATTTAATACATTTTCATAGGCGACTTTGATACCACCCTTACCTTGTCTAAACCTATCTTTATCAAAAGATTCACCAGACTCAATATCCCAAAATCTACAATTATCAGGACTTAATTCATCAATTAAAATTATATTTCCGTTTAAATCTCTTCCAAATTCTAATTTAAAATCAACCAGTTTTAAGCCTTTTTCAAAAAAATATGGTTTTAAAATATTATTGATTTTTCTAGCCATTCTTCTTAGCTCATCTAATTCATCTTGATGATGAACTAAATTTAAAATCAAACAATGTTGATCATTTAACTTAGGATCACCTAAATCATCATCTTTGTAATCAAACTCAACTAAAGTAAATGGTAGAACTGTTCCATCTTTTATATTTAAGGTTCTTGTTAAAGAACCAGTTGCTATATTTCGTACAATTACTTCTATTAAAATAACTTCACAAGCTTTATGTAACATATTATTATCATCTAATTTTTTTATAAAATGAGTAGGAATTCCTTTATCATTTAACAATTTAAATAATTCTGTTGATATCTTATTATTTAAAGCACCTTTTCCTTTTTCACTTGATTTTTTTTCACCATTCAATGCAGTTAAATCATCTTTAAACTCAGAGATTAAAAAATTTTTATCCTGTGTATTCCATATTTTTTTTGCTTTACCTTCGTATAAAAGTTTAGTTTTTTCCACTTTAGTTCCTCTTTATTTATTATTTATTATTTATTATTATCAAACTCTTTAAAATACCTATTGCAGCATTCAATTGATTATCTTTTGAAATTTCTTGTTTTGAAATATTTTTTTTACTCTTTGGTATTATTTTTGATTTTTTTATCCCATTATCTTTGTCTAGTTCAACTTTCAAGTGTTTCTTTAAATCTGCTTCTTTTATTTTAAATTCAGAATTTACTTCACTTATAACTTTACCAGGATATATAATAACATCTGGAATTATTCCTTTTGCTTGTATAGTTCTTCCACTTGGTAAATAGTATTTTGCAATAGTTATCTTAATACTTTCACTTTTATCTTTTACAATAGGTAAAATAGCTTGAACAGAACCTTTACCAAATGTTTGTTCACCTACTAAGATAGCCCTTTTATGGTCTTGTAAAGCACCACTTACGATTTCAGATGCTGATGCTGATCCTGCATTTATTAAGACAACAATAGGAATATTTGTAATAGTAGTTATCGTTTTAGCATAAAATTTTTCTTCTTTTAATTCATCTCTACCTTTTTGGGAAACTATCACACCTTTATTAATAAAAAGATCACTAACACCAATAGCTTGAGATAATAAACCACCAGGATTATTTCTTAAATCTAAAATTAAGCCACTTATTTTGGGTCTATTTTTTATTTCTTTTTTTAAACTTGAAACAACTTTTGTATCAAAACTAGAAATTCTTAAATAAAGTAAATTTGTATCTTCAATTTTCTTTGCAAAAACAGATTGAATTTTAATTATATCACGAACAATTTTTATTTTTAAAGGTTTTGCTTCTTTTTTTCTAACAATTGTTAGAACGAGTGAAGTTTTAGGCTTACCTCTCATTAAACTAACTGCTTCATCTAAAGTCATACTTAGAGTTGATAAGTTATTGATTTTTAAAATTATATCACCAGCTTTTACTCCTGCATGAAAAGCAGGAGTATCATCTATTGGTGAGATAATGGTTAAAGCACCTTTTCTTAACCCAATAGTAATGCCTAAACCTCCAAATTCTCCAGTAGTTTGTATTTTCATTTCATTAGAAGATTTTTTATCTAAAAAAGAAGAGTGAGCATCTAATTCTTGCATTAAACCTTTTAATGTTTTATTAACTATTTCATGCAATTTAATATCATCTACATAATATCTCTCTACAATGCCAATTACTTGTGTTAATTTAGATAAGGATTCAAACCTTGTAGGTGTTTTTTCCTTAGTATCTTTTGCAAAACTTATTTGTATTAAAATCACAGATACAAATATTATTGATAAAATTTTATTCATAAAATTACCCTTATTTAAAATTCATTTTAAAAAAAGTATTATATTCAATTCTTTATAAAAGTAAGGTTTTATGATTTTTTTTGTATGATTAACTTTAAATTTTATGAAGGTATGTTTATGAGTATAAAAGATGATATAAGTTCAGTCAAAAATGAATTAAATAGTGAAGAAAAGTTTCTTGAGAGTTTTATAAAGTTAGAAAGATTTTATAAAAAATACAAAATAATCATTTTAAGTGTTGCAGGGCTTATTGTTGTTTCCATAATTTCATATCTTAGTATCAGATATGTACAAAATGATAATAAAGTTCAAGCAAATGTAGCTTTTAATAAACTTATTAAATCCCCAAAAGATTTAGCATCTATTAAAGTATTAAAAGAAAAAAATCAAAAGCTATATCAAATCTTTGAGTATTTAAATGTAAAAGAAAACAATAAAAAATCTGATATTACTTTAAAATATTTAAAAGAATTGTTATCTTATGAAAAAGCATTAAGCTCAAAAAATATTAATGCTTTAAATCAAGTATCAATGCAGAAAAATTTTTTATTAAAAGAATTTGCAATATTTAATAAAGCACTAATACTAACAGATCAACAAAAATTCAATGATGCAAAATTAGCATTAAAACTAATTCCAAAAACATCAAAAGTTAATGATTTAGCAAAAATTTTAAATCATTACTTATTAAGCAAATAAGGCAAACAAAATGAAATACATTAATTATATAGCTATATCTTCTATTTTAATTTTCTTCACAGCTTGTTCAACAAAAGAATATTTTGAAGCAAATAATTCTAAAGGTCGGTTTAATGCAAGTGAGCATAATTTAAGCTCAAGTATAGTTTCTATCAATAAAGATGGGGCAACATTAGAAGATAAAAGTATTATCACAAAAGATGGTATTTCAAAAATAAAATTAAAAACTGGTTTTAAATTTTTAAATATTAATAATAATATTGTTATCTCATCTAATTATAAAGATAAGGTTATGCTTAATGATAAAGTTATTAAAGTTAGTGGGGTAGCAATTGCAGCTAGTCTTAAGTCTAATTTATTGGCACTACTATTTTCAAATAATTCTATTGAACTTTATGATTTAAAAAGAAAGAAAACTGTATTAAAAGAATATTTTACTCATTCTTTTGTAAATGATACTAGAATTGCAAATCCATATTTTATGGGTAAAATCATTTTATTTCCAACATTAAATGGAAGAATAGTTATCATATCAGCACTTGACAAAAAAATTATCAAAAATATTGTTGTTGATGTTGATGGACAATTTAACAATATAATATTTTTAGATGTTATAAAAGATACTTTAGTTGCAGCAACAGCTAATAAAGTCATAACAGTAGGAGATGGCTTATTAAATCTTAAGGCTTATCATATTAGAGATATTATTACAAATGGTGACAATATTTATTTGGCAAGTATTGATGGTCAAATTATAAAAACTGATATTTCTTTAAATATCATTAGTAGGAAAAAATATAAATTTGCAAAATTTTATGCTCTGGCATTTGGAACATCTTTATATGCTTTGGAATCACAAGGTTATTTAATAAACATATCAAATGATTTTAAAAAAGATAAAATTTATGATTTTTCTTTTGATAACTCTAAAAAAGTTATTTCAATTGGAAATAAAATATACTACGATAATCAATATCTTACTTTACCCTAAGATATTGGAATACACTTATAATAAAGTCACACTAGCTTAAGATTATAACTTTATATAAACTACTCGTTCATTGATTTAAAAAATTCTTCATTGTTTTGTGTTCTTTGCATTTTTGAATATAAAAATTTCAATGCTTCAACTACATCCATAGATGCTATTGCATTTCTTAATATCCATGTTTTTTGTAAAATATCTGGGTCTAATAATAACTCTTCTTTTCTAGTACCTGATTTTACAATATCAATTGTTGGATACACTCTTTTATTTGCTGCATTTCTACTAAGAACAACTTCACTATTTCCTGTCCCTTTAAATTCTTCAAAAATAACTTCATCCATTTTAGAACCAGTTTCAATTAAAGCAGTAGAAATAATAGTTAAAGAACCACCCTCTTCTATATTTCTAGCAGCTCCAAAAAATCTTTTTGGCTTATGTAAAGCATTTGCATCAACTCCACCACTTAATACTTTTCCACTACTTGGTGTTACAGTATTGTAAGCCCTTGCTAGTCTTGTAATAGAATCAAGTAAAATAACAACATCTTTTTTCATCTCAACTAATCTTTTTGCTTTTTCAATTACTATCTCAGCAACTCTTACATGATTATTTGCAGGAAGATCAAAAGTAGAACTATAAACTTCACCTTTAACGCTTCTTTGCATATCTGTTACTTCTTCTGGTCTTTCATCTATTAATAAAACCATCAAGTGAGCTTCTGGATGATTTCTTGAAATACCATGAGCTAACTCTTTTAATAATTCTGTTTTCCCAGTTTTTGGAGGGGCAACTATTAAACCTCTTTGACCTTTTCCCATAGGTGCAAATAAATCTAGCATTCTTCCTGTCATTCTTGTTGAATCATATTCAAATGTATATTTATCAGTAGCATATAAGGGGGTAAGATTATCAAATAAAGGTCTA
This sequence comes from Sulfurospirillum sp., assembly GCA_030491005.1. Lineage (GTDB taxonomy): Bacteria > Campylobacterota > Campylobacteria > Campylobacterales > Arcobacteraceae > BB30. The sequence goes on along the minus strand of JAKZMJ010000008.1, from coordinate 58,614 downwards.
TTTTTAGATTCTCTAATAGGCAAATAATTAATAGCTTCTATTTTTAATAAAGCATTATATTTTTCACTATCCTTATTAGGAGGTCTAACTTGTCCTGAAACAATATCTCCTGTTCTAAGTGCAAACTTTCTAATTTGCGTTGCACTTACATAAGAATCATTTGATGTATCAGAAAAATTACCATCAATGGCTCTTAAAAATCCAAAACCACCATCTTTAATCTCTAAAATACCTGTAAAAAGTATAAAGCCTCCTGCATCAATTTGTGATTTTAGTATATTAAACATCAAGTCTTGACGCATTAACTCTTGAGGATTTTCTACATTTAGCTCTTTTGCTATTACTAGAAGATCTTCTAAAGGTAAAGAACGTAAGTGTTCTATTTTATAACCTTCAACAGGTATATGAGTTCTAGGTTTAGTAGAACTATGTCTTGTTTTTTTGGGTTTAATTTGAGTTTTTGAGTCTTCCATATTGTAGTTTGACCTTTAGAATATTTTACATATTATTTATTATATTATGCAGATTTTGAAGTTGTGTAGATATACGAATTTTAATCTTAGTGTGTATTATAGTAGTTATTTATTTGTTTGTCAATAAAATGGACTTAATGTCAGCAATTCTAACCCAAAAATAAAACTACATAATATATCCTTTCATATCTACATTCTCTTCGGTCTGGCGAGCAATAAGTATATATTCCAACATTTTATTAAAGCTTTTAAAATTAAACATTGTTGTTAAAAAATTAATACCTACAAAGAACTCTTCTCTGGTACCAATATTATCACGAAGTTCCATATATAAATCATCATCAAGTTCTTGTACTGTATGAAATAAGAAAGCTAATATATTAAGGCTACAAAGTGTTTTAGATAGATTTTCTTTTCCATGACCAAAGTTGTGGTCTAAATGATAGCCTTTAGTTTTTAAAGTATTGTTATTTTCATTTTCGATTTTCCATCTACTTCGTCCTGCTGTTGCTATATCTATAACATTATTTACATTCAAAGATATATCAGTAACAAAGCTATTATGATATAGTTTATTACCCGTAGCATTAGTAACTATAACTTCACACCAGTTTACTTCTTGTGGTGGATGTTGTGTATCTCCTTGTGGATTTTTAATTGCTAAATTATTAATATAGTTATATGTAAAAATTTGCTTTTTACCATTAATCATTTTGGATATTATTTTTGTATCAATAGTATTTAGATTTTTTATCATTTCTATTTGTTCATATAAGTATTTATGTGATGTTGGTTTAGCTACAAATATATATGAATGGCTCTTATCTAATACTTTTTTTATCATAGGTTCTCTTGAATATAAATCATCACCTAAAATAATAAGTTTTTTATTAGTTGGATTATTAAAACTATCTAGCCATCTTTTAGAAGCATTTACTTCACAATCTTGTTTATCTTTACCATCATTATTTGATATAAACTCTTGCATCAATGGTATAACTTTTTTTATATCAGGATGTACTATTGTTGGAGTTATAACACTATGATAGTAATGTACTTCACCTGTATCACTATTAGTTTTACTTTGACAACATTTACAAGATATATTTTTACTTGAATGATAATGAGTACCATCTAATGCTACAAGCATATAATCATCTTTAAAATAAAATTTATCTAATATTCCTATATCTCTTAACTTATCAAGTATTATTTCATATACTTTTTTAAAACTATTGGGTGTTATTTTATCCAACATGTTTCGTATATGATTATCACTTGGTATATCAGATATTCCAAACATAGTTTGTGCATTACTGATACCTTTTCTTGTATCAATATCCCTTTGAAAACTTAAGCAAGATTTATTTTGAAAATAAAATACACTAAATGCTGATAATATAATATCTTTTAAACTATAAACTAGATTTGTTCTTTGTTTTCTAGTATCTTCTACATTTGATATATTATCTGTAAATGATTCTATTAAAAAATCGAAAATATTTGTCTGTCTCATTTGTTTAAACACTCCTGTTTATGGGCTTTTATAGGATATATTATAGCTAAAATTAGGTATTAAAAAGCTTGATAAAGCCTTTAAATAAAGGGTTTTAGTGAATTTGCTTAGTAGTGATTTTTGATATTATTTTGGAAGATTTTAGCTATATAAATTTTCACTTAGAATTGCTGACTTAATGTCAGGAATTCTAACCCAAAAATAAAACTACATAATATATCCTTTCATATCTACATTCTCTTCGGTCTGGCGAGCAATAAGTATATATTCCAACATTTTATTAAAGCTTTTAAAATTAAACATTGTTGTTAAAAAATTAATACCTACAAAGAACTCTTCTCTGGTACCAATATTATCACGAAGTTCCATATATAAATCATCATCAAGTTCTTGTACTGTATGAAATAAGAAAGCTAATATATTAAGGCTACAAAGTGTTTTAGATAGATTTTCTTTTCCATGACCAAAGTTGTGGTCTAAATGATAGCCTTTAGTTTTTAAAGTATTGTTATTTTCATTTTCGATTTTCCATCTACTTCGTCCTGCTGTTGCTATATCTATAACATTATTTACATTCAAAGATATATCAGTAACAAAGCTATTATGATATAGTTTCTTACCCGTAGCATTAGTAACTATAACTTCACACCAGTTTACTTCTTGTGGTGGATGTTGTGTATCTCCTTGTGGATTTTTAATTGCTAAATTATTAATATAGTTATGAGCTACTTGCAAATTCAATCACAATCAAATATATAATTCTTAATAGTAACTATTTTAAGCTTTAAAAAAATAGTTATTATTTCTAACTTGCATAATTTACAATATATTTATCAAATTTATTAAAAAATCACATTTTTTCTCCATTCCTTATGGTTAAATTGTAAAATTCAGTATTTTTATATAAATTTCTATTAATGGTCATGTAATAAGTTTTAAACTTTGATGTATACAAATAGATAAAATTCCAAATGCTAAAACACAAGCTACCTTATTTGCCCCTTGATAGTATATTTTATCACATCCAAAGTCATCTTTTAAGTATTTATTTACTCGCTCTACCATACTTCTTTGCTTGTAGTGATGTTTATCTGATGCTTGAGTCAAATTTAAATATTCAAATTTTTCTTTTTCCTCTTTTGCTAAAGCTATTTTTTCTTTTAGCACTTTAGAGTTTTTAGGATTTATATCTATGATTGGTTTATGATTTAACTCTTCAGAATACTCTGCAATAATATCACTATCATATCCAGCATCAAGTAAATCATGAAGATACATTACTCTTTTGCTAGTTTCATTTATAAGTGGAAGTGCTACAGAACTATCATGAACATTTGCACCACTATAAAATGCAACTACTGGTATATCTCCATCAACAACACTAATATGAAGTTTACCACCTATCCAAACTTCTCTATTACCTTTTGAATTTTGTTTAATACCAACTCCACATGATGTTGATACAAGTGATAACATATCATTAGTAGTTTTCATATCTTTTTGAAGTTCAAGAATCTTTGGTTTTATAGCTTCTCTTTTCTCACCTTTTTTAGGTCTTCCAACCTTATTTTTTGCTTTCTCTTTTTTCTCAACTTTTACAGGTTTTTCCCTAAGTGGTATTTTAGTAGCATCACTTGCATTGTACATAAATATAGTATCTGACAAATACTCTTCTATGAATTTTTGATGAGTTTTCTCAGCTATTTTCATATCACTAAGTTGTTCAAACACTCTACTAAATTTAGATTCACTAGGAATATCTATTTTATATCTCCATCCACATAATACTCGCAATATTCTATCCCTATGCAGTCTATGAATTAAATCTCTTGTTGTTTGTATATTATAAACTGATTTAGCAATAAATGCCCTTGCTATTTCTTCTCTATCTTTTGGAGTGTTTGTAATTGTTACAATTGTAACATGCTTTTCTATTTGTGCAAAATCTAATATTTTTATTAATTTTTCTTCTTTAGTGCTTAGTGTTCCTAGTTGTTCTTTTATCTCAGGAAATAAACAATTTTCATGGTTTATAATCCTAAGCCACATTTTTGAAAGATTTGAAGATAATTTTGGTATAATATTTTTCATAAGTTGAATCTCTTTTCTGTTAAATTTTAGGATATAAAATTATAACTTATTTGAAATTTGATTCAACTTTTTTTACAAATAAAAACCTAAATTATGAACTTATTTGCTGATTTGCAAGTGGCTCTTATATGTAAAAATTTGCTTTTTACCATTAATCATTTTGGATATTATTTTTGTATCAATAGTATTTAGATTTTTTATCATTTCTATTTGTTCATATAAGTATTTATGTGATGTTGGTTTAGCTACAAATATATATGAATGGCTCTTATCTAATACTTTTTTTATCATAGGTTCTCTTGAATATAAATCATCACCTAAAATAATAAGTTTTTTATTAGTTGGATTATTAAAACTATCTAGCCATCTTTTAGAAGCATTTACTTCACAATCTTGTTTATCTTTACCATCATTATTTGATATAAACTCTTGCATCAATGGTATAACTTTTTTTATATCAGGATGTACTATTGTTGGAGTTATAACACTATGATAGTAATGTACTTCACCTGTATCACTATTAGTTTTACTTTGACAACATTTACAAGATATATTTTTACTTGAATGATAATGAGTACCATCTAATGCTACAAGCATATAATCATCTTTAAAATAAAATTTATCTAATATTCCTATATCTCTTAACTTATCAAGTATTATTTCATATACTTTTTTAAAACTATTGGGTGTTATTTTATCCAACATGTTTCGTATATGATTATCACTTGGTATATCAGATATTCCAAACATAGTTTGTGCATTACTGATACCTTTTCTTGTATCAATATCCCTTTGAAAACTTAAGCAAGATTTATTTTGAAAATAAAATACACTAAATGCTGATAATATAATATCTTTTAAACTATAAACTAGATTTGTTCTTTGTTTTCTAGTATCTTCTATATTTGATATATTATCTGTAAATGATTCTATTAAAAAATCGAAAATATTTGTCTGTCTCATTTGTTTAAACACTCCTGTTTATGGGCTTTTATAGGATATATTATAGCTAAAGTTAGGTATTAAAAAGCTTGATAAAGCCTTTAAATAAAGGGTTTTAGTGAATTTGCTTAGTAGTGATTTTTGATATTATTTTGGAAGATTTTAGCTATATAAATTTTCACTTAGAATTGCTGACGTTGTACCATTCCAAAAACAATATCTTGAAACACATCTGGTAAAATCTTAAATATTTCAGGCTTCGTTTGAAACCAACTTTGAACTGCATTAAATGGAGTTCTGACTTTTAATTCTTTTCTTAAAGAACCATGTCTTCTATTGAAGTTGTAGTATATCAAAAATTTATTTAAATCTTTTTTAACATCATCTATATTTTCATAGTCTTGGGCTTTGATTGTAGCATTTTTAATAGTTCCGTTTACTCTTTCTACCATTCCATTGGTTTGTGGTGTATATGGAGCTGTTAGTCTATGTTCTATACTATCTTCTTTACATTCTACATCAAACTTGTGATTACCACTTACAATTCCTTTACCTCTTGCCCATTTGTCTGTAAATTCTAATCCATTATCTGTTAAAATATGAGTTAAGTAAAAAGGAAAAAACTCTTTACAAACTTTTAGAAATTCAACTGCATTATTAGATGATTTGTTTTCATATACTTTGTAATATAGTAGCCTTGTAGCTCTGTCTATTGCTACAAATAGATAAAACTTTTGTTTAATGATGCTCCACCGACCCAAGGGTACGGGGTATCTTTTTCTATAAATCAAACTTTAATTGTCCATCATATATTTTGACATATTCTTTTTCATTTGAGCCTTGATTTTTAATATAATTTTTAATTGTATCTTTACTTGCGTAGAGTCCAACTGTATTTACATAATATCCACTTGTCCAAAGACTTGAACCCCACATTTCTTTTTTTAATTGAGGAAATTGTTTAAATATCTCTCTTGCTGTTATACTTTTTATTGTAGTTACTAGTTTAGTTACAGATATTGTTGGTACACTTTGAACTAAAAAATGTACATGATCTTCATCATTACCAATTTCTACAAATACAATTTCATATCTTTGAGATATATCAATACATACTTCTCTAAGTTTTTTATCTATTTTATTATCAAATACTTTTTTTCTATATTTAGCTGGAAATACCAAATGATATAGTAGTAAAGTCTTATTATGACTTTTATATATATGTTCATCTCTCATATCTCTATTATAGCTAACTTGTTAACGACCCAAGGGTACGGGGAATTAACCCTTTTTTAGATTAAAAGACCCAAAACATCCGACCCAAAAACCAGTTAAATTATTAAAACAAATAATTCAAATGGCAACAAATAAAAATGATGTAATCTTTGACCCATTTATGGGAGTTGAATCAACAGGTGTAGCAACATTAGAATTAAATAGAAAATTTATAGGTATTGAAATTGATGAAACATACTTTAAAGCATCTGAAAAAAGATTAGCATTACTGTAGTGAAACATCTATCAAAGCCTCATATTATAAACCAATAGCAAATTAACTATCATAAATAACAGAGTAAGTTAATATAATATATTGGACAAAATGTAACTTAAATAGAAAAATTAGTTAGTTTCTTTCCTCGTCAGATAGTTATACTAAAAATTTGAGTGGCGACTGGATCAGCAATATATTACTAAATCGAAAATCATGAGGTAAAATTAAGTATAACGTTGTTACATAAATCAGGTAAAAATAAAACTCCTTATATCTAAATATTTAATTACTTACAATTAAATTTGTATTTATAATTGAAGAGAATATCAAATATATTTTCATCATGGTAGTTAATTATGATAAATTTTATTTGCTTAAATAAGATTATTATTTTTTGTAAAATATGTTATAATAATATAATATTAGGACATGGAGACAGAATGATTGAAAAATTTTTATCAAAATTAAATGAATCACAAAAAGAAGCTGCAAATTATGTTGATGGTGCTTTGCTCATTTTAGCAGGAGCTGGTTCTGGAAAAACTAAAACAATAACAGCTAGACTTGCATATTTAATATCTATAGGAATTGATCCCAAATCTATTTTAACTCTTACATTTACAAACAAAGCTGCATTAGAAATGAGAACAAGAGCATTTGCTATTTTGGATAATACACTAGTTAACACTCCCCCATTATTGTGTACATTTCATAAATTTGGTTTATTATTTTTAAAATTTAATATGAATGAATTAAATAGAAAAAACAACTTTGTAATAATTGACAACGATGATAAAAAGCGAATTTTAAGATCAATTGATAAAGAAACTACCACATCTATTCTAGTTAGTGAAATATCAAAATACAAAAATACATTATTAACTCCATTTGATGCTAAAAAAGCGGCCGAGTTAAAACTATATCAACAAATTGCAGATGTTTATGAAAAGTATGAATTGTATTTAACTAAAAATAACTTAGTAGATTTTGATGATTTAATACTTTTGCCATATAAAATATTAGAACAAAACGAAGAACTTGCGAAACTTACAAGTCAAAAATATCAATACATTATGGTTGATGAATATCAAGATACGAATGAACTTCAATATAAATTATTAAAACTTCTTTGTTCAACTCATAATAATCTTTGTGTTGTTGGAGATGATGATCAAAGTATTTATGGCTGGAGAGGTGCGAATGTTAGGAATATTTTGAATTTTGATCAATGTTTTGAAAATACTAAGATTATTAAACTTGAAAAGAATTATAGATCAACACATACAATTTTACATCATGCAAATGAATTAATAGAACACAATAGAAATAGATTAGGAAAAAAATTAATAGGTACTAGATTAAAGGGAAATGCAATAAAAGTTTATGAATCAAGAGATGAAAATGATGAAACAAGAAAAATCATTGATGATATTAAAAAACTTTTTGCTAACAATGTAAGTGCAAAAGATATTGCAATATTATTTAGAGTAAATGCCTTATCAAGATCTTTAGAAGAAGGCTTTAGCAGAGCAAATATTTCTTATAAATTAGTTGGTGGAATTAAATTTTATGAAAGATCTGAGATAAAAGACTTAATAGCTTTTTTTAGATTAATAAGTAATGTAAATGATAATTTTTCAATTGAAAGAATAGTTAATAAACCAAAAAGAGGTATAGGCAAAGCTACAGTTGACAAACTTAAAAGTAAATCTATTGAAATAAAACAATCAATTTTTCATATATTAGAAACATTTTCTTTTGATGACTTAGCTCTTATTGTTGGTAAAAAAAATGCAAGAACATTAAAAGTATTTGTGGCTTCCATTATGGATTTAATTGATATATTAGAAGAATCTAAGATGAAATTTTTAGATTTATTTGAAGATACTTTTGATTATAGAGCTTCTTATAACAATCTTCCAGATGGGGTTGAAAGACAAGCTAATATTGATGAGTTTTATGCTTATATTAAAGATTATTTTATTCAAAAACCAGATCTTAACTTAGAAGATTTTTTAAATGAGATTTCTTTAACAAGTGATAAAAATGCTTTATATGAAGAATCTGTTTCTTTTATGAGTATTCATTCTGCAAAAGGACTAGAATATAAGAATATTTTTATCATAGGATTAGAAGAAGGTTTTTTTCCTTTAACAGGAGATGGTAATGATATTGAAGAAGAACGCCGTTTAGCTTATGTCGCACTTACAAGAGCTATGGATAATCTAACACTTTCTTATTCTCATTCAAGGTTTTATAAAGGAAAAAGAGCTTTATTATCAAAAAGTAGATTTTTATGTGAAAGTGGTTTGATAAAAGGACATTTAAGAATTCAAAAACAAAGTACTTTTAGAACAGGTGATTTAATAAAACATAAAATTTTTGGTATGGGAAGAGTACAAAAATCGGTAAATGTTGCCAAAGATTATAAATTGACCATTAATTTTGGTGGAACAAAAAGAGATATACTTTCTTCTTTTGTAGAAAAAATTTAAATACAAAATATAATTTAAGAATAAACTTGCAAAAAAGACTTTATAATAAAGACAAATTAAATAAGTTATTAGTAGTTCATAAGCCTATATATATTAGTTCTAATTCTTTTTTAAATAAAATAAAAAGAATGTATAAAAATAAAAAAGCTGGTTTTTCAGGTACTCTTGACCCTTTTGCTTGTGGATGTTTAATAGTTGCTTTTGGACAATATACAAAATTATTTAAATACTTAAAAAAAACTCCAAAAACATATAGGGCAGTTTTATGGTTAGGAGCTAGATCTTATTCTGATGATACTGAAAATATAATTGATATTAATAATGCAGAAAAATTAAATATACATTTTATAAAAGAAGAGCTTCAAAAATTACAAACCTCTATTACTTATAAGCCTCCTATTTATTGTGCCAAAAAAATAAATGGAGTAAGAGCATATACTTTAGCTAGAAATGGAGAGGTTTTTACTTTAAAAGATGAGATTATGAATATATCAAAAATAAAATTTATTTCTTATTCTCACCCTTTTATAACCTTTGAAGCAAGTGTTAGTGAAGGAAGCTATATAAGAAGTTTAGGGCAGATTTTAGTAAAAAGATTAAACCGTGTAGGCACCTTATCTTATCTTGAAAGATTAAATGAAGGTGAATTTTTCTATGATAATTTAAATTCTTTAAATCCTTTAGATTATTTAGATTTAGAACAAAATATCTATACAGGAAGTAAAGAGTGGCTTGAAGATGGAAAAAAAATTTCACTAGAATACTTAGAAAATAAATCTAATGGAAAATATTTGATAATTTTTGATAATTTTTTTAGTATAATCGAAATTGAAAATTTGCTTGTAAAGTATGTATTAAATAAGGTAATGCTAAAATGAAAGAAAAATCATATGCAAAAGTAAATATATTTTTGAAAATAAAATCTTCAAGAAATGAGTATCATGAAATAGTATCTCGTTTTGTAAAAGTGAATAATTTATATGATGAAATATTTTTAAAAAAAAAAGAATGTACTACTTTTGAACTTTATGGAAATTTTTCTTGTACTTTAAAAGACAATACTATTTATAAAGCCTATATTCTTTTAAAAAATGAATTTAAAGCTGTGGAGACTTTTTTTAACACACATTGTGTAAAAGTTATAAAAAATATACCTGAGTATTCAGGACTTGGTGGTGGAAGTTCTAATGTAGCTGTATTTATGTTAATGATTAATAAAGTATGTAAATTGAATTTATCTAAAGATGAATTAGCCAAAAGGGGTATAAGAATAGGTGCTGATGTGCCTTTTTTTATTTATGAATTTAATAGTGCAAATGTTAGTGGAATTGGTGAAATAGTTGAAGAATTTAATGAAGAGCAATTAAACATAGAGATTTTTACTCCTAATGTTCAATGTTCAACTAAAAAAATTTTTGAATTATTTAGAAAGAAGTTTTATAAAGAAGTTCTTGCGAAAGATGAAGAGTTTTTGTTAAAATCAAAATCAAAAGATATTCTTGCGAATTTTAATAAAGAATATTTAAATGACCTTTATCCCCCAGCATTAGAAGAATATAATGAACTTGAAAAATATTCAAAAGACAATTTGTTTTTTTCAGGCTCAGGAAGTACATTTTTTAGAATAAGGAACTAGATGAAAAATACAAAAATAAATCTAACTTTTAAAAATAAAAAAGCATATCATGATTATTTTATATTAGAAACGCTAGAAGCTGGAATTGTACTTGAAGGAAGTGAAGTAAAAGCTTTAAGAGAAGGTAGAATAAATCTAAAAGATTCTTTTATAAGAATTATTAAAGATGAAGCTTTTATATTTAATATGCATATTTCACATTTAAATACTGCACATGCTACATATAAACCAGACGAAAAAAGAGAAAGAAAATTGTTATTGCATAAAAAAGAAATTAACAAATTAAATGAACAAGTTATGAAAAAAGGAATTAGTGTTGTACCTTTAAAGTTATATTTTAATAAAAGAAATATTGCGAAAGTGCAAATAGCAAGTGCCAAGGGTAAAAAACTATATGATAAAAGACAAGATTTAAAAGAAAAAACATTAAAAAGAGAAACACAACTTGCATTAAAAAGTTATTAAACTTATAATATTTTGTTATAAATCTTAAGAATAGCTTTATTTTAAATATTAAAAAATAAATTAAGTTTTAAGCTTTAATTTATTACTTTTGTGTTAAGATTTTATATATTTTGACAAACTATTTTGGTTTGTACATAAAATTTAAAGGAGGAAGTTGATGCAAGATGGTGTAAAAATTGAATATGATTATACAATTGTAAAAGCATTTACATACACAACAATTTTATTTGGTATTATAGGTATGCTTGTTGGTGTAATTTTAGCATTTCAATTAGCATATCCACAGTTAAATAACTTAGCTGGAGAATACGGTACTTTTGGAAGATTAAGACCTTTACACACAAACGGTGCAATATTTGGTTTTACTTTAAGTGGTATTTTTGCTTCGTGGTATTATATAGGACAAAGAGTTCTAAAAGTTTCCTTAAGAGAATCACCTTTTTTAATGTTTATAGCTAAATTGCATTTTGTTCTTTACTTTATTACTATACTCTTAGCAGTTGTAACATTACTTATGGGATATACAACTTCAAAAGAATATGCGGAACTAGAATGGCCTTTAGATATTTTAATTGTTGTATGGTGGGTTTTATGGGGTGTTTCTATTTTTGGTTTAATTGGTATTAGAAGAGAGCGAACTTTATATATATCTTTATGGTATTTCATTGCATGTTTTTTAACAGTAGCAACTTTATATTTATTTAATAATATAGAAATACCTACATATTTTGTATCAGGATATGGTTCTTGGATGCATTCAGTATCAGTATATGCTGGTACAAATGATGCCTTAGTGCAGTGGTGGTTTGCACATAATGCAGTTGGCTTTGTATTAACTGTACCTATTATTGGAATAATTTATTATTTTTTACCAAAAGAATCTGGACAAAATATTTATTCATATAAGCTTTCTATTTTAGCTTTTTGGGGATTATTGTTTGTTTATTTATGGGCAGGTGGGCATCACTTAATTTATTCAACAGTTCCTGACTGGATGCAAACTATGGGTTCTGTTATGTCTATTGTTTTAATTATACCATCTTGGGGATCTGCTATTAATATGCTTTTAACTATGAAAGGTGAATGGCAACAGCTACAATCAAATACTTTAATTAAATTTATGGTTTTAGCATCAACTTTTTATATGTTATCTACCATTGAAGGTCCCATACAATCTATTAAATCAGTTAATGCTATTGCTCACTTTACTGATTGGATTCCAGGACATGTTCATGATGGTACTTTAGGTTGGGTTGTATTTGTAATAATGGCAGCATTATTTCATATGGCACCTAGGATTTTCAAAAGAGAATTATATTCAAAATCTTTAATGGATACTCAGTTTTGGTTACAAACAACTGGGATTGTATTATATTTCACATCGATGTGGGTAGCTGGTATTACGCAAGGAATGATGTGGAGAGCTTATGATGAATATGGATCTTTAGTTTATTCATTTATAGATACAGTTACTGTATTACAACCATATTATACAATTAGAGCTGTTGGTGGATTATTATATCTTGTTGGTTTTTTAATCTTTTCATATAATATGTATAAAACCATAGTGTGTGGTAGAATTTTAGATAAAGAACCTATTAATGCTACACCTGTAGCACCATAAGAAGGAGGGTTAAATATGTTTCATTGGTTTGAGCAAAGACCGTTTTTCTTTGCAGTGTTAGTATTTATTGTTGTTGCGTTTGCAGGAATTATAGAAGTTATTCCTGATTTTGCTAAACAAGCTAGACCAAGTGTTGGTACTAAACCGTACACAGTTTTAGAGTTAGCTGGAAGACAGGTTTATATAAAAGATTCTTGTAATTCTTGTCATTCTCAGTTAATAAGACCTTTTAAAAGTGAAACTGATAGATATGGTATGTATTCACTTTCAGGTGAATTTGCTTATGATAGACCATTTTTATGGGGTTCTAAAAGAACAGGACCTGATTTAATGAGAGTTGGAAATTATAGAACTACAGATTGGCATGAAAATCATATGCTTGATGCACCATCAGTTGTACCTGGTTCAATAATGCCATCGTATGCATATATGTTTGATAATATTGCTGATTTAGATACAGCTTATGCTGAAGCATATACAGTTAAAAAGATATTTAAAACACCATATGATGTTGATTTAAATGGTGATGGTAAGATAGATGTGCCTCTTGGTGAATATAAAGATGCTATTTCTTTGGCTAAAAAACAAGCAAGAGAAATAGTAGCTGATATGAAAAGTCAAGCAGTAAAAGATAAAGTAAAAAATGGTGTTATACCTGAAATTGTTGCTTTAATTGCATATTTAAATTCTTTAAAATAGTGTATACGATGGATTATGAAACTTTATTAACGCTACAAGGTTATTTGAAATTTTTTTTAATACTTATTGTATTTATTGTATTTTATTCTTATGCTTATTCTATGTATAAAAGAGATAAAAATGGTACAAAAAATTATGAAAAATATACAGATCTTGTGCATAATGATTTAATAGAATCTACTCCATTTGAAGAACAAACGAAAGAAAAAAAGAATAAAGAACAAGGAGAAACAGTATGAAATCTATGGTTATAGGTGGGATTATTCTTGTTATCGCTTTGATGGCAGGAACTTACTTTGTTGCAGGGGATGCCTTTGTTAGTGGTGATTATATTAATAGTTTAACAATGCTTGGTGCTTTTGCAATTATTGCAATTACTGTATTTGTTGTGATTAAATATATTAATCAAATAAAAAATGACACTGTTAGTGGTGACTTATTAGACGGTAGTTGGGATGGTATTGGTGAGTATGCTAATGAGATTCCTAAAGGTTGGGGGATTGCATTTATTGCCATGATTGTTTGGGCTATGTGGTATATGTTAATTGGATATCCTACAAATAGTTTCTCTCAAATTGGTCAATGGAATGAAGAAACCCTAGAATACAATGAAAAATTTGCATCTAAATGGGATAATCCATCGCAAGAAACATTAAGAGCTATGGGTGAGTCTATTTTCTTAGTTCAATGTGCTCCTTGTCATGGTGTTGATGCAGAAGGAATTGATGGTAAATCTAAAGATTTAACTATAAGAATTTTAAAATCTTCTGTGCAATATGTGATTAGAAATGGTGCATATAACTTTAAAACAGCATATCCAGGTGGAATGCCTCCTATGATGTTAAGTGATGCCAATGATATTGATGAAGTTTCTTCTTATGTAGCAGGTGGCTTTAAAGGTAAACAACCATCTTCTTATATGGTTTGTGCAGGATGTCATGGAGTTGATGGGAAAGGGATAGCCTTTGCTGGTCCTAATCTTGTAGAATATGATGATGCTTTAATTTTAGCAGTTTTAGAAAATGGAAAAAAAGCTAATATTGGAACAATGTTAAGTTTTAAAGGTACATTAAATAAAACTCAAGAAAAAGCTCTTGCTGTATATATCAGAAGTTTAGGAGACACACAATGAAGAATACTCAAATGACTGATGAAGAAAGAGGAATCTTTAGCTTTCTTCATGGTATCACAGGCATGTTAGTTGCCGTTGTACTTTTATTAAGTATATTAGGAATTTTAACTTTTTTTTCTATTGATGTTCAACAAAGAGAAGCAAGAAATTTTTATACAATTAACAGAGATATTAATGGATTAACTTCAGGAAGTATATTTTCACCAATGAAACAAAATACTAACGAAGAACAACGAAAACACTATCTTCTAATTGATAGTAAAAAATAAAGGAATTGATATAATGGATAAAATTATTGGACTTTTATTAGTAGCTACAGCCGTGTTGACTTTATATCTATCTTTTTTTGATTCATCAAAAATTTTTGTTGGATAATGATAAAATTTAAATTAATAAAAGTAAAAATATTATTTTTACTTTTATTGTCTTTTCCTTATAGTATCTTTGCTAGTGAATTTATTTTAAGTAGTAGTGGCATTATTGACATAAGGGCAATTAATAAGATAAATGAGATAGGAAAAGAAACAAAAGAAAAACTAGGTGTAAATATTTATTTATATGTTAAAAAAAACCTTGGTTTTAAAAAGAGTATTTCAATAAAAAATAAACTTAAATATATTAAACAATATGAAGATAAAATTTTAAAAAATCTTACAAAACCATATGTTTTATTAACAATGTCTATTAATGATATTCATGTAAATTTATATACATCTAAAAGCCTAAAGAATATCATAAATAAAGATGATATATTAGATGATTATGTTGTTCCTTTACTTGCATCAAAAGATAAAAATACAGTTTTTTCAAAAACTAGTGCTGCTGTTTTAAATGGTTATGCTGCAATAGCAGATAGCATTGCAGAAGCAAAAAATATTGAATTAACCAGTAGTATTGGTAGTTCAAGCAAGGTAGCAAGTACGATATGGAGAGTATTTATTTATACTTTGGTAGTTTTTGGACTGTTGGTGTATATTTATGCTATGTTAAGAAGAAAGAAGGTATAAAACATTGACAAAAAAGAACTATTGGCCTTTATTATTTATAGGGATATTCCTTTTCACATTTTTTATGATTGTATGGACTATTTATTGGGCAATTAAAACACCAGTACATGAAGATAGAACATTTTTAGACTCTTATCATGATTTGGATAAAACATATAATGATATTATTCATAATAATGAAAAATTTAGAAAAAAATATGATTTTAAAATGGAAATAAATAAGCAAATATTTGCTTTAGTTACAAAAGATATTTTACTAGCTCAAAGAGTAATAGAAAAATATTCAAAACATAAAAATACTTTTAAAAAAGGTTTAAATACAGTTTTTATTACTATTAAAAATAAAAAATCAAATAAATTGATAAAAAATATTAAAATAGATGTTCAGATATCACGACCTACAAATCATAAAAATACAATGAACCTCACAAATACAAATTTTATTTATAAAAACAATGCTCATACTGCTGATTTTAATTTACCATTAAAAGGAAATTGGAATTTAATAGCAAAATTCAAAATAAACACAGACAAAGCTTATTTTTATATAAAATCAAATGCTCAATAATACAACACTTGTAGTATTTCCAAGTTCTCGCTCAATTAGAGATTATATATCTAAATCACAAGTAGAAAATACTTTACTTCCTTCTATTGTAAGTATTGATGAATTTTTTAAAAAAGTACTTTATTTTAAGAATAAAAAATATATTGATGAAGAAGAAAGATTTTTATATTTAAGAGAAGCTGTTTGTGATATAGAACTTCATAAATTAGGTATTTCTTCAACATTTACTGCATTTTTAAAACAAAGTGACTATATATATAGATTCTTTTTAGAGTTAGCAAGTGAGAAAGTTGATATTGATACTTTACTTAAATACGATACTTATGAGTATTATACTGAACACTTACAAATTTTAAAAAAAATTAAAAAAAATTATCTTAATATACTTGATTTTAATAATGCAATTGATAAGCTTAATATAGATAAATATGCTATTTTAAATACAGAGTATATTAATAAATTTTTGGATATTGAAATTTATTTTGAAGGATACTTTACTAAACAAGAATTTGATTTCATAGAAATGATTTCAAAGAAAATATTATTGAAAATAAATTTTATCTCTACTAAATATAACCAAAAGTCAATTGAAAAATTTTCTAATGTAAATATGTCTTTTAATTTAGACTGTGAATATAAAATAGATTTTACAAATAAGACATTCTTAGAGTCTAAAAAAATAATATCACAAGTTAAAAATTTTGATATAAAAGCCTTTTCATCAAGAATAAATCAAATTGCATATATAAAAACATCAATAGTAAATTCTATTAGTAATGGTATTGAAGCTTCAAAAATAGTACTTGTATTACCAGATGAAAAATTTGTAAATTTATTAAAATTATTTGATTATGAAAAATATTTTAATTTTGCAATGGGTTTAGATATTTTTAATACAAAACTTTATAAAATAATAGAAGCTATATATTTATTTATAAGTCAAGATGAGATTAAAAATAAGAACAATATAGAATTTTTAAATTTAGATATGAATATTATTAATAACTTATTTGTGCAAAATTGGAATAAAGTATTTAGCATAAAGATATTTAAAGAAATATGTCAATACTTCATTTCTTTGGAAACAAATAAAGAATTAATACAAAAATTTTCTGAAATAATATATAAGTTAAATAAAATATTTTTTTCAATAAAAAATACAATTTTATTAAAAGATGCTTACAAGATTTTATTTGAACAAATTTCAACAATAACATTAGATGATATTTCTTCAGGAAAGATAACAGTCTTAGGTTTACTAGAATGTAGAAAAGTTTCATTTGATACAGTTATAATATGTGATTTTAACGAACATTTAATACCAAAGAGAAATATAAAAGATAAGTTTTTATCTACAAGTTTAAAGCAAGCTGTTAAACTTCCAACTTCATATGATAGGGAAAATTTACAAAAATATTATTATGATAGACTGATTAATCAAGCTAAAGAAGTTTATATCTCTTATGTCAAAAATGATACAAATCAAATTTCAAGGTTTGCAAATGAACTTTTTTCTAAACATATAGATTCTTCAAATGATGATCAAGCTTATGATGATAATTATAGACATATCTTATATACACAACATAACTTACATCATTTTAATAAAGATATTATATTAGATATTGATTTATCGCAAAATATATGGTCAGCTAGTTCATTAAAATATTTTTTACAATGTAAACGCAAATATTATTTAAAATATATTGCTAATATAAAAGAACATGATATAAGTTTAAAACCAAAAGCTTATGAATTAGGTAATATTGTTCATAAGGCATTAGAATTATATTACAAGCAAGATATACTAACATTTGAAAAATTAAAACAAATTTTTGATAATATAGAAGTAGATAATACTTTTTTAATATTAGATTTAGAAGTTTTTAAAAAAAATCTATATAATTTTTTTCTCCATGAAGAAAATTTATTTAAGCAAAGAAGATTGATTTTAAACTTGGAGAAATCTTTTAGTTTTAAGTATAAAAACATTAAGCTTAAAGGTACAATTGATAGAATTGATAAAGTAGATAATACTTATGAAGTAATTGATTATAAAACTTCAAATTCACTTAAAGTAGATACAAAAAGAACATATGAAAAATCTAGTGACTTTCAATTAGAATTTTATTATATAGCTACTTCATATATGTATAAGACAAAAGATATTAAAGCATATTATTATGATCTTAATAATATTAAATTATTAGAAGAGATACAACTAGATGTGAAAATAGACTTATTAGAGAAGATATTTGAAGAATTAAAAACAAAAAAAGTAAACTTTAATAAGTGTGAAGATAGAATGCAATGTATGTATTGTTCATATATACATATTTGCAATAGAAATTAAAAATATAAATATAGTCTATATGATATTTTGATAATTTTTATTATAATAAAAAGTTAATATTTTAAGGGGTTCAACTATGAGTTTATATAAATACTTATTTATATTTATACTAGTTATTTTGACAATAAATGCAAAAGAAATACAAAATATTAAATATTTGGAAAATAATATTAACTCAAATGTTTTATTAGAAGAATTTTTATCTTTAAATACTTCTAAATATACAATTGTATTAGGCACACTTGCAACATCTGAAAAAATAAACCTTGGGTATTTAGATGAATTTAATATAAACTCTAATGCTTTAGTTTATAAATATGGATTTAATCATAAATATTCTGTTGTATTATATGGTTTATTTGATACTTATAGCAAGGCACAAGTTGGAGTAAATGGTTTACATGAAACTTTATTAAAATCTAAGCCTTATATATCAAAATTAGCTAAACAACAATTTTTATATAAAAAATACAATTACAATCAAAATAAAAAATCTAAAAAAGATAATAATAAAACTCCAAAGAAAATTATAAATATTGATATGAATAAAAATATTTATTTCAATGAAAATAGTAAATTAAAATATGAATTTTTAAATACCAATACTAACTATTATGCAATTGCACTTGCAACTATTCCATCTAGTAAAAATGGTTTTGCTAAGTATATAAAAAGACATAAATTAGGAAAAGAAATTATATTTCACGCTTTTGGGAAAAACAAAAAATACACAAGAGTAATATATGGAATTTATAAAACAAAAAAAGAAGCCAATAATGCAATTTCTTTTTTAAGTACTAGTTTAAAAAGAACAAAGCCTATTTCTTTAAAATTAAGTAAATTTCAAAGTTTTTTTCTAAAACAAAATATTAATATTGTATCTCCTAAAAATGTTGTATTAAAAATTAAAAATCAAGAAGTAAAACCTGAATTAAAACCTGAATTAAAACCTGAATTAAAATCAGATATTCAAAAACTAGACATTAAACAAGACATTAAACAAGAGAATAAAAGCATAAATACAAAAGAGAAAGTTGTAATTTCTTTACCAAAAAACTTTCAATCTTCTTATATCAAAGATGTCTACTATATACAAAATCTTGAGGATGTGAACATTCTTGAAGAAGTTTTTTTGAAAAATGAGAGTAGTTTTTATTCTATTGATTTAGGTGAAATTAATTTAAAAAATATAAATATGAATGATTTTTTAAAACAACAAAATATTAATAATGATGTTTTACTTTACAGATATGGAAAAAACAACAATCTTGCAAGAATAATTGTAGGAGCTTATGAAAATGAAGAAGAAGCAAAAGCTTCAAGAGAGTTATTAAATATAAAACAAGATACAAAAATATCAAATATTAAAGAGCATAATAATAGATATAAAAAATCTCATGATAAAATCATAATTAAGAATTAAATTGAAAATTATTACTTGTGATGAAAAGTTAGATAAATGTAAAGTAGCTGGTGTAATTCTAAAACCAAATGCACCAGAAATTAAAAAAGATTTTTTTAAAGTTAAACAATACTTTAAAGAATATAATATTGATATTATTTTAGAAAAAAATAGTGCAGATATGATAAATGAAGATGGTGTTTTATTAAAACAATTATGCCTAGAATCAGATTTTTTAATCTCACTTGGAGGAGATGGAACTTTATTATCTGTTGTTAGAAAAACTTATATGTATAAAAAAGCAATTTTAGGAATACATTTAGGTACTTTAGGTTTTTTAACTGATATTATTTTTGATGATATTTTACATTTTTTAGAAGATTTTAAAAATGATTTATATAAAATAGATAATAGAATGTTAATTGAAGCATTTGTAGACAATAAGGTATGTATTGCTTTTAATGATATTGTAATATCAAAAAAATCTATATCATCTATGATTAAAATTAATGCGAAGATTGATAATGTTCCATTTAATTCTTATTATGGTGATGGGATTATTTTATCAACACCTGCTGGTTCAACTGCTTATAATTTATCTGTTGGTGGTCCAATTGTTTATCCTTTAACTGAAGCATTTATTCTAACGCCTATTGCTCCTCATTCATTAAGACAAAGACCCTTAGTCTTGCCTGCAAATTTTGAAATTGAATTTACAATTTTAGATAAGCAAGGTGCTGTTTTAATAATTGATGGTCAAGATACTTATGAAATCAAACAAAATGCTTGTGTGAAAATAAAAATTTCATCACACAAAATAAAACTAATTCATAGAGAAGAGAGAAATTTCTTTAAAATTTTAAATCAAAAACTTGGATGGGGAAATTAACTTTTATGATAAGTAGAATATATTTAAATGACCTTCTTTCGTTTGAAGATGTAAGTCTTGAATTTAAAAAAGGATTAATAGTATTTTCAGGGCCAAGTGGTTCTGGAAAATCTATATTAATGCAGGCATTTTTATCACTTTTTGGTATTGAAGAATGTAAGTCTAGTTTGGCTGAAATCATTATAGACAATCATAATATTTTTGATGAAAGTTTTGATATTTCTAAAGGTGATGAAATTATTATCAAAGAAATAAAAAAAGAAAAAGTTAGATATTTTTTAAATAATCAAACAATTTCAAAAAAAAGTTTGAAAATATTTTCTTCTAAATTAGTTCGACATTTACATTTAAAAGATACCAGTGATTTTAATAATGATAAGATTATTGAATTTTTAGATAAGTTATCTATTGAAAAATTTACTAGCTTTAAAGATATAAAAAACAACTATGATATATCATTTAAAAAATTACAAATTCTTAAAAAAGAATTAAAAAAATTAAATGATGATGAAAAAGAAATTGAAGACTTAAAAGAATATACAAAGTTTGAAATTCAAAAAATTGCTTTAATTAATCCTAAAATTGACGAATATGAACAATTAAATGAATTAAAAAGACAATTATCTCAAAAAGAAAAGCTTGAAGTTGCAGTAAAATTAGCACAAGGTTTCTTTGATTATGAAGCCCACATTGTTAAAGTCTTAAATCTAATGCAAGTTAATAGTTCTTTTTTTGATGAAACAATAAATGAGTTACATAATATATTTGAATTATCAAAAGACTCTTTAAATGAAATTGAAGACTTGGATATTGAAAGTACCCTTGATAGAATAGAAATATTGTCATCTTTAAATAAACGATTTGGCTCAATTCAAAATGCTTTAGATTATAAAAAAGAAAAAGAAGTAGAATTAGAAAAGTATGAAAATATTTCCTTTGAAAAAGCAATTAAGGAAAAGAATATATTAAAACTTCAAGTAATTGTTGATAATTTAGCCCAAGAGATATTTATACTTAGGGAAAAATCCTCAAAAATTTTAGAAGAAAAAATCAATAATTATTCAAAGTTACTATATTTAGAAAGTGTTTCAATTCAATTATCATTTAATATATTAAATAACAATAGATATGATGAAGTATTAATAAAATTAAATGGAACAAACTTAGATACTATAAGTAGTGGTGAATTTAATAGATTAAGACTAGCACTATTAACAGCCATGAGTGAATTTGAGCTTGTTGATAATGGAATATTATTTTTAGATGAAATTGATGCAAATTTAAGTGGTAAAGAAAGTGCATCAATTGCACAAGTATTAAATGAACTTTCAAATACATATCAAATTTTTGCAATATCACATCAAGCTCAGTTAACAGCAAAAGCAAATCAACATTTTTTAGTAGATAAAAAAAATAATAAATCTTTCGTAAAAGAACTTAATAAAAATGAAAGAATTGATGAAATATCAAGAATGATAAGTGGAAATAATATTACGAATGAAGCATATAATTTTGCTAAAAACATTTTAAATGAGCAGTAATATTATCAAATAATATTATCAAATAATATTATCAAATAATATTTTAAAATAATATTTTTAAATTATTTCTTAAAATATCATTTAATAAGTTAATTTTTATTGACAACATATCTTTGAATGGCTAGAATGCTAAGTAATAATTTACTAGGAGCGTTTATGTTTTCAAAATTAACAATAAAGACTAAATTATTATTTATGTCATTACTTACAATAATAATTATTTCAATTTTAATATCTGCAAAGTCCATTTATTCACTTAAGCTTATTTCTCAAAGTGATATAGAAAATTTCAAACATGAAGCTTATTTTGAAAAAGAAAATGAACTAAAAAATTATGTTTCTTTAGCAATTAAAATAATTGATTCATTTTATAAAAGAACATCTAGTGATAAAATTAAACATGAAGTTGAAGAAGATTTGAAAAAACAAACAAATTTTATATTTTCAATTCTAAATTTTCAATATAATAAACTTAAACATACTATTCCTGAAGATGAATTAAAAAATATTTTAATTAATATCGTTCAAGGAAGTAGATATGGTAAACATGGATATTTTTGGATAAATGATTTAGAAGCAAGAATGATAATGCATCCTATTAAACCATCTCTTGATGGTAAAGATTTAACAAATTTAAAAGATAAAAACGGAAAATATTTTTTTAAAGAATTTGCTTTAAAAGGAAAGACTAAGGGTCAAGGTTTTGTTGATTATTTCTGGCCAAAACCAGGATTTGAACAAGCTCAACAAAAAGTTTCCTATGTTAAATTATTTAAGCCATATAATTGGGTCATTGGTACGGGCGAGTATGTATCTGATGTATCAGCTAATTTAAAAAAAGAAGCACTAAATACAATTTCTAATATGAGATATGGTAAAGATGGTTATTTTTGGATTAATGATTCAAAAGCAGTGATGATTATGCATCCTATTAAACCAGCATTAAACAATAAAGATTTAGGTACTTTTCAAGATCCAAATGGTAAATTTTTATTTCAAGATATGGTTGAAATTTCAAATGCTAAAAAAGAAGGTGGCTTGGTTAAATATATGTGGACTAGACCCAATAAAGAAAAACCACAAACAAAATTTTCTTATGTTCAAAAATTTGAAAAATGGGATTGGATAATAGGTACTGGTACATATATTGAAGATATTGAAAAAAGTATTATTATTATGAAAAAAGAAACCCAAGAAGAAATTTATAATATTATTGTATCAATTATCTTACTTACTTTTATCAGTATATTAATAGTATATTTTATATATTCATATTTTATTAAAAGAACAATTTCAAGACCTTTAGAAGACTTAGAACTTGCTATTAACAATATCTCATTAGATAGCTTAGATAATAAAATCCATAAACAAGCTAATGATGAAGTTGGAAATGTAATCGATAGCTTTAATAATTATTTACAAAAATTACAAATGATGGCTAAGGAAGATTTAAAAGTAATTGAAGAAGTAGAAGATGTAATACAAAAAGTCAATAATGGTTTTTACGTATATAAAGTTCATCACAATTCATCAAATCCACAAGTTCAAAAATTAAAAAACTCTATTAATTCTATGATTTTTCAGACAAATGAAAAACTTGAAGAAATTAATAGTCAATTATTAGAATATGGAAAATCAAATTTTGATACAAGAGTATCTTCTCGTTTAGAATCCTCAAATGGAATTATTGGCTCAATTATAACAAGCACACATTTATTAGGTGGATCTATTTCAGAACTTTTATCATTAATAACTCTAAGTGGAGATAAATTAAATTCCAATACACAAGTTTTGTCTAATTCATCACAACAACTTACACTTTCAGCTACAGAACAAGCAAATTCACTTGAGAAAACAACAACTTCGATTGAACAAATTATATCTGCAATAAAATCATCAAATGAAAAAATAACTAAAATGTCAATTCTAGCACAAGAATTAAATAATTCAGCACATGATGGAGAAAAACTAGCTAGTAAAACAACACAGGCAATGGAAGATATTAATACTCAAGTAACTTCGATTAACGATGCAATTACAGTTATAGATCAAATTGCATTTCAAACAAATATTTTAAGCCTAAATGCAGCAGTTGAAGCAGCAACTGCTGGTGAAGCTGGAAAAGGTTTTGCTGTGGTTGCCCAAGAAGTTAGAAACTTAGCTTCAAGATCAGCTGATGCTGCAAAAGAAATTAAAAATCTTGTTCAAGGTGCAACTTTAAAAGCAAATGAAGGTAAGACTATAGCAAATGATATGATTAATGGTTATCATGAACTAACTTCTAAGGTTAATGAAACTATTGATTTAATTAGTTATGCAAGTAAGGCTAGTAAAGAACAAGAGCTAGGTATTGTCCAAATTAAAGAATCTGTTGATATTTTAGATGATGTTAGTCAAAAAAATCTTAAATCAAGTAATGATATTGATAATTTAGCACAAGATGTTACAGTTTTATCTGGTGATTTATTAAATATTGCAGATAGAGCAAAGTTTGATAAAAATAAAAAAACACAAATATGTGATGTTGACTTAGTATTTATGATGTCAAAATTGAAAAATGATCACATAGTTTTTAAAAATACAAACCTTTCAAAAGTAGGAGAAAAAACTAAATGGAATGTAACATTACCCACACAATGTGCTTTTGGTAAATGGCTAAAAAAACAAGAAGATGAAGATAATATAATAATAAAATCTTCAAACTGGAAAATACTAAAACAACATCACGAAGATGTACATTTTGGTGTTCAAGACTATATTAATCAAAATGCTTCTAATACTTCAAATGAAACATTAGAAAATATATCCAAAAAACTTGAAGAATCTACTACTTCTTTATTTATTTGTATAGACCAACTTAAGATTGATTTTTGTGAAACAAAAAAAACTGACACCATAAAAGAACAACACAATATACCTATTGTAAAAAGACAAGCAAATGTAAAGAGTATATCCACACAAAAAAGAAAGATAAATAGTGCATCTATTAGCAATAAACAAATAGATTTACAAAAAAATAAAACTAATTCGTATTCAAGTAATACAAAATCTAGTATTCCAAGACCAAAAATAGAAATAAAACAAAAAATGAGTAGTAAAACTATAAAAGCAACAAGTAGTGATGATGAATGGGAAAGCTTTTAAAATATTAAAAAAATTGCTTAAAACCAATAACATGGTAAATTAGATATAGTAAGTATCTTTTAAACTAATTTTTTATACTTAAGGTATGTTATGAATAAAGTAGAGTTATTAAGTCCAGCAGGTAATTTAGAAAAGCTTAAAATTGCATTTTCTTATGGTGCAGATGCTGTTTATGCAGGAGTGTCTCATTTTTCTTTACGAATTCGTTCTGGCAAAGAATTCACTTTTGAAGATTTTCAAGAAGGAATACAATATGCTCACGAAAGAGGCAAAAAAATATATGTTACAATAAATGGCTTTCCTTTTAATTCTCAAATTGAATTATTGAAAAAACATATATTAAAAATGGCAAGTTTAAATCCAGACGCTTTTATAGTTGCAGCTCCTGGAGTAGTAAGACTTTGTAAACAATTAGCTCCTAATATTGATATTCACTTATCAACTCAAGCTAATGTATTAAACTATTTAGATGCACAAGTTTTTTGGGATATGGGAGTAAAAAGAATTATCGTTGCGCGTGAAATTTCACTAAAAGATGTAATAGAAATTAAAAAACATTTGCCAGATATGGAACTTGAAATATTTGTACACGGTTCCATGTGTTTTGCATATTCAGGTCGCTGTTTAGTATCTGCTGTACAAATGGGAAGAGTACCAAATAGAGGTTCTTGTGCAAATGATTGTAGATTTGAATATACTTTATATGCTGCAAATGAAGACCATAGCTCACTTTTTCGTCTTGAAGAAGAACCAGGAGTTGGAACATATATATTTAATGCAAAAGATATGAATTTAGCTTCTCATATAGATGAGATTTTAGCTTCAGGTGCAGTTGATTCTTTAAAAATAGAAGGAAGAACTAAGTCATCTTATTATGTAGCAGTTACTACCAATGCTTATAAAATGGCAATTGATGATTTTTATAATAATACATTTAATGCAAGTAAATATCAAAAAGAACTTCATACTACAAAAAATAGAGGGTTTTCTGATGCTTATTTAATTCATAAACCTTTCAATAAAAACGATACACAAAATTATGACTATACCTTATCAAAGGGTTCTTATGAAGTTAGTGGAATGGTAACACAAGATGAAGAACACTTTTTATGTAAATATCAAACTTTTCCTAATGAAGAAATAGAGATATTTGCACCAAAAAATTCAAAGATTAATGAAGTAAATAATGATTTGGGTGAAATATATAAAAATAGTAATGGTATATATCATATTAAATTTAAAAAAATAATAACATTTAATAATAAAGAATTAGACTCAGTTCATAGTGGTAATATTAATAAAATAAAACTACCATCTAAACTTCCTTACTTAACGATGTTAAGAAAGCAAAATATAGATTTTAAAAAAGATTAGAATGATATTTTTTTCAGTAAATCAAGATGTAAATGTTAAATTAATGGATGGTTCTGTTGTTAGGTATTCTAAAGCATTAAATAAATCACACTTAAATGATGAACTAGTATATCTTAGTACTTTAGATGATTTTAATAATCTAAAGAAAATATTTTCTAGTATTGGCAAAAAATATAAAACAAGGATTATTTCTAATTCTTGTATTGATAATTTACATAAATTTCCTAAGCACTTAGGTATTTTAAATAAGACTAAAAGTTTATATAGTACAGATAATTTTTATGAATATAAGAAAAAACTTAATTTTAATAAAGACATTGCTAAAGAATTAGATGTCTTAGATGACGATATCACGATAGTTAATTTGAATGAACAAATATCTTATACCTCTAAAAATAATATTTCTATTGTAATAATAGGAAAATTTGGTTCAAGTATTTCTGATATATTATGTGCCTTAAGTGCTCTTAGAATTTTTGTTGAAACGATAAATAAGAAATTTAATATTACTAAACTTGATATATTTTTAGATTCTTCAAAAAACTCTAATTACTTAAGAGATAAATTGATTTGCACAAATCAAATATTTGTTAATAATGTATATCCCTTATCTATTAACATAAAAAAAATTTGCGAATATGATTTTTATATTGATACTAGTTTTGTTTTAAATCAAAGTTATTATAATTGTTTAAGTAAAATTGATAAATGGTTAGTCAAATTTGGAATAGACTATAAAAAGATTAATAATAACGAAAAATATAATACTATTAATATTGATTCATATAAAGTAGATATAGACTTAAAAAAACTTATTGATAAATTGAAATTAAAAGGAAAATTATTACTTTATAATCCTTATTCTAATTCTAATGATAAATCAATACCCAAAGATATAGCAGTAAAGCTTTTAAAAGATTTTTTATCTTTAAATAATGAATATATAGTTGTAAGTACAACAACTATTGATAGAAATATTAGCTATGATAATTATATTAATTTATCTTCATACTCAAAGAATTTTCTTGATTTTTCATATATAATTTCACAAATGAATTGTATCTTAACTGTTAATAATTCTATTTATCATATCTCTGATTCATTTTTAATACCAACAATTGTTATTTTTATTGATGAAAATCCAAAAAAATATTTAAAATATTATTCTATGATAAAAGGCATCTATATAAATAATAAAATAAAAAATCTTAGTAAATTTATTTTTGAAGATGATTTATTGAGTATAAAAAATATGAATACTTGGAAAAAATTAAAAGCTAAAAGAATTATAAAATTATTAGAAAACTTTTGATATAATGCGTAAAATTTAAATAAAATCTAGGAGAACAAATGAATTTTATTTCCATAATAATGGGTAGTAAATCAGATTATGAAATTATGCAAAACTGTGCAAATACACTTGATAAGTTTAATGTAAGATATGAGATGATTATTTCATCAGCACATAGAAGTCCTAAAAGAACTAGTGATTATGTGAAACAAGCAGAAGAAAGGGGAGCTGTTGTTTTTATTGCAGCTGCTGGAATGGCTGCACATTTAGCTGGAGCAATGGCTGCTCAAACAACAAAACCAGTTATTGGTGTTCCTATGAAAGGTGGGGCAATGGATGGTATGGATGCTATGCTTTCAACTGTACAGATGCCAGCAGGTATGCCAGTTGCTACAGTTGCACTTGGTAAAGCAGGAGCGATTAATGCGGCATTTTTATCTATGCAAGTTCTAGCAATTACAGATAAAGAACTAGCAGTAAAACTAAAAGAAGATAGGACTATGAAAGCAAAAATAGTAGAAGAAGATTCAAAAAACATTGAAGTACTTCTTTCATAAAAAATTAAATATTAGGATAAAAATATAATGCTAACTTTTTCTCAAATTCTATTAAAACTGCAAGAATTTTGGGCTAATAATGATTGCACAATTGTTCAAGCTTATGATATACCAGCAGGAGCAGGTACATTTCACCCTGCTACTTTATTAAGAAGCTTAGACTCAACTCCTTGGAGAACAGCATATGTGGCTCCTTGTAGAAGACCTACGGATGGAAGATATGGAGAAAATCCAAATAGACTTGGTTCTTATTATCAGTTTCAAGTTTTAATCAAACCAAGTCCTGATAATATTCAAGATTTATATTTACAATCTTTAGAATTTTTAGGCTTGGACTTATCAAAACATGATATAAGATTTGTAGAAGATAACTGGGAATCTCCAACTTTGGGAGCTTGGGGTTTAGGTTGGGAAGTATGGCTTGATGGTATGGAAGTTACTCAATTCACATACTTTCAACAAGTTGGAGGAATAGCTTGCGATTTAGTTTCAGTTGAAATTACTTACGGAACTGAAAGATTAGCTATGTATTTACAAGGTGTTGATTCTATTTTTGATATAACTTGGAATAAAAATAAATTTGGCAAAACTACATATGCAGATGTTCACAAAGAAAGTGAATATCAGTTTTCTAAATATAATTTTGAAATTGCTAATGTTGATATGCTATTTAGACATTTTGATGATGCTTTTAATGAGTGCAAAGTTTGTATTGAAGCTTCTCTTCCTCTTCCTGCATACGATCAGTGTATGCTAGCTTCAAATATATTTAATACCCTTGATGCAAGAAAAGCAATTTCAGTAACACAAAGACAAAATTTTATTTTAAGAGTTCGTGAATTATCTCAAGCTTGTGCTATTTTATATAAATCACAAGAAAAAGATAGATTAAAAAGAATAAGTCAAAAATGAAATTAAGAGATATTTATGATTATTTAGATGAATTATCACCTTTTAGCCTACAAGAAAAATGGGATAATGCTGGTTTAATAGTTGGAAATTATGATACTAATATTGAAGAAGTGTATCTATCTATTGATTTAGATGAAAAAATGTTAGAAAAAATTAAGCCAAACTCTTTAATAATCACACATCATCCTTTAATTTTTTCTTCTATTAAAAAAGTTAATTTTGATGTATATAGTACAAAACTATTACAAATATTAATAAAAAAAGACATTTCTTTAATATCAATGCACACGAATATTGATAAAACACATTTAAATAAATATATTGCTAAAAATATTTTAGATTTAGATATAATTCAAAGCAGTGAATATATTATTTATGCAAATGTTAATATGAAATTTGATGATTTTTTAGAAAAAATTTCAATTAAACTTGGATTAAAATATGTAAAATATGTAAAATGTAATCAATTTATTAAAAAAGTTGCATTAGTAACTGGAGCTGGTATGTCTTTACTTGATAATGTAAAAGCTGATTGTTTTATGACAGGTGATATTAAATATCATGAAGCAATGGATGCAAAGACCAGAAATATTTCTTTAATTGACATAAGACATTATGAAAGTGAACAGCACTTTAGCCTTCTTCTAAAGGGACTTTTAGAAAAATATTTGAAAAAAAATAAATTACAAGCTATAATTATGAATTCAAATAATCCATTTGAATTTTATATAAAAGGAGAAGCTATTGAATAAGCATTTAGAAGGTTTAGTAAAGTTATCAAAATATGATAAACAAATAAGTATGTTTGAACCAGAAATACAAAAAGAAGAAGAAAAATTATCTGAATTTGAAAATAAAGCTTTAAAGCTTAAAAAGTCTTTTGATGACGCATCCAATTTTATTGAGGATGTAAGATCAAAAAAGTCAAAAAACAATATTCATTTAGGTGAATTGAAAACCAAATTAGATGGAATATCTAAAAAACAAGGTGCAATTAAAACAGAAAAAGAATTAAAAGCCTTACAGTTAGAAGATGAAATAGCAAAAGAGCAGATTTCATTTGTGAATGAGGAACTTATTAGATTAGATAAGCTTATGAATTTAAAGCAGGGTGAATTAGAAGAGTTTGAAGAAAAATTAAATAAAGAAGAAGAGAATATAAAAGAAACTAAAGCTACAGTTGATAAAGAAATTGGAAAAATAAAATCATTAAGAAATAAAGTTTCTGAGAGTAGAGGCTTATTGTTAGAAAAATTTGATAATAAACTTTTAGTATTTTATGAAAAAATACGAAGATGGGCAAAAGATACATCTGTTGTTCCTGTTATTGATCAAGCATGCTATGGTTGTTATATGAAAATTAGTGATAAAAGTTATGCTGAAGTTATCAAAGCTGATGAAATTGTAAATTGTTCTCATTGTGGACGAATTTTATATAAAGAAGTTGAAACTAAAGAGGAGTAATATTGTCCCTCTTTAGTATTTTATATTATATTCTTGCATTATTTTTATATCTTATATTTTTACCTTTTTTATTTTTTAAATCAAGAAAATTAAAATATAAAGAAGCAATACCAGCAAGATTTTTTTTAAAAAATAATAAAAAATTTAAGAGTAATTCTATTTGGTTTCATTCTTGTTCTATGGGTGAAACAAAAGCTTTAAAAGTAATTATAGATAAATTAAAGCAAGAAGTTAATTTAAGTGTTGTAACAAATACAGGATATGAAGAAGCAAAAAAAATCACTTCAAATAGTAGATATTTACCTTATGAGATATTTTTGCCATTTTGGATTACAAAACAAAAAGCATTAGTAGTTATGGAAGCTGAACTTTGGTATATGCTTTTTTTATTTGCTAAGCGTCAAAATATTAAAACTTTTTTAATTAATGCTAGAATATCTGATAAATCATATAAGTCATACAAACGATTTTCTTGGTTTTATAAAAAAATATTTAAAAATATTGACAGAATATTTGCTCAAAGCAAAATTGATAAGCAAAGGTTAGAAGAACTAGGTGCTACAAATATAGAAGTTATTGGAAATATAAAATTAGCACAATTACCTAAAATATCAAAACAATATGAAAAACCAAGTACCTTTGTACTAACAGCTGCTAGTACGCATGAAAAAGAAGAAGAGTTGATTTTACAAGCATATAATCAAAAATTAGGTAAATTAATTTTTGTTCCAAGACATCCAGAAAGATTTGATAGAGTTGATTTACTTTTAAAAAACTTTTCTAAAAAAAATAAACTTTCTTATCATAAGTTTTCACAAAAACAAAATTTTGATAGTGATATAGTTTTAGTTGATAAAATGGGAGAATTGCTTAATATATATTGCATTAGTGATGCTGTTATATTAGGTGGGTCATTTGAAAATATAGGAGGACATAATCCTGTGGAAGTAGCATATTTTGGATGTACTTTAATTAGTGGTGAACATATATTTAATCAAAAAGCTTTATTTGAGGCAATTAATGATTTTTATATAGTAAAAAGTGAAGATTTGAAAGAAACTTTAGATAATGTAGAAAAGTTAAAAAAATCTTCATTACAAAAAATAGGTGATATATCTGTAATTATAAAGGAATTAAATGAGTTATGATAAAGCGTATAAAGTATTAGCCAAGCAAGAAGGAATTTCTAATTCTAAAGCAAAAGATTTAATAGATAAGGGCTTAGTTAAAGCTGATGGTAAAAAAGTATTAATTGCACGTGGCGAAATTAGTAGTGAAGTAATTTTTACTATTAAAAAACTAGATAGTATTAAAGTAATTTTTCAAGACAATGATATATTAGCACTTAATAAACCAGCTTTTCTTACAAGTGATGATTTAATAAAAAAATTTCCAAATTATATATTATTAAATAGACTTGATAAAGAAACTAGTGGGGTTATTCTTTTTGCAAAAAATGAAGATTTTCAACAAAAAGCTATAAATGAGTTTAAAGCAAATAGAGTGTATAAAGAATATATTGCAATTGTTGATGGAAAAGTAATAGAAGAGCAAATCGTTGATACAGCTATTTTAACTGTAAGAAACAATTCAAATGCTAAATCAAAAATAAGTGCCAAAAAAGGTAAACCTGCTACAACAAGAATCTATCCTATGTTTGTTGAGGGAAATAAATCAAAAATAAAAATAACAATTGATACAGGAAGAACACATCAAATTAGAGTACATTTAAATTCTATTGCTATGCCAATTATTGGAGATAGCGTATATGGTAAAGTTGTAAGTAATGTGGCAAGGGTATTATTACATTCAAGAAAGACAAAAATATTTGATTATACTTTTGAAGCACCAGAACCTAGGGAATTTTTTGTGTTTGGGTTTAAATAAAATTTAAGTTTAGAAACTATAATTTTAATTTAAAAAGTGCTTTAAATGGTACTTCTCTTAAATAAAACATAAAAGATATTTAATTTTTTGCTTAAATACTACTTAATATATACATTGTTTAAAGTAAAATAAAGAATAATTTATATATAATCTCTAAAATTAAATTAAAAGGTTTTATTGTTGTTTGATGTAATTACAGGTTCAATTAAAAATGCAGTAAATAAAATTAGACATAAAGATGATATCGTGTCTTTAAAAAAAGCATTAACTGAATTAAAGAAATCTTTTCTAAAAGCTGATGTTCATCATAAAACTACAAAAAACCTTATTAATGAAATTGAACTAGAAACTAAACAAAATGGAATAGGACAAGATAGCTTTTTAAGAGCTTTAAAAAATCAATTAACTAATATATTAACAACAAGTGGTAATCAAGGTTTTATTTTTTCAAATAAACCACCTACAACTATACTCATGACTGGTTTACAAGGTTCTGGAAAAACAACAACAACTGGAAAACTAGCAAATTATTTAAAAACTAGAAAAAAGAAAGTTTTAATAGTTGCTTCAGATTTACAAAGACTAGCAGCAGTTGAGCAGTTAAAACAAATCTGTTCACAAATTGAAGTTGATTTATATTTTGATGATAATACAAGTGATCCTATAAAAGTAGCATTAGATGGTCAAAGAAAAGCACAAGAAGAATTATATGATGTAGTATTAATTGATACAGCAGGACGCTTGGCAATTGATAATGAGTTAATGAGCGAACTTGCTAAAATAAAACAAACAATAAAACCAGATGAAATTTTTTATGTAGCTGATTCTTTAACAGGGCATGATGCTACAAGAACTGCTAGTACCTTTAAAGATAAAATAGGAATTGATGGTGTGATACTATCTAAATATGATGGTGATACAAAAGGTGGAGTTGCGATTTCCCTTGCAGATCAAGTTGGTGTTCCTTTGCGATTTATTGGAAATGGTGAAAAAATGCCAGATTTTGAAGTCTTTATTCCTGATAGAATTGTTTCAAGATTATTAGGGGCTGGAGATATTGAAGGACTTGCTGAAAAAACATCGGCTATAATTGATGAAAAGAAAGCTAAAGAAGTAAGTAAAAAGATTAGAAAAGGTGAATTTGATTTTAATGATTTCTTAGAACAACTTTCTATGATGAGTAAATTAGGTTCGATGAAATCTATTATTGGTATGATACCTGGTTTATCTCAAATGACAGGACAATTAAAAGATATGGATTTTGAAAATTCTGATGAAATTAAAAGAATAAAAGCCTTAATAGGTTCTATGACATTAAAAGAAAGGAAAAGTCCATCTTTGTTAAACTTAAGTAGGAAACAAAGAATAGCAAAAGGTTCTGGACTTTCTGATATGCAAATTAATAAAATTTTAAAACAATTTAAAAGTGCATCAAAAATGGCAAAAAAACTATCAGGAAAAGGTGGAATGAAAGGATTAACTAATATGATGTCTCAACTTCAAGGTGGAGGTAATGCAGGATTTAATCCAAATATACCTAGATGATATTTTAATATAATATTTATTATTAAATTATGAACTTTATTAAAAGTTTATAATTTAGTACTAAAAACAATAAAAGGGAAATAATGACAGTAATTAGATTAACGAGAATGGGTAGAAATAAAAAGCCATTTTATAGAATAGTTGTAACTGACTCAAGAAAAAGAAGAGATTCAGGATGGATAGAATCTATTGGATATTTTAATCCAATACTAAAAGAAAAAGTTATAAAACTTGATCAAGAAAGATATAATTATTGGCTTAGCGTTGGGGCAAAACCTAGTGAAAAAGTTCAAAAATTAGCAAAGTTAATTTCATAAATTAAAATGGTTATACAATTCATTGAAAATTATGCAAAACTTATTGTAGATTTTCCTAATGAAGTTGATGTATCATTAAATAGTATTAATGATACATTTTCGGAATTAATTATTAAAGTAAATACTAATGATGTAGGAAAACTAATAGGTAAAAATGGAAATATGATTAATGCTTTAAAAACAATGGTAAATGCTTGTAAGGCTAAAGATGGAGTATCTTATAGAATACAAGTTATAGCACATTAAGAAGAAGCTTATGAAGAAAGAAATTTTTGTAGCAAAAATAGGTAAATCCATTGGTTTAAAAGGTCACTTAAAACTTCATATATCTTCTGATTTTCCTGAACAATTTAAAAAAGGCTCTACATTTATCACCAATAAAAATATTTTATTGAGTATAAAAGAATTCAACAAAACTCAACAATCAGTTTTATTTGATAATTATGATGATATAAATCAATCTAAAATATTAATTAATCAAGAATTATATGTGGATGCACAAAATACAAAAGATAATTGTACTTTAAACAAAGATCAATTTTTTTGGTTTGATATTGCTAATTGTATTGTAGTTGAAAATAATATGATTTTGGGAAAAGTAAAAGAAGTACATAGATATCCATTAAATGATTATTTAGAAATTACAACCAACATAGATCTATTAGATAAAAACTTACCAAAAACTTTTTTAATTCCTTATGTAATGAATGATTATATACTTCAAGTTGATATAAAAAATAAACATATTACAACTAATAATTGTTTAGATATTTTATATAATTCATAATATAATATCACAAGAAGTAAATATAATTATAGCTAAATCTTAACTTGTATTAAATTTACTATCTTATTCCACAATTTGAAGTAATTTATTATAATTCAAATTATTTATTTTTGAACTTTTACGATATAAACTCATTTGATTTTATAATCTTTATATGAGTTTATCTCTTTATGTATTCTCAAGACTAGGACCAGCAGGTGTAAAGTCATATTCACTTTCTAAAGTAATATATTTAAAAAAGTTTTTAATATACATACCTGCAAGTTTTTTAGACATCTCATCATATGATTCTTTATCTTCCCAAGTATTTCTAGGATTTAAAACTTTTGTTTCAACATTATTTAATGTTTTTGGAATTTTTAAATTAAAAATTGGCAATGTATCAAACTTTGAGTCATTAATTGAACCATCTAAGATACTATTAATACAAGCTCTTGTGTTTTTTATACTCATTCTTGTACCAACTCCATAAGGACCACCTGTCCAACCAGTATTTACAAGATAAACACTTACCTTATGTAAATCAATCTTTTCACCTAATAGTTTTGCATACACTGTAGGATTTAATGGTAAAAAAGCTTCACCAAAACAAGAGCTAAATGTAGCAACTGGTTCTGTAATACCTCTTTCTGTTCCTGCAACTTTTGCAGTATACCCACTTAAAAAATAATACATAGCTTGTTGTTTTGTTAATTTTGCAACAGGAGGTAAAATACCAAAAGCATCAGCACATAAAAATATTATATTATTAGGGTGACCACCTTTCATATTTGGTGTATGATTTGGAATATGATCTAAAGGATAAGATACTCTTGTGTTTTCTGTTTTTGAAGCATCTTTATAATCGACAACTCCATTTTCATCGGCAATAACATTTTCTAAAATTGCACCTTCTCTTATAGCATCAAAAATTTCAGGTTCTGAATTCTTATCAAGATTAATAACTTTTGCATAACAACCACCTTCAAAATTAAAAATACCTTCTTCATCCCAACCGTGTTCATCATCACCAATTAATTTTCTCTTAGGGTCTGTTGATAGAGTTGTTTTTCCTGTTCCACTTAATCCAAAAAATAAAGCAGTATCACCTTTTTCTCCAATATTAGCAGAACAATGCATGGCTAGTTTACCTTCTAATGGAAGCCAATAATTCATCATAGAAAAAACACCTTTTTTCATCTCACCAGCATACCAAGTACCACCAATAATCGCAGTGTTTTCTTCAATATTAAATACTACATAAACTTCAGAATGTAGTTTATGACTTGCATAAGCCATATCAACAGTCTTACAAGCATTATATATAGTAAAATCAGGAACAAATTCATCTAGTTCTTTTTGTGTTTTAGGCAAAATAAACATATTTTTTACAAAATGTGCCTGCCACGCAACTTCAGTTATAAATCTTATGGATCTTCTACTGTCCAAGCTAGCTCCACAATAAACATCTGTAACAAAAAGATTTTTATTACTTAATTGTTTTTGTGTTATTTTAAACAAATCTTCATAAACTTGTTTTGAAACTTTTCTATTTATATCACCCCATGCTATAAATTTATTTGAAGGATCTTGATTTACAAAAAATTTATCCTTAGGACTTCTACCTGTAAAAATACCTGTATCAATCATCAAAGCACCAGTTGAAGAAACTTTTGCTTTTTCATTTTTAACTGCATATTTTATTAAAGAACCTGTATCAAGGTTTCTATATATATCACCTACATTTTCTAAGTTTAAAGAATTTTTAATATCTAACATAATTTACTATTTCCTAATTAATTTAAAATATTGATAAAAGTACACCAGCTGCAACAGCTGAACCAATAACACCAGCAACATTTGGACCCATTGCATGCATTAATAAGACATTTGATTTGTCATATTCTTGTCCTACTTTACTTACAACTCGTGCTGACATTGGTACAGCTGAAACACCAGCTGCTCCAATTAAAGGATTGATTTGATTGTCTTTTGAACTTAATTTATTCATAAGTTTTGCCATAAGAACACCTGCAGCTGTTCCTGCTGAAAATGCTAGTAAACCAATAATCATAATTCCTAATGTATCTAATACTAAAAACTTATCAGCTGCTAATTTAGAGCCAACTCCAAGTCCTAAGAATATCGTTACAATATTAATTAAAGAATTTTGCATAGTATCACTAAGTCGCTCAACAACACCTGATTGTTTAAAGAAGTTCCCCATAGCAAAAGCGCCAATTAAAGGTGTTGATTCAGGTAAAAATAAAATAGACAAAAATAAAATTAAAATAGGTAAAAGCAAATTTTCTAACTTATGCACCTTTCTTAATTTTGGCATTCTTATTTTTCTCTCTTCAAGTGTTGTTAATGCCTTCATAATAGGAGGTTGAATAACAGGAACTAAAGCCATATATGAATAAGCAGCAACGGCAATTGCTCCAAGTAATTCAGGAGCTAGTCTATTTGCAATAAAAATAGATGTAGGACCATCAGCACCACCAATAATAGAAATTGCTGATGCAGTTTGAATATCAAAACCAATCATAACAGCACCAATTAAAGATCCAAAAATACCAAACTGAGCAGCTGCTCCTAAGATAGCTGCCTTAGGATTAGCAAGTAAGGATGTAAAATCAGTCATTGCTCCAACACCCATAAAAATAAGAAGAGGAAAGAAACCATTGGCTATTCCCATATTATAAATAATTCCCAACATTCCATCTTCTCCACCAATTCCAGCTAAGGGAATATTTGCTAATAATCCTCCAAAAGCAATGGGTAGCAATAATAAAGGTTCAAATCCTTTAGCAATTGCTAGATAAAACAATAATAAACAAATAGCAAACATAATAAGTCTTCCAGTAGTTTGTTCAAATGCTGTCATTAATCTTGCATCTTCAGAGTGAGATTCTGATGTTAAAATATTATCTCTTGGAGTTATAAAAGCGTATAATCCTGTTGTTTTATAAAAAGAACTTAACAATTCATTTAAAGTTTTAGATTTATATTCTTTTTTTGTATTTTCAAGAGGTGGAGCCTTATCAATCGTATTCGTTGAAGCAAAAGAATTTACACTAAACATACCAAAAAGCATAATCAATATTGAAAAAAGTATTTTTTTATTCATTTAATGTTCTCCTGAAATGTCATAATTAATTTATTAACTAATCGTAGCAATTGTATCACCTTCTTCAATTGGATCACTTTGTGAAACAGGAATTTCTGAAATTACTCCAGCACAAGGAGACTCAACATCAATTTCCATTTTCATAGCTTCTAAAATAGCTACAACTTGACCCTTTTCAACTTTATCGCCAACTTTAACTAAAAGTTTCCAAACATTACCACTAACAGTAGCTAAGACATTTTTTTCTTCTGCTTTATTACTAGTTTTACTTGAACTTTCATTTACTTCATTTACAACTTTAACATCAACATCACCTTTAGCAACTGTTACATTAAATTTTTGACCATCTACAATTACTGTATAATTTCCACTTGAATTATTCATACCTTTATTTTCTCCTAATTTACAATCTATATTATCTTCACACAATGTATCATTTTGATTATTTTTTCTAATATTAAGTGGACTTTCACCTTTTAAAAATGAAATTCCTTTTTCATCACAAGCTGCTGCAATAAAAATATTTTCTTCACTTGTTTCAATTTTTTCATCAATTAACCTATTCTTCCAGTACTTAATAGTTTTTTTCTCATCTCTGTCTGCTATATCTAAAGGGTTTTCATTTGTTGGTTCTAATTTTAACTTTTTACTTGCAAAAGCAATAATATCTTCATCAGGTCTAACAGGAGTTTTTCCAAAATATCCAAGAACCATTTTTCCATAACCAGGTGCTATTTGTTTCCATGGACCAAACATAACATTTGCATATGCTTGTTGCCAGTAAAATTGTGATACTGGTGTTACAGATGTACCATATCCACCTTTTTGTACAACTTCTCTCATAGCTTGTATTACTTCTGGAAATCTATGTAAAGTGTTATTATCTCTCATCATTTGAGTATTAGCAGTTAATGCACCTCCTGGCATTGGTGAGAATGGAATTAGTGGAGAAACACGTGTAGCCTCAGGTGGAATAAAATAATCTTTTAGTTGGTCTTTTAAAACTTCTTGATGTTTTAAAATTTTATCAATTTCCAAAGCACCTAAGTCATAATTCATACCTTTTACTGCATGCATCATGGTTAATATATCAGGCTGTGAAGTTCCACCTGAAACTGGATCACAAGCTAAATCAATTCCATTTGCCCCTGCATCAAGTGCTGCTAAATATGAAGAAACAGAAACACCTGCTGTTTCATGAGTGTGTAGTCTTATATGAGTATCTTCACCTAAAAGCTTTCTAGCCATTTTAATAGTTTCATAAACTTTATGTGGAGAAGATGTACCAGATGCATCTTTAAAACAAATTGAATCATAAGGAATACCTTTATCCAAAATAGCTCTTAGTGTTTTTTCATAAAACTCAACATCATGAGCACCAACACACCCTGGTGGTAAATCCATCAAAGTTACCACAACTTCATGTTTTAATCCATATTTTTTAATACACTGAGCAGAATATTCTAAATTCTGAACATCATTTAAAGCATCAAAATTCCTAATAGTTGTTGTTCCATGCTTAGCAAACATTTTTGCATGTAAATCTACTAGTTCTCTTGAACCAGTATCAAGCATAACTGTATTAATTCCACGTGCTAATGTTTGTAAATTAGCCTCTGAACCAACTATGTCTCTAAATTTATCCATCATATCAAAAGCATTTTCTTTTAAATAAAAAAACAAAGATTGAAACCTTGCACCCCCACCAAATTCAAAGTGATTAATTCCAGCTTCTTTTGCAGATTCAACTGCTGGCAAGAAGTCTTCCATTAACACACGTCCACCAAAAACTGATTGAAAACCATCTCTAAAAGTGGTATCCATTATATCAATGTATTTTTTCGACATTTTTATTAACCTTTAATATTATTATGATGTTCAATAGCAGCACTAATGGCAGCAATTTTTTTTGAAGTATTACTTATATCAAGTGTTTTATTTTTTGATTTTGTATTTACTTCTTTTTTAGCAAAGTACTTAGCAATAATAAAAGCTTGAATTTTAATTGAAAATATCATTACAATTAAAAAAATAAACACATTTCCCATTCCTAAAAGCATAAATTTAAATGCTTCACTAATTAAGTCTACTTCCATATTGCTCCCTGATTTATTATTACAAAACATTTTATTAAAATAAAGCTTTATTAAAATTTATTTTTGTTTCATTTTTAAGTAAATTTTGAAATTTGTGTATTTTGTTAATATAATTGTCGATATATTGCTATTTTAAAGAATAAATAAAATAAAGTTAGCTTTTTTCAAATAAAACGATATTATTTTTACCAAGTTTTTTTGCTTTATATAAAGCAATATCTGCTCTTTCTATGATATCTTCTTGAGAGTCACTATTTGAAAAACCAGTAATTCCACAACTCACTGTTATTTGTCGCTTTATTTTATCATTTTTAAAACTCTCAATAGTTGATCTAATTTTCTCAGCAACTATTTTAGCACCTTTTATATTTGTCTCTGGTGTTAATATAATAAATTCTTCACCACCCCATCTAACAGCTATATCGTGTTCCCTAATACTTTCTAATATTATTTTAGAAATAATTCTTAGAACTTCATCTCCAATATTATGTCCAAAGTCATCATTAAAACTTTTAAAATTATCTATATCAAACATTAATAATGATAAGTAATTATTATATCTGGCATCTCTTCTTACTTCTTTACCAAATATTTCATAGAATTTTTTTCTATTATGTAGTCCAGTTAAGGAATCGTGATTTGCTTGATATTCTAATAAATTTGATTTTTCTTTTATTTCAGTTATATCTGTTAATGAAATAACATAATGTTCACTTTTATGATTATATTCATCAATATTAATAGTGAATATTCTATTAATACCATCTTCATTTGTCATTTTAACAATTCTATCTACTTCTGCAATATTAGCTAAGTATTTAATCCAAGTTGAATTATTTTTAACTAAATCAATATTGAAAAAACCTATTTCATTTTTAAAGTAGTCATAAATATTTTTATTTTTGTTAATAAAATCCTCAAGAGTTTCAACATTAAAAAAGTGTAAAAATTTTTTATTAACATCCATTATACGATCTGCTGTAGCAACAAAAACTATATTATCTTGAGCATCTAAAATAGATTTTATTTCTTTAACAGCTTCTTCTATTCTATGCTCCAAAACACCATTTACTTTTTCAAGTTTTTGTCGTAAAAAAATAGGTTCAATAGCTTTAACTAAAGAATTAATTAACTGATATAAATCGATGGGTTTTAAAGCATAAGCAGTAACTCCAACTTCAATAGCTTGTTTAAAAAAAGCTGAGTCTCTATGTGCACTTGTAATTACAATTGGTATATCTTTATTATATTTTCTTATTTCTTCACACATTTCTAAGCCATTCATTTTAGGCATATTAATATCTGTAAGTATTATATTAATACAAGGATTTTCTTTCATTTTTTTTAAACCATCTTCTCCATCAACTGCAAGTACAATATTTTTCACAAGAGATTTAAGCGTTTTTGCAGTAAATTCTCTAATATCATCTTCATCTTCAACATACAAAAGGGATATACTTTTCAATAATTCTTTGTTCATTTTTAACCTTTATCCATATCTTTATATTCTAATGTAGCATTTGGTTTAGAAATTGGCTTAGCAAAGTAATACCCTTGAGAATAATCAATTTTAAACTTTTTAACAATTTTAAAAATTTCTTCATTTTCTACAAACTCTGCTATTGTTTTCATTTGTAGGTTTTTTGCAAATTGAGTTATTGTTTTTGCAATTTTATATGAATTTTTATCTTTTGCGATATTTTTTATAATAGAAGCATCAATTTTTAAATAATCTATATTCATCTTTAGTAGTCTTTCAAAATTTGAATAACCAGTACCAAAGTCATCAATAGCGACTTTACAACCTAGTTTTTTAATTTTATTGATAAATGTTAATAAAATATCATAATTTTTAATATTTTCATCTTCTAATATTTCAAATACTACTTGATTTTTAACATCATATTTTTTTAAATTAGTTTTTATACATTCAAAAATTGAACCATCTTCTATATCTTCATAAGAAATATTAATTGAAAATTCATAAGAAAGTTTATCAAATGCTTTAAAACTTTTTTCTATCATAATTTTTGTAATTTTAATATACTGATTAGTTTTTTTAGATATATTTATAAAAAAATATGGAGATATAACATCATCATTATCAATCATTCGAACTAAACATTCATATTTATTTATTTTTAATGTTTCATTATCAACAATTGCCTGAAAATAAGGGACAATATTATTATTATTTAATGCATATTTCAATTTTTTTGCCCATAAAATATTATTTTTATACTCTTCCATATTGTCAAGTTCATCATAAAAGACTAGATAACTCTTATTATCTTTTTTTGCAGCTTGCAGGGCAAAAGATGCAGTAATTAGTTTATTTTTTTTCTCTGAAAATGATATTCCAGCTACTATTCTAG
The DNA here is from genome assembly GCA_030491005.1 of Sulfurospirillum sp. Lineage (GTDB taxonomy): Bacteria > Campylobacterota > Campylobacteria > Campylobacterales > Arcobacteraceae > BB30. The sequence continues at coordinate 15,431 of JAKZMJ010000008.1, read as the reverse complement.
TATCAATTTCGTAATTATCAAAATTAAATACTTTAGAATAAATTCTAAAAATAATTTTTTTAATAATTCTTAGGAATAATGTATTGTTCAAACTTATATTAGTAAGACAATATATATCTGATGGAAATTTATACAATATTAGATTATTCTCATTCGTACAATATTTTGAAATCAATTTTGTAATTGCAATAAGAAGCTTATCTCCAATATCATTTCCAAAGAAATCATTTATTTCTCTAAAACCCTTAATATCTATTAAAGCAATTGATTTTAAAATTAAATTATCATTTTTAAATTTACTAATTAAGTTTGTTCTATTTGGAAGTTTTGTTAAATCATCTATAAATAATAAATTGTTTAATTGAATATCACAATTAAATTGCTCTGATATTTTACTTAGTAAAATGATATTTATATTGTTCTTTGCTTTATATATATTACGAATATCAAAGTTTTCTTCTATATTATTTTTATCAGTAATACAAACTTTATTTAATTTTTTATTGTCATATTGATCAAGCCATAAATTATCATTTTCATTAAAAATAAAGTCATCTTTTTTATTAAAAATATCACCTATATTATTATATTTATTGTTAATTTCTGAAATTGATGAGCAAGATAGTAAATCATAAAATTCATTATTTCCATATATTAAATTATAACCATTTGTAAGAAAAGACGGATTTGTCATACCATTAACTATATTAATTAATATTTCTTCTTCTTTAAAATTTAAAATATCATTTTGTGTATTTTTAATATCTTGTATTTTTAAAATCAAATTATTTATATCTAAAGGCTTCAATATATAATCAGTATTATTTTTTAGAAGAGCATCGCTATGGTCATTTATGATAAAAATGATATTTTTTGTAAACGATTCTATTATCGTTAATATTTTTTTATGATTTATTAGTTTTTCATCAATTATAAGTAAAGCATAGTCTTCACAATTTATGAAATTGTTATAATCATAAAAATCAATACTAATATCTTTATAGTATTTTTCAATGATATTATTCATTGTTGATTTATAATTATACTCTTGATCAATAATAAGAACGTTAAATAGCATAATTTAATCCCAAGCTTTATTGAAGATGATATATCATTTTCTATTTAAATAAGCTTAAAGAATTATCTAAATCTTCTTGAGTATCTATACCAAAAGATTTTGACTCAACTTGTACCATAGCAATAGTATAATTATTCTCTATTGCTCTTAATTGTTCTAATTTTTCTATTTGTTCTAATTTTGATGGTTTTAAATTACAAAAAGTATTTAATGATTTTTTTGTAAACCCATAAATTCCTAAATGACCATAAAATACTGATGTTTCGTAATGATCTCTATGATAAGGTATTTTAACTCTTGAAAAGTATATTGCATTTGAATTTGTATCTAAAATAACCTTAACATGATTTGGATCATCAGCTAAGTTAGAATTTATTTCTTTATAACAACTTGTGATCATAACATTTTCATTATTTTTTTTAATACTTTTAACTTTATTTATAATAGCTTGTATTACATGATGTTCTATAAATGGTTCATCAGCTTGTACATTAATAATAATTTCATCATCATTTAAGTTTAATAAATTAGCAGCTTCATTTATTCTATCTGTTCCACTTTTATGCGCAGTTGATGTTAAAATAGCATTTATATTGTAATGTTTTGCCAAAGACATAACTTCTGTCGAATCTGTAGCTATTACAACTTCATCAAGTGAGGCAACTTGTTTTGCTGTTCTAATAACCATAGGTAAACCAATAATATCTACTAAAACTTTATTAGTAAATCTACTTGAATTTAATCTAGCTGGTATAATAATCATCTTAGTCCTTAGTTGAGTTTTATTATAGGTATTGAGATTTTAAACAATGCACCAGTGCTATGAGTCCTAACACTTATGATACCTTTTAAGTGCATTTCAATAATGATTTTACATGTATATAAACCTAAACCAACACCGTGTTTAATATCTTTTGTTGAAAAATATGGCTCAAAAATCTTATGTATAATATCATCATTTATTCCACCTCCATTATCACTTACTTCAAAAAAGATTGTATCTTTTATATGATATTGTTTAAGTTTAATAACTCCATTTTTAATTTTATTTTTTAAAATTGCTTCTTTTGCATTTATAAGCAAATTTACTAAAATAGTAGTTAATTCATCATCATATGTTTTAAATTCAAAACTATCTAAAATATCTTTTATTATATCAATATTTTTATTACTAGTATCACTTTTAAAGAATTTCATTGCATTTACTATGATACTTTTAGGATTTACTTTAACCATTTCATTTTTTGGGTGTAAAAAACTTTGAAAACTTTCAATTGTTTGAGATAAGACATTCGCTTCATTTTTAATATGGTCTAATATTTTTACTATATCAGATGAAGCAGGAGTATTGTCCATAGAAATATCAAGACCTAAATTTTGGGCTTTCATAGAAATTATATTTAAGGGTTGTCTCCATTCATGTGATAATTTTTGTAATGTTTCTGTCATTATTGCTAGTTTTGATTGTTGCATTAATATACTATCTTTTTGTTTTATTTCTTTTTGTGCATTTTGAACTTGATCTTGTAATAAAGATGCTTCATCATTTAAGCTTATTTCATTTGTAATATCAAACATTAACATAGTATAAGCAGTTATATCTCCGTATTTATTATAAATTGACTTTATCATAATACTTATCCAAAAAATATTACTATTCTTTCCTTTTGCTTTTATTGTTCCACTCCACTCTTTAGAACTTAATAAACTTTTTTGTATATTGTCGTATATTATGTCTTCAGTATCTTCATGACCTATGATACTAAAATGTTGATTTATTAATTCTTCTTTTGGATATCCTGATAAATTACAAAATGCTTGGCTTACCTCATTTATATGCCCATGTAAATCTGTATTCATAGATACAACATAATCATTTAAAATCTCGTCATTAGCAATTTGTTTTGTTATATCCTTGGTATTAATAACAAGTAAGTTTTTATTATTCATTTTTGATATAGTAATTCGCAAGTGAACTGTCTTTTTATCTTTTCTAGTACAAGCTAAATCAATATTATTATGTGTTTTATTATCTTTATTTAATAAAATACTTAAAAAGTCTTTTTTATATTTATCTTGTACTAAAGATATAAAACTTATTTTAAGTAATTCATTTTTTTCATATCCAAGCAAAGGAATAAATGCATTATTTATATAAATTAATTTTGTATTAGTATCAATGATACCTATTCCATCCCAAGAATTATTGATAATATCTTGTAACTCTTTATTATTTTGTTGTAATTTTTCAATATCAATTAATGCCATATTTAAACCTTCTTTTTAGGATAAATATTATATTATATTTTAATTAAAATTTGATGAAATGAACGAAAGATATATATATGAAAAAAACTATCACCATTATAGATACTTTTGGTTTTTTATTTAGAAGTTTCTATGCCCTTCCTCCTTTAAAATCAAAAGAAGGTTTTCCCACAGGATTACTAACAGGATTTATTAATTTAATCTTTAATATTGGAAAAGATTTTAAAACAGATTATATTGTATTTGCACTAGATGCCAAAGGTGATACATTTAGGCATAAATTATATAAAGAATACAAATCTCATAGACCAGATGTTCCTGCTGATTTATTAAAGCAACTTCCTGTTGCAATTTCTTGGATTGAACAAATGGGCTTTAAGACAGCTATTAAAGTAGGATATGAAGCAGATGATGTGATTGCCTCCTTAGCTAAAGATGCGAAGAAAAAAGGTTTAAATGTTAGAATTGTATCTCATGATAAAGATTTATTACAATTAATCCAAGAAGATATTTTCCTATTTGATCCAATTAAAAAAAATGTAATAAACAAAGAAAAATGTTTTGATAAATATGGAGTTTACCCTGCCCAATTTACAAACTATCAATCTTTATTAGGTGATAGTGCAGATAATATTCCTGGAGTTAAAGGAGTAGGAGCTAAAACAGCCCAAGCACTAATAGAGAAATTTGACAATTTAGATAATATTTATTCAAATTTAGAAAATATAGAAAAGCCAAGGTGGGTTAAATTATTAAATGAAGGAAAAGATTTAGCATACATTTCAAAAAAATTAGTTACTTTGGACAATACTTGTTGTCTAATTGATAATATTGAAGAATTTAATCTTCCAAAAGAAAATCCAATTTTAAAAATAGAAGAAACTTTATTATCCTTTGGTTTAAATAATATTATTGAAAGAGTACACAAAGATGGTTTATTATACAAAACAAGCATTCCAAAAAATAAAATAATAGCAAATAAAAAAAATGAAAAAGAAAAAATTGAAGAAAAAGAAAAATTATCTTGCGAATATATTTTATTAAATGAAAAAATAAAATTATTTGAACTTATTAATTCAATACCAGAAAACTCAATAATTGCTTTTGATACAGAAACTACAAATATAGATACAAGGTTTGCCAAAATTGTTGGTTTTTCTTTTTGTTTTAATAATAAGCAAGCATATTATGTTCCCATCGGACATTTTTACTTAGGTGCTTTAGAACAAATATCAATAAGCGATGCAAAAGATGCTATTAATATATTAAATAAACATAAACTTGTACTTCAAAACTTTAAATATGATTATCAAATAATAAAATCAAATTTTAACATTGATTTACAACTATATGCAGATACTATGATTATGTCTTGGCTATTAAATCCAAGCTCAAAAGTAGGACTTGATTTTATGGTAAAGACTTTTTTTAATCATGATATGATAGCATTTAAAGATACGGTTAAAAAAGGTGAAAATTTTTCAAATGTGGATATAAAAAAAGCCTGCGAATATGCAAGTGAGGATGCCTTTTTTACATTTAAACTTTATTATGAACTTCTTATTAACTTTAAAGAAAAAAAATGTGAACATTTATTGGACTTAGCTTTTGATATGGAGTTTAAATTTATTGATGTGCTTATATATATGCAAAATATTGGAATAAAAGTAGATATTGAATTTCTTCAAGATTTAAAAAAAACAAATCATAGTTTTATTCAAGAATTAACTATAAAAATTCACAAAAGTGCAGGAGGTGAGTTTAATATTAATTCACCAAAACAATTAGGATTAATATTATTTGAAACATTAAAATTACCCCCATCAAAGAAAACTAAAACGGGATATAGTACAAATGAAATAGTTTTACAAAAACTTTACAACTCACATGAAATAGTTCCTTTAATTTTACAATATAGAGAACTTTTTAAATTACAAAGTACATATATAATACCATTATTAGAACTTGGCTTAGATAACAAAGAACACAAAATATTTACTTCTTTTTTACAAACAGGAACTGCAACGGGAAGGCTTAGTTCAAAAAATCCAAACTTACAAAATATTCCTGTTAGGAGTGAAATAGGTTCTCAAGTACGGCAAGCTTTTATTCCACAAAAAGGTTATAAACTCGTAGCAATAGATTACTCACAAATAGAACTACGTTTATTAGCACATTTTTCAAAAGATGAAGCCTTACTTGATGCTTTTAACAATAATTTAGATATTCATTATCAAACAGCAGTAAAAATATTTGGAAAAGAGCAAGCAAAAGAAAAAAGATCCTTTGCAAAATCAATTAATTTTGGACTACTATATGGAATGGGAAGTAGGAAACTAGCTCAAACTCTTGAAATTTCTACAAAAGAAGCTAAAACTTATATAGAATCTTATTTTAAAGCATTTCCAAGTGTAAAAAGTTACTTAACATCTATTGAAGATTTTACTCTAAAACATGGATATGTTGAAACTTTATTAAATAGACGAAGATTATTTGATTTTGAAAATGTAAATGATATGTTTAAATCATCATTTTTAAGAGAAGCTGTAAATACAAGATTTCAAGGTAGTGCTGCTGATTTAATTAAATTAGCAATGATTGAAATTTTTAAAAAATTTAATAATAATAAAAATATAAATATATTACTACAAATACATGATGAGCTGATTTTTGAAATAAAAAGCGAAAAAGTTATGTCTATAACTAAGGAACTACTTAGTATTATGGAAAATATTTATAAATTAGAAATACCTTTAAAAGTAAGTGTTTCGGTAGGTTATGATTGGAAAAACTTAAAAAAAAATTAATTGTGTAAATAAATTTTATTTTATAATAATTTTATTTTGACAAAAGTATGAAAATTTGTTACAATACAAAAAATAAGAAAAGGATTGAAAAAAGATGAAAACATTAAAAAATATACGAAAACTAAACAATGCTAAAGTATTGTTATTAGGAAATAATGAAAGTGTTAAATTATCAATTTCAAAAGAGTTTGATGAATATTTTAAAGAACTTAAATTTAGTACAGATGTAAGTGAAGCACTAATGATATTAAATGAAAGTAATTATGATATAATTATTATTGATACTAATGTTGAAGGTACGAGCTTTGAAGAAACTTGTGTTCAAATTACTCAAGCAGCTCCATCTTTGCCTAAAATTATAGTTACAGATGATGATAATAACGCAAATATCGTTACAGCAATTGGCAATAGTGCCTATGCAATATTATCTAAACCATTAAAATCAAAAGATGTTAGATTGGCTATTATTATGTCTTTGAATCAAACAAAAAGAGGTGATAAAATAGAGTTTCAAAACGGACTTTATTTTGATGAGTATAGAGATCAGTTTTTTAAAGCTGGTGGAAGTATGATTGAATTTACTAAATTAGAAAAAGGTTTTTTAAAATTACTGATTTCTAAAAGAGGTGATACTATAGATTATGAAACTATAAAAAGTGTTGTATGGAAAGGTAAAAATATGTCTATTTATACTATGCGAAATATAGTAAATAAGATAAGGTTAAAAACATATTATGAAATTATCAAAAATAATTCAAATAGAGGTTATATTATTGAAGAGCCTCAATAATAAATAGAAATAGAATAAGTTTGAATTAATTATGAATGAATTGATTGTATCAAAAACAGAATTAATTCAAATGTTTGAAGAAAAAGTAATTATTGATTCTGGAAAAGCTTGGTTAATGGATAATAAGATTGTAGATATTATTGCTATGCATGAAGTTGATCCTAAATTTTTACAAGATATTACAAATGCTAAATTTTATAAAATAATTATAAAGGATCTTTAAAATATGTCTCACTGTCCATTTTGCAAGAAAAAAATAGCTATGAGTAAAGCTTTTTGTTCTAGGAACTGTAAAGAAAACTATTTTCAATTAATATCTATTCAAATACCTAAACCTTTTTTAAAAAGAATTTATATATTTTGTTCAGTAGAAGAAAGAGAAATAGAAATAGAGAATTTTGCTAATAGGCATGGTTGGAGATTGGATCTTCTTAAAAATAAGATTAATGATTTAGCTATGGAACACGGATATATTGCAAAAGACTAAATAGTCTTTTGTTTATTCATTCTTATTTTATAAAATACTATACAAATTAATAATACAAATGCTGATTGTAAAATACCCATAGTAAGCCAATTACTATATAAAAATCCTAACTGTATATCTGGTTGTCTAAAAAATTCAGCAAATATACGCATACAAGAATATAAAATTCCATAGCTTAAGGCTAATTGTCCTTCAAATGAAGTCTTCTTTCTTATTATAAATAGAATAATAAATATTAAAATACCTTCTAAAAATGCTTCATAAAGTTGTGAGGGATGTCTTAAAGTATTATTGATATATATTGCCCAAGGTACATCTGTAACTCTTCCTACAAGTTCTTGATTAAAGAAATTTCCAATTCTTCCAAAAACATAAGCAGCAGAAATACCTAAAACTGCAATATCATTTAAAAACCAAAAAGATACTTTGTTCTTCTTACAAAAAAGTAATGAAGCAATAATAAAACCTATTAATGCACCATGATAGCTCATTCCAGAAATTCCTGCATAAACCCCATCAATAAAAGGATTAAAAATTTGCCAAGGATGAGTTAGATAATACATAGTATGAGTATCATAAAATAAAACATACCCTATTCTAGCACCTAAAATTACACCAATTTCAACCCACCATATATATGAATCAAAAAGTTCATTTGAAATAGAAATTTTATCATGTTTTATAATATTTTTTGCAACAATAATCGCGCTTAAAAGTGCAGTCGCATACATAATACCATACCAGTGAACAGAAATTGAACCTAAGTGAAATGCTACAGGGTCAAAGTTTGAATATATATTTTGCCAAAAATCTTTCATTAATCTAATGCCTTTGCTATTAATTCTATTGGATTTTGAAATTTTACATCAACATTACTAAGATGTAATGAATTTGTAATTTGCATTCTACAAGCAGAACACTCAGCACTAACTATTTGTGCTTTTGTTTGTTTTATCATAGCAGCTTTTGGTAAACCAGCTGCTCTTGCTAGTTCATATTTTTCAGTTTGCATGCTAAGGCCTCCAAAACCACAACATCTATTAGAATCACTCATTTCTGTTAAAACATAATTTTGTTTTAATAAATTTCGTGGTTCCTTCCAAATACCTTGCATTTTTTTAGCATGACAAGGATCGTGATAAGTTACAAGCTCATCAAATTTTCTATTAGATTTTTGTAATAAGCTTACTAAATTACTATTATTGTCTAGCCATTTTGTAGCCATAAATATTTTTGAAGATAATTTTTTAGCTCTTTTTTGCCATTTTTTTTGATTGTGTAAATAATGTTCCCAGTCTTTATTAATCATAGCTGAGCATGTAGCTTCTGGTATAAGAACTGCATCTACTTCATCTATCCATATTTCAAAATATTCAATATTTTTTTTAACTAAATAATCAACACTATCAAAAGCACCTGTAAAATAAGCAGGTGCAGCGCAACATAATTGTTCTCTTGGAATCATAATGTCTAAATTTAATTTTTTTAAAATTGTAACTAAAGCATCACCTGTATTAGTATATGTATAATTACTCATACAACCAATAAAAATAGCAACTTTGTTTTTTTTAATTTCACTTTTTTCTTTATTAATAGCTTTTATATCTTGGGGATATTTATTTAAAAAACTTACCCTATTCGCATATGGTAAAGCTCTATCTTTTTTTATAATTGGAAGTGAAAATCTTGGTACTCCTGATTGTTTATTTTCATCTAATTTTAAAGCACAAGTTTGAAATACCCAACCCAAAGTTGACATAAAATCCATAATCTTTCTGTGTTTTAATAAAAAGAAAAAAAATCTTTTATACCACTTTATTCCAAATTTTTTGGCAATATCAAAGCGTACTTGTTCAATAATCATATCAACGGGCAAATCATTTGGACAAACTTCAACACAGTTTGTACATAAAAAACATGATTCAAATATATTTTTTGCATTTAAATCAAGATCTAATTTATCTTCTTTATATGCTCCAAGTAAATCAATAAAACCTCGTGGACTAGTTGTCTCATCTTGATTAATATTAAAAATAGTACAAACTGGTTTGCATTTTCCACATTTAATACAATCATCATTTATTTTTGTAAAATCGAATTTATTATTTGTCATTATATAGTTTTACTAAACCTTCTTTTTTCTTCAGGAATCTTTTTTAAATATGCGTCAAAAGGCATACAGATATTTCTTATAAGCATTGTTCCTGTTTGATTTACATTTATATTATCATTACTTATTGAAATTAAATCTGCATTTATAAATTCATCTAATTGAATTAAGTCATCTTTAAAATATTTATTAAAGTTTATATTAAATTTTTCTTCAACTCTTTTAATATTTAATGAAAAATTACTCATTAATTCCATAATTACAAATTGTCTTAATTCGTCATCTAAACTTAATTTATAACCTTTAAAAATAGGCAGTTGTGCATTATCCAAAGCTTGTTCATAAAGTTTTAAATCTTTGAAGTTTTGTGCATAATAGTTACTTCCATTTCCAATAGATGAAACTCCAATGCCTATTAAATCTGCCCCACCCTTAGTAGTATATCCTTGAAAATTTCTATGTAATTCACCTTTTTTTATAGCTTTAAATAATTCATCATCAGGCTTTGCAAAATGATCCATTCCTATCATTTTATATCCATTTGATGTAAAAAAATCAATTGTATCTTTTAACATTTCAAGTTTTTCTGATGGCTTTGGAAAAGTTGTTTCATCAAATTTTCTCATAGTCTTCATAAGCCACGGAACATGAGCATAATTAAACACAGCAAATCTATTTGTATCTAAAGTAAGCATTTTCTCTAATGTTTTATGAAAAGTATCTTTTGTTTGATAAGGTAAGCCATAAATTAAATCAGTATTAATAGACTTAATTCCTGCATTTCTAGCAATTGATATTACATTTTTAGTCAAATCAAAAGATTGAACCCTATGTATTGTTTTTTGTACTTGAAAATCTAAATCTTGAACACCAAAACTTAACCTATTACAGCCACCTTTTTTTAATATATCCATATGTTCTTTTGTAAAATATCTAGGATCAACTTCACAAGAAATTTCAGCATCACTTGCAAAATCTGGAAATATTTCTTTAATACTTATTAAAATATCCTCTAATTGTGATGGAGTAAAAAAAGTAGGTGTTCCTCCACCAAAATGTAGTTGAGTAACTATTCTTGAAGTATCCAAATGTCTTTTTAATAACTTTAATTCTTTTTTTAGATATTCTATATATCTAACTTTTTTATCTTCTTTAGAAGTAAAAATTACATTACAACCACAAAAATAACAAGCAGATCTACAAAAAGGAAGATGAATATATAATGAAAGTTTTCTTGAACTATCTTGTTTTTTATATAAATTTATTAAATCTTTTTCACTAAATTCTTCTTTAAACTCTGGTGCAGTTGGATATGATGTATATCGTGGACCAGCTTTTGAATATTTTTCAAATTTTTTAAAATCTATCATCTACACTCTCTTTTGGTTTAACCAAACCATTACAGCTTTTTGTGCATGTAATCTGTTTTCGGCTTCTTCGAATACTAAACTGCAAGGACTTTCAAATACTTCTTCACTAACTTCAAAATTTCTATATGCAGGTAAACAGTGCAAGAATATAGCTTTTTCTTTGGCTAAACTCATCATTTTTTTATCAATAATAAAACCATCAAAATCTTTTATTCTTTGTTCTTTTTCATCTTCTTGCCCCATAGAAATCCAAGTATCAGTTGTAATTACACTTGCATCTTTAACTGCTATTTTAGGGTCATTTTGTATACTAATTTTAGCACCTGATACTTTTGCAAATTCTTGTGCATCGTTTAAAATATCTTGATTTACTTCATATCCTTTAGGACTTGCAATTGATAGTTCAAAGCCTAATTTAGATGCTAAGATTAGCCATGAATGGGCTAAATTATTACCATCTCCTATATATGCTACTTTTAAGTTTGTATCTAAATTAGCTTCTTGTATAGTTAAATAATCTGCTAATAACTGCATAGGATGATATTCATTTGTTAAGCCATTTATTACAGGAACTTTGGAATATTTTGCAAATTCTTCCAAACCAGATTGTTCAAATGTTCTAATCATAAGCATATCAACCATACTAGAAATAACCCTTGAAGTGTCTTTTAAAGGCTCACCTCGACCTAACTGCAAGTCATTTGAAGATAAAAATAATCCAATGCCTCCTAATTGATAAATACCTGTTTCAAAACTAACTCTTGTTCTAGTACTACTTTTTTCAAAAATCATACCTAAAGTTTGCATATTTAAATATTTTGTAAAAATTTTATTTTTTGTTTCTTGTTTTATTTTTTTTGCTAATTGTAATATTTCAAGAATTTCTTCTTTTGTATAATCTTGAAGTGTTAAAAAATGTCTCATAACATAGTGTCCTTATAAAAACAATAGTCTAACTAATATGCTCTTAATATAAACTCAAATTTTAATATTAGCTAGTATTTTCTCATCAAAATTTATAAAGTTATTATGCTAACATTAATGTAGGATACATTATAATTAAGAACAAATATTAAAATTCGAGGTTCCTATGTCTAATAAATTAAAAGAAGTAACATATTTAACTATTAAAAACTTAAAAACCAAAGATATTATACTCCCAAGTACATATTCTGAGCAGTTTGATTCTTATGCAAAAAACTTAGAAATTGATTATGAGAAAGAAGATGTGATTTTAAAAGATTTGTATTTTGATGTTGATCATGCTGAAAATATTATTAATAAAGCAAGTAATAATTTGGATGATATTTATAAATCTACAAAAAAAGCACAAATTGCAATTGGTAATAAAGATGAGACAATGCTTAGTGTTGCTAATAATGAACTAGGACGATTACAAGAACAAATAAAATCTTTAAAAATAGAACTTTTTGCTGATCCATTAACAGGAGCTTATAATAGAAAGTGGCTTATGGATTCTTATTTAAAAGAAGATTTATTTCAAAATGATGGAGAAATGGCATTTATAGATTTGAATAAATTTAAGATTATTAATGATACTTATGGTCATATTGTAGGAGATCAAGTATTAAAGTACTTAGTACATTTTTTAAAAAAAACTTTTTCAAAATATGAAGGAATTAATGTAGCAAGATATGCGGGTGATGAGTTTATTATTTTATTTACCCATGATATTGAAAAAAAATTTGATGCATCAAAATTAATGCTTGAGGCTCAAGAAAGATTATCAAAACAAAAACTTAAATCTAAAACAATAGAAGCATTAAGCTTTGGATTTTCTTTTGGCTTAGTAGAATTTAGGAAATTTGATAATTTAACTACTTCTTTAGTTGAAGCTGATAAATTAATGTATCAAAATAAAAAACTAAGCAAATAATATAAGCTTAGTGTGGTTTTAAAAAACTATTAATAATTTCAATCCTTTATATAAAAATAGTATGTCTTTTTATTTTTATTAAATCTATAAATTATTTTATTTATATACATTAAATGATTTAGATAATTTAATTTTTTTATTATCAAAATGGTCTGTAACTATTACATCCATTTTATATATACCCATTTGTTCATCTGCTTCCATAATAAATCTTATGAAATCCACACTTAAACCTAAACTATTATTTGGAGGAATAGGTTTATTTCCCCAAACTTCCATATCATAAAACTTAGCATATATTTTTCCATCAGGTTGATATATTTTTATATCCATAGTTAAATTACAATGATTTTTTAAATTTGTTTTACAAGCTTTAAAAACTATGAATTTGTTAATGTTTGATTGATTTTAATTTGATTTGTTGAAGAGATTTTTACCTCAATAGACGGAGTATTCCAATTATTAAAAAATTCTGATTCTTTATCTGTTAGCCACAATTGAACGAATAAATTGTTAGTAGATTGTAAATTTTCAGTATTTAAAGAAATTTTACCATTTACCAAATAACCTGCATTAATAAAAATTGAAAACAATATTAATAATAAGATTTTATTCATTAATTTCCTTTATAATTGTAATTTATAAAATAAGATAAAACTTGAAATACTAATTAAACTTAATAATTATAGCACCAAAGGTATAAATACTTAGCAAAAAAAATTAAGAAAATGCAATAGGTACATAATATTTTGCTACAAATTGCCCACTATTATCAAAAAAATCATTTTTTTTAAATTTAATATATGATGGGATTGTCGTAGCTTCGTAAGCACTATTTGGTAAAAAATAGTGATAAACCCATTGAATTAATTTTAAGATATCCTCATACTGACCTTCAAAAGAAAATTTTGCACATAAACCAGAGTATAAATTAAAATAAGGTAAATTTGTATTTTCTATAATTTCATCTTCATTTAAAACAATAGCTGCCACATAATGACAATCTTGAGGTTTAGTAATAATTGGATTATCATGATATATTCCAATTTGAAAATATTCTGTAACATTATTAGTATAAACCCAAGCTTTTAACTTTTGCCATGTTTTTTTAGAATTATTTCCATGACCTTTTTGCCTAATATAATAAGCCACTTTTTTTTCCATCTTAATAATCTCAGGCTCTATACAAGAATAATTTTGTGTAACTAAAGATATTTTAGGACAAAGATTAAGTATCTTATTTGAGTATTCTTTATATCCTCCTTTTCTCCATTGTTTTGGAGTTTGGCAAAAGCGTTCTTTAAAAGCTCGTAAAAAAGAGGTTTGAGAACTATACCCACACATGGAAGCTATTTTACTAATAGTTGATGCTTGATTTGTTATTAATAAATTAGAAGCTTTTTGAAGTCTAATTGATTTTATACTTGCGTAAATATTTTCACCCATTTGTTCTTTAAAAATACGATGGAAATGAAACTTGCTTATATTAAACTCCATTGCCATTTGATCAATATTAATTGGAGTATCAATATAGGTATTAATATAATTCATCATTTCATTTGCTATTTTACTATGTAATAAAGAGGTTTCTTTTTTATGCATTTTTGTAGCTTTTCAAAATTTATTTTAATAATTATAGCACTAAAGGTATAAATACTTAGCAAAAATAGATAACTATTAAAGCACTAATTATAAAGTAAAAACTTTTTTTAATAGCTAGAATTATAAAAAAGGAGATAATATGACAAAAAAAGATTTAATTATTGCAATTTTTATTACTTTTATGTGGGGAGTTAATTTTTCATTTATTAAAATGGGACTTGGTTCCTTAAATCCATTTATGTTAGCTGGTTTAAGGTTTTTCCCTTGTGCTATACCTTTAGTGTTTTTTATTAAAAAACCAGCTGTGCAGTTTAAATATATTATTTCATATGGTTTGTTTTTTGGTGTTGGTTTATGGGGAATATTATATCTAGGAATGTATTTTGGAATATCAGCAGGAATGGCTTCTATTGTTCTACAATTAGGTGTATTTTTTACAGTAATTTTGTCATATTTTATTTTAAAAGAGAAGATAAATATTTATAATAAAATAGGCTTTGTTTGTGCTTTATTTGGTATTTTTGTAGTCTTTTTAGTAAGTGATGGAACAGTTACACTAATAGGTGTGCTTTTAGTAATATTATCAGCAATTTCGTGGGCTTTGTTAAATATCATTATAAAAAAAGCACAAACAAAAGAAGTATTTGCTTTTTTAATATGGTCGACTCTTTTTCCACCAATACCATTGTTTTTTTTAGCATATTTTACTCAAGGTGAAATAGTTTTTATTAATTTTATACAAGACATTGATACAAAAGCTATAATTTCTATTGTTTTTCAAGTTTATCCAACTACAATATTTGGTTATTGGGTATGGAATTCTTTACTTAGTAAATACCCTGTGTCTCTTGTATCACCTTTGAGTTTATTAATTCCTATATTTGGACTTTTCGGGTCTTTTGTATTTTTTAATGAAGAAGTAGGAATATATAAAATTTTAGCTTGTAGTATAATTATCTTAGGTTTAGGTATAAACACTTTTGGAAATAAAATTATTAAAATATTTTCTAATGATTATAAAG
>JAKZMJ010000007.1 GCA_030491005.1 Sulfurospirillum sp. | reverse complement strand
ATAAGATACAAATAAAGCACCTTTATATTTGTAGCTGTAGCATACTTTATAAACTTGTTTATCTATTACTTTATCACACCCTTTAAATTCATTACTTGCACATACTAATAGAGTAAATGCAAATAGTGATATAAATATTTTCATATTAAATATTTATAATTTATTGCTTGTAAAAGCTACAACCTAATAATCCTTGACTATCTGCACTAATAGTTAATTCAATACCTAATACTTCCCATCTGCTAGTACCATTTTGTGATACATAATTAAAATATTGTGGCATTGACTGCTCTATTAGTTCTTTGTTTGCACCTGTTAATGCAATCATTGTAGCACTACAAACTTTTTGATAATATGATGGTGTTACTTGCGAACTTGTATACACTTGTATTTTTTTATAAATACCTTGTATTTGTACCTTATTTGCATATACTTGACAACTTCTATCATTCCAACACATTTTAAATTTATTTAACTTTTCATTGTTAAAGGCTGTTGCTGTAATATCGTAGTTGTTTTTTAATGATTTAATAACTTTTTTTAGTTGTGTACTTGTTATTGATACAATTTCTTTTTTATCTATAGAATTGGCAATAGTATAATTTGTAACATAACTAATATTGCCATTCAAAGAATACGAATTTTTAAAAACAAGTTTACCAACTAGATTTATACCATCTTTTCCAATTAAATGCTGTACATTTTTAGGTTGTTTTTTATATGATTTAGTTTCTATTGAAATTTCATATTTACCATTAAATAATCCTTTATTTTTATTTGTAAATGTTGATGATTTAAAACTACCATTTAGCACTTCAACACTATCACTTGCACTATATAAATCACTTGAAATAGATAAGAATAATTGTGTATTACTTGGTAGGTTTATAGTACCTGTTATTGTAATTTTACCATTATCATTTTGTACTGTTGCATTAAGTACTACATCAATTTTTTTAGTTGATGGTGCTATAGGCTTAGCAACTATTTCAACCTGTTTAACTTTTATATCTTTTACTTCTTGTACTGGCTTTTTAGTTTTAACCTGTTCTATTTTTTGCTCTTGCACTTCCTGTATTACTTCTTTGTTTTCTACTCTTTTTGCAAATATAGAAATCAATATTAAACTAACTATCATAATTGCACCATAAACTTTAATCACATCTTTTCTATTACTATCTTCTTTCCATCTAATAACAATTGAAGGCTTTATAATACCAATAAATATAGCTATAATTGATAATAATAAAGTTATAAATAATATACTATCCATCTGCTAATCCTTTTTTATATTAAATAAATTTAGTTGCTCTATTGCTGTTGCTAATTCGTGATACATAACTAAATTAAAACTATCAGTAATATAAGGGTTTGGCATACCTATTGCACTACTATAAAAATCATCTTCTTTTCTAATCTGTGATTTTTGAAATGTAAAATTAACTGCATCTCCTAATAAATGTCCTAATGCTCCATATTGTGCATTAGCACCTGTATAATCATCATACCCTACAACTTTTGCTAACTCTTGAAATGTTATTGATTTATTTAATGCTTCATAATGTGCTTTTAACATTAACATTTGCTTGTTTGTTATTTTTATCTCTTTAAGTGCTTTTTTATACTCTTCTGCTGTGATTGTATTCATTTTATTCCTTTTGACCCACATTTGTAACTTGAAAATAAATTATTACATAACTATACTTAGATTACAATTGTAGGTTGTAAATATGAGTAAAAAAATAAATGATTTAAATACAGATGAGCTATATATTTTAATTGGAAAGAATGTTGCTATATTTCGTAAAAAAGCTAATTTATCACAACTTGCTTTATCCTTAGAAATGGGCAATAGTTCCACTAGCCTTGTATCATCTGCTGAACTTTACACAAAACAAAGAAAATTTAATATTGCCCAACTCCAAAAAATAGCAAGAATATTAGATATAGATATAACTGATTTTTTTAAACCATTAAATTAACGAGTACCCTCTTTATCTCTATCTTTTTATCTAGTATATTATAATAAATAATGATGATTTAAAGACCCATTTTTCATCTAATTTTAGAAGTTCATCTTGGCTACTTCTTTAGTTGTAGATTGATAAACTAATTTTAAATCTTTCATAAAAGGTTTTAAAACTCTCTGGTATTATTTAAATCTAAAATATTAGAATAATAAGCTAAATTCAAACACCACTCTTTTTTAATTTAAATAAGAATAAAGAGCTAAGTTTTTCTTTAAATCTGATATATCATTTATTTGTAAACCTAATAAAATCCATTTATTAATTTCTTCTGGAATATTATTTAACAATGGTTCAAAAAGCTTAGTTTTTATGTCATTATCAATATATTTATTTAAGTTAAGTTCACTTATATGAGCTACTATTGTAAGTTCTTTTAGCTCTCGTTTTATTGCCATATCAGATATAGTCATATTTTCATTTATAAGTTCAAGTGTCTGCATATAAGTTTTACTTAATACTTTTATTTTCTTAACATCAGCACTTAAATACTCTTTACATAAGTTTATAAATACTTCTCCATAAGTTTCAAGTTTTTGTTGACCTATTCCACTAATAGCTAAAAACTCTGTATTATTACATGGTAATGTATTTGATATTTCTATTAATGTTTTATCTGAAAAAACCATATATGGTGCTACTTTATTTTCTTTGGCTAAAGAAGTACGCAATTGCCTAAATTTCTCAAATGTTTCATTTATTGGTGTATTTTGTTTATAATCATCATATTTTTTTTGTATAAGTAAATTGTTTTTATCTATATTTACTATGGTTTTTTTCTTTAAGATATCTTTTGCAATATTTGTTATTTTTAAAGTTCTATATTCTCCTTGAACTATAATAGCCTCAAGTTCAAATAAACTATCAGCAATACTTGACCATTGTTCTTTAGTATAATTATCACCAATTCCATATACAGATAAGTTATCATGTCCAAAATCTAATATTCTTTGTTGTTTTGAACCCCTTAACACATCTATTATATAATTTAGTCCAAATCTTTCTTCACATCTAAGAATAGTAGATATTAATTTTTGAGCATCAATACTAACATCAATATATTCTTTCTCTCCACTTATACAATTATCACAAATATTTCCACAATCTTCTATTTCATCATTAAAATATTTTGCGATTAAAGTATGACGGCATTTAGAAGAGATACAATATCTATACATTTTATTAAGCTTTTCATAATTTGCAGTTTTATATACACCATTTGGTAAAACATCAATAAATTTTGCCTTTGATATTTCATCTGCTTTTGAATACAGAAGTAAAACATCAGAGTTTAAGCCATCTCTACCAGCACGACCTATTTCTTGTGAATAGTTTTCAATAGTTTTTGGCATAGATGTATGAAGTACAAACCTAATATTTCCTTTATCAATTCCCATTCCAAATGCAATAGTTGCAATTATTATTTTTATATCTTCATTTTTAAATTTTTTAAATATATCATCTCTAATATTTGCATTTATTCCCGCATGATAGGCTAAAGTATTAAAGCCTTCATTATTTAAATACCTACTTAATTCTTCCGTTTCTTTTCTTGTAAAACAATAAATTATGCCACATTCATCTTTATGAGTATTTAAAAACTCTTTTACTTGAGCCCTACCATTGCCTAATCTTTTTTCACTTCTTATGATTAAGTTTTTTCTTTGTATCTTTGATTTTAATACATTGCCATTATTGATTTTTAAAGTTTTTAATATATCATCTTGTACGCTAGGAATTGCTGTTGCTGTAAATGCTGTTATAGTAGTATGTGGAAAATGATCTTTTATATAAGTAAGTTTTCTATAATCATCTCTAAATTCATGTCCCCATTCACTCACACAATGTGCTTCATCAATAACAAAAAAATTAATATCTAATTTTTTTAGTTGATTTAAAAAATATTCATTTACAAATCTTTCAGGTGCTATATATAAAAACTTTGCTTTTTTATTTACAACTGCTTCAAAATTTAAATCATTTTGTTCATTTGTATTTACAGAGTTAAGACAAACAGCTGCTATACCATTTGTATTTAAATTCATCACTTGATCTTGCATAAGAGCTATTAATGGTGAAATCACAATAGTAACTCCATCCATCATTAGAGTTGGTACTTGAAATATTAATGACTTTCCACTTCCTGTTGGTAATATTGTTAATAAATCTTTTTTTTGCAGTATGTGATCAATTGCCTCTTCTTGCAAAGATACAAAACTATCAAAGCCAAAGTATTTATTTAATATATCGTATTTATTCATGTTAATCCTAGATAGTTAATGATTTGTAATTATATCAAAATTAAAATATTTTATTTAAAATATGTCAAGAGAAGTGCTTCTAAAAGTTTCTTCTCGCCATTTGTACCTATTTTTTCTACTTTGAAGGTTATGTTTGTTTATACCATTAGCTCATCTATGTATATCAGCATTTTCACATCATCTTTAAATCATGAAGTCCATCATAAATATTTGTGTCATTATTAACTTCTTCAAAATCAAGCACAAAATCAAACAGTTTTTTATATGCTTTTTTTCTTAGTGTTTTTATTAGTTTACCTTTTTCTTCTATGAGAACAACATCATCTAAAAGTATTTTAAAATAAGAGCCGTCTATGTCTTCGCCAAATGATTCTTTGATATTGAGATTTCTTTGTTTTGCCAACTCTAAGGCGATATTTTTAAAGTCTATATTTATATTTGTAGCATTGACAAATGATTTATGATAGTGTATAAAAAGCTTTTCTAAAAAATATGTAAATAGTTTGTTATCTTCTTTTTGTAAAATATTTAAAAAAGCATAAAAAAAGTCTTTTGTATTTATAGGATTATTCTCTACTTCTAATTGTTTTAGACTTAGATGAGTAAAAGCTGTATCTATAAACTGTGTGCTATTGAAAAACTCAAGAGTTGCTAGAGTATATTTTGTATCTTTTAGTATTTTAAAATAATTCATAAACTTATTTAATTCTACTGTATAAAAAGCTTTTCCTATTAGTTTGTTGAGTTCTAAAAAGTTTTTGTCTTGTGTGAGTTTGAGTAGAGTATCTTTCTTGTGTTTTATAAAAACTAAGGTTTTTTGTAGTGGGATATGGTATATCTTTTTAGCCATCTATTTTTACCTTTTATGGAGCGGATGACGGGAATCGAACCCGCTTGTAAGGATTGGTCATCCTATCTGGGGTTGAAGCCCAGTACCCAGCCAGTAGGTCACATCAGCGTTTTGTTTAT
>JAKZMJ010000006.1 GCA_030491005.1 Sulfurospirillum sp. | reverse complement strand
AAATGATGATTTCTCTACTATTATTGATATATTAAAGGATGTGACACAAAAGTTGCTTGGTTTTAGGTGCGAAAGTTAAGTTATTATATTTATAAATTAAATTACTGGGATTTTACAAATGATAATTCATAATTTATTTAAAGTTTTTACTTAAAAAGTTATTTGTTTTTTAAGTCTTTATATATTCTAATCAATATAATTATTTTAAATATATAAAATAATTTAGATTGTTTTTTAATTATAATTAAAAATATTTATTTTAAAAGTAAAAAAGTTTTTTTGATTTTTGATAACCTACAATTCTTTCTAAAATAATCTTTTTATTGTTTATATCTCAAAATATTAAAACAATTATTTAATTTTTAGGTCGATATACTCTTACATTTTTACATTCTTGTGCATCTTGTAAGTACTGAGCATGTAACTGACTCATAATTCCTTTTTCACAATATAACAGATATTCTTGATTATGGTCTAATTTTTTGAATTCATTTTTTAGTTTATAAAAAGGAATTTTAAGTGTTTTGCAGGATGTTTGTATACAATCTTTAGATTCTCTTATATCAATAATTATATATTTTGTATTGTCAATCTCACTTATTACTTCTATTTGTGCTATGTTTTTTATATCATCTACAATCTCATCTACATAAATACGAATAGAATTTTCAATGGCTTTATCAAGTACTGTATAATCAAACAAAGAAGCTTCTTTTTCCATTCTTTTATACGAACCATGTATTATAGGGTTTTGTGAAATAACTCCACAATACTCAGGCATTTGTTCAGCAAATCGTCTTGTACCTATGGTATTTGCTATGTCAATGATTTCAGGTTTATTCATAGTACTAAGTGGTCTTAGAATTAATTTATCACAAGCTTGGTCAATCAAAGCTAGGTTTCGTAAAGTTTGAGAAGAAACTTGTGCTACACTCTCACCTGTAACTAAAGCGTCTATCTCCATATCATTTGCTATTTTTTCACTGGCTTTTAACATAAGTCTTTTTAATGTAACACCCATATATGAAGGTGCTGTTGATTTGAATATCTCTTCTAAGACATCATCAAAAGGAACGCTAATAAAAGATACTCTATGTGATGAGCCAAATTTATTCCATAAGTACAAAGCTACTTGTTTTACTCCGATTTCATGAGCTATTCCACCTAAATTAAAAAAAATAAAATGAGTTTTAAGACCTCTTTTCATAGTTAAATAAGAAGCTACACTTGAGTCAAAACCTCCTGACATAAGAGATAATATACTTCCTTGGGTTCCTAGTGGAAACCCACCAAGTGCTTTATGTTTAAGTGTGATTATATTTAATTGAGAATGTATTATTTCAAGGGAGATAGTAATATCAGGATTATGTAAGTTAACTTTTGAGTTTTCATTGTTACTTAGCATATAAGCACCGACAACTTGTTCGATTTTAGGTGATTTAAAATCATGACTTCCCGTTCGTTTAGCCCTTACAACGAAAGATTTATCTTTTATATTATCTCCCATTATTTCATTTACTTTGATTTTTATATCATCAAGTGTTTGCATATTATCAAATTGTAAAGCTTCAAGTACTTGTTCAATTCCAGGAGTATTTAATAAAACCTCTCTTACTTCTTCAAGCACTTCAATAGGACAAACAATTTCGATTTTATCCGAGAATTTTTTTGCTTTTATATGTGGATTGATTTTATTTAAAAGCTTCA
The DNA here is from genome assembly GCA_030491005.1 of Sulfurospirillum sp. Classification (GTDB taxonomy): domain Bacteria; phylum Campylobacterota; class Campylobacteria; order Campylobacterales; family Arcobacteraceae; genus BB30. Next base: position 3,804 of record JAKZMJ010000006.1, on the reverse strand, counting down.
ATAAATTAGCATATAGTTGTGCTGACATTTGTCTTTTAGCACTTGAACCCTTAATCATAATTTCAGGGAAGAATTTTAAGATAAATTTTTGTGTTTTAGTTTGTATTGTTTTTTCTTGGGATACTTGCATTTTATAAAAAGCCTTCTTATTAATAAGTGTGATTATAACATAAGAGATATAAAGGACAAATAGCTTTAACTTTTAATATCAAAAAAATATGTATAATGTTTCCTTTGTTAAGGATGAAAATGATAAAAATAGCTATTCTTTCTTCATATAATGGAAGTGGTTTTGATGCTTTACACGAAGCTTCTAAAAGTGGTATTTTAAATGCTCAAATTGTACTTGTAATTTCTAACAATACAAATGCAAATGTCTTAAAAAATGCACAAAAAAGAAATATTGCTAATTTTGTGATAAATCAAAAAAGATTTCCAAATGAAAATATAGATGATAAAATCACAAAGCTAGTTTTACAATATGAATGTGATTTTGTATTTTTATCAGGATATATGAAAAAAATAGAAAAAAATCTTTTACAAGCATTTCCTAATAAAATCATAAATTCCCACCCCTCATTATTACCTTCGTTTGGAGGTAAAGGAATGTATGGTAGGTTTGTTCATGAAGCTGTTGTAAAAGCTAAAGAGAAACAAACGGGAGTAAGTATTCATTTTGTAAATGAACATTATGATGAAGGTGAATATATCTTACAAAAAAGTATAAACATAAGTCAAAATGAAAGTGTAGACTTAGTGGAAAGTAGAGTCAAAAAACTGGAAGTACAAGCTATTGTAGAAGCTTTTATAAAAATAAGTAAAGAATTTTATGCTTGATTTTTTGATTTTAAATCAATATTATTACTATTTTTTTTCTTTAAGTATTTTGATAGTTTTATATGTACTTTCAATAAAAAAAACAAATAAAAACTATAATAAAAAACTTGAAAAAGAAGTAAATAAACAATTATTACTTTTAAGACAAAAAGATGAACTTCTAATAGCCCAATCAAAACTAGCAGCTGTTGGAGAAACCTTAGCTCATATAGCTCATCAATGGAAACAACCACTAAATCAAATAAACTCAGTAGTTCTAAATATAGAAGAAGATTTTGATGAAAACAAATTGAACAAAAAACTTTTAGAAGAACATCTAAACGAAATAGAAAAACTAACTTTTTATATGTCTGATACTATTACATCTTTTAATACATATTTACATCCAAATGATAAAAAAGAAATTTTTTCTATAAAAGAAGCCTTTAATAATGCTTTAGAATTAGTTAATAAATTACTTGAATCAAAACAAATAAAATGTAAACTTAGCATAAAAGAAGACTCTTTAATAAAAGGTGTTAAAAATGAATTTATTCAAGCTTTATTGGTTATTTTAAATAATGCAAAAGATGTTTTAGAAGAAAGACAAATCAAAACAAAAAAAATAGCTGTTAGAATATATACTAAGAATTTTAAAGCTTGTATAGAAATACAAGACAATGCAGGAGGTATAAAAGATAAAGATTTTGATAAGATTTTTGACCCATACTTTACAACAAAACCTCATTCACAAGGAACTGGACATGGATTATGTATGGCTAAGATGATAATTGAGAAATCAATGCATGGAAAACTAAATGTTAAAAATGAAAAAAAAGGTGCTAAGTTTTGTATAACATTAGCAAAGGAGATGAGATGAAAAATCTAACAATACTTTATGCAGAAGATGAAGACCAAACACGCGAAAACTATACTAACTATTTAAAAAGATATTTTAAAGAAGTTTATTGTGCATGTAATGGAGAAGAAGCTTTAGAGCTTTATAAAGAAAAAAAACCAGATATAATGCTTTTAGATATCAATATGCCAAAAATAAATGGCTTAGACTTATGTAAACAAATAAGACAAAAAGATAAAATCACAAGAATTATCATATTAACAGCACATTTAGAACAAGATAAATTACTTTTTGCAGCTGAACTGAACTTGACAAAATACCTACCAAAACCCATATCAAGAGTTCAGTTAAAAGATGCTTTAAATGAAGCTGTAAAACAATTTAAAGAATTAAATGAAAAGCTAAATATAGTTTTATTAGATGAATATTTTACTTGGAATAAAAGTTCACATAAACTTTTTAATAAAAATGATGAGATTAAGCTTACTAAATATGAAATTCTTTTATTTGATATTTTAAGCTCAAAAGATAATAGAGTTTTCTCCATAGATGAAATATCTTTATACTTATGGGATGATTTAGATGATTTTGAAAATAGTGTTAATAAATTAAAAGATATTATAAAAAGACTTAGAAAAAAAATACCAAAAAATACAATAGGAAATATTTATGGTGCAGGATATAAATTAAATTTTTCTGTCAAAAACTAATATGAAAAGCTATGCTTTTTTTAGCAAATAATTCTATGGATTATATAGCAAAAAGAAGCTTGTATATTTTCTAATTTATACATTTATTATAAAAGTTAGGATACTTTTTATTGCAAAAAAAGTTAAAAGTACTTTCATAAAAACAAGAAGTTTCTTTTGACTTATACTTGTTCTTAAAAATGTTCCTAAATAAGAGCCAATAATTGCACCTATACTCATATAAAGCATTAAATATATATGATCAAAAAAAGCAAAACCTAAGATTATAAAAACAATGATTTTTAATAAATGAGTAGTTGCAGATAGTACAGCAGCTGTGATAATAACTTGGTTTGAATCTTTGCAATCTCTCATTAACTTAGGAATAGACATAGCTCCTGTAACTCCTACAAGTAAAGCAAACCCACTTTGAACAAATCCTAAAATAAAATAATTATCAAATTTTTCTATAAAAGATGAAAATGTTCTTGACCATAATGACAATATAATATACATACCAATAAATAAAGGAATATAAGAAAATGAAACATATAAAAAGAAATTATAAGATATAGAAACTCCAAGTAAAGAACCAATAAAGTATCTTATAAGTGCTTTATAATATATGTCTTTATATCCTAAAAAAGCTCGTGATACATTAGATATTAGCTGTGTAACGCCATGAATTGGTATTAATATGCTTGCAGGTAAAAATGTAGGTAAAATGGCGATTAAAAGCATACCCCCACCCATTCCTGTAATGGCAGTCATACCTGATGTAAGTAATACAATAAAAGCTAATAATATTTCTTCTTGCATAAGCATATCATAACATTAAAAATGTAAAAAAAACAAATTATAAAATCCTAAACAAAGAGGAAGAGTAAGCTCTGCTCTTTCTACAATGGGAGGTTTTATTATAAGAACTTTAAGAGATAATATAGATTTAGATAGAAAAGAAATAGGCGATATCACTCCTATGTTTAAGTCTTTTATATTTAAAAGAAAGAAGAACTCTGTAAGAATGGCATATATATTGTATACTTTTCAGGATGAGGATTTTAGTACAAATTCTAAAGCTGATAATTTTAAGTATAGAGTAATAAATGGTAAAAAGAAGTGGTTTTTAAAATAGAAGAAGAATTAGAGATTAAAGTTTAGAGATTAGATTTTTAGTTTAATAATTTAGATTTAGATTAGTTTAGAGTTTTAAATTAAAACTAGACATTTAGATTAGAATTCTTAAGAAGAAGTATAAGAAGAATTACAAAAAGAATTAGAGATAAGAATTTAAGGATATATTATATGAGTATTGCATCTGTTGTTTTTTCATCAGAATTATTTTTTAAAAATGTGTATTCTTCTGTTTGTCTTAGGAACAAATGAGGATAAGGTAAGCATAGAACTTAAGTTAGCATATTTTGATACAAGTTCTGGTAA
>JAKZMJ010000005.1 GCA_030491005.1 Sulfurospirillum sp. | reverse complement strand
AATTTCATTTATTACCTTTTATATTTTCTTTCATAATTATATCTAAGATTTTTGAAAACGAAAAGAAAAAGAAAATAAAAAAGAAAAACTTAAGGCAAAAGCCTTAAGTAATCACTCTCCTCCCCGCACTAAACGAACCGCTTTATCATCGTTCCGATCGTAGTAGGCATCGAAGAGTCCCGTGTCACTATGGCTGAAGACGACAAACGACGCATGCTTATTACTAAATCTCAAAAGAGGCGAGCTAGACCAAAAAAAATGAGAAACAGTATTTGGAAAATAAGCTGTATTAATAGATGGATCAGTTTTATCACTATCTACTATACTTCTTAATTCATTTGGTGTTGGTACTCTCCAATTAGTAAAGCCACAAAGGCTTTCAGCGTTTGCTCCATTTACTAAAGAATTCCAGTCGTCATAATACTTGCCAACTCTAGGTGTATCATCTCTACCTATTGCACTTATGCCACCCCATTGATAAGTATTGTCTTTATTATGAATACCACTACTTTTTGTTTTAACTTCCCATACTAATTTTGTAGTACTATCTTTTACACAAGACCAAGGAGAGCTTGAATAAGAAGTACCTGTATGAGTAGAACCATTAAAATTTAGTCTTGTAAACTTAGACTCAGTAGCTACTTCACTACTTTTATATGTAGAGAAATTAGACCAAGCTTCATATTCAACTTCATTTCCTAGATGAAAATAACTACTTTCTTCTTTATTCCACTGATGATTATTTGTAGTTTCTTTGTATATTACAACTTGGTATTTTTCACTTGATGTAAATGCACTTCTAATCATACTTAAATCTTTATGTACATAACACTCACTACCAAAATTACCACTTGAATTTATTTTACATTTTGGACCATTCCAATTGTTTCCATTTTGCCAAATCTTTGGTACTATTCTTATCCAAGCATCATTTGGTACTGATATAGTCTTGTTTTCATTATCTTTAAAGTCAATATGTCCTGATACTAAATCTTTAACTAATACTCCATTGTTATCATCATCTTCATCATTACAATCATTATTAAAAGGAGCATGATTAGCATCATTTTTACTAAAGTAGAATGTTGTAATATCTTCATTGTTTTCCTCAAGCTTAATATATTTAGATGAACTACTTTTAAGTGTTTTGGTTTCTTCTCCTTCTTCATCACTAGTAGTAATAATATTACCAGCTATACTATAAGGAATATATTTTATGTCATTTTTTTCTATTGATTTTATTTTACCATTGTGTTGAAATACTAATGTATTTACATGATTTTCACATTTTTCATATAATGTTTTACCAAGGAGTAAGTCTTCTAATGACAAACTTTCACTTGTAATACCTCTTTGTAATTTAAATTTAAAGAACATAATAGCAATATTTCCATTTGAAAATTTGATATTATTTCCAAAATTATCTTTTAATATCCATTTTCTAGTATATTCACCATCTATCATATTTTTAGGAATAGATATATCTACACTTATTTCAAAATCACTATCTTGTCTGATAATAGATGCACTTGATGGATTTCCTATTTGTAAAGTGCCTATAAAATCACTTTTTGTTTCTGTATAAAACTTTATACTTTTAAGATCAACATTCCCAGTGTTTTTATATTTCCATTTTTTTGTAATTTTTTCTAAGCTAATATCTGTGATTTTATATCCACAATTAGTTTGTGTAAAGCTACTACAAGTATCTGCGTAATTGATATCTGATATATATTTTATTTCTTTTTTTATAGATGTATCACCTTGTACTTTTATAGCATATATTTTACTTGTAGAGCGTTTGTGATTATCTAATACTGTAATTTTAAAGAAATAAATTCTTCTATTTTGTAAAAGTGTAGGAGCATAAAAATATGCTTTATCTATACTATTTTTATTAAAGATTTTTAATTCACTTCTATAAGTTTCCCATATCGTACTAGAGATATATCCATCATCGCTAGCAGATGCTTTTAAGTATATTTTTTGACCTTTTGTATATATATTCTCATCTTCTATTATTGTAATACTTGGTGCATTGTTATTGTCTTCTATGACTTCTACTTTAGGTGCTTGTGGAAAAAATACAGAAGAGTTTGTATCTTCAACTTTCATTGATGGAGTAAATTTAGCTAAGGTAGTATTGTAAGTACATTTATATTCTGCTTTAGTTGTAGTTATACTTTTAGAAGTACAAGTACCTTTTAAATTTCTTGATGAAAGCACTTGTTTAAAATAATCTCCTGAAATAAGATAAGTGATACTTCCGCCTTTTTTTATACTAACATTCATGTTGTGTGCACCACTACCATTTACTCCTATTATTTCAAGGTTTGGTGCATTTGATATGATTTCTTCTTTTGCTTTTAACTTATCAATATCTTCTTTTACATTTATATATATAATATCATCGCTAATAGCATAATTTTCTTTTATGTGATCAGTAAAATTAATCTCAATAGCTAAATTTGATAGTGCATTATATAATGTCCCCAGATAAAACAACCAATTAATAAAATATTTTTATTCCAATAGATACAATATAAAGATAAAAAAAGAGGATATTACATTATGAGTAGAAAAAGAACAACATACACAGCAAGTTTTAAAGCAAAATTAGTTTTAGAAGTTTTAGAGGGAACAAAGACATTAAATGAGATAGCAACACAATAAGAGTAAAGGACAACTTGTGATTAATATCACAAGGCAAACTGTCGAATGTATTACCAAAGAATTTATTAAATTGGAAGAAACAGTTTTTAGATAATGCAAGTTTAGCATTTGATAAAAGTGCTTTAGTTAAAGAGTATAAAATAGAAATTGAAACACTACAAAAAGATAAAGATAATATGGCAAAGAAAGTTGGTGAATTAACTTTAGAGAAAGATTTTCTTGAGGGAAAGCTCGTAAGCTTGGTATCATTAAATAAGAGAAAAGAGATGATTGATACTAAGCATAAATTATCATTGAATAAGCAATTAGTACTATTAGATATATCTAAAACAGCATATTACTATGAACCTGTAATACCATTTAGTTCTAATGAAGATATGAAGCTTTTAAATACTATAGATTTAATACACACAAAGCACCCATACTATGGTACTAGAAGGATAGTTAAACTCTTGGCTAGATTGGGTTTAAATGTTGGTAGAAAACTGATAAAAACAGCTATGAAATTTATGGGTATAAGAGCATTATATCCTAAGCTTAGAACTACTTTAGCTAATAAAGAACATAAGAAATACCCATACCTTTTAAAAGAGTTTAAAAATGATAAAAATCAAGTAATCATAGATACTCCAAATAAAGTATGGAGTACAGATATAACTTATATTCGACTAGAGAAAGGCTTTGTTTATTTGGCTGCTATTATACATTGGAATACTAAGAAGATATTATCATGGAAGTTATCTAATTCAATGGATGTATCCTTGACAACTAGTGTATTAAATGAAGCATTATCTCTATATCCAAGACCTGAAATAGTAAACACAGACCAAGGTAGCCAATACACTGCAAATGAACATATTAAAATATTAGTAGATAATGATATATCTATATCTATGGATGCAAAAGGTAGGAGTATTGACAATATTGTTATTGAGAGATTTTGGAGAACATTAAAATATGAAGATGTATATCCATATTCATATAAAGATATCAAGGAGGCAAGAAAAGGAATAGATGAATATATCAATATTTACAATAAAGAGAGATTACATTCTGCAATAGATTATTTAACACCAGATGAAGCATATTATAATTGTGCTAATGATAAATGTTATAATGCTAAAGAAGTGTTACTAAAGGTAGCTTAGAGGTTTGGAATATAAATATATTTAGGATTGGTATTGACAAAGAGGGACAGTATATTATTAGAGAACTCACTTTTTAAAATCTCTATTCTTTTACCATCATTTATGGGCTTTGAATTTAATGTAACAACGACTGAATAAGGTAAGCTATCATTATTAAAACTCACATCAATATCTGCTACATATTTAGTTTCATCTGATAAATTTTTAACTATATTTGCTTTTACATTTAGTATTTTTATGTCTTTTACTTTCATTAAATGTACATGCACTTCTTTCTTTAAATAGTCAGGGAAAAGTAAATCATCATCATAAAGTCTTAGCTTTATTAAATTCTTACCTTTTAAAGAACTAGCATTAAAAGTTAATTTATTAGTACAAGTTCTTCTTATTTTATTAGTATTATTATCAATCTTACAAGTAAAAGAAATTTCTTCAACTAAGATATTGTTTTTATCATCTGTAACATTAATATTAAACTCTATATCATCTTTATAGCCATTAAGATTAATAACAGGATTTAAAGTTACTGTTTGACCTTCTTTATATTTGATAAAGCCTTGCATAGCTTGAAATGTTGATATTGATTTTTCGTCATTTGCTTCTTCTAGTTTTTCTAAGTTTTCTAGGTACAATTTTGTAGATTTAATAACTTCTTTAGCTTTTTTAAAATCATCTTCAGGAATAAAACTTTCATATCTTCTAATCATAGATTCAACTTGCCACATCATATTATTATTTTTAAAATAATTTAATTCAGAATCTAAGAATGTTTCAGGATATATGAAATCATTATATTCATCATGAAAAGAATACCTATTGTTAAAATAATTTGCTAAATAAAATTGATTAAAAGATTTACCAACATGTCCAGTTTCACCACGTTATGGTTGCCTAGTTTCATAAATAAGAAAGTGATAGATTAAACAACATAAGTGTAAAATCTTTACAACACATAAGGATTTAAAATATGTCACAAACCTATCACTCTAATGCTAGAACAAACCAGCACATAAGAGAAATAATACAGAAATCTAATTTAACAAATGTTGAATTAGCAAATAATTATAATCTAAATATTAAAACTATCTCTAAATGGAAAGATAGGGATTTTATTGAAGATAAAAGTTCAAGACCACATAATATAAAAACAACTTTAACATCTTTAGAAAAAGAGTTAATAAAAGTAGTTAGAACAATGACTTGGATGGAACTAGATGACCTAGTAGATACAATGGTTGATATTATCCCAAATGCAAATAGAAGTAATATCTATAGAACTCTAAAAGCATTTGATATAAATAGAGTCCCACAAGAACAAAAAGAAAAAGCAAAGAAATTTAAAGAATACGAACCTGGATATTTGCATATAGATGTAACCTATTTACCAAAGTTTGATAAACAAAAGTTTTATCTATTTGTAGCAATAGACAGAGCTACAAGGCTACTATATTACAAAGTGTATAAAAACAAATCATCTAATAATGCAGTTGAATTTCTAAAAGTTTGTAAAGAGTTTTTTCCTTTTTACTTAACTCATATTTTAACAGATAATGGATTGGAATTTACAGATAAATGGGCAAGAGGCAAAGGAATTGTAAGTGGTAATCACAAGTTTGATGTAGAATGTAAAGAAGATAGTATAGAACATAGACTAACAGCTCCATATACACCACAAACCAATGGAATGGTAGAAAGAGTAAACGGAACTATTAAAAATGCTACAATCAAAGCCCAAGACTATGAAAATATAGATGATGTTAAAAAAGATTTAAATAAATTTTTGATATACTACAACTTCAATAGAAGACATGGTTCTTTAAGAAAAGAATTAAAAGTCAGAACTCCATTTAATGCAGTTCAAAGTTGGTTTCAAACGAAACCTGAAATATTTAAGATTTTACCAGATGTGTTTCAAGATATTGTTTTTGGAATGGTACAACGTGGTGAAACTTGACAATTATTAAGTTATACTTAAATTTAGACCTTGTTTTTATTTAAAATTTCAATTGCTTCTTTTGCATGATAAGATATGATGATATTGGCCCCTGCTCTTTTAAAACCAAGCAATGTTTCCATCATAACGCGTTCATAATCAATAAATCCAGCTTTTTGGGCAAGTTTAAGCATAGAGTATTCACCGCTTACATTATATGCTGCAAGTGGAAGCTTTGAGTTATTTCTAATATCTCTTATAATGTCTAAAAAGGCTAAGGCTGGTTTAACCATCAAGATATCAGCTCCTTCTTCTTCATCTGCTAAAGACTCATTTATGGCTTCAAGCCTATTTGCGGGATTCATTTGGTATGTTTTTCTATCTCCATAAGATGGGGCACTTTGTGCAACTTGTGCAAAAGGACCATAATATCCTGAGGCAAACTTTGAAGAATAAGCCATAATTGGAAGATTTTCAAAGCCATTTTCATCTAAAGCAGTTCTAAGTGTTCTAATAATACCGTCCATCATTCCTGAAGGTGCTATCATATCTGCCCCTGCTTGTGCATGAATTAGTGCTTGGATTGCTGAGATTTCTAAAGTCTTATCGTTGTGTACACTTTTTGTTTTGGGATCAATTATTCCACAATGCCCATGGTTCGTATATTCACAAAAGCACAAATCTGTAACTATAAACATAAGAGGAAATTCTTTTTTTATAGCTTTAATCGTTCGTGAGATTAAACTTTGTTCATCTAAACACTCACTTCCTATTGAATCTTTAAGCTTAGGAATTGCAAAAAGTATAATAGAATTTAATCCTATTTTTTGTAAATATTCACACTCTTTTAAAATAATATCTATGCTCATTTGAAAAACTTCTGGCATTGATTTTATTTCATTTTTTATATTCTCTCCTTCAATTACAAACAAAGGATAGATAAAATCATCTTTGCTTAAAACATTTTCTTGTACCAAATTCCTTAAAGTATCGTTCATTCGTAATCTTCTAAATCTCTTAAACATATTATTTACCTCTTTTTAGATATAATCTTGTTCATTCTAACAATTTAAGGTTTAAAAAGATATGAATATAGAAAAATCAAATATTGCAAACTTACCTACAAAATATGGAGCATTTAAAATAAAAGTATATAAACAAGATAATCAAGAACATCTAATAATGATGAGTGAGAATTTTCAAAGTTTAAAAACTCCGTATGTACGAATACATTCAGAGTGTTTAACAGGAGATACCTTTGGTTCTTTAAAATGCGATTGTCAAAATCAATTAGATTTGGCTTTAAAATTTATTGCTAAAGAGGGTGGGCTACTTATTTATCATAGACAAGAAGGTAGAAATATCGGTTTATTAAATAAGATAAATGCCTATTGTTTACAAGACCAAGGTTTAAATACCATTGAAGCAAATCTAAAATTAGGTTTTGGAAAAGACGATAGAGAATATAGCGTGGTTGCACATATATTCAAAGACTTAAAACTAAAAAATATAAAATTTATTACAAATAGTCCTGAAAAAATAAAGTTTGTAGAAAACTTAGGTATAAAGATTGTGGAGAGAATACCTGCAATTACGCAAATCAATGAACATAATAAAGACTATTTAGATACCAAAAAGAATAAGATGGGACATTTACTTTAAGACAAATCACTAAAGTCATCAAATAAGGGCTATAAGACCCTTAAATGCTACCTTTACTCCAATACACAATGGTTTTACTAAAAGTTTGAAGATAAAAATGCTTGATGATTATCTAGTTAATTATAAGGTAAAGTGATTATTCTGGCACCCGAAAGTTTCATTAAGTCGATAATTTAACATTTTTATTAAGAACAAGCTCCAGCGCTCTTTACTAATAATTTTAGACATTTTACTTGTATCAACAATAGACCAAAAATTATTTTCAACTCTATTGCCATATCAACAAGATTAGTTCCAAGTTTAACTCTATTTAAAAAAAATAAATCATATGATTTACTTGTTTCTTGAACTAAGCTTTGAATAAGTTTTCTTTTTGCTAATGCTTCTGCTTCGTATTCTCACTTGCTACTGTTGTATCTTTAGTTGTAGCCTCTGTTTTCTTAAACTTCATAAAGAAGAAACCTTTTACTTAGCTAACAACTTGTTTCGCTTTTGTTATTTGTATTATGTCAGACAAGGCTCTACAATGTTAATTTATTAAAAATTTAGGCAAAATGGCTTGGACATCGTGTCTTGCACGGTGTCTATTACTTTCAAACATTTCAACTCTACTATTCCTAATTATAATGATAAACCCTGTATAATAAAATAAATAATAATTTACAGGACTTACATATATGAATAAACTTACACTTGAAACACTTGAAAGATGGCTATGGGATAGTGCAGATTTAATGCGTGGTCATATTGATAGCTCAGATTTTAAAAATTATATTTTTGGTTTATTATTTCTTAAAAGAGCAAATGATCAATTTATAGAAGAAGCAAATCAAGCTGTTAAAGATAATGATATAAGCTTAAAAGACGCACTTGAGGATGAAGATTACCATCAATTTTTTATTCCTACTCATGCCTATTGGTCTGAGCTAACTAAAAAGACTGAGAATATTGGTCAAGCACTTGATAAGGCTTTTTCACTTATAGAAGAACATAACTCACAACTTGAGGGCGTTATGACTGCTGTTCATTTTGGAGATACTGAGAAACTTCCTGATAGCTTACTATCACGACTACTACTACACTTTAACAAATATTCTCTTGCTAATGAACACTTAGATAATCCAGATATTCTTGGAAATGCTTATGAGTATTTAATCCGTGAGTTTGCTGATGATGGTGGAAAAAAAGGTGGAGAGTTTTATACACCAAAAGAGGTAGTAAAACTTGTAGTAAGCCTTATAAAGCCAGAAGCTGGAAATAGCATCTATGACCCTACTTGTGGTAGTGGTGGTATGTTAATACAAAGTGCTAACTATATTAAAAACAATGGTGGAACTGTTGGTAAGTTTGTAGATGCTAAGTTATACGGTCAAGAGAAGAACCTTGGAACTTGGGCTATTTGTAAGATTAATATGATTGTTCATAACTTCAAAGATAGTGATATTCGTAAAGGCGATACTTTAGCTCACCCGAAACACTTAGAAAATGGCGAACTAATGACTTATGACCGTGTAATTGCTAATCCACCATTTAGCTTAAAGAAGTGGTGGGCAAGTGCAGAAATAGATGTAAAGAGTGATGAAAATGGTAAAGAAATATCTCCAAAATATAACTCTGTTGTATCTGATGAGTATGGAAGATTTAAGTATGGTATTCCACCACGAGGTTATGGAGATTTAGCATTTGTTCAACACATGATAAGTGTTCTTAAAAATGATGGTCGTATGGGTGTTGTATTGCCACACGGTATTTTATTTCGTGGTGGAACAGAGGGTAAAATAAGAACGGGCTTTTTACAAGATGACATTATCGAAGCTATTGTTGGACTTCCTGAAAAGCTATTTTACAATACTGGAATTCCTGCTTCAATCATTATCATAAACAAAGCAAAAGCTGAAAACTTAAAAAACAAAGTTGTGTTCATAGATGCTTCAAGTGAATATAAAAATGGTAAAAATCAAAATACACTAATGCCTGAAAATATCAATAAAATAGTTGATGGATATGATGGACTTAAAGAGATAGATAAGTTTATGAGAGTTATAGATATGAGTGAAATAGCTGAGAACGATTACAACTTAAATATTTCAAGATACATTGATACAAGTGATGAAGAAGTTATCATTGATATTAATGGCACTTTGGAAGATATAAGTGATTTAGAAGTTATAGAGCAAGAGATAGATAGTAAGCTAAACGGTTATCTTAAAAGTTTAGGTTTTTAGTATGGTGGCACGAGGTTATAAAGATACTGAAATAGGTGTTATTCCTATTGAGTGGGATGTCGTTCAATTAACAAAAATAGCACCACATATTTCTTATGGATTAACAGTTCGTCCAAAATATATTAAAGAAGGAATACCTTTAATATCAGCTAAGGAAATCAAAGGTGGTTTAATTGACTACAATAATGCTCCAAAAATATCTAATGAAGATTTTAATAAATTATCCAATAAAGCAAAGCCTATAAAAGGGGATATATTTTTAAGTAAAACGGGAACAATAGGTAGAGTAGCTTATGTTCAATCAGAAAAACTTATTGCTATTACTCAAAATATCGCAATAATTAGATTAGACGGTAAGATAAATTCTCAAAAGTTTATAGTTCATTATATGAAAACAGATATGTTTCAAAAAATGGCAATGAAAAAAGTAAATCAATCTACAATTATGGACTTACAATTACAAGATATACGAAAACTATTAGTTCCACTTCCACCACTAATAGAACAAGAGAAAATAGCTGATATTTTATCAACTGCTGATAATAAGATAGATGCTATTGCTATTCAGATAAAAAAAGCTGAAACACTTAAAAAGGGGCTACTCCAAAAGCTACTAAGTGAGGGGATAGGACATAATAAATTTAAGGATAGTGAGCTTGGGAAGATACCTGCGAGTTGGGAAGTTATCAGGCTTGATAAACTGATTGAAACTAAATATATTACAAGTCATTTAGATGGTAATCACGGTGGTCTATATCCTAAACAAAGTGAATTTGTAGAAAGTGGAACACCCTATTTAAGTGCTAATATGATTAAAGGTAATCATATTGATTTCAGTTTAGCAAAGTTTTTAACAAAAGAAAGAGCAAGTAAATTTAGAAAAGGTGTTGCGAAAGATAAAGATGTTTTATTCGCACATAATGCTACCGTTGGACCTGTAACACTTTTGAAAACTAATTTAGACTATGTTATTTTAAGCACAACATTAACCTATTATAGATGTGATTTAGAAAAGTTAAACAATTATTATTTAATGAATTATATCAAAAGTATATATTTTATTAATCAGTATGAAAAATTTATGAAGCAATCAACAAGAAATCAAATCCCTATTACTCAACAAAGACAACTGTATTTTATTATCCCACCACTTGAAGAACAAAAACAAATAGCTGATATTTTATCAACTGCTGATGAAAAGTTAGAAGTACTTCGTGCTAAAAAAGAAAAATATGAAACACTTAAAAAAGGTTTATTTCAGAAGCTTTTGAGTGGGGAGATTAGGGTTTAATATAGGGCATTGCCCTATAAATTATCCTTTTGGAGGATATGGATCATTACCGTGAGAATCTCTTCTTTGAATTTGACCATTTTGCTTATGAATTTGTAATTCAGTTTCTTGATTTATTGATATTTGTCTACCAATTTGTACAGCTTCTTTTTTAGTAGCAACTACATGAGAGGCTCTTTGACCACCATCTCTTTTAACCTGCCAACCATCATTATGTTTCATTACTCTATGTGAATCAAGCATATTTTTCCTTTCAATTTTATTTAGTTTTATTTCGTTTATTGTCTGAAATATGGAACTATAACCATTAAGCGACTTTGTGGTTGACAGTTTACCATATATTTATATATTTGTCAACTAAAGTAAACAAACTTTTATATAAATTATATTATAATCATAATAACAAAGGATAAAATATGTTTGGAGAAAGATTAAAACGAGCAAGGGTTAAAGCTGGTTTATCAATGAAAGAGTTAGTTGACAATGCTGATAATATAGTTAGTAAACAATCAATTTCTCAATATGAAAAAAACCTTAAAAATCCATCGTCTGCTGTATTAATTGCACTTGCTAATACTTTAGGGATAGGTGTGGATTATTTTTTTAGAAAAATTAATGTTAATATAGGAGAGGTAGATTTTAGAAAACAATCTACTTTTGGTAAAAAAAAGCAAGAAGTATTAAAAGAAAAAGTTAGAGAATATTTAGAAAGATATATAGAAATAGAAAATATATTGGACTTAGATTACAAATTTAATAATATATTAGAAAATCAGACTATTGATTCTTTTGATGATATTGAAAAAGTATCTACTAAACTAAGAGAAGATTGGAATTTAGGTATTGACCCTATTGGCAACATTGTTGAGATGTTAGAACTTAAAAATATAAAAGTTTTATTAGTTGATGATGATAGAAAATTTAATGGTTTATGTGGCGAAGTAAATGATGAAGAAAGTCATTACTTTATTGTACTAAATAACTCTAAAGAATTAAATAGCGATAGAAAAAGATTTACTGCTTTACATGAATTAGCTCATTTGGTATTACCTAATAATAATTTAAATGAAGAAAAAATAAGTGATAGATTTGCTGGATCTTTTCTTTTTCCAAAAGAAAGTGTTATAAATGAATTTGGAGATAAAAGGAGTAAAATATCATTAAAGGAACTCGCTCATATAAAACAAAAATATGGTATTTCAATTGCTGGAATTATATTTAGATTAAGACAATTAAATATTATAAATGAATCAATGTTTAAGAAATTTTGGATAATAAATCGAACTTCAAAATTTGATGATAAATATCAATACAAGAAAGAGATAAAAACTACAAGATTCCAAAACTTATTAGCTCATGCATATAGTGAAGAACTAATATCATTATCAAAACTTGCTGAATTATCAGGACTTAGTGTCGATGATGCCTTGCAAAAGTATGGAGAAATATTTTAATGCTTCTAATTAGTGATGCTAATATTTTTATAGATTTAGAAAAAATTGGACTATTAATAGAGTTCTCTAAATTAGATATTAAAATCTCTACAAGTGACTTTGTCTTTAATGAATTGAATACAAAACAAAAAATGCTTGTAAAAAGTCTTAGTGTGGATATTTATACTCTTGACCCCATTGAATTAATGACATTTTTTAGTGAGTATCAATCTTTAGGTCAAGTAAAAATTTCAGCACAAGACTATTCTATATATTATTTTGCTAAAAAATATGAGGCTTATATTTTAAGTAATGATAAGGCACTTAGAAAATTTTCACATAATAATAGTGTTGATGTTAAGGGAATATTTTATATCTTAGATTTAATTATTGAGCAAAGTGAGTTGAGTAAAAATGATTTAGAAAAATCTATAACATTACTATTAAATAACAGTTGGCTACCAAAAGATGAAATAAATAAAAGGTTAGAAAGATTAATATGAGCGAATACCTACAATCAGAACTCCCAGCAATAGAGCTTTTCAAAAAGCTAAAGTACAATTATTTTGATGCCAAAGGCGAAATGTATGAGGTAGTTCTTGAAGATAGATTAACAAGCTCATTAAAAAGAATAAACCCTTGGCTAAGTGAAAATAACCTACAAAAAGTAAGCCGTAAAATATTAGCCGTAAGTGGAAGCTCACTAATGGAGATAAACTCTGAAATACATAAGCTTATAACTAAAGCTGATGCTCTATCTCTAAAACCTACACCAGAAGAACACCCAAGAGCTGTAAAGTTTATAGACTATGACAATCTTGATAACAATGAGTTTCTTGTAGTAAATCAGATGAAGTTCAAGGGTGAGCGAGCTAATTCTATTCCTGATTTAGTTGTGTTTATAAATGGTCTTCCATTGGCAGTAATAGAAGCTAAAAATCAAACGATAGATATAAGTGATATTCCAGATTTAGACTACTATCAAGCTAACTCTCCAAAACTATTTCACTACAATCAAATAATAGGTGCTATCAATAAAATAAGTGGCTTATATGGAACAATAGAAGCATCAATGAAGTTCTATTCTAAATACAATGAGAAGGCTTCTACCGAACTTATAGCACTTCTTGACAATGAACCAACACCACAAGATATATTAATCTATAATCTATTTGAAAAGAGAAAGTTTCTTGACATCATCAAATACTTTGTAATATTTGAAGTTGTTGAGGGTAAGACAATTAAAAAACTACCAAGATACCAACAGCTAAGAGCAGTAAATAAAATAGTTGATAGACTTAAAAATGAAAACCGTGGTGGTGTTGTATGGCATACACAAGGAAGTGGTAAATCTATAACTATGGTTTATTTGGCTACAAAGCTAAGAGCATCAACAAGTGGGTTTGATAATCCAACTATATTAGTTCTAACAGATAGAACAGATTTAGACAATCAAATAAGCTCAACATTTAGAAGAACAGGTTTCTCTAATCCCATACAAGCAAGTTCAATATCGCACTTAAAGATACTACTAAAAGATAGCTATGGTAAAACTTTAACTTCTACTATCCAAAAGTTTCAAGACAGAGCAGAAGAGAAAAAAGAAGTAGAAGTTCTAAGCACCAAAGAAAATATATTTATTCTAATAGATGAAGCACATAGAAGCCAATACGGACTAACTGCTTCATATATGAGACAATCACTTCCAAATGCTAAGTTTATAGCCTTTACGGGAACACCAATAGATAAAGAAAATAAATCAACTCTAAATGAATTCTATGGTGGTGACTACATAGATAAATATACTATTAAACAATCAGTAGCAGATGGTAATACTCTTCCAATACTTTATGAAACGGGACTAAGCAAGTTCTTCATTGAAAAAGAGCTACTTGATGCCCAGTTCAATAAGATGTTTGGAAATGAAAGTGCTAAAAAACAAGCGATACTAAAAACCAAAGCTACACAACTTGATAAAAATGCTACAAGGAGAGTTGAAGAGATTGCTAAAAACATTGTAGAACACTATAAAAACAAGAGCTATTTAGACGGCTTTAAGGCTATGATAGTTTGTCATAATAGATACCAAGCAATAGCCTATAAAAAAGCATTTAATAAGTTAGCAGAGCAAGGTCAAAACAACTTCCAATCAAAAGTTATAATGAGTTTTGATACAAAGAAAGACTCACAAGAGTTTTATGATTTAGCAACACCACAAGATGAAGTAAAAAAATCTATTGAAGATTTTAAACTTCCATTTGGAGATGAAAACGATAAAAGCCGTGGTGGTAAAAGACAGTTTGATAATACTGCTTTTCTAATTGTAAGTGATATGCTTCTAACGGGATATGATGCTCCTATACTTCAAACACTTTATGTAGATAAGATACTAAAAGAGCATAATCTACTTCAAGCAATAGCAAGAGTTAATAGAACAAGAAAAGGTAAAAATGCTGGGTATGTTGTAGATTTCGCAGGGATTACAAAACACCTTGTTGATGCCTTAGAAATATTTAGTGGAGATTTAGAACCAAGTGATGTAATGGTGGATATTGAGAGTGAAAAAACTATACTTGAAAATAGACATACAAAGATGATAAATCACTTCAAAAGTAACAAGAAGAATAGAGAAAATGAAAGAGATGATTTTATACTTCAAGCAATAAACTACTTAAAGCCAAAAGATATAAAAGATAAGTTCAAAGAGCTTGTAGCTGATTTTAATAAATCAATGAACATAGTTCTTCCAGACCCATTTGCTATAAAATATTATTATGATTTCAAACTGTTTAATGAACTGAAAATGATGGTTAGAGATTCTAAAGAGAAGATTACTCGTGAAGATAGTAAGAAGCTTCAAATGATTTTAGATAAACACCTTAGAGCTAATGGGATAGAATACCTACTTGAAAAACCAATAGATATTACAGACTATAAACAGTTTCAAGCAGAACTTATAAGAGAGGGGAAACACAACCCACTTGATAAAGCAAAAGCAATCATAAAAGCAAATGAAGAAGAAAATCCAGAGTTAGCACTTGAACTATCTGAGTTATTAGAAAGAAAGCTACTTGATGCTAAGATAGACCGAAAACAAGCTGTTATAGATTTGTTTAGTGATATGGAAGATATTATTAATCGCCACAAGAATAGACATAGTGCTTCTGGTTTAAGTTATGATAAGCAACTTGTGGTTTATGACTTAATCAAAGAGCTTACAGAAGAAGCTACTGAGCTTACACTTGAAATATTTGATACTCTTCATGAGTGGTTAAATGCCAAAGCAATACTTGTTCAAAGTGATGCTCAAAAAGATATGAGAAACTCTATCAAGCCTCTCCTTGCTAAGTATGGTGTAGATAGAAAACTTTCAAAGGATATAGTGGCTAAGTTGGTAGAAACATTTGTATAGTGTAGAGTATGGCACTAAAAATATTGTATTTGAGATAGAGCGAAAAGCTAAACTAAGAAATACATATATTAATGTTGATACTGATGGGGTATTGGTAAAAACAAATGACACTACCACCATAGAAGATATTAACAAGATGGTTCAGAATAAATCAGCTTGGATAAGTAAGAAACTTGAGCTGTTCAAATCAATAGCGATTAACAAAGATATCACAACGGGTTCAAGACTTTATTATATGGGTAAAAGCTACTATGTAAATATGATTAAAGATGAAACTGCTGAAAATATTACTATCAACTTCACTCACTCAAAGTTTCATATAACAACTCCACTCAAATATAGTGATTCTGAAATACATAATGCTATTGAAAACTTCTATAAAGAAAAAGCAATAGACAAAATAATACCACTTACTAAAAAGTGGGCTAAGACTATGGAAGTAGCACCTGAACATATAAGTTTCAGATACTCCAAAAACAGATGGGGTTCGTGTAGCTCAACTAATCGTATCTCATTTAACTACCACTTGGTAAAACTATCTTCTTCACTAATTGAATATGTTGTAATACATGAATTAGCTCATATAACTTTTGAAAACCACTCTAAGGACTTTTGGAAGTTGATTCATAAACACCTATCAGATTACAAAATTAAAGAAGATAAAATCAGAGTGTTTGAAAAACTCATTTAACAAAATACATATACAGTTCAAGGACCATAAAAATCTACTAAAATAATTTCATATCCCCAAAAACATAGCTAAATAACGAGAGAAACTGAAAAGAAAATTACAGTATAAAAATGGGATAATTCCCGATGGATTCTACTATTAACCTTCATTCTCTCAACCCATACCAGAAGTTCTTTTTTTCAAAAACACTGCTGTATACGGCTATTTTCACAATCTTTCTAATAATTGTCAAGTGGCACCATTTACTTAGGAATATCATTAAAAGCTTTACATAAGCCTCTCTTACCATCTAAAACAACACTTTGTATTATATATCCAATTTTTTTCATAAATAATACAATACTAATAGTATTTTAGCTATAATCGCGAAAACTTATTTAAAGAGAGTATATATGGTACAAATAGTAAAACTAAAAAAAACTTTTGGTTCAAGAGTTTTATTCAAAGACATAAATTTAAAGTTAAGCATTAGTAAAAGATATGGTCTAATTGGTGCAAATGGTGCAGGTAAAACAACTTTTTTAAATATTTTGTCTGGTCTTGAAGATGCAAGTGATGGAGAAGTGCAAGTTCAAAATGGAAAAAAAGTAGGGGCATTAGGTCAAAATCAATTTGCATTTGAAGCTTATAGTATATTTGATACAGTATTACTTGGGAATAAAAGACTTTATGATGCTATTAAAGAAAAAGAAAAACTTTATTTAAGTGAAGATTTTACAGATGAGATAAATGACAGATTAAGTGAATTAGAAATTATATGTTGTGAAGAAGATCCAACTTATGAATACGATATTAAAATTACAAAAATTCTTGAAGATTTAGGTTTTAAATCATCAACACATCAAGATTTAATGAGTACGGTTACAAGTAGTGATAAGTTTATTGTTCTTTTAGCCCAAGTTTTATATCCAAAACCTGATATATTATTCTTAGATGAGCCTACTAATAATCTTGATATTAAAACTATAGGTTGGTTAGAAAACCAGCTACAACGACATGAAGGAACAATGGTCGTTATCTCACATGATAGACACTTTTTAAATGCAGTTTGTACAAATATCTTAGATGTAGATTATAAACAAATTAGAGAATTCTCTGGTAATTATGATGACTGGTATATAGCTTCAACTCTAATAGCTTCTCAAAATGAAAAAGATACAAATAAAAAGTTAAAAGAAAAAGATGAGCTAGAAAAATTTATAGCTAGATTTTCTGCAAATGCTTCAAAAGCAAAACAAGCAACATCAAGACAAAAACAATTAGATAAATTGGATATTGATGCCATTAAAGTATCTTCAAGAAGAGATCCTTCTATTATATTTAAACAAAAAAGAACAGTTGGTAAAGAATTATTAAGTGTAAAAAATATTTCTAAATCATTTGATGATAAACTAGTATTAAACAACATTTCTTTTACAGTAAATAAAGATGATAAAATCGCAATCATTGGACCAAATGGTATAGGTAAGACCACCTTATGTGAAATTATTGTTGAAAATATTAAAGCTACTAAAGGTCATATATTATGGGGTGCAACTATACAAAATGCTTATTTCCCTCAAAATGCTACTGATTTAATTCAAGGTGATATGACTTTGTATGATTGGTTAAGAGCTTTTGATAGGGACGCTGATATAGGAGAGATAAGAAACTGTCTAGGAAGAATGTTGTTTAATGGAACTGAGCAAGAAAAACAAGTAAAATCTTGTAGTGGTGGTGAAAAACACAGAATGATGCTTTCTAAAATCATGCTTGAACAACCTAACTTTATGGTTCTTGATGAACCTACAAATCATCTTGATTTAGAAGCTATCATAGCTTTAGGTGAGGGATTATTAGCTTATGATGGTTCAGTTGTTTGTGTATCACATGATAGAGAGCTACTTGATGTTTATGCAAATAGAATTATTGAAATTCAAAGTGATGGAAGCATTATCGACTTTAAAGGTTCTTATGAAGAATATAGACAAAGAGACACAGCTTAATTAAGTTGTATTTCTTTTATTATTTCTAAACCAAAACCATTTAATCCTATATAAGAGTGTTTTCCTCCTGAAGTTAGAAGTTTTATTCCTTTTATGTTAAGGCAGTTTAATATCTGAGCCCCAATACCATAGTTTCTATTAGATTCTTTATGAGCAGTATCATCATTTAAAAATATTAATACTCCTTTGTTTTCTTGTAAGAATTCAATTGTTTTTAACATTGAAGATAGTTTTTTATCATTAAAAAATAATTCAATATCTGAATTTATAATATGAAACTTTACATGGCTTGTAGAGTCTATTTTCCCAAAAATTATTACAAAATGTTCTTTTTTTAGATGATCTTTAAAGGTTATTTTTCTAGCATCTTTTTTAAAAAATGTAATATTTGAAGAAGATATTTCTTCAACTAATGTCTCATTTGATAATCTGTATTCAACTAAATCTGAAATATAAATTTGTTTCATATTGTATTTTTGTGCAAATAAATCAAGATCATCTCTTCGTGCCATCGTGCCATCTTCTTTCATAATCTCACAAATAACAGCTTCGCCATTTAAGCCAGATAATTTACACAAATCAATACTTCCCTCAGTATGTCCAGTTCTAACTAATACTCCACCATTTTGTGCAATCAATGGAAAAATATGCCCAGGTCTTACTAAATCACTTGCACTTGAAATAGGATTTGCTAAAATATTAATGGTATCATCTCTTTCTTTGGCACTAATTCCTGTTAAAGCATCTTTTGCATCAACGGATACTGTAAAAGCTGTCTCATAAGATGAAGTATTAGACTTAACCATAGGGTTTAAATCTAGTTTTCGAGCAGTCTCATTTGTAATAGATACACAAATTAAACCTTTGGCATAACTTGCCATAAAATTTACTTTATCTGCTGTACTAAAAGCTGCTGAGTAAACTAAATCTCCTTCATTCTCTCTATTCTCATCATCTAACATGATAACCATATTGCCTTTTTTAATCTCTTCTATTGCTTCTTTTACTCTTTTTATTGCTGACATTTTATTCTCTTTTATATTGTTTTAAAATTAAAGATATTATAGCAAAAATATCAAACAATTTAATGATATCTTTAAGTTTAAATATATTATAAAAAATTATTTTGTATTTCAATTATTAATTAATAGCTTAGTTTAATATAAATATTGGCATAATTTTATGAATATATCTGTGCTTAGGAGTAAATAAATATGGAGATAATTAAAAGCAAGAATTTTAAAGCAAAAAATGCTTGGGGTTCAAAACAAATTTCAAATATGAATGGCATTACTATTAAACTACACTGGACAGATAAACCATATAAATGGCATACCAATGAGGGAGAAGAAGTATTTGTCGTTTTAGATGGTCAAGTTAAAATGTTTTACAAAGAGGATAAAAAAGAAAAATCATTAATACTAAATATCGGTGATATATTTTATGCTTCAGTTGGAACTGCACATTATGCTCATCCTATTGGAGAAGCTAGAGTGCTAGTAATTGAAAAAGAAGGAAGTATATAAGAAAAACAACTATAAGATGAACCATAACTTACAAAAAAATATCAAACCAAAGTATAAGTTTCTAAAATATCAAAGTCAATCATAGCATTCATAAGTGCTATTTTTTTTGCATTTTGTAACATAGCAAGAGTAATATCTTTTTTAAAAATTTGTTTTTTTTCTAATAATCTAGCTCTGCAAGTACCTTCAAGTAAAGGTGTTTTTGGTGTTAACCAATTATATCCATCAAAAATAGCTATATTTGCTATAGAAGTATCACTTATTAAATTATTTTTTATAATGATAATTTCATCAGAATTATCTTTTTTATTAGATAATTTATTAATATCACCTCTTGAAGTTGATTTTTTGCCATAACTTATATTGTCATCATAAATTAATTTAAAAGATTGAATATTTCTTTTTTTATAAGTTTCAAAGTCCACACTTAAAATCTCATTTTCATTATAAATTACTTTACATTTTAATAATTTTGAATTTAAAGGGTAGATATATTCAGCAAGATTAATATTTTTTGCTATTGTTTTTGCTAGTCTTGTATTGTGAAACTTTAAATTATATATTTTATAATCTTCGCATTTAATTGTTTCAAAAAAAGTTTCATTACTCATATATTTTTCATTGTATTATTTAACTTAAGTTTAAAAAGCAAGATAAATCTTATCAAGTAATTCTTGGTATTCAATAAAAGAATCAGAATCACAAGTAATACCCCCACCACTTTTAAAAACTACTTCTTTATTTTTATTTTCTTCAATGAACCTTATCATTACAGCTGAATTAAGGCTATCATTCTCATATACACCAAAAATACCTGTATAAAAATCTCTATTATAGTTTTCTAATTCTTTTAAAATATTTATCGTACTTTTTTTAGGGCAACCTGTAACTGAACCAGCTGGAAGTATAGATGTTAAAATATCTCCTATTTTTTCATTCCAATTTTTTGTGAGATTTCCAGATATCTTTGAGCAAGTATGTAATAGCTTTTTATCTCCTGCATTTATGATATCGGTATATCTAAAATGCTCAACGCTAACATTTGACGCTATTTTTGATAAATCATTTCTTAATAAATCAACTACCATAGTATGTTCTGCTTTTTCTTTAATATTATCTAATAATATATTCTCTGCATTAGCAACACTTGCGTCAATCGTACCTTTGATAGGAAAAGTATAAATCTTATTCTCTTTTATATCACAAAAAGTTTCTGGTGAAAAACATACAAATTTATCAAAGAATTTTAATTTATGCTTAGCTTGTGCTTTTTCATATATGTCATTTAAATTAAATTTTGTTTTTATTTTTGTTTGAAATGTAAGATTAGCTAGATAAGTATCTCCATTTTTAATATACTCTTGTAAGATGTCAAATCTTTCTTTATATTCTTCAAAAGATATAGGATATTTAATAATATCTTCTTTATTTAAGCTTTCTATTGAAGATGTATTATTCATAGAATATTTGATTTCTTTAGGCAAAGTATCTAAAGTGTTAATATAAAATTTAGAAAAATCATAAGATATCGCAAAAAAGAATGCTTTTTGAGAAGCCCCATATTGATTTAAGATTAATCTAATTTCTTCTTTTTTCAAATAATTACTTATTTTATTAATTTTTGAAGTATTGCCATTCTAACTGCTACACCATTTGTAACTTGTTCTAATATTTTATTTCTAGGATCTTTTAGCATTTCATCAGAAATATCAATATTTCTATTAACAGGTCCTGGGTGCAAGAGTAGAATATCTCTGTTTCCAAAAACTTCTTTAGTGATGCAATAATTTTTTGCATATTCATTTAAAGATTCAAAAAATCGTTCATTATGCCTTTCTAGTTGAGTTCTTAAACTCATAATAATATCAACATTGTCTATAACATCATTTAAGCTATCATACTGTTTATATTCACTATTTTCATATTGAAAACACTTAGGTGCTACAAAACAAAGCTCTAACCCAAACCTTGGAAGAAGTCTTTTATTAGAACCACAAACCCTTGAACTTTTAACATCTCCTACAATGGCAATTTTTTTGCCTTTAATATCACCTTTAAAATGCTCAATTATTGTAAACAAATCCAATAAGGCTTGAGTAGGATGTGCATGTTCGCCATCTCCTGCATTTATAATAGGACAAGCTACATACTTACTTAATGTTTCAGGAAGACCCCACTTACTGTGCCTGATAATAAGAGCATCAGGTTTCATCGCATTTATATTAGCAACTGTATCAAATATAGTTTCGCCCTTATTTCGAGAAGATGTACCCACATCTAAGGCTACTATTTGAGCACCTAATCTTTTTGCTGCTATTTCAAAAGAGCTTCTAGTTCTTGTTGAGTTTTCAAAAAATAAAATTACGATAATTTTACCTTTTAAAATTTCGCTTGATTTAAAATCTAAGAATTGTCTTGTATTGTCAAATAAATTTATAATTTCGTCTTTAGTAAAATCAGAAGTTGTAATCAGGTTTTGCATTTTGTTCCTTTTTCCTTACAATAATTCATTAACAAATGATACAAAGTTTAAAGCTTAACTTTATTATCATTTACTCTTAATACTAAATCTTTATATTTAATATCAAAAATCACAGAAGTACCTTTAACTTTCCCATAAGAGAGTATTTTTCCTAGACTCATTTTTATTAGAGGATTTTGTAAAAACTTTTCATCTAAGATGATTTTAGAAGTGATATCAAGGTTTTCTAATATTTCAGGTGGTAATGAACTATTTGTTATTCGATTCTTATTTAATTTAACATCTATTTGAAGGTCTAAATTATTTAATAATTGACCTGAAAAATTTAAATTTTTAAGATTTAATGTAAGCTTCGTATCAAATCCCAAATTTACTATATCTAAAAGAGCTAGAAATAATTTATTTTCTGAAGATGAAATATAATAATTATTAGGATTTTGTATGCTATCTAATAAGTTTTTTATTTCTTTTTCTTTTATATTGTAAAAATTAAGATAAAAGCCTAATTTATCAAAAGAAGTGATTAATAATTTATTTCTTAGAAAAAAATGATTTATATTAAGTAAAAAATCATTATTTACAATTTCTTTTTTTGAACTAGTTTTTATTTTCATAAAAAACTTTAATACCTTAAGATTGAATGTTTTTGTAAATAATTCATAATCATTTAAGGATATATCAAGAAATTGATTGAACTCATCATCATAGGAGTAAGTTTCTTTGAAATTATTCATACTTAAAGATATATTTGCTTTATTGTTTGTTTTATTATTTGTTTTAAAGATTTGTTTATTTATCGTATAAGTATACATATTATCTTCTTTAACAAGTTTATTATCTGCAAACTCAAAGAATATTTTTTCACCTTTAATATTCATTTCTTTTTTTATATCTTTTAGAATTATAGTATAATCATCTTCATTATTTGCATTGAGTATAATCTTGAATTCAACAATCTCTTCTTCTAATAAATCTATTATAAATTCTAAATCTTTTTCAACAGAAACCACACTCATTATTTTCGTAGATAGTTTTTTTAAAGCTAAATTAATCTCATAATCATTTGGCAAATAATTATTTGTTATAATATTACCTTTAAATTTCATTCCTTTTAAAACATCATCTATTTTAGAAGTAGAAAAGAAATTTGCTAATTGTTTTTTCTCAAAAATCTTAATATCAAGTTTAATCAAGAGTGTTTTAAAAAAAATTTCAGCATCTATGATAGTAAGTTCAATATCTCTTTTAGAACCAAAAAAGCCAAATTCTTTTTTAACATTTAATTCAAGACCATAAGTAAGTAAAGTATTTTTTTCATTTATGACAGCCTTACTTATAAGCTTATCAACTACAATAGGAAAAGATATAATTCCTATTATTGTAACAATAGCTAAAAATTTTTTAACATTCATATATGAGTTCTCCTTCAATCAAGGTAATTTTTATTGAAAAATTAAGTATAGTATTATGATAAATTTGTAAAATATTTTACAACAATAATGCTTAAAGCAAAAAGAATTTCGTACAAAGAAAATAGAATTATTTAAGTAAATTTACAAGCAAAATAACTAGTTAAAACTAATGCTAGAATTTATTAAAGTAAATATTAAGATTAAAAGAATAAAATGTGGTATTAATATAAAAAAGAAAGGATTTTAATTATGTATAATAGAGATTATTTATCTCACGAATCGAATCAAACTATGGATTCATCAAGAATAAAATTAATGAGTTTTTTAAAAGCAACTTATCAATTATTTGCAGGTTCACTTTTAGCAGCAACTGCTGGAGCTTATATTGGGCTTGATATTGTATCTTATTTAATGGGAGGAATATATTGGCTATTATTTGGTATTGAAATTGCATTAATTTGGTTTGTAATTCCTAGAGTTAAACATATTCCAGGTGTTAACTTAGCTGTTTTATTTGCTTTTGCTTTTATCTCAGGATTAACAATAGCACCCCTATTAACATCTATTTTTTCCATGCCAGGAGGAGCTTCTATTGTTGGGCAAGCATTTTTAATGACCTCAGTTGCATTTGGTGGAATATCTATGTTTGCAATGTCAACTAAGAGAGACTTTTCATCTATGGGGAAAATGCTATTTATTGCACTTATCATAATGATAGTAGCAAGTATATCAAATATATTTTTCCAGTCATCAATGTTTCAACTATTAATTGCCAGTGGTGGAGCTTTACTATTTTCTGCTTTCATATTATATGATACTCAGCAAATCATAAAAGGTGGATATGATTCTCCAATTGAAGCTGCCTTATCTTTATATTTAGACTTTTTTAATCTATTTATATCACTATTACAAATTTTAGGTATTTTTAATAGTGATGACTAATAAACTATACTCTTGAGTACTCAAGAGTATAGTTATACATTTTAAATAAGCTTATAATGGAACAAAATACTTTAAGATTACTTGATGCAAATTTGAATAGGTTAAGAGAAGGTATTCGTGTTGTTGAAGATATATTTAGATATATTTATAACAACAAAGAAATATCTTATAAACTCAAAGTCTTAAGGCATAAAAGTAGAGTTGCACAATATGATAACTTACTAAAATCAAGAGATATCAAAAATGATGTTTTAAAACAGTCTACTCCTAGTGAGCAATTACGAAACGATTTAAAATCTATTCTTGTAGCAAATTTTAAAAGAGCTCAAGAAAGTGCAAGAGTATTAGAAGAGTTTTTCAAGCTAAATTCAGTAAAAGATAGTGAAAACTTTAAATACATAAGATATGAACTTTATGATTTAGAAATAGCTTTAACAAAAATAAGCTCAAATTCTAAATAATTTACTTTATATTCCTTATATAATTTTTTTGCATTTTTAAAATCTAGTGCTTTAGTATTAGAAGCCACTCCAGATTTTTTAATATAAGCAAATAATTCTTTTTTATTTTCAAATTCTAATTTATAAGTCAATATATCAAATTCACACTCAAAGTTATTTAAAAAAGCACTTTTAATATCTTCTTGGCAAAGAATGGGTGATGAAATTTTAGTGATATTTTGTATACTTTTAAAAGTATTAGAAGTAAATAAAACGGCATAAAAAGTTTTTGTAATTTTACTTAAATGTTCTAATAGTTTTGGTAAATTCTTTGACCATTGTAAAGATGAAGAGGAAATGATGATATCAAAATATTCATTTTGCATTTTTTTTATAAATTTATCTGAATCAAAATCATAACACATAATATTAAGATTTTTTCTTTTTGGGTGTATTTCGCACATGGAAGCTGAAAAATCTACTGCTGTATATAAATCAAAATCCCAAGTAATATATTTTACCACCTGCCCTGAACCTGAGCCTATTTCTAGTATTCTTTTAGGTTGATTAGTTATATCTCGAACCAATGCTTTTGCTGCTAATTGTTGGATAATATTAAAATTATCGTATTCAAATGCATGTTTTGAAAATTCTTTTTGTATAAGCATATTTATAAGTTCTACTTTCTTTTTAGTAAATTTAAAGAATTTTAACTTTTTTTAAATAAATTTAAGGTAAAATAGGTTCCATTTTTCAACAAGGAAAGTAAATATGTCATCATCTCTTTTAATAGTGCAATTTGTTTTAGCAATAATGTTAACTATATCAGTATTATTACAAAAAAGTTCTAGTATAGGTCTTGGTGCCTATAGTGGTAGTAATGATTCTTTATTTGGAGCAAAAGGTCCTGCTAGTTTTTTAACAAAAATCACTATGACACTTGGTTTATTATTTGTTACTAATACCTTAACTCTTGGTTATATATATAATCAACAAAAACAACAAAGTGTAGTCGATACAGTAAAAACTGACAGGCTAATACCTGCTAAACCTAATACTAGCAAACAAATTCCATTAGTACCTGCTGTACCAGTTATTCCAAATAGCAAGTAAGATAAATTGAAGTATTTCTTACTTCTTTTTATATCTTATTTATACCTTAATGCAAATGCTCATGTATTTGTTTATCATAGGTTTAATGAATTCAAACACCCAAGTACTAATATATCAAGTATTAAATTAATAGAACAATTTGAGTTTTTGAAAAAACATTCATATAAGGTTGTTAGTCTTTCTGATTTACTTGAAAAATTAAATCAAAAAGAAACTATACCAGATAATTGGGTTCTTTTAATGATTGATGATGGATATAAAAGTTTTTATACTCATGCTTTTAAAATATTTAAAGAATACAAATACCCATTTGTCTTAGCACTTTATGTAAAAGCTATAGATGATAATTATAAAGATTTTTTAACTTGGAAACAAATCAAAGAAATATCGAACTATGGTGATATTTCTTTACATTCTTATTCCCACAAACACCTAACTCATCTTGGTTCAAATGAGATATATGAAGATACTAAAAAAGGTTTAGATTTGATTTTTAAAAAATTAAATCAAAAAGTAAACACTTATGTTTATCCCTTTGGAGAATATAATCAAAAAGTTTTTAAAGAAATAAATAAATTTAAATTTGATGCAATATTTAACCAAAGTCCAGGTTCAGTTTATACAAATTCAGATGTTTTAAATATAAGGAGAATACCAATATCCTCAAAGACTAGCTTAAGAGAAGTTTTTAAATATAAAACAATTGATGTCAAATGGATGGAGCCTTTAATTTATCCAAAAGATGGTATACTAAAAACCGTATATGCTAAAGTAAATCCAAAATTAAAAAATCTAAAGTTGTTTATTACAGGCTATGGTTGGTCAAATATTGTTGCTAATAATGGTATTATTGAACTTAAGATAAACAAGTACTTAAAAAAAAATAGGATTAGACTATCTTTAGCTACGAATATTTATACAAGATCAAGTATTATGCTAATCAAAAATAAAGGGGAATAATAAATATGTTAGAAGATATATACACTAATGCAAAAGAAAATATGCAAAAATCAATTGAAGCTTTAAGACGTGATTATAAAACACTAAGAACAGGAAAGGTCACTACTTCTGTTTTAGATGCCATTAAGATAGATTATTATGGTACACAAACACAATTAACTCAAGTTGGTTCAGTAATAGCCACAGATGCTACAACTATCGTTGTTAATCCATGGGAAAAAAATCTATTAGAAAAAATTGAAAAAGCAATTCAAAATGCAAATATAGGTGTTAATCCAAATAATGATGGAGAAATAATAAAACTATATTTTGCACCCATGACTGTTGAGCAAAGAAAAGAAAGTGCAAAGGGTGCAAAAGTTATGACTGATAATGCAAAAGTAGCAATTAGAAATATACGAAAACATTCAAATGATAAAATAAAAACTTTGCATAAAGACAAAGATATTTCTGACGATGAGAATAAAAAAGCACTTGATGAAATTCAAAAAATAACCAACACAGTTGTAAACTCCTGTGATGATATTTTAAAAACAAAAGAACAAGAAATACTTAAGGTTTAGTATGAATATAGAACAAATATATAAAGATTCTAATGCTTATTTAGAAGGTCATTTTAAACTAAGTAGTGGATACCATTCTAAGTACTATTTACAATCTGCAAAAGTCTTAGAAGACCCCAAAACTGCGAAGATACTAGCAAGTGCCTTAGCCAAACAAATCACAGATGCTGGTATCCATATTGATGCCATTTGCTCACCTGCTCTTGGTGGTATAATATCTGGTTATGCTTTAGCAGAACAGTTAGGAGTTAGATTTATATTTGCTGAAAGAGTGAATACAAAAATGACTATTAGAAGAGGTTTTGAAGTTAAGCAAAATGAAAAATTTTTAATTTGTGAAGACATTATCACAACTGGTGGTTCAGCATTAGAAGCGGCAAATGAGATAGAAAAAAATGGTGGGCAAGTTGTAGCTTATGCTGCATTAGCAAATAGAGGTTTTTGTACAAGGCGAAATAGTAAATTGCAAAGACAAAAAAATTGTAAATTACCTTTAGATAAACCTCTTTTTGCACTTGAAGATTTTGTTTTTGACATTTATGAACCTTCTAATTGTCCCTTATGTAAAGAAGGAAAATCCCAAGCATATAAGCCAGGAAGTAAAAACAACTAAAATAAATGAAAAAAAAGAATAAAATAAATAAGCAAAAAGAAAAATCAAATACTGTTGAAAAAATATTTTTCATTCCCTTATTTACGAGATTTAAAGCTTTTATAATAGATTCTTTTTTAATTACTATACCCATATTATATATAGTAATTTACTTAATAATTGGAAGCCTACAAGAATTTGCAAAACAAAGAAGTTTTGCTTGGTCTCTTATTATTATTACTCATTTAATCATTATTGTCTTATTTTGGATAAGAACATCCCAAACCCCAGGATTGAAAGCATATAATTTATATTTAGTAAATAATACTACTAATAATAAGATATCGCCAGTTCAAGCTTTATTTAGATATTTTTGTATGGCTTTTACAATGCTAACATTTCTTTTACTTTTTATGCCTTTTTTTAGAAAAGACAAGAAAACATTTTATGATATTCTTTCACGAACAAGTCTTATTTACCAAAAATAATGTTGTTTTTTAATTTATCTGCCTTTTATTTTTTTTATTTTGCAGCTATTGCTGTATATATCATTTTTATGCCAACAGTATTAAAAAATCTTTTATATTCTACATTGGAAATTGGAATTATTTTTGCAATTGCACCTTTAATTAGATTTATTACACCTTTTGTTTTTCTAAATAAAATACAATTAAATCAAAGAATTTTTAAAATATTTCTTATTATTTCTTTGATTTCAACAGCTATGTTTTATCTTACTATTCATAGCTTTTATTTATTTATGATTACAAATCTATTTTTGGGCATTGGCTGGAGTATTATACTTCCTTATATTGAAGTAATTGCCTTGAAAAATTTAGGTAAGCAAAAATATGGAAAATCAAGACTATTTGGCTCTTTAGGTTTTATGCTAATTGCTCTTATCTTAGCTAAATTTTTAAATCAACCTAATATTGCAATACATTATTATTTTATCACTATAGTTTTTACCATATTCTTTTCTTTTGTTTTATTAAAATATGATATCTCCCATAAAGAAGAAATCTCATATAAGAGATTTTCTTTTTTAAAATATTGGTCATTTTGGTTAAGTTTATTTTTTATGCAAGTAAGTTTTGGGTCATTTTATAATTTTTTTACAATTTATGAGTTAGAACAAGGCATTTCTTTAGAAGCAATATCTTATTTATGGGCATTTGGTGTTATATGTGAAATTGTAATGTTATATTTTCAAGCACCTTTATTAAAAAAGAATTTACTAAATATTATCAAGTTTTCAATTGCCATTACGGCTCTACGGTGGTTATTGTTGTATTTATTTCCAGATAATCTTATAATAATATATGCCACACAAAGTATTCATGCTTTTTCTTTTGGTTTATATCATAGTGCTATTATTATGTATTTATATACTTTATATGAGAATAAAAAATTAGCTCAACAATTTATGTACGGTATTGCTTATGGTTTAGGTGGATTTATAGGAGCTTTAAGTGCTGGAAAATTATATGGTGAGTATTTATTTCTTTATTCTGCACTGTTTGCTTTGATATCATTTGTATTCTTAAATATCAAAACAAGTAAAATGCCTTCTACTTAGAACGAGAATTCTTCTCTTGTATTCCTGAAAATTTAAATCGTCTTTCTAGCTCTATTTGTATTTGTTCAGGGGTGATATTCTTAGATGCAAGAGCAACTAAACAATGGTAAAGCAAATCAGCTGATTCATAAATGATTTCTTTTTCATCATTATCTTTTATCGCAAAAGTAAATTCACTAGCCTCTTCTAAAACCTTCTTTAACATATAATTACTCTTGCCTTGAAGTAGTTTTGCCGTATAAGAGCTAGTAGGATCTGTATTTTTTCTTTGGCAAATAATATTATATAATTTTTCTATGCTGCTAGATGAAGAATTTACGATACTACTTTTAACAATTTCTCCAGTTTCTAAATTAGTGTAAAAACAAGATTTTCTTCCTGTGTGACAAGCTACTTTATGTTGATCAACTTTTAATAAAATTGTATCATTATCACAATCAATTAAAATATCTTTGACATCTTGTATATGTCCTGAAGTTTCGCCTTTTTTCCATAAGCTCTGTCTTGTTCTGCTATAATAATGTGCTTTTTTTGTCTTTAATGTAAGTTTTAATGCTTCTTTATTCATATAAGCTAACATTAAAACTTCATTACTAGTATTATCTTGGGTAACTACGGGTACTAAACCATTTACTTTATCCCAATTTATTTTTTCGATACACATATTTTTATCCTAAGAAATCAATCATACTCTTAGTATTATTGACTAATTACACTATTTCTTGATGTACTCTTCGTATCAACCCAAATATTTGGAGTTGAACCACCAGGTGTTAAAAAGATTTTTGCATCTTTATTTACTCTTAGTGCATCATTAAATTTACCTTGAATTGCTATTTGTTGCATTTTTAACAAATTTGGAGTTAAAGATTTTGCAATAGCAATATTTGCTTGCGATTGTGCTTTAGCTTCAATAGTTATTGCATCAGCTATACCTTTAGCTTCAATTCTTTTAGCTTGTGCAGTTCCTATTGCTAAGGCTGCTTTTTTCTCAGCTTCTTGTTTTGCTCTTTGAACTTCGTATTTTACTCTTTCTGCTTCTTGATTTGCTATTTGTACTCTTTCAATTTGCTCTCTTATTTTTTGAGGTAAAACTATCTCTCTTAATTGAACTGATAAAAGTGCAACAGGTTTTGATGGTAAAGCATCAATATTATCTCGTACACCTTGCTCTATTTTTAATGCAATTTCATTTCTTTTTGTTGGTAATTCCTCAGCTGTATAAGTTCCAACTACATTTCTTACAATATCTCTTACAACTGGGTTAATAATCTTGTCTTCCCAAGAAAGTCCCCAATTAGCGATAGTCTTAGGAGCTCCATCAGCTGTTAATCTATATTGAACAGTTAATTCAATAGAAACAGGTAAACCTCTTGCATCTAAAATAGAAATTGCAGGATTAACTCTAATGCCTGAATCAAAACCACTCATATCTTCTACTGTTTTATAATTCATAAGTCTAACTTTTGTATCAACAAGTCTAACTTTTTGAACTCCAGGAATATAAAGATGAAAACCTGGTCTTAAAGGCTCTTCCTCATATTTACCTGCTGTACTTTTAATACCAACTTGACCAGATTCTACGATAATAAAAGGTTTTACGAAAAACAATAAAGCAAGTACAGCAACAATAGCATAAATAATACCTGCTTTTTTACCTAAGTTTTTAAATATCTCAGGTGGTTCAAAAGGAGGTCTATAATCACCACCTCCCCCGTTCGATCCATTTTGATTTTGTTGTTTATTTTTAAAATAGTCATTATCTATTGGCATGTATTTTCCTTTTTTTAATTAATATATGTTAAATTTTTTAAATATTTGTCATTTTTACCTGCAACTACATCAAAATAAGCATCTTGTAATATTTTTGTAATTGGTCCTCTTTTGCCCTCACCTATTATTCTAGCATCAATATCTCGTATAGGAGTTACTTCAACAGCAGTTCCTGTAAAAAATGCTTCATCTGCTATATATACTTCTTCTCTTGTTAATTTTCGTCTAAGAACTTTATAGCCTAAATCATGAGCTAAATCAATAACAGTTGCTTGTGTAATTGATTCTAATGAATTATCATTTGGTGGACTAATAAGAACACCATCTCTAACTATAAAAAAACAAGCCCCACTGGCTTCAGCGATATAACCTTGATCGTCTCTTAATAATGCCTCATCATAACCACACTCAACTGCTTCAAATTTTGCCATTTGAGAGTTAAGATAATTGGCAACTGCTTTTGCCTTACCCATACCTGAGGTATTTGAATTTCTTGTCATAGAAGCTATTTTAACACGAACGCCTTTTTGTAGACCCTCATCTCCTAAATAAGCTCCCCACTCCCAAGCTGCAACTGAAACATGAACAGGTGCTTCTTTGTGATAAAGTCCCATAACTCCGTAACCTAAATATACTAATGGTCGTATATAAGCACCATCAAAGAGTTCATTTTTTTGTAATAATTCTACTTGAGCTTTATTTAATGTATCTTCATTAAAAGGCACATTTAATAAAGTCATTTTAGAAGAATACATAAGTCTTTTTGTATGCTCTTTTAACTTAAAAATTGCACATCTTCCGTCGTGGGTTTTGTATGCTTTAGTACCCTCAATAGCACCATTACCATAATGTAAAGTATGACTTAAAATATGAATTTTTGCATCATTCCAACTAACAAACTTGCCATCCATCCAAATATACTTAGCTTCTGTCATTAATATCCCTACAATCTATTATATCAACAGAATTTTAACTAAAATTAAATTAAAATCTAATGAAAGAATTTATTTATCCCAAAATTCCTTTAATGGCTTAGGGTTATCTTCTTTGTTATCTTTAAACTTTTTTAAATCTAATTGCTCGATTTCTGCCAAAGCTTTCTCTAAATCATTTTCATTGATTTGATTACTTGTTTGTGATTCTTCTTTTTCTTCTATTTTTGGCTCTTGTTTTATTTTTGTATCTTGAATAGTTTTATCCTCAATATTAGCAGTAGTAGGCTTTTCAGGGATATTTTGAACAAAATTTTGCTTGTCTTCACTAGGAATGTCTTTATGCTTTAAGTTTGAGGATTTTAGTAAGTCTATATGTTCTCTCATTAGTTTTTCATAAAAATGAAAATCTAAAAGTATAAAACTAGGTTTTCCATCTCTTAATATAATAGCCTTTTGAATATCTTTGTTCTTTTGCAGCTTATCAAAGATTGTTTTACTATTTCGTATTAACTGTGTCGATGAGAACATTTCTTCTGAAGTATAGTTCAAATAATTCATTATATATCTCCAATACATATTTTTATACATATAATATAACAAATACATATACTTTGTCAATATTAAATAAGAAGAATTTATAAATTTATATTATATATCAAAGTATTTATATATGGTATCTTACAAATTTTAATACTAACTATAATATATATTATATTATGATTTATATTAAATATAATTATTTTACAATTAATAAATTTTATATAATTTAATTTAATATAAATCAATATATAATATGTATATTTTTATGTATATAAATACATAAAATTTATGTACATATAAATTTATAAATAAATTTAAATACTATTTATATTAATTTTGATACATATTTTAATATGTATCAAAATATGTATTTTAGTTTGCATATATGATTAATAGCTTATTATTAATTCAATATTATCATATATAAATAATTGTATTATAATCTAAATATATCATAGTATGTATCTAAATACATACTATGATATATTTAGATATAAGTACGAATAAAAAGTTTCTAAGTTATAAAAATACATTTAAGAAAGAAAATATCATTTTGATTATACTATTACACAGTATTGCAAAGGAAAAAAATGTCCAAAAAAAAGAACTTATTATTTGAGTGTCAACACTGTGGTTTTCAAACTAGTAAATGGCTTGGAAAATGCTCTAATTGTGGAGGATGGGATTCTTTTATTGAATTAAGCAAAGAACAACAAGAAGTTTTAAAACAAAGCTCACAACTCATACATGCCTCATCAAAAGCTATACCAATTACACAAGTAAAACAAGATAATATTGTCAGGTTTTCTTCACATAATGATGAATTTGATTTAGTTTTAGGTGGAGGAATAGTTCCTGGAAGTCTTACCTTAATAGGAGGAAGTCCAGGAGTTGGTAAATCAACTTTACTTTTAAAAATCGCAGGTTCTATTGCCCAAGCCAAACAAAAAGTACTGTATGTCTCAGGTGAGGAAAGTGCTGGACAAATTAAGTTAAGAGCTAATAGACTAGATGCTAACCATGATAATTTATATTTATTAAGCGAGATAAAACTAGAAGAAATACAAGATGAACTAACAAAAAATAATTACGAAGTACTTATAATTGATTCTATTCAAACTATATATTCCTCAAATTTAACTTCCTCCCCAGGATCTGTCTCACAAGTTAGAGAAATAACATTTGAACTTATGAGAAAAGCAAAAGAAACAAATATATCTATATTTATAATAGGACATATTACAAAAGATGGAAGTATCGCAGGTCCAAGGGTATTAGAGCATATGGTTGATACTGTTTTATATTTTGAGGGTGAGTCATCTAAGGATTTAAGAATGCTTAGAGCTTTTAAAAATAGATTTGGTTCAACTTCTGAAATAGGCATTTTTGAAATGACAAATGATGGCTTATTAAGCGCTAAAGATATAACTTCAAAGTTTTTTGACAAAACAAAAGCACAAAGTGGTTCAGCTTTAACTGTAGTTATGGAAGGAAGCCGTGCTTTAATATTAGAAGTGCAAGCCTTAGTATCACAAAGTACAAACCCAAATCCAAAAAGATCAGCTACTGGATTTGATGGAAGTAGACTTACTATGCTTTTAGCACTATTGGAGAAAAAAATGGATTTACCTTTAAATTCTTATGATGTATTTGTTAATATTTCTGGTGGAATTAAGATAAAAGAAAGTTCTGCTGATTTAGCTGTGATATCTGCTATTATCTCATCTTTTAGAAATAGACCAATTTCAAAAGAATCTATTTTTATAGGCGAAGTTTCTTTAACAGGAGAAATAAAAGATGTGTATTCTATAGATTTAAGACTTAAAGAAGCCCAAGCACAAGGCATTAAAAAAGCAGTTATAGCAAAAGAAACAAAATTAAAATTAAAATTAAAAACTTACTGTGTAGATGAAGTTAGTAAGATGATTGAATTATTTTAAGAAGTACCAGCAATACATATTGATAAAATAATGAATATATGCAAATACTTATCAATTAATTGATATAATGAATTTAATATATAAATAATTATTTAATAAAAAAGGTACGTAATGAAAAATATAGGATTAGTATATGGTAGCGATGGTGGTATGACAAAAGATGTTTGCGAAAGATTAGTAAATATTATAGGTGAAGAATATGTAGAATTGATTGATGTAAGTACTAGTTCTGCTAAACAAATATCTTCTTTTGATAAACTTATTTTTGCTAGTTCAACTTGGGGCGAAGGTGATTTACAATCAGATTGGGAAGATTTTGAAGTAATATTAGATGAGATAGACTTTTCTAATAAAACTATTGCTTTACTTGGTTTAGGAGATCAAGAAGGTTATGGTGATACATTTGCTGAAGCAATATCTTTATTATATAAAAAAGTAAAAGATGCAAAAATCATAGGGCATACATCAACTGATGGTTATGATTATGAAGAATCGAATTCTGTAATGGATGGTAAGTTTATAGGCTTAGTTATTGATGAAGAAAATCAAGATGATTTAACACAAGATAGATTAGAAAAATGGGTAAAACAAATCAAAGGTGATTTTGATATTTAAATGCAATAACCCCACAATATGATTACACATACAATACACGAAAT
The DNA here is from genome assembly GCA_030491005.1 of Sulfurospirillum sp. Classification (GTDB taxonomy): domain Bacteria; phylum Campylobacterota; class Campylobacteria; order Campylobacterales; family Arcobacteraceae; genus BB30. The sequence goes on along the minus strand of JAKZMJ010000005.1, from coordinate 175,109 downwards.
TGTGTTATTATGCTTGTAAATTACAAAGGAGAGAGAATGAAAAAAATATTAATAATATTGTTTTTTTGTATTATTCAAGTATTTGCTTTTGAAGAATTAACTTCTAGCAACTTTGATACAAAAATCAAAAATCAAAATGTAATAGTAGAATTTTATGCTTCTTATTGACCTGCTTGTGATGCTTTAGGTAAAAGCTTAACAAAATATCAAGCAAATAACCCAGAAGATAATGTAAAAATCTATAAAGTTAGTATCGAGAATAAAATTCTAACTAAAAAGTTTGAAGTTTATAGCATGCCTATTTTACTTTATATTAAAAATGGAAAAGTTATAGCAAAAGAAGCTGGACTAGTAAGTGTTAAAACAATAAAAGAAAATGTAAAAACTTTTTTTAAAAACTAAGATATAAGTTTTCATATTAAATTATGCTAAAGTTCATATAAGCTATACTTTGCTAATTAAAAATATCAAAGGATTTAAATTTGGAAGCTAATTATGATAAAATCATTGTTCTTGTGATTACATTTACTGCTGGTTTTATTACATGGAAAATAATAAAAGATTTTTATATAACAAAGTTTCATAAAGTTTTTGCTCATTTAATAGCTGTAATGACTTCTTCTTTTATGTTTCTTTCTTGTATGTTCTTATTTTTACCAAAAAACTATCAAAGAGGTAGTACCTCTGATGTTGATATTGCATTCGTACCAATTATCACTATAATAATTATGTTAGCAGTGATATACTTTTTATTTAAATATTTACCTTCAAAAAAAACAAAAGAATAAATACTTATCCCATAGGATACATAATATCTTTTTGTATTTCTTTAATTCTATCCATGCTAGAAGTACTTAGTTGTATATCCATAGCTTCTAAGGACTCATCAAGCTGACTTAAAAGTCTAGCACCTATGATTGTAGACGCTACAAAATCAAAATTTTTAGAATAAGCTACACTTAAAGTAACCACACTTATATTTAAATCGTTTGCTAGTTTCATATATTCTTTGGTAGCTTTTATTGTTTTTTCATTTACAAATCTATTAGTCATAGCTCTTACTCTTTTACTACGATTTTGTTTATAAGCTGTAAATCTACAGTCTTGTGGAAATAAACCTAAATTATATTTACCACTTAACATTCCTCCTGCTATTGGAGAATAAGGCAATAAAGAGATATCTTCTTTTTCGCATACCTTTGCTAATTCATCTAAAAATCTTGGATTTAAAAGTGAAAAATTATTCTGAATTGATTGAAATCTATTTAAACTTTTATTTTTAGCTATTTCATTTGCTTTAGTAAGTCCATAAGAACTATCATTTGATGTTCCTATATATCTTACTTTCCCTTCATGTACAAGTTCATCAAAAGCTTTTAAAGACTCTTCTAAAGGCACAATTTCATCTGGCCAGTGCATCTGATATAAATCTATATAATCAGTGCCTAATCTTTTTAAACTTCCTTCAATTGCTTTTTTTATATGAAAAGAATCAATAGCAGTTAAACCATGTCTAGTGGTAGGAACGAACCAGCCAGAAGATGCTCCACTTACTTTAGAAGCTAAAATTATAGAATCTCTAGGTTTGCTTTGCAACCATTTGCCTACAATTTTTTCAGTTTCGCCCTCATAATCGACCTTTGGAGGAACGGGATATATCTCAGCTGTATCATAAAAATTAACACCTTGATCATATGCACAATCAAGTATATTAAATGCTTCTTTTTCTGTAGTTGTACTTCCAAATGTCATGGTTCCTAAACAAATTGGGCTTACTCTTAATCCTGATTTACCTATGTATTTATATTTCATAGCAATATTTTAGCATATTTTTACTTTATCAATTTATAATTCAAGCATAAATCATTCATAAAGATGTAAACAAGCCAAGTATAAACACTAATCTCATTGTAAATCTTTTTTAAATTTAGATGATTTTGTCCTAATTTTACTTATACTCTCTCCACCTATAAAATAATTATCTGTTGCAACCTCATCTATTGTGATAACAGCTGTTTTTCCACCTCTTTTAAAGATATCATCAAAAAGTTTGCTTATGCCTTTTGCTAGTTTTTCTTTTTGTTTTTTTGTAGCACCACCATCTTCTTTTGTCATTTTGATATTTATGTATGGCATAATAATCCTTTTAATTTTATAATCTCATTATTTTATACTTAAACGCTTAAATTTTCAAACTATACACTCGTTTCCAAAAATTAATTAGTTTAATAATTTATGAGAAGTTAATTTTACACTCTCTTTTAAATATATTTTGAAACTTTTAAACTCATAAATTTAAATCATCATAAATTGCCTTAACAATATCATTATGTCTATTCGTAAAATAATTTTCATCAATTGAGTTTAATTTACTTAAATTATTTGTTATATGTAAAGTTGTTTTTTTATATTCACCTTGTTTTTTTGTAAAATCATAATTTTTTACTCTTGAATTCATATTATGTGTTAATAAAGTAAAATTTCCTAACTTATATGTCATGTCATTTCTAAATTTTAAAGTGAAATTCTTTAACCAATTTGTATTTTTTGCAGGTGTTTGAGGAAGTATATGCTCAAGAGTTGCTTTATTAAAATTCACGTCATGTTCTACAACATCTTCTAACGTAGAATATTGGTTAAATAAAAATTTACTGATTAAAAGTTTTGCATTCCAATTGTCATAATTTTTATTACTTATTAGAGATTTAAGTTCACTATGAGCTTCTTTATCTATGGTAATTGATTCTTTAGCTTCAGTAAAATCATTTAAATTTAATGCTCGTATAGCTTTATATATAGGTGAACTTGAAAATCTTTTATATGGTGTTAAAAGTACATAAAGTCTCAGTTTTTCATATAATGTTAAAAAATCTAAAACTTCTTTGTTTTCTTTTCCATCATATTTATATGCTCTAAAAAGTGTTAATAAAAAGTTTACACTATATTTTTCATGACCCAAAAATTTAATAAACTTTATTTTATTTCGAATAGATTTATTTTCTATATTTTCTTCATTTAAAATCATAGTATAATAATTTAGATTATAATCAATTTTAGTGTAAAGTGATTCAATTTTTGAACCTATCGTAGAAAAAGATTTATAATAATCTAATAAAGCATTAAAAGATGACTTTTGTATTTGATAACCAGTTTGACTTTCTATAAATCTACCTAAAAAATCACTTGTAACTTCATAACTTTCTTCTAAAGAATTCCATTTCTTCTCAGGTTCTTTTTGCTTATTTTTATCAAACTCACTAATAATAAAATTTCTAAATAAATCCTTTGCCGAAAGTGGTAAGCCACGATTATTTAGAACCTCAAACATATTATATGCAGTTTCAAAATTTATTGTATTGATTACAACAACAGATATTTTTGTTCTTAAAAATCTACCAAATTTATTAAGTTCTTCTGCTTTTTCTTTTGTAAAAATATCATTATCTAAAAAGGCTATATTTAATTGTCTGATAAAGAAATCTCTATTGTTAAAATATCTATTGGCTATATCTTTATATTTATCTTCAATATTTTGTAAAACAATATTTCCATCTTCACAATTTATTACTTTATTTAGAATTTCATCAAAGTTAAATCCACTTGCTCGTTCTATTTTCACTTTTAATGATTGAGTTAAATCTAGTCCTTCTTCATTAAACAGTAATTTATTAAAAGTTAATAAAGCTCCATTTAGAAAGTTTTTTATAGCTTCATCAAAACTTGATTCATCTTTTTGAAGATTTTCTAAAAAACATTTCATTGCTGAAAATAATAATAATAATGAGGTAAGTCTTTGTTGCCCATCTACAACTTGTGAAAAACCATCTTTTTTAAAAACAACAATTGAACCAAAAAAATATTCTCGATTATCATCATTTGAATTTGTGTAGAAATTAAAAAAATCATCCCACATATTATTAATTTGATTATTTCTGTCATTTTTACCAATACTTTCCCAAGAATAAGGTCGCTGATAAGTTGGGATAATATATTTAATACCTTCTGTAAAAAGTCCATTTAAAGATGAATGTTCTGGACTAAATATTTCATTTGCCATTTTATGCCTTTATATTTTATATAATTTGATTATATCCTTATTCTGATAATGTCTTATTTTAAATCATAATTTTAATTTACTATTATGGTATTTCTATATGACCACATGTACCGCTTGGGTGTATTCTATTATCTAAGTCTTGCATTATTTTCATAATATTTTGTATATGTAAGTTTCTATTACAAATATTAAAGCCATACTTGTTTTCAGTCACTATTATATTATTCTTTTTAAGGATTTTATTTATTTTTAATTTTGGAATTTTACTGATTGTTGAATAGTACTCAATAGTATCTTTTGAGATATATTCACTACCTTGTATTTCATAAGCTAATTCACTTACTTCATCTTTAGGGAAAAGTATTTTACCTTCATCGAACATTTCAAAATATTTTTCTGAAAGTTCTTTAGTTAAAACAATATTTTCTTTTATGGCAAAATTAAATTTATTAAAATTTACATTTTTCTTGAATACAATAGAGAAAGCTTTTTGTTTATCTGGTCGTGAAAATGGTTGAAATCCTATTGGATTAATAATATGTTTGTTATCCATAATTCCTAGTTTTAAATCATATGAATATAACACACCAGATGAATTATCTGTAATTGGTGTATACTTTTTTGTTTTAGGGTCGTATTTACAAGTCATAAAAAACATTGCTATATCTTTATCTCTTGTAAAATCTAAATGATTTGTTTTAAACTCATAATGTTGAGCAATTGCCTCATAATCAATTTTTAGCTTATAATTTGGAAATTGAGGATATTTCTCTAAAAAATATTTTTCTTTAAATAATTTTGATAATGGATGAACTTTCAAAGCATTAATAAATTCTAATTTTTTTAATATTGATATTAATTTCACTTCATATTTCATTGGTCTTAAAATCATAGGTTTACAAATATCAAAATATTCATTTTGTCCACGATATAAAAATCTTGAAAACTCTGGAGCTGGGATAAGTAATATTTCTGTATCTGATACTTTTAATGGAAATATAGCATCTTTGTTATCTGTAGTATACATTCCATAATGATTATATATCCCATCATCACACAGTTCTATTGCATATTGTTCAAGAGTTACTATATCTTTCATATTATTTGTCAAAACCTAATTTATATTTATATTACTATATCTTAACTTTCTAAAAAACCTCAATCTGATATTTTCAAATATACAATATACACCCCTGTGATTGAATATCCACCTTTATGATATACTTCGACTTTATGAAACCGATACTAAGATAAAAAGAGATTTAGCTATACTAAGTGCTTATAAAGATGGATATACACAAGTCAAGATAGCAACACATCTGAAATTATCAACCTCAATGATTAGTAAGATTATCAAGAGTGGATATTCAATCACAGGGGTGTAATTTGTATAAAAAAAGAAAAAGGAAACAATAAAATGAGTGATAAAGAATTAATACAACAAGTTTTAAATAATAAGGGCACCTCTAAAAATAGACAAAAAATCACATAATTTTCAAATACTTAGAAAATCATAAAATAAGTCTTTTATTTAATCCAAATAAATTTACAAATAACTCTCTATAAAGCTATTATTTAAAGCATTTGATACCACTATTTAGCTATAATTACAACATAAATTATTATAAAAAGTGAGTATATTATGGCAGGATTATTTGATTATGAGTTTCAGCTAGAAAAGATTAAAAAGCATCAACCACCTTTACAAAAGTTAAATGAAATTATTGATTGGGAATTATTTAGACAACCTATTGAAGAATCATTAATGAAAGAAGATAAAAAAAGTAATGCTGGTAGGAAACCATATGATAAACTCTTAATGTTCAAAATAATTATACTTCAAAGATACTACAATTTATCGGATGAACAAACAGAATTTCAAATCAAAGATAGATTATCTTTTATGAATTTTCTAGGTCTCCAAATAGGTGATAATGTACCTGATAGAAATACAATTTGGCTATTTAAAGAAGAACTAAAAGAGAAAGATTTATCAAAAAAACTATTTGATATTTTTACTGCTAAACTTTTATCTAATGGTGTTATTGCTAAAGAGGGAACACTTGTAGACGCTAGCTTCATCAAAGTACCTAAACAAAGAAATAAAAGGCAAGATAATGCTGATATTAAAAAAGGTGCTATTCCTTTAGAGTTTGGAAAGAATAAAAATAAATTAGCTCAAAAAGATATAGATGCCAGATGGGTTACCAAGTATAAAACTAGAGAATTTGGATATAAAAATCATATATCAGTTGATCAAAAAACTAAAGTAATATCTACTTATACTGTAACACCCTCATCAACTCATGATTCACAAGTAATTAAAGAACTTATCAATGAAGATGATACTACATTGTATGCTGATTCAGCATACAAATCAAAAGAGATAGAAGACTATCTTCAAAAAAATAATGTAAACTCAAAAGTTATCAATCGAGCATATAGAAATAAACCACTTACTAATGCTCAACACAAACTCAATCATAAATATTCAAAAACTAGAGTAAGAGTAGAACATATATTTGGAACATTCACAACCTCTATGAATAAAGCTCTATCTTTAAAAGCTATTGGCATTGATAGGATTAAATCCCTAACAGGACTTTTAAATCTTACTTATAACTTTATACGATATGAACAATTAGTAAGGTTAAAAAATATACCAATTATGAAAAGTTGATAATATATCAACAAAATAGTGAATATTATCACTATTTCAAGAGTAAATTATAGATAATTTATAGTTGAAATTGTCATATTTTCTCAAATAAAATTTATATTCTGATATTTTTTAATAAATATTTGGAAAGTGGTTTTTAAATGCTATTTTTAGAGGTTCCCTTAAAGCATTAATTGAGAATTTAACAGAAGAGCAAATAAGTCATAAAGCAATAGACTATGTTAATGGAAATAAAGATTTTTTAAAAACTATAACTTTTAAACATAATACAAAAGATAAAAGATTGATATTTACAGCAGGTAGTCCAGGAGCTGGAAAAAGTGAGTTAGCAGAAGAGTTAACTAAACAATTAAAAATTGATACTGTTGAAGCTGATAACATTAGAAAACATTGTCCACATTATAATGGACACAATTCTCACCTATTTCAAAGAGCAAGTTCTAAAGCAGTTGATATTTTAGTAAGCTATGCTTTCAAAAATGATTTATCATTTATCTTAGATGGTAATTTTGCACATTATCCAATACAAAAACAAAATATTAAAAGAGCATTAAAAAGAGATTATGAAGTAGAAATAAGATTTGTAAGTATTGATATTGAAGAAGCTAGAAGATACACCAAAGTAAGAGAACGAACGGAAGGCAGAAGAATAACAGATGAAGTTTTTCAAAATAAATTTTTAAAATCTGTAGAAACAGTAAAAAAATTTTTTGGTGTAGTTAAAATTAGTTTATATGATTTAACAAATAATATAATTATTTCAGATATAAGTGAAAAAGAATTTGACAAGGCAATGAAAAATAATTTAGACAAAATAAACAAAACTATTTTACCGTAAGCCGTTATTAATTGGCGATTGTCTAACAAAACCTTGGAAAAGAACAAGTGAAAACTGCGAAAATTTCGAGCTTTTAAGTATCGAATTATACTGTCCCTCTTTGTCAATACCAATCCTAAATATATTTATATTCCAAACCTCTAAGCTACCTTTAGTAACACTTCTTTAGCATTATAACATTTATCATTAGCACAATTATAATATGCTTCATCTGGTGTTAAATAATCTATTGCAGAATGTAATCTCTCTTTATTGTAAATATTGATATATTCATCTATTCCTTTTCTTGCCTCCTTGATATCTTTATATGAAGATGGATATACATCTTCATATTTTAATGTTCTCCAAAATCTTTCAATAACAATATTGTCAATACTCCTACCTTTTGCATCCATAGATATAGATATATCATTATCTACTAATATTTTAATATGTTCATTTGCAGTGTATTGGCTACCTTGGTCTGTGTTTACTATTTCAGGTCTTGGATATAGAGATAATGCTTCATTTAATACACTAGTTGTCAAGGATACATCCATTGAATTAGATAACTTCCATGATAATATCTTCTTAGTATTCCAATGTATAATAGCAGCCAAATAAACAAAGCCTTTCTCTAGTCGAATATAAGTTATATCTGTACTCCATACTTTATTTGGAGTATCTATGATTACTTGATTTTTATCATTTTTAAACTCTTTTAAAAGGTATGGGTATTTCTTATGTTCTTTATTAGCTAAAGTAGTTCTAAGCTTAGGATATAATGCTCTTATACCCATAAATTTCATAGCTGTTTTTATCAGTTTTCTACCAACATTTAAACCCAATCTAGCCAAGAGTTTAACTATCCTTCTAGTACCATAGTATGGGTGCTTTGTGTGTATTACATCTATCGTATTTAAAAGCTTCATATCTTCATTAGAACTAAATGGTATTACAGGTTCATAGTAGTATGCTGTTTTAGATATATCTAATAATTTCAATTGCTTATTTAATGATAGTTTATGCTTGATATCAATCATCTCTTTTCTCTTATTTAATGATACCAAGCTTACGAGCTTTCCCTCAAGAAAATCTTTCTCTAAAGTTAATTCACCAACTTTCTTTGCCATATTATCTTTATCTTTTTGTAGTGTTTCAATTTCTATTTTATACTCTTTAACTAAAGCACTTTTATCAAATGCTAAACTTGCATTATCTAAAAACTGTTTCTTCCAATTTAATAAATTCTTTGGTAATACATTCGACAGTTTGCCTTGTGATATTAATCACAAGTTGTCCTTTACTCTTATTGTGTTGCTATCTCATTTAATGTCTTTGTTCCCTCTAAAACTTCTAAAACTAATTTTGCTTTAAAACTTGCTGTGTATGTTGTTCTTTTTCTACTCATAATGTAATATCCTCTTTTCTTATCTTTATATTGTATCTATTGGAATAAAAATATTTTATTAATCGGTTGTTTTATCTGGGGACATTATAAAATACGAGAGATGAAAACAAGGTGGGGTAGTTGTAATCCTGCTAAATCTTATATTAATCTAAATTCTGAACTTATAAAAAAATCAACTCAATGTATAGAATATGTAGTTTTTCATGAACTCACACATCTTATTCATACCAATCACAATAAGTTGTTTTATAATTTTATGAGTGTTTATATGTCTGATTGGAAAAAGCGAAAAATAAAATTGGATTTAAACTAAATCATCAATCTTTACTGTATCTTCTTGCAAATAAAGATTATTTTATCTGCTTTTTCATTACTATATAAGTTCAGATTTATTATATTCTCTACTTCAAAATTACTATCTTTTAATGCTTGTTTTAAATATTGTATTTCATAATAATATTGAACTATACTATCTTCTTCTTTATTATATAAATCATTTTTATTTTTAGTAAAAAGTGTAATATCTGTATATAGTTTATCATCTTCAAAGTTTGCATCTACAGCTATGAATTTTTCATCTAAATTGATATTTAGTACACCTTGAGCTATATCTTCAAAACCAAATAAAGTATTAACATCAAAAATAAAATAAGCACCATCTATTAAAACATTATTAACATTTTTGAAAAACTGTAATAATTCATTATTGGGAATAAAATTTACAAGATCAAATATAGCTGTAGCACAATCAAACTTATCTTTAATATCTTTTATATCCAAACAATTGGCATTTAAACCATAAGACTTACATACTTTGATTTGTTCAGTACTTAAATCAATACCATAAGCCTTAATTTGATTTGCTAATAAGTGCATTATAAAAGCACCCTTCCCACAGCCAATATCTATAATATTTTTAAATTCTTTTTCAAAAATTATCTTTAAAAAACTTTTATGAATACTTTTTGTTTCTTCATCAATACCTAAATATTCTTCAATTTTAGCATATAACTCTAAACCCATTAAAGTACACTTTGTATTTTGTCTTTTAAGGCAAATATCAAATCTTTTTTAGCATAAAATGAGTTCTTGTTAGCTATTAAATAAGCACTACTTTGCATAATAGTATCTCCAACTTCTAAGCCATTTTCTTTCATAGTTGCACCTGTTTCAACAATATCAACTATACAATCAGATAGCCCAACTAATGGAGCTAATTCAATAGAACCATAAAGTTTTATAATATCTACAGCCATAGCTTTTTCTTCAAAGTATTTTTTTGTAATTACTTCATGTTTTGTAGCTACTTTGATATTACTTTTTGTAAAATCTACTTTATTACCTTTTACAAAACCAAATGCCACCTTACAAAGTCCTAGTTTTAAATCTAGTAGTTTTATAAGGTCATATTCTTTTTCTTCTAATACATCAAGTCCAACCACACCTAAATCAGCAGCTCCATGAATCACGTAAGTAGGAACATCTTGATTTCTAACATTTAAAAATTTAAAACCAGCTTTTTCTAGTATTAATTTTCTATTCATAAATACAAACTTTTCCTTAAAAGCATCTTCAAATTTCTCTAAAGTTTCTTTTGCTATTCTACCTTTTGGTAACGCAATGCTTAGCATTAATTATCCTTTTCATATTTTTAAATATTAAATGTTCTTCAACTATACTATTTGGAAAAAATTCACTTAAAAATTTTCCATCTCCACCTGTAAATATTAATTGTTTATTACTTGATACTTCTTTAATAGGTAATATTATAGACTTTAAAATACCATAAGAAATAGCATCTTTAGTATTTAATGGAAGTTTATCTAAGTTTAGCTTTGTATTAAAATCCACATTAAGAACTTGCGAAATTTTAGTATAGCTATTTGTAAGAGCTTTAAGTCCCAAAAGAATAAAACCACCTTGATGTTGAAAATTTTCTATAATATCTACACTTATAGCACTTCCTGCATCTATGATCACTGCATCTTTGATATCATAACAAACCATTTTCCTATCTATGCCAATACCTATATATGAAGTTTCAAATTTTATATCTTTTTCTAAATTTATACATTGCTTAGAGTGTTTTATAAGTTTTAAACTAGCTTCTTCATTTACGCTAATATAATATACTTTTTGTGTAAAATGCTCTAATTCTTCAGATAATAAATATTTTTTTTCAATACCATTAATTAAAAAATGAAAACTAGTATTTCCAATATCACATAAAATCAATTCGTATTTTCCATTTATTATCTTGTAAATATTTTTTTGCTTTTGAACAAAGAGGTGAAGATATTAAAAGTTCTTTATGTCTAAAATTATGATCGGCATATATTTTAAGTTTTTCACAAAGTATCATCAAATCATCTGCATTTTTTTTTAAAAACCTACTTTTTGCATTTATTATAAATATCGAATAATATTCTTTAGCAATAGAAGTAGAGATAAATATATCAAGCTTTTTTCTACTTTTAATTTCTTTTGGATTAACGCTTTTTATATCTTTAAAAAGAATATCTTTGTTTAAGTAATATGCAGTTAATTTTTTCATTTATTTCTTCTTAATTGTTTTTTTAAAAATCATCAAAATCTATTGAACCTTTACTATAGTTAACGACATTACCTTCAAAAAAGTTAGTTCTTTGGTCATTGAAGGAACTATATCCATCAACCCAAGGTATTGGATGTTTTACTCCATACTCAGGTGCATATCCAACAGCTTCAAGTCTTCTATCTCCTAAGTATTGAATATATTGTCTAATAATACCATCTGTAAAACCTAAAATTTGTCCTTGAGTTATATATGCACCCCATTGTGATTCTATATCTACAGCATCTCTTATCATCTTTCGTACTTTTTGTTCTAACTCTTTTGTAAATAGTTCAGGTCTCTCTTGTCTTGTACTATTAATTAAATTTTGGAATAATAAAAGATGTGTTACCTCATCTCTTTGAATGAACCTAATCATTTGAGAAGATCCTAACATTTTACCTGATTTTCCTAAAGCATACATGGCGGCAAATCCTGCATAAAAATACATACCTTCTAGTATTTGATTTCCAAACATAGCAAGAATCATATTTTCATCTGTTAAGTTCTCACCTAAATTAGAAAAAATAGTAGCTATGAATAAATTCTTTTTTTGTAACATATGGTCTGTTTTCCACATATCATAAATATCATCTGTATTATTAGAAATAGACTCAACCATAACAGCATAAGATTTTGAATGATTTGCTTCTTCATATGCTTGTCTTGATAATATGGCATTAATTTCAGGTGCTGTTATATAAGGGTTCATATTATCCATAATATTATTTGTTTGTAATGAATCCATAAAAATAAGCTGAGATAAAACTAAATCATACATTCTTTTTTCAGCAAATGATAAGTATTTATAATCTTTAGCATCTCCTGTCATTTGTACTTCTTTTGGAAACCAAGTATTCCCTTCCATAGTATCCCATAATTTTAATGCCCAAGTATATTTAGCTTTTGTAAAATTTAACATTCCATCTGGATGTCCTCCAAATGTTTTTCTATCATTTATACTTTCTGTACTAGAAGGATTATAGATGATTTTTTTTTCAAATCTACCGTTCATTATTTTTCCTAATTTCTTATTTTATTGACAACCAACACATTCTAAACTTCTATCTTCTATATCATTAGAAGCTTCAGGAGATTGTGATCTTAAATAATAAGTTGATTTTAGACCAAGCTTCCAAGCTAAGGTATAGATTTCATGCAAATACTTTCCACTTGCTTTATCTAAACTCATAAAAATATTTAGACTCTGTCCTTGATCTATCCACTTTTGTCTAATGGCTGCTGCTTTTATTAGCTTAGTTTGTTCAACTTCAAAAGCAGGTGTATAATAAACCCAAGTATCTGGACTTAAATTAGGAACAACAACAGGTATTAATCCTGATAAATTTTCTTCAAACCATTTTCTTTTATAAACAGGTTCAATGGCTTGTGTAGTTCCTACTAAAATAGAAATAGATGAAGTAGGAGCAATTGCCATTAAATAGCCATTTCTAATACCATCTTTTTTTACTTTTTCTCTTAAGCTATCCCAATTACAAGCATCATCAAATAAATCTCTTTTAACTAAAGCATTTACAGCTTGTGGTGCATGATCAAAAGGCATTATTCCTTTACTCCAATTTGAACCATCATATGTAGGATAAGAACCTTTTTCACAAGCTAAATTTGAAGAAGATTTAATAGCATTATAAGAAATAGTTTCCATTAAAAAATCTATTTTTCTAAAATGTTCATCACTCCCCCATATAATTCCAGCCTCAGCTAACATCTGAGCTTCACCCATAACTCCAAGACCTATTGCTCTTGTTTTTAGGTTTGTTACTTTTACTTTTTTTAATGGGTAAAAATTTAAATCAATTACATTATCTAACATTCTAATTGCAATTGGCACTATTCTTTGTATATCTTCTTTTGTATTTATTTTACTTAAATTAATAGATGCCAAGTTACAAACAGCTGTATCGCCATCTATTTTTTCTTTTTCAACTATGAATATTCTTTTTTTATTTATTGAGTCAAGTGCAGTAACTTTATTTGCTTTTTTACTAATTCCTGAATCTAATAAAATCATATCTTCTTCTTCATAAGTTACAACACTATTATCTTCAAATTCAAATTTTATTTTATAATGATTTGGCTTTGTATTTTGAAAAATTTCTGTACAAAGGTTTGAGCTTCTTATATGTCCTGTATGCTTATTTGGATTAGCTTTATTTGCATTATCTTTAAAACATAAAAATGGACTTCCTGATTCAAAATAAGAAGTTAAAATCTTTTTCCATAAATCTTTTGCTTTCATTCTATCTTTTGTGATACTATCATCATTTTCATATTCTTCATAGCGTTTTGTAAAAGCTTCTCCATACAATAAAGATAAATCTTGAACCTCATAAGGATCAAATAAAGTCCAGTGAGAATCTTCTAAAATCCTTTGCATAAAAAGATCACTTATCCATAAAGAAGGGAATAAATCATGAGCCCTTCTTCTTTCTTCTCCTGAGTTTTTCTTTAAATCAATAAAATCAACTATATCCATATGCCAAGGTTCTAAATAAACAGCAATAGCACCTTTTCTTGTACCTAATTGATCAACAGCTAATGCCAAATCATTTGTAATTTTTAGAAATGGTACAGTTCCACCTGCTGCATTTTTATGATTATCAATCATTCCTCCAAGTGAACGAATAGTATTCCAATCCCAACCAATACCACCTCCATATTTAGACAATAATGCCATTTCTTTATAAGCATCAAAAATACCTTCAATATTATCAGGACTTGAACCTATATAACAAGATGATAATTGATGTCTATTTGTTCTAGCATTTGATAAAGTAGGAGTTGCTAACATCACTTCAAATTTAGAAATTAAATTATAAAACTCTATTGCTCTTTCTTGTTTATTTTCTTCATTTTGTGCTAAAAACATAGAAATAGCCATAAACATATGCTGAGGTAGTTCGATAACATTTGAGTTTTTATCTTTTAATAAATACCTATCGTACATGGTTTTAATGCCAAGATAATTAAAGGCAAAATCACGCTTGGGGTCGATATGTGAGTTTAAATCATCTAAGTCATAACCTTGTTCTAGGTTTTGGATTATTCTATTTTCACTTTGTGCATATTTGATATATGCACTTATGTGACCATAGGCTTGACCTTTTATTCCACCTGTGGTTCGCCCTACTCTATGATATAAATCAAATAAAAATAATTTTGCAGCAACAAAGGTCCAATTTGGAACATCTATATCTATTTTTTCAACTGCTGTTTTAATAAGCGCATCTTGAATATCAGCTGAACTCATACCATCTATAAATTTAATTTGTGCATCAAGTTCCAACTCACTTTGACTTACATTAGATAAATCCATAGTAGATTCATGTGTCATTTTCTGTATTTTTGTAATATCTAAAACTTCTTTTCGTCCATTTCTTTTTTTAATCATTATTGCCATTTATTTACCTCAAAACTTTAATTATTTTTTAAATACTCTATTAAAAATTGCATTTATATTTTTTGTGTAATAATCATAAGAAAAGCACTGTTTAATTTGTTCTTTACTTAAAGATTTTCCTAGTTCAACATCGTCTAATAAATACTGCAAATACAAAGACTCACCTTTTTCATTTGTAGTAGCTTTTCCGTTTTGTAAAGCTTCCCACACTTTCATTGCATTTTTTTGTACTATTTTATAAGCATCTTCTCTGCTTAATCCCTTAAGTGGAAGTTCAAGTAATACTCTTTGTGAGAATACAAGCCCACCTGTTAAATTTAAATTTTTCATCATATTATCAGGAAATACTGTTAAATTTGCTATTACATTATTCATTCTATGTAACATAAAATCACTTGTAACAAAAGCATCTGGTAGCCAAAATCTCTCTGTTGAACTATGAGATATATCTCTTTCATGCCATAGAGCCACATTTTCCATAGCAGGAGTGGCATAAGCTCTGATCATTCGAGCAAGTCCTGTTATATTTTCTGTTAAAATAGGATTTCTTTTATGTGGCATAGCAGAACTTCCTTTTTGACCTTTTGCAAAAAATTCTTCACATTCATAAACTTCTGTTCTTTGCCAATGTCTAACTTGCACGGCAAATTTTTCAATACTTGAAGCTAATAGTGCTAAAGAAGTTGCTAATCTTGCATATCTGTCTCTTTGAATTACTTGATTAGAAATTTTTGCTACTTTTAGACCTAGTTCCTTACAAGCATATTCTTCAAGCTCTAAAGGTGCATGAGCAAAATTTCCCATAGCACCAGATACCTGACCTACACAAATGATTTTTTTAGTTTCTTTTAAATTTTTTAAATGCCTTTTCATTTCTTCATACCAAACAGCTAAAACTAAACCAAAAGTTATAGGCTCACCGTGAATACCGTGAGATCGTCCTACCATAAGAGTCATTTTATGCTCATTTGCTCTTTTTTTAATAGACTTCATTAACATTTTTACATCTTTAATAATAAGCTCTATTGAACTTTTCATTTGTAAGGCAACAGCTGTATCAACTGTATCAGAAGATGTCATACCATAATGAAACCATCGTGACTCATCTCCTAAGCTTTCAGATACTGAAGTTGTAAAAGCTATTAAGTCATGCCTTGTAATAGCTTCTATTTCATCTATTCTTTTAACTGAAAAACTAGCATTTGATATAATATTTTTTGCATCATCTTTAGGAATTAAACCTAATTTACACCAAGCTTTTACAACTGCAAGCTCAACATCTAGCCATGCTTGATATTTAGCTTGTATATTCCATTTATCACTCATTTCTTTTCTTGCATATCTCTCTACCATAAAATTCCTTATGATTTTTATCAAATTTTAACTACGCTATACTAGCAAAAAAAGATAAAAATTTGCATAAATTTTAATGCTAAAAAATAGAAATTTTAAACAAAGAATAAAATTATTATTTTTTATATTTAAAAAAAAGGAAAAGCCCTTGCCTTTCGTATTAAAACAATATTTTGTACCAATACAAAAAAAAATTCAATTAGTTTTAATACAAGATTTAAGTTTAGATTTAAAACTATCTCAAAGATTTTTAAGTCGTGGAAGAATTTTTGATTCAAATAATAATGCTTATAAAATATCAGATTACACGAAAGAAGAATATATATACATAGCCGTATTTGAAGGACAAAGCAGAGGTTTAAAACCTTTAGCCACATTTAAAGATTTTGCTATTTTTGATAAACCAACACATCTTATAGTTCACCCAATATCCAAAAAAACTTCTTATTCCTTATTAGATGAAGTTAGGTATTTTTTTGGCTCTAATGCTAATTTAGTACATAGAATTGATGCTGAAACATCAGGGCTAATCCTATGCTCACGAAATAAAAAAAGTGAAAAAGTATTAAAAACTATGTTTGAAAATAAAGAATTTAAAAAGTCATACTTAGCTATTGTAGAAGGCAAGATAGAAAATAAAATCATAATAAATAAAGCCATAAGAAAAGAAGGTAAAAAAATAGGTGTTAGAATGGCAACTGCACAAGATGGAAAAGAATCAAAAACTATAATTTATCCCATAAAATATGATGAGAATAAAAATCAAACCATAGTAAAAGCAGTGCCAATAACAGGAAGACAACATCAAATTAGAGTACATTTATATTCAATTGGTCATAAAATTGTAGGTGACCCTATATACGGCGTTGATGATGACATTGTAGAGAAGTATTTACAAAAAGAATTAAGTAAAGAAGAAAGATTAAAATATATTGGACATTCAAGGCTTTGCTTACAAGCTCAACATATAGAATTTATTTATAAGAAAATATTATATATATTTAAATCACAAAAACTTATAATAATATAAGTACTTAATATAATCTTAAATTATAATTGTCTTTATAATCTTAAGTTTATTTGATGTATAATTAAGAAGAAAGGATTTTCATGACTAACAATGTAAAATCAATTAAAAAAAGTTCTTTTAGAATTAAACGCTATTATATGTATACCTTTGCAACCATAGTATCGTTTGCTATTCCATTTATAAGAATAAATGATAATCATATTTTTTTATTATCTTTTGATAAAAAACAATTACACCTTATGGGTATTGCTTTTGATATGCAAGAATTATATATCTTACCTTTTTTACTAATGTTATTATTTTTAGGAATATTTGCAGCAACTGCAATAGGAGGAAGGGCTTGGTGTGGTTGGGCATGTCCTCAAACAATATTTAGAGTAGTTTACAGAGACCTTATAGAGTCTAAACTTTTAGGTTTAAGACGAATTAAAAATAAACAAAAAGATCCTGATTATTCAAAAACAAAAAATAAAGTAAAACAAATTGTAGCTGTTCTTATCTGGTCAGTTCTCTCACTTCTAGCTTCCATTGATTTTATTTGGTTTTTTGTACCCCCTGAAGATTTTTTTACTTATATGCAAAATCCAAGTGAGCATGGTTTATTAATAGGTATTGTTTTAAGTATAACAGCTTTTTTGATTTATGATGTCATAAAATTAAAAGAAGATTTTTGTGTTTATATTTGTCCTTATTCAAGAGTACAATCTGTCTTATATGATGATGACACTTTACAATCTATTTATTCTACAAATAGAGGTGGAAATATTTATAATGAACAAAAAGACAAAATTATATTTTCGCTAAAAGACTTAGCAAGTAATAATGAATGTACTACTTGTGAATCTTGTGTTACTGTATGTCCTACTCATATAGATATTAGAAAAGGATTACAATTAGAATGTATTAATTGTTTAGAATGTGTAGATGCCTGTACTAGTGTTATGGGAAAACTAGGAAAAGAATCATTAGTAAAATGGTCAAGTACAAATAATACAATGAAAAATATACCCACAAAAGTACTTAGAAAATCTACACTTATGTATGGGTTTATTTTAATTGCAATATTAGGCTTGCTAGTTGTAATGGCTGGAAAAAAAGAAAATATGTTATTAAATGTAAATAAAACCACACAATTATATAAAATTAAAGAAAATAATAGAGTTGCGAATAATTATATATTTTTATTTCAAAATACTGATTCAAGAAAACATAAATTTAATTTAGAAATAATGAATAATAAAGATATAAAAATAAAAAGATTTAGACCTTTTACTTTAAGTCCAAAAAGTTTAGCCAAAAAAATCGTAATTCTTGAAACTAATAAAATATTAGTTAATGATAAAACAAAAGATACTCCTATTTCGATAGTTATAAAAGCTTATTCTATGGATCAGCCAGGGAAAGTTAAAGTTTTTAGAAAATTGGTTTTTATATATCCAAGTGTTGATAAGTTGAAGAAAAAGAAGTAGATATGTTAATTACAACATTATTTAGGACGATATTAATTGTAGGTTTAGGAAGTACTCTTGTTTCTATAATAGCAAGTATGACTTTAATAGATACACTTCCTTTGATTTTACAAGAATATTTAACACAAGTTGAAAATGAAGATATGAGTACTAATATAGCTATTTTGTTATCAGTGTCACTTAGTGTATTAATCTTGCTCATTATTTCAACAATTGGATTGTGGAAATTTAAAAACTGGGCAAGAGTTATATATATAACTCTTGTAGTAATATTTTTTCCATTTTATCTTATAAATGGTGCAATTGTTATGAATCCATTGGAAGCTATGTTTAATGATATATCATTTATTTTAGAAGGCATATTAATATCTTTGATGTTTTTTAATCCTAAAATTAATGAAAAATTTAATTTAAAAAGTTGATACGAATGGCTATGCACTAAAACCAAATGGATAGAAAGGTTTTGGCACTTACAAATTATAAGGACAATATATGCTACATAAATTAATTGAATATATGGAAAAGAAAAAATTAATATCAATATATAAAAATGATAATTTACAAGATTTCTCATTGGGTGTTATAGATACAATGGATAGTAATTTTATTAGATTGAGAACTTTATCAAATGATGGTATTTACTTAGGATATGAGATTATTAAAATAGATTCTATTTCAAGAATAGATGAAGATAGTGATTATGATAAAAAAGTTTACTTTTTATCTCAAAATTTTAAAGGTAAATATTCAGAAATTAAACTTAATAGTAATAATAAAAAAGATAGTGTTCTATTTGATATTATAGAAACCGTTAAAATAAATAAAATAGTTGTTTCTATTGGTCTTAGTAAAGATACAGAAATAGATATTATAGGAATAATTGATAATATTTTAAATGATATTGTTACTATTATAGCTTTGGATGATAATGGAAAAGAAATTGAAAAGTGTAGCATTCACATAGATAATATTTTTCATATTAATTGTGGAGATAAGAAACTACAAATTATACAATTTCTAAAAGAAAATAATTTTACTTTGAATAAAAACTAAAATAGAAGTATAAAAGAATACCAAGGATAGTAAAATGAATTATAAAATCTTAAAAATAATTATTTTTACTAATATAATTGTTTATTTGTCAATTACAATAGTAATTTTTTTTTATCATGGTATTAAGATTGAAAACTTTATAAAATCTTTTTATTTGTATATCCTTTTATATATAGGTGCTTTTATATCATTTCTTAATATATTAGATATAAAAAGTTATCAAAATATATTAAGTTTTATATTATGGCTATTGTTAATAATATTTATTTTTTGTATATTCAAACTAAATCAAAGAAAAGAAAGTATTAGTCAATACAAAATATTTTTTCTTTTCTTAATATTTTTCTATATGTGTATTTTTTCAGGAATGTATAATCCTCAATTTAGAGCATAAAGAGAAATAGTTCTATGTGTAGAGGATGTGGGATATTGTCTTAGTCTAGTACAAAGAAGTTTTTTTTGAAATCACGCCACTTTGACTTAACTTTTCGCATATTTTTCCAGAATTTTTTATAATACTTTGATCTAAATATACTCCCGTAGTATCATTTTTTAGCTCTAATATTAAGCAATTTTTATTATTATCTTTAAATGTAATTTTTTTATCTTCAATTGTCCAATGCTTAGAATGTAATGTCACGGCATCTGAAATTTTATTAAGTTTTTGATTAATTAAGTAATAGCTTTGTACTGAAGTACTAACAGTTAAAATATCCCGTTTAATAGTAGATATGACAGCAGAATTTTTTGTATCCATATATTTAGGTATTGCAAAAGATGCAATAATACCTAAAACAACAATAGCAAAAATGAGTTCAAGAAGAGAAAAAGATTTTTTCATAAATATCTTATATTATAATTCTTGTTCTTTTTTTATTAATGCAACAACACCATCATACATATCTTGTACACACTGCACTTCAGTAACCCCAAGTCTTCTTTTATTGGAAATATCAAAAATGCCATCTTCACTTTGTGAATGCTCTCCGTGAATTCCTCTTATTTGTAGATAATATTTGTCTGTTATTTGTTCAAATTCTTTCATATTTTGTGCTAAATTTGGTAATTTTATATGAACACTAGCTCTCATAGCTGTACCTAAGTTTGTAGGACAAGAAGTAATATATCCTAAGTGTTCATTAAAAGAAAAGGACATACTTTCTTCTAATTTTTTGATTGCCCTGCAAAGTCTTTCAAAAACTTCTTTAATATTTCCACCATTTTGCATAGATATTATTCTTAGTTGATCTTCTTCATTAATCCAAACTAGAAAAGTCTTTTCATCATTATGATAAATACCACGACCCTTTGGCCAATCTTTGTTTAATCCTGCTGCTTCTAAAAATCTATCTCCTGTTTTAAATAAAAAATGATCTTGTATTAGAGTATTTTTATTTTCTTCACTCATACCATCAAGAGGATAATATGTACCTGATAAATCATTTTCAAAATTACTTAACTCTTTTGATACAAGGCTTTCTACTTCTAACCTCTGCTCATCTAAAATAGCAGGACCTAAAGGTATATTTTTTATATTTCTTCCTACTCTAATTCTTGTAGATATAATATATTTACCATCAACATCAGGATTTGGTGCTACTAAATCATTTGCATTTAGATTACTTTGATGTTTGTCATTTTTTGAAAAACCATGATATTCTTTTATAATGGGATCAAATAAATCTTCAAAAACGCTATATGATTCTTCATCTCCTGCATAAATACCAATACCACTATCTGGGTTTTTAATTCCTGAGTTAATAGCTTGTTCTAGGGTAACAGTATTTGAGGTTTTTAGTGTTTTCAATTTATCAAAAATATCTTCACTTAGATGTTTGGACATTAAAGATGTATTTTCTTTTGTAAAAATTGGATAATCCATTATAAAGCTCCTTTTGCTTGATAAAGTATTATAACTACATTTTATTATATTTACAAGTTTAAGCTAAAAACTACAGCAATTCTAACCCAAAAATAAAACTACATAATATATCCTTTCATATCTACATTCTCTTCGGTCTGGCGAGCAATAAGTATATATTCCAACATTTTATTAAAGCTTTTAAAATTAAACATTGTTGTTAAAAAATTAATACCTACAAAGAACTCTTCTCTGTTACCAATATTATCACGAAGTTCCATATATAAATCATCATCAAGTTCTTGTACTGTATGAAATAAGAAAGCTAATATATTAAGGCTACAAAGTGTTTTAGATAGATTTTCTTTTCCATGACCAAAGTTGTGGTCTAAATGATAGCCTTTAGTTTTTAAAGTATTGTTATTTTCATTTTCGATTTTCCATCTACTTCGTCCTGCTGTTGCTATATCTATAACATTATTTACATTCAAAGATATATCAGTAACAAAGCTATTATGATATAGTTTCTTACCCGTAGCATTAGTAACTATAACTTCACACCAGTTTACTTCTTGTGGTGGATGTTGTGTATCTCCTTGTGGATTTTTAATTGCTAAATTATTAATATAGTTATATGTAAAAATTTGCTTTTTACCATTAATCATTTTGGATATTATTTTTGTATCAATAGTATTTAGATTTTTTATCATTTCTATTTGTTCATATAAGTATTTATGTGATGTTGGTTTAGCTACAAATATATATGAATGGCTCTTATCTAATACTTTTTTTATCATAGGTTCTCTTGAATATAAATCATCACCTAAAATAATAAGTTTTTTATTAGTTGGATTATTAAAACTATCTAGCCATCTTTTAGAAGCATTTACTTCACAATCTTGTTTATCTTTACCATCATTATTTGATATAAACTCTTGCATCAATGGTATAACTTTTTTTATATCAGGATGTACTATTGTTGGAGTTATAACACTATGATAGTAATGTACTTCACCTGTATCACTATTAGTTTTACTTTGACAACATTTACAAGATATATTTTTACTTGAATGATAATGAGTACCATCTAATGCTACAAGCATATAATCATCTTTAAAATAAAATTTATCTAATATTCCTATATCTCTTAACTTATCAAGTATTATTTCATATACTTTTTTAAAACTATTGGGTGTTATTTTATCCAACATGTTTCGTATATGATTATCACTTGGTATATCAGATATTCCAAACATAGTTTGTGCATTACTGATACCTTTTCTTGTATCAATATCCCTTTGAAAACTTAAGCAAGATTTATTTTGAAAATAAAATACACTAAATGCTGATAATATAATATCTTTTAAACTATAAACTAGATTTGTTCTTTGTTTTCTAGTATCTTCTACATTTGATATATTATCTGTAAATGATTCTATTAAAAAATCGAAAATATTTGTCTGTCTCATTTGTTTAAACACTCCTGTTTATGGGCTTTTATAGGATATATTATAGCTAAAATTAGGTATTAAAAAGCTTGATAAAGCCTTTAAATAAAGGGTTTTAGTGAATTTGCTTAGTAGTGATTTTTGATATTATTTTGGAAGATTTTAGCTATATAAATTTTCACTTAGAATTGCTGCAAAAACTATAATACTTCAAAAAATAATCTATTTCTTATAAGTGTATTATCTTTTGTAGTTCTTCTAAGGTACTTATTTGCTCGTTTACTTTTATCATTCCATCATCAAACATTGTTTTGTGTTTATTTTTTTGTAAAAATTCTCGTATTTTTTCTAAGTCTTGCTTTTCATAAATCATTGATGAAATATTTTTATTTATTTTTAAAACCTCAACAATAGGACTTCTATTTATAAAGCCTGTAAAATTACATTTTTCGCATTTTTTATTTTTACAATATTGACAAATATTAAGAATTAGCCTTTGTGAAATAACGTATTTTAAAGTATTTGCTATTAAAAATAAATCAGCATCCAAGTCAAATAATCGCGAAATAGTTTCAACACAATCATTTGAATGAATGGAAGCTAATACTAAGTGACCAGTTAAAGAAGCTTGTAGTGCGATTTTAAGTGAGAAAGTATCTCTTATTTCACCGATTAATATAATATCAGGGTCTTGTCTTAATATATTCTTTAAAATATTTTCAAAAGATAAACCTATTTTATCATTAATATTTATTTGTTGAATATTTTTTATCTTATACTCAACAGGGTCTTCAATAGTGATAATTTTTTTTGTATTATTATTTAATTCTTTCAATATTGCATAAAGGGTTGTTGTTTTTCCAGAACCAGTTGGTCCTGAGATTAAAATCAAACCTTGTGTTAACTTGATAGTTTCTTTTAAAGTACTCAAAATATTTTTTGAAAAGTTTAAATTTGATATGTTTTTTTCTACACTTTTATTATCTAAAATTCTAATAACAATAGACTCACCTAAGATAGTTGGAATAATAGATACTCTAAAATCATATTTTTCATCATCAAAATTAAAATTAAATCTTCCATCTTGAGCTAGGCGACGCTGAGCAATATCTAAGTTTGAATACATTTTTATATATGAACTAATTATGGTATTAAATTTTTTATCTAAATTAAAAAATACTTTTAATATGCCATCTATTCGTAACCTAATAGTAGTTAAGAATTCTGAACTTTCTATATGGATATCACTTGCTCTTTTTTTTATAGAATTTTTAATCAATAAAGAAAAAAAATCTTCTATGAAAGTATGATTAATATTTTCTGAATTTACTGCACGTTTAGATAAGCTAAATAAGTCATACCTGTGCTTAAAGTCACTTAAAAAGAAATTTATATCAGAACTTGAAACATCTATGTATTGTATTAGATTTTTTTCTACAATATTTGATGTATTAGAGCCTAAGCATTTAAAATATTTTGTATATATTGTATCGTTTGCAAAAGGAAGTAATAAGTTTTGTTGTAAACTTTTTAAATCATATTTTGATAAAAATTCGTAGTCAATTATAAAATCACTAATTGTTTGCATATTTGTATAACCTAATTTTTTTATTTTTGCCCATGTATTGAAGATAAATATGGTCTTTATTAATACGGACAATTTTATATTTATTGATATAATCATTTAATTTTAACCATTTATTATTAATAAATACCATCTGACCCACAATAGCTTCAATAAAAAATTTGTCTTGTTTAAAAAAAAGACTTGATATTCTTTCTTTTAGAAAAATAGGTTTTTTAAAATAAAACTTTTGAAAAGTAATAGTGATAAATAAATGCTTTTCATTAAATTCAAAAGAACTTATAGCAGAAAATTTATTTATTTGTTCTAGGTGCCAACTTAATAATAAAAACTTTTCTTTTTTAATATTTAAATCATAAGTAATTGATTTATTATTACTAATAATAGAATTTATCTTGATTTTATTTGTATGAAAAAAACTATCTAGTTTTTTTAAAATTTTTACAAAAGATTGATTAAATTTTTTATTTTCTATGATTTGTATATTTCTTATGATATCAAGATTATTTGATACATAAGGCTCTTGTTCATTTTTATAGATAAAAAATATCAAATAACAAATAATAAAAGGCAACAAGTATAATTCTACTTTTATTCTAAAAGCAAGTTGGGAAAACTTTTTATTTAGCTTGGATAATTGTAGCATTTAATATATACTTATTTTGTTCATGATTAATATTATTTATTTTTGTTGAAGTAAAAACACTTAATAAATCAAACAGCTTATCTTTTTTAGTACTAGATACAATCATATCTATTTTATTATTATTGTAAGAAATAGATATGATATTGATATTTAATTTTTTTTCTTCTTCAAAAATACGCAATAGTATTTTACTTATATATGTGAATTCTTTTTGTTTTTTAATATCTTCAAGCTTTGATGATAATTGTTTTTGTTCTTGTAGGCTATTATTACTTTTGGTTTTATTATTTGTTATATTCTCAAAAAAATAAAAAAAACAAGAAAATATTAAAACAACATATAAGAAATAATATACAAATGATTTATTTGTATCTAAGTATATAAATTTGTATTGATATTTATTTACTTGATAGTTCTTAATATAAGTATTTTCTTCTTCTTTTGAAACTATTCGTACTTGAAATACTTCTAAATTTAGTTTTGATTTAATATAAGTTTTTATATCTTTTGTACTTATTGTATTATTTGTTTTTTTAAAGTAATATGGTTTTAAATTTTTATATAAAATAAAAAAATCATTACAAATAAATAATGTATTTGTATCCATTTTTATATTAGTAAAAATGTAAAAGATAGGTATCAAAGATAGGGGAAAGATACTAATTTGATACTCTTTTAGTTCGAAGATATAAGAAAGATAAATTTTTTTATTTTTATAAGAATATATATTGTTTAATTCTAAGTTTGTTTTAATGAAATTCTTAAGATTTTTTGTATTTATTTGTTCTTCAACTGATATATAAATAATGTCAATATCATTAGAATTGGCTATTTGTGCCAGCATTTATGCTTTTCTCATTAAAGATTTTATACTAAATAAATAAAAAACTTTATTAATTAAAAAATGAGCTTCTAGCAAAATTGATAATATTCTAATGAATTAACTCGGCTATTAATTCTGTAGCATAAGAACCTTTTGGAAGAAAAAACTGTATATGCATCCAGTTTTTATCTTCTTTATATTCACTTTGAATATCACTTGGAAAAATCCAAAAATATCTTCTTGCACCATTTTCCTTACTTACTTTGTCAAATTCTTTTTCTAATTCATATGCTAAACCTACACTTTTTTTTACTTTTTCCCCACATAATAAACCAGTTGGTACTCTATTTCGTAAGTTAAACTTTTCAACCTCATCTTCTAAGTTTTCAATATGAAAAATCTTTCCATGAGGATAATGGCACATTAAATCCCCCATTATTAATTTAAAAGGGTGTTCTTGTTTTTTCATTAATTCTACACTTTTATGTGGTAAATTTAATCTTTCATAAATCTCTTTTGCTTCAAAAGTATCTATTAATTTTGATATTTCTATTCTTTTAGATAAAGCTTTATTAAATAAATCACTTTGATAAGCATTAACAAACATTTGTTTTAGTTTTCTATTTTTTTCTTTTAACTCCCCATTTATTATAGCCTCACCTTTTTCATGATTATTAGCATCAATTCCAAATCTTTGAAATCCAAAATAATTAGGCATACCAAAATTAACAAATTTTTTTAAGATATCTTCAATTTTTCGAGAATTTATTACATTTACTCTTTTTAATCTTATAAAAAATTTATTTCCTTTTAGATGTCCGATTTTTATTTTATTCTTGTGATAAGTATGTTCTAGTATTTTGATTTGTTCGTGCTTAAATGATTCTAATTTATCTTCATGGGATTTATGAATAGATATGTATTGAACAGTCATTGCATTCTTATCTTTTAATCCAGCATAGCCTATATCCCTCGATCTACATCCAAAATGTTTTGCAAATATTTGTAAAGCATCCCATGTGGTTAAATCTTTTTTTCTAAATTTTAAGATTAGATGTTCACCTTCCCCACTAAATTCATATAAAGGTACTTCAGTTACTACAAAATCCTCTTTGTTTTGTTTGAAAAGTACATCAATTCGTGCATGGTTTAAATATCTTTGTAATTTATACATTGTTTTCCTTAGTTATATTATGTATTTTAATTAAAATGGTGATTTTGACATCCTGATTTATATTGTCCCTTGATGGCTTTGCCAAAAATATTTAATTTTACTTTATGTTTTTTTGCAATTTTTTTGATTTGTTTTAGGTTTTTTTTATCAAAGGAAAATAAAATTTCATATTCCTCTCCTGAGCATCCTATTTCATCTGAAATATTTTTAAAAAACTTAACTCCTATTTTACTAGATTTTGAAAGTTTTTCTAAATCATGAAATAATCCATCTGATATATCTAAAGCAGATGTAAGATATTTTGATATTTCATAAAAAAACTTTGGCTTTAATTGTGGCTTTAAAAATTTTGATTTTTTTGATATTTTGCCATCATTTAACAAAATATCTAAGTCTCTTTTACAAGTTCCAAGAGTACTTGTGTAACACAAAAAATCACCTTTTTTAGTATTTGATCGTAAAATTGGATTTTTACTTGTAGAAATAATACTAATAGAAATATGAAGCTTATTATTAGAGATGGTATCTCCTCCAATAATTTCTATATTATATTTTTTTGCTGTTTTTAGAAATGATTTGCTTAATTCTTTTAAATTGGCTTTTGTATAATGTGTGGGAATGGCAATATTTAATAAGGCATATTTTGGATGTGCATTCATAACAATAGCATCTGAGATATTAATTAACATGGCTTTTCTTGCTATTTGTTTTAAACTCATCCATTTTCTTTTAAAGTGGACATCTTCAAAAAACAAATCACTGCTATATATATGTTTACTTATAACAGCTCCATCATCACCTATAATTTTACTTTTTTTGCTAAACTGTTTTATAAAATAATCTTCTTTATTCATAAATTAATCTTTATTAATTTTAATTAAAATTTTATTCTTTTTATCTCTATGCACTATATTTTTCTCATTTTGTTCAAATAAGTTTTTGATAAAATTCAAGCTATACGATTTATGTAAATATTGTTTATTAAAACTTTTTAAATCTTGACATTTAAATGTATCTTTGCATATCTTATTTTTATAAATTTTTAAATTTAATACAATAATACCAGCTGAGAATATCTGAACTTGTGTATAATTTTTATATTTAAGAATAAAACCCTTATCATAAAACTTCATTTGTGGAGTTTTTATAAGTATCGTTGCACTTGATGTTAAAAGAGCTTGTTTTGAAGAACAAGAAGATAAAAAAAAGACGATGATGAATATGTATAATATTTTACTAATACCTAATCCTTTGTTTTAAAATATTGTACTATAATAGAAAAAAAAATAAAAGGTTTATTTTGTTAATACATATTTGTTGTGCCGTAGATTCGCATTATTTTTTAAAAAGAATTCAAGAAGATTATCCAGATGAAAAACTATTAGGCTACTTTTATGATCCAAATATTCATCCTTATGAAGAATATAGATTAAGATATTTAGATGTTGCATATTCTTGTAAAAAACTAAGTATTGAACTTTTAGAAGGTGCTTATAATTTAGAAGCTTGGTTAAAAAAAGTAAAAGGCTTGGAAAATGAACCAGAAAAAGGTGATAGATGTACTGTATGTTTTGATGATAGATTAGAAAACTCTGTATTAAAAGCCATTGAATTAAGTCATGATAAATTCACAACAACTTTATTAATATCACCTAAAAAATCTCAAGAAAAGCTTCAAAAAATAGGAAATGATTTAGAAAAAAAATATAATATACAATTTGTATTTAAAGATTATAAAGCAGGAAATGGTTCTGAGATACAAGGTAAACTAGTAAAAGAGCATTCACTTTATAGACAAAATTATTGTGGTTGTTTATTTGGTCTATTGCCTCAAAGACAAATGCAAAATAAAGTTATGTCTGAGATGTTTTCTCCTATTTCACAACAAATACTGCCTCAATCAATTCAGAGTAAATTACTGCTTTATCAAAAAAGAAATGAATATGAAAATAAAAATATTCCTTATAAAATTATTAAACAAAGATTTTTAAATTATAGACTTCTAAGTGCTAAAACAATGATTGATAAACAAATAGTAGCTTCTTATGTTTTATCTTATTCAAAATTAAGTAGAAAAAAGATGACAGGAAGAATTGTGTATGAAAAAGATGAAATATCTTATTTGAATAAAGATGAAGTTAAAGTCTTAGATTTAAAAATATTCAATGAAATTGGAAATAGTACTTACGAAACAGTACAAGAACTTATGTTTAATCCTCCTACTTTTGAATCAGAATTAAATATTAGAAATAAAATTACGAATAATGTATATGGCTTATCTACTATTATAGTTTTAGATAAAGTAATTGATGGTAAATATGAGATACATTTAGATGCTCTTACTTATGAAGATGTTAAAGAAGTCTTAATATGAACTTATTAGTATGTGCATTAGAAAGCTCATCAAATGTTCATCTAAAAGAGCTTAAAAAATATCTAAGTAGTGATACTGTATTTTTAGGTGTTTTTGATAAACAATTAGGAACACCCTTATATGACTTAAGTCATTTAGCTATTATGGGTTTTGTAGATGTTATTAAAAAATTAAGTTTTTTTTTCAAATTAAGAGATGAGTTAGTTGAACTTGCTGCTTCTTGTGATAAAGTATTACTTTTGGATTCATCAGGATTTAATCTACCTTTAGCAAAAAAGATAAAAGAAAAATATCCAAACAAAGAAATCATTTATTATATTTTACCTCAAGTTTGGGTTTGGAAGCGAAAAAGAGTTTTAAAATTAGAAAAGTATTGTACACATCTCTGCTCTATCATTCCTTTTGAACATACTTTTTATAATGATCAAAATAAAATAAAATATGTTGGTCACCCTCTTGTAGATGAAATAAAAGAATATAAAACAACAATTTCTACTTCAAATATAATAGTATATATGCCAGGGTCAAGAAAAAGTGAGATTAAAAACCATATGCCAATTTTTAGGCAATTAGTAAAAAAAATTCAAAATCAACAAAATATTATTGTAATTCCTAAAAACTTTTCACAAGAATATATTTCTCTAACTTATGGAGATTTAAGTGATTTTATTATTTCTAATGATACTCATTCTTCTTTATTAAAAGCCAAATTTGCATTTATTTGTTCAGGTACAGCTACACTTGAATCAGCACTTATTGGAACTCCTTTTGTTCTTAGTTATATTGCTAAAAAAATAGACTATATGATTGCAAAAACTTTTCTTAAAGTTCCATTTGTTGGACTTGCAAATATATTTTTTCATAAAATGAATAAACAAGCTATTCATAAAGAATATATACAAGATGAGGTAAATGTTGATAATTTGTATGGAGAGTATGAAGCATTTAATAGAAAAGACTTTTTTAAAAATGCTGAAATTTTAAGAAAATACTTACAAACTGGAAGCTCCCAAAATGTTGCAAAAATAATAGAAAAATAATTTTCTATTAGGCTATTCTTAATCAAATTTTAGATAAAATGCCTTATTTTAGAATGCAATAATAAATAAAACTAGGATACCCAATGTTAGATATAACACAAATACAAAAAGTTCTTCCCCATAGATACCCTTTTTTATTAGTTGATAGAATAACTCATATACAAAAAGGTGATTTTATTGAAGGATTTAAAAATGTTTCTATTAGTGAACCTGCTTTTATGGGACACTTTCCAGATCATCCTATTTATCCAGGTGTAATGATACTTGAAGGTATGGCACAAGCTGGAGGAATTTTAGCTTTCAAAAGTAGTGATATTCCAGATGAAGAGTTAAAAAATAAAGTGATTTATTTTATGAGTATAGATAAGGCAAAATTTAGAAAACCAGTTGTACCTGGAGATAGACTTGTTTATAAAATAAAGATACTAAAACTAAGACAAAATCTAATAGTATTAGATGGTAAAGCATATGTTGATGATACTCTTGTAGCACAAGCACAGCTTAAAGCTATGATTGTTGATAAGTAATGTAAAATGAATAAAATACATCAAACAGCGATTATTGAAAAAGGTGCTAAATTAGGAGATAATATTTGCATCGGAGCCTTTAGTATAATAGAAAAAAATGTAATAATAGGTGATGGAACGATTATTGATTCCCATAGTGTAATTGCAGGATATACCACAATAGGCAAAAATAATCATATTTTTTCACATGCAAGCATAGGAACTATTCCCCAAGATTTAAAGTATGATGGTGAAAAAGTTGAACTTATTATTGGAGATAATAATAAGATAAGAGAATACACACTTTTTAACCCTGGAACTAAAGGTGGAGGGAGCATAACTAAGCTTGGAGATAATAATTTATTTATGGCTTATACACATATAGCCCATGATGTTATTTTAGGAAATAATTGTATTTTAGCAAATGTTGCCACATTAGCAGGTCATGTTGAATTAGGAGATAATGTAGTAATAGGTGGATTAACTCCTATACATCAGTTTTGTAAAATTGGTTCAAATGTTATGATAGCAGGTGGTTCAGTGGTAACGCAAGATATACCTCCATTTTGTTTAGCCCAAGGTAATAGAGCAGTTTTAAGAGGTCTAAATTTAAATGGATTAAGAAGAAAATTTAAAAACAGAGATGAAATTGATGAGCTTAAAAGAGCATATAAATCATTATTTGAATCTAGTAAAACAATAAGCGATACAGCTAAAGAATTACTACAAACAAGCACAAATAGTAATATCCATGAATTAGCTAATTTTGTACTTAATACAAAACGGGGAATACCTTTTAATAGAAAACAGGAGACTAAGGAAAAATGAAAAAACTTAAATGTGGTTTTTGTGGAACAATTGATTCAAAAGACAATCCAGTAATAGCAGGTGATAGTGCTTGTATATGTAAGTCGTGTGTAAATGCAGCTTATGACATTATGGAAGAAGATTATAATATCTCAGATGAAAATGATACAGGCAAAAAAGCAGAAAAAGAAGATAAAAAAATTGTATTAAAAACACCAAAAGAATTAAAGGTAATTTTAGATGATTATGTAATCGGACAAGATAGGGCTAAGAAAGTTTTATGTGTAGCTGTTTATAATCATTATAAAAGAATTTTTAAATATAAACCAAGTGATGATGATATTGAAATTAATAAATCAAATGTATTATTAATAGGACCAACTGGATCTGGAAAAACTCTTTTAGTTCAAACTATTGCAAAATATTTAGACGTTCCTTTAGCTATTGCTGATGCCACATCATTAACAGAAGCTGGTTATGTTGGAGATGATGTTGAAAATGTCATTACAAGATTAGTTCAAGCTGCAAGTGGAGATATTAACAAAGCCCAAAGAGGAATTATCTTTATAGATGAAATTGATAAAATTGCTAGAATGAGTGAGAATAGATCAATTACACGAGATGTTTCAGGTGAGGGTGTTCAACAAGCGATGTTAAAAATTATCGAAGGAGCTAGTGTTAATGTTCCTCCAAATGGTGGCAGAAAACATCCAGGACAAGAAGCACTTCAAGTTGATACAAGTAATATTTTATTTATTTGTGGTGGAGCTTTTGATGGAATAGAAGAAATTATTCAAAAAAAACTAGGTTCAAATGTTTTAGGATTTAATCAAGAAAAAAGAAGTAAAGCAGATATGAAAAATGTTTTACATGATGTTGAAGCTCATGATTTAATAAAATATGGATTAATACCTGAATTAATTGGAAGATTACATATGATAACAACACTTAATGAAATTAGTGAAGATGATATGATTCATATACTAAGTCAGCCAAAAAATGCTCTTACGAAACAATATATTAAATTATTTGAAATAGATAATGTGCTTTTAAAATTTAATAAAACAGCACTTAAAGAAATAGCTAAAAAAGCAATTAAGCGTAAAACTGGAGCTAGAGGTCTTAGGTCTATTTTAGAAGATATTATGCTTGATATTATGTTTGACTTGCCAAATTATAAAGATAAAACTATTACAATTACAAAAGAAATTGTATTAAAAGAAGACAAAGTAAAAATAGCTTAAGAAGGGAATATATATATGTTTAATAAATTAATAGGTTTATTTTCAAAAGATATGGCAATTGATTTAGGTACTGCTAATACCATTGTATCAATTAAAGGAGAGGGTATTATAATAAATGAACCCTCTGTTGTTGCTGTACAACATGACAAATATGGAAAAGATAGAATCTTAGCTGTAGGACAAGAGGCTAAACAAATGATAGGAAAAACTCCTTTAAATATAAGAGCTGTTCGTCCTATGAGAGATGGCGTTATTGCTGATTTTGAAATGACAGAAAGAATGATAAGGTATTTTATTAGAAAAGCTCACAAAAGAAAAAGACTTATAAGTCCACGAATAATCATATGTATTCCTCATGGAATTACCCAAGTTGAAAGAAAAGCAGTTAAAGAATCTGCATATAGTGCAGGGGCTAGAGAAGTGTTTTTAGTAGAAGAACCAATGGCTGCAGCTATTGGTGCTGGAATTCCAGTATCTGACCCATCTGGTTATGTTGTTGTTGATATAGGTGGAGGGACTACTGAGATAGGGCTTACTTCTTTAGGTGGTTTAGTATTATCAAAGTCTATTAAGGTTGCAGGTGATAAGTTTGATAAAGCTATTATTGATTATGTAAGACAAAATTATAATTTATATATAGGTGAGAGAACTGCTGAGAATATTAAAATCGAAATTGGAACAGCAGTTAAATTAGAAGAAGAGTTAAGAATAAAAGTAAAAGGTAGAGATAGTTCAGGTTTATTATCGACTATTGAATTAGGAAGTGAAGGTGTTAGAACTGCGATTAAAGAACCTTTAAGAGAGATTGTTTCAGCTGTGAAGTCTTTATTAGAAGAGATGCCACCTGATTTAGCAGGTGATGTTGTTGATAATGGAGTAACACTAACAGGTGGTGGTGCATTAATTAGAGGTTTAGATACATATTTAACAGATATTATTAAGCTACCAGTTAAAGTAGCAGATGAGCCATTATTAGCCGTTGCTTATGGTACTAGTAATGTATTAGATCAAGAGGCGTTATTAAAACTAATTACAAATGAGTAAACTTGTATTTCTATTTTTCGCCCTACTAATTGGTTTATCTTATATTTTTAATTTAGATAAATCACTAAGTAAGAAGATAACAATATTTTCTACAATGAAAGAATCTTATATTAATATGATGAATGATATTAATAGTACTCAAGAAAAGTATTTTTTACAAGTATCAACTATTGAAAAGCTACAAAAAGATATCAAAACATTACGAAACTATAAATTGTTGTACGAAATTAGCCAATCAAAAATGGATACTTTACTAAGCTCTATAAAGGGATTAAAACAAAAACCATATAAAGTAAAAATTGCTAGAGTGATTTCTTATATTGATTTAAATGATTTTACAAAAGTTTGGCTAGATTTACCAAAAACAACTAATACTATTGAAGCTTTAATTTTTGATGAATATGCTGCTGGAATTGTAATTTATGATAATGGAAGATCAAAAGCTTTATTAAATGGAAATGAAAAAAGTAATTATGCTGTTTTTATAGGTAGTAACAATGCCCCTGGTATTGTACATACAAGTAGAAATAAAAAATATTTACTTATAAAGTATATTCCTATTGCGTTTAATTTAAATATAGGAGATGAGGTTATAACTTCAGGAAAAGATAATATCTTTTTTGAAGGTTTAAAAGTTGGAAAAGTTATTTCTATTTCAAAATTTCAAGATATGCAAGAAGTACTGATACTTCCATATGCAAAAGTTCTTAAAGAAAAATATTTTCATGTATATGAAAATAACTCTCAATTAATAAACTAATAAATGATAGTTTGAGCTAAAGAAAAATACAGATTAAATCTTATATATTAATAGCTTTAGTACAAAGCTTTAATATAGCCTTAGAATATTCATGAAGTTTGTTATTATCAAGTCTTGAGCTTAATCCAGAAATACCAACACAAGCTAATAAATTTTTATCTTTATCAAAGATTCCAACAGCTAGTGAACTTAAACCATATTCATATTCTTCACTCCCAATTGCATAATGATTCTTTTTTATATTTTCTAATTCTTTTTTAATAAATCTAATTTTAGTTAAAGTATTTTTTGTATATGAAGTTAAATTAATTTGTGAAATATCAATATTGTCATATGCTAATAAGATTTTTCCCAATGCCGTACAATGTAAAGGAGCTAGTAAACCTTTTGTATCTCTCATTTTAATTACTCTTGTAGAATTATCAACTTGATTTAAATAAATCAAAGAGTTATTTTCTCTAACTGCTAAATAGGTACATTCTTGTGTTAAATTAAATATGTCTTCAAGTAAATCTTGTGTTTGTTCAACTAGTATCACTCTTTTAGCTTTAAGTGTCATACTATCCATAAGATCTGCTTTAATTATTTCTTTGCTGTTATTTAAGTACTTTATAAATCCTTCATTCATCAAAGATGTAATTAATCTTGACATTGTACTTTTATCAATATCTAATTCTTGACATAAAGATATTGCAGTTAATGGTTTATCACTAAACAATATAACTTTTAAGATTTTTAAACCTCTACTTAAGGATTTATTTTGATTTTGCAAAACTATACTCTTTATTTATTATATTTTCTACTAAATCATTGTATAAAATTAATTCTTTATTTATTAGTAAAAAAATACAAAAAATGCAAATAAATTTTAAAATCTTTATTGCACTATACGATATTTTCAGAAATATTAATCTCAATATATGAGAAAAAGAATTTTCACTTTCAGATAAAGCTCTGTATATAAGGCTATGTAGAAGTATAAATATAATATAAAATTTAAATATTAATATTGTAAATAAAGTTTTAGCATATATTACTATGATTAAATTCCAAAATACATTATGAATATTTCATAAAAATTAATATAAAGGTATTAAAATGACTTCGTCAATAATTGACTTATCAAAATTAACAGCAAATGATGATTTAACTCCAGTTCTTGGAGGACTTTGGCCAGGTATACAGATTTATTATCCTCCAATTAAATTTAATCCCCTTGATGGTAACTATGAAAGTATAGAAGAGGCGAAATTAAGACTTCAAAAACATGCTTATAAAACTAAAGCTCATACTTTGTTATTTGATTTAGAAGATGGTTGTAGAATGAAAGAAATGTCAAGAAAGCTTTTACTTGAAGAGCTTCCTAAATTCCCACAACGTGATTTTCAAATTGCTATTAGAATAAACCCTTTTAGAACAGAAGAGTATGAAGAAGATTTAAAATTAATTAGACAAGTTCACAAATATATTGATGTAATTGTTTTAGCAAAAGCTGGTGAAGTTTATGGAGATGCTGAAATTAGAGATTTATCTTCTTGGTTAGTTTCAATTGGAAGTAATTTAACAATTCAGCCAATAATAGAGCATCCAAAATCACTACAAATTGCATCTGATTTAATGGCTCATTCAACTGTTCAACATGTAGTATTTGGTATTCATGATTTCTCAAAAGCTATGGCTTATAAAATCACTCCTCAAGGTTGGATTGATGAATTAGAAACATTTTTTAATATTCTAACAATGGAAGCGCGTATCCAAGGTAAAGGAGTTATTGGTGGAGTTGAAGTACTTTTAACACCAAACTCACTTCCTGATTCTTGTTTAGAGAAAAAAGATATAAGAAGATGGTTAGATTTACATGGTGATGATGCTTCAAGACATGTATATGCTCATGCTAAAAGAGAAACTGCTATGGGATTAACAGGAAAACAAGTAATCACTCCAAATCATATAAATATTTGTAAAGTTGCTTTTACTCCAAGCCCTAAAGAAATAGAAAAAGATATTTTTATCTTAAAAGCAGCACTTGATGCTGATGCACTTTTAAGTGGTGCTATTAGATACGAAGGTCAGATGTTAGATCCTCCGATGTTTGGTAAGTCTTTACAAAATATTTTAAGAGCTTATGCTTTAAAAAGTTTAAAAAAAGAAGATCAAAATTTTGCATTAAAAGTATTAAATAAAATGCCTCTTCATACATTTAAAGAAAACTGGCCATTTGGTCAAATATAAGGAGTATTAAAATGAATTTAGAACAATACCCACAATTAGAAATAGAAGTTCCAGAATTTTTAAATATTGGAACTGCTTGTACTTATGCACACATTGGTACAAAAAAAGAAAACTCAATTGCTATGATAATTGAAGATAGTAAACTTGGAACTAGTGAGATTACATATAAAGATTTAAATGACCAATCAACTAGATTTTCAAATTTTCTAACAAGTATTAATTTATCGCCAAGAGATAGAGTGTTAATTTGTTTGAAAAACTCACTTGCTTATCCTATATCATTTTTTGGAAGTATAAAATCAGGAATTGTAGCAGTTCCAACTTCTACACTTCTAAGTGGAACAGAAGTTAAGTATTTAGCAAGTGATTCACAAGCAAAAGCCATTGTTATTTCTGCCTCTATTTATGATATTTTATTACCTTATTTAGAAAACTTAGATAATTTACATCATATTATTGTCTCAGGAACTACGAATATAAAAGAGCTTAAAAAACCACATGGTGCTACTTTATACTCTTTTGAAGAAGTTATAAATAAAGCAAGCAATGAAAATGATTTTTATAATTCAAAATCAGGAGAACCTGCTTATTTAGTTTATACTTCAGGAACAACTGGTTTTCCAAAAGGTGTTTTACATTCACATAGATCACTTGTAGGACGAGCACCTGCTAGTGAATTTTGGTTTGATTTTAAAGAAAATGACAGAATCATGCACTCTGGAAAGTTTAATTGGACTTATGTTTTAGGTTCAGCACTTATGGACCCTTTATACAAAGGACATACGGTAATAGCTTATGAAGGTGCAAACGATGCTAAGTCTTGGGTTGAGTTAATAAAAAAACATAAATGTACTATATTTATAGGAGTACCTACTATTTATAGACAAATATTACAAAAAACTAATTTTACTATTGAAGATTGTCCAAGTTTGAGATATTGTATGAGTGCAGGTGAGCATTTATCTTCTGAGATGGTTGGACTTTGGAAAGAAAGATTTAAGCAAGATATTTTTGAAGCAATTGGTATGAGTGAATTCTCTTATTATATTTCTCATTCAAAGTATAGACCAATAAGACCAGGGTCTGCTGGTTTTGTTCAGCCAGGTCATAATGTAAAACTTCTAAATCCTGCAACATTAGAAGAAGCAGGAGTTGAAGAAGAAGGTATGATTTGTATAGGAGTTGATAATCCAGGTTTATTTTTAGAGTATTGGAACTTAGAAGATGAAACTGCACAAGTAAAAAGAAATGGCTATTTTTTTACAGGTGATTATGCGAAAAAAGATAAAGATGGATATATTTGGTTCTTAGGACGAAAAGATGACATCATAAATACCTTTGGTTTTAGAGTAAGTCCACATGAAATTGAGCGAGTTATTAAAACACATAAAGACGTAGCTGATTGTGTGGCTATTGGTCTTGATGTTGCTGCTGATAAAACGATTGTGGCAATTGCTATTTTAAGTGATAAAAAACTAAGCAAAGAAGATGAGCTAAATATCTTAGAGTTTGGACAAAAAAACCTTGCTAAATATAAAGCACCTAAACAAATTTATATAGTAGATGATTATCCTAAAACAAAAAATGGAAAAGTTTTAAGAAAAGAACTTATTAAAAATATTCTAAAATTAAATAATGATTTTATACCAAAACTTCAAATGGAAATTTATAGACCAAGAAGATCTATGTTATTTGTTCCAGCTTACAATGAAAAAAATATTCAAAGATCAAGAACGGTCTTAGCTGATTGTGTTATTTTTGATTTTGAAGCTATTTTAGAAGAACAAAAAGAATTAGCTAGAAAACTAATAAAAAATGAGTTTACAAAAGATTCAAAATTTGGTGATTCTGAAAAAGTTATCAAGGTGAATAAATTAAACTCATCAAATATAAAAAAAGATTTAGAATTAGTAAAAAATCTTGATATTGATGGTATTTTATTTGCAAGTATTGAAAGTGCTGAAGATGTATTAAAAGCCCAAGAAATTATAGTGAATATTAATCCAAAATTAGAATTAATGATTATGATTGATACACCTTTAGGAGTATTAAATATTCAAGAAATATGTGCTTCAAGTGAAAAGTTAAAATGTATAATAATTGGTACAAATAATTTAGCACAAAAATTACAAATAAGTATTAAACATAGTTATAAAGCTATGTTTCATTATATGAGTCAAATTTGTTTAGCTGCAAGAGCTTATGAAAAAATCGTTATTGATGGACCTCATTTTGACGTAGCAGATGAATTTTCTTGTGAAGCTAGTACTAAAGATGCCTTTTATTTAGGTTGTGATGGAAAAGCAGTATTACACCCTATTCAATTAGAATATGTAAATGATATTTTTACACCAAAAAAAGCAGAAGTAAAAAAAGCACAAGATATGATTAGTGCATATAATGAAGCTTTAAAAAATGGTAAAGAAGTTATACAATTTGGCGATGAATTAGTTGATAAATCACGAATAAATTGGGCGAATAGAACTATTACACTTTTTGAACGATTTAAAGAAATCGGTCAAAGTTCATTTTAAGGAGATTAAATTGTCAATAAATAAAATAAGTACTAAGATAAATAAGGGTAATTTTTTTGAAGATTTTAAAATCGGACAAAAAATAATCCATCCACTTCCAAGAACAATAACACAAGGAGATGTTTCTTTTTATATTGCACTAACAGGAAGTAGATTTGCACTTCATTCAAGTGATGTTTTAGCACAAGAATTTGGATATGAGAAAAGACCACTTGATGATATGTTGATGTTTCATTTAACTTTTGCTAAATCCGTACAAGATATCTCTTTAAATGCAATTGCAAATTTAGGATATGCTGAAGTATCTTTTTTAAATCCTGTTTTTGTAGGTGACACAGTAAGACTTGAAACCCAAGTTATTGGTTTAAAGGAAAACTCAAGTGGTAAAAGTGGAGTAGTTTATGTGCATTCTATTGGTTACAATCAAAATAATGAAGAAATATTAAACCTTAAGCGTTGGGTTATGGTACATAAAAAAGACAAAAGTAAAAACTCTGGAATAAATGAAGTTCCTACTTTTGCAAAAACTACAACTATAAGTAAAAATATCAACATTCCAACTTTACAAAATATTGATACAAATGCAACAGGCGGTACATATTTTTGGGAAGATTATGAAGAAAATGAAAGATTAAATCATACAGAAGGTATTACTATTGATGATAGTGACCATACCTTAGCAACTAAGCTTTACCAAAATAATGCAAAAGTGCATTTTGATGATTTTATGATGAAAAGCACTCCTATTGGTAAGCGTCTTATGTATGGTGGGCATGTTATATCCATTGCTAGAAGCATTTCATTTAATGGTTTACAAAATGCCCAATGGATTTATGCAATAAATGCAGGAGCTCATGCAAATCCTACTTTTGCAGGAGATACCATATATGCTTATAGTGAAGTTTTAGAAAAAATAGATTTAAACAGAGAAGATATCGGACTATTGCGCCTTAGAACTGTGGCTTTAAAGAATATGAAATCAAATGATGTAAAATCAAGATTTGATGAAAATGGAAAATATCTTAAAAATATCGTTTTAGATTTGGATTATACAGTTATCATTCCAAAGAAAAAATAAAATAAAATAAAATAAAATAAAAAGGAAATATTATGACACACCCAAACAAAGCACTATTTGATTCAGGAAAATCTTTACCTATTATTCCAACTTGTGAGCATTTCGCAGGAAGTGAAAAACTAATTTTAAAAGCTATGGGAATGCAAGAAAAATTAGGACCAATATTTGATATAACTTGTGATTGTGAAGATGGAGCACAAAC
Organism: Sulfurospirillum sp.; assembly: GCA_030491005.1. Classification (GTDB taxonomy): domain Bacteria; phylum Campylobacterota; class Campylobacteria; order Campylobacterales; family Arcobacteraceae; genus BB30. The sequence continues at coordinate 133,867 of JAKZMJ010000005.1, read as the reverse complement.
GGGACAAGAAGTTGAACATGCTAATATGATAGTAAGAGTTGTAAATTCAGACGCAAATAAATACGCAATGGCTGGTTGTAGAATTCATGATCATGCAAATGAACATTGGCGAACTGATGTTGATATTTTAGTTCCAGGGGCAGGTTCTAAATTAGCATATATAACTTTACCAAAATCACATTGTTATGAAGATATTAAGACACAAATTGAGTATATACAAGCAAAATGTAAAGAAGCTGGAATTAAAAGAGAAATTCCTATTCATGTTTTAGTAGAAACTCATGGTGCCTTAAGAGATGTAGAAAAAATAGCTACTTTACCTTGGATGCAAGTTTTAGATTTTGGATTAATGGATTTTGTTTCAGGTTATCAAGGTGCTATTCATGCGTCAAATATGAGAAGTCCTGGGCAGTTTGAACACAAACTAATAAGCGCAGCAAAAGCAAAAGTAGCACAAGCTGCTATTTCTAATCATATTATTCCTTGCCATAATGTAACACTAGATTTAAAAAATCCATATCAAACATTTAAAGATGCGCAAATTGCTAGAAATTCTTTTGGTTTTATGAGAATGTGGTCTATTTACCCAACACAAATACAAGCAATTGTTGATGCCATGAAGCCAGAATTTAGTGAAGTACAAGATGCTCAAAATATTTTACTAGCAGCACAAGATGCACAATGGGGACCAATACAATATGATGGTGAATTACATGATAGAGCTACATATAGATATTTTTGGGAATTAGTTCAAAGAGCTAATTTTTCTGGATTGAAATTACAAGAAGAAGTTCAAAAAAGATTTTTTTCTTAAGAATTTTTGAGAATAGAAATAATAAATTAAAAAGATAAAAAGATGAAAAAACATATTTATAATGTAGATATATTAAAAGACTATTTAGGTTTTGGGGTTGCTGGTAATTTTGCAAATCACTTAGATGAAGCTGGTGAAGGTGATGAATTTGCACAAATTAAAACAGATATAAAGGACGCACCTAAGGGTTTATTTCCTTTTTATATTCCTGATCATAATAGTTTTTTAAAAGAATTTCCAATATCAAGTGATAGTATAAATCATAATAATTGTGACTTTTTACAAGTTGAAGCAGAAGTTGCATTATTGTGCGACTTTGTATATGAGAATGATAAATTAATTGACCTAAAGCCTAAATTATTTGCAGCGTTTAATGACTGTAGTATTAGAGTAAATGACGGAACTAAATTAAGTACAAAAAAAAATTGGGGAGAAAACTCAAAAGGTATTTCAAATGAATTTATCGAAATTGATAATTTTACTAAAGATGGTATTTTAAATGACTATCATATTTGTTCTTTTATTAAAAGAGATGGAATAGTTCATGATTATGGAACCACCTCAGCTGTTAATTCGTATTCATACTTTTTTGATACTTTAAAAACTTGGATGATTGATAAATTTAATACTCAAGAGGATTGTGGACCTTTAGAAGAATTAAGTCCTTTTATAAAAAATATAAAAGATATAAAAGGTATCTTAATAGCAGCAGGTGCAACTGCTTATGCAAACTTTGGTAAAAAACATTATTTAAAAAAAGATGATGAAATATTTATCTATATTTATAATGCACATATTCATAGCTTTCAAGATATCTTAAATGATATGAATGGTCTAAATATTCATCTTAAGCATTGTTCAAAACTACATCAAGTAATGCAATAAACCAAATATAAATAAAACTCAAATAAATTTTAACTCTAAACTTAATATGATATAATTCGTATTCATTATATATAACTTTTGGAGTTAAAATGAGTAAAGATATTCTTATAATTGGTGGTGGAATTATTGGTTTGATGACGGCATATTTTTTATGCAAAAGCCCAAATAAAATCACAATAATTGATGAAAAAGATATAACAAATGGAACATCATTTGGCAATGCAGGTATGTTATCGGCTTTTTCTAAAAACCCTCTAAGCTCACCTGATGTTTTATTAGATACTTTTAAGCTTATGTTAAAAGGCGAATCTCCTGTAAATATTCATCCTTCTTTGGATTTCAATTTATACAAGTGGTTAGGCTCTTTTGTTCTAAATGCAAATAAAAAAAGACTTAAAAAAACACTTGGATTATTTGAGAGATATGGAAAAATTTCACTAGATTATTATTCTTTTATGAGCAAAGAAGATAAAATGGACTTTCATTTTAGACAAGATGGTATTTTGATGATTTATACAGAACAAAAAAGTTTTGATAAAAAAGTGATTTTATGTCAAGATACAAGCAAATATAAAATACTAAATATAGATGAAACAAAAGAATATATGCCTTGTGTGAATGATAAGATAATAGGTTCTATTTTATTAAAACAAAATGGACACTTAGACCCTGCTTTGTTGATGTTTGAGCTTAAAAATTATCTTTTAGAAAAAAAAGTTGAGTTTATTTATAATGAAGAAGTTAAACATCTTGAATTTTCTTCTAATAAAGTAGTGCAAGTACATACAAGTAAGCATTCATATAAAGCTGATACTTTTATTTTATCAACGGGTGCAAATACAAATTTAATGAAACAAAGTAAAACTTCTTTTTTAATGACACCAGCAAAAGGTTATTCTTTAACTTTTGAAATGCAAGAAGATTTAAAACCAAAGATGTGTGCTTTATTTGCTGATTTATTCATAGCCATGACTCCAAGAAAAAATACAGTTAGAATAACTTCTAAATTAGAATTAGGAAGTACTAGTGATGTTATTGTAAAAAAACAAATTGATAGTATAAAACATAATTTAGCTTTATACACAAAAGATTTTGAGATGAAAAATATTGTGCAATGGTCTGGATTTAGACCATTAACTCCAAATGATATGCCAATTTTAGGCTTTGATGAAAGATATTCAAACTTAGTACATGCAACTGGCTTGGGGTGGTTGGGAATTACTTTCGCACCTGCTATTGGTAAAATAATAAATGAGCTAATACTTGAACATAAGGAAAATAAGAATTCTTCTGATATTTTATTGTTTTCGCAATTCTATCAGGTTTAGCAAAAAATTATATGTTATGATGGTACGAAATTATATAAACTAAGGAAAAATATGCAAAAGACTTTTAAAGCACAAAATATATCCTGCTCTAAGTGTGCTAACTTAATTAAGGCTAGTTTAGAAGATGAGTTTGGAGAAATTGAAGTTAATTTAGACAGCAATCCAAAAGAAGTAACACTTAATATAAAAGATGAAGAGAAAGAAAAACTTTTTAAAACTGAGATGTCTGATATTGGATTTGATATTATAGAGGCTTAAAATACTAATATGGCAAAAGAAATAATAAATTTAAATATCTCTGGCATGACTTGTGTAAATTGTTCAAATGGAATTGAAAAAGTCACAAAAAAATTAAAAGGTTTACAAAACTCCAAAGTAAGTTTTACTTCAAATACTGGGCAGTTTATAATAGACAAAGAAATACTTGATAAATATAAACTAATTTCTAAGATAAAATCTTTAGGTTACGGTGTTGTTGAGGATTTAGAAGCTTTAGAAGAAATTAAACAAAAAGCATATCTTGATTTAAGAAATGTATTTGTAACTTCTTTTACTTTAACTTTAACAATGTTTTATTTTGTTTTTTTTCCACTTGAAAACTTTAATACTTATATAATGTTTTTCCTTGCTAGTATTGTGCAGTTTTATGCAGGTTCTAGGTTTTATACCCTTGCATATAAAGCATTAAGGCATAAAAACTATGATATGAATGTACTCGTAGCCCTTGGGACTAGTGCTGCTTATTTTTATTCTGCTTTTGTTGTTCTTTTTCCTGAGTTATTTCCATCTCATTTAAGATTTATTTATTTTGATGGGGCTAGTGTTATTATCACTTTTGTTTTATTAGGTCGTCTATTAGAAGAGAGATCACGCGCGAAAGCTAGTGATTTTTTAAAAAAACTTATGGACTTAGCTCCTCAAAAAGCCAGTTTAGTTTTAAAAAATGATGAGCTTAAAATAGTAGATGTAAAAGATTTAAATATTAAAGATATAGTTTTAGTTAAACAAGGTGAAAAAATATCAACTGACGGTATCATCATAAAAGGTGGGGCTGATATAGATGCTTCCATGATAACGGGTGAGTCCTTGCCTATTTATAAAACTATTGGTCAAACAGTTAGTGCTGGAACATTAAATACAAATGGTTTATTATATGTAGAGGTTTTAACAAATTCAAACGATACCACTATTTCTAAAATTATTGATTTATTAGCAAAAGCACAAAGCCAAGAAATGCCAATAGCAAGGTTTGCTAATAAAGTGGCAAATGTTTTTGTGCCAACAGTTATATTCATTTGTATACTGACTTTTCTTGTATGGTATTTTATTGTAGGAGATACTTTAAGTGCTATTTTAGCATCAATTTGTGTTCTTATTATTTCTTGCCCTTGTGCCTTAGGACTTGCTACTCCTATAGCCATAGTTAGCTCTGTTTCAAAAGGAGCAAAAGAAGGTATCTTAATAAAAAATCCTGAGGTTTTAGAAGTAATAAAAGATATACAATATGTAGTTTTTGATAAAACAGGTACTTTAACTAAAGGTGAAATTAGTGTTAAAGATATACATATAAATAAACAATATTTAGCCTTAATTTCATCTGTACAAAAATTAAGCGAACATCCTATTTCTAAGGCACTTATAAAATATGTAGAAAATCAAAATATCAAAAGTAATGAAACAATAAAAGAATTTAAAGAAATAGCAGGAAGAGGTTTAAGTGCTAAAACAGATAATAAAAGTATTTTAATTGGAAATCAAGCATTAATGAATGAAAATGATATCACTATTTCTAAGTTTCATTTAAATTTATTTAACAATATTCTAAAAGAAGGAAATGGTGCTATTTTAGTAAGTATAGATAAAATATGTGTAGGAGTTATATCTTTAGAAGATAGCTTAAAACAAGGAGCTAAAAAACTAATAGATGATTTAAAAAAGAAAAATATTACTCCTGTTTTACTAACAGGAGATAATGAGATAACAGCTAAACATATAGCTTTACAATTAGGTATAAAAGAAGTTCATGCCCAAGCTTTACCTCCTCATAAATATGAATTTATAAAAGAACTACAAAAAAAATATAAAGTTATGTTCGTAGGAGATGGTTTAAATGATGCGATTTGTATCAAACAAGCCAATATTGGAATTGCTTTAAATTCAGGTAGCGATATTACCAAAGATGCAGGAGATATCATCTTAATGAACAATGATATTAGCTTGGTTCTAAAAAGTATAAATCTATCTTTTAAAACGATGAAGATAATAAAACAAAATCTTTTTTGGGCATTTTTTTATAACAGCTTAGGTATACCTTTAGCGGCTGGTGTTTTATATCCTGTTTTTTCTATTATGTTAAGTCCTATGTATGCAGGAATTGCTATGAGTTTTTCTTCTTTGTGTGTTGTGCTAAATTCTCTAAGATTAAAGATGTATAGATTATAGAAATCTTATGATAAACTTTTATTGACCATAATCAACATTAAAATAGAATTTGAAAAGATGAATCAAATTGATAATCAAAGGAAACATTTAGGATATATATCTTATAATCTTATTAATAACACTCTTCAAGCCTCTTTACAATGCTCACCCTGAGGAGTTACTTTTTGAATAATAATACTACTAAACAATCATTTAACAAACCATTTTTAAATCTTGATGAACAAATATCATAATTAAAATCACGAGGTATGAACTTTTGTAATGAAGAAAAAGCAAAACATTATCTTGCCAACTTAAACTATTATCGACTGGCAGGGTATTGGCTTTTATTTGAAAAAGATCATGATAATCATACTTTTAAAAAAGAAACATTTTTTGAAGATGTTATAGATTTATATATTTTTGATAGAGAACTTAGACTTTTACTTCTTGATGCCATTGAAAGAATTGAAGTATCTATTAGAAGTAAATTTACATACCATCTATCAGAAACATTTGGTTCTCATGCACACTTAAAGCCTCAGATATTCTTATGTCCCTCAATATATAATAAAACATTGACTAAATTAAAATCAGAAATACATAGAAATAAAAATGAAGTTTTTCTACAACATAATTTTAAAAAATATAGTGATGAATTACCAGCTATTTGGGTTTGTGTTGAAGTGATGACTATGGGACAAATTTCAAACTGGTACAGTAATATAAAAGAAAGAAAATACCGACAACTTATATCAAAATATTATGAATTAGATGAAAAAATTCTTTCCTCTTTTTTACATCATTTAACAATTGTAAGAAATACAGCTGCACATCATTCAAGAGTGTGGAATAAAAAATTTACTGTAGATTTTATTTTACCTAAGAATCCAAAAAAACTGGCAGGTAAGTTTAATTTTGAAAGTAAAAAATATATTTACAATACACTAGTAATGTGCGAATATATGATGAATATAATTAGCGAAGATAATCATTGGCAAATAAAACTTGATGAATTAATTAAAAAGTATAAAATAGAGATAAAAAGAATGGGATACTCATCTTTATAATAAAATAGTTTGTATAATATGTTAAAAAAATATCACATAGGACTTCATCTTATAAGTGAAAACAATGAACACAACCTTTAGTTGAGGGTGTTTTATATCCTATTTTTCTATTATGTTAAGTCCCCTGTATGCAGGAATTGCTATGAGCTTTTCTTCTTTGTGTGTTGTGCTAAATTCTCTAAGATTAAAGAAAAGTTTATAGGATATTTCTAGTATTTAATTTGTCAATATACTTGAATTTTAGTAAGTACTCTGTATTTTCATAAGTGTTTTGATTGAAATTAATAAGTTTAATTGAATTGTTTAGTCTTTTTAAGGCATAAAAGAAAGCTGTATATAAGATATACTTTTTTAAAAAATCAATAGTAATATTTAAATTTGAATAAGTATTATATACATCTAAAAAATCTTGAATAAGTTTTAACTCAAGAATATCATTTTTAAAGCACCAACTATTTATGATAATAGCAATATCAAAATATCTGCTACTTTTACAAGCTTGGGATAAATCAAAAACTCCTGTTAAAACACCTTCGTTGAATTTTGTATTATCAGGAAATAAATCACCATGAATAATACAATTATTTTCAAAAGAAATATTGTGAACTTTTAGATTATAAGCTAATAAATCATATTTTAATTTTACTGAAATATTTTGATGCTGTATGATATTTTTCAGATAAGTTTTTAATATTTGTGAAATATTCATAGCCTTGTTTGCTAAGATAATATTTTTTGATTTTTGATGAAAAATACTAATGAATTTGGCTATTTGCACGATATGTGAAGACTGTATTAATACAGGTGAGCTTCCTTGAATATATGAATATAAGGCAAAAACTTTTGAATTATACATTTTAATATTTTCAATGTTTGTATAAGATTTAGCTAAGGGAAGATAAGATAAAGTATTAAGTAGAGTTATTTCATTTCTTACTTCATATATTGATGATTTTTCGTATAATTTAAATATATATTTTGTATTATTTTTATCTATACCTATATAAGTTGTGTCACTTATTCCATCTTTTGTTTCAAATATCTTTTCAAGAACTATATCATAATCTTTAATTATATTATTAATTTGCTTCTTAGAAAGTTTTACTTTTATTCCCAAATCAAACCTTATTCTTATATAAATAACTTAAGATTTTAAAAATTCAAAACCTTCTTTTAAATCTAGTGTTTTTTCATAAAAAGCTTTTCCAACAATCATACCTGCAATGTTACCATTTTCCTTACATCTTTTAACATCATTGATATCTTTAACTCCACCTGATGCAATAGTATCAATACCAGATGCAAGTGCAATTTCTTGAGTAAATTCAACATTTACACCACATAACATACCATCTTTACTAATATCTGTGCAAATAATAGCTTGTACTCCTGCATTTGCAAACTCTTTTGCCAAAGATGTAGCTTTTATATTTGAAACTTCTGCCCAACCTTCAACAGCTACCATTCCATTAAGTGCATCAATACCCACAGCAATAGGATATTTTTTTGCCATATCTTTTACAAATTTTGGATTTTTAAGTGCAATTGAGCCTAAGATTACTCTTGAAACTCCTAAATCAATATACATTTTAATAGTTTGCTCGTCTCTTATTCCACCACCAACTTGAACTTTTAGATTACAGTTTTGAATAATTTTCTTAATTGTTTCTAAATTTTCTGGTTTTCCAGAAAATGCTGCATTTAAATCAACTATATGAAGCCATGTACTTCCTAGTTCTTCAAATTCTTTAGCAAGCCTCCAAGGCTCATGTGAGTAAATTTTGGCACTATTCATTAAACCTTTATTAAGCCTTACTGCTTTTGCATCTTTTAAATCAATAGCTGGTAGAATTGTCATCTTTTATACCTTATTTTAGATTTATAAAATTTTTTAATATTTGCAAACCATTATTATGAGATTTTTCTGGATGTGGCTGAAAGCCATATATATTATCTTTTTGTACTGCACTTGTAAATTCATATCCATAATTTGTACTACCTATGATATTGTTTTTACTAGTTTTTACATGATAAGAATGTACAAAATATAAATAAGGATTTTGTAAACCTTCAAATAAAGTGTGATTATCATGTGTATTAATAGTATTCCAACCTACATGTGGAATTTTTTCATTTTTACTCATTTTAGATTTGTCAAATTTGACTATAGTTCCATTTATTAGACCAAGACCAATGTGCTTACCAAATTCTTCTGAAGTATCAAAAAGTAATTGCATTCCAAGACAAATACCCAGCATATTTTTTCCACTTAAGGCATACTGGATTATAGAGTCTTTCATTCCAGTTTGTACTAAAGAATCCATAGCAGAACTAAAAGCCCCAACTCCTGGTAATATAATTCTATCAAATAATTTTAACTTTTCTGGATCTTGTACTATATGTACTTCTTGCTTTAAAAACTTACAAGCATTGTAAACACTAGCTAAATTTCCAATATTATAATCTATAATAGCAGTCAATTTTTACTTTTTCTCACTAGAGTTTAATTTTTCTAAAAAAATTAATAAATTTTTTGTATGTAGCTTATTAAGGTGTAAAAATAAAAAAACAACAACAACAACATTAAAATGTATCATAGCCTCGGATAAATTTAAAAAATATAATAACGCAGCAGCAATAGTTATAAAAACAGGATAAACCAACTTTGTTATTGCTTCACTTTTCATTAGTTCAGTTTTATACTCTTGTATATTTTTAGAAACAAAATCTTTATCTTCTAGTGCTAGTTTTTTATTAATTTTCATTTGTTCTAGCGTTTTTAATATATCCATATTTTGTTTATACTGATAAAACTTATATCCCATTGCAATAACTACAACTATAGATAAAAAAACTGATACAAGTTCTAAGGGTACTTTTATATCTTCCATATTTTTCCTTATATAAAAGGCGATTATATCATAAGTGTTTAAAACCATCGTTAATCATAATCTTTTATTATGTAAAAATAAGTAATATATTAATTTTTCTGAAAATTAAAGTATAAATCTAATAACATCTTAATATTTTTTTTGTAAAAATACATTTTAAAAAATAAAATAGAAAGTTTTAATAATATGACAGAAATAAATAAAATTGAAAATTTTAATAATATGACAGAAATAAATAAAATTGAAAATTCTCTTCAACTCTTACGAACACAGTTAATTAATCATGAATTATATACAAATATTAAATCAATAGAAGATATTGGGGTTTTTATGAAAGTTCATATTTTTGCAGTTTGGGACTTTATGTCTTTATTAAAAGCTTTACAAAGTGAATTAACCAACACTTCTATTCCTTGGACACCAAAAGGAGATAAATTAACAAGAAGACTAATAAACGAAATTGTTTTATGCGAAGAAAGTGATTATAATGAAAACAATGAACCTTCTAGTCATTTTGAGATGTATATTGATGCCATGACACAAATAAATGCAGATACTTCTATCATAAAAAAATTTATCTCATCTTTAGATAAACAAATCGATTATAAAAGTGCACTTGATTCTTTAGATCTTAGTCTTACTATAAAGCATGAAATAAAAGATTTTATTGATTTTACATTTGACATTATCAAAACAAAAAAAGTTCATCTAATTGCTTCTATTTTTACTTTTGGACGTGAGAATTTAATACCTTTAATGTTTATAAAAATTGTAAGAAGGTTTAATACTCAAAACAATTCTAATTTAAGTAAGTTTGTTTATTATTTAGATAGACATATACAAGTTGATGCAGAAGAACATGGTCCAATGGCATTAAATATGATTAGACAATTATGTGGAAATGATTCTTCAAAATGGATGGAAGCACAAGATGTATGTATTGAAGCATTAGAAAAACGAATAAAATTATGGGATAGTATAAATAAAGAAATATTAGCTAACAAAATATAAAATAAAAATAAAACTGCCTTATAAATATATTTATTTTTTATATTTAAATAATACAATAAGCATATATAAAATATGTTATCATCATTAAAATGAATATTAAAAATTATAATTAAGGTAAGTAAAATGAAAAGTATTAGAACAATATTGATATATCTTATTTCAGTAAGCATAATCTCTACCTTAATAATATATTATTTTAATAAAGTTGAACCTATTTCAGAAAAAACAACTTCACAACGTGAAATAATTGTGCTTGAAAAAAATGAAAGAAATAGTATCACTATAAAAGTTAGAAATCTATTAGTTGCTATGAAATATGATGACTTAGAAAAGTATCTTAAAGAAATAGATGAAACTTATAAAAAAGATACTACAAAAGAAGGTTTATTATTTACTGTATATAATACTTTTAGAATCGACGATGAAGGCTACTTAAAGTTTTTTAATAATTGGTTAGAGGCAATTCCTAATTCTTATAATGCCCATCTTGCAAGAGCAATTTATTATTATGATATGGGCTGGTATGAAAGAGGTAGCAAGTGGATTAGTGAAACAAAAGATGAGCAAATAAATAAAATGTTTGAATATTTTCAAAAATCATATAATGATATTGAGAAATATTCTGAACTAAATGGTGCATCTATTGTGTCATATGCACTTTTAATGAAACTGAATATGACAACAGGAGAAAAGGAAAAAAATAAAGAAATTCTTAAAAAAGCCTTAAAACTAGATAATAGCTCTTCTAGTATTAGAGGAGTATATTTGATGTCACTAAGCCCTAGATGGAGAGGTTCTTATGCCCAAATGCACGAGTTTATTGAAAACTCTAATTTAAATATAAAAGAATATCCAAAATTAAAAACTCTTTATGGTTATATAGATATTGATAAAGCACAAGTAGCTACTTTATCTTCGAGATATAATGATGCAAATGAATTCCTTAAAAAAAGTTTAGAACTAAGTGGGGAGTATTCTGGAATACTATTTGAATTAGGTGAAAATAATGTAAGACGTGAAAAATATAAAGAAGCACTTATACAACTAAGTAAAGCAATAGAATTAAACGCTGAAAGCTCTGATATCTTTTATTGGCGTTCAATTGCTTATAAATACTTAGGAAATATAAAAAATGCTGTAGATGATATTTTGTATGCTTATGAACTTAGACCATATAAAGAAAAACTAAAAAAAAGAAAACTCTATCTTTCAAGAGTATTAAATTCCCAAGCTTATAAATTAAGAAAAAAATCTTTACTAAATGAAGCAATAGAAAAGTATAATTTAGCACTAAGACTTGATTTAAACAATGATAGTATCTATTATGGTCTTGCACAAGCTTATATTCAAAAATATGATTTCATAACTGCTTTTATAAACATGAAAAGTGCAATAAAAGTTAATCCTAATAATATAGATAATTATTTATTAATTGATTATATCTTAGCAAAAAGCAAAGACTGGGATCAAATAATTTTATATTGGGATGAATTTATTAAATTAAATCCGAAAAATGCTAGAGCTTATGTTGAATTAGGAGGAGCTTATTATCGCAAAGGTAATATAAAAAAAGCAGTTCAAAATGCAAAGATATCAGCTGATTTGGGAAATTTAAGAGGAAAAGAAGCTTATGACAAATTTAAACATTTTGTTAGATGAAAGTAAGTCACAAGAGCTATTTCTGATATTTCGTTAAGTGTAGTAAACCATCTAAAATGATGCCAACTTTGCTTAGCATTCTTCTAATTTTTAGCTTCAATTGTCCTCTAAGATACGTATTTTGAATTGTATATCTATTAGCCTTATAACTTATAACTTATATTTTTTAATGTTTTAATTCAAGAATTATAATAATTATAATACACTACACCACAAACAATATATAAAGGATATGATTATGAGTTTTAAGTTATTTTTGAGATCACTGATGTTTTCTGGGGCATTTACAATTTTGGTTATTTTATTTTTAGTTAACCTTATTAATAAACAAGCAGAAGAGGTAAAATTTATTCAAGATAGAAAAGTACAATCTTTATTGTTAGCTTATGAAATGAGACAAAGTTCCGATGATCTTACAAGATTAGCAAGAACATTTTCTGCTACAAGTGATACGAAATATGAAAAAATGTATTGGGATATCATTTATATTAGAAACGGAAAAAAAGCAAGACCTGAAAATTATAATAGAATTTATTGGGATTTAGTATTAGAATATGGACAAAAGCCAAAACCTGATGGACAAACAATATCATTAAATCAAATGATGAAAAATGCAGGATTTACAAAAAAAGAATTTGAACTTTTAGATGAAGCACAAAAAAACTCTAATAATCTTATTAAATTAGAAACAATTGCAATGAATGCAGCAAAAGGATTATTTGAAGACTCTAATGGCAAATTTAATATTAAAAAAAACCCAGACAATGCTTTTGCTGTTAAGCTTACACACTCAAATCAATATCACATTGAAAAAGCAAAAATAGTAAAACCCATAGATAAATTTATGGCTGTCTTAGATGAAAGAACATCAAAAGAAGTTCAAGATGCACTTAATGAAAATTCTATTTATTTATATACATTAATTGGATTTACTATTTTTGCTTTTATCTTTTTTATTGTTTTATTTTTTATTAATAGACAAAAAATTCCTAATATGTATATCTTTAAAGATTCATTAATTGATTTTTTTAGATACTTAAATAATGAAATAGAATATTCTGGAACAATAGATATAAATACAAATGATGAAATTGGTGAAATGACAAAAGTTGTAAATGAGAATATTATAAAAACAAAGAATTTGATTGAAGAAGATAAAATTGTAATAAATGATACAATTGCAGTTTTAGCAGAGCTTTCAAAAGGTGATTTATCAAAAAAAGTTAAATCTACTACATCTAATCTAATATTGAGTGAGTTGACTCAATTTTTAAATACAATGAGTTCTAATCTTGAAGCAAACATTGGTGCTATTTTACGCATACTTAATGAATATTCGAATTATAATTATACTAATAGAGTTGATACCTCAGTAATTAAAGAACATATTTTAAAATTAGCAAATGGTATTAATTCTTTAGGTGACTCTTCAACACAAATGTTAATTGAAAATAAGTCGAATGGATTAACACTTAACAATAGCAGTGATGTATTACTTGAAAATGTCAATATTTTAAATGCTAACTCACATGAATCAGCCGCTGCCCTTGAAGAAATAGCAGCAGAATTAGAACAAATAACTGGTAATATTACTGATAATACTACAAATGTTGTTATGATGGCAGAATATGCAAATGATCTGAATTCATCTTTAAATAAAGGTGAATTACTTGCTGAACAAACTACAACTGCTATGAATGAAATAGATGAACAGGTTAGTTCAATTAATGATGCGATTTCTGTAATTGATCAAATCTCATTCCAAACAAATATTCTTTCCTTAAATGCAGCTGTTGAAGCAGCAACTGCTGGAGAAGCAGGAAAAGGCTTTGCAGTTGTAGCTCAAGAAGTAAGAAACCTAGCTTCAAGAAGTGCAGAAGCTGCAAATGAAATTAAAAGTTTAGTTGAAAATGCAACTACTAAAGCTAATGGTGGTAAAAAAATTGCAGCAGAAATGATACAAGGGTATACTGGACTAAAAGAAAATATCTCCAAAACAATGATTATTATTAAAGATATTGAATCATCTAGTAAAGAACAGCAATCAGGTATTGAACAAATCAATGATGCTGTGACTTCTCTGGATAAACAAACTCAAGAGAATGCAGTTATTTCAAGCAAAACTAAGGATGTGGCAAATCAAACAAATAGTATTGCTAAGCTTATAGTTACTAGTGCGGATGAAAAAGAATTTAGGGGAAAAGATAAAGTACAAGCTAAAGAGTAAACAAAAATTTCATAATGAACAAAAACAAATACCTTCATCTAATAATTTTATTAGATGAAAGTAAGTTAGAAAAGCTATCTTTATGAAGTCTTTGATGAAATACTAGCTAAAACAAAGACTTCTTTCTGAATTAACTAAGGTACAGCTAAAATTTTACAATTGCATAAATCATCACTTTCATACCTAGTCATTTGTCCTGCTTTTAAGTTTGGATAAGGAAATAACCTAACGCTTAGTGGTTTGTCTAGTCTAAATGCAAGTGTCCCTGTTTCTCTCATTAGAGATGATATTTTTTTCACGCTTGTATTTCCTGCTATTGGAACAGTATCAAGACCTATTCCACAAACAGCAGAGTTACTTAATAATGTTCTAATATCATATTTATTGTGACTTGCATCTCTTGCTAAACCTTTATCTTCAATTACAGCTAACATAAGACCAGAAAAACCAACTAATGGAATACTTTTTATACTTTTAAATACTTTTGTTAATAAAGATGACACTTCAAGACTTCCTGCATTACCAAAATGTTTAACTCCTAAGAGTTTATATACTTTTACCATAGATGAACAATCTTTTGATGGTGCGGCAGAAGAGTCTAAACCTACAAATTTAAAATCTTGATTGTCAAAAGTATCTAGTATTTTTCTTATTATATCAATATGATATTGTAAAGCTTCACTCATATTTATAGAAGCATTTTTAAAAAATTTATTATGCTTAGAAGAAGAATATCTAAAGTCTAAATTTTGTAAAACATTAACTAATAAATCAGGTGTCTCAAGACCAATAACATACGAATTTGATGTTTTAGCATTAAAAAAAGATGCTGGGAAATAAGGAATAAATTCTTTACAATTAAAGTTTACAGTAAAGTTAAAATTCCCTTCACCTCTTGGTGTTATCTTAGAGATTTCTTTTACACATTTTGCACAATGTTTGATTAGATTATTATCTAAAATACCAAAGTTATCTAAAGGAACATTTACACAAGCATTACATAAATCGCCATAATGTAGTATAAGCTCTGGTAAAAGAGATATCTCATCATATGTTTTTGCTTCACCTATTGCAAATCTTATTCTTAAATCATCAAAAGAAATTGAATCTAATATATTTTTTATAAACTCTAAGTCTTGTTTTGCTTCATTGATAGAATTAGTATTTAAGTACTCTCCAAAAGCATTTGTAACTATTCTAATTGATTGAACAGTATAATTTTTTTGTTTAAATTTTTTGCTTAATTGCTTACAAAATTTACAGGCTTTTTGTATCTCTTTTTTCCATGTATCTTTATTTTTCTCTAACTTTAAAAAAGTACTTATTGTTCTTATTTTACATAAATCTTTATTTTTATAGTTCATTCTTAGCTTCTTTTATAAATAATTTTTTTGATATTTTTCCGTTCTAGTGATTAACATAAATTATTTTTCTAACTCTTTAAAAAACAATTCTATTTCATTGTCTGATTCTTCTTGTGATAATAATCTAATATTTCCATTTTTTACATCATTTCTAATTTGATGTAATTGTTGTTGTCTTTCATAAAAATATGGGTCTAACCCTAGATTTTTATCTTTTGTAATACTAATGCTTTCACTATGATTATTAACATAACTCATAAAGTTTTGAACATAGTTATCTTGAATTTGTACTGCCATTGTTTGCATAATGAACTCCAATAATTTATGATATCTTAAAGTAAATGAAATAGAATTACATGTTATTTAATTAAAACTTTCACTATATCTTTAAACACGAGTACAGCAGAGTTTGAAGCATAATAGAAAACTACACCCCTGTGATTGAATATCACTCTTGATAATCTTACTAATCATTGAGGTTGATAATTTCAGATGTGTTGCTATCTTGACTTGAGTATATCCATCTTTATAAGCACTTAGTATAGCTAAATCTCTTTTTATCTTAGTATCGGTTTCATAAAGTCGAAGTATATCACAGGGGTGTTTATTTGTATAGTATATTATGCTAATTAGGTTATAATGTTTGATAATAAATAGTTAGATACAAGGATTATAATGACACGACAAGAATTTGGTATTTATTCTAGACCTATCTTATTTGAACGAGATTGCAATGATTATCCATATTCTTTATTAGGAACTTGTTTTGGCATTAAATATAAAGATGAATACTTAATAATTACAGCAAAACATGTTTTAGATAAATTCAAAGAGGACGAGATATCAGTTCCATATATATTTGGAAGTGATTGCTTTTTACCAATTAATAATTTAAATTATATAACTAATCAAAATGAAACTGATGATACGGATAAATATGATATAGTTATAATTAATATTGATAAAGAAATTTTAGATAAAAATTTTAAAAAAGATAGCTTTTTTAAAATTGAAGAATGTTTTTTAGAGCCTAATTCATTTGAGTCATGTATTATCTATGGGTTTCCTCAAGTAATAAATGAAATTGATTATGATGAAAAAAAAGTTAAAATTCAAAGAATACTACTTAAAGCTAATAATATTAAAACAAGTCCCTATGAGCATTGTTTTAGTTTAGAGACAGAAGATAAAGATAAAAAATATTTAAATGGATTAAGTGGTTCACCTATATTAGGATTAAAAAAAAATGGTACTGGATTTGATTATTGCTTTATAGGTATGATGATAAGAGAAAAGTATTTTATATCAAGTAAATGGATATTACAGTTATTAGCAACATCTAACAAATCCTCATATAATAAACCCATAGCAAATTAGCTATCATAAATAACAGAGTAAGTTAATATAATATATCGGACAAATCGTAAAACTACACCCCTGTGATTGAATATCCACTCTTGATAATCTTACTAATCATTGAGGTTAATAATTTCAGATGTGTTGCTATCTTGACTTGAGTATATCCATCTTTATAAGCACTTAGTATAGCTAAATCTCTTTTTATCTTAGTATCGGTTTCATAAAGTCGAAGTATATCATAAAGGTGGATATTCAATCACAGGGGTGTTTATTGGGGTGTTTATTGCTTAATAAATATTTTTTATTTTTTGAAACTTTTTCTTAATATTGTCACCCAACGGCAATCTTGAGGGACAAGGTAAATTAACGTCTTAATTATTTGCTGTCCAGTTTCACCACGTTATGGTTGCCTAGTTTCATAAATAAGAAACTTAACTTTCGCACCTAAAACCAAGCAACTTTTGTGTCATATCCTTTAATATATCAATAATAGTAGAGAAATCATCATTTCTATTTACAATCTCTTCTATTTGTGCTATTTCATTGAGTATTAATATAAATGTTTGCATAGCAATTGCTAAAGTATAAAGTTCACATTCTAAATCTTTAAACAATCCACCTATAGTTTTAGGTTCATGACTAATACGATTGATATAACTAACTATATTATATGTAAAAAATGATAGTGTAATTCTAGCAATAAGAGCTTCATATATTCTATTTTCTTCTGTACCAAATCCAAAGTGTTCACGAAGCTCTTTATAACCTTGTTCTATATCCCATCTTCTTCTATAAGTCTCAATAATTGTTTCGTCTGAGATATCTAAATCTGTTGATACAATTGGTATTAATTTATCTGATGTCTTTAAAAATACTATTTTTATTTTACCAGCTTTTTTATGTTCAACTACAACTGAAAAATATTTATATTTAACTTTTTTGCCATAGGTTCCAGACTTTATATCTTTTAGTTTTTTATATTTATCATAGATACCTGTTAGTGTTTTTCTATCTCCTAAAAAGTTCCATATTTTATTGTTATTTGCTACTCTTGTAATAACTTTTAATCCTAGTTCATTCATCTCTTTAATGAATGAAGGTTTACTATACCAACTATCAACAAGTAAATAATCAGCATATATACCACTATTTACAGCTCTTTTAACCATAGCTATTGCTATTTGTGATTTGCCTTTTAGTGTCTCTAGTCTTCTTATGTGAGCATTACTTCTATAATCTACAATATTAGTAAAATTTTCTAGTGCTACTCTTGCATATTTATTTGTAGCAATTTCAAAGTCTAACATCAAGTTAGAGAAACCATCACTATAATTTAAAGATACAACATTGATACCTCTAATAGTTCGTTTCTCTTTATTACTCCATAAGTAGTCACTACTACCCTCTATATCTTTACCAACTTTTCCCTCAACTGTATCATCAATAATTAAAACTCTTACAGCTTTTTTATCTTGTACTTTATGAAGTAATTTTAGTATCTTTAATGTTGATAAAGATAGTAGTTTTCTCCAGTTGTAGTTACTATTGCTAAGTAATCTATAGTAAACATCTTTCTTTAAACTATCATCACTTTGATTTGAAAATGTTGATATCTTTTTATTCATAACCAACATATAGACAAAATGAATAACTACCATATAAACACTAACACCATCTTTCTTAGTGAATTTACTTTGAGATAAAATTGTTTTTATATTTAGTACTTGCATTGTCTTGAAAATTGGATTTTTTAGCTTGCCATTTATAATATTAGTTATTTTCTCTTGAATATTCATCAATAAACCTCTTTTTTAATATCCATATTATAGCTAATAAGCACTGTATAAAAGCTTCTTTGATACTATTTTATAGCTTATTTTTAGAATATTATTTTAATTATTTACACTTAAAATAATATTGTCAATAGACATGAAAATCTTGGATTAAGTATTGATAATCTGCTTGTTATTTGATGTTTTATTGATTGTTTTAGGTGCGAAAGTTAAGTTATCTAGTATAATTTGTAAATCTTGCCCTTTAAAATCATCTTGTTTATCTGATAAAACAAACTATAAACAAATGTATAGATGGGAGCATGAATATATTATAGATGACTATACAGTAAAGATGAATACCAAAGAAGCCAAAGAAATAGTTAGAAAACGAAGCTCAATAGTAGAACATCCATTCGGAACAATAAAAAGAACTTTAGCTTGGGATCATTTTTTAGTTCGTTCTAAAAAAAAAGTACTTGGAGAAAATGCTTTAATCATGTTTACCTATAATTTTAGAAGACTTTTAAACCTAATAGGGATAGTTTTGTTCAAAAAACTGTGCTTAGCCATTAAAAACAAAGATTTAACTCAAATAAGGAAAGATATAGAAGAATATATCTTGGTGTTTGGGCTTTATTTAGTTTATTTTTTAAGATATGTATTGTATTTTCAAATTTCTTTTGAAAAGTTACGATATTTTGAAAAATAACTTTTAATATGACTATAAAATTAGCTTATTTGGGGCTATTTTCACAGTCTGGGTGTTTTGTTATATCAGCTATCTAAGTAATATTTATTTTTTTAAATATTTTTTTACACTTATGAGCCACTTGCAAATTAGCAAATAAGTTCATAATTTAGGTTTTTATTTGTAAAAAAAGTTGAATCAAATTTCAAATAAGTTATAATTTTATATCCTAAAATTTAACAGAAAAGAGATTCAACTTATGAAAAATATTATACCAAAATTATCTTCAAATCTTTCAAAAATGTGGCTTAGGATTATAAACCATGAAAATTGTTTATTTCCTGAGATAAAAGAACAACTAGGAACACTAAGCACTAAAGAAGAAAAATTAATAAAAATATTAGATTTTGCCCAAATAGAAAAGCATGTTACAATTGTAACAATTACAAACACTCCAAAAGATAGAGAAGAAATAGCAAGGGCATTTATTGCTAAATCAGTTTATAATATACAAACAACAAGAGATTTAATTCATAGACTGCATAGGGATAGAATATTGCGAGTATTATGTGGATGGAGATATAAAATAGATATTCCTAGTGAATCTAAATTTAGTAGAGTGTTTGAACAACTTAGTGATATGAAAATAGCTGAGAAAACTCATCAAAAATTCATAGAAGAATATTTGTCAGATACTATATTTATGTATAATGCAAGTGATGCTACTAAAATACCACTTAGGGAAAAACCTGTAAAAGTTGAGAAAAAAGAGAAAGTAAAAAATAAAGTTGGAAGACCTAAAAAAGGTGAGAAAAGAGAAGCTATAAAACCAAAGATTCTTGAACTTCAAAAAGATATGAAAACTACTAATGATATGTTATCACTTGTATCAACATCATGTGGAGTTGGTATTAAACAAAATTCAAAAGGTAATAGAGAAGTTTGGATAGGTGGTAAACTTCATATTAGTGTTGTTGATGGAGATATACCAGTAGTTGCATTTTATAGTGGTGCAAATGTTCATGATAGTTCTGTAGCACTTCCACTTATAAATGAAACTAGCAAAAGAGTAATGTATCTTCATGATTTACTTGATGCTGGATATGATAGTGATATTATTGCAGAGTATTCTGAAGAGTTAAATCATAAACCAATCATAGATATAAATCCTAAAAACTCTAAAGTGCTAAAAGAAAAAATAGCTTTAGCAAAAGAGGAAAAAGAAAAATTTGAATATTTAAATTTGACTCAAGCATCAGATAAACATCACTACAAGCAAAGAAGTATGGTAGAGCGAGTAAATAAATACTTAAAAGATGACTTTGGATGTGATAAAATATACTATCAAGGGGCAAATAAGGTAGCTTGCGTTTTAGCATTTGGAATTTTATCTATTTGTATACATCAAAGTTTAAAACTTATTACATGACCATTGATAGAAATTTATATAAAAATACTGAATTTTACAATTTAACCATAAGGAATGGAGAAAAAATGTGATTTTTTAATAAATTTGGTAAATATATTGTAAATTATGCAAGTTAGAAATAATAACTATTTTTTTAAAGCTTAAAATAGTTACTATTAAGAATTATATATTTGATTGTGATTGAATTTGCAAGTAGCTCTATAATATTAAAATAAAAGAATTAGAAAAATATATTAGTACCATTAAAGGAGCTGATAAAATTACTCCGTTAATATCAGAATTTTCTAAACAATATTCTGGAATTGATAAAAAAACATATGATAAATATAGTGATTATCTCAATGTAGTTAGAGAATATGAAGCAATCTTAGGATTGATAAAAAGTTATAAATTAGAAAATGAATATAAAAACTTTATTAATAATATGACTAAAAAGTTATATAAATAAATAAAGATATAACAAATCGGAGGAGAGAAACGAGTGTAAACTGCGAAAATATCTAGCTTTTAAGTGTCGCATAAAGATACTTTAAAATTCAAATTATTAAGCCGTGATACCCACATCGTTCCTCACCTATGGCGTTGTACCCATGAATACAATCACCAATTAAATAATAAAGAATAGTGCAGAAAAAAGCTATAATCCATAAATATTTATAATCCATAAATATTTATAATCTAAGGTTTAATATGAAAACAAGCTTGTCTCAAATCTCAAATCTCAAATCAAATAATGCTTAATAATTTGACAGAATATCCCGACAATGAATATACTGAATATAGAGAAAAAATTAAAAATGAAGATTATTTTTTTTATGTTGATTTAAATTATATATCAAAACAATTTTTAGGTAACTTTTTAGATTTAGATATTTTTAATTCTATGGTTAAAGATATAATTAAAAATTATCAAGAAATATTTAGTGATGAGATTAAAATACAAAATGGATCTGATTTTTATAAATATATTGCAGAGAAATATTTATATTTAAATAAAACCCCAAAAGATGTTTTATTTACATTATACAATAAAGCTTCACATGATTTATTAGAAATAAAATCTACAATAAAAAAGTTGAATATTAAGATAAAAGAAATAGAAAATACAAAACCTGAAAAAGGTTTTTTAGATGGAGATAGCAGATATAAAATAAAACATATTCAATATTATATAGAAAAAAATAAAGAGGCAGAAGAATCTATATTATATTTTTTAGCCTATGATATTTACAATACAGCATATTATGATTGTAGAATTGATTGTAAGGGACTAAATTATAGTTACGATACATTAAAAAGAGAAAACTATTTATATTTTAATTTAAGAAATAAATTACTATTTTATCCTAATGTATATGATATTGATGATTTTTCAGATTTAAATAACAAAATGTTAGATTTAGATGATGATGAACATACAAGAATAAAAGAACTTTTAAATGATAATAATAAAGTTGAAGTTTTAGAATATTTAAAAAAATATATGTTTGAAAATAAATTACTCGAAATTATAGAAGATAATGTAGATAAAAATCATATTTTACATGAAAGAAAACAAATCTTATCTACTATAATAAACCATTTCAACAGTAAGGATTACATATCTGTAAATAATATGTTGCCACTTCAAATTGAGGGATTATTTCACGATTATTGTCTCTTGATGAATATAAAAGAAAAAGAGTTAAACATATCAGCTTTAAATGCAAAACTTGATAGATTAAAAGAAAAAAACAATAATCTTAATTTAGTAAATTATGAATACTTTTCATTTAGATTTCCTATTATACGAAATAAAGTTGCTCATGGAAGATATTTTGATACAAAAGATGAATTTCAAGCAGTTTTTTTATTATTTGACTTATTTTCTGTTTGTCAAATTATCACAAATGAAAGAATACCATTAAACAACTATATTAAAACTATTAATAAAACTGATATCACTATAATTGATTATGACAACTTAATTAGTATCATTAGACTATTGGAATTAGAAATACCAAGTTTTTATAATAATGAAATTATTAAATTAGATACAATAAAACAACAATATCTAGAAGATGACTTTTTGGATAAATTTAATGATGAAATATTAGAGTATGGTATTAAATATTTAAAAGGTTTTGAGGAACTAATTTCTATTTTAAAAAATAAATGTGACGATAAAAAAAGTAACAAGATTACTAAATTATTTCAAACTCTTGGAGAATTGAAAAGTAAAAATAAGGAGGAAATGCAAACATGCAACAACTAAACAAACTAACACTAAAACAAAGAGAAGAACTTTTAAGACAGTTAAGAATCTCGATTACTCATCATTCAAATGCAATGGAAGGAACTACCTTATCATTTGGAGAAACAAAAGAGTTACTAGAACATGGAAATACAGCAGGAGATAAACCACTTGCTGAACAACTTGTGATATTAGGCTTTGCAAAAGCTTATGATGTAATCATTCGTGAAGCTACAAATCCATACAATATAATTGATAGTAGCTTTATAAAAGATATTCATGCCATTATGTTTGAAGATGCGCTAAAGGTATCACCAGAATATATATCCAAACCTATTGGAGCATATCGGTCTGATGAAAGATACATAAAAGGTGTAGATATAAAATTATCTTTACCACATATGATTTCAAATGATATTGAAAACTTATTGTACAGAATAAAAAGTAATGATATGAATTTATTGGATATATCTGATTTTCATATTCAATTTGAAAGAATACATCCATTTTCAGATGGAAATGGAAGAGTAGGAAGATTATTAATGGCATATCAAGCTATTCAAAATAATATTATTCCTCCACTTATTGAAAATGAACATAGAGATGATTATTTAAAAGCTATAAATGATAAAGATGATTTATGCAAATTTTTAGATGAAAGTATTATAAAAAGTTTAGAGTTGATAGATTTATAGATAAGTAAAGATAGATATTAAGGTACAACAAATCAGAGGAGATAACAAGATTACATTGCGAAAATATTTAGCTTTTATTGTATTAAATTAGATATATAAAATAGCGAATATATCTTGCATAAATCCATCTTGTAGCTCACTTTAAGCGTTATAAGACATAATCCATAAGGAACAAGCCAAATGATAGAAACTTTCTCAACACAAACATTAATAATTACTGGAATTTTTGCACTTACAATGCTGATTCTTGCATTTAAAGATTATGCTAGTGCTAAAACTGATGACCATCAAGATTATAAATCCATAATAATAAGCATTGGTGTTTTAGGAACATTTTTAGGAATTTTTTTAGGTTTAATGGAGTTTAATACAACAGATATTAAAGGTAGTGTTCCTATTTTACTTGATGGTTTAAAAACAGCTTTTATAACCTCGATTACAGGTATGGCTATTTCAATTGGATTATCGATCACTCAAAAAACAAGTGGTCATGGAGATATTGAAGATGAACTTCAAATTTTAAATTCAATAAATACACATTTGGAAAAACTTTCAGTTCTTGGAAGTATAGATGAAAGATTAAAACAACTAGACACACTACCGTTAATGAATACTAAACTTGATTCAATGGATACAAATATAAAAACTCTTTCACAAGATATTTCAAGTGTAAAAGAACAAATGAGTAGTGATCAAAAAATACTTTTTGAATTTTTAGAAAAAAGTTTAGATAAAATTAATCAATCTTTGGAAGATGCGATTGATGCACTAGCAGAGGGTGCAACTGAAGAAATTATAAAAGCACTTGAAAATGTAATTCAAGATTTCAATAAAAACTTAACGGAACAGTTTGGAGATAATTTCAAACAACTGAATGAGTCTGTAAAAAATATGATTAAATGGCAAGAGAATTATAAAAACTCGATTGCAGATAGTGAAAAACGATTAGAAGTTGCTATGCATAATGTTAATGAGTTCTCTAAAGAGATGAATAACTCAATAAAAGAAAATTTTGAACAGAATAAGCTTGAAAGTGAAAAAGTGAAAAAAGTCACTGAAATATTATTTGAAAAAATAGATACTACTATATCAATCAGTAATGAAAATACTAAAGTTATAAAACAAATTACAGATGATTATGAAAATATAAATGAACTCTCTAAAAAATTACAAAGTATTATTACTACAAATGATAATCAAATAAATAATTTGGAGAATCATTTAAAGGCTTTTGCAGAAGTAAGTGATGCCTCAAAAGGAATTGTTGAACAATTGAAAATATTCTCAGATGAAATCAAAACAACATTATCAAGTCAATCAGAAGCATTATCCAAATTAACATCAGAATTGGAAAATCAATTACCTAAATCACTTGATACATTAAATAAATCACTAACTTCATTAACTAGTCAGCTTGCTCGTGACTACGAAAGTTTTTTAGAACAAATTTCTAAATTAATGCGAACTAATAATCTTTCATAATGAAAATTACTGACTTTAGTGAACTTTGGAGAGCTGTTAATAAAATAAAAATTGATCAGGTTGCAAAAACTGAAATAAGATTATTTGAAAATGAAGGACTTGACACAGATCTAAGTGATGTATTCTTCAGTACAAAAGGAGAATTGTTCACTATCTTAAAAGATGGAACAATACGGAAAACTATCGTACATATTTGTAATATAAAAGCATATAATGGTGATTATTCCCTTCCTAAGTTTCATATTTTTGAATGTACTACACTTGAAAGTATGAGAAAAAATAATAGAGGACATAGATATAAAAAAGCTTCAAGGTTTGATGGTAACTTCTGGGTCATAAGAGGAGAAAATAAATCATATGCTAAGCTAAATATATGCAATCGTGATTGTCTAGGACAATATAAAAGTACTTATTATAAAAATAATACTGTCAAAAATTTTAGTATAAAAAGTTATATGAAGGAACCAATGAAACACCCTCAACCATATATTACAATTGCAAATGATATGTCTACTATTCCTGAAACATATGCTTCAAATTGGAATAAAATATCTGCTGAAAGAAAAGCGTATCATAAGTGGGTATGCCAAGAATGCTTCATCGACTTAAATAATAATAGTTTAAAAAAATACTTACACACTCATCATGAAGATGCTAATATTATAAATAATACACCTGAAAACTTAAAGGTATTATGTATTGAATGTCATGCAAAACAATATAGGCATATTCATATTAAAAATAGCCAAGATTATTATGATTTTGTAAAATTAAAAGAGAGGTTATAAATATGAAAGTAAATACAGAATGGATAAGTATATCCGACATGATGTCAGGATTAATGATGGTTTTTTTATTTATAGCCATTGCGTTTATGGTTCAAGTTCAAGATGAACAGCAAGCGGTAAAAGAAATAGCTATGACATATCAGAAATCCCAAAAATCTTTAAATATGGACTTAAAAAAAGAATTTAATAAAGACTTAGAAAGATGGGGTGCAGAAATTACTGATAATAATATTTTTAGATTTAATTCACCTGAGGTTTTGTTTGCATCAGGAAGTAGTAATATATCTAATGAATTTAAAAGTATTTTGAATGACTTTTTCCCTAGATATATAAAACTATTATCGACAAAAAAATATAAAGATGAAATAGATGAAATACGAATAGAGGGTCATACTTCAAATGCTTGGAATGGAGCAAAATCAAAACAAATTATATACTTAAAAAATATGAAGCTATCTCAAGAGAGAGCAAATAATGTATTAAAATTTTGTTATTCAATAAAAAATTTAATTATTCAAGAAGATAGAATTTGGCTAGAATCACACTTCAGAGCTAACGGTATGGCATTTTCAAAATTGATACTGAAAGATAATGGGAAACAGGATTATCAAAAATCAAGAAGAGTAGAGTTTAAAGTTTTAACAAAAGCTCAGGAAAAAATATACAAAATTGTTGAGCAGCTACAGTAAGTCTCATAACAAGTAAGTGGAGCGAATAAGTTACCTATCGGAAACTTATTCACTCACTACAGTCGTTATGTGTCTATCGTAAGCACCTTGCTTAGAATTGATTTTTATCAAAAAAAACCAACTTAAAAAGAGAGTTTACAAGCTTAAACGCAGAGAAGAAAGAGAAAAGCCTTCTCAGTAAACGCCAAGTTACTTACTAAACGAAGTAAGAGTAAAACCCTTACAAGCGCAACTAACTTCCGTTGAGACTTTTAGGACATTAGAAGCACGACGACATAACAAAACATAGTAAAAAAATATGTTACCTCTGCCGAAAAAAAGTATCAAAACTTGAAAATTTTAGATACCATTGTAGAACTTAAAAGACTACAAGAACGGGTAACATATTTTTATATTCGACCGTTATACAAAAGGATTAGCATGACAGGAATTACAGAAATCAGTACAATTTTATCAAGCATTAAAACAGCAACAGATATTGCTAAATTAATTAAAAATAGCACAACTTCCCTTGAAGAAGCAGAAATAAAACTTAAAATGGCAGACTTAATTAGTGCTTTAGCTGATATTAAAATAGAACTTTCAGAAGTTCAAGTTTCACAAAGAGATAAAGAACAAACAATACTTAATTTAAAAGAAGAACTTAATAAAAAAGAAAAAATATCATTTGATGGAAAAATGTATTGGGCAGAAAATGACAAAACGCCATTTTGTACAGTTTGTTTTGAAAAAGATTCAAAATATCATCATTTAGAACATTTTCCAAAAGTAATGGATAGAGAAAGTGTTTGGAGTGAGGAGCATTGGACTTGTAAGATTTGTAAAAACAGCTATGATGTATAACAAATCATTGGAAGAAGAACGAGGCTACCACGGCGATTATTCGAGCTTTTAAGTGTCGCACTAAGATACTTGGCGTAGCAAATAATCAAGTCGTTAAATCGCCATCGTCCTTCAATTTAGCCGTTAGGTACTAATTATTTAAATATAAACAGCAAGGATTAAAATGAGCATAGAACTAAAAAAAGTATCAATATCTGAAATAAATGATATAGTAGAGTTGTTTGATAAGTATATGATATTTTATAAACATGAGTCAAATCCAGAAAAATATAAAACTTATTTAAAAAATAGACTTGATAATAATGAAGCTACAATATATTTAGCTTATAAATCAAATACTAAACCTATCGGTTTTGTATTAAATTATCATACTTTTTCATCTGTTTCTCTAGGGAAAATAATAGTTTTAAATGATTTATTTGTTTTAGAAGGTTATAGAAAAGATGGTATAGGAAATAAATTAATTAATTGCTCAATTAATTTAGCAAAAGAAATGGGTGCAGTAAGAGTTGATTTAGGAACAGCTAAAGATAATTTCAAAGCACAATCTCTTTATGAAAAAATAGGATTTATTAAAGATACTGAATATTTCTCATACAGTTTTAATATATAAAATACCTAACAAATCGGAGGAGAGAAACGAGTGTACACTGCGCAAATATCGAGCTTTTAAGTGTCGTATAAAGATACTTGAAAATTCAGACTATCAAGCCGTAATACCCACATCGTTCCTCACCTTTGCCGTTATACTCATCTTGGATTGTAATTTAAACAAGAATCAATAACTCTTTAAATTAAATAATACTTACTATTGGAGGATATTTTGACAACAGAAACAAAAGAGAATAAATTCGAAGAATGAGTAGATGTCTTAAAAGGAGATACCCTATATATTCATGCTGATACAGGATTAGAAGTTGGAACCGCACTTAAAACAAGTTTAACTTTTAAAGATGAAGAAAACAATGAACTTTTTGTAGCTGAACAAGAAGTATATGTAGAACAATTAAAATCTTTTAATACCATAGAGTCTGCATTTCATGTTCCAAATATTATTAAAGATAAAAAATATGAACAGTTTTCAAATGAATTTACATCAGATGAAGTAATGATATTGGAAACCATTTACACTAAAAGCATTACAAATGAAAACAATACATCTGATTATATTAATAGAATTGATTCTCACACGTCAATTCCAAAGGTTAAAACCGAAATGATTTTAAAATCACTAGCTACTAAAGGATATATTATACTTGATAATAAAAATTGTAAAAACAATTTAACTGAACTGGGTAAAAAGAAAGTACTTGAGATGTTTGAATAGATAACAAGTACGAGGAAACCAATAATTTACCCTAGCGGGAAAATTATCGCTCACGACAACCGTTATGAGTAAAAATAAATATTAAATAACAATTTGCAGCAATTCTAAGTGAAAATTTATATAGCTAAAATCTTCCAAAATAATATCAAAAATCACTACTAAGCAAATTCACTAAAACCCTTTATTTAAAGGCTTTATCAAGCTTTTTAATACCTAATTTTAGCTATAATATATCCTATAAAAGCCCATAAACAGGAGTGTTTAAACAAATGAGACAGACAAATATTTTCGATTTTTTAATAGAATCATTTACAGATAATATATCAAATGTAGAAGATACTAGAAAACAAAGAACAAATCTAGTTTATAGTTTAAAAGATATTATATTATCAGCATTTAGTGTATTTTATTTTCAAAATAAATCTTGCTTAAGTTTTCAAAGGGATATTGATACAAGAAAAGGTATCAGTAATGCACAAACTATGTTTGGAATATCTGATATACCAAGTGATAATCATATACGAAACATGTTGGATAAAATAACACCCAATAGTTTTAAAAAAGTATATGAAATAATACTTGATAAGTTAAGAGATATAGGAATATTAGATAAATTTTATTTTAAAGATGATTATATGCTTGTAGCATTAGATGGTACTCATTATCATTCAAGTAAAAATATATCTTGTAAATGTTGTCAAAGTAAAACTAATAGTGATACAGGTGAAGTACATTACTATCATAGTGTTATAACTCCAACAATAGTACATCCTGATATAAAAAAAGTTATACCATTGATGCAAGAGTTTATATCAAATAATGATGGTAAAGATAAACAAGATTGTGAAGTAAATGCTTCTAAAAGATGGCTAGATAGTTTTAATAATCCAACTAATAAAAAACTTATTATTTTAGGTGATGATTTATATTCAAGAGAACCTATGATAAAAAAAGTATTAGATAAGAGCCATTCATATATATTTGTAGCTAAACCAACATCACATAAATACTTATATGAACAAATAGAAATGATAAAAAATCTAAATACTATTGATACAAAAATAATATCCAAAATGATTAATGGTAAAAAGCAAATTTTTACATATAACTATATTAATAATTTAGCAATTAAAAATCCACAAGGAGATACACAACATCCACCACAAGAAGTAAACTGGTGTGAAGTTATAGTTACTAATGCTACGGGTAAGAAACTATATCATAATAGCTTTGTTACTGATATATCTTTGAATGTAAATAATGTTATAGATATAGCAACAGCAGGACGAAGTAGATGGAAAATCGAAAATGAAAATAACAATACTTTAAAAACTAAAGGCTATCATTTAGACCACAACTTTGGTCATGGAAAAGAAAATCTATCTAAAACACTTTGTAGCCTTAATATATTAGCTTTCTTATTTCATACAGTACAAGAACTTGATGATGATTTATATATGGAACTTCGTGATAATATTGGTAACAGAGAAGAGTTCTTTGTAGGTATTAATTTTTTAACAACAATGTTTAATTTTAAAAGCTTTAAT
Source organism: Sulfurospirillum sp. (assembly GCA_030491005.1). GTDB lineage: Bacteria > Campylobacterota > Campylobacteria > Campylobacterales > Arcobacteraceae > BB30. Next base: position 103,342 of record JAKZMJ010000005.1, on the reverse strand, counting down.
AAAATGTTGGAATATATACTTATTGCTCGCCAGACCGAAGAGAATGTAGATATGAAAGGATATATTATGTAGTTTTATTTTTGGGTTAGAATTGCTGGGAGTTCTATTAGTAATCAAGTTATTACAAGTTTCAATATATTCTTCATTTCTTTCATTCCATACAGCATAAAACTTTTTTGGTGTTCCTGTTGTTCCATATTGTGCAGAGTGATTATTTCCTGCTAATGTAATTTGAATATATTTAAAAAGTTGGGGTATCTCTTTTTCACCTTGGTTTCTAAGCATTTGAGATATACCTTGTTCTGAATTTATACTTGACTTCTTAAGTTCAATCACACCAAGAGCCGACTGCATAATTAAAAAGTACTCATATATCTTATTTTTTCAAATATTTAAAAAAATCCATCTTCAATAAAATTAGATTCAGTCATTTTTAGGAGCTTTTTTAGTCTATTAAAGCTCTTTAACTCTATATTATTCATATAACTACTTCTAATCTTTGTCTTATTTGTCTTTGTCCTAATAATCTAAGATTAGTAGCTATACAGGTAAGGGTAAAATTCATATTATTTCTAACGAGTCCTATAAATTTTGTAGTTGAGCCTTTCATCTGAGTTTTTATATCTGCAAACCTATGTTCAACTTTAGCTCTAATCTTATGTTTAGGTTTTTCATCTTTTCTTTGCTGCTTAATCTGTTCTTGCCTTAGAGTTTGTTTCTCTTTGAGACATACCATATTTTCTATATTTTCACTTTCTAAAAAAGTATCTATATCTTTTGAGTTATATGCTTTATCAGCATAAAGAGCTTTCATTCCATCTATATCTTTTACAAATGTTTTTACTGTGTCTATATCGTGAGTATTTGCGAAGGTAGTTTGTTGGGAGATAATAATACCACTTTGCTCATCTACTGCTATATGTACTTTATAGCCTTGTGTATATTGTTTTTTTGATGCGTGAAAGCCTATCCTTACTTCACTATCTATTTTATCTTGATGATTATAGCTATCTTCTTCATTCTTTATAATAATTTGAGAAGTCTTTATATCTTTAGTATCAATACCTTGTAGTGTATCAAGTTGTGCATTCTTGTATGTCTTGGAGTTATGGGCTTTAGCATTAAGAATTCTTTGAATCTTCTTTTTTGAAGGCTTTTTGGATTGAAGCTCTACTTCAAGTTTTATATTTAACTCAGCATTTATTGTTTGAATACCTTTCTTGTCTTCTTTGTATACTTCTTTAGTCTTATTTTTTATTTGCGTGTTATCACTTCTAATGAGAGTAGCATCAATTAAAACAGATTTTCCTTTTTTAGCTATCAGGTTTTTACTCTCTAATTGTTTATTTACAGAGTTAAATAATTTATCATAAAGTCGGTTCTTGAGTAGGGAATTTCTAAATCTACAGATTGTACTCTCGTCTGGTACACTATCCTCTAGGCTAAGTCCTACAAATCTAATAAAGAGTAGGTTTACATAGAGTGCATCTTGGGTGGCTTGATCAAAGAGATTGTAATACTTCTGGAGTAACAGTACTCTAAACATCAGTACATTATCATAAGCAGGTGCTCCAGCTACATTACTTTTAGCAATTCCATTTCTATTTAGTACTGGTCGTAATTTATCAAAGTCTATAATAGAGTCCAACTCTTTAAGAAATGAATTTACTTTTTCTAATCTTGATGTTACTGCTATATCTGAAAATGTATTGTTTGTATCTTTAAATGCCATTTTTTACCTCTTCTTAGTGATGTTATTTTAGCTGAAAAGTGCTTTTAATGCCTTTAAATAGGTTGCTTTATTGGATTATACTGTGCAGTGGTCTCACAATAGGAATACCATTTATATACACAACTAAATCAGGTCTTCTAGTTTTTTCTTTTTCACTTCCAGTAATTCTATTTACTATAAATTCTTCAGTAAAATGAAATACATTATTTTGAGTGTTTGCAAAATCAATATACTTTAAAGAAAAACTTTTTTTAACACCATCAATCAACTCTTCAAGGTATGAATTACCCAATACCAACTGATCAGTTATATTTTGATTTGCTGTCATTAAACCTTCATATAATGAATAATCTATATCTTCATACGCTTTAGCAATACTTTTATTTGAAAATTTATAATCAATACTCTTATAGTTAAATCCATTTAAACTTTGTAATCTTTCAATCAAAATATCTTTTAGTACAACGCAACTAGCATTATTTCTATACTTTGACATATCATTTTGAGGTATAAATATATATCCCATAGATTGTAATAGTTCTATTGTGTTATTTTGTATGGTTTTTTCATCTGTTGTAGGTATAGTATTTTTCATTATGTATCCAATTCTAAAATAAGATTATCAAAATCACTTAAATATATTTTATCTTGAATGACTTGATATTTGTCAAATTCATTTACAGCCAACTCTTTTGCTAGTTTTACTGTTATTCTTCCATTGTCTTTTAGTATATCTCTCTCATTTAAAATTAAAAATTTATCTAATCTTTTTATCCAATCTTTTTGATACATAATCTTTTTACTTTTAGCTTGAAATTCAGCAAAATCAAGGTACATAGTTACAATTCTATTGTATAAATCTAGCTCATCTAATTCTAAATAATTTTTAGCGATAGATACATCTGTTTTTCGCATCTTGCCTTTAGGTGAATTTTTCCAAGCCATATATTTCTTTTGACTATCTACTCTATCATAGATAATTTCAGAAGCTGTGAGTCCTACCATTGCATAGTGGAGTTTATTTTGTACTGCTGCATAAAAGTTTTTTGTTTCAGAACTATTGGAATCATAATCTGCACTACACTGTGCATAAATATCTGTAATTTTCTGATAAAATCGTCTTTCACTACTTCGTACATCTCGTATTCTCATCAGCTGTTCATCAAAATAATCTTTTCCAAAAGCTTGATTTGGATTTTTTAATCTTTCATCATCCATAGCAAAACCTTTGATGATATACTCTTGAAGTATATTAGTAGCCCACATACGAAACTGTGTAGCTTGATGACTATTTACTCTATATCCTACTGATATAATCATATCAAGGTTAAAAAAATCCACAATATACTTTTTACCATCACTAGCAGTTGTTGCATTTTTTGCAACAACTGAATTACTATCTAGTTCATTGTCTTTAAATATATTTTTAATATGTCTTGATATAACAGATTTATCTCTACCAAATAATTCACATAGTTGTTTTTGGTTTAACCATATAGTTTCATTTTGTATTAAAACTTCTAGTTTCACCTCGTGATTTTCTGTTTTGTATAGTAGTATTTTGCTCATAGTTTAACCTCTACTTTTTTAGTGGCTTGTGATAATTGATTAATAAAGTCTTTTTCTACAAATGATAGCTCATCTTTAATAGTTAACTTATATAAATCATATTCATCTTTAGCTTTTTGTATCGCTTTTTCGTGTGATACAATTCCTGCTTTTGTTAAAATATCTTTACCAGTCATTTTTAAAAAATCATCAAGTCTATCAATCCAATCCTTCATATACATAGGTGTTAGATTCAAAGCTTGAAGTTCAGCAAGCTCTAAATAAGCCATCACCATTCTATTTAAAATATTTAATTCATTTTCATCTAAATAATTTTTTGCTATTTGAACCTCTTCTTTTGTGGGATAAATACCTTTAAACACAGTAAGTCCCATATTTGTTTTTTGACTATCTACTCTTTGATAAATAAGTTCAGATGCAGTATGTCCATGTGTTGCCCAGTGCATTTTATTTTGTATGGTTTTAAAAAACAAGACTGATGTATCAGATTTGGGATTATAGTCTATGCTTGTAGCATATATATCTAGCACCATCCTATAAAATACTTTTTCACTACTTCGTATATCTCTTATTCGAGCCAATAACTCTTTAAAATAGTTACCACCACTTACATTTTTAAGTAACTCATCATTCATAGTAAAACCTTTTACTATGTATTCATTTAGTCTAGCAGTTGCCCACTGTCTAAACTTCGTACCTTGGAGTGATTTTACTCTATATCCTACGGAGATGATAACATCAAGATTATAGTGATTTGTTGGTTTAGTAGAAAAATCGGAAATTCCGATTTTTCTTAAACTGTCATCTTTTTTAAGCTCTTCTTCTTTGTATATATTTAAAATATGTTCATTAATAGTAGAACGAGATTTTTGAAAAAGTTCACTCATTTGTTCAATAGTCAACCAAACTGTTTCATTCTCTAGCTTTGTTTCGATTTTTGTTTGTCCATCTTGGGTTTGATAGATTATTATGTTTGTGTTGTTCATACCTTAACCCTAAATATAAAGCTATTGTATTCATTAATTTGGGGATACGACTTCAGTCGTATTGTATAATAGCTACTCATAAATACCATAAAATCTACTTTCAAAATCTTTTAAATTTGCTTTTAAAGGATTGTTTTTTATATATTCATAAATAGTTATAAAATGCTTTTCATCTCTGATAATTTTATCAAAATAGCCTTTTTCCCAAAACCTACCTTTTTTATCTAGTATTTTATTGATTTCAAAGGATGTTCCACCTTTTATTTGTTGCATTGTTTTACTTAAATCACCATTTTGTTTAAATAATATGTGAATATGATTTGGCATTATTGAAAAACAAACTAACTCATATAATATTTTATCTCTTGATAAAAAGAATTGATTCAAATACTCTAATATTTCCTTATTTAAATAGCACCCTTTTGATGATGTATCAAGATAATTATCAATTTTATATTGTTTTAGTTTTGTAGACATTTTTTCATCTGATATTTTTAAAATATAATCATCAAGGCTATCAAAAGTTCTAAATGTAACAAATTGATAATAACCAATCATATCAATATGAGGTAAATTAACTCTAGGGGATATGACTTTAGTCGTATTTATTAGTAATTTCTTATTATTATTTTGTTCGACTGAAGTCGCACCCCCGTTTATATTCATACTTTAACCCTCACTATCCCTGTAAGTAGCTTCTGCATAAGTCCTTTTTTTTGCTCTTTCAACTCTTCAAGTTCATTTTTAAGTAAATCTATCTCTTTATCTGCATTGTTTAGAACTTCTGCTATTTTTTGTTGTTCTTCTAATGATTTTGGTATTTTTATTTTAATAATACCCATTGTATTATTCATTAATTTTGGATTACCCACATAAGAAACATATTTTCTAGTGACTAAATTTAATATATAAGCTATACATTTATTAGCATAGCCATTATTACTTTTTAGCACTCCACATACATTTGTACAGTAGAATTTACCTTCTCTAAGATTGACATCACCAGCATTTGCACCATCGGTAGTCCAAGTAATACAATTTTCAAATAAGTATTTATTATAATAACCAGTTACGCCATTATTTTTTGTTTGAGAAGAAAATACTGAATATTTATATTCATCTGTTGCTATATCTTTCATATTTGTAACTGCCAAAACAGAACCTCTTGTGATTACGAATAAGTCATTAACTTTTTTAATTTCCCACTCATCAAAAAACCTACCAAACCGAACCTCTCCACTCAAAAGCTTCTGCATCAATCCTTTTTTTAGTTCCTCTTTAGCTTTTATTAATTCAGTTTGTTTTGAAATAGCATCATCCCAAGTTATTAAAATATTAGCTATTTTTTCTTGTTCATTTAGTGGAGGTAATGAAATAGTAATTGTTTCAATTGTACTTTTTGAAAGACTTGGAACACCAGAAGCTTCATTGTATTTTTTCCAATTAATTCTTAAAAAAGATGAATATAAAAATTTAGGAATTGAGTTGATATATGAATGAGTATAGAACAAAGTATCTACAGTCCAAAATTTACCATTTAAAAGCATAGGTTTATCAATTGTACCTTTTCTACCGATACATAGACTTTCTCCATCAAAAAGAAATTTATTTACAGATAACATATAGCCACCTGTTCCATAAACTGGAATATCTCCATTTTTTAAATGTTTATAATCTTTTCCACTACCTATCGTTAAAATTTTTCCTAACTTCACAACATCCCAATCCTCAGGAATAACCCCAACCTTAGTTTGTTTATACCCTTTAGCTACTACTTGACTATTCATCACCTTCACCATTAAAATTTAAAGATTTGTTATTCATTTCATTTTCAGTTATAATGGTTTTACAATTTCCTTCGGGATCGCTCTTCTTTTTTGAAGAGCAAAAATCTTTACTTTTAAATTTCATTATGGTATAATAAATCATAATTCGCCTTTGGGCACACCCACTTTTAAAGTGGGGCTAACTATATTTTGTAACTTTTCAACTATTAATTCAAAATCATTTTTATTTACAACACCTGCTTTATTCATAACTCTTTTAATGCTAAATGCTTTTAATTGCAATATCATAGCTGAATTATTTGTTATACCATTTTGTTTATTGTTATATTCAAATGAGTGAAAGTAGTCATTATTTTTAATAGTACTTGTATAAATAAACCATTTGTAAGTTGATTTATTACTATTACAGGTCTAGCAAAATTTTTATCCTTTCCATACTCTTCATCTCCAATATTTTGTCCTATCTTTATCCAAAATATTTCTCTTTCTTTTATACTTAGTTTTCTTCTATTCTTTTCTGTTTGCTTTTTAACTTCATTCCATTTATCAATATTATCTATTTTATCATTCATTTTAAAGCCCCAACTCTTTAAGATACCCACTCATTTTAGATTTAATTTCAATTAACTCTTTTTCAATATTTGCGATATTAGTTTTAGTAGATTCAATATCAACTATTTTTTCTTCTTCAAAAGTATCTACATATCGTGGTATATTTAGATTAAAATCATTTTCTTTTATCTCTTCAAGTGTTGCTAGATGTGAGTATTTTTCTATTGTACTTTTCTTTTTATATGTTTCAAGTATCTTAGATATATTATCTTGGCTTAAATTATTTTGATTTTTGTCTTTTACGAACTCTTTACTTGCATCTATGAATAATATATCTGTAGTATTTCTTTTCTTTTTAAATATCAAAATACAAGCAGGTATAGAAGTGCCAAAAAATAAATTTGAAGGAAGTCCAATAACACAATCAAGTAAGTTGTCATCTTCTATTATCTGCTTTCTTATTCTTCCCTCACTTGCACCACGAAAGAGTACCCCATGAGGAAGTACTACACCCATAGTTCCATTTACATTTAAACTTGCCAACATATGAGATATAAAAGCATAATCACCTTTACTTTTTGGAGGTAGACCATATTCAAATCTTTTATATATATCTTCTTTTAAATCATCAGCACCCCATTTATCCAACGAAAAAGGAGGGTTAGCAACAACAATATCAAACTTCATAATATGGTCATGCTCTTTATGTAGTGGATTTCTTAGAGTATCTCCCCACTCAATTTTTGCATCATTTATCTCATGTAAAAACATATTCATTTTACTTAATGCTTGTGTTTGACCATTCTTCTCCTGACCATAAATAGCAAAGTTTTGATTTCCTACTTCTTTAGAAGCTTTTATAAGTAAAGAACCAGAACCACAAGTAGGGTCATAGATTCTATCTCCCTCTTTTGCTTCAACTAATTTAGCTAATAGTGTAGATACAGCACTTGGCGTGTAAAATTCACCACCTGATTTACCTGCACTTGAAGCAAAATGAGATATAAGATACTCATAAGCATCACCTATTACATCATTTCCACTAAGCATAGACGGTCTTAAATCAAGTCTATCATCTGCAAAGTCTTCAAGTAGATTTTTAAGGATTGTGTTTCTCTCTTTTGTTTTACCTAGTTTTATTTCACTATTAAAATCAACATTTCTAAAAATGCCCTCTAGTTTTTCTTTGTTGTCTTCTTCTATTTTTTCTAAGGCTTTATTTATAACTTCACCTACATTTGGAGCTTCTTTATATTTTAATATATATTCAAAGGTACAAGTTTCATCTAAGATAAACTTTTCTCTTTGAAGGCTTTTAGTGATTCTATCTTTATTATCTCCATATTTAACTCTTAAATCTTCCACTTTTTCTTTATAAAAATCAGATAGATATTTTACAAATAGCATAGTTAGTACATACTCTTTATAGTCATTACTTTCCATTGTACCTCTAAAGCTATCACAAGCTTTCCATACTATTGCGTTTATTATCTCTTGTGTTGTTTTTTGCATTATATTGTTTCCTTAACTATTGTTTCAAATATGCTTCTATTTAATTGTTTTTTTTCTTTGATAAGATTTTCTAATAATCTTATCTCTTGAATTGCTAATTTTTGTGTATTGGCTAATATTTCTTGTATTTTTAATGATGGAATATCAATAAGTAAATTTTCTATATCTTTAACTTTTGTCATAGGAATACTACTTATTGTTATATCTTTAAAAAGCTGTTTCTTTACCATTGATGAGTTTAGATAATGTGTTAAGTATATAGGGTTAATTTTATTATCCATTACCCTTATTATTACTGCCAAAGACGATACAATCATATCTTCATAATCTTTATCTATATAAATAGCAATATTAGGTTCTCTAAGCCTAATTAAAATATCGCCCTTTTTAATAATATTTTCCTCTTTAATCTTTCCATCTGATTCAAAGATATCTATAAATGAATGGTCATATATTCCATTGTCATTAAATGATTTAAGTGAGATTAGATTATAACTTTTCTTACATACAAATTGTAAAGATGCTTTGTGCCGCGATAAAACTAAGCCTGTTCTAATTGCCGTTAGTTGATTTAGATTTATTTCCATCGCTTTTTTCTTTCTATTTTTATGTTTTACTGTCCTGTAAACAATAATAGTATAATCTTTTTTGGATTTATTTTAGCTTAATTATGTATTACTTTTAAATAAACATATATAATATCTTATATATTTTCGTATTTGTGATATAGATACATCAAGTTATCCATATCTTATAAGGAAACTTTTTCTAAAACAAAATCGCACCTATTGTCTTAGCAAAGTACTTAGTTTTTGTTTATGATTTTGTTTCCTTTTTAAGTTTTTTTTATTAAAAAGGAGGAGTATCCTTGTGTAGTAATCTCTAGTTTTTTTACAAAGAAGTATTAAAAGTACACTGTACAGCTTTGTTAATTCTAGTATATACTTCATCATATCCTAAAATCTGCATAATATCATAAACTGATGGAGCTTGTGTCTGTCCTGTTAATGCTAGTCTAATTGGCTGAAAGAATTGTGGAAATTTTAATTCTTCTTCTTTGATAAATCCTTGAGTTATACTTTCAAAATCATTTGAAGAAAGTAAAATATTTTTTTCTTTTTCTAAAAGTTGTAAATATTTGTTTAAAAATATAATAGTATTATCTTTTATAAACTTCTTAACACCTTTTTGCTCATAAGAACTTGGCTTATTTATTAGTAAATTAATACTATGCTTTAATTCAACCAAGGTTTGAACTCTTTGTTTACATAAATCTAAAATCAAATCTTTCTTATCATTATCACACAAAAAGCAATCAAAATATTCTAACTCTTTTACTAAGTCATCATTTGACATATTTTTTATATAGTGGGCATTTAACCATAATAATTTAGATTCATTATATATAGATGCTGATTTGTTAATATCAGAAGGATCAAATAAATCTAACATCTCTTCCATAGAAAATATTTCTTGATCTTTATTTGACCAACCAAGTCTAACTAAAAAGTTCAAAAGTGCATGGGGTAAATAGCCTTGTTTTTTATATTCCATAACATCTAAAGCACCATCTCTTTTTGATAGTTTTTTACCTTGTGGATTATTTATCATAGGAACATGAAAGAATTTTGGAATATCAAAACCCAATGCTTGATAAATTACCATTTGTTTTGGTGTATTAATTAAGTGGTCATCTCCTCTTATTACATCGCTAATATTCATTAGGTAATCATCTATGGTAACCACAAAATTGTATGTAGGCATACCATTACTTCGTGCAATGATAAAATCATCAATTTGTGAATAAGAAAACTTTACTGCTTGTTTTATACCATCATCAACTATTATATCACCTTTCAAGGGAGCTTTTATTCTAACAACTGCTTCGATATCTTTAGGAATTGAACCTTTAAAATCTCTATATCTTCCGTCATATCTTGGTGTTTGTTTATTATTCATTTGTTCTTGTCTTAAAGAATCTAATTCATCTTTACTCATATAACAATAATATGCTTTACCCTCATCTAATAATTGCTGTATATATTTTTTATATATATCTAATCTTTTAGACTGATATTCTACTTGCCCATCATAAGCTAAACCAAGCCAATCAAAAGCATTAAGAATAGCTTTCATAGCTTCTTCATTGTTTCTTTGGGTATCTGTATCTTCTATTCTTAACTTAAATTCTCCATTATTCTTTCTTGCCCATAAGTAGCAATATAAGGCTGTTCTTAATCCACCTATATGTAGATATCCTGTTGGACTTGGTGCAAATCTTGTAATTGTCATTTATTTTCCTTCTTCTTAAACATTATTAATACACAGGTCTTAATTTAGTACAGTTTTTATATAAACTTAAGTATCTGTATTTTCTTTTTCTTTTAATTGTCCACAGGCAGCTGAGATATCAAGACCTTTTGATTCTCTTATACTACAAAATAAACCCTTAGATTTTAAATATTCTTGGAATACTAACATATCCTTACTTTGGGGTCTTTTATAGGTAGTTCCAGCATATGGATTAAAATATATTAAATTTACTTTTGCTTTAATTCCATTTAATAAAGAGATTAGTTTTTTAGCAGATAATAAGTCATCATTTATATCTTTAATAACTAAATACTCAAACATCACTTTTTTTCTAGTATCAATGGGAAATGCTTTTACAGCATCTATAATTGACTGAATATTATAAGCTTTATTCATAGGTATTAATTCAGTTCTTAATTTATCATCAACTGCATGTAAAGATATGGCTAATTGTATGCCTAAGTTTTCAAGTCCAAGCTTTTTTATTTTAGAAGAAATTCCTGAGGTTGAAACTGTTTGTCTCTTTCTATTTATACTTAGTCCTTCTTCTTGGGAAAAAATCTTCACAGATTGCACAAAATTGTTATAATTATCCAAAGGTTCACCCATACCCATATAAACTATATTTAATGACTTGTCTTCTGCAATATCATTGTCTTTTTTAATTTGTACTATTTGATTTACTATCTCCCCTGCACTTAAATTACGAACAAATCCACCTTTTGCTGTTAGACAAAAAGTACAGCCTACTTTACAGCCTACTTGCGAGGAAATACAAACTGTATATTGTTCACTTCTTTGTATTATTCCTTCTTCTGATATTTTCTTTTTTTTCATCAAAAGAAGAACGGATTCTATAGTATGTCCATCATGTAAAGAAAAGAGATATTTAATACTTCCATCAATACTTTTTTCTTTTTTTACGATTTTTAATATATCAATTTTGTATTCATTTTGTAATTTATTTTTTAATTCATTTGGAATATTTTTCATATCTTCATAAGAAGAGCTATATTTCTTATATATCCAGTTGTATATCTGCCCTGCCCTAAAAGATGGTTGAATTATTTCTTGTAACTCTTCTAAGGTATAGTCGTATATTGATTGCAAAATCTTTCTTTCCTTTTTTAGTTTTATTTTATTTTGTGTAAAGTAGAAGTATTTTATTCAAGCTTAGTTTCACGTGAAACATCTTTAATAATATTATTCTTTTCCAAATACTTTGTTAATAATTCCATACATTTTGAATGATTTAATATAAAATCTTCATGTGCAGTTTTATTGGTATAATTACTTATAATAAAAATACCAGCAACTGGTATTTCAAACTCTTTTGCAACTTGCATAATAGAAAAATATTCCATATTTTCAATATCCATTCCATAAGAAGTAAACTCTTTACTCAATAGAAAATTTGTTGAAATATAATTTGAACTATTTACAATAGTATCATTTTTTGTCATCTTATTTTCTGATTCTAAAACATTATCTAAGGGAGTATATGAATCTCCATTTAAAAAAGACAATTCTAAATTTGCAGATCTTCTTGATTCTACTATATCAAATATTTTATATTTGCCATAAGAACCAGCAGTACCAACAAATAAAATAAAATCTGGCTTATCAAATAAACATATTCTAGTCATATTAATAGCTGATTTTATAAGCCCTATACCAATAGTTTGAGCAAAATTAAAAGATTCTTTTTTTCCTGCACAAACAATCATTTACATTCCAATATAAAATTTGTATTCAAGTTAATTTTTTGTTCATTTACTTGGGGAATTGGTACACTAAATGATTTAGATTTCACTGATAAAGCAGAATAATTATTTCTTGAATAATTAGAAAAAGGTCTAGTTTCATTGATATCTATTTTTTTTACTTTACAGTTTATATGTAATTGTTTTGATAAATATAAGCTATATTTTCCTATCCACTTAATTGATTCTAGTCTTAAATAATCAATACTTTTATTGTATGTATTTGTTTTTACTTTCCAAGAAAGTCCATTAACCAATACTGAAGTGTCTGTATTTTCTTTTAATTTTGTAATCGTATTTATAAAATCACTAATATTTTTTGTACTTTTAGATTCAATATGATAACTTAGTTTTCCAATATAGCCTATTATCTTGGGACTACTATTAGTGTATCTATAGTTTGGTCTTATATTAAAATTGCCCAATGATTTTTTTACAGTATCAATATCTATAATTGTTTCATTAAATACATTTAATCTATTTGATATATCATTTTCTTCTTCGCCTTCTATTGTAATTGAAATATTTGTACTTAAAATATCAGGAAGTAAGATTTTGTTAAAAGTTTTATGAAAGCTTAATTCATAAGCCATAAGACTAAAAGGAAATATAAAAAATAACAAACTTGTTTTATTTATACGCATAATTAAATCCTTGTTTTTATATTGTGTTCTTGTAGGTATCTCTTTAAATCCATAATATCAATTTCTCTAAAATGAAAAATTGATGCAGCTAAGACAGCATTTGCACCACATTCAAATGCTTCTTTAATATCTTTCATACAACCAGCTCCACCACTTGCAATAACTGGTATATCAACTAAAGATGATATTTTAGATGTAATATTAAGCTCAAAGCCAGATTTTGAACCATCTTTATCCATAGAAGTTAATAAAATCTCTCCAGCTCCTCTATTATAAACTTCTTTTGCCCATACAAGGGCATCAATTCCCGTATCTTTTCTTCCACCATTTATAAATACATGGTAAGTACCATCTTCAACTCTCTTTACATCAATGGCTACAACTATACACTGGTTACCAAATTTGTTTGAAGCTTCATTTATAAAATCAGGATTTAAAACTGCTGATGTATTGATTGATATTTTATCGCAACCCACATTTAATAATTTGGATATATCTTCTAAATTATTAATTCCCCCTCCAACAGTTAAAGGAATAAATACTTCTTTAGCAACTTCTTGCACAACATCTATAATAGTAGCCCTATTTTCACAACTAGCAGTAATATCTAAAAATGTGAGTTCATCAGCACCTTCGTTGTTATATCTTTTTGCGATTTCTACGGGATTTCCAGCATCTCTTAATCCTACAAAATTTACACCTTTTACTACTCTTCCATTCTTAACATCTAAGCAAGGTATAATTCTTTTTGCATAAGTAGACAAATAATTTCCTTTTATTTAAAACATATCTTATCTAAGTATAAGTTAAAAGTAAGTATACTTATGCAGATATGAAAAATATGATAAAAGCAAAAAAGAAATATGGACAAAATTTTTTAAAAGATTCCTCCATATTAGATAAGATCGTCCAATCGATGCCCACGAATACTAAACATATTGTTGAAATTGGTCCTGGATTAGGTGATTTGACAGATAAACTAGTCAAGTACAAAGATGTAACAGCGTATGAAATAGATACTGATTTAGTAAGTATCTTAAAGTCTAAATTTGCAATACAAATACATTCTAAAAAATTAAAACTAATTCACACAGATGTTTTAAAAATTTGGAATGAAAAAGACACATTACATGATGGTAATTATGATCTTATAGCAAATTTACCTTATTATATTGCGACAAATATAATATTAAGAGCCTATGAAGATAGAAACTGTAAAAATATTATTGTGATGATGCAAAAAGAAGTAGCTTTGAAGTTTGTCGCCAAGACAGATTGTAAAGAATTTTCTTCACTTAGTGTACTTACAAAATTATTTTCAAGTGAAGCAAGAATTTTGTTTGATGTGCCATCACAATCTTTTGTGCCTCCACCAAAAGTGACTTCTTCTGTGCTTTTCATAAGTAAAAGTAAACATATAAAAGTAGATGATGATTTTAAGAAATTTTTAAAAATTTCTTTTTCTCAGCCTAGAAAAAAGTTAATAAAAAACCTTTCTGTTATGGTGGACAAAAACATTATAATATCTATTATAAATGAACTTGAACTAAATGAAAATATTAGACCTCACCAAGTGAGTGCATCTTTGTATAGCCAATTGTATATAAAGGTAAAAAATGCAAAACGAGACAGCACAAACTAATAGTAGTTCGAAAGAACAAATAAATGATGTAAAAAAAGATACAAAAGAAAAAATTACAGTTAACCAGAATAAAAATAAAGAAAAAAAACCATACAATAAAAATAGAAAATATGTTGATAAAAATAGTGCTTGGATTATTGACTTAAAAAAAGTACAAGTAGCTAATGAAAGAATTCACAAAAACAGACTTAATCCTCATAATAAACTTAATTTAAATACCAATGCAAAAGTGAAGATAACACCCCTTGGTGGTTTAGATGAGATTGGTGGCAATATGATGATTATTGAAACAGAGCAAAGTGCAATAGTTATTGATGTGGGAATGAGTTTTCCCGATAATGATATGCACGGAGTTGATATTTTAATCCCTGATTTTACATATTTAAGATCTATAAAAGATAAAATCAAAGGCATAGTAATCACTCACGGTCATGAAGATCACATTGGTGCAATGCCGTATTTATTTAAAGAAATGCAATTTCCTATTTATGGAACATCGCTACCTTTAGAAATGATTGGTTCAAAATTTGATGAGCATAAAATAAAAGAGCATAGAAATTATTTTAATCCTATTGAAAAAAGAACTCTTGTGAAAATAGGAGATTTTGAAGTAGAATGGATACATGTAACTCACTCAATCATTGATGCCTCTTCTCTTGCTATTACAAGTGAAGCAGGTACAATTATACATACAGGTGATTTTAAAATTGATCATACTCCAATTGATAACTTTCCAACTGATTTACATAGATATGCACATTATGGAGAAAAAGGTGTATTGTTGCTATTATCAGATTCTACGAATTCTCATACAGCTGGGTTTACAAAAACAGAAAGAACAGTTGGTCCCACATTTGATAGAATTTTTTCTACTTCAAAAGGTAGAATTATTATGTCAACATTCTCATCAAATATTCACAGAGTCTCACAAGCCATTGAATATGGAATAAAATACAATAGAAAAATCTGTGTAATTGGTCGTTCTATGGAAAAAAATCTTGATTTGGCAATGTGCTTAGGATATGTTAAATTCCCAAAAGACCAATTTATAGAAGCACATGAAATAAACCAATATACAGACAATGAAATTCTAATCATAACAACAGGTTCTCAAGGTGAAGCAATGTCAGCACTTTACAGAATGTCAATTC
The DNA here is from genome assembly GCA_030491005.1 of Sulfurospirillum sp. Classification (GTDB taxonomy): domain Bacteria; phylum Campylobacterota; class Campylobacteria; order Campylobacterales; family Arcobacteraceae; genus BB30. The sequence goes on along the minus strand of JAKZMJ010000005.1, from coordinate 87,691 downwards.
ATGAACACAGACATGTAAAAATCAAACCAGGTGATCAAATAATACTTTCAGCAAAAGCAATACCAGGAAATGAAGCTAGTGTGTCACAAGTATTAAATCATCTTTTAAAGTCAGGTGCAAAAGTGGCTTATAAAGACTTTTCAGATATTCATGTTTCAGGTCACGCTGCACAAGAAGAACAAAAATTAATGTTAAGACTTGTAAAGCCTAAATTTTTTATGCCAATTCATGGAGAGTATAATCATGCTTTAAAACATGCTCAAACAGGAATTGACTGTGGAGTTTTTGAAAAAAATGTTTATATTATGAGTGATGGTGAACAAATTGAAGTTAGCCCTAAATATCTAAAAAAAGTCAAAACCATTAAAACTGGTAAGGTATATATAGATAATCAGTTAAACAATAAAATTGCAAATGACATTATATTAGATCGTCAAACAATGGCAAATGAAGGTGTTGTTATGATAGTTGCTCAAATAAATGAGAATGATAGAACATTAGCACAAAGAACGAAAGTTACTTCTTTTGGTTTAGTTCCAGATCAGCAAGATAGATTTTTTGCAAAAGAAATTGAAGATTTACTTGAACTGTTTCTTAAAAATGCTAGAGAAGGAATATTTAAAAGTAATAGAATGTTAGAAGATGAAATTAGAAAAGTTGTTAGGAAACACTGTATAAGAAAATATAAAAAATATCCAATGATAGTTCCAACACTATTTGTACAATAAAAAATATGAACTTTGAACTAATTGCAAAAGATGTTTTGTTAACAGAATCAGATGAATTAAAACGCTCAAGTGAGAATTTAAAATTATCTGATTTACAAAAAGCTATTGATATAATGCATGGTACAAAAGGTAAATTAATAGTAACAGGTGTAGGTAAATCTGGATTAGTTGCTACAAAAATTGCGGCAACTTTATCAAGCACGGGTACTAGTTCATTTTTTTTACATCCAACTGAAGCCATGCACGGAGATTTAGGTATGATTAATAGCCAAGATACTGTCTTGGCTATTTCTTATAGTGGTGAGAGTAGTGAACTAATTCAAATCTTACCACACCTTAAAAGATTAAGTATTCCTATGATTGCTATGTCCAAAACAAAAGACTCAACCTTAGGAAAATATTCTGATGCTTTTATATCAATTGATGTACAAAAAGAAGCATGTCCTTTAAATATAGCTCCTACATCATCTACTACATTAACTATGGCGATGGGAGATGTTCTTGCTATTTGTCTAATGAAAAAACGAAATTTTCAAAAAGAAGATTTTGCATCTTTTCATCCAGGTGGTAGCTTGGGTAAAAAACTATTTATTAAAATAGATGAGCTTTTAAAAACACAAAATCTTCCTATTGTTTCACGTGAAACAAAATTAAAAGATGCAATTATTATTATGAATAAATGCAGACTTGGTAATGTTATTATCAAAAATGAAAAAGATGAAGTAATCGCATTATTAAGTGATGGTGATTTAAGAAGAGCATTAATGAGTAAAAATTTTTCTTTAGATTGTCAAGTTGAAACTATTGCTACAAAAAATCCAAAAACAATTACTAATAGAAATCTATTAGCAAGTGATGCGATTAAAATTATAGAAGACTATAAAATACAACTATTAATAGTAGTTGATGAATATAAAAAACTTGTTGGAGTTTTGCATATTCATGACTTAATTGAGGCAGGAATAAAATGAAAACAACAAATAATTCAACATCGACAAGATTAAATAAGTTTATATCACATAATAGCAAGTATTCAAGAAGAGAAGCCGATACTTTAATTGCTGATGGAAAAGTTACCATAAATGGGAAGCGTGTAGATAAACTATCAACAACAGTTGTTAGATCGGATGAAGTTAAGATTCTAAAGCAAGTTATAAAAGAAGATAAAAATAGAGTTTACACAGTAATTATTTATAATAAACCAAAAGGTGAGCTAGTAACAAAAAATGATCCAAAAGGAAGAAAAACAATTTTTGATTCTTTGGATAAAAAATTTAAACACTATACTCCAATAGGAAGATTAGATTATTCGAGTGAGGGTTTACTTTTATTAACAGATAGTGTAGATATAGTAAATGCATTAATGCACTCAACGCTTGAGAGAGTTTATAAAATAAAAGTGCAAGGTAAAATCTTAAGTAATATTGAAGATGCGATGAGAAATGGTTTGATTTTAGAAGATGCTTATGCAGGAGCACATAAAAATTCTACTATTAGAAGTATGAATTTCGCACCATTCTTAGGATATGATATTTTAACAAATAAAGATACTTTTTCAAAAATAAAAGTTGCAATTAGTGAAGGGAAGAATAGGGAACTGAGAAGATTTTTTTCGCATTTTGATTTAGATATTTTAGATTTAAAAAGATTATCATATGGGGGAATATCATTGAATAACTTACCTACTGGAAAAAGTAGATTTTTGTCAAAATCTGAATACAATGATTTACGAGCTTATTTAAAGTTAAATGACTGACCTATCAAATCATTTTAGACCAAAAAAATTAGCTGATTTTATTGGTCAATCTCATATTATAGGGAAGAATAAAGCTTTATATAAATTATTAGAAAAAAAAGAAATTCCACATTTGTTCTTTTATGGAAAACCTGGAACTGGTAAAACTACATTAGCTAAAATTATTGCTAATCATATAGACAGTGATTATTATTACTTCAATGCAACATCAATCAAAATAGACGATTTACGAAAAGTATTCATAAAATATAAAAATACCTTAATAAAACCAATAATTTTTATTGATGAAGTTCATAGATTATCAATTAATCAACAAGAAGTTTTGCTCCCTATTATGGAAAACTATACTGCTGTAATTATAGGAGCTAGTACACAAAATCCTTTTTTTTCTTTAAGTGAGGCTATTAGATCAAGAGCATTTATATATGAATTTTTAGCATTTAATAAAGATGAATTAAATTCCTTGTTAAATAAAGTTATAGAAAATAAAAAATTTAGTATTACAGATGATGCAAAGAAATATTTAATTAAATCAAGTGGAGGAGATGCACGAGCATTATTAAATTTACTACATTTTGCAAGTAAAGTAAGTACTACTATAAGCTATGAAATATTAAAAGAGTTAAGGCCAAATGTGATGGGGGAGGGAGCTAGTTCATCTCAAACTCATTACGATCTTGCTAGTGCTATGATTAAGTCACTTCGTGGTTCTGATATAGATGCTTCATTATATTATCTTGCAAGGCTTATTAATGCACAAGAAAGCATAGAGTTTATAACAAGGCGATTAGTGATATTTGCAAGTGAAGATATAGGTAATGCAAATCCAAATGCCTTAAATTTAGCACATAGCACTATGCAAACTAGTATAAAAATAGGCTATCCAGAAAGTAAAATAATCTTAGCACAATGTGTAGTTTACTTAGCTTCATCTCCCAAATCTAACTCTTCATATAAAGCAATTAATAAAGTACTTAAAAAAATACAAGAAGGAGAGATATTTCCTATCCCTAAACATCTACTAAATTCAAATCTAGAATATAAATATCCACATGATTATAATGGTTGGGTTGAACAAGAATATTTAAGCCAGAATTTAAATATATATCAAAGTAGTAATATTGGCTTTGAGAAAACACTAAATGAATGGTTAAAAAAAATAAAATTAAAAGATAAATAAACTTACAAAGAAGGAATTAAAATGCAATACTATACTTGGATACTTACTTTTCATATTATGGCTTTTATGTCATGGATGGCTATGCTTTTTTACTTACCAAGAATGTTTGTATATCATATGGAAAATATAAAGAATAAAGAATATATTAAAGTTGCCAAAATTCAAGAAGATAAACTATATAGATTAATAGGTGTTCCAGCTATGTGGGCAAGTATATTAAGTGGTATCACAATGATAGGGCTAAACCCACAAGTTTTTCAAACAGGAGGCTGGATACATGCTAAGCTTACGGTTGTTGTACTTTTAATAGCTTACTCTTATTCTTTATCTTATTATCTAAAACAGCTCAAAAATGATACTTGTACAAAAAGTGGTAAATTTTTCAGAGCATATAATGAACTTCCAACCTTATTGGCTATTTTAATAGTAACTTATGCCATTACAAAAGAAGTGTCTTTAATATTTAGTGTGGGTATTATATGCCTATTTATATTCATCTCTTATATGATAATAAAGAAAAAGTAATTAGATTAAAAAATAAATAATATTACTGGATAATAAATTTGCTTTTGCATTTATATAAACTAGGCTTTACAAACTTTTGAAAGTATTATTATTTATAAATTACTAGTATTATATAATTGAATCTAAAGTTTCAAGCATGGTATTAACCTTTGAGTCTATATTACCATCAAAGTTACCTAAATCACTTGCTATAACGACTCCAGCTATAGTAACATTGACATCAGAAACAAGTTCTATAAAAGATTCTAATTTTAATTCATATTTTAAAACTTCATAATCTTTAGGATTAATATGTATTTTAACTTTAGATGCACTTTTAATTTTATCTAATAGATGAGTAATTGTTTCTTTAGCAATTTTAGAAGAGTTTTCGCCTATTTCAATAGAAATAATTTTTTGGGCAATGGAAATAGAAGTTTTTAGTAATTTAGATTCCATTTGAAAAGTAGCTTGTTCAAAAAAATTAGCATAATGTTTTAAATCTTGCATTGCTTTAATAACTTGTTGATCAATTTGTTTTGCATTTACGCCATTATTTTCTAAAGTAGTGATTTTTTGATTTATTGTGTTTAGCTGGGAAGATAATTCTTTTATACTTAATAAGATAGCATTATCATCCTTATTATTACTTTTACTTAAAGTTATATTAGTACTTTGTATATTTTGTTCATCTGTACTATTTTGAACGAAAGTACCTAATTTAAATTCTTTGACTTCTTTAGTATTTTGAACAATTTTTGCATTAGAATATACATTATTTTTATTCATAATTATGAATCCATATCTCTATCTATTACACCTTCTTCAATCATCCTTTGTGCAATGTCAAGCATTTTTCTTTGTGCAACTTCAATATCTTTAATTTTTACTTTTGTTAACATTTCGTATTCTTCTTTAAATCTAGCTGATGCTCTTGAAGACATAGCACCTGTAATTTTTTCTAAATCTTCACTTGTAGAATTTTTCATAGCAACTGCCAAATCACCTGTATCAACATTTTGTAATATTTTCATGACATACTCACCATCTAATTGTAGTAAATCCTCAAAAATAAACATATTTTCTTTAATTCTTGTAGCTAAAATAGTATCTATACCATTAATATTTTTTAATATATCTTGTGATTTTGGACCTATTTTATTTAACATATCAGCCACAACTTTAACACCACCTACATCTACAATTGAAGATAATAAAGATTCTAATTTCTTTTCCAACACTTCTGAAATTGTTCTAACAATATCAGGAGAGACATCTTTAATAGTAGCAACCTGCATAGTAACCTTAACTCTTACATCATCATCTAACTGCATTAAAACTTCTGCTGCTTGTGGTGGATCCATATGTGATAGAATAACTGCTATTGTTTGAGGTGATTCTTCTTTTATAAAATCTGATAATTGTTTTGGATTAATTGCATCAAGATATGAAAATGACTGAGCTGCTAATTTTATTTTTGATAATTTTGCTAATACTTCATCTGCTTCACTTTTACCAAGAGATTTATATAAGATATCTCTTGCATAATCGTAACCACCAGAGCTTATAAAACCTTTAGATTTAGTATATAAATGGAACTCATCTAAAATGGCTAAAGAAGTATCTTTATCTATTGATGTAATCATAGTAATTGAAGTTGAGATATCTTCTACAATATTTTTAGGCAAATGTTGAAAAAATTTTACTGTAGATTCCTCACCTACAAGAACACAAAAGTGAGCAATTTTTTCAAGCATTGACATACCTTTTAATATATCATTATTTATCATTATGATTAACCTTTGAAAACTTTGTATTCCCTTCGCTTAGAAGTAGTTCAATCATCTTAGCAATTTCTTCAGGACTATTACTTATTTCTTTATCAATTGCTTCTATTAAAACTTCATATTTAGCAGCAGATTCTTCATCTAATCCTTCAATATTATTTAATATTTGACTCTTAATTGTTGCCTTTAATCTTCCTTGAGCTGTTGTAAAATCAAAATTATCTTCTAATCCTGACATAAATTCATCAACAGCATCAGTATCACTTTCTTGGTCTTTATTTGCAACTTTACTATTTCCAAGTATAACAATCTCATGATTTACTATAAATTTTTTATAAAAGATAAATAACAATATTATAGCTATAATATACTGGATATACTCACTAAATTCTTGTAAAATTGATTTTATCATTGTTAATGTATCATTTGATTGTTCTTCATTATTTTGAATTATTATCTTTCCATCTTTACTTATAGTTTGTTGATTATTTGAAGAGTTTGCCAATAAAAATGTAAAATTTTTAACAGAGACTTTATCTCCTCGTTTTTTATTATATCCAATAGAGTTTTGAATAAGAGTTTCTAATGAGCTTAAAAACTCTTCTATATTTTTTTCATTCTTTAATACAGTAGAATCAAAAGTAACAGCTGCTGTAATTCGTCTAATTGTAGAATAATTATTGTTTTTTTCTTCAATAATCTTTTTAGAAATTTCATAATTAATAATATTTTTTGTATTTTCTGAAGAAGATTGCTTTGATGAAGCATTCTTATTTCCATCAGGCTCTTCTATATTATTATCAACCCCAGCAGTACCACCTGCAAGCTTATCTTTTCCTTTTGAACTAGATGTATTTTCTGTGGTTTGTTGGCTTCTTATAGTTCCCTCTGGTTCATAAATTTCTTCTTGAATATGTCTATTTATAAAATTAAACTCAATAGAAACTCTAGCTACTACTTTATTAACTCCTACAAATGGTTCTAATAATTCAACAATTTTATTTTCGTAGTTTTTCTCCATTTTTTCTCTATATTTATTTTGAGTATTAGATTTAACATTTTCTTCTTCATCTCTTGAATTCTCTAAAAGTGTTCCATTTTGATCTATTAGATTAATATCTTTTACTTTAAGTTTTGTAACTGCTGAGGCTATAAAATTTTTAATTCCTTGAATTTGATTTTGTGTCAAGAATACACCTGGTCTTAAAGAAATGATAGCCGATGCAGTAGGTCTTGCTTTTTTTTGTGTAAATATTGTATCTTTTGGAATAGCAATTTTCACGCTAGCTCGCAATATTCCTGAAAGTGATTCTAAGGAGCGTGATAATTCTCCTTCTAAAGCTCGTAAATATTTTACTTTATTTTCAAAATTTGTAGTACCTAAAGAAGATTTTTCAAATATTTCCCAGCCTACGTGTTTACTTGTAGCTGCCTCACTAGTAACTAGTTTTATTTTTGCAATATTTATAAATTCTTTTGATGTTTTTAGCGTTAGATTATTTCCACTTCCAATTACTAAAAATTCAATACCAGATGCTTCTAGTTCAGTACTGGCTAACATAACTTGATTTTTAGTCAAATTAGAAGCAATTGTATAACTTAACGTTTTACTTTGTGCTTTTATATTTGAATAAACTAATAATCCAACTAATAAGATAAATAAAAGAGAAAAGCCTCCAATTATAATGGCTCTTTGTGCTACATTAAGATTATTAATAAACTTTAAAAGTTGATCCATATTAATGTATCCTAATTAATTTTTTGATGAAGATTCAACTACTGATCTTAATAATCTGGAGTCTTTTTTAATTGACATTTGTATGGCATCAAAAATAATTTTATTTTTTGACATAAGACTCATTTGAGTATCAAGATTTACATTATTGCCATCATTTTGTTCTTCTAAATTTTGTATTTCATAAATCTTAAATTTACTTTTATCACTTATATTTAAATTACCATTCATATGATTTGCATTAGTTAATTTTAACTGTAAATCATTTTGCACATTAGCTTTTTGTACTTCTTTATCAAATTCTAAACCTTTAGTTTTGTAATCTGGTGTATTAATATTAGAAATATTACTAGTAATTATCTTTTGTTTTTCACTTCTATAATTTAATTGATTAAATAATAAATCTGAAATATTACTTGCCTTCATTATCTAGTATTACCTCCAATTTTATCTATTACTTTTTGATTAAGCTCATCAATACTTAATATACCTTTTTGTGCTTGTTCAAATCGCCTATGTGCATCAATTAAGGATACCATAGAAAGAACGGTATTTATATTGGATTTCTCAATTGCACCTTGTAATAGTTCTCCATCATTTTGTTCAAGTTGTATTATTTGTTTTATATCTTTTGTTTTATACAAATTATCTTGAAACTTTTCTAAATTTTTAAAATTAGTTTTAACTATCGAAATTTGATTTACGAAATTATCTTCTGTTACTATTGCCTCATTATCATTGTTTAAGACATAATTACCATTTGAATCAACTAAAAAATTATTTAAAATTTTAAAAGCACCATCTCTACTATAAGCTACATCTCCACTAGAAGTTTTAATTTTAAAAAATGTATTATTGTTTTTTAAAGAAAAATCTAAAGTATTACCTGTAATATCAACTATACCTTGCTTGCTACTTATAAATTTTGAATCAATTTTGGGAATAGTATTTGTAATGGTATTGATTTTTGTAGTTTGAATATTATTTTCTTCTGCTTTTTTCAAATAATGATTAAATGTACCTTGTGCAAGTGATTCTTGTTTAAAACCATTTGTATTAATATTAGCTAAATTATTAGAAATCATATCAAGTCTATTTAATTGATTGATCATAGCTGCTGCTAAAGGATAGGTTCCTTGATTCATATTTTTCCTTAATTATTTACTAAATTCTGCAATTAGTGAGTCTAAATCAGCTTCATCTACTAAATTATTAGTATTATCGCCTGAAATATGTTTCGCAACAACTAATTCTTGTGAAGGATTTTCATCTTCAAAGATATTATTTAGGTAACTAGATAATTTTTTAATAACAGACATAACTCTTTCTATTTTTTGCCTATGAATATCATGAAACTGCATTAGCTCCATTGCTGAAAATATTTCATTATTTCCTTCATTGATTTTCTTAGATATATCATCAATATTTTGCGTTATTTCTTTAGCATCTTCTAGATTTTTAGTAAATATATTAATTTCTGGAAACTTTTTACTTAAAGAGTTTAGCATAGCTATTTGTGTTTTATTAAAAGTATTTAATTTTTGAATATTTGTTTGCATATCATCATTATATTCCAAAATATTACTTAATACATCAAATATTTGTCCAGCTTTTTCTTCTGCATCATTTGCAACCTCATTTAATTGAGTTACAACTTTAGAATCGCTATCAGCAGGAAAAGGGAATATTCCTGCATTTATTTTTTGTTCTGTTAATTCTTCATGACTAACACCATTATTTACTTTTTTAGTTTCTTTTTTAGTATTTTCTTTTTCTACTTGTATATTATTATCTGTTATATTTAAATCTTTTTCATCTATAGGTTCATCAACTACATTATTTATAGCTACATCTACACTTTCTTCTTTTTCCAAATCATTAGGGGAAGTTTCAGTAGCTTCAATGCTTGCAAGTATATCATCAACTGTTTCAACATCTTCTTCTTTTTGTTGACTTTGTATATTTTGTGTTTCTACTATTAAATCATTAATATCATCTTCAGACATTGAAGCAGAAGTTTCTTCTTCTTCTACTGGACTCTCATCTCCGCTAATATCTAAACCATTCATTAAAGATTCTATTTCTTCTTGACTCATACTCATAATTTAAACCTTTGATAATAACTTTTTTATAAAATTTATTTTAAAACTCCATCAAGTTTTTCTTTTAATATTGTTGCGTTAAACGGTTTAACAATATAATTATTAACACCAGCTTTAAGTGCTGTTATTACTTCTGTTTTTCCACCTTCAGTTGTAATCATAATTATAGGAGTTTTTGTATGTTCACCTTCTTTTCTAATATTTTTTACTAATTCCAAACCATTCATATTTGGCATGTTCCAGTCTGTTAGAATAATATTATACTTAGATTCATTTAATAACTTCCATGCTTTTACACCATCTTCTGCTTCATCAAATTGATCTTTTTTATATCCTAATTGCATTACAACATTACCTATTATTCTTCTCATAGTAGAGCTATCATCAACTATTAGTATTTTCATTTTATACCTTCATACTCAAAATTATATTTTAAATTTTATCATTATATTAGATTTATTTTAAATTTTTACTTAAGGCAAAGTCTAAAAATAATTTTTTGAAGACCATTTTAAATAAATATGCTTATGAATATATTGAATTACAAATATTTTTACTATATATTTTCCTTACAATAAGGATATAAAATAGAATTATTTTGTTCAAAAGAGCTTAAATCATTGACTTGAAATACTTTTTAAGTTATAATCGCCGTCCATTTAACAATGTTTAGTGTATTTTAATATATTACTAACGAGTTCTTTAAAGGAAAAGTATGGAAAAAATAAGATTGAAGTTAAAAGCTTATGATCACAGAGTTTTAGACAGAAGTGTTGCATCAATAGTTGAAGCTATAAAGCGAACTGGTGCTGAGTTAAGAGGTCCGATACCTCTTCCAACTAAGATTAGAAAATATACAGTTATCAAAGGTCCTCATGTTAATAAAAGTTCAAGAGAACAATTTGAGATTAGAGTTCATGCTAGAATAATAGATATTATTTCTGCAACTCCAGATACTGTTGATTCATTAATGAAATTAGATTTAGCCCCAGAAGTAGATGTAGAAGTCAGATCTATGGGTCAAGAATAATTAAGAAAGGTTAATATAATATGGAATTTATTGTAGAAAAAATTGGTATGAGTAGAACTATTTGTGTTCCTTCAATTCCTGTTACACTTTTAAAAGTTCTTGATACAAAAGTATGTGAAGTTACTGATGGTGTTGCGATTATTTCTTATTCATCTGGTAAAAAGATGAATAAAACAATCGAAGGTAAACAAAAAAAATATGATTTAAGTAAAGAGTTTAATAGATTTGCAACAACAACTGTAGCAAATACTGAAGCTGGTGACTTAGATTTAACTTTACTTAGTGGAGCAAAAGTTGTAAGAACTACTTTTACTACAAAAGGTAGAGGTTTTACTGGTGTTGTAAAAAGATGGAATTTTGCAGGTGGTCGTGCATCTCACGGACATAGAATGGGTAGAACAACTGGTTCTATTGGAAATGCAGAATGGCCAGGTCGTGTTCAACCAGGTAAGAAAATGCCAGGACAATATGGGAATGTACAAAATAGTGTTAAAAATGAAGTTGTATCTTTTGATGATAAAACTGGTATTTTAATTTTAAAAGGTTCAATTTCAGGTCCAAATGGTGGATTAGGAAGAGTAAGGATTGCTAAATGAGTAATACAGTAATAGTAAAAACAGATGAATTACCTAAGTCATTTGAAAGTATTAATTCACATAATTTGTACTTGTATGTTAAATCATACTTAGCAGCACAAAGATCAAATACTGCATCTGTTAAAAACAGATCAGAAGTAAGAGGTGGTGGTAGAAAACCAAAAGCACAAAAAGGTTCTGGTGGAGCTAGATGGGGTTCTAAAAGATCTCCGTTATTTGTAGGTGGTGGTCAAATTTTTGGACCAACTAAGAGAAATTATAATCAAAAGATAAATAAGAAGCAAAAAGTTTTAGCATTAAATTTTGCTATTAACGAGCAAGTTAAAAAATCTTCTTTATTTGTACTTGATTCAATTAAAATTGATTCAGGTAAAACAAAAGATGCCCTTAAAGTTATGAATGAATTAAATCAAAGAGATACTCTTATTGTCGTTGATTCAATTGATGAACAAACTTATTTGGCATTTCGAAATATAAAACATTGTTATATGATAGAAAAGCAAGAAGTAAATGCTTACATAATTTCTGCATATCACTCAGTACTTATTGAAAAATCAGTACTTGATGTATTAATAAAAGAGGTTTAAAATGGCTGATATTACAGATATAAAAGCAATATTATATACTGAAAAAACGATTGAACTTCAAGAAAATGAAGTAATTGTTTTTCAAACTAGTACTAGAATGACAAAAAATAGTTTAAAAGAGATTCTTAGAGAATATTGGGGAGTTAAACCTTTAAAAGTTAATTCTTTAAGACAAGCAGGAAAAGTAAAGAAATTTAAAGGTAAAACTGGGAAAAGACCAGACTTTAAAAAATTCTATGTTACATTACCGCAGGGCGCTGAAATAGCGAACCTTTCAGCTTAAGGAGATATGAATGGCAATAAAAAAATTTAGACCAATTACTCCTGCTAGAAGATTTATGTCTGTTATGGACACTTCTGATATTACTTCTAAACCTACACTTAGGTCTTTACTTGTTAGAATTAAGGCAAGTGCGGGTAGAAATAATAATGGTAGAATAACTTCAAGACATAGACAAGCAGGGGCTAAAAAATTATATAGAATTATTGACTTTAAAAGATCAAAGTTTGGAGTTGAGGGTACTGTTTCAACTATTGAATACGATCCATATAGAAATTGTAGAATTTGTTTAATTACTTATCTTGATGGTGATAAAAGATATATTTTACAGCCAAGTGGATTAAAAGTTGGAGATAAAATACATGCTGCTGAATCTGGTTTAGATATTTTACCAGGGAATGCTATGAGACTTGTTAATATTCCAATTGGAACAATGGTTCATAATATCGAAATGAAACCTGGTAAAGGTGGACAAATAGCACGAAGTGCTGGTGGATATGCTCAAATTATGGGTAGAGAAGATAGGTATGTTGTTCTTAGATTACCATCTGGTGAAATGAGAAAAATACTTTCTGTTTGTATAGCTACAATTGGTATAGTTGGAAATGAAGACTTTTCAAATATGGTAATTGGAAAAGCTGGGCGTCAAAGACATTTAGGTATTAGACCACAAACAAGAGGGTCTGCTATGAATCCTATTGATCACCCTCATGGTGGGGGAGAAGGTAAGACGAATTCAGGTAGACATCCTGTTACTCCATGGGGTATGCCAACAAAAGGTTATAAAACTAGAAAGAAAAAAGCTAGTGACAAACTAATAATTTCAAGAAAAAAGAAGTAAGGGTTTAAGATGGCAAGATCAATAAAAAAAGGTCCATTTATAGATGCACACCTAATGAAAAAAGTTATTAAAGCAGTTGAAACAAATGATAAAAAACCAATTAAAACTTGGTCAAGAAGATCAACTGTTTTACCTGATATGATAGGTTTAACTTTTAATGTACATAATGGAAGAAACTTTATACCTGTAAGTATTACAGAAAATCATGTTGGCTATAAATTAGGTGAATTTGCACCAACAAGAACTTTTAAAGGTCACAAAGGTTCAGTACAGAAGAAGGTAGGGTAAAATGGCAAGAGCTATATTAAGGTTTATAAGACTATCCCCTACAAAAGCTAGATTAATTGCAAGAGAAGTTCAAGGTATGAATGCTGAGTATGCTATTGCATCTTTAGAATTTACACCAAATAAAGCTGCTGGAATTATTTCCAAAGTTATAGCATCAGCTGTAGCAAATGCTGGATTAGAACCAGAAAATGCAATTATCACTAGTGCAAGAGTAGATAGAGGTCCAGTTTTAAAAAGATTTACTCCAAGAGCTAGAGGTTCTGCTTCGCCTAGGCATAAACCAACTGCCCATATTATGATTATAGTAGAGCAAGTAACTAAAGGAGATAAGTAATGGGTCAAAAAGTTAATCCAATAGGTTTAAGATTAGGAGTTAACAGAAACTGGGATTCAAGATGGTTTCCTAAATTTTCTACTATGCCTACTAATATTTCTGAAGATGATAAAATACGAAAGTTTATTAAAAAAGAATTATATTATGCTGGAATCGCACAAACATTAATAGAGAGAACTGCAAAAAAAGTTAGAGTTACTATTGTTGCAGCTCGACCTGGTATTGTTATTGGTAAAAAAGGTGCAGATGTTGAAAAATTAAAAGCAAAACTTGCTTCTTTAGTAGGTAAAGAAATTGCTGTTAATATTAAAGAAGAGCGAAAACCACAATTATCTGGACAATTGTGTGCAGAAAACATAGCTCAACAACTTGAAAGACGAGTTGCATTTAGAAGAGCTATGAAAAGAGTTATGCAAAATGCACTTAAATCAGGTGCAAAAGGTATTAAAATCTCTGTTTCAGGTAGACTTGGTGGAGCTGAGATGGCTAGAACTGAATGGTATTTAGAAGGACGAGTTCCTTTACATACACTAAGAGCTAGAATTGATTATGGTTTTGCTGAAGGGCATACGACTTATGGTTGTATTGGTATAAAAGTTTGGATTTTTAAAGGTGAAATACTTGCAAAAGGTCTTTTAGCTGAAAAACCTGAAACTGATAAACCAAAAAGAAGACCACAGAAGAGAAGAGGTAAATAATCATGTTAATGCCTAAAAGAACAAAATATAGAAAAATGATGAAGGGCCGCAATAGAGGTAAGGCATCAAGAGCTAATTCTTTAGCTTATGGAGACATAGGTCTTAAAGCCGTTGAACACGGAAGAATTGATTCTCGTCAAATAGAAGCAGCAAGGGTTGCAATGACGCGAAAAGTGAAAAGACAAGCAAAAGTTTGGATTATGGTATTCCCTGACAAACCTTTAACTGCTAAACCATTGGAAACTAGAATGGGTAAAGGTAAAGGTGCTGTTGATAAATGGGTTATGAATATCAAGCCAGGAAGAATTTGTTTTGAGATGGCAGGTGTTAGTGAAGAGCTTTCAAGAGAAGCGTTAACTTTAGCTAGACACAAGCTACCATTTAAAACTAAAATTGTAACAAGAGATAGTGAAAATGATTTATTCTGATTTAAAAGATAAAAGCTTAGATGAGCTTAATGTGTTATTAAAAGAGAAAAAGGTGCTACTTTTTGAATTAAAAGCTAAGCAAAAAACTATGCAGTTAACAAATACATCTGAATTAAAAGTGGCTAAAAAAGACATTGCTAAAATTCAAACAGCATTAACTGCAATAAAAGCTAACTGAAGGATCTAAATATGAGTACACATAAAAGAGAGATTCAAGGTATAGTAGTAAAAATATCAGGAGATAAAACAGCTTCAGTATTAGTTACTAGATCAGTTTTACATCCAAGATATCATAAAACGGTCAAAAGATTTAAAAAATACTTAATCCATGATGAGAAAAATGAATTAAGTCTTGGTGATAGTGTTAAAGCAGTAGAATGTAGACCATTATCAAAAACAAAATCATATAGACTAAGTACTATCCTTTTAAAAGGAGTTAAATAATGATTCAAAGTTTTACAAGATTAAATGTAGCAGATAATACAGGTGCTAAACAAATAATGTGTATCAAAGTTTTAGGTGGTTCTAAAAGAAGATACGCATCTGTTGGTGATGTAATTGTAGCTTCAGTTAAAAAAGCTTTACCAACTGGTAAAGTTAAAAAAGGTCAAGTTGTAAAAGCTGTAATTGTTAGAACTCATAAAGAAATACAAAGAGAGAATGGATCTTTAATTAGATTTGATGATAATGCAGCTGTTATACTTGATGCAAAAAAAGAACCAATTGGTACAAGAATTTTTGGACCAGTTGCAAGAGAAGTGAGATATTCAGGTTTTATGAAAATAATCTCATTAGCTCCGGAGGTATTATAAGATGGCAATTAAATTAAAAATTAAAAAAGGTGATAATGTAAAAATTATTGCAGGAGATGATAAGGGTAAAATTGGTGAAGTCATCAAAGTATTACCTAGTAAAAGAAAAGTAATTGTAAAAGATTGTAAAATTGCTAAAAAAACTGTAAAACCAGATAAAGACAAAAATCCTAATGGTGGTTTTGTTAATAAAGAGATGCCTATTGACATCTCAAATGTTACAAAAGTAGAAGGTGAATAAGATGGCATCAAGATTATTAGAAAGATATAAAGCAGATATTAAACCAGTTTTACAAAGTGAATTTCCTAAAAACAAAACACTAACTGCTAAGGTAGACAAGATTGTTATATCTGTTGGTGCTGGTGAAGCGATGAAAGATTCTAAGTTATTACAAAATATACAAGATACTATTTCTTTAATAGCTGGTCAAAAAGCAGTTAAAGTAATTGCTAGAAAATCAGTTGCTGGTTTTAAAGTAAGAGAAGGTTATCCTGTAGGTATTAAAGTAACACTTAGAGGTGAAAATATGTATAACTTCTTAGATAAACTTTGTTCAATATCTTTGCCAAGAGTAAAAGATTTTAGAGGTCTTAATAGAAATGGTTTTGATGGTCGAGGTAATTTTAACTTTGGACTTGATGAACAATTAATGTTCCCTGAAGTTGTTTATGATGATATTATAAAAACACACGGTATGAATATTTCTATAGGTACAAGTGCAATACAAGATGTTGAAGCATTTAGGCTTTTAGAATTAATAGGAATACCATTTTCTAAAGGAAGAGTATAATGGCAAAAAAATCTATTATTTCAAAACAACAAAAAGAACCTAAGTTTAAAGTAAGAGCATATTCAAGATGTTCTGTTTGTGGTAGACCACATTCTGTTTATAGAGATTTTGGTTTATGCAGAATTTGTTTAAGAAAAATGGCGAACGAAGGTTTATTACCTGGCGTTAAAAAATCTAGTTGGTAGGAGAAATTTAGCTATGATGAATGATATGATCGCAGATGCTATAACTCGAATTAGAAATGCAGCATTAAGAAAACTAGATGTTACAACTTTGCTTCATTCTAATACAGTTGTAGGTGTATTGTCTGTATTGGAAAAAAAAGAATATATAAAGTCTTTTAAAGTAATTGATGGTAAGAATAATAAAAAAACTATACAAGTTGTATTAAAATATAATGATAATGAAGCTTGTGTAATTAATGAAATTAAGCGTGTTTCAAAACCAGGTCGAAGAGTATATAAAAATTCTAAAGACATTAAAACTTTCAAAAATGGTTATGGAACAATTATTATTTCTACAAACAAAGGTGTTTTAGCCAACGACGAGGCATTTGATGCTAATGTTGGTGGTGAAGTCCTTTGTACAGTTTGGTAGGGAGAATATAATGTCAAGAATTGGAAAAAAACCTATAATTATTCCTTCAGGAATTGAAGTAAGTGTTGATGGTTCTATTATTAATGTAAAAAAATCAAATAAAATTTTAAGTGTTGAAACACACAATAGAGTTAGTGTTGAGATTAATGATAAGAATATTGTCTTAGGAAGAGTTGGAGAAGAAAAAGAATCTTTAGCCTTTTGGGGAACATATAGATCTTTATTAAATAATGCAATTACAGGACTTGATAAAGGTTTTTCAAAAACTTTAGAAATTAATGGTGTTGGTTATAAAGCTGCTGTTAAAGGTAAAATTTTAGAATTACAATTAGGTTATTCACATCCTATTAATTATGAAATTCCACAAGGATTAGAAATTAGTATTGAAAAAAATCTAATTCATATCAAAGGTGCCGACAAACAACAAGTTGGTCAAAGTGCTGCAATTATAAGAGGCTACAGAAAACCAGAACCTTATAAAGGTAAGGGTGTTAAGTATTCTGACGAAGTTATCGTTAGAAAAGCTGGAAAAACTGCGAAGTAAGGTGTAAATTATGAGTAGAATAAAAGACATAGCAAAGAAAAATACTTTAAGATTAAAAAGAAAAAAGAAAATTAGAGGAAGTATTTTTGGTACTTCTGAAATTCCAAGAGTTTCAATTTTTAAATCTAATAAATACTTAAGTGTTCAAGCTATTAATGATATTGATGGTACTACATTAATAGCAATTAATTCTAAAACTTTAGAATTAAGTGTTAATAAAGAAAATGCAGTTAAAGTAGGTGCAGAGTTTGCTGAAAAATTAAAAACAGCAAAAATAAAATCTGTCGTGTTTGATAGAAATGGATACCTTTATCACGGTGTAGTTGCAGCATTTGCTGATGCACTAAGAGATAATGGTATTAAATTATAAAGGTTAATGATGGCAATTAATAAAGATGATTTTCAAGAAGCAATCGTTAAAATTGGAAGAGTAACAAAAGTTGTAAAAGGTGGTAGAAGATTTAGATTTACAGCTTTAGTTGTTGTTGGTGATAAAAAAGGCACTATTGGATTTGGAACTGGAAAAGCAAAAGAAGTTCCAGATGCTATTAAAAAAGCTTTAGACGATGCATTTAAAAGTTTAGTTAGTGTATCTATTAAAGGAACAACAATAGCACATGATATTGAACATAAATATAATGCTAGTAAAATTCTATTAAAACCAGCAAGTGAAGGTACTGGACTTATTGCAGGTGGAGCAGCTCGTCCTGTTCTTGAACTTTCAGGAATTAAAGATATTATTGCGAAGTCTTTAGGTTCAAATAATCCAAATAACCTTGTACAAGCTACTGTTGAAGCATTAGCTAGAATAAAAGGATAAGCAATATGGTATTAGATAACTTAAAAGCTGCAAGTGGTAGCTCAAGAAAGATTAAAAGAGTTGGTCGTGGTCAAGCTTCAGGAATGGGCAAGACTGCTACAAGAGGTCATAAAGGTCAAAAATCTAGATCTGGATATAAAATCAAAAGAGGTTTTGAAGGTGGTCAACAACCAATTCATAGAAGACTTCCAAAGGTTGGTTTTTTTTCAAGAGTATCTAAACCTTATACAATTAATGTTGATAAAGTTAAACAAGTTGCAAAACTTGAAGAGCTAACTATTGAAACAATTAAGTCTGTGTATAAATTATCTAAAAGTGTTACAAAAGTAAAATTAATTGGTAAAACTGCTAAAGGATTACTTCCTAACATTAAAGATGATAATGTCACAACAACTGGTAACTAATGATGAGTAAGGATCTAATTAATAAGATACTTCTAACATTAGGTTTTATATTTATTTATAGGTTATTGGCATATGTACCAGTTCCTGGAGTTAATATAGATGTTGTAAAAGAATTTTTTGATACAAATGCGAATAATGCTCTTGGATTAGTAAATATGTTTAGTGGTAATGCAATTGAGAGATTAAGTATTATTTCTTTAGGTATTATGCCTTATATCACAGCTTCAATTATTATGGAGTTGTTAGCGGCAACTTTTCCAGCTCTTGGAAAAATGAAAAAAGAAAAAGATGGTATGCAAAAATATATGCAAATTATAAGATATGCTACTATTGTAATAACACTTATTCAATCTATTGGTGTATCCATGGGCTTAAATTCCTTAACTGGTTCAAGTGGAGAGAATGCGATATCCATAGATATGGATACTTTTATAGCAGTATCTTCTATTTCCATGTTAACAGGAACTATGCTTCTAATGTGGATTGGTGAACAAATCACACAAAGAGGTATCGGTAATGGTATTTCATTAATTATATTTGCAGGTATAGTCTCAGCAATTCCTAGTGCTATTGGTGGAACTATTGATTTAGTTAATAATGGACAGATGAATTTTCTAACCGTTATTGCAATTATAGTTATTATTTTAGCTACGGTTGGTTCTATTATATATGTAGAATTAGGTGAGCGAAGAGTTCCTGTTTCTTATTCAAGAAAAGTGATGATGCAAAATCAAAACAAAAGAGTGATGAATTATATTCCTATTAAAGTAAATCTTTCAGGTGTAATTCCTGCTATTTTTGCCTCAGCTATTTTAATGTTTCCTGCAACTATTTTGCAAGGTACACAAAATGAATATCTTTTAGTCTTAGCAGATTATTTAAGTCCTACTTCATATTCATTCAATGTTTTTATGTTCTTATTTGTAGTGTTTTTTGCGTTCTTTTATGCATCAATTACATTCAATGCAAAAGATATTTCTGAAAACTTGAAAAAACAAGGTGGATTTATTCCAGGAGTTCGTCCTGGAACATCAACTGCTGAGTTTTTAAATGATGTCGCAGGAAAACTAACATTTTGGGGTGCATTATATTTAGCCTCAGTTTCAACTTTGCCTTGGCTTTTAGTAAAAGCTATGGGAGTTCCATTTTATTTTGGAGGGGTTGCTGTTTTAATTGTTGTTCAAGTAGCAATTGATACTATGAGAAAAATTGAAGCACAACAATATATGAATAAATATGAAACATTAAGTGCTGTTGGTTTATAGGACTTATGGCAATTGCACTAAGAAAACCAAAAGAAATAGAAAAACTTAGAATAGCCTCTTTGGCTGTTGCTAAAACATTAGATTATTTAAAAAATAATGTAAAAGCTGGTATGACATTAAAAGAAGTTGATACTATGGGTGATGAATTTATAGTACAACTAGGAGCAAGACCTTCGTTTAAAGGTTTATATGGCTTTCCAGCAGCTGTTTGTACCTCATTAAATGAAGTTATCATTCATGGAATTCCAAGTGATATTGCTTTAAAAGAAGGTGATATTCTTGGGCTTGATATTGGTAGTGAAATTGATGGGTGGTATGGTGATGCTGCAATTACTATGCCAATTGGTCATATTTCTAAAGAAGATGAAGATTTAATAGCTTGTTCTAAAGACACCTTATATTATGCTATTTCTATTATAAAAGAAGGTATGAGATTTAAAGAATTATCAGCTCACATTGAAAAATTTATTAGAAATAGAGGTTATGTTCCATTGACACGTTTTTGTGGTCACGGTATTGGTAAAAAACCTCATTGTGAACCAGAAATTCCAAATTATATAGAAACATCTAATATTAAAGCTGGTCCAAAAATAAAAAATGGAATGGTATTTTGTTTAGAACCTATGATTTGTCAAAAAGAGCAAGAGCCAGTTATCTTAAAAAATAACTGGGATGTCGTTTCCAAAGATGGTTTAAGAGCTTCCCATTATGAACATACAATGGCTGTTATTAATGGTAAAGCTGTAATTTTAAGTAAATTAGAAGAGTAAAAATAGGAGTTAAAGTGGCAAAAGATGATGTAATAGTGATTGATGGTAAGGTAATTGAGTCATTACCAAATGCTATGTTTAAAGTTGAATTAAGTAATAGTCATGTGGTTTTATGCCATATCTCTGGTAAAATGAGAATGCATTATATTAAAATATTACCAAATGATAAAGTTAAAGTTGAAATTACTCCTTATTCTTTGGATAAGGGAAGAATTACTCACAGATATAAATAGTTCTTTTATATTTTTAATATAAAAGAGTTATTCTTTTTTAAATACTATAAATAAAGTATTATTTTTCTCTTATAAAGAGTAGAGTAGTTACTTTTTTATAAAATAATTAATCTTCTTCCTTTTACAAAGTACTTTTATAATTGTACTTATACTTGATTTTATATAAGTTTTTATATTTCTTTTACTATAATGATTCGTATTTGAAAAAGGAATTAGAATGACTACCAATAAATTAATAGTAAAAAATGAATCAGAAGAGAGAATACTTAGATTAGCTGTATTAATAGATGCAGATAATGCTCAAGCAACAGTCACCGAAGGACTTTTTGCAGAAATAGCTAGATATGGAGAGGCTAATGTAAAAAGAATATATGGGGATTTTACTTCACCTACAAGTGCTTCTTGGAAAAAAGTTCTTCAAACATATGCTATAAAACCTATTCAACAATTTGCATATACAACAGGAAAAAATGCTACGGACAGTACTATGATTATTGATGCCATGGACTTATTGTATACCCGTAAATTTGATGGTTTTTGTTTAATTACAAGTGATAGTGACTTTACAGGGCTAGCTGTTCGTTTAAAAGAAGAAGGACTAACGGTGCTAGGTTTTGGTGAAAAAAAAACACCAATAGCCTTTAGAAATGCCTGTCATAAATTTATTTTTACAGAAATATTAAGACCAAATACAAATAATATAAATATTGAAAATTCTGAAATAAATATTAAAACTCAAGAATTAAAACATGTAGATGATTTAAAAATAAATTTTCCCGTAAAATTTCTTTTAGATGCTCTTGATCAATCAATTGACGACACAGGTTGGGCACACCTAGGAACTTTTGGCAGTTACCTCACAAAATTACAGCCAGATTTTGATTCAAGACTCTATGGCTATAAAAAACTCTCAGACTTAATCAAAGAAAAAAATAATCTTTTCATAATTGAAGAACGATTAGCTACAAATGGAGTTCAAAAAAATCTTTATATAAAAGCAAATAAATAAAGTTTATAATATCAATAAAAGCATATTTAACTAAAAGTAAATATAAAATTTATTTATCCTTTAAAAGTAGGATTATTTTTAAAAAACTCTTCTATTTTGTTTGTATGTGCATATATTTTTCCACTTTTCCTCATAAAAGAATTAACTATATGATAGCCATGATTTAAAGCAGCAGCAATACAACCACCTGTATTAAAGGCAATATCACCAGCTATATACATACAATGAATATTAGTTCTATAATGTTCATCATGTATTGGCTTATTATTTTCATCAAGTTTGATACCACATTTTTTTAAAAAATCCACAGGAGAAGTTCCTCCAATAGCATAAATTGCTCTATCATAAATAGTATAATAATCATCTGTAAAACTGACTTTTAATCTTCCATGTTCATTTTCTATCCCAATAATATCAGTATTCATTCTTAATCTTAATTTTTCTTGTCCATTGTATTGTTTTAAAATACTTTCATTATCAGGATTTAAGCGTGAAAACTTATCTTTTCTATATACTAAAGTTACTTGATTATTTTGTTCTGCTAATTCATAAGCATATTCAGCTGCCGAATTTCCTCCACCTACGACTAAAATTTTTTCACCTTGTGAACACTTATCTAAATTAAAATTAATTAAAGGTCTTATTGATAGAGGAATTTTATATGATGGTTTATTTGGTTTTCCCATTTTACCAATAGCAATAACGACAGCTAAGGCTTGAAAACTTTGTGTAGCTGTTGTGATTAAAAATAAATCATCTTTTTTAATAATATTTTCTACTTCTGTATTAAAAGCTGTATCAATTTTTTCTTCATCTAATAATTTATCGAAAAAGTCCAACGTAGTTTCTTTTGTACCATCCATAAAAGGAATATTTCCTTCAATATTTACAGATTGTCCTTTCCAGTCTTTATCTACTTTTTTATTGTCTTTATAAAATTTTCTAATAGTATTTGAGTGATTATTTGCTTTATCGATTATTAATATATTTTCAATCCCATGAACAGCTGCTTCAATAGCTGTTGCAATTCCTCCAGGACCTCCTCCAATTATCACAATATCATAATAATTCATTTTCATAATTGACATCCTTTAGTATTTTTATGGAAGTATACTATAAAAGATAAAAAATCTAAAAATAAATCTTTGCTTATCTAAGTTAAATTTATATATAATGCTTTAGTTAAATATATGAAGGATAAATATGACTGTTGATGATAAATTAATTGACAAACTGGCAAAACTTTCAAGTTTGCAAATAAATGAAGAAAGAAGAGATGATTTAAAATCTGAACTTGCTGAAATTATTGATTTTGCTAAAAACTTAGATGATATTGATGTATCTAATATTGAAGCAACATTTAATACAGTAAAAGGTGGAACTGCTTTAAGAGAAGATATAGCAAAGCAAGATTTGGAAGTATCCCAACATATATTAAAACATGCACCAAAACAAGAAAATGGTTACTTTATCGTACCTAAAATCATAGAATAGGATTTATTATGTTACAAGTTTATGGAATTAAAACTTGAACTAGTGTGAGAAAAGCCTTAAGTTTTTTTAAGGAAAACAATTTAGAAGTTGATTTTATAGATTTTAAAAAAGAATCTCCAACTTTAGCACTAATACAAGACTGGACAAAACAAATTGATATTGATTTACTCTTAAATTCAAAAGGAGCAAAGTATAAAAACTTAAATTTAAAAGAGTTGAATTTAAATTTAGAGCAAAAAATACAACATTTACACGATGAACCAATGCTTTTTAAAAGACCTCTTATATCTTTTGATAGTAAAAT
Source organism: Sulfurospirillum sp. (assembly GCA_030491005.1). GTDB lineage: Bacteria > Campylobacterota > Campylobacteria > Campylobacterales > Arcobacteraceae > BB30. Next base: position 63,774 of record JAKZMJ010000005.1, on the reverse strand, counting down.
TTTATTAGGATTTAATGAAGACAGCTATAAAAATACTTTTTTATAGCTGTTTATAAAGTAAATTAAAGTACTAAATCTTTTCTAGCGTCTTTTAATGTTTGAGCTATCATAAAAGATAACTCTAACGCTTGATCTGCATTTAAACGAGGGTCACATTGAGTATGATATCTTTTAGCTAAAGCTTCTTGTGTGATTGCTGATGATGTTGAACCTGTACATTCAGTCACATTTTGCCCTGTCATTTCTAAGTGAATTCCACCTGCATATGTACCTTGTGTTTTATGAATTTGAAAGAATTGTTTAACTTCACCTAAAATAGCATCAAAATCTCTTGTTTTATAAGAATTACTTGCTTTTATAGTATTTCCGTGCATTGGATCGCAAGACCATAATATATTTTTACCTTCTTGGCTTACTTTTTTAAGTAACTTTGGAAATAAATCTGCAATTTTTTCATTTCCCATTCTTACTATTAGATTAAGCCTTCCTGCTTCATTATCAGGGTTTAGAGCATCTATTAATCTAATTAATTCATCTTCTTTCATAGAAGGTCCAACTTTACATCCAATTGGATTTTTAATACCTCTAAAGTATTCTATATGTGCTTGGCTTAAATCTCTTGTTCGATCACCAATCCAAAGCATATGAGCAGCACAATTAAACCAATCACCTGTAATTGAATCTTTTCTTGTTAATGCTTCTTCATAGTTTAATAATAAAGCTTCATGAGAAGTAAATAGTGTTGTTTGTGTTAGTTGTATAGTATTTTCAGTTGTAATGCCACAGGACTTCATAAATGACAAAGTATCTGATATTTTTGTTGCCAAATCATCATATTTTGAGCCTAAAGTATTGTCTTTAACAAAATCAAGATTCCAAGAATGAACTTGATTTAAATTAGCCATTCCTCCTCTTGCAAATGCTCGTAAAAGATTTAATGTAGCCGCACTTTGATTATATGCTTTTAATAATCTTTTTGCTTTAGGAATTCTTCCTTTTTGTGTAAATTCAATATCATTAATTATATCACCTCTATAAGAAGGTAGAGAAATTCCATTTATTTCTTCAAAATCAGCAGACCTTGGTTTTGCAAATTGTCCAGCAATTCGACCTACTTTTACAACTGGACAAGAACCTGCAAAGGTTAGAACAACTGCCATTTGCATCATAACTTTGAATAAATCTTTAATATTATTTGCATTAAATTGTGAAAATGATTCAGCACAATCTCCACCTTGTAATAAAAAAGCTTTACCATTTACTACATCTGCTAAGTTTTCTTTTAATTTCAAAGCTTCACCTGCAAAGATTAAAGGAGGATATGATTTTAATTCTTCTTCAACTTTTATTAATTTATCTAAATCTGGATATTGTGGTTGTTGTTTTATTGGAAAGTCTCTCCAACTATCAGGATTCCAATTATTCATATTTTGTACCTTTGATGTTTAAAATTAGTAAAACAGTTTAGCTAAATAAAACTTATGAAGTTATTTTTTGTTATAATTTAAATCTTAAGTGGAATTTTCTAAAAATTTAGATACAATCTTAAGCTAAATATTTAGATAAAATTTTTAAGCTATAAATAGGAAAAAAATGTCTTCTTTTATAAAAACAGTAAAAAGCAATTTTATTTTCAATACATCTGATTATAACATTCTTATTGTTGAAGATTCAAAATCAGTTAATAAGATATTAGTACGTACCTTTAGCGATTTAAATTATAATTGTTTTAGCTCTTTTTGCCTAAAAGATGCCTATCATATTTTACAAAATAAAAAAATAGATTTTATTATGTTAGATATACACTTGCCAGATGGCAACAGCTATGAACTAATTAAAAAACTTGAAAACTCTTCAGAGAAAATATTTGTACTAACCACAGAATCAGATACGCAATTTAGAGATTTAGCTTATCAAAAAGGTGTGATTGATTTTATTGTAAAAGGTAAGGAATTCCTTCATAAGATTCTTGAAATTTCAAAAACTATAGAAAAACTAGAAAAAAATAGACTTATAACTATCTTAATAATAGATGATTCATTTGTAGTGCAAGAACAGATAAAAGATATTTTTGAAAATAGATTATTTAAAATACAAATAGCTTGTGATGGAAAAGAAGCTTTGAGTATATTGAAAAAACAAAACATTGATTTAATTCTTTTAGATTTAGAACTAAAATATGATAACGGCATAGATTTTTTAAAAAAGCATAAAACAGAAATAATTAGTATAAGAAAAATTCCAGTTATGATAATTTCTGGAAATATTACTTCGTCTGTAACAAGAGAAGCTTTAAGAAACGGAGCTGTTGATATTATAAAAAAGCCTTATATTATTGAAGAACTTATTTTAAAAGTTGACTTATGGATTGATTATAAAAGAAAAGATGAAGAATTAGTTCACTCAAGACAAATATTACAAGAATATAAAGATAGTGTTGATAAAATTTCTATTGTTTCAAAAACAAATTCTAGGGGAATCATAACTTATGTTAATGATAATTTTTGTGAAATATCTGGCTATAAAAGAGAAGAACTTTTGGGCAAAAATCACAATATCGTTAGACATGAAGATATTTTATCTTCAACATTTAAAGATGTATGGCACACAATTAGTATTTTAAAAAAAGCATGGCAAGGTAATATTAAAAATAAAAGGAAAGATGGAACTTTTTATTGGGTAAAAGCACTTATAAAACCTATTTTAAATAAAAACAATGAAGTTCTTGAATATATTGGGCTAAGAACAGATATAACAGAAGATATTCAAATAAATGATTATTTTAAAAATAAACTTGATACTACTGTGCATAATTTAAAAGATGCTATTCATTTATCAAAAGAGTATGAAAATGCGATTAATGAAAGTAATATACTTTCAAGATTAGATTTAAATTTTAATTATACTTATGTAAATGATAAATTCTGTCTCTTAACTGGTTTTAATAGAAATGAATTATTAGGAAAATCACAAAGTATTGTACTTCATAAAGATTTTGATATTTTATATGTTAAAGAGCTTCAAGAAACAGTAAAAGCTGGTAAAGTTTGGAAAGGAATTGTTCATAATAAATCTAAAAATGGTAAGTCCTATTGGCTTAATACAACAGCTCTTCCTATAGAAAATGAGAAAAAGGAAACTATTGAATATCTTATTATAAGACAAGATATAACAGAATTATTTGAACTTCATAAAGAAATAGAAGAAACTCAAAGAGAAATAATTTATAAAATGGGAGTAGTTGCTGAATCAAGAAGTAAAGAAACAGGCAATCATGTAAAAAGAGTTGCAACTTATTCAAAAGAACTTGCACTACTTGCTGGTCTTAGTAAAGACGATGCACATCTTTTATTTACAGCTTCTCCCATGCATGATATTGGAAAAGTAGGAATTGCAGATGAAATTCTTAATAAACCAGACAAGCTAACAAAAGAAGAGAGTACAATCATGAAAACCCATGCACAAATTGGTTTTGATATTTTAAAAGATTCAAATAAACCAATACTTCAAGCTGCCGCTCTTGTAGCTTTAACTCATCATGAAAAATGGGATGGAAGTGGTTATCCAAAAGCTTTAAAAGGTGAGGATATACATATTTTTGGAAGAATAACTGCAATAGCTGATGTTTTTGATGCCTTAGGAAACGAAAGAGTTTATAAAAAAGCTTGGGAGAATGAGGATATCGTTTCCTTATTTGCTAAGCAAAAAGGTAAGCATTTTGATCCAAATCTTATTGATTTATTTATAAATAATCTTCCAGTCTTCTTAAAAATAAGAAATACTTATATTGATTATGTAGATTAGTATTAAAATTCTATATTTTAAGATATATATTATTATATTCTAATATAATAAAGAAATTTACAAAAAGGAAAAATATGGCAACAACAATGCTTAAAGGAAATACAGTTAATTTAGATGGAACACAGCTTAATGTGGGAGATGTGGCACCTATCGTAATTGTTGTAGGAAAAGATTTATCAGATATACAAGTTGGAGGACAGACAGGTTGTACTCAACTTTTAGTTATAGTACCATCATTAGACACTCCTGTTTGTGCCGCTGAAACTAGAAGATTTAATGAAGAAGCTGCAAAAGTTGAAAATTGTAAAATCACTATTGTTTCTATGGATTTACCATTTGCTATGGGAAGATTTTGTACTACTGAAAGTATAGAAAACTTAACAATAGGATCTGATTTTAGAAATAAAGATTTAGCAAATGCTTATGGAGTTCTTATTGCCGATGGTGCATTAGCTGGCGTTACTTGTAGAGCAATATTTGTAATTAATCCATCTGGAATAATTACATATAAAGATATATGTGAAGAAATAACAGAAGAACCAAACTATGAAGCTGCATTAGAGGCTTGTAAAAAAGCTTCATCTACTTCTTGTTGAGGAACTTGTCAATAATCAAGGTTTTGATTAATACATTTTGATAAAATATCCAAATTAATAAACAAGATATTATTTTTATAGTATCTTGTTATATTTTATTATTTGGAGATAATATGTTTCTTTCTTGGTATAAAAGTTTTTCATCTCAGCCTCATCAGCCATTTTTTGTAAATGGTATTGTTTTATTCATCTCATTTATTTTATTGTTTTTATTATCATATTCAAATCTTCTAATATTAGATACTTCAATTCTCACCTATCACGCCTATAGTATGATATTTATTATTTTTATTCAATTCTTCTTGGGTTTTTTATACGTAGTTTTTCCAAAATTCTTAAGTCAAGCAGAAATAAAACAAGAAATATATATGAAGAATTTTTTATTTTATTTTATATCTTCTTTTGGTTTTTTATTCTCACTGATATTTTCTTTGGATTTATATATATTATTTATGATTATCGCATTTATAGGGCAAATTTTTAGTTTTAATATTTTATATAATATTCATAAAATAAGTATAGTACCCATGAAAAAAGATACAAAATGGGTTTTAATAGCATTTGCAAGTGGTATTTTTGCTCATTTTTTATATTTATTATCATTAATGGAGTTTACTAATTCTTTCTTATTAAAATATTTATCAATAAATATAGGATTTTATTTATTTATTTTTTCTATTATTTTCGTTATAGCACAAAGAATGGTACCATTTTTCACATCAGCTAAAGTGCAAGGATATATGATAAATAAAAGTAAATATTTACTTGAAATCATCTTTGCTTTATTGTTTTTAAAAGTTATTATATTAAGTTTTTTTCAAATTGAGTTTAATTTAATAGCCGATATTCCTTTGTTTATTCTTTTTACAAGAGAATTTATAAAATGGAAAATGCCTATATTTAAAGTAACTGCCATTATGTGGATATTATATATTTCTTTATATTGGATTCCTTTTGCTTTTTTTATGTCTATTTTAGAATCTCTTAATGGTATCTTTGAATTAAATTTTATTTTTCAAAAAGTTGTTATTCATACTATTGCTCTTGGTTTATTCGTAGGTGTTTTAATGGGTTTTGGTACAAGAGTAGTATTAGGACACTCAGGTCGTATGCCTTATGCGAATAACTTCACTATATTTTTATTTATTTTCATTCAATTTGTAGTATTGCTAAGAATATTTGCATCTTTTAGTTTGAATTTTGATTTTGATTATATATTTTTTATTAACTTATCTTCTATTTCACTAATAATTGGATTAGTATTATGGTCTTCAAAATATCTTGTGATTTTGTTAAAAAAATAAATTTTAATAAAATGTAAAATGTAAATTAGAATTTATTTATGTCGTAATTGATAAGTAATATCTCCAGCACCCACACCTAAAACAATACCTTCGTTTATACATTTGATAACTTTATTATCTTTTATTAATTCTATTTTTTTATCACTTGTTTGTATCCTATCTGCGTAAATTGGATTATATCTTACAAATTCTTTTTCAAAGTCTATATAAATCTCTTGCTCACCTGCAACTGTCCAAATAGGAAGAATTATTAATTCATCACATCTTTTAAAGCACTTCACAAAACCTTCTAAATTGTCATATGTTCTTGTGTATTTATGAGGTTGCCAAATGACTATTCTTTTATTAATATTTGTTAGATTATCATATATCTCTATAGACTTCATAGTAGCTTCAATCTCAGTTGGATGATGTGCATAATCATCTATTAAAACAAAATCAGAATACTTTTGTAAGATATCAAATCTTTTTTTAATACCCTTATAATTTAAAATATTTTTTCTAATTTCTTCAACACTTAATTCATTTAATGAAGCCAAAATAGCTAAAGAGGCATCAATTACTATATGATAAGCAAAACCCCAAACTTCAAAAGAACCTAAATCTTGTAAGTCAAATCCAGTATAAGGTTCACCATCTTTTAAGAAAAAACACAAATTTGAGATATCTTTACTTGGATATAACAATGTAGCATCTTTTATATCTAATTTTTGTATATCTTTATCTTCTGCATTCAACACTTTTTTTTTGGCTAAATTAATGAATTTTTTATAAGAATCAAAAAACTTTTCATAATCATAATGATAATATTCCATATGTTCAGGCTCTGCATTTGTTACTATTGCACAATAAGGGTTTGAGAGTAAAAAACTAGCATCGCTTTCATCGGCTTCAAAAGCTACTATATCATTAACATATCTAAAATTTGACCCAAAGTCCTTTGATATAGCACCTATTAGTGCAGTTGAGTTTAAAATGGAAGCTAGTATCGCTGTTGTTGTTGACTTACCATGAGCACCTGCTACACAATAATTTTTTTTATCTCCAAGGATTAAAGGAAGTGCTTCTTTTCTTGATAATGTTCTTATTTGCTTTACTCTTGATTGTATTAATTCAGGATTATCATCTGTTAGTGCTGCTGAATAAATAACGATATCAAAATCATCTTTTATATTATTTGCACTTTGTGGACAAGTGACATTTATCCCTTCTTTTATTAACTGTGAGGTTATTGATGTTTGCTTAATATCAGATCCACTTATTTCATGTTTATTATGTTTTAAAAACCTAGCTATTGCAGATAAGCCAATGCCACCTATGCCTATAAAATGTATTTTCACATTTGTCCCAATAAATCTTTTATTCGCAGTAACACTTCTCTTGTTTTTGCTTCATTTTCTACAAGTGCAATTCTAATAAAGTTTTTCCCAATATCATTACGACCTAAAAAACTACCTGGTAAAACTTTAACATTTTTTTCTTTATATAATTTTTTTGTTAATTCTATATCATCTTTTACTTTAATCCAAAGATAAAAAGTAGCCTTGGGTATTTCAACACCTAAAATCTCTTTTGCTATTTTAAAATTATTATAATAATTTTCTCTAAATTCCTGCACATGAATTTCATCACTCCAAGCTGCACAAGCAGCTTTTTGTAAAGGAATAGGAGCTAAACATCCAAGATATGTTCTATAAACCGCATAGTCTTTTAAAATTGTACTATCACCTGCAATAAAACCAGAGCGTAGACCAGGAGCTGAACTTCTTTTTGAAAGAGAATTTACTATTAAAATATTTTTAAACTCATGATTATTAACATTCCTACTAGCTTCTAATAAAGACATAGGTTTGTTATCATCATCAAAATAAATTTCTGAATAACATTCATCATTTAATAAAACAAAATCATATTTTAAAGCATTTAGCACCCAAGTTTCAAGTGCTTTACTACTAATACTAGAAGAAGTTGGATTGTTTGGATAGTTTAAAATCACAAAATCACATTTTTCCATCTCTTGACTTGATAAGCTTGATTGATAAGAATTCTCTTTAGTTAAATTCATATAAATGATTTGTGCTTTTGAAGCAATAGCAGCACCTTCATATATCTGATAACAAGGATTTGGATAAGCCATAACTGGATTTTTTTTATCAAAGAGTAAGAATTGTGGAAAATTAAACAGTGCTTCTTTTGTACCAAATGTTGGAATAATTTGATTATCATTTAATGTTACTTGAAATCTTTTTTCAAAGAAATTTATAATTGAATTTTGAAGTTCTGGTAAAGCTGAAAGTGGAGGATACTTTTTCAATAATGAAATAGAATTTTTTAATTCATTTTGTATAAAAGTAGGTGTTTCAAATTTTGGTTCACCTATTGTTAATACAGATAATTCATAAGAATCATTTGGAATAATATCTTCTAATAATGTATTTAACTTTTCAAAGGGATAAGCTTCAAATTTCATAAATTTTCCTTTAGTTTTATTCTACAATTGGTATTAAAAGTTGATTATATTTTGACATATCAAAAGATATAAGGTCAGAATTTGTATAAAAGAATTTAAGAAAAAATCTTTTTTTAAACATATCTTTTTTTAAAGGCATAATCTGTAATATATTTTTTTGTTTATTTAAATAGCGAATAGGATTTTTTTGATTAGAAAGTATTTCAATTTTTTGATTAAAAATTTTTGCTAAATTCTCAAAATGATCTAATAATTTATATATATCCTCGTCTTTTTCTAAAGGGTGCATATCAAAGATTTTTGTTTTTGTTTTTAGTTGGCTAGAAATATCAAAAACTATAGGAGATATCTGTTCATATGATTTGACATCATTTACAATGATACTAGTAAATTTTGTCTTCATTAATAACTCATGCCCTAATTTAAAAATAGGCACTCTATAATCAATTAGAACTTTACTTTTATTTTTATTTTTAAAAATTTCATAACTTAATATTAATAAACCAATATCAAATTCACTGATATCATCTTTGATTAGTTTTTGCATTCCAATATTATGATAATCTATTTGTATGATTATACTACTTATTCCTTTTAACTCACTTTTAATTAAATTCATAAGTGTAGCTGTTGTGGGTCGTGTAATTCTTACTATTAAGTTTTTATTTTTTAGTTGTTGATTTAAGTATTTTGCTTCTTTCACAACTTGCATTACTCTATATTTATTTTGTACATATAAATCTAAATACAAATAAGCATTTACACCAAAGGGCATGGGAAATTGTCCTTCACTTCTAATAATCACACTGTAAATTTGCATTAAAACTTTTGGTTTTCCAATTATTAGTATAGTATCATTTGGTTTTAGAATTAAAGAGGCTTTTATATTAACTAGCTGTTGATGTCTGTATAATCCGAAGATTCTCCAATCTTTTTGTTCAATAGAACCTATGTATCTATAAGCATAAGAGCTTCCAAATGGAATTTTTACTTCCATTATCTCCCCTTCTTTCATACCTATATTTTGTGCTAGGACAGGGACATTTGGAAGTCTTTCAACCATTCCATTAGCTAAAACTTCAATTCCTTTATAAATACTAATATAAGGGTCATCAATATCAATGCCCCAATAATCAAGTGCAGTAATTTGTAGATTTCTTTTTATTAATTGTATGTTTTTAATAACATTTAATAATTCTTCTTTTGAATTTAGTGCTATAAAAACTTCTGAATGAATATTCTTTTCTAGCACCATTTTTAACTTAGATTCAGAAGTAGGGTCAAATTTATAAAATGTAATATTTGATAAGTTTTGCTCAGGGATTATTGCATCATTCATATAAATAACATCATAAGAATTTTCACCCGTATTGGACTCAATAATTCTTTGCATTAACTTTTTAGCAACAATACCATCAAGAATAACTAATATTTTTTTCATAAAAGGATTATATCTTATTAAAATTAATTCAAGATATTTCAATATTTAGGGATTAAAAAGATATTTATATTTTCTATTTCATCTCTTGATTTTTAAGTCCATTAAATTATTTAGCTTGTTTCTTAAGCTATATATTTTACTTCCAAATTTCTTCTGAAAAGTTAAGATATTTGGAAAACTAACTTTTAAAATGATTACAAAATTAGCTTATTTAGGATTAGTTTCACAGTCTGATATGTTTATTAGACAGTCTGGCTATCCAAATACAATGTATCAGGACATAAATCTTGTCCATTGTGCCATTGAATAGAATCCATAAAAGGTTTTACTGTATTAAAATAACTTCTTTCTTGAAGTTGTTTAAAGAAACCTTTATTTATATATGGTTTCATGTCAAATATTTTTAATTCATCATTTGTAAAGGTAAGTAAGATTTTATAATCATCTTGTGCTTTTACATTTTTAACTCTTGGATACATTTTATACCTCCTATTTTAAAGGGTCAATTTTAAATATTTCTTCACCACTAATTGCTAATTCCCAATCTGCCATTAATTCATCTTCATGAATTAAAATTCATGCTTCAACTAATTTTCTTTTATTCGTTTTCATTGTACCATTTAATATTTTTCCATCAGGTATTGAAAATACTACTTCTTCACCTTGATATTTTACATGTATATGTGGAGTTTTGTGTTGTTTGTTGTCAAAATAGAACATTGATACTATTATTCCGTAAAACATTGAAATTATTGCCATATTATTTGCTCCTATTTATTCCATTTCCATATATGTAAAGCAATATCTGCTAAATATAAAACTATATTTTTTTAATCTTTTCTATTTCATCTCTTAATCTTATAGCCTCTTCAAATTGTAAATCATGGGCTGCTTTTTTCATTTTTATATTTAATTCAATTAAAATTTTCTTTCTCTCACTTGCTGGCATTTTTTCTATTTTTACTTTTTTCCATGCTAAGTCATCATATTCTTCTAGTTTCAAGCTACCATCTAACTTTCTTTTTGTACTTCTTGGAGTAATTCCATGTTTTTTATTATGAGCTTCTTGTATCTTTCTTTTTCTATTTGTTTCATCAATTGCAAATTGCATGGAAGCTGTAATTCTTTTTGCAAACAATATAACTCTTCCATTTTCATGTCTTGCTGCTCTTCCCATGGTTTGAATTAGTGAAGTTTTACTTCTTAAAAATCCTTCTTTATCTGCATCTAAAATGGCTACAAGTGAAGTTTCTGGAATATCTAAGCCTTCTCTTAATAAGTTAATGCCAACAAGTACATCAAACTCACCTAGCCTTAGCTCTCTAATAATTTGATTTCTCTGAATAGCATCTATATCACTGTGCATATATCGAATTTTAATTCCTAAATCAGCATAATAAGAAGTTAACTCTTCTGCCATCTTTTTAGTTAATACAGTTACTAATATTCTTTCATTTTTTAAAGCTACTTTTTTTATCTCATCATGCAGTTTTTCAACTTGAAATTCTGAATCCGTTATTTCAATTGTGGGATCTAAAAGTCCAGTTGGTCGTATAACTTGTTCAGCTATTTGGGAGCTTAAATCAAGTTCAAGTTCATTTGGAGTTGCACTTACGAATAAAAAGCTTGGAGCTTTTTTTATAAACTCTTCAAATTTTAAAGGTCTATTATCTAAAGCAGATGGAAGTCTAAACCCATATTCTACTAAAGTTTCTTTTCTACTTCGATCAGCTGCGTGCATTCCTCTAAATTGAGGCAAGGATACATGAGATTCATCAACAATTAATAAAAAGTCTCTTCCTATTTGTTCAAAGTAATTCATCAAAGAGTATGGTGTTTCCCCTGCTGCTTGTCCTGTTAAATATCGTGCATAATTCTCAATACCTTTACACATACCAGTACCCTCAATCATCTCCAAATCAAATTCAACTCTTTGTTTTAATCGTTGATGCTCAACCAACCTTTCTTCTTTTTTTAAAAAAGCCAAGCGAAGAGCTAATTCTTCTTCTATTAATTTAACAGCAATTGCTAATTTATCATTTGATACAACAAAAGGATTAACTGAATAAATAGTAACTTCTTGTAAACTTTGATTTTTACTATTTGTCAAATATTGATGTTTTGTAATTGACTCAACCTCATCAGTAAAAAACTCAACTCTTATATATTCATCTTCATAGTAAGCTGGATAAATATCAATCACATCACCATTTACCCTAAAATCACTTCTATCAAAAAATTTATCATTTCTTTTATAACCCATTTCTACAAGTTTAAGTAAAAGAGTTCTTTGGGAGTATTCAAAACCTACTTCAAGTTTTTGAACCATTTTTTTATATTCTTCTGGATTTCCTAAACCATAATTTGCAGATACAGAAGCTACAACAATAACATCATCAAAAGATAAAAGTGAAGATGTTGTTGAAAGTCTTAATCTTTCTAATTCTTCATTAATTGAGCTGTCTTTTTCAATAAACAAATCACTTCTTGGTATATAAGCTTCTGGTTGATAATAATCATAATAAGAGATAAAATATTCAACATGGTTATTTGGAAAAAACTGCTTAAACTCTGAATATAACTGAGCTGCTAGTGTTTTATTATGAGTCATAATCAAAGTTGGTTTTTGTGTTTTTTCAATAACTTTAGCCATAGTATAAGTTTTACCAGAACCTGTTACACCTTTTAGAGTATTGTATTGATTACCACTTAATATTGAATCACTTAACTTTTTTATAGCCTCTGGCTGATCACCAGCTGGTGAATAGTCACTTACAATTTTAAATTTTGTCATAAAATCTCATCTTTATTTACTGATTTATTTACTAATATTGCTTGTTTCTCTAAGACTATAAGTTTATCTAAAATATCTTTTTTGTATATATATGCTCTTATATTTGAAGGTATTTTAAGAAGTCTGCATTTTTCTTTAAATTCTTTATTCATTATTTGATTTGTATATGGACAAATCCAAATATAAGTTTTTGTTATACAAATGGCTATTTTATGAGAGATTACTACTTTTCTTTGTTTAAGGATTTCATCTCTTTGTTTTTTTGATATTAAAAAACCTCTTTGTTTTAAATTTTTATCAATGACTCTAATATTTAAATTATCATCTTCGTTTGTTTTAAAAAGTTCTAGTTTTTTTTCTTTTATAATATGATTTGTATTAATATTTAAAGAATTCAAATCATTATTTAGGTATTCAAAAGATTTTAATATTCCATTTTTATATTCTTTTAAAAACTTATTTGAAAAATTATGTCGCATTTTATTTCTTGTAAATTTTGTATCGAAGTTTGAACTATCAATAAAATATTTTATTTTATTTTTATCTAGGAAAGATTTTAATTCTTGTTTTGATTTATGTAATAATGGTTTATATAAGGTATAATTTTTTCTTGAAGATAAAGCTTGAAAACCTAGAAGCTCAGCCAAGCCTGCCCCTTTGCTTAACTGCATTAAAAACCATTCAAAACTATCATCTAATTGATGGGCTGTTAGTAAAGAAGTATAAGAATATTGTGAAATAAGTTCTTCAAAAAAACTATATCGTATATCTCTTGCATTTTTTTCAAAATTAGAATCTTTTAAATATACATCTTTTATAAAACATTTTTTATTATATTTTATAGCTAATTCTTGGGCATATTTTACTTCTTCTTTTGCTTGTGTTCTTATATTATAATTAACAAGTGCTATATCAAAAGAAATATCTTCTTTTAAAAGAAGAAAAAAAAGTGCAGTTGAATCAATACCTGCTGAAAAAGCTAAAAGGTTTTTGGACTCTCTAAGATTGTTTAAATTTTTTAGCATAACTCAAGAGCAGTAGCTAAAAGCTTATCTCCTAATACTTGTGTTATTTTTACTTTATATCTTTGCCCAAATTTTAGTGTAGCTCCTGTGCTATTATCATTTATATAAATTTCTCCATCAATATCAGGAGCCCAAAGTGTTTTTCTTGCACTTAATAAATATTCATGCTCATCACTTGGTTTGTCTATATATACCTTACATTCTTTATTTAGTTCATTTTCTAAAGATAAAAGAGTATTTCTTTTGATTATTTCACCTAAAATATCAGCTCTTTTATCTATTATATTTTGTGGTATTTTATTTTTATTTAAAAAAGCATCTGTATCTTCTTCATCTGAATAAGAAAATACATTTGCTCTATCAAATTTAAAATCTTGTACATATTTGCACAAAGTTTCAAAATCTTCTTGGCTCTCTTGGGGATGCCCTACAATAAATGTTGTTCGTACAAAAGAATTTTCAACATTTTTCATACTTTGCATTAATTCATTTAATTTTTCAACTCCCTTGCCTCTTTTCATAAGTTTTAACATTTTAGGAGATATATGCTGTAAAGGCATATCAAAATAGTTTTCAAAAATTAAAGAGTCTGCAATCTTAGAGATTAAAGACAGTTTTGTTGTTGTTGGATAGAGGTATAAAATTCTTGCACTTTTAATGCCTTTTATTAAATCAACTTCATCTATTAACTTTTCTAAACCATCTTTTATATTTAAATCTTTTAAAAAAGATGAAGAATCTTGTGATACAAAGGTAAAATCAACATATCCTTTAGAAATTAAAATCTTAATTTCTTTTACTATAGAAGATAATGTTCTTGAATAAAGCTTTCCTTTAAAACTAGGAATTGCACAAAAGGAGCAAGTTTGATTACAGCCTTCACTTATCTTTATATAAGCATGATAATTTGATGATGTTATAACTCTATTGTTATTGTGCGATGCTAAAAAAACCTTATTTGAAAACTTTGATTTTTTTTCTTCTAAAAGTTTATCTATTTGTGAATAATCACCCACACCTGTAAAAATATCAACTTCACTTAACTCACTTTGAAGCTCTTCTTGATACCTTTGGCTCAAGCACCCTGCCATTACTAAGATGGAATCTTTTTTTCTAAGGCTGTGTAAATCAAGAATTGTATTTATACTTTCTTCTTTAGCACTAGAAATAAATCCACAAGTATTTACAATAATTACATCAGCAATATTTGCATCATCTATTAATTTGTAATCTTGTAATTTATTTAACATTACTTCTGAATCAACTAAGTTTTTCGTACAGCCTAAAGATACTAAATGTAAAGTTTTCTTGTGTTGTGTAAATAATTTCATCTATAACCTAATATTTTTGAAATTTTAACATAATACTATAGTGAAAAGCAATACAATATGAAGAGTGACAGCAATTCTAACCCAAAAATAAAACTACATAATATATCCTTTCATATCTACATTCTCTTCGGTCTGGCGAGCAATAAGTATATATTCCAACATTTTATTAAAGCTTTTAAAATTAAACATTGTTGTTAAAAAATTAATACCTACAAAGAACTCTTCTCTGTTACCAATATTATCACGAAGTTCCATATATAAATCATCATCAAGTTCTTGTACTGTATGAAATAAGAAAGCTAATATATTAAGGCTACAAAGTGTTTTAGATAGATTTTCTTTTCCATGACCAAAGTTGTGATCTAAATGATAGCCTTTAGTTTTTAAAGTATTGTTATTTTCATTTTCGATTTTCCATCTACTTCGTCCTGCTGTTGCTATATCTATAACATTATTTACATTCAAAGATATATCAGTAACAAAGCTATTATGATATAGTTTCTTACCCGTAGCATTAGTAACTATAACTTCACACCAGTTTACTTCTTGTGGTGGATGTTGTGTATCTCCTTGTGGATTTTTAATTGCTAAATTATTAATATAGTTATATGTAAAAATTTGCTTTTTACCATTAATCATTTTGGATATTATTTTTGTATCAATAGTATTTAGATTTTTTATCATTTCTATTTGTTCATATAAGTATTTATGTGATGTTGGTTTAGCTACAAATATATATGAATGGCTCTTATCTAATACTTTTTTTATCATAGGTTCTCTTGAATATAAATCATCACCTAAAATAATAAGTTTTTTATTAGTTGGATTATTAAAACTATCTAGCCATCTTTTAGAAGCATTTACTTCACAATCTTGTTTATCTTTACCATCATTATTTGATATAAACTCTTGCATCAATGGTATAACTTTTTTTATATCAGGATGTACTATTGTTGGAGTTATAACACTATGATAGTAATGTACTTCACCTGTATCACTATTAGTTTTACTTTGACAACATTTACAAGATATATTTTTACTTGAATGATAATGAGTACCATCTAATGCTACAAGCATATAATCATCTTTAAAATAAAATTTATCTAATATTCCTATATCTCTTAACTTATCAAGTATTATTTCATATACTTTTTTAAAACTATTGGGTGTTATTTTATCCAACATGTTTCGTATATGATTATCACTTGGTATATCAGATATTCCAAACATAGTTTGTGCATTACTGATACCTTTTCTTGTATCAATATCCCTTTGAAAACTTAAGCAAGATTTATTTTGAAAATAAAATACACTAAATGCTGATAATATAATATCTTTTAAACTATAAACTAGATTTGTTCTTTGTTTTCTAGTATCTTCTATATTTGATATATTATCTGTAAATGATTCTATTAAAAAATCGAAAATATTTGTCTGTCTCATTTGTTTAAACACTCCTGTTTATGGGCTTTTATAGGATATATTATAGCTAAAATTAGGTATTAAAAAGCTTGATAAAGCCTTTAAATAAAGGGTTTTAGTGAATTTGCTTAGTAGTGATTTTTGATATTATTTTGGAAGATTTTAGCTATATAAATTTTCACTTAGAATTGCTGGAAGAGTGAGTAAATATATGAGTTTTTTATAAAATATGTATTTTAAAGCCAATACCTGAAATATTTGTAATCGTATTTTTGCCAATTTTTTTTCTAAGTTTAGTTAAAATATTTTTTAAAGCAGCATCACTAGCATAATCTATATCATCACTCCATATATTGTTTTTAATTTCTTCGTGGCTTATTACTCTATTATGATGTTTAATAAAATACTCTAATAAAGATAATTCTTTAGTGCTTAAAGATAATTCTTCTTGATTTTTTGCATTAAACAATTCTTTGTTTAAAACATTATAAGAAATATTATTAGAAAATTCTATTATATATCTTGCATTTTTTATTATATCTTTTACACAATTATGCAATGCTTTTTGAAGAGTTTTAAAATCAATAGGTTTTGTTAGATAATCTATTAATTTTAACTTGGTAGCTTCAAGTAGATATTTTGTATCTGTGTATGCAGTTAACAATATAATTGGTATATTTGAATCAAATTGTCTTATCTCTTGTGCAAATGTTATGCCATCTTTATATGGTAAATTAATATCAGTAATAATGATATCAATTCTTTTATTCTTAAATATTACATCTATATTCCTTGTGTCTTCAAAAGAAAAAACATTATTTACGAACATTTCTAATGTTTTACTTATATTATTTCTTATATTTTTTTCATCTTCTATGTATAAGATATTTAAGTGTTTTAGAATATTTTCGTAATTTTGATTATTATTTGTACTATAATTAATCATCTTTTACCTTTTTATATGTTATTATCAATTTAATATTGTTAAATTATAACAAAAAATTGATATAAACAGTAAATCAAAGGAAAAATATGTTTAGAATGAAGTTTATTTGTATTTTCTTATTAATATTTCATTATGTAAGTAATGCATCTAGTTTAAGAAGCAGTGTACAAAAAGTTTTAAGTACAAATCCGAATGTTATTGCAGAGCGAAAAAACCAAGATGCTTTTAAAACATACATAGACGAACGAAAAGGAAAATATTTACCAACTTTAGATATCGTTTCTTATCTTGAAAAATCAAAAGCAACATTAAAACCACTGAAAACAAAGCAAGAAAAAAGTGAAAAAAAAGGTTATAATGCTTCTATTGTAATACAGCAGTTAATATATGATGGTGGATTAACTCCAAGTCAAGTTGAACAAGTAAAGCATGAAAGTTTAGGCAATCAATATAGAAGTTTTAATGCCATAGAAGATACTGTTTTACAAACATCTAAAATGTATACATCTTTAGTTCAATCAAATGAAATATTGGCACTAACTAGTGATATGATAAAAATCAATGAAGAAAATTTAATCATAGCAAAAGATAAAGAAGAAATCAGTGGAGAAGTATTAGAAACATATCAAGTTAGCTCAAAATTAAACTATGTAAGTGATCAGTACATTGAAGAACAAGATAAGCAAGAAACAAATCAAGCTTTATACAAAAAACTTGTAGGCGAAGTTCTTAGTAGTAAAACTTGTCGTCCAATTATTGATGAAAAAGTTTTACCTTCTAATTTAGAAGAAACTTTACAAATGGCTGTTTTGAGAAATTATCAAATAATTGAGCAAATAGAGAAAATTAAAACTCAAAGAGAAAAAATATCACAAAATAATTCTACATTTTTACCAAGATTAAGCTTAGAATTAAAAATTACAAAAGACAAAGATTTAGAACTAGGGAATAATGGTACAAGTGATAAATCTTATGCAAAGTTAAATTTTTCGTGGAATCTTTTTAATGGAGGTCGAGATTATATAAAATCAAAAACTGAAGCACTATTCTTACAAGAACAAACAAAAACACTAGAAGATATCACCAATAGCATTATTAGTGATGTAACATCACAGTATAAAAGACTTGATAAAAATAAACAAAGAATAGAGATTTTAAAAAAATATGTTGAGGCAAATGTAAATATAGTAGAAGTATATAAAAATGAATTTGAAGCAGGAACTAGAACCTTTGTGGATATTCTAAATGCTCAAGGGGAATTGTTTCAATCAAGTAAAAGTTTAATTAACATGGAATATAATGCTATGAATAATTATTATGACTTATTGTATAACTTATCAATTTTAACCCATTCAATAGTAAAGCAAGAAAATCAATTATGTGATGATATTAAACCAAGAGTAATAAGCATAAAAAGTGACATAAAAGATAAAGATATAGATGAAGAATTATCTGAACTTTTAGACGAACCTGTAACTTCTGATAATATATCAGAAGATTTACAAGATCAAATTAAACAAATTAATAATACTTTAGCTTCATCTAAGACACTTTTAAATGGAGATAATAAAGAACAAGGAAAGCTATTACTTCCTTTTTTACAAGCGGCTAAGAATACTTATACTATTAATATAGCGACGATAAAAGGTTTGAGTAATGCAAAAAAATATATAAAAAGAAATAACTTAGGCAAAAATGCGTATACCTTTGCATTTGGTTCAAAATTACAAAGTTCAAAAGTTTTATATGGTGTATTTAATACAGTAAAAGAAGCTAGAAAAGCAATAAAATCTTTTAATTATGAAATCTTATCAAACAAACCTTATGTTGATTTTATTAATAAGCATCAATTATTATATGCAAAATACCACTAATGATTATATTTTGGAAATAATCATTGAATAATACAGGGGCAAAAGAAACATTAAATACTTTAAAAGATAGAAGAGAAGTAGATACTCTATTAGAATCTCTACTTTTTCTATCAAAGTATCATGAAAGAGAAACATCTGCTGAGTCTTTAAGATTTGGCTTACCTGTTCATAATACATCATTTACTATTGATATGTTTATTCAATCGGCACAAAATATTGGACTACTCAGTAAAATAGTAAATAGAAATATAGATAAAATTACAAAATTAGCCTTGCCTTCAGTGCTTTTATTAGAAAAAGATAGATCTTGTATTTTATTAGATTATGATTTAAAAGAAGGTACGGCAAAAGTAATTTTCCCAGGAGTTAGCAATGGTGAGATTATTGTTTCAATAGATAAATTAAAATCAGAATACACAAATAGATTAATTATCATAAAACCAGAATATAATTTTAATAATAGAATTGAAAGAGATATTTTAGTAGAAGAGCCAAAAAAATGGTTCGTGAGCACTTTATATAAAAATAAAAATATTTATAAGCAAGTTATTATAGTATCAATATTTATTAATATTTTTATACTAGCAACTCCTTTATTTACTATGAATGTATATGATAGAGTACTTCCAAATAATGCAATTGATACTATGTGGGCTTTATTTATTGGTATTAGCATTGTTATGTGTTTTGATTTTATATTAAAAGTCCTTAGGTCATATTTTTTAGGAATTGCAAGTAAAAGAACAGATACTATTATTTCAAATAAAATATTTAATCAAGTACTAAATATCAAACTAGACTCAAAGCCAGCATCAACTGGTCAATTTGTTAGTAGATTACAATCTTATGAAAGTGTAAGAGAGTTTTTTACAAGTGCCACTGTTGCAACATTTGTTGATTTTCCTTTTGTTCTTATCTTTATATTTGTTATTTTTTATATAGGTGGAGCATTAGCTTATATTACTATTATTACTGTTTTAATATCACTTATTACATCTTGGTATATGCAAAGACCACTTAAAAAACTAATAGAAAAGGCAGTTAAAGAAGAGCAGATTAAGCATACAACATTGATTGAAACAGTTGCTGGTTTAGAAATAATAAAAAGTGTTAGAGCACAAAATAGAATGAGATCTCATTGGGAAAAATCTATAAGTAAAACTATACATTATACAGATAAGGGGCATTTCTTATCTCAAAGTATTACTTATTTTACTGCATTTATTTCACAGTTTTCAAATATAGCAATAGTTGCAGGAGGAGTATATTTAGCAAGTGCTGGTGAGATGACTATGGGTGCTATTATTGCGGCTATGATTTTAAACGGTAGAGTCATTGCTCCTGTATCACAGTTAGTAGGGTTAATTATTAAATATGACAAAACCATGCTTTCTTTAGATAATCTTAATGAGATTATGAATATGCCAGTTGAAAAAGAAAATAAATCATATATTAGTAGACCACATTTAAATGGTAAAATTGAATTAAAAAATGTAGACTTTTCATATAAGGAACAAAACCATAAAACATTAAGTGATATTAACTTAAACATTAAAGAAGGTGAAAAAATAGCAATTTTAGGAAAAATTGGTTCTGGAAAATCTACATTATTAAAATTGATAATGAACTTATATGAACCAACAAATGGCTCTATTTTAGTAGATGATGTTGATACAAGACAAATAGACCCTCTTGATTTAAGACATGCAATTGGATGTGTCCCTCAAGAACCATTTTTATTTATGGGAACGATTAAAGATAATATTACAATTGGGGAACAGTATGTTTCAGATCAAGAAGTTCTAAAAGTTTCTAAAATAGCTGGATTAGATGATTTTTTAGGTAAACATGAAGCTGGTTATGATTTACTTGTAGGAGAGAGAGGTGAAGGATTAAGTGGGGGTGAGAGGCAAGCAGTTACATTAGCAAGAGCATTGATTTCAAATCCACAAATTTTAATGCTTGATGAACCAACAAATGCTATGGATAAACAAACTGAAAAACTATTTATTAAAAAAATGCAAAAGATTATTGCAAATAAAACTCTTATTATTGTAACTCATAAAACCTCTATCTTAGAATTAGTTGATAGAATTATTATAATTGAAAATGGTAAAATTATTGTTGATGGTTTGAAGAATGATGTTTTAAAAGTTAAAGAGGTTCTTCCAGATGGAAAATAACGAATTAGCTTTAAATTCAAAACAAGATGTACACAATACAAAGATATTGTCCAAAGAAGAAAGAGAAGATATATCTTTTATAGATTCAAATTACTTACATGCTAATGAAAAACCAAGTAGATTATCAACTTTAGTATTTTTTGTAATCATAAGTATATTTGTATCAGCTATTGTATGGGCATCTTTGGCACAAATAGATGAATTGGCTCGTGGTAATGGCAAAATCATACCTTCTAATAAAATTCAAACAGTTCAATCACTTGATGGTGGAATTATTTCAGAAATCTTAATAAAAGAAGGTGAAATAGTAATACAAGGTCAATCTTTAATGAAAATTGACACAACAAGATTTAAAGCTACACTAGAAGAAATAAAACAAGAATATTTAAGCCTATTAGCTGTTAAGGTACGGTTGAATACAGAAGTTAATATAAATGTTAATAGACGTTTAAAAAAATTAAAATTTCCCAAAAAAGTACTTGAAGATAAATCACAATATAACAAAGTAGAAACTTCTCTTCTTAAAAGTAGATTTAACGAATTAAAAGCAAGCTTAAGGGTATTGAGTAATCAACATGACCAAAATAAGGAAGAGCTAAAAGAAATCAAAACTAAAATAAAAAATTTGAAAAAAACTTATAAATTAATAGAAGAACAAAAAAAAACAATCAAAAAACTTGTAAGAAGAAGAATTAAATCAAAATATGATTTGCTAAATATTGAAAAAGAATATACAATTACAAAAGGAAAATTAGAATCAGCTATTATATCTATAAAAAAATCAAAATTAGCGATATTGGAGTCAAAAAATAAAATTTCAGAAAAGATTTATTTTTTTAAATCAAAAGCATCAATGGAACTACAAAAAACGGTAGGTTTAATAAATAAATTTGAGGCAAAGTTAATAGGAAATGAAGATAAGGTAGCAAAAACAACTATTAAATCACCTGTTAATGGAATAATAAAAAATCTAAATATAAATACAATTGGTGGAGTAGTTCAACCTGGTATGACTTTAGCAGAAATTGTTCCAACAAGTGATATACTATTAGTTGAAGCAAAAATAGCTCCTAAAGATATTGCTTTTATTAATCCAAGTCAAAAAGCAATAATTAAATTAACTGCTTATGATTTTTCTATTTACGGAGGACTTGATGGCAAGATAGTTGAAATATCAGCTGATAGTATTATAGATAAAGATTCAAAAGAAGGCTTGAGTTATTATAGAGTCATTGTCAAAACTAATAAAAATTATTTGGAAAGACATGGCAAAAAACTACCTATTATCCCAGGAATGATAGCTAGTGTTGATATCGTTACAGGTAAGAAATCAATTTTGGATTTTATTTTAAAACCAATTTTAAAAGTAAAACAAAATTCTTTACACGAAAGATAAATTATTAAAACAAAGGAAAAAAGAATGAATAAATATATTTTAGGTTTAGGTGTTATTATGATTATAATAACTGGTTGTTCTACAAAAGAATATACTAAAAATAATAAAACAGCACTTACAAATCTCAGCTATCAAGATATATTACTAGAAACATCAATTCATGATGCAGTGAGAATTAACGATTTAAAGCTAATTGAATTTTTTATTCAAGAAAAAAGTAATTTAAATCATAAAGATAGGTTTGGATATACA
This sequence comes from Sulfurospirillum sp., assembly GCA_030491005.1. Lineage (GTDB taxonomy): Bacteria > Campylobacterota > Campylobacteria > Campylobacterales > Arcobacteraceae > BB30. The sequence goes on along the minus strand of JAKZMJ010000005.1, from coordinate 40,936 downwards.
CCTTTGCATCTAGCTGCAAGGTTTAATCACTTAGATATTGCGAAAACACTAATTAAAAGTGGTGCAAAAGTTAATAGCTTAGATAAATATAAAGATACTCCTTTAATTGATTCATCAAGAAATGCTTATACAAAGATGTCTGAGTTATTAATTTGTAGTGGGGCAAATCGTAATGTTGTAGATAAATATGATATGTCTCCTTTACACTATGCAGCAAAAACAAATGATGTAAAAATCGCAAAACTTTTGAGATCAAAGAACTTAACAACTTTGTGTAATAAAAAAGAAATCAGTGTGCAGAAAGTTGTTAAGACACCTACTATTGTAAAAATTAAACGTCCAGAAATAAACCTAATTACCATAGATGATTATGATATTATTAATGATAATACTCCAAGAATTTGTGGTGATATTTTATCAGAAGATGTAAAAAATGTAAATTTATCTTTTGAAAATATTCCAAATTCATATGAAGCTAAGATATTGCAAGATAAAAAGAGATGGTGTGTTAACATAGAAGATGAGTTGAATAATGCAGAGTATACTGCTTTTGCAAAAGCTAAAGATACAAAAGGCAATCTTCAAATGAAAAAAGATAAGTTTAGTGTACATATTATAGATGACTTATATAATGCATTAAATAATGAATTTGAAAGTGATTTTAAAAAATGGGATGCAGTATTGGATAAAAGTACACTTACATTAAGATTCAAAAAACCTAATCTTATGTTCACAAGAGGTAGTAATAAAATGAGAAATGCCTATAAAAATATATTAAAAAACTTTTTCCCAAGATACATAAATATTTTAAAAGAATATAAAGATCAAATTATTGATGTGTATATTGAAGGACATACTTCATCAAGATACAGAACAGCTAAAACAATAGAAGAAAAATTTATTAAAAATAAAACATTATCACAAAATAGAGCAAGTTCTGTATTAAGATACTTATCAAGTTTAAAAAATGATTATATTACAAATAATAAAGATTTTTTAGATAATTCTTTTAAAGCAAAAGGAAAATCCTCATCAAATCTTATTTATAACGAAGATGGTAGTGAAAATGTTGAATTATCAAGAAGAGTTGAGTTTAGAATAAAAGCAAATCCAAATAAATAAGGAATTTAGATGTCTAAAAATATTATATTAATAAGTTGTGCATTTATTATTTTTCTCTTTAGTGCTTGCTCTTCAAAAGAAAAAGTCACTATTATAAAAGAAAATAATAAATATGGTGTACTATCTAGTAAGAACGATATAAGGGTAAAAGCAATATATGATAAGTTATCAAAGTTTGACGATATTGAAAATAAAAATATAAAAACACAACATCCTAATGTGTTTAATTTACATTGGATTCATAATTATTATGGAAATGATTATTCAATTAGTAAGTACAACAATAAATATGGAATTGTTAATAATAAAAATATAATGTTAGTAAAACCAATATATGATAGTATCTCTAAAGCTTTTAATGGTTTTTTTATTGTTCAAATTGATGGTAAATTTGGATATTTAAATGACAAGTTTAAACTTGTGCAAAAGCCTATTTTCTCATCAGCTAGTGAATTTATAGGTAATGCTGCATTTGTTGGTTCTTCTTCTAATAGTAAATTAGGATGTATAACACAAGATATGGATTTAAAAATCAATGGAAAATATGATGAAATATTTAATTTTGTAAATACTTATGCAAGAACAAAGTTAGGAAATAAATGGGGATATATTAATGACAAATGTGAGGTAATCTCAAAACCTATATATGATTACGTTTATGATTTTTCTAATTCCTATGCTAAAGTCATCAAGAATGGTAAAATAGGATATATAGATGAGAAAGGAAATAAAATCATAAAACCATTTTTAAGCAATGGTGAAAATTTTTAATTTAAATTAGTGTGTATATTATGAAAAAAAAATTGGATGATAATTTTTCAACATTAGAAAAAAAGAATAAAGTTCTTGAAAAATTAATTAATTTAGAGATTAAAAAAAATAAGAAAAAAGATCAAATAATTTTTAAACAAAATAAGTTAGTTTCTATGGGAGAGATGATAACGAATATTACACATCAATGGAGACAACCATTGATGGAAATATCTTCTTTGTTTATTCCAATAGAAGCCAAACTAAGTTTGAATAACAAACTTGAGAAACAAGAAGTTAGAGAAGCCATTGTAAAATTAAATGAAATTACTAAATATATGTCAAATACAATTGATGATTTTAAAAACTTTTTTTCAAAGAATAAAGAAAAAACTAAATTTAAATTATCAGATCAGATAAACTCTTCAGTAAATATTATTAGTTCAGGTCTTTATGCTAACAAAATATTATTAGAAATAATTGTAAAGAAAAACCCAGTAATTTATGGATATGAAAATGAATATACTCAAGTATTAATTAATATTATTAATAATGCAAAAGATATATTAATACAAAGAAATACTAAAAAATCAAAAATCAAAATTGTTATAAATGAAGATGAGAATAACGCAATAGTTACTATAAGTGATAATGCTGGAGGCATAAAAATAAAGGCTATCAATGATATTTTTAATCCATTCTTTACTTATGAAAAAACTAATGGTTCTGGTGTTGGCTTATTTATGTCTAAATTAATCATTGAGAATAATATGAATGGAAAACTACTTGTAAATAATGATAAAGAAGGTGCAAGTTTTATAATTAGTACTCCAAAAAATTAATTTATTTTTTATTTCATAAAAATTATTTTTATGAAGTTTTTTACTTTAGATACTTTTTAGATACTTTTTTTATATACAATTGTAGTAATAATTTTATATAGGAGATTTATAATGATTAAGTTAATACTAAAAAACATTGATGGTAGTCAGTCTACACAAGATATTTCTAAAGATATATCAATAAACACAAGTTTAGGACAAGAACTCTATTTTATTAATTTAGATGGTTTGGAATATAATATAAATTTAGTTGAAGATGAAAAATCAATTGAATTAGTCTTTAATAAAAATGGAATAGAGCAAAAGATTCTAATACATAATATGACCGATTTGATTAAAACATCAGAACAACTCCCTTTAGAAAAATCAAAAAGTATTCTGGGAATTATCAATGATCAAGAAGGCTTAAGTGAATTAAATAGCACAGCTTTAAATAATGATTTTAAGGGTGATAATGTTATTAGAGCATTAAAAGAATTATTAGATGAGAGTCCACAAGGAGAAGACACTAATAATGGTGTAATTATTGATAGTTTTGGAGCATTACTTGAAAACTTAGGTGCATCAGCTGCTGGAGGAGATGGAGCAGGTGATGGTTCGTTTTTTTTAGGGGATCAAGTTGATCCATTCTCTTTAAATAATAATATACCAGGAAGAGGTAGAGGCAGTAATTTTGGCGATGAGCGTAGTTTTGGTAATTCAACAGCCCAAGAACTACTTAATACAAATACACTTGATACAAGTGCAAATGCAAGCATAACCTTAGATGCAAATATTACAAGTGATGATGTAATAAATGAGGCTGAATCACAAAATGATTCAATAGCAATTACAGGAAAAGTAAGTGGAGATGCTAAGCAAGGAGATACTGTAACAATACTAGTTAATGGTACTACTTATACAGGTACAGTTGCCTTAGATTTAACTTTTTCAATAAATGTTAAAGGTTCAGACCTACAAGCAGATAGTAATAGAACTATAGAAGCTAGTGTAACAGCAAATGATGATGCTGGAAATACAGTAACTGCTACAGATACAGAAACATATACAGTTGATACAAGTGCAAATGCAAGCATAACCTTAGATGCAAATATTACAAGTGATGATGTAATAAATGAGGCTGAATCACAAAATGATTCAATAGCAATTACAGGAAAAGTAAGTGGAGATGCTAAGCAAGGAGATACTGTAACAATACTAGTTAATGGTACTACTTATACAGGTACAGTTGCCTTAGATTTAACTTTTTCAATAAATGTTAAAGGTTCAGACCTACAAGCAGATAGTAATAGAACTATAGAAGCTAGTGTAACAGCAAATGATGATGCTGGAAATACAGTAACTGCTACAGATACAGAAACATATACAGTTGATACAGACATAAGTGCAAACATAACTTTAGACACAAATATTACAAGTGATGATGTAATAAATTCTACTGAATCACAAAATGATTCAATAGCAATTACAGGAACAGTAAGTGGAGATGCTAAACAAGGAGATATTGTAACAATACTAGTTAATGGTACTACTTATACAGGTACAGTTGCCTTAGATTTAACTTTTTCAATAAATGTTAAAGGTTCAGACTACAAGCAGATAGTAATAGAACTATAGAAGCTAGTGTAACAGCAAATGATGATGCTGGAAATACAGTAACTGCTACAGATACAGAAACATATACAGTTGATACAAGTGCAAATGCAAGCATAACCTTAGATGCAAATATTACAAGTGATGATGTAATAAATGAGGCTGAATCACAAAATGATTCAATAGCAATTACAGGAAAAGTAAGTGGAGATGCTAAACAAGGAGATATTGTAACAATACTAGTTAATGGTACTACTTATACAGGTACAGTTGCTTTAGATTTAACTTTTTCAATAGATGTTAAAGGTTCAGACTTACAAGCAGATAGTAATAGAACTATAGAAGCTAGTGTAACAGCAAATGATGATGCTGGAAATACAGTAACTGCTACAGATACAGAAACATATACAGTTGATACAAGTGCAAATGCAAGCATAACCTTAGATGCAAATATTACAAGTGATGATGTAATAAATGAGGCTGAATCACAAAATGATTCAATAGCAATTACAGGAAAAGTAAGTGGAGATGCTAAGCAAGGAGATACTGTAACAATACTAGTTAATGGTACTACTTATACAGGTACAGTTGCCTTAGATTTAACTTTTTCAATAAATGTTAAAGGTTCAGACCTACAAGCAGATAGTAATAGAACTATAGAAGCTAGTGTAACAGCAAATGATGATGCTGGAAATACAGTAACTGCTACAGATACAGAAACATATACACTTGATACAAATACAATAGCTAATTCTGATAGTTATGTTCTTAATGAAGATTCAAGTATTACTAGTAATGTTATTTTAAATGATAGATTAGGAAATGGAACTCATACTGTAAGTTTAAATACAAATGTAAGTAATGGAATATTAGTTTTAAATAATGATGGAACATTTACTTATACTCCAAATGCTAATTATTATGGAACAGATTCGTTTACTTATAAACTAACAGATGAAGATGGAGATACTTCAACAGCAACCGTTACCTTAAAAGTTAATTCCGTTAATGATAATCCTATTGCTGTTGATGATACAAGGTCTTTAAATGAAGATTCAAGTATTACTAGTAATGTTATTTTAAATGATACATTAGGAGAGGGAACTAATACTGTAAGTTTAAATACAAATGTAAGTAATGGAATATTAGTTTTAAATAATGATGGAACATTTACTTATACTCCAAATGCTAATTATTATGGAACAGATTCGTTTACTTATAAACTAACAGATAAAGATGGGGATACTTCAACAGCAACCGTTATCTTAAAAGTTAATTCCGTTAATGATAATCCTATTGCTGTTGATGATACAAGGTCTTTAAATGAAGATTCAAGTATTACTAGTAATGTTATTTTAAATGATACATTAGGAGATGGAACCAATACTGTAAGTTTAAATACAAATGTAAGTAATGGAATATTAGTTTTAAACAATGATGGAACATTTACTTATACTCCAAATGCTAATTATTATGGAACAGATTCGTTTACTTATAAACTAACAGATAAAGATGGAGATACTTCAACAGCAACCGTTATCTTAAAAGTTAATTCCGTTAATGATAATCCTATTGCTGTTGATGATACAAGGTCCTTAAATGAAGATTCAAGTATTACTAGTAATGTTATTTTAAATGATACATTAGGAGAGGGAACTAATACTGTAAGTTTAAATACAAATGTAAGTAATGGAATATTAGTTTTAAATAATGATGGAACATTTACTTATACTCCAAATGCTAATTATTATGGAACAGATTCGTTTACTTATAAACTAACAGATAAAGATGGAGATACTTCAACAGCAACCGTTATCTTAAAAGTTAATTCTGTAGATGATAAACCAAGTATTGACATAGTTGGTGGGGCTAAAACTATTAATGAAGCAGATATAAATAGTGCGGGTACTAATACAATTACAGATTATATAAATTATGATTTTGGAGGAGATGGGCAAAAAGGTGGAACAGTTGAATTTTCTTCGGTTCAAGATATAAATTTAACATCTCAAGGTCAAGACATTAGAATTAGTACATCTTCAAATGGACAAACTTTAACAGGAATAAGAGATGATGGAACAGAAGTATTTACTGTAAAATTAGATTTAAGTAGTAAAAGCTATACATTTACTTTATTAAATAGCATAGATCATACTGGTTCTAATGCTAAAATTATTAACAACTTAAACTTTAAGGTTCAAATTTCAGATGCCAATGGAAGTATAGAAGAAAGCTCAATTAAAATTAATATTAGTGATGACACTCCAAATATTAGTGATGATTTAAATACACAAATTGATATTTCTATTACAAAAGCGCCTATTAATTTAATATTTACCTTGGATAATTCAGGAAGCATGAGTGATAAAAAATTAAGCTTAGCAAAAGAAGCCATGATTAATTTAATAAATACTTATGAAAAACAAGGACATGAAGTATTAATACAACTTAATTTATTTGGAACTATTAATTTTAGAAATGATAAAACTTGGATGAGTGCAGATGATTTTAAAAATGTAAATTTAGTACAGACAACTAATGATGATCATAATAAAACAAATTATGAAGCAGGTATAGAAGGAACTATGAATAATTTTACAAACCCTAATAATGGAGGTACAACATATTCATACTTTATATCAGATGGTGTACCTACAAACAAAGAGGGAAGAGATTTTTTAGCCAACGAAGATGCTGTTAGCTCTAATAAGCTTAATGCTTGGAATAAATTTCTTAATGATAATAATATAAAATCTTATGGAGTAGCAGTTGGAGGAGAAGCTATCGTACATCATTTAGCAAAAATCACCTCTGAAGTTATTCACGTTCTTACATCAAAAGATTTACAATCAGTATTAGAAAATCATGCAGCAATAGCAAGTGGCAAATTAGGTATTGACTTTGGAGAAGATGGACCAGCTGATGGCAATGGAGCTAAAGAAGATGGAGGGGCATTACCTTTTACATGGGACAAAAATGATATAATAGTTAAAGATACAAATGGAAATGTAATGAATAACATAAAATGGTCTATTTCAGATGATGGCTTAGAACTAATTGCAAAAGAAGGTAATAACGAAGTTATAAAAATAAAAGCTAATGATATATTAGGAGATAATCCTACATTTGAACTTGTATACTTAGATAGTGATTTAAAAATTAGTACTCTAAAAGTACCTTATACGATAACAGATGCAGATGGAGATAGTTCAAGCTCTAATGTTAAAGTTAATATTAATTATACGAGTAATGCATCTAGTGTCTCAGCAGATTTAAATTCTAATGATACAATTGATATTGATTTATTATCAAAAATTAATAATGGCTCAATTGATTTAAAAAATAATACTTCTGATAATATTAATATTAGTTTAGATGATATTCTTGACTTATCAACAAAAGAATACGAATTAAAAATATTTGGTGATGATAGTGGAGATAAAGTTAGTCTTGAAGGTGGTTCAAAAAACTGGACAAAAGAAGGTAAAGAAAATATAGATGGAGAAACATTTGACGTGTATAAAGGGATTAATGGTTCATCAAATATTAAAATATTAATTGATGAAGATGTTTCAATAGAACCTGATGTATAATATAAAAACATTTAAAGGATAAAAAATATGAATATAAAATTAGTTAAAGATTGTCAAAAGTTTGATCTTGAGTTAATAGTTTTAAATAGTTTAAAGAAAGTTAATAAAAAAGACAAAAATCTTTTAAAGTTATCTGGTTTTACAGCACAAGAAAATAAATCTTCTTTTCTTAGCTGTAATAAAAAATATTATGTTGGAGCTTCTAGTTTAAAAGGTGAAGATTTAAAAATAGCTTTTTCAAATGCTATTAAAAGCTTAAAACAATTTAATGCAACAATTATCAAAATTTCTTTAAACATAGACAATAAAGAATATAAACTTGAAGAATTAGTAGAAGGTTTACTTTTAGGTTCTTATGAATTTAATAAATATAAATCTAAGAAAAAAGAAAAAAAACTTGATATTCTTATTGATATAAAAAATTCTTCAAAAACCCTTCAAGAATTAGAAAAAAGTTTAAGACAGGCTGTTAGTATTTGTTCTAGCGTTAATCTAGCAAGAGATATTGTAAATACCACACCTGAAGATTATTATCCTAAGATAATGGCTAATGATGCAAGAAAAATATCTAAAAATAATTCTTTAGAATGTAAAGTTTTTGGCGAAGATTATTTGCTTAAGAATGGAATGAATGCTATGTTAAGTGTTGGTCGAGCATCAAGACATGAAAGTCAATTAATCCATATAATATATAAGCCAAAAAAAGATACAAAAAGAAAAATAGTAATTGTAGGAAAAGGTTTAACATACGATTCAGGAGGTTTAAGCTTAAAAAGTTCTGAGGGTATGTTGTCTATGAAATGTGATAAAAGTGGAGGTAGCACGGTTTTAGGTGTTATGAATACTTTAAAAGATTTAAACTGCCCTTATGAAGTCCATGGTATTGTTGGTGCTGTTGAAAATATGATAGGTGGAGATGCTTATAAACCAGATGATGTATTAAAAGCTAAAAATGGTACAACAATAGAAGTTAGAAATACTGATGCAGAGGGTCGTCTTGTATTAGCTGATTGTTTATGTTATGCACAAGATGAGATTAAAAATATTGACTATATCTTTGATATTGCTACATTAACAGGTGCTTGTTTAATTGCTTTAGGTGAGTATACAACTGGAGTTATGGGACATAGTGAAAAGCTAAAAACTAAAATTGCAAAAGCTGGTGAAAAATCTGGTGAGTTAGTGGCTTTTTTACCTTACAATAGATATCTTTTTGATTTAATTAGAAGTCAAGTAGCTGATATTTCCAATACATCTTCTTCAAGAGCTGGTGGAACTATAACGGCTAGTATGTTTTTAGATAAATTTATTAAAAAAGAAAATAAGAAAAAATGGTTACATTTTGATATAGCTGGTCCCGCATATAAAGAGAAATCATGGGGATATAATCCTTATGGGGCTAGTGGTGCAGGTGTTCGATTGATTTTAAGTTTTATAGAAAATTTAAAATAAAACATAATATATTAAAATTATACATAGAAATTATGTGTATTAACTTCTTTTTAAAAACAAAATATTGAAAAGTAAAGTTATTTTTTGATAAAATTTGTAAAAAATTAAGGAAGATAATGCACATAACAAATTTAATTTCAAGAACTTTTGGAAAATTTGCAAAAAAAGAATTTCCACCTTTTATTCAAAATATTATAAATATAGGATATGTTAAATTCTTAAAATTAGATATGAGTGAGTTTAAAAATCCAAAAGAATATAAAACATTAAATATGCTTTTTACAAGACAATTAGAAGTCATACGACAATATGATGAAAATAGTAAAAATATCATATCTCCAGCAGATAGCCTTGTCTCACAATGTGGAAATATAGCTAATGAAACATTATTACAAATTAAAGGTATGGAATATAATGTAGAAGAGTTATTAACATATTTTTGTAAAGATAATTTTCCTAAAATTAAAGACGGTAATTATATGAACTTTTATTTATCACCAAAAGATTATCATAGATATCATGCTATAACAGACTGTAAAATTAAAAAGCTAATTCATGTTCCAGGTAAATTATATCCTGTAAATATGCGATATCTAAATAAAGAGTTAGATTTATTTGTACAAAATGAAAGAGTTATTTTAGAATGTGAAAAAAATGGAAAATATTTTTATATGGTCTTTGTAGGAGCTTTAAATGTTGGACAAATGGTATTTAATTTTGAAACAAGAGTTGAAACAAATAAAAAATCAAATGAAATTAAAATTTATGAATACGATAACTTAGAAATTAAAAAAGCTGATTGTTTAGGATACTTTAAAATGGGTTCTACTGTTGTTTTAATTTGGGAAAAAGATTGTGTTGTTTTAGACGACTTAATAAATGACGAAGTAAAATATGGTCAAAAAATTGCTTCTTATATAGAATAAAAATATTTTTCTTATTAATTCAAGATATATTAATGATTATTTAAGTAAAATCATTGACTTTTCAGTTTTAGTGAAAATGCAAGTTTATTAGAAAGGAGTTATCATGCCAAAAATGAAATCTAATAGTGGAGCTTTAAAAAGATTTAAAGTGAAAAAAAATGGTTCCATCAAAAGAGGATCAGCTTTTAGAAGTCATATTCTGACTAAAAAGTCACAAAAAAGAAAAAGAAATCTCAGAAGTGAAAAAAGTGTTGATAAAGTAGATTCAACAAGAGTAAAAAGAATGCTTTGTAAAGCATAATTTTAAGTCCCTCCACAAAAATTTAAGTGGATAAGTTCGATTTAATAATCGACACCTTATAAACATATAATGGTAAAGAAAGGAATAATATGCCTAGAGTTAAAACTGGTGTAGTTAGAAGAAAAAGACATAAAAAGATATTAAAAGCAGCTAAAGGTTTTTATAGTGGAAGAAGTAAACACTTCAGAAAAGCGAAAGAACAAGTAGAACATGCTTTAGTATATGCTTACAGAGATAGAAGACAAAAGAAAAGAGATATTAGAAAACTATGGATTATAAGAATTAATGCCGCTTGTAGACTAAATGATATTTCTTATTCAAGATTTATCAATGGTTTAAATTTAGCGAACATTACCTTAGATAGAAAGATATTAGCTGATATGGCTATGAATGACTCAGATGCTTTTGCAAAAGTTGCACAAGCTGCTAAAACTGCTTTAAACTAGTACTATAAGAAACTCAAAGGTAGAACTTTGAAGTTTCTTATGAATTCACCAATTACTTTATACTTTTTACTTTATAGATTAAGTTTAACTATTTATTAGAATATGGTCTTTTTCTAAAATGATTTTTTTAGAATTAATTAATTTAGTAAGTGTAGCTTTGTACATTTTTTTACTAATTCCAAAAGTATTTTTAATATCAAGAGCATCACTTTTATAAGTAAAATAAAGTAAACCATCGTTTTGTTTTAATATCTCTAAAACCTTATCTTCATTCACTTGATTATCTTGTGTAGCAATTTTTTGCAAAGATACATCAAATTTTCCATCTTCTCTTAAAAGTTTAACATAAGCCTTTGTTTTAAATCCAACTTCAACATTTTGAAAAATTTCATTATGATAAATTAAACCCTCATATTCATTATTAACAATCACTTTAAAACCTAAAGGTGTTTTAAAAAAAACCAAGATATCTATTTCATCATTTTGAGTAAATCCACTAACTTTATGATTTAATATAAATTTTTCACTTCCTATTAGTCTATTTGTTTTTGTATCCTCAATAATTTTAATGATTTTATAATTTCCAACACGAAAAATAGACCTTTGTTTATTTTTAGGTATAAGCAAGTCTTTTACTAAACCAAAATCAACAAAAGCCCCAAAGCTTGCAATATCAACAACTTTTAAAAATGCAAATTCATTTTTCATAGCATGAGGTATAAGTGTTGTAGAAACTAGCCTATCTTCTGAATCTTTATAAACAAAAACATCAATAATACAATCTAATTTAATGTCATCTGTAAGATAAGCATTTGGTAGAAGTATTTCTTCCTCATCGCAACTCATCAGATATGCACCTGGTTCAGTTATTCTATTAACTTTAAGGCTATTAATTATTCCTAATTCAATATGTTTATTCATCATAAGTTATAATACTTTCTTTAAGATATTTTTTACTTCATTTACATTTGAAAAATCAGTTATTTTTGTAAAAAACTTCCCTTTTTTATCAAAAATATAAATATAAGAAGTATGGCTAACACTATAATCCATTGCTGAGCCTTCTAGGTCAAGTATTTTATAATATGCACCATAATTATTTACAATTTTATCTATATTTTCTTTAGTAGATGTTGAGCCTATAAAATTTTTATGAAAATATGCAGCATATTCTTTTAAATTTTTCAATTTATCTCTTTTTGGATCAACTGAGATAAATAATCCTTTAAACTTATCAATCTTTTCTTGAGAAAAAGTATTAAGTGCAGCAGAAAGTGTACTTAAACTTGTAGGACAAACATCTGGACAATATGAATATCCAAAATATATTGCTAATACCTTTCCATCAAAGTCGTCTTTTGTAACTTTTCCATCAATTGTATTAACAGTAAAATCATATTTCATATTTTCTTTATATTCTTTTATAAAAGGACTTAATAAGATTATGAAAGCTGATGCAACAACCAACACTATTAAAATATTTTTTTTCATTTCATTCCGTTTCGAATTGGTATCTTGCACCAATAGTTTTATTTTTAATTTCTAGATCTATATTCCATTTCATTGTTCCTCTTGGACAAAGAGGTAAAACACCTTTTGCTTCATATACTCCTTTTCCTAAATTTTTAAGTTTAAAATTAAAATATCCCATAAACATACTAGTAGAATAAATATTTAAACTAGTATCTTCTAAAAAGTGATTTGAACTTTTAACTTTAAACACTAATGGTTTAAAAACAGGAATACTTTTTGGAAAAACTTCTAAAGTCAAAGATGTACCATCTTCTAGCATAATAATACAAGGCTTTTTATGCAAATTACAATTTTCTTGTAAAACAAAGTTAGTTTTTGTTTCAAAAATATTTAATAATTCTTTAAAGTCTATAAAAAAATATGTAAATACTATTAAAAGAATTGCTAAACTTTGGAAAAAAATATTTTTAATCATAAAATATTACTATTCCTAATGTGTTTTTATTTTAATTCTTTTCATTTTTTTCATATCCACCTTGTTCATTCCCATTTCTTGCATTCCATTTATTACTTTTTTTACAGGAGCATTCACAAGTATTTTTTGACCATTTGAAAAAATTAATTCAAAATTAAAATCTTCACCAACTTTTAATCGTTTTTTTAAACCAAATAACATAATATGAAAACTGCCTGGTTTTAAAATAGTTTTTGACAAAGCTTTTATATCTATTTTATCAATTTGATACATTTTCATAATATGATTTTTCATCTCATGAGTATGTAATTCAATATTTTTTGCTATATTTGATTTAACTTCAAGTAAAGATACATTTTTAGAAGTATTATTTACAATAGTCAAAAACAATGCCGAATTAGGAACACTTGGAGGTGTTTCTCTTACATAGGCATTTATAACTTCAATAGATGAAGCTAAAACACTTGATATACATACTAAACTAACTAAAATAATCTTTTTTAACATTTGTTAACCTTTTTTTAAATTAAATAATTATAAAAAATAAAAGTTAATTTTATGTTAAAAATATATACTTTATTCAATAGATTCAAATACTTTATGCATATTTTGTGCTATTAATTTATTATTTCTAATATCAAGCAATCTTTTTTGTCCTTTAATTCCTACTTCGCTTACTTCATCTTTTGATAAATTAATGATTGTTTCTAACTTGCTAGTAATAGATGCGGCATCAAATTTACAAAACCAAGCATCAAAATCATCTGTAAAAATATTTAAAGTATCTGCATTTGCTGTCATTATAGAAGGAACTGCTGAAGAATAATAGTTTAAAACTTTTACAGGAGTAGAAGTATTAAAAAGTGAAATATCAGGTAGTATTGAAACGCCAATATCCGCTTGTGCTATTAAGGCTAAAAGTTCTTCTTTAGTTGTAGCTACAAAAAACTTAACATTTTCACCTAATTTTAAACTTGGATACTTTGAAATTAACTCTTTTGCATAATCTTCTTCTTCAGTTGCTAACATTAAAGTGAAATTTCCTTTTGTATTTGCAAAAGCTTCTAATACAATATTGAATTCTCTAATTTTATCTAAAGCCCCACAAAAGAAAAATCTTTTTTCTTCACCATCATGCTGGATATTATCATGAAGAACCTCAGGATCAATAGCAGGTGGTATAATAAATGATTTAATATTAACATCTGCAAAATAAGTTTCATGTAATTTTTGAGATGATGGCATAAATAAATCACATTTATTAATTAATTTGGTTTCAGAAAATGTTTCTAATTTACTTGTAAATTTACTAAGAAAAGTAGCCTTTGATGCAAATTCTAATTTAGCTCTCTTTTTTGGAAAAGAAAATCTATAACCTATTTTAAATTTATAATTATCTTTAACTTTTAATATTGCTTTTAAAATACTTCCCGTATTTCGTATAACTACATAAGAATAAGTATTAACATCAACACCATATCTTTCTAGTTCACCTAATACATCATCTTTATTTATACTTGGAATTACAAATCTTTCATCTTTAAATTGAGTATCTGTTTTAAAATCAGAAAAATATACTACATCAACTTCATAATATTCTCTTAAATACTTCTTAAACAAAGGACCTATGAAACTATGATCTGTATATTCATCTTGGTCTGTTATATATAAAAATTTTTTCATACTATATCTCCTACTTCTTATTATTTGTAAGTATTATACTTTAGCTTTCATAAAAATATATAATATTTTATGGTTTTTTTTGTAGAATATAAATATATGTGAAAAAATAGTTCTTTTACATATAAAAAGGTAAAATAATAAATGTTAATTTCAATGATTGTAGCATATGGTAATAATTGGCAAATAGGTTTAAATAACAAACTTTTGTGGTATATAAAAGAAGATTTAAAAAAATTTAAGGATTTAACACAAGGTCACCATATAATAATGGGGCGAAAAACTTTTTTATCCATAAATAAAGTTCTTAATAAAAGAACAAATATTGTTTTATCAAAAACAAACTTTTATCATGAAGATATTCACACTTGTAATTCAATCAAAGAAGCCTTAGATTTTTGTAAAAAAAATAAAGAAAGAGAAGTATTTATAATAGGTGGAGCAGAAATCTATGAATTAAGTTTTCCTTATATAAATAAATTATATTTAACACAAGTAAATTATGATGGAATTGCAGACACATATTTACAAAAAATCAACTTTAAATCTTGGCTTTGTGAAAAAAAAGAATTTCATAAAGAAGTTATGCAAAATGAAAAAGTTAAAACTTTAGCATGGACTTATAGCATATATAATAAACTACATTCTACTCATTAGTGTAGTACTCAT
The DNA here is from genome assembly GCA_030491005.1 of Sulfurospirillum sp. GTDB lineage: Bacteria > Campylobacterota > Campylobacteria > Campylobacterales > Arcobacteraceae > BB30. The sequence goes on along the minus strand of JAKZMJ010000005.1, from coordinate 25,614 downwards.
ATATATTGTGTAACTTTAGTCTTCTTCACTCAAATAGCTTGACAATTAATCAAAAATTATATACAATTCTAGCACTCAAAAATTAAGAGTGCTAAAACACACATAGGGAGAAAATATAATGAATTTTAAACCATTAGGTGAAAAAATATTAGTTGAATTAAGTGAAGTTGAAAATAAAACAGCAAGTGGGATTATCTTAGTAGATTCAGCCAAAGAAAAACCAAATACAGCAAAAGTATTAGCAATTGGTACAAAGGTTAAAGATATAAAAGTAGGCGATACTGTAGTTTTTGAAAACTTTAGAGGCACAGATCTAACACTTGATGGTGTTGATTATTTAGTGCTAGATTTAGAAAATGTTATAGGAATTATGTAAAACTATCATTTCTATAAAAAAGATAATATAAAAGGAAAGTTATATGGCAAAAGAAGTACTATTCAGTGATGAAGCAAGAAATAAATTATTTTTAGGTGTTGAGAAATTAACAGATGCTGTAAAAGTTACAATGGGTCCAAGAGGAAGAAATGTACTTTTACAAAAATCATTCGGAGCTCCCACTATTACTAAAGATGGTGTATCAGTTGCAAGAGAAATTGAACTATCTGATACTTTAGAGAATATGGGTGCACAACTAGTAAAAGAAGTAGCATCAAAAACTGCCGATGAAGCAGGTGATGGTACTACTACTGCAACTATTTTAGCATATAGTGTTTTTAAAGAAGGTCTAAGAAATGTGACAGCAGGAGCTAATCCGATTTCATTAAAAAGAGGAATGGATAAAGCAAGTGAGTGTATTTTAGCTCACTTAAAAGCTGCTTCAAGAGTTGTAGCAAATCAAACAGAAATAGAACAAGTCGCAACCATATCAGCTAATAGCGATAAAGCTATTGGTTCAATGATAGCAAAAGCTATGGAAAAAGTTGGAAAAGATGGTGTTATTACTGTTGAAGAAGCTAAAGGAATTTCTGATGAGCTAGATGTTGTTGAAGGTATGCAATTTGATAGAGGGTATTTATCTCCTTATTTTGTAACAAATACAGAAAAAATGACAACAGAGATGGAAAATCCATTTATTTTATTATATGATAAAAAAATATCAAATTTAAAAGAAATGTTACCTATTTTAGAAGCAGTTAATAAAGCAGGTCGTCCTTTATTAATCATTTCTGAAGATGTAGATGGTGAAGCATTAGCAACTTTAGTTGTAAATAGATTAAGAGGTTCTTTAAATATTGCAGCAGTTAAAGCTCCAGGATTTGGTGATAGAAGAAAAGCTATGCTTGAAGATATTGCTATTTTAACAGGTGGTACTGTTATTGCTGAAGAAATGGGAATGAAACTAGAAACGGCTGATATATCATCTTTAGGAACGGCTGCAAGAGTTGTAATAGATAAAGACAATACAACAATTGTAAATGGTGCAGGTACACCAACGGCTGTTAAATCAAGAGTAAATCAAATAAAAGCAGAGATTGAGAGTACAAGCTCTGATTATGATAAGGAAAAATTACAAGAAAGATTGGCAAAATTAAGTGGAGGAGTTGCCGTTATTAAAGTAGGCGCTGCAAGTGAGACTGAAATGAAAGAGAAAAAAGATAGAGTTGATGATGCCCTAAGTGCTACAAGAGCCGCTGTTGAAGAAGGTATCGTTATTGGTGGTGGGGCTGCATTAATTAGGGCAGCTGCAAAAGTATCTTTAGAGCTTGATGGTGATGAGCAAATTGGTGCTGATATTGTATTAAGAGCAATTTCTGCGCCACTTAAGCAAATTGCACTTAATGCTGGTTTTGATGCTGGTGTTGTAGCAAATGAAGTTTCAAAATCTACAAATGAAAATTTAGGTTTTAATGCTGCAAATGGACAATATGTAGATATGTTTGAAGCTGGTATTGTTGATCCTGCAAAAGTTGAGAGAGTTGCTATGCAAAATGCTATTTCTGTTGCTTCATTATTATTAACAACAGAAGCAACTGTTACAGATATAAAAGAAAATGGTACTCCAGCAGCTCCTGCTATGCCAGATATGGGTGGTATGGGAGGCATGGGAGGTATGGGAATGTAATCTGACATAAGTTCAGATTACAAACTTCATTTAAGCCTTTAAGTAGCCTACTTGGTGGGCTATTTACTACAAAACTTCCCTATATACATTTTACATTTAAATTTCCGTTAAGCAAGTTTTTGTTAGTCAAATGCTATTTAAATGCTATTTAATCCATAAATTCATTAAAAAATCTTAGTTTTTCACTTTTATAAGTCTTTATTAACAATATTACTTTTAGTTTTTGATAAAAAATAATTATTTTTATATCTTGATGTCAGTATATAAGGCATTTTAAATCTTTTACCCAATGAATTTTAATTATCTTAGATCATAATATACAGGCTATATATAGGCTATAAAAATTTGTTATTATTTGCTTAATAAATGAATATGAGATTATTTTTTAAACATATATTATGAAATGATTTTTTATTTAAAATTGAATAAAAGGAATTATTATGACAGCTTTAGTAGGATTATCAATTAGTATTTCGATACTTGGAGGAATAGCAACATGGTTAGCTCTTGGACCATTAGGTGGGATAGTTTTAATATGGGGAATATTTATTTCTTGGGGTGCTTTTTTTGCTCTTGGTGCTAATAGTGATGCTATTAAAAATATAATAGTATGTGGAATATTTGGAATTATTTGTGCTTGGCTTACAGCACTTGCAATTTTAACTATACCTTTAGCAGCTGTATTAACACTTCCAGTTTGGGCAGGTATAGCTGTATCAATTTCTGTACTAATATTTTGTTTAGCAGCACATTTACCACTTTTAAGTGCCATTCCTGCAACTGTTTTTGGCTATGCAAGTACTTTTGCTTATATCTTACAAACACAAAATCAATTAACAATAGAAGCTTTGAGTACTTTTAATTCAAGTAATGCAATAGTTATTATGTCCTTATCTATTATTTTAGGAGCTTTATTTGGATTTGCATCTGCAAAATTAGGAGATATGATAAAAACAAAATAATAAAGCAAAGTCTTATAAATTTTGCATCTATCACCACATATATCAAAGTTACATATCTAAATAATCGTCCAATCTCCCTTCAAACAATATAGCTAAGTGGGAGATTGTAAAACAAATGTTAAGTCTTTCCTAAAATTTTTTAACCTTGTAATTCTATATATTTAAGTGAATTAAGAATCGGATAAACAATATATAGTCTATAATTATAAAATACTACTTCTCTTAAACAATTTTTTGACATCTGCTCATAATCCATAAAAACAAGTCTCAATGAATATTTCAAAAAAGAATATATACATATTCTAATATTGCTATGTTAATGCTATATAAAAAGAATATCCTTTCATACTGATATATTAATATACTAATATATCAGTATGAAAGGATATTCTTTTGTTGATGAATAAAAAAGAAATTGTATATAAAGATTTACAAGCAAAAATTATTACACAAAAATTACTTTGCGGAACAAGACTAAACGAAAAAGAATTAATGGATCAATATACTATTGGAAGAACTCCACTAAGAGAAGTTTTTATGAAATTACAATTAGATTCTTTAATTGAAACCATTCCTCAATCAGGTACTTTTATAAAAAAATTAGATCAAACAGAGATAAAAGAAACTCTTGAAATGAGAATTCCACTAGAGATATTAGCAGCTAGTTTTGTGCCTTTGCGTATAACAAAAGAACAGTTAAATAAAATCCATTACATTTTATTTAATCTACAAAAAAATATAAATAGCCTAACTATAAGTGAATTTAAAAATGAAACAAATAAAATTCATAGCATTTATTATGAATCTGTAGGAAATAAAAAACTAGAAATAACTTTAAAACAATTACATAATATTTCTGCAAGGACTTGGTTTGCAAAGAGACATAAGATGAGGTCAATGCAAGATACGATTAATGATTGGGAAAAAAGAATAAAAATGGTAGAAAATCAAGAGATTACTAAATTACAAAAAGAAGTTAAGAGTCATATCCATAAGTTTGCCAAGTTAATTGGACTAGAAGATGTTTTTAATTAAAAATAAATAAATAAGGAATAATATGAAATTAAAAGGCGGTAAAAATATTTATGGTGCAAGTATAGGAATGCTTATGCTTGAGACTAAATTTCCAAGAATTATAGGAGATATAGGAAATGCCAACACATGGCCATTTCATATACATTTTGAGCCAGTTTTAGGTTCTAGTGTAAGCAAAGTTGTTAAGTTAAAAGCAAAAGGTACTTTAGATGAGTTTATTAAAATGGGAAAGAGATTAATTGACAAGGGAGTTGATGCTATTGCTACAAACTGTGGTTTTTTAATTATTTTTCAAGAAGAATTAATAGAGGCACTTGGTGTCCCAGTGTTTTCATCTTCTTTAATTCAATATAATTTAATTCAACAAACATTAGGAAAGAATAAAGTTCCTGGACTTTTAACTTTTTCAAAAGAGAGTTTAACTTCTGAATATTTAGATGCTGCACAAATTCCACTTGATGTTCCTATTGTAGGAATGGAAAATATTGGAACAAGAGAGTTTTATAATGGAATTTTAGAAGATAAAACAGAAATAGACTTTGATTTGTGTCGTAAAGAAATGATTGAAGCTGCATTAAAATTACAAAGAGAAAATCCACAAGTTGGTGCTATTTTATGCGAATGTACAAATATGCCTCCATATGCAAGTGATATTTATAAAGCAACAGGACTACCTATTTATAATATTTATACAGGAATTACGTGGTTCCAACAGTCAGTACAACCTAAGCGATGTAATATTGAGGAATTCTAAAATAAGGAGTCAATGAAGAATTTTTAAAAGGTTAATGGAATATAGTCATTATCCCTTATGCTCTAACATAGGGATAATAATTTTCACAAATTTATTATTCAAAATAAATTGTATTATTAAGGAAAAATCATGAAAAAGTTAAATTGTATTATAGCAGGAGTTTGTTTAAGTGCGTCTTTATCAATAGCAGAGACTATAGAGTGGTCAGCAGGTTCATTAGGTGGTGGTTGGTATACAATGTCAGCTGGAATTGCTAAAATTATTACTAGTGAAAATCCAGATATGAATATAAAAGTAGTTCCAGGTGGTGGAACAGCAAATCCTTCTAAAATACAAAAAAATAGAAGCCAAATTGCAATGGGTCTTGATACAGTTTCTTACCTAGCTGTTAATGCAAAAGGTATGTATACTAAAAAACATAACAAAGTTGCATTAATTGGACAAGGACTTTCTGATCAAATTCTTCATGTTGTACGATCAAAAAATTCAAAGTATACAAATATTGCTAATTTATTAACAAAAGGTAAAAATGAAAAAATTGCTATTAATAAAGTTGGTTCTTCAGATGAATTAGTATTTAGATGGATTATGGCATATTACAAAACTTCTTACCAAGATTTAAAGAAAAGAGGATTTAGAGTTGTTCATGGTTCATACTCAGAAGTAGCTAGTCAATTTAAAGATGGATTAGTTAATTATGCAGTTGTAAAATTGGGTGTTCCTGGTGCTGCGGTAATTGATATGCTATTAAGTAGAGATGGAGAAGTTACAACTTTACCAGCTAATTTAATGGCTAGTTTAAAGAAAAATTGGGGTTATAACACAGGAGTAATTAAAAAAGGAACTTATAAAGGACAAAATAAAAATGCAACAACAGGCAATATGTCAACTGCTTTAATTGTAAGTACTGACCTTTCTACTAATACAGTGTATAAAATTACAAAATCAATTTGTGAAAATCAATCAAAACTTGAAAGTATTCATTCAAGCATGAAGTTTTTCTCTTGTAAGACTGCAATTAAAAATGCGTCAATTCCTGTTCATCCAGGAGCTATTAAGTACTATAAAGAAATGGGTTACATTAAGTAATTAATATTTAAGAAAGTTTTTTTGTTTTAGGCTTTTATTCTGCAAAAGCCTAAAATACTATATAAAATATATAAAAATATTTTGTTTTTATATTTTTATATATTTTCATTGGGAGAAATTATGATTGAAAATATGAAAAAAATACACATTGGTACTGTTATTGCGATTATTGCTTTAATATCCAGTATCTTTCATTTATATACAGCAAGTATAGGCTTTTTTGAGCCAAGAGAGCAACGCTCACTTCACTTATTTTTATTGCTACCATTAGTATTTCTAATGAAACCAGGATTTTTTGAAAAGTCCAAAAGAAGGGAAAGTGCAAAACCAGGATTTGTAGATTATTTAATGGCAGTCTTAATTGCCGTACCAGCTTTGTATTCTTATTTTGAAGCCTTTAGAATTAATATGAGGCTCGAAGATGTAACAGAAGTTTTACCAATAGAGCTAATGCTTGGTGGAATTATGATAGTCCTAGTTTTAGAAGCAATTAGAAGAGGTGTATCAGTTGTGATGTTTGGTCTAGTCCTAATTGGTTTTATGTATTTATTTTTAAGCGAATATACCTCAGGTATTTTTCATTTTAGAGATATTCCTCTTGAAGAAATTATTGAAGCAATGTATTTATCTAATGGAAATGGAATTTTTGGAACGATTACTGGAATTTCTGCAACGCTAATTGCGATATTTTTAATCTTTGGTTCAGTAATTGAAGGAAGTGGTACAGGACGATTATTTATGAATTTGGGTAAAAAAGTTGCTGGAAAATATACAGGAGGTCCTGCTAAAATTGCTGTATTAACTTCTGCCTTATTTGGCTCAATGTCTGGTTCTTCTTCTTCAAATGTTTTTACAACTGGCTCCTTTACAATTCCCATGATGAAGAAAAGAGGCTACAAGGCTTCTTTTGCTGGTGGAGTTGAAACCGCAGCTTCTGTTGGAGGGCAAAGTGCTCCACCTATTATGGGAGCAGGTGCATTTGTGATGGCTGAAATAACTGGTATACCTTATACAGAAATTATTGTTGCCGCGGTAATTGGCTCATTATGCTACTTTATAATGATTTTTGTTACGGTACACTTTGAAGCTAGAAAACTTGGATTAAAAGGTTTAGAACCAAGTGAATTACCTACATGGAAAGAAGTTATAAAAGATATACACCTTTTAATTCCAATAGGTATTTTACTTACTTTATTATTGTTAAGATTTTCGCCAACATACGCGGCATTACTTTCAATAGGTGCAACATTTTTAGCTTCTTGGTTACGAAAACATACTAGAATTGGTTTTAAAAAAGCTATTGAAATTTTAATTAATGCAGGTAGAAATGCTGTACTAATTGCTATTGCTTGTGTTGGGGCGAATATGTTAGTTTTAATTTTAACCAAAACAGGTCTTATAGTCTCTATTGGAGCAGTTGTAACATCTGTTGTAGGAGATAATTTATTTTTAGGTGGATTATTACTTGCTCTTATGACCTTAGTTCTTGGAATGGGTATTCCTACTACTCCTGCATATATTGTCGTTGCAGCAGTTGGCGTGCCTACATTAGTTGGAAATTTTGATGTTCCAATGTTGGCTGCACACTTTTTTGTTTTTTACTTCGCAATTTTAGCTGATGCCACACCGCCTGTATCTATAGCTGCCTACTCTGCCGCCGCCATATCAAAAGCAGATCCAATAGTCACTGCTTTCCAAGCAACAAGATTAGCTATTGGAGGCTATGTTGTTGGGTTCTCATATCTTTTTGTTCCTGAGTTATTAATGCAAGGTACCTTTGTATCGATTATATTAAATACATCAGCAATACTATTAGGGCTTACCTTATTTTCAGTGTCCATTACTGGGTATTTTATAAATACAATGAGATTACCAGTAAGACTTGTTCTAGCTCCACTTGGATTATTTTTGGCTTTAAATGTAGATTTAGCACTTGAGATGAGGATAGCAGGAAGTTTATTAGCAATGCTAACTTTGTATGTTATTAATACAAAATTTGCAATAAATAAAACAGCTATTGACTTGTAACTTTAGTATCTCAATTTTTATTGAGATACTTTATACATTAAAGGAAATAATATGCCAAAAACAAAAAAAATAGTCATTATAGGAGCTGGCATTATTGGTGCATCAATTGCTTGGAATTTAGCTAAAAGAGGTTATAAACCAATAATTCTTGAAAAAGAAAATTTACTAGAAACAGCAAGTTCTAGTGCGTGTGAAGGCTTGATGTTCTTACAATCAAAAAAACCTGGCATTCATTTAAATATGGCAATAGCTAGTATCAAGTTATATGAAGATTTACAAAAAGAGCTAGGTGTAGATTTAGAACTAGAAAGAAGAGGTGGTGTAATTATTATTCATTCAAAAAGGGAAATGGATATATTAAAAGACTATGTAATAAAACAAAATCAAAGTGGGGCAAATATTGAAATGATTGATGCCAAAACAATTAAAGAAATGGTTCCACAAGTTGCAAAAGATGTTTTAGGAGGTAGCTTTTCAAGAGATGATTCTGTTATAAACCCATTAAAATTAACTCATGGTTTATTAGCAAATGCTGTTAAAAAAGGTGTAATTATTCACCAAAATACAAATGTTGAAGATATCATTCTTGAGAATAAAACTGTTACAAAAGTAATTACAAATAAAGGCAACTTTGAAGCTGATTTAGTAATAAATGCAGCTGGTTCATATGGAGCTAAAATAGCTGCTATGGTAGGTTTAGATATTCCATTGAAACCTAGAAAAGGTGAGATTATGGTAACGGCACCTATGAAAAAAGTATTAAAATACCCTTTAATGTCAGCAACATATATAGCAGCTAAATATGATCCTGAAATTGCAAAAGAAGGAACTGGATTTGCCGTTGAGCAAGTGAAAAATGGAAATATTTTAATAGGTTCAACAAGAGAATTTGTAGATTTTGATGATACAAGTACAATAAAAGCAATTCAAAGTATCGCAAGAGGAATAAAAAAAACACTTCCAGGTTTAGGAAAACTAAAAATAATTAGAGACTTTGTAGGATTTAGACCATATACGCCTGATGGCTTACCATTTATTGGTGAACATAAAAAAGTAAAAGGTTTCTTTTTTGCCTGTGGTCATGAAGGGGATGGTATTACACTTTGTGCAATTACTGGACAAATGGTCAGTGAAATGATAGATGACATAGAACCCCAATTTGATATGGAGAACTTTAATCCTTCAAGATTTGATAATAAAGGAGAGACATAATGAATAATACTTTCTATAAAATTACAATAGGAAAAGTGCAGTTTGAAGTAGAAGAAAATGAATTATTACTCTTTTTTTTAATGAAAGAATCTATTTATTCTTTAGGTAAAGCACAAGGAAGAAATAGAGGAGGATTTTGTGGCATGGGTGTTTGCCACGAATGCTTAATAGAGTTAAAAGGAGGCAAAACAGTGCTTGCTTGTCAAACATTGGTAAATAAGAATATGGTGATTAATCATGATGAATAAAGATTATGATGTTGTAATTGTAGGTGCTGGATTTGCTGGTATAAAAGCTTCATTATTATTAGAAAATTATAATCTCAATATTTGTGTCATTGATGAAGGAATTCAAGCAGGTGGGCAATTTATTAGGTATAAAGATGGAACACAAAATAGTTCCAAAATCCCTACATACAACAAAGGATTAAGTTTAGTAAAAAAATTCAATGAAAGTTCAATCACATATCTGAATAAATCTGAACTAATTTTTATTAATAAAGAAAAAGAAATTTTGGTAAAACTCAAAGATGATAGTTTAAAGATGATTAAACCAAAAACTATTATATTTGCAATGGGCGCACGCGAAATAGTAGAACCATTTAAAGGTTGGGATTTACCAGGTATCATTACAACTGGGGCTATGCAAATTTTATTAAAAACAAGTGGAAAAGTATTTGCTAATGAAATAACAATAGCAGGAAGTGGCATCTTACATTATGCAGCAGCTGTTACTTGGCTAGAGAAAGGTGGGAAGATTAAGTCTTTTTATGATGGAAATAGTCTTTCTAATAAATTTAAAATGCTTAGTTCAGCTTTAAGTTCAAGCGATAAAAGAGCAGATTTATTTGCAATGTCATTAAATATGATTAAAATTCAGATGAATGCTAAAAATAATATAAAAGTTATAGAAGCAAAGGGTAATAACAAACTTGAAAGTATAATATTAGCAAAAATTGATAGTAAAGGAAATATAATAAAAGGAACTGAATTTGAAGAAAAAACTTCTCTTCTTGCAATTGGCAATGGCTTAATTGCTAATCTTGATGTAGCAACAGCTGCAGGTTGCCAAACAATATATGATGACAAACTAGGTGGTTTAGTTTTAAAAACTAATAAGCTACTAGAAACTACTCAAGATAATATATTTTCAGCAGGAGCATCTAATTGCATTGGGGGAGCAGATAAAGCTCAAATTGATGGAGAAATTTGTGCGTACTCAGTTTTATTTAAACTTAAACTTATAGATTTTAATTTATATAGTAAATTAACAGAAAAATTATTTATTTATAGAAAAAAAGCTGTTATTTTTGCTAAGACTTTAAGCAATATGCAAAGTTTTAATTTAAATGAGATAAGAAACCTTGATAAAAATACCACAATTTGTAGATGTGAGAATATTAAAATAAAAGATATTACTAATGCAATTGAATTTGGCTTAACAAGTATCAATTCAATTAAGAAAAAAACACGCTCTGGAATGGGAAACTGTCAAGGTAAGACTTGCTCCGAACTTGTTCGTGCTATTTTACAAAGTAAGGGTCATAATGATACTAGTCATATCAAAGCAAGAGCTCCACTTAAACCTACAAATATTAATATTTTAGCAAGTGAAATAACTTTTTTAGATGGAAGTAAAATTTGATTAAAAGAATACGGGGTATATTTAAAGGAAGGAATAAGACAAGTGGATATAAAGATTTAGTCTTTACGGTTGCTACGGCTAAGGAAAATAGTCTTAGTTTTAAAAAACAAATGAAACAAACCCTTAAAACTTTAGATTTAAATTTAAAAGAAATGCAATCTTCTAAAAAAAATATTTTATCTGCACAAGTCTATATTTCAGATATGACCAATAAGCAAAAAATGGATAAAATATGGTGCAAGTGGATTGGCAAGAATAAAGACAAATGGCCACAAAGGGCTTGTTTAGGTGTTGCATTAGAAGGTAATATTAAAATTGAAATCACTCTAATTGCAGTTAAAAAGATATAATATATCAAATTAAAAAAAGGTGAGAAAATGGAAATAAAAAGACACAAACCAGCAGGGAAGATGAGTAAGGCAGTAATTCATGGAAATGTAGCATATTTATGTGGTCAAACTGCTGTGGGAATAGATATTACAGAACAAACACAAGTTATGTTAAAAAAAGTTGATGATTTATTGAGCGAAATTAATTTAGATAAAACAAAAGTATTATCAGCAACTATATATTTAAAAAATATGAAAGATTTTGCTGCAATGAATGATGTTTGGAATAAGTGGATAGTAGATGGTTTACAACCAGCACGTGCTTGTGTCGAAGCTAAAATGTGTAGTGAAGATATGTTAGTAGAAATATCAGTTATTGCAGGATTATAATTAGATTTATGTATTAAGTGCGAAAAGATGTGAGTGTTAAAATGCACCAGTGGTGCATTTTAACCTTTATTTATCCAGACTATTTTACAATCTTGTAGAAGTAGAAAACTTATTAACTACACCCCTGTGATTGAATATCTACTCTTGATAATCTTAACTAATCATTGAGGTTGATAATTTCAGATGTGTTGCTATCTTGACTTGAGTATATCCATCTGTATAAGCACTAAGTATAGCTAAATCTCTTTTATCTTAGTATCGGTTTCATAAAGCCGAAGTATATCATAAAGGTGGATATTCAATCACAGGGGTGTTTCCCTATGATTTGTTAGACAATCGCCAACTAATGACGGCTTACAGTAAACTTTTTTAGTCTTTTTCTTTATTTATAAAATATGGTTTTATCATTTTGATACTATCTAATTTTTGATTATCTTCTATAGCAAAAAATAAATTATTTTCATAAAATAATATTACTTCTTTTATATTTATAGAATCTAAAAGGATAAATCTACCACCTACTGACATTTGGGAATTATCTATTATTTCAATAGCATCTTCTATTATAAATTGACCTATTTTAATATCTTTGTATAAATCTGATTTACCTAATTGTCCAATTAAAAAACATGGTATTGATTTTGTATCATTTCTATAGCCATCTAAAAGTTTTATAACTTCTGATGAGATATTATCTGTATAAAGTGTATTTATAGCTATTGTAAAATAAGCTACTACATTTTTTGTATTGTTATCAATATACAGATATGTTCTTGACCTTAGATTTTTTTCAAATACTAAAGCTTTATTGTATAAAAAATCTTGTAAATCTATATTTTTACTACATTCAAATGTTTGTAAGAGTTTTTTTATTCTATTGTTGGAAGTTGAATTTTCTATAATTTCAGATAAAGGGAAACAAGAGAATTCATCATCAAATTTATTTCTATTCATTGATGATAATTTTATTAAAAAATATCATTTACAGATAATACTCTTTTATGAACTTGTTTTAAATTAGTTCTTTTTGTACTGTTATGTATTTGTATTTTTTTTAAACTTTTTTGTGAAAATGCATTCATTATTAACTTTTCACTTTCAGTTTTTATAATCATTGGTTCTAAAAATGCTTTTGTCATGTTATGCCTTTCTTTACTTTATATTTACTACACCTATTCTATCTATTATTTACTTTTTATTTTATTAAGAACTAATTCACTAGCAAAATTTAAGCTTCTAGAACTACACCCCTGTGATTGAATATCCACTCTTGATAATCTTACTAATCATTGAGGTTGATAATTTCAGATGTGTTGCTATCTTGATTTGTGTATATCCATCTTTATAAGCACTTAGTATAGCTAAATCTCTTTTTATCTTAGTATCGGTTTCATAAAGTCGAAGTATATCATAAAGGTGGATATTCAATCACAGGGGTGTTTATTTGTTTTAGTTTTTGCTCTTGTTTGATTTTTTGCTTTTCTTCATCATTCCCAAAACTATTTTTTATAGTATCCCATAACTTATCTTTTGAAAGTTCATTATAGGCTATTTCCAATAATTTAAAATCATCTTTTATAGATTGAACTCTATATTGCATATATAATGATTTAGCTTTATCATTATTTCCTTCTGAATATGCCATGGCTTTTGCCCATAAACCTTTAATATAATTTGGTTCTTGTTCCATCTCTTCCATTACATATTCATACAGTAATTCATCTTCTGTTCGTTGTGATATTTCTTTTTTGTTAAAATAATCTGTCATTTGCTTATCCCTAAATCTTATTTTATAAATAGTTACTTTTCATTTTAGCTAGTTTTCACTTTGAAGCTAACTCTTAGTTAAGCAACATTTTAGCATACATAATATTAAAATTTTATGTAAGTTTAATAAACAATAAACACCCCTGTTAGTTGGCGAAAAATAAGCTGGAAACTCCAATATTTTTTCAAAAGTAGGTGTTTTGATTTACATATAAATTTTATTAAATCAACTATCTAAGAAAAGTATTTTTTCCTTACTATTTGAATAATAATGTTCATCTGAGCTTTCATATAGCAATGTGTTAATAATATCAATACTTGGTGGGTTTGTATCTATATTAACATACCCATTGATACCTTTTCGTTTTAATACTATACAATGGGTTGGTGTAATTGGTAAAATAATCTCAGTTGATTCATATTTCAACCCTACCGATTGATACATAGGCTGTCTTGTATGTGCTTGTGAATCAAACCAAACACAAGGATTGTCTGTTGTTATGAAAACTTTATTTGTCTCTGTATAAAAAATAGCTAATTCAAATTCTAATAATGATTTACTTGCAGTATGTATCAATAAATGTTGGCATCAAATGTTCTATTGGATTAGCCACAATTTCCTCTAATTTTTCAATAGGTATAGTTTCTTTACTGCCATTTGAAATTAATACAACTTCATTATTTGATAGTTGCTTTTTGTCTCAATCATCTCTTCTAATTTTAATAGCATTGGCTGAAAAACATTAGACATATTGTTTGTGCTTTTTTTTGTTCTTGAATGTAAAGCAGCAACAAATAAACAAACTTGAAATCTCTCTTCAAAGGATAATGTTTTGTGTTGTAAAAGCTTATTATCTCTGATTTTTACAAATGCACCTTCAATTCTTCCAAACTCATGTTCTATCGACAAATCTCTTGACCCATCATCTTTTAAGACTGTATAAAAATTATTCTCACAAAAAAAATTACTTGATGGTGCTTTCCTCTTAAATGTATGAGTGGTATTATCAAATATCCAAATATATGGCTCTTGCTTATCTGGTGTATTTTCATCGCACCAAGCTTGTAAATAAGACTTAGGTATGATGTGATGCTGAACATTATTCATTTTCTTATTTCCCTTTTCTCTTCATCTTATTCATAGCTTTTACTGGACACTCATAATCATCTCTGCCAGTATTACTTTCAAAGGCATACCTCAAAGCTGATATTTTTTCATATATTTCTATTTCATTAAAAAAACTACACCCCTGTGATTGAATATCCACTCTTGATAATCTTACTAATCATTGAGGTTGATAATTTCAGATGTGTTGCTATCTTGACTTGAGTATATCCATCTTTATAAGCACTTAGTATAGCTAAATCTTTTTTTATCTTAGTATCGGTTTCATAAAGTCGAAGTATATCATAAAGGTGGATATTCAATCACAGAGGTGTTTATTGAGGTGTTTATTCTTTATTCTTAGTTTCTTTCTTCCAATGCAAGTTTTAAACCTAATCCAATTAAAATAATACCACTTGTTCTATGAATATATTTTAAGATAATTGGTCTTGTTTTTATCCAAAAAAGATAATAGTCCAGATATAAATCCAATTGGTGCTTTAATAAAAAAAGTTAAAGTAGCAAATGTAAATCCTAATATAAAAAGTTGCATTGCTTCATTTCCACTATTTGGTATTACAAATTGTGGTAAATAAGAAAAATAAAATATTGCAACTTTTGGATTCATTACGTTTGATAATGCACCTTGCACAAACATTTTTTTGTAAGATACTTTTGGTAAATCTTTCATATCCATAGTATGGTCTTTACTTCTTAAAAGTTGATATCCAATATAAATTAAATATCCTGCACCAATAAATTTTACAATACTAAATAAAAATTCAGATGCTAACAAAAGAGCACCTAAACCTAATGTAGCTAGTAATGTATGTCCTAATAATCCAACACTCACTCCAAAAGCAGTCATTATTCCAGCTTTTTGTCCTTGTGCAATTGAACGAGACATAACTAAAATCATATCTTGACCTGGTGTCAAAATAATTACTGCTGATGTTAGTAAAAAAACTAATGTAACTATTTCCATTTTAAAACTCCTTTTGTATAACGGTTGAAGCAAAGAACGAGTGACCCTCAGTCTGTTTGCTAATTTCTTTTTATAACTATACTATTTTAGTTAATTTATGCTTAAAAATTTGATGGGTCACTTGTTTTCTTTCTAGCAGACTGTGAAAGAACTCAATCTCAATTTATATAAAATATTCTATCAAATTTACCCTAAAATCAATATAATTTTAACCATCTTAAGAACTACACCCCTGGAACTACACCCTGTGATTGAATATCCACTCTTGATAATCTTACTAATCATTGAGGTTGATAATTTCAGATGTGTTGCTATCTTGACTTGTGTATATCCATCTGTATAAGCACTTAGTATAGCTAAATCTCTTTTTATCTTAGTATCGGTTTCATAAAGTCGAAGTATATCATAAAGGTGGATATTCAATCACAGGGGTGTTTCCCTACGATTTGTTAGGCAATCGCCAACTAATGACGGCATACAGTAAACTTTTTTAGTCTTTTTCTTTATTTATAAAATACGGTTTTATCATTTTGATATTATCTAATTCTTGATTATTTTCTATAGCAAAAAATAAATTATTTTCATAAAATGATATTACTTCTTTTATATTTATAGAATCCAAAAGGATAAATCTACCACCTACTGACATTTGAGAATTATCTATTATTTCAATAGCATCTTCTATTATAAATTGACCTATTTTAATATCTTTGTATAAATCTGATTTTCCTAATTGACCAATTAAAAAACATGGTATTGATTTTGTATCATCTCTATATCCATCTAAAAGTTTTATAACTTCTGATGAGATATTATCTGTATAAAGTGTATTTATAGCTATTGTAAAATAAGCTACTACATTTTTTGTATTGTTATCAATATACAGATATGTTCTTGACCTTAGATTTTTTTCAAATACTAAAGCTTTATTGTATAAAAAATCTTGTAAATCTATATTTTTACTACATTCAAATGTTTGTAAGAGTTTTTTATTCTATTGTTGGAAGTTGAATTTTCTATAATTTCAGATAAAGGGAAACAAGAGAATTCATCATCAAATTTATTTCTATTCATTGATGATAATTTTATTAAAAAATATCATTTACAGATAATACTCTTTTATGAACTTGTTTTAAATTAGTTCTTTTTGTACTGTTATGTATTTGTATTTTTTTTAAACTTTTTTGTGAAAATGCATTCATTATTAACTTTTCACTTTCAGTTTTTATAATCATTGGTTCTAAAAATGCTTTTGTCATGTTATGCCTTTCTTTACTTTATATTTACTACACCTATTCTATCTATTATTTACTTTTTATTTTATTAAGAACTAATTCACTAGCAAAATTTAAGCTTCTAGAACTACACCCCTGTGATTGAATATCCACTCTTGATAATCTTACTAATCATTGAGGTTGATAATTTCAGATGTGTTGCTATCTTGATTTGTGTATATCCATCTTTATAAGCACTTAGTATAGCTAAATCTCTTTTTATCTTAGTATCGGTTTCATAAAGTCGAAGTATATCATAAAGGTGGATATTCAATCACAGGGGTGTTTATTTTCAAGAGCATTACTACTATTCGCTAATATTTTATTTGTAACATTCATCAAACTTTTTGTTTTTGATAATGCTAGTTTGTTATCTTGTTTTATTGCTAGTTTATTGTTCATTTAATTTATCTTCAAAGTAATTCAGTGCAAATGCATACTTGGTATATATTTTTTCATTTTCATCATTTTCATATTTTTTAGCTTTTTGCTCAAGAAATGATTTAGCTTTCTTGCTATATTCTTTAAAGTCATCAAAGTCGTGAAATTCTTCTGATAAATAATCTAATATATATTTACCATCTATATCTTTAATGATGATTTTCATACATAATTTTGCATAAGCTATATTGTAATCAATATCTTCATTTGAATAATTTTCTGCTCGTGAGCAGTCATAAATATATTTATATAATTCCTGCCCAATTACAATTCTAATCCAACTTGCTTCTTTTGACTCCAATGTATAAGGTTTAGATAAAGCATTACCATACAGTTCATCATCATTATGCTTGATAGCTAAACCTAAGTCTATACCACCTCTAAGTGCTATATTGCTAGATAACATTTCTAAAAATACTTTACAATTTGCAAATAATAAAAAATAAATACCTTCAAATTGTAATTTATGCTTATCATCCCTTAAAGATACATAACTAATTATCAAATCTGAGAATGATTTTGTTGTCACATCATTGGATGTATATCCTGTCTTTAAGCTGTGCTTTTGCGATATTTTATTTACAAACTCTTCTGATTTTTTAGCATATTCTTGATGTTTCTTTATTGCACCATAAGTTTGTTGAAATATTTTCTTAACTTCATCTACATTAGCTTCAAAATCTATATTATTTAGTTTTAATAGTTCTTCCTTTTGTCCAAGTATATCAACTAATGAGCATACATACTGTTCTGTAGTTTCTATTTTATCTGTATTATTTATTTGGTTCATTTATATTCCTTTTATTGTATTTTAGCAATTTTCATCTGCATCTAGTTTATCTCTTTTAAAAAACTACACCCCTGTGATTGAATATCCACTCTTGATAATCTTACTAATCATTGAGGTTGATAATTTCAGATGTGTTGCTATCTTGACTTGAGTATATCCATCTTTATAAGCACTTAGTATAGCTAAATCTCTTTTTATCTTAGTATCGGTTTCATAAAGGTGTATATTCAATCACAGGGGTGTTTATGAAGTGAGAGACAAGATGGAATTATGCAAGAAATATTTTATCTTTACTCTATCTAACTTGATAAGATAAAAGCTTGATATTTTTGCAGGGTAATCTTGTTCTTTTCCTCTGATTTGTTGTATCTGCTATTACTATGACGGTTTATTTTTGTTAAATACTTTTAATATACTTATTTTATGTTCATAGATTTTAAATTGAATAGTATATTTTTTAAATATCATATCTCTAACATTCTCATCATCAGAATAAAATGATTGTCTACATTTAAGTGGTGAATGTATTAAATTTTCTATTTGCATATTTAAGTCATTATGAAAGTTTTCACTTGCACTAATTTTATCTACTGATATATGTTTTAAAATAGTTAATAATTGAGTTTTATATAACCTAGTTTTAAAGATTTGCATTAGTTTTTAAATCTTTAAAAAATATTTTCATTTCATCATCGTATTGTTCTTGTGATAACATTTCCATTGTGCCATTTTCAGACTCTTCAATAACTCGTGCTAATTCTCTTTTTCTTTCATAAAAATATGGGTCAAGTTCTAAGTTTTTATCTTTAGATATAGTAATATTTTCACTATGACTATTAACATAACTCATAAAATTTTGCACATAGTTATCTTGAATTTGTACTGCTATTGTTTGCATAATGAACTCCAATATTTAATATATATTATTGTAGCAAAACTAAAGTGAATTTCACTTTAGTTTTGCTTGGTAAAAAATTAACGATGCTATTGTTGTTTCAAATATTGTCTGTAATTTATCATTATTTGTTATATTTTCATCTAGCATTACTAGTGTATTTTTATCAATCTCTATTTGCTTGTTAAGATAGTCATCAATATCATCTATATTAATATCTAATTCATCTATTTTTTGATTGACTTTATCAGGGTGAGCTTTATGCTTTGTACATAAATCCATCATCTCTTCTTTTAATTTTTCACTTAATTTCATAATTTAAAACCTCCTAAAAATATCAATAATTCTGTATTCTTTTTTTGTTTCATTTGTCATTTTTTCTCCTTTTATGAAATTATTTACAATCTTTCTTATCGATAAAAATATTAAATAAAAATTTATTATTTGTATCCACATATTTAAATTTAGCTATTGTACCTCTTTTAATAACTGGTGACCATAACTTATTATTACATGCTAATTTTTTATCTAATGGGTACATATAATTTTTTAATTGTTCTTCAGCTCCGTATGCATTTAATGCATACATATCCATTTCTTTTGTTATAATAATCATCTTGCCATTTGCAATCCAACTCAATTGTCTTGTTACCTTATCATTTCTGATAGGACATTTCTTATTAATTTGTGTAGCATGGTACTTATTAATCTCTTCTATTGAGTATTTATCAAAATATTTAATTGGCATTGCCTGTATTTCTAAAAAGCTGAATATGCAAATTATTACTAAATACTTAAACATTTAATTATCTTCTTTTTTATTGTTTTTAAATAACTTTTTATATAAAAATACAATAAAAAGCCAAACTGCGTACACTATAGCAAATTGTATTGCCATAACAATACCCATAAATATATTTGTAGCTATTGTTGTTTCATTCGCATACAATACAGATGATGTGAGTAATAAAATAAAAGCTGATGTAAATAAACTATTTTTTAATTTAAATTCCTGTTATATAGTTGCTGGAATTTCTAAACTATAGATACAACTATTTATTAAACACTCATTATATTCATTAAGCACTTAAATACACTAATAAGTAAATATTCACACAAACTACACCCCTGTGATTGAATATCCACTCTTGATAATTTTAACTAATCATTGAGGTTGATAATTTCAGATGTGTTGCTATCTTGACTTGAGTATATACATCTTTATAAGCACTTAGTATAGCTAAATCTCTTTTTATCTTAGTATCGGTTTCATAAAGTCGAAGTATATCATAAAGGTGGATATTCAATCACAGGGGTGTATATTTAATTCATTCTTAGCTTCTTTTATAAATAATTTTTTTGATATTCTTCCGTTCTAGTGATTAACATAAATTATTTTTCTAACTCTTTAAAAAACAATTCTATTTCATTGTCTGATTCTTCTTGTGATAATAATCTAATATTTCCATTTTTTACATCATTTCTAATTTGATGTAATTGTTGTTGTCTTTCATAAAAATATGGGTCTAACCCTAGATTTTTATCTTTTGTAATACTAATGCTTTCACTATGATTATTAACATAACTCATAAAGTTTTGAACATAGTTATCTTGAATTTGTACTGCCATTGTTTGCATAATGAACTCCAATAATTTATGATATCTTAAAGTAAATGAAATAGAATTACACCCCTGTGATTGAATATCCACTCTTGATAATCTTACTAATCATTGAGGTTGATAATTTCAGATGTGTTGCTATCTTGACTTGAGTATATCCATCTTTATAAGCACTTAGTATAGCTAAATCTCTTTTTATCTTAGTATCGGTTTCATAAAGTCGAAGTATATCATAAAGGTGGATATTCAATCACAGGGGTGTATATCTTTATTATGAGCATAAGCACTTATCACAGATGTTACAATAATAGATGCCATAGATGTTCCTAATGATAAATAGATAACTTTTTCAGTAGGAAATTGCATATACGTAAAAATGAATATATAAGCAGGGAACATTATTACTCCACCACCTATACCTAATAGCCCTGCAAAAAAACCTACAATTATACCTAGTATAATAAAAAATAATAAATATTCCAATCAATAATTCCTATTGAAAAATATCTAATATATAAGTTAGTGTTAAAAGTGTAATAATCAAAGACATAATAATTGCAATTGAACTTTCTTCTTTATAATAATTATATTTATTAGCAAATACATAAACACCTGCACCAACAGGTAATGCTGCCATTATAATTGCTGTCTTAAAATAAACATCATCTAAACTCATATTGAATATGTAGTATCCAACTAAAAAAGTAACTAATGATTGTATGATAATTTTTATAAATACAACAGGAAATATTTTTAATAGTTTATTAACACTTAAATGTTCATATATATTTAATTTTGCAAGTCCTAGACCTAATGCAAAAAGAGCTGTTGGACCTGCTGCAGAACCTAAAAAACTCGAAAAAGTTATTAATATTTTTGGTAAGGCTATATTAAATATAGTAAATAGCATACCTGCAAGAACAGATAAAGTTAGTGGATTTTTCAAAGTTATTAAAAATGCACTTTTAATAATATCAAAAGTAGTTACTTTCTTTTCATTTTTTTGATTCATCACTCCATATGTAATTATTACTGTCATTATTGCAGGTATATTATGTAATATTGTTGCGATAGCTGCAGGAACTGCTGAAATTGTACCAAATGCGATTATTACCAAAGGTATACCCAT
The DNA here is from genome assembly GCA_030491005.1 of Sulfurospirillum sp. Lineage (GTDB taxonomy): Bacteria > Campylobacterota > Campylobacteria > Campylobacterales > Arcobacteraceae > BB30. The sequence continues at coordinate 4,102 of JAKZMJ010000005.1, read as the reverse complement.
GTATCCAGTAGTTCCATAACAAGAAGCCATTCCCACCAATGATGACTGAGGTGATTTTACTTTAATAATAAATGCCAAAATAATACCTAAAATATATGCAACAAATATTCCAGATAAAGTACTAATTAAAAAATCATATCTTAGCAATTCCTTGATATTGGCTTGAGCAATAGACAAGAATAATAAAGCTGGTAATGCTATATTTAATACATAGCTATTGATTAATTGTTCTGCTTCATTAGTAAACTTTTCTTTTTTTGCAAAAATAAAACCTACTAGTATTACTAAAAATATTGGTAAAATTGTGGTTATCATAATTATGCCTTTTTATTAAACTACACCCCTGTGATTGAATATCCACTCTTGATAATCTTAACTAATCATTGAGGTTGATAATTTCAGATGTGTTGCTATCTTGACTTGAGTATATCCATCTTTATAAGCACTTAGTATAGCTAAATCTCTTTTTATCTTAGTATCGGTTTCATAAAGTCGAAGTATATCATAAAGGTGGATATTCAATCACAGGGGTGTTTATTTTTATGTTCTTTATTAGCTATAGTAGTTCTAGCCTTGGGATACAAAGCTCTTATACCTATAAATTTCATAGCTGTTTTTATTAGCTTTCTACCACAATTTAAGCCTAGTCTAGCTAATAGTTTAACAATTCTTCTTGTTCCATAATATGGGTGCTTTGTGTGTATTAAATCTATAGTATTTAAAAGCTTCATATCTTCATTAGAACTAAATGGTATTACAGGTTCATAGTAATATGCTGTTTTAGATATATCTAATAGTACTAATTGCTTATTCAATGATAATTTATGCTTAGTATCAATCATCTCTTTTCTCTTATTTAATGATACCAAGCTTACGAGCTTTCCCTCAAGAAAATCTTTCTCTAAAGTTAATTCACCAACTTTCTTTGCCATATTATCTTTATCTTTTTGTAGTGTTTCAATTTCTATTTTATACTCTTTAACTAAAGCACTTTTATCAAATGCTAAACTTGCATTATCTAAAAACTGTTTCTTCCAATTTAATAAATTCTTTGGTAATACATTCGACAGTTTGCCTTGTGATATTAATCACAAGTTGTCCTTTACTCTTATTGTGTTGCTATCTCATTTAATGTCTTTGTTCCCTCTAAAACTTCTAAAACTAATTTTGCTTTAAAACTTGCTGTGTATGTTGTTCTTTTTCTACTCATAATGTAATATCCTCTTTTTTTATCTTTATATTGTATCTATTGGAATAAAAATATTTTATTAATCGGTTGTTTTATCTGGGGACATTATAGTTTTCACTTGCACTAATTTTATCTACTGATATATGTTTTAAAATAGTTAATAATTGAGTTTTATATAACCTAGTTTTAAAGATTTGCATTAGTTTTTAAATCTTTAAAAAATATTTTCATTTCATCATCGTATTGTTCTTGTGATAACATTTCCATTGTGCCATTTTCAGACTCTTCAATAACTCGTGCTAATTCTCTTTTTCTTTCATAAAAATATGGGTCAAGTTCTAAGTTTTTATCTTTAGATATAGTAATATTTTCACTATGACTATTAACATAACTCATAAAATTTTGCACATAGTTATCTTGAATTTGTACTGCTATTGTTTGCATAATGAACTCCAATATTTAATATATATTATTGTAGCAAAACTAAAGTGAATTTCACTTTAGTTTTGCTTGGTAAAAAATTAACGATGCTATTGTTGTTTCAAATATTGTCTGTAATTTATCATTATTTGTTATATTTTCATCTAGCATTACTAGTGTATTTTTATCAATCTCTATTTGCTTGTTAAGATAGTCATCAATATCATCTATATTAATATCTAATTCATCTATTTTTTGATTGACTTTACCAGGGTGAGCTTTATGCTTTGTACATCAAACTACACCCCTGTGATTGAATATTCACTCTTGATAATCTTACTAATCATTGAGGTTGATAATTTCAGATGTGTTGCTATATTGACTTGAGTATATCCATCTTTATAAGCACTTAGTATAGATAAATCTCTTTTTATCTTAGTATCGGTTTCATAAAGTCGAAATATATCATAAAGGTGGATATTCAATCACAGGGGTGTTTATACTCAATTCTTTTCGATCAACTTATCATTTCTAAATTTATATATATTTTACAGGAATATGATAAGTACCCTTAATCAATGTTTTTTTATTAGAAATAAAATCTTCATCAAATATTAGATATGGTGGTATAGTAATTTTTTCATAACAATTATTAGGTAACCATTTCTCATAGACCCACTTAATTAACATTAAGATATCATCAGTTGTTCCTTCTATTTCAAATGTTATGCATAAACATTCTTGTATTTCTAATTGTGGCAAGTTATTATTAATTAAAATAATATTTTTATCTTTTGGAATAACACAAGCCACATAGTTACATTCATTTAATGCCGTAATAGTTGGGTTATCATGATAAATAGCTATTTTTTGATATTCAATTATATTATTAGTGAAAATCCATGCTGTCATTTCTTCCCATATTTGTTTGAAATCTGAATTGTAACCATTTTGTCTTTTATAATAAGCCATTCGTGGATTAACTTTTACCAAACCTTGTTTTAACTTAGAAAAATCAATATCTGTTTTATATATTTTATTCTCATTATTAAATATGGTATTTGAATATTCCAAGAAACCACCATTTCTCCAATATTTTGGAGTTTGATAAAATCTCTTTTTAAAAGCTCTTATAAATGATGTATGATGGCTATAACCACACATATTAGCTATTTCTGTAATTGTTGAATTAGAATTTGAAATTAAGAGATTAGATGCTTTTTGTAATCTTATATTTCTAATTGTTTCATAAATATTTGTACCAGTTTCTTTTTTAAATATTCTATGCAGATGAAATTTATTTATATCAAGATTATCAGATAATTCATTTATATCTATATCAATTTCAATATTATCATAGATATAGCTCATTAAATTATTTGCTATTTTACTATGTTTTAAATTTCTTGATTTATTATGCATATCTAATTATATCTAATTAGATTAAAAAAGTCACTAGATGTAAATAATATTATGTATTAAAGTGTAGACTAAATTTTTAATTATTGGTAGAATAAGCATGATTAAAAAATAAAGGAAAAAAATAATGAATGAACAAATAAAATATTATGAAGATAAATTAAACTATGAACTTGACTCATCAGATTTATATCAAATGATAATAAACAATGAAAATATAATTGTAATTGATACCAGAACAGAAGAGTATTATAATATATCACATATTCCAAATTCCATAAATATTCCTCATCGAACTATGGATAAAAAAATCACAAAAGATTTAGATAAATCATATTTATATATCACTTATTGTGATGGTATTGGGTGTAATGGTTCTACAAAAGGAGCTTTAAATATGTCAAGGTTAGAGTTTAATGTAAAAGAATTATTAGGTGGGTTAGATTGGTGGATAAGAGATGGGTATGAAACTCATGGTAACAATGCACAAGCAAAACATAAAATATCTTGTGGGTGTTAAATATTGATAGATAAACTTATAGTTAGACACATAAAAAAGGATGAAATAGACAAATTATTATTTTTTTGTGAAAAACATGCACTATATGAAAAACAAATTTTTTCTTACAAAAATAAAAAAAAGAATTTTAAAAAATATTTATTTGCAAAAAATGCACCTTTCTTTTGCTTAATAATTGAATATAAAAATGATTTAATAGCATATGCAACCTATATGAAACAATTTTCTACATGGGACGCTGATTTTTATTTATATATGGATTGTTTATTTATTGATGAAAAATATAGAAATCATGGCATAGGTAAAATAATTTTAAAAGAGATTAAAAATGAAGCAAAAAAATTAAATTGTACTTTAATGCAATGGCAAACACCTATTGATAATACAAAAGCAATCAAATTTTATAAAAATAATAATGCAGAATCAAAGACAAAAGAAAGATTCTTTTTGAAAGTTTAAAATATAAAAACAAAAAAGACCAAATAAACTTATTGGATAACAAAACCTCATATAATAAACCCATAGCAAATTAGCTATCATAAATAACAAACTAC
>JAKZMJ010000004.1 GCA_030491005.1 Sulfurospirillum sp. | reverse complement strand
CCTTTTTTAGTTCTAATAGTATCGTATTTAACTTAACTTTTTACGCATCCATTTCTTTCATTAAGTCCGCATTTATAAAGCTTCATCCTTAAAACCTTTTTTTTGTAATCTTAAAGAAAATAAAATTACAAATAATATCAAAACATATAAGATGTTTGTATCATAAATATATGCTATGAATAAAATGATTAAACTTAATACAAAACATATTACTCTATATAAAAAAGAAAACATATAAATAAATAAAAAAACAAAAAAATATACCAACTCAAACATCTTAACTATCCTATTTAATTTTATGCAATTATATAAAAACAAAGTGTGTAAGTAGTAAGTAAATTTATTATTATAGAAAAACACACTATTAACCCACTTTAAGATAATATAATTTTATATACTAGGAGTTTCTATTGTTTAAAGAAAGAAATATACCAAAACTAATAATTATAACACCTATTTTTTCAATAGTTATATTAGTTTTTATATTATTATATTCATTAATAAATAAACAAAATAATGATTTTATCAAGGAAAGTTTAGAAATAGAAAAAAACTATATTAAAAAGCAAAAAAATATTTTAGAAAAAGAAATCAATAATATATTTAGGTACATTAAATATCAAAAAAACCTGTTAATTACGAATACAAAAAGAAATATTCAAATTCAAATGAATGCTTTTATTCAAAATATCAAGTATAAAGATTTAAATGATTATATAAATCAACATTCTAATTCAAATACAGATTTTATAATTATTAACTTAGAAAATAAACAAATTATAAAGAACAAAGATGTTTTCTTTACTTTTAGTATTACAAAAATATTTGAAAATAAAAAAAATTATTTTTTAATAGAAGATAAGACTAATATATATTATTTTAAATACTTAAGAAAAAAACAATTACTTATAGTTTTAAAAAAAGATATTTATTATTTATTAGATAATTTAAAATATAATATTGCAAGATGGGTTGAATTTATGAGATTTGAAAATAATAATCATTTTTGGATTTATACAAATACTAATGTTTTAATAACAAATAAAAATAGACAACAAAATCTTACAAGTGATGATACTAATAAAAAAGATTCTAAGGGTAAATATTATGTACAAGATTTTATTCGTTTAGCAATAAAAAAACAAAATGGTAGTTTTTTTGAATTATACCCTACAAGCAAGAATGCAAAGAATATTAATAAAAAATTAGCTTTTGTTAAGTTTTTTAAAGAATGGAATTGGGTTATTGGTAGTGGTATTTCTTTGAATGAAATAAATGAAGTTATACAAAAAAGAAAAATTACACTAGAGCAAAAAATGAATAAGTATATTAAAACAGCAATAGTAATTGCTTTTTTATTGATAATTTTCATATCAATATTATCAATTTATATTTCATCAAAAATAAATCAAGCTTTTAGCTTTTATAAGCAAAAGGTACAAAAAAAAGAATTAAGTTTAAAAGATTTAAATCAAAATCTAAATCATAGAATAAAAATTGCTCTTGAAGAAGAGAAAAGTAAAGATAGAGCAATGTTACATCAATCAAGACTAGCTAGAATGGGTGAAATGCTAAATATGATCGCCCATCAATGGCGTCAACCTTTAAGCCAATTATCTAGTATATTAATGGAAATTGAAACTAAAATTATGTTTAAACAAGCAAATCATGAGTACTTAATAAAATCAACAAAAGATGCTAGTGATATTATTCAATATATGTCTTTTACTATTGAAGATTTTAAAAATTTTTTCAAAACTGAAAAAGAAAAAAAAGATTTTTTTATATCTAAAGCTTGTGAAAATGCTATAACTTTAGTAAAAGATTCTTTAATTAATCAAAACATTACTTTAGAATATAAAATAATAAAAGATAAAAAAATAAAAGCCTACCAACGAGAATATTCTCAAGTAGTATTAAATCTTTTATTAAATGCAAGAGATGCTTTACTTAGTAATAATACAAAAGAAGCAAAAATATCTTTATGCATTGATATGAAAAACAAAAAATCAATTTTAAGTGTACAGGATAATGCCAATGGTGTAGACGAAAAACACTTAGATCATATTTTTGAGCCATATTTTTCAACAAAAAAATCTCAAGGAACAGGCTTGGGGCTTTATATGTCAAAAATGATTATAGAAAAAAATATGCAAGGAGTGTTAAATGTACAAAATAGCCCCAAGGGTGCAATTTTTACTGTAATTATATAAAAAGGTTTTATTATGCTAGAAGAATTAAAAGAATATTTAAAAATATTTACTGTTTTATTAGTTGAAGACGATGAGATAATGGCACAAAGATTAAGTAATATTTTAAGTTTTTATTTTAAAAAAGTATATCATAGTCGTGATGGTTTAGATGGATATGAAGATTTTTTATCTTTAAAACCTAATTTAGTGATTTCTGATATTGAAATGAAAAACTCAACAGGTATTGAGCTTGTAAAGAATATAAGAATGATTGATTCAACCACACCTATTATTATTTTAAGTGCTTATTCTAAAGAAGAATATCTTTTTAAACTTATTAATTTAAAAGTAAATGCTTATATATTAAAACCAACAACAAATAAAAAATTATTCACAGCAATAAAAGAAGCATTATTAAGTTCTAATAATGTAAAACTTAAATTAGTTAAAGATACATTTTTAGATATGCAAAATTCACTATTAATTTATAAAAATAAGGAGATTTCTTTACGAAAAAAAGAAAAATATTTTTTAGAGCTTTTATATAAAAATCAAAATAAAATGACTTCTTATGATTTAATACAAGACTATATTTGGGTAGATAAAGAAATGACACAAAATGCTTTAAAAACTTTTATCAAAGAATTAAGACAAAAACTTCCTGTACAAATTATAAATAATATTATACAAGAAGGTTATAAATTAATAGATAAATAATCTTATTCTAGCATCTTCTTTATTTTGATTGCTTTTTCAAAATGGTCTAACTTATTTGTTAGTATCCACCACTTTGCTACTTCCATTAATAATTCTGGATCATCATTTTTATTTGCAAAAAAAGCATAAAATGATAAGCCAACATTTAATCCTTTTAGTTCAATTTTTTTATTACAAACTTCTATGATTTTATTTTTAAAGGATGTTCTCATACTTTTTATTCCCTCCTAAAATATTTATTTATTAATGTATGAGCTACTTGCAAATTCAATCACAATCAAATATATAATTCTTAATAGTAACTATTTTAAGCTTTAAAAAAATAGTTATTATTTCTAACTTGCATAATTTACAATATATTTACCAAATTTATTAAAAAATCACATTTTTTCTCCATTCCTTATGGTTAAATTGTAAAATTCAGTATTTTTATATAAATTTCTATCAATGGTCATGTAATAAGTTTTAAACTTTGATGTATACAAATAGATAAAATTCCAAATGCTAAAACGCAAGCTACCTTATTTGCCCCTTGATAGTATATTTTATCACATCCAAAGTCATCTTTTAAGTATTTATTTACTCGCTCTACCATACTTCTTTGCTTGTAGTGATGTTTATCTGATGCTTGAGTCAAATTTAAATATTCAAATTTTTCTTTTTCCTCTTTTGCTAAAGCTATTTTTTCTTTTAGCACTTTAGAGTTTTTAGGATTTATATCTATGATTGGTTTATGATTTAACTCTTCAGAATACTCTGCAATAATATCACTATCATATCCAGCATCAAGTAAATCATGAAGATACATTACTCTTTTGCTAGTTTCATTTATAAGTGGAAGTGCTACAGAACTATCATGAACATTTGCACCACTATAAAATGCAACTACTGGTATATCTCCATCAACAACACTAATATGAAGTTTACCACCTATCCAAACTTCTCTATTACCTTTTGAATTTTGTTTAATACCAACTCCACATGATGTTGATACAAGTGATAACATATCATTAGTAGTTTTCATATCTTTTTGAAGTTCAAGAATCTTTGGTTTTATAGCTTCTCTTTTCTCACCTTTTTTAGGTCTTCCAACCTTATTTTTTGCTTTCTCTTTTTTCTCAACTTTTACAGGTTTTTCCCTAAGTGGTATTTTAGTAGCATCACTTGCATTGTACATAAATATAGTATCTGACAAATACTCTTCTATGAATTTTTGATGAGTTTTCTCAGCTATTTTCATATCACTAAGTTGTTCAAACACTCTACTAAATTTAGATTCACTAGGAATATCTATTTTATATCTCCATCCACATAATACTCGCAATATTCTATCCCTATGCAGTCTATGAATTAAATCTCTTGTTGTTTGTATATTATAAACTGATTTAGCAATAAATGCCCTTGCTATTTCTTCTCTATCTTTTGGAGTGTTTGTAATTGTTACAATTGTAACATGCTTTTCTATTTGTGCAAAATCTAATATTTTTATTAATTTTTCTTCTTTAGTGCTTAGTGTTCCTAGTTGTTCTTTTATCTCAGGAAATAAACAATTTTCATGGTTTATAATCCTAAGCCACATTTTTGAAAGATTTGAAGATAATTTTGGTATAATATTTTTCATAAGTTGAATCTCTTTTCTGTTAAATTTTAGGATATAAAATTATAACTTATTTGAAATTTGATTCAACTTTTTTTACAAATAAAAACCTAAATTATGAACTTATTTGCTAATTTGCAAGTGGCTCGTATATTATAGTTTTTTTTAGTTAAATCAATATTAATTATACATAATAATCTTTATCTTTCTTATCACAAATAAACATATATCCAGGTGTATGTGTTATAGCAAAAGGTAATTTTACATTTTCTAACATATGTTGAACACTTACACCACATGCCCAAAATACTGGTATTTCATCATCTTTAATCTCAATTTTATCTCCATAATCTGGATTATGAATGTCTTTTATTCCTATCATTTGTGGATATCCTATATGAATTGGACTTCCATGTGTTTTTGGATAATGACTTGTTATAACACAAGCATCTGCTACTTTATCCTTTTTAATAGCTCTCATAGAAACTACCATATTCCCTTCAAACATATTTACTTTGTTTAATTTAATATTTGTATTATACATGGAAACATTTTTTTTCTGATCTATATGCCGTAATCGTATTAAAGCTTCTTGCAATGAATTTTCAAAAGTAAAACTACAGCCTATTAGAAAAAATACTAAATCTTTCGTATAATACTCTTCCATGCTATTTACTTGTTTTATTAATGTTCCATTTCCAAAAATATTATAAGAAGGTAGTTCATTTAATAAATTTGCATCATTTGCTAATATTTTAGAAGTATATGAATTATGTATTATTTCTAAAACAGGTATTGCTTTATTATTGATTTTTGCAAATTCTTCAAAATCATTAGAATATTTTTTTGGTAAAACAAGCATATTTGTTTGTACGTGTCCTTTACAATATCCAGCAGTAGGTTTATTAAACCCACCACTAGCTACTAACTTTCTAAATTCTTTAGCATTCATTTTGATATCTCCTTACACATATTGAACTAAATATAAACTAATTTGTGGGAATATAACCATTAATATAGCCATTAAAATCATGATTAAAACAAAAGGTATACAAGCTTTCATAACTTCACCTATATTTCCTTTATTTCGTATTCCTTGAACTACATATAAATTAAGTCCTACAGGAGGAGTTATTAAAGCCATCTCAATTAGGATAATTAGATAAATACCAAACCAAACACTATCAAAACCTAAAGCAATCATAACAGGGGCAACTATAGGAATTGTAATTACCATTAAAGAAAGTGTTTCAATAAATAAACCTAAAACAATAAATAAAAGAGTAATAATAGCTAACATGGCATATTTTGATATTTGTAGTTCTTCGATAAAAGAAGATAGGTCATCAGTTAATCCAATTGAAACTAATACAAAATTTAAAAAATTTGCAGCAATTATAATAAACATAATCATTCCAGTTGTTCTCATAGTTCCAATAATAGATTTTTTTATAACTTCTTTATTTAATAAACCATAAAAATATGTAATTATTAAAGTTAAAACTACACCTAAAGCAGCACTTTCAGTAGGTGTTGCAAACCCTGCATAAATTGAACCCATAATTAAAATAAATAATATTACAATAGGAAGTAAATCTTTTAATGCAGTAAATCTTGCACTCCATGAAACTTTTATTTTTACTTGAGTATTGTCTTTTTTTAAAATACTATAAATTAAAATAAAACCCATAAATAATAATGCCAATAATACCCCAGGAACTAATCCTGCAATAAATAATTTTGGAATTGAAGTATTTGTTAAAAAGCCATATACTATTAAATTAATTGAAGGCGGAATTAAAATACCTAAAGTACCACCTGCTGCGATAGTTCCTGCAAAAAATCCACTCTTATATCCATATTTTTCACATTGAGGCATAGCTACAGTTGTAATAGTTGCAGCAGTTGCCACTGATGATCCAGATATAGATGAAAATATAGCAGAAGATGCTATATTAGCATGCAATAAGCCTCCTGGTAAAAAAGATAGCCATTGATACAAAGCAAAATAAATCTTTTTTGCTATTCCTGAGTGAAGTAATATCTCGCCCAATAATACAAAAAAAGGAATGGATAATAATAAAAAATCTGTACTTGCACTCCATGTTATTTCACCAACAGCTTCAAAAACAGGAAAATCAGAAAAAAAATATCCAACAATGATTCCAACTCCAGCTATAGTTGAAGCAACTGGCACTGATATTAATAATAATACAAGTAAAATAACTATTGATATAGAAATTAATAACATTAGAATTCCTTCTTTATATTTGTATAATTATTATTTTTGTTTTTAATAAAAGACATTAATGCTTTAAAAAATAATATGTAAACAACAAAAGCAAAAAAAATAAAACCTAAAAACCAAATACCCTGAGGAATCCATAAAGGAGTTCCCAAAGGTGTATTTGCCATTGAATTTTTTTCCAATGATCTTATAAATACTAAAGAGGAGTAATAAGTTAAAAATGATATAAATAATAAAGTACAAAACATTGAAAATAAATCTAAAAATAATTTAACTTTATTTGATACCAAATTATAAAATACATCTATTCTTATATGCATTTTTTCAAACAATACATATGCTAAAGACCAAGAAATACAAATTCCTAAAATATATGATGAAATCTCATCAACCCCACCAAAAGAAAAATTAAAAAACTTTCTTAAAAAAACCTCTATGCTTATTATAAATACAGAAAAGAAAAGCAAGACTCCACACAAATAAACAAAATTTTGTGAATATTTTTGTAAATGATTTAACATAATAAAGCCTTATTTCGCTACAATATTTACTACTTTTCCAATAGTATTATTCCATTCCTTTACAATACTTGGTGAAACTTTTTTTGCCCATTTTGGAATTACTTTTTCAACTAATATTTTTTTAGATAATTGTCTATCTTCTTCTTTTACCTTAACTAATATCATATTATTAGACTTACCATAAGAACAACTTTGCCCAGTTAAACACTTCTGACCCTCAGATGTTTCATAACTACTTTTTAACCATGCTGGTATTACAATATGTTTATTAATTGAATTTAATAATTTACTTTGTTCACTTGAAGAAAATTTATTCCAAGTATCAAGATTCATAGCTGTAACAACATATGCCCAACCTCCAATAGGTAATGGATAAAAATATTTTGATACTTCACCCCAACCTGAAGAATATCCAGACAAACCACCCGTTACTGCACAATCAATTACACCTCTTTGTAAAGACTGAGGAACTTCTGAATATGACATCGTTATACCAGTTGCACCAATACCATCTAAGAATTCTGCAACCGTCCAGCCTGATGCTCTTACTTTTTTACCTTTTAAATCACTTAAAGAAGATATTTTTTCTTTACAAAATAATACTTGAGCAGGATAAGGTACAACTGCTAATAATTTTGAATTAAAATCATCTTTTAATGCTTTATCTAAAGTATTTTTATAAGCAACTACAAGCTTTTTTGCTGTTTGCAAATCATTTGCTATTGCTGGAAAATCCAAACCTGCCATTGTTTGAGAATCAGATACCACATAAGCTCCTACTGTTGAAACTACATCAAAAACACCTTTTGCTAACTGTCTATATACTGCTGCACCTTTTAATTTAATCTGTCCTAAAGAACTTAATCTAACTTTAACTTTAAATTCATTTTGAAACTGTTTTTTCCAATATGGTTTTTCATATTCTTTATATAAAGAAAGACTACTCCATGAACCAACAACTCTCATTTTTTTTACACTTGTACTTGAATTTTCATTTGCATGTAAACTTAATGAAACCAAAAAACTAATTCCTAATATTAAAAAACCTTTTTTCATTATATTCTCCTAAAAATTAATATGAAAAATTGTAACAACTTGAAATGTGCAATAGGTGTGTATAAAATACTATTTAAGTGATTTAAAATTGTAATTTTAAAATAAAAATAAACACTAGTTTTTAAAAATTATTTTATTATAGAGCCACTTGCAAATTATAAACTTATTTTCTAATTTGCAAGTGGCTCTATGATATAGCTGTAAAAGTGCATAATATAATAATAATAATAATTTAATATGTGATGCAACATTTTATGGTAAGAAAAAAGAGAAATAATGCTTAATGTCATAATAAAACTGAATGCGTCAGGTACTCTAGTTTTTAAGACAGTATTTCAAAAGAAATAGTTATTTGGAAACATATTCAAAGCGAAAAAGTAGTAGATTATAAATATTACTAAATTTAAAAGATGAATCAGGACAAC
>JAKZMJ010000003.1 GCA_030491005.1 Sulfurospirillum sp. | reverse complement strand
GTTTCAAAAAAAGACTTAGAAAATAAACTTCAAACTTTAAAGCTTATGAATAAGTACGGTCAAATGGTAAATTTATTATCATTTGTAAAAATAAAAGAAGTAATAAAAGAACCTGTATTAACATCACAAAACTTAAGTCTTATGATAAATGTTATTGCTGAAACAAATAAAGATAGTCAGATATATCCTTTACTTGATGCAAGAGATGATATGCTAAATTTATTAGCAAAAGATTATGAAATAAGTAAAACAGATATGTTAAATCTTTCATTTATTCATATAAAAACAAAAGAAAAATTTGATTTAATATTTGATGGTGAATTAAAAGTAACTATTGATACATTTATTGATTTAGGTGGTGCATTTATAATAGCTTTAATACTTATATTTTTTCTTATGGTTTTATATTATAAGAACTTTGCACTAGCTGGTGGTATAGTATTAGCTAGTTTTGTATCAATAATAGGTGTGATTTTTGCTCATGTGATAATGGATTACTTTACATATGATAATTTTTATTTAACTGCTACGTCGTTAATTGGTTTTATTGCTTTAATTGGTATTAATTCAAGAAACTCAACTTTGATTATAGATTTTGCGAAACTCTTAATGAAAGAAGAAAATCTAAGTGAAAATGAAGCAATAGCTAAATCAACGGCTACAAGATCAAAACCTATTATTTTAACAGTATTAACAATGGTTTTTGCAAGTTCACTTTTAGCAAATGATGCAGTTTTTGGAGGCTTAGGAATAGCATTAATTGGTGGTACTTTAATATCATATTTGGTATCAATGTTTTTTGTACCTGTGCTTATAAAAAAACAAATAGCTAGATTGTAACTTTTAGGTAGCTAGTGAAAATCAATATCATATTAAAATAAACATTTTTAAACATTGCCTTTTGAATTAGAGTTATAGTTTAAGGATAAATTATATTCATTTTACTTAAGCTATACTTAGTTAAATAGTAAAGGATAAAAGTGTTTAGTGAAAAAAATATTTCAAAATATATTATATTAACACCAATTATAACAGTTATACTAATAGCATTTTTTACTTCATATTTTTTTATTCAAACGCAAAATTCTTATTTTAAAGAAGAAAGTATAAGAATTGAAAAAAAGTATCTTATAAAGCAAAAGAATATTTTAAAAAAAGAAATCAATTCAGTAATACACTACATAAATTATAATGTATTAGAAAATAAAAATTTAAATGAAACACTTCTTAACAATGAAATATTAAAGAGCAAAATATTAAAATATATAGAAACAATAAGATATGAAAAGCATGGATATATTTGGATTCATGATACATCATATTTTTTATTAGCACATCCTTTTAGACAAAAAAGTATTGGGAAATATGATATAAATTTAGAAGATGCAAAGGGTGTAAAAATCACTAAAAAATTTATCAATGAAACTATAAAAAATCCAAATGGTATTTTTATAAAATACTATTGGCAAAAACCAAATCTTGCGTATTCTTCTGAAAAATTAGGTTTTTTTAAATTATATGATAAATTTTCTTGGGTGATTGGAGCTGGTTTATATATAGATGATATTCAAAGTTCTATATTAAAAAATAAAAAACTTTTAGAACAAAGAATAAACAAATATATTCGTTTTGTAGTAATAGTGTCTTTTTTAGTTATTTTATCTATAGGAATATTATCTTTTATTGTATCTAATAGGGTAAATATAGTTTTTAATAAATATAAACAAAATGTTATAAAAAAAGAATTTTTATTAGAAGATTTAAATCACAATCTTGAAAAAAGAGTATTAAAGGCTATTTTAGAAGTACAAAGCAAAGATAGAGCTATGTTACATCAATCAAGGTTGGCTCGTATGGGAGTTATGTTATCCATGATTGCCCATCAATGGAGACAACCTTTATCTAAAATAAGTGCTATTTTAATGGAATTAGAAACTGCAACTAAATTTAATAAATCAAATGATAAATTAGTATTACAAACAATAGATACTTCAAATAAGCTTCTTGTTTATATGTCAAATACAATAGATGATTTTAGAAACTTTTTTAAACCTGATAAAGAGAAAATTTATTTTAATATAAATGATGCCATTTCAGAGGCTTTTAGTTTAATAGAAGCTTCAATACTAAACTTAAATATAGACTTTGAAAAAACAATAATCACAAATTCTAAAATATACGGATATAAAAGAGAATTTGCTCAAGTTATTTTAAACCTTTTATCAAATGCAAAAGATGCTTTAGAACAAAATAATATACAAAATCCAAAAATAACTTTAAGTACAGAAGAAATAAATAATAATGTCATCATTAGTATTAGTGATAATGCCAAAGGAATTAATGATGATATAATTAATCATATTTTTGAACCTTATTTTACAACTAAAGATAGTTTTAAAGGTACTGGTTTGGGATTATATATGAGTAAAATTATTATTGAAAAAAATATGCAAGGTAAATTAAATGTTGTAAATGAAAAAAATGGAGCTAAGTTTACTATTTGTTTAAAGGCTAAATATGAATGATAATTTAACTACTCAATTTAAAAATTATACAGTTCTTTATGTAGAAGATGAAGATTTAATAAGAAACTCAATAACTAATACCTTGAAGTATTATTTTAAAGAAGTATATGAAGCTATAAATGGTGAAGATGCTTATGATTTGTATTTAGAATATAAACCAGATTTAATAATAAGTGATATACAAATGCCTAAAAAAAATGGTATCAAAATGGTTGAAGAAATTAGAGCTGTAGATAAAGATACTCTAATTCTTATTACTACTGCTTATTCTTCTGAAGAATATTTACTTCAGTTAATAAACCTACATATAAACCACTATATAATAAAACCAGTAAATTCAAATAATTTATTAGAAGGTATAATTAAAGCTTTTGGAAATAAACTGGATAAAAAACTGTATTTTACATCGTCTTTATATTTTGATATGAAGATATATAAATTGTTTTATAAAAATATTGAAGTGATTTTACGAAAAAGAGATATTGAATTTTTACTTCTTTTGCATAAAAATAAACATCAAGTTATCACTTATTCTTTAATTGAAGAAAATTTATGGAAAGAAACTTCTATGAGTTCATCTGCTTTAAAAACATTTATCAAAGAATTTAGAAAAAGAATGCCTATTGATATAATTACTAATATTTATCAAATAGGTTACAAGCTTAAAAATTTATAAAATTAAAACTCACTACAAACTCACTTTTACATATTAAACTTTCTTATATCAAAAATAAAAGGAGTTTATTATGTTAAAACAAGGTGTATTATTTTTAGCAGTAAGTAGTTTAGTATTTGCAGGAAATATTAAGATGGATTTGAATGCAAAGTATGGGGCAAGTAATTTTCATACAAAAGGTGCTGTAAAATTTGCTTCTTTAGTAAAAGATTATTCAAATGGAAGTGTAAATATTACTATTCATGCAGGATCTTCACTTGTAAAAGGAAATCCTTTAAAAGCAGTAAAAGATGGAACTGTTGCTATGACTGATATGTTTATTCCTTTTACTTCAGGAGGTGGTAAAGTATTTGGAATATCGGCTTTACCTTTTATAGCAAATTCGTATGATGATGCTTATAAACTATATCAAATATCAAAAAAAGCATACTCTAAGACAGCAAAAAAATGGAATCAAAAGTTCTTATATTCTGTTACTTGGCCAGCATCTGGATTTTACTCAAATAAAAAAATGACTTCAATTAGTGATTTTAAAGGTGTAAAAACAAGAACTTATGATAAAAATTCAGCATCATTTGTTAATCAAGCAGGTGGTAATGCTGTTGCACTTCCTTGGGGTGAAGTATATTCAGCTTTAAGAACAAATATGGTTAATTCTGTTGTAACCTCATCTTCTTCAGGAAAAGATGGAAAATTTTGGGAAGTATTAAGTCACTTTACAAAAATTAAATATGCTTATCCTTTACAAACTGTATCTATTAATTTAGATTATTGGAATATTTTAAATAAAGCTCAACAAAATGCGATGTTAAAAGCGGCTAAAGAAATTGAGAAAGCCCAATGGAAGGCAGTAAGAGTAGAAGATAAAAATGCTCAAAAAATTATGAGTGAAAATGGTATGAAAATCAGTGAAGCTAGCTCAAGTTTGAAAAAAGAATTAGACAAAATTGCTTCTAATTTACTAGAAAAATATCTTGATGGTGCAACTTTAGACATTAAGAGTATTTTTAAAGAATATAGAAAGTAAAATATGAAATCTTTATATTTATACATAAATAAACTCTCCTTGTGGGGAGCTTATTTATCGGCTTTGATGATTATATCTTTAGTCTTATTGATTTTATCTGAGATATTTTTAAGACATTTTTTTGATATTTCTACAATGATTGCAGATGAGTATAGTGGTTACTTATATCTAGCTTCAATTTTTCTAGCTTTATCTTATACTTTTAAAGAAAATGCCCATATTAGAATTAATATTATTACTTCAAGATTATCTGTAAAAACAAATAGAATAATTGATATTATTAGTGGACTTATTACAATACTTGTACTTTTATTTGCATTTTATAGAACTGTTTTATTTACATATGATTCATATGAATTTGAAATGGTATCAGAAGCAGTATCCCAAACACCTTTATATTTAACACAACTAGCAATGCCTTTAGGACTTGCTTTATTTATTTTGTCTGTTTTGGTATTTGTTATTAAAGGATTTAGAAATGATAAGTGATCCATTAATATTAGCAGGTATAATTTTTATTGTAATGTTTTCATTTTTATTATCTTCTTTATGGATAAGCATATCATTATTTCTAACAGGTATTATAGGAATGTTGATTTTTAATCATAATTTACCACCTGTAATATCCATATATGACAAAATAGGAGATTTATTAGCTTCTTCTATTTATGATTCACTAAATTCTTGGTCATTAGCAGCTTTACCTATGTTTATTTTAATGGGTGAAATTTTATACAAAAGCTCAGTTTCCACAAGACTTTTAAATGGTTTAATGCCTTGGCTTACTTTTATTCCAGGGAAATTATTACATGTAAATGTGGCGGCTTGTTCACTTTTTGCAGCCATATCAGGTTCAAGTGCAGCAACGACAGCAACTGTTGGAAAAATAACATTAGATGAACTAAAAAAAAGAGGCTATTCAAAATCTTTAGCAATTGGCTCACTTGCAGGTTCAGGAACATTAGGATTCTTAATTCCTCCATCATTAATTATGATTATTTATGGAGTATTATCTAATGTCTCTATTGGAAAATTATTCATTGCAGGTATTTTACCAGGTGTATTATTAGCTTCTTTATATTCATTTTATATTATGATTATTGCTAAACTTAATAAAGATGTAGAACCAAAAATCAAAGATGTTTTTACAAATAAAGATAGAATTAATTCTTTAAAAGATTTAGCTCCTGTTTTTTCATTAATTTTATTAGTTTTAGGCTCTATTTATGCAGGACTAGCAACTCCTACACAAGCTGCTGCTTTAGGAGTGGCTGGTTCAATTTTATTAGCAATTTTATTTAAAAGTTTTTCTTTAAATATTTTTAAAACTGCTTTATTAAATTCAATTAAAACTACAGTTATGATTTCTTTTATTATTGCTGCTGCTGGATTTTTATCTCAAGTTATTGGGTTTTTAGGAATTGCTAGAGCTTTGAGTGAATATATCACAACATTAGGTTTATCACCTTTATTATTAATTTTATTAATTGGGCTTATGTATGTAATCTTAGGTATGATTTTAGATGGTATTTCTATTGTTGTTATGACTTTACCAATTGTATTGTCAATTGTGGTTCTAGCTGGGTATGACCCTTTATGGTTTGGAATATTTTTGGTTTTTATGGTAGAAATTTCACAAATAACTCCACCTGTTGGTTTTTCACTTTTTATTATTCAAAGTATTAGTGGGGAAAAAATAGAATATATTTTAAAAGCTACTTTACCATTTTTTCTTTTAATGCTTCTTGCAGTTGCTTTAATAATTTCTTTTCCCCAAATAGTTAGCTTTTTACCTTCTTATGTTTTTAAATAGTTTTAGCTTTTTTAGAAATATGTAGAATAATATATTAGTTTATTTTTAATATCTAATAAAAATATTAGTATTTTAAGGAGCTAAGTTTTAGTAACTTAACATACTTTTTTAGATAAAATCATTTTAATTTATATTTTATAAAAATAAAATATATTACAAGAGGATAAAAAATGAAATTAATTTTAATAGTTATGATTATGATATTTAATGTGAGTGCATATGCAAATTCTAGTGCTAGTATCTTACTATATCATCATGTTAGTGATACCACACCTAAAAGTACAAGTATTAGTCCAAAGCTTTTTAAGCAACATTTAAAATATTTAGAAGATAATCATTTTAATGTTCTACCCTTAGAGCAAATTATAAGTTCTTTAAAAAATAAAGAAAAACTACCAAACAAAACCGTAGCTATTACTTTTGATGACGCATATAAATCTGTATTATACGAAGCTGCTGTACTTTTAGAAAAAAAGTCATGGCCTTTTAGTGTGTTTGTAAATGCACAAGCAACAAGTGCAAAGTATAAAAACTATTTATCTTGGAACGAATTAAAAACTATTATCAAAAAAGGTGGAACAATAGGAAGTCATAGTTATGACCATGCACATTTAGTGCGAAAACTTAAAAATGAATCAAATAAAGACTATGAAAATAGAATTTATAATAACTTAAAAAAAGATAGAGATATTATCGAAAATAAACTAGATATAAAAGTAAAAATGTTTGCTTATCCTTATGGGGAATATAATGATTTTTTGAAAAAAACTCTTAAGTCTTTTTCTTATTATGGTCTTGGACAACAATCAGGAGCAGTAGGGCAGAGTAGTGACTTCTTAGCAATACCTCGTTTTCCTATGGCTATGAATTATGCAAAAATGAACAACTTTATTACAAGAGTAAATACTCTGGCATTTGATATTAAAAATGTAAATAAGGCGAAAGTATTTTAATAGAAAGAACTATGAAAAATGAAACTTTTTCTTTTGATGTAAAAATTAAAGATTTTTATTTAAGACAATTGGCTTGTTATAGTTTTGGTAAATCTTTAAAATTAACAAAAACAAAAAAAGATGACTTTGTTAATATATCTATGTCTTTACCAAACTGGTATAATGGAAGACAAAAGATAAACTGTACGGCACCATCTATTAATACAAAAAAAGCTTATTATTGGTATTCAAATATTTGGTTAGTTAAAAAACAAAACAATAAATGGTACAAAGAATAATAGGATATTTAAATAGTTAAGGATCTAAGAAACTTTAGGGTTTATTTTTTTATCTCCCATAAGTAATAATATTTTTGGCTTTATGCACTTAGATTTATATGCTCATAAAATTCACTAGCTACTCCAAATAATCTTATCAGATATAAACAACTTGAGAAATTTTTAAACATTTTACTATGAAAAGTCTATATTATATTAGTAAAATAGTGATATAATAGGACTATAAAACTAAAGATTATAAACGATTTTTAAAATAAATAATAATTTTTACATATAAATTTTTTAAAATTCATAAATAAATAATATTTTAATAAAATTACAAAACTACTTTTAGCCTCTATATTTAAAGCTTTAATTATATTTTATACTTAAATTAAAGTGTATAAAAATTTTAATAATATTTTTTGATTAAAATATTTATTTTAAGTCTTATTTAATAATAAAAATTGTAAACTTGTTTTAATAAATTAAGCATTAGAAAAATTAGAACATCAAAAAATCTAAAGTATAGGAAAATATTATGACAAAACTCTCATTTACTACTGAAATATACAGCAAAAAGTCAAGATTACGTTTTAAATCTAAATCTAATTTTATGTATCAATTAAAGTCTAAACTAAAAGCAAAACTTCGCTTATTAATTCTAAGCTTATTTAGCTTAGTTTTCATAGCTTGTGGTGGAGGTGGAAGTTCATCATCTAGTTCTACAAAAGATACTAAACAACCTGAACTATCTATTCATGATAGTGCTATACAAGGTTTAGATTATATTCTAAAATCAAAAGAAGTTGTAACAAAAGAAGGTGTAACTAAAAAAGGTGGAATTTTCCCATATACTTCTACTACTGATACAAGTGTTACTTTTAAAATAGGTAATTTATTAATTGGAACTTTTAATTTAAGTAGGCTAAATACTGATAACAAGATATTGATAGGGGAAGTATTAGGTTTTGGAAGAGATACTCCAACTACTAAAAATGCAGTTTTAATAAAAGTCTTAAGAATCTTGCAATCTTTAGATGATGATGATGATCTGAAAATGGAATAACGATAAGTGATGATATAAAAAAGAAAATATCAAAAAAATAAAAACAGATACGAATATAAATAATGATGATTTCAATATAAAAAAGTTAGTAGAAGATATAGCTGGGGGAACTTTAGTAAGTGAAGAAGATGCATTAGCACATTATAAAAAACTTTGGATAATTTAGATAAATCTATAAACTTAAGTGCAATATCAGGTGATAAGCAAATAACTCTTTCTTGGAATAAAGTAAGTGGTGCTACTTATAATATTTATTATTCAAGTAGCTCTATTAGTGATATAAAAAATGCTACAAAAATAACAAATATAAGTGCTACAATTAAAACTATTACAAATTTAATAAATGGTACTAAGTATTACTTCGTAATAACATCTTTAAAAGATGGTATAGAAAGTACAAAAAGCACCGAAATAAGCTCAACTTCAATAAAAGCAGTTGTTAGAACTGGTACTTCTACTTTAAATGATACAGGTATTACTTGGGCTGGAAATTTTTCAGGTACAAATTCATCAACTTGTGCTAGTGATATGTCTGCTCCACAAGATTGTAATGCTGGAAGAGATGCTAATAAATCTTTAATTAAGATAGGTGGAGGTTCTGCAGGATTTGATTTTACAAGATTAGGCTCTAATGGTAGTGTATATACAGGAAATGGCGATTATGCTACAGAGCCTTGGTCTTGTGTAAGAGATAATCACACAGGCTTAGTATGGGAAATAAAAACTGATGATAATAGTATTCATGATAAAGACAATCTTTATGCATGGGGTGGCATTAGTGCCATAGGAAGAGACGATAAACCTAAAGAAGATGATTATTATGATGACTGGAATTCTTTGGTAAATGGTTCAAATAAAGGTTCTGGTCTTTGTGGTTTTACAAACTGGAAAGTTCCAACAAGAGAAGAGTTAAGAAGTATAGTGCATTATGGTAAAACTAGTCCTAGTATTGATACAGACTATTTTCCAAATACTCCTTCATTTTCTTTTTGGTCAAGTTCATATAATTGGGAATTTAAAGGGCTTGCTCTGGTCATAGCTTTTGAGTTTGGAAATTCTTATGGGATGGGTAGAAGTAGTCTTA
>JAKZMJ010000002.1 GCA_030491005.1 Sulfurospirillum sp. | reverse complement strand
ATAAGATAAGGTTTTATCATAACTCTTGAACTATCAAATATTTTCATTTGTTGATAAAAGCTTAGTAGTGAAGCTGTTAAGTAAGTTTGTCTTATCTCCTCATTGTCTTCACTTAGATTTAGAATAGAGTAGTCTTTACCATAGCCATCTTTGTAAAAATACTTGTAGCTATAATCAAATATAACTGCCTTAGTGTACTCGTTCTCTAACTTCTTTTTAGTTGTTCCAGTGCTACTATTAATCGCTTGAGCAAAAGTAGCTGAGTATTCAAAAGCAAAACCTTTAGCCGAAAGTTTATCTCTATTCGTTTTCCACACTTCGCCTTTAGCACCACGGTGTCCCTCATCAATAAACACAAGGTTATTGTCTTCAAAACTATCAACGGCTACTGTCTTGTCTCCATCAGTTTCACTAAGCTTGGTTATCTCTATAATTTCAATATCACTGTAATTTGTTTTACTTTGTTTATGTCCAGAAGATGATGTTTGATTTTTATTAAATATTTCTGCTTCTATATTTGAAGCTTGGAACTCTTCTAAATGTTGATTTGACAATCCTTCATTTGGTGTAATCAAAATTGTTTTATTGATTTTCATTTTACCATTTGAGTAATGGTTAAACTGTAATAAATTCATTTGAAGTAAAAGTGTTTTTCCTGAGCCAGTGGCATTATATAAAGCTAATTTATTTAGCTTTTTTTCCTCATACTCTGTAAGTTTTTCTTTTATTTCTATATCAGTATTAAACTCTATAAGAAAAGTGTTTAGGTCTTCAAGTAGTTGTTTCTTATCATCAAAATATTTATCTAAATATATCTCTATAAAAAGCAGTGATAAGTATTGGAAGTATTTCCATTTTATACCACGACCCATAGTCTTAGTATGTTTTACAATATTTTCATCATACTCTAAAAGTTTATCATCAGTGATTTGCTTACTTGTGCCTATTGGCTTATCTTTTAGCTCGTGATAAAAAAGAGAGCTACCATCTTCTTCAACATCTTCAAGTCGTGAAGCTTTTAAGTCTTTTGCTAACTCATCAAAATCTTTTACACCAAATAGTGATAATAGGTAGGAGTTTAATACTAACTTTTTATTGAACTTCATACTTATATACTTTCCAAAAATAATTTTGATATATCTATACAATGTGTATTAGAAGAAATATCACTCTTTTTTATATAATCACTCTTGGCAATGATTACAGAATTATTCATACTTGAAAATTGTAATTGTCCAGCAATTGAAATGATTGATTTTTTTTCTTTGAACTTAATTCTATCTTTATATTTTTCTTCTGTATCATTACAGATAAACTCTTTTTGTCTTTCTTCACTTAAATTATTGGTAGTTAAAAAAGATAAACTCTCTATAAAAATTTTTTCATTATTTGGTTTCATTAAGTCTAATAATATATCTTCTAAGTCTCCACTATCTTTATCTTTATGAAATACATAGCAGCCCCATTCATATAGGTCAATCTTGTTAATATTGTTATGTTCTAAGTTAGCACTTAATTCTAACTCATTATTAATATCATCCACTCTTGCGGCAATACCTTTTTTATCAGCATCAAAAAAATATATAAACCTAAAGTTTAAGTTGAATTCCTTTGTAAAATCATCATCTTCACTTTGTATATTTTGATACATATCCAAGATTTGTTTTCTTTTACTAACTTCAGTATCGCCATTTAAGTTATGTAATAACACTAATATATTCTCATCTTTTTGTAAGGCAACGGATGGAAGCATATGTTCAGATTGAAATCCAAGCTTTTTATCAGCAATCTTTTTTTCTGATAATTCAGTTTCATATTGTTTATTCAAAGGCTCAATAAAATTTTTTATTTTTTTATTATAAGCTGTAAATCCATCCACAAATAAAATCTTTGATAAAAAAGCGATGTCGTGCTGTCCTTCACAAAAGGCAATAATAATTTTATTCATTAGTATTACCTCTTATATCAAGGTCAAGATTATCTACAAGATATTTTAATCTTTCGCCTTTAACAAACTTTGTTTTTATCTCATTATTAACATTTTCCAAAAAGTATGCTGATATTTCATCATTATTATAATCATTATTCACAAAGGCATCTATACATTCTTTTGAGTGTGAAGTTAAAAAGACTTGAACATTAAACATATGAGCTAATTTTTGAACAAACTCTGTAAAGCTTTTTAACAATGTATTGTGTATGGCTGTTTCAAATTCATCTATACATAAAATCCCATTTTGCGAATAAGCAAAACCTAAAGCAATTTCAAATATTCTCTGTAAGCCTTCTCCATAATTTGTTATATCAAGATTTTTTTCTTTGAATTTATCTGAGTCAATTATAAATCTTTTTATATTATTACTATCGCTTAGTCTTATATCATTAATAGAACTATCAATACCTTTTATAAACTCTATAACCATATTGATAGCTAACTTACCATCTTGGGTTTTATACTCAATACTCTTTGTATATGTTTGAAGTATCTCATTAAGATTATAAAAATAAGGACTTTTAAAAATAGCATTACATAGATGCTCTACCTTGCTATTATCTCTTTTTAATGTTTCATAACCAAATGTATGAATTGTATTATTTAAAGTTCTATTATCAACTTTCGCATCAAGTTTATATGATGCTATATAATCATCCTTTTTATCAATATTTGTTGCTTCAAATTTCTCTAAATGTATAGAAGTTTCAATATGGTTAAATATACCAGATACAATAATACCTTCATCAAAAACTTGATTTAACCAATTTGGATTTAATGAACTGAGTTTGTTTTTTAATCTAATTAACTCTAAAAATGAAGTAATATCATTTTGTTTTGTTAATAAATATATTGCTTCAAGAAGTGAAGTTTTTCCACTGTTATTAAACCCAGCAAAAATATTTATTTTGTTTAGTTTGTTAATACTGAAATCTTTAAAAACTTTATAATTAGTTATCTCAATACTATCAAATTGAGTTGTATTTTTTCCATATTCAAAACAAACTGAAAAATTCCCTTGACCAATATCTAATGAACTTTTTTTAGGAATTAATTCCAAAAATTCTTTTTTAATGCTTTCAATAACATCAGCATCAGATAAAGAAATCATATCCTTATAGCTTTTTAATTTATTGATACCATCGGCTAACTCTTTAAGAGAAGCCTCATAATTTTGCTTATCTATCTCTCCACTTGCTATTAGACCTCTTGATACACTTTTATATTTTTCCATAATGTTTAAAGCATTATCATCTTTTATAAAAATTGCTAAATCTCTTATTTCTGCTGATTTGGTTATTATTGGTTCAAATTCTTCATATTCTTCATCATCATTATCTTCATTTTTAATCTCTTCCGTATTTGAAATCCAAGAGAATAATCTTTGTAAGTTATATTGATTATGAGCTTTATACCAAGTGTCATCCCACTCTAACCATTCTTTAATATTTGGTCTTTTAATTATTTCTACAAATATTGAATAATCATCACTTTTAAATTGGTCTCCATAATCACTTTTTTTATATTCAACTATTAAGTGATATGCCCTTTGCGATGACCTTAATTTAACTTTTGTAATACCAAGTGATTTACATAATTTTGTTTCTTCTACAAAATATCTTTCTAACTCCCAATATGCTTTAAGATAATCATAAATTAATTGAGCTTGATTAATTGCTGACCACTTTTTATTTCCACTAATATGTTTTAATCCCATAATAATTAAATGCTTTTTATCATCTTCATTATCGTGTATTTCAAATGGAACACTTTTAAATATTCCAGGGTTTAATAAACCAATATCAAGTCCATTTTCATAATCTTCCTGTAATGCTTTTAGTGTTGCTACCCGTCTATTTCCCTCAAGAACTAAGTAATTATTGTTTCCTAAATTTTTGACTTGTATAATATCAACATTTAAAAAACCATTTTCTTTGAAACTTAATACTAAGTCTTTTATATTTTCTCTTTTATTACCCTCAATAAAAGTTTTTGTTCTTCTTTGAATTTTTTCATCATATATATTTTCATTTTCAACTATTTTATAATCTTCATTATCAACAAATCTATAATTATTAGGGTCTAAATATAAATTTTTTAAGTGATAACTTATTTTTTTTAATTCAATTATTTCTTCACTCATATCATTCTCCAAACATCAATTTTTTAAACTCTTGCTCTATCAACTTCACTTTATGGTGGTCTTCATCTTTTCTAAGGTTATCTAAATTATTATCCCCATTTACATAGATGATGTCAAACTCTCTGTCTTTTGAACTCCAAGCCATAGTTTTGAAGAACTCATTTAGCTTTTCATTACTTTGTCCATCTCTCCAAATAATAAGGATTTTATCCCCTTTAAGATTTTGCCCCTCTACAATAATATAATCTTTTATCATCTCCATTCTTTTAACTACAAGCCCTAAAAGGTAGTTAAATGTTTCTACTAAATCAATATTTGTATCTTTTGTTTCTCCAACACTTGAAGTAGCTATTTTAAGTTTATAATCAAATGGAGTGCTAAAAGTATCTATGTTTAGAAGTGAGCCTTGGCTCTCTACATCTAAAGAGTAGTTGAGTATATAATCTTCTTTAGCCTCTGGATAATAATCAAATGCTTTCTGTTGCTCTTCTGTTCTTTTGAATTCAAGGTTATTTAGACTATCCTCATAGCTTTCAAGTTTGAAGTATTTGAAGATTTGAGATATACCATTTTCCCCATTTTCTGTAGCTTTTCCATCTTTCCAACTGTCTGAGTATATAACTTTTTGTATTCTTGGCTTTGTAACACTATCAAAATATTCTCCCATCTCAACTAAGATATATTTTCTTTTTCCATTGTCTTCACGGTTTAAGTTAATTACAGCGTGTCCTGTTGTTCCTGAACCTGCGAAATAATCTAAAATTATTGAATTTTTATTTGAGCCTATATGAATTATTTGATTAAGGTATCTTAATGGCTTAGGATTTGTAAATAAGGCTTGACCAAAAATATTTTTTAATTCCCTTGTAGATTCTTGATTATCTCCAACATCAGTCCTCTTCCATATTGTCATTGGTGTGACATCTGCTTTAGACTCAGATAGAAATCTTTTTAATCTTGGCACACCAGAACCATAAACTCCATACCATATTCTGTTATCCTTACTAAACTCCTTAAATCTTTCTTTAGTTAGTAACCAACATCTCCCACTTGGAGGTAATACTTTTCTACCACTTGGAGTAACAATTGTATAAATTTTTGCCTCAATTTCTGGACCAACTGAAAAATTATCACTTTGCCAAATACCTCGACTGTCATTATCAAGATTTTTATATCTACTTAAATTTTCTTCATCTCTTTTAATTCCATTCATTTTATAATTATCTAAATTCTTAGCATAATTTAATAAAAAATCGTGACTTTGTGAAAATGTTTTTTTCAAACTAATTGGAGCAAAAGCCCTCTCCCATATAATAGTAGAAATAAAATTATTTTTATTAAATAATTCGTTAAAAATAAAATAAGCATTTTCAATTGAATAATCATCAATACTATTAAATATTCCACCATCATCACTCATCAACTTTCTACCTAAAGCCAACCTATCATACATAAAACTCATCCAAGAACTATGCTGATAATTATCATTATATAAAAAACCATCGTTTCCTGTGTTGTATGGTGGATCAATATATACAGTTTTAATTTGCTCTTTATATCTACTTTGAAGAAGATTTAATGCTCCAAAGTTTTCACTGTTAATAAGCACTCCATCTATATTTTCATCAAGGTTATCAAATTCACTTAAAAGTTTATACTTAAATTTCATATCAAAAAATTTAGTATCTAAAATTAAATACTTTTCTTCTTTTAAGTCATCAACACTTTGAACATCTACATCAAAAAGAGTTTTCCACTCTGCTTTTTGCTCATCACAAGCAAAAATTTCTTCATAGTAATTTTCATCAATTCTATCAAGAGTAATACAGTAGTTAGTTTCTATGATAAACTTTTTCTTCTCCCATAGTTTCTTTTGAAGTTCTTCAAGTTGAGTTACAAAATCAATAATTTTTTGAGCCACTTCTTTAAAGATTTTAATCTTACCCATCACCTCATCATATTTGATAGGACTATCCATAATATCATCTAAAAATAGTATTTCATTTTTGATATAGAAGTCTAATTCTCTACCTAAAAATCCACCTAAATCTTTATGTATAAAGTAGTCAAAAGAGTTTCTACTTGTATAACTTTTTAAGTGCTTTTCAAATATGGTTCTTTTTTTATTTTTTTCTGTTGGTGCTAAGTCATTCAGTGCTGTTAGAAATTCTAAATCTTCTATGCTCTCAAGTGCTTTAGCTATCGCTTCTTCATTTAGTTTGTCTTGCTTCTCTTTGCCTATGGCTTTATACTCAAAGTTTATATATAGCTCATCTTCTATTACTTCACAAGGGTTACTTTCTAAGATTACAAATCTTCTCTCTTTATCACTTGTATCTTTGTTATTATTACTCTGTGTTTGAGCATCACTAAGTTTTAGGTGTATAGTTTTGTCATTTACCGTAAAAGTATAATCTCTAAAATACTCTCCACTTTTTATATAGTATTGGTCGCTGTTCGCCCAGTGAAGTTTTACCTCTTCTCCCTCGTAAGGTATGGCATAAGTATCTTTTTTATATCTTCTAAGACTTACAAAATCTCCATCTTTATAGTATCTCTTAAAGAAGTTAGCTAAGTGTGAAAATACATCGTTTTCAAGATTAGAAGAAGTTGTAGCTGTAGAGAGTTTTTCATTTAGTAATATATACCTTTTAACATCATCAAGATTTTCAAATGCTTTTTTAGTGCTTTCATCTCCATTGATATATCCTAACACGGTGTCCTTGGATTTTAACTCATCTAATTCATTTTGTTCTGCTTCATTTTCACTTTTAGAAAAAGCTTTTGCTACACTTGATATTAGGTCTTTATCTAAGAACTCATTTATCTCTTGGTTCTTAGTATTCATAATACGGTAGATACCAAAGTCTAAATCACTTTGGTCAAGTTGAAATATTTCGTTAAGTATTTTTAGTAGTTTTTTTTGATTTTCAGTTTTACTCATTTTTTGCCTCTTGATGTTTTATTCATTTTATTGTATAATGCTCTTACAATTATCCTTCGGGAACACCCATCTTTCAGATGGGGCTAATCAACAATTTTCTTGCCTTTGTTAATACTTCTTCAAAATCATTTTTGTTTATAGTTCCGATTTTATTCATAAGTCTTTTTTTGCTAAAAACTTTTAGTTGTAAAATCATAGCACTATTTTGAATATCGCCTCTTTGTTTATTAGTATATTCAAACAGATGAAAATAGTCATTATCTTTGAGTGTTGTTGTGGTAGGAACACCAAGAAATAAGTCTCTGCTTAGTTGTCGTATAACTATAACGGGTCGTGTGAAGTTTTGACCCTTTCCATACTCTTCATCTCCAATATTTTGACCTATTTTTACCCAAAATACCTCTCGTGGTTTAATGTCTAATCTTCTTTCTTTTGTGTGAGCTACTTTCTTAACTTCATTCCAGTCATCAAATTTTTGCATTATATAATTTCCCATTGTATTGTAAATAATTCATTTGTTGTAATCTTCTGTTCTTTTGCTTTTTTCAGTTCTTCTATCAACTTATCTCTTTGCTCATCTATCTCATCTAAAATATCAAAAATACTTCTTTGTAGTTTTCTTTTCTTTCTCTCTTGAGCTTGTATTTGAAGTTGTATGTCTGTTTGTTCTGCTATGTTTGTAATAGCACGACTTTGGCGATTAAGCTCTTTTATTTTTGAGTTTGTATCTTTTAGTTCTTTGTTCGCACTTGCTGATTTATCTTCTGACCACTTCTCTAATTTTATACTTTGATTTAAGAAGTGAGATTGATTTGTAGTTTCATTTTCTCTAAGTATTATATCTTTTTGCTTAAGGTATTCATACTCTAACTTTTCAGTATCGTTAGTGTCAATATTAACCTTAGTGTTGAGTGTAGCTTCAAGAGATAGTAGCTTTGAAGCAACTTCTTCATTAAGTAGTTTATAATCGCTTGTAAGTGCTGTAATGATTACATACTCTTCTAAATCATAAGACTTGATAGATACTTTAGTAGCTTTTAGAAAACCTCTTTTACCTTTGTAGTCATCAAGAAGCGATATTTTGTATTTGTTGTGTGTAAGGTCAAAGATAAGTTTAGTTTGCTTTAGCTCTCTTTGTTTAGCTCTATTAATGACTTCTTCTCCAAGTTGGCTATTTAGTCTATAAGTATGAGCCTTTTGATTTGGATTTGTTTTTGAAGCTGATATAAGTTGGTAGTGATTACCTTGATAATCAAACTCTTTTTTATCATCATCAAATATAGCTTTATCATTTAATTCTGCTTTTGTTATATCCCAAAATACACTTGAAAATCTATCTACTGTTTTATTGCTTCTTAGTGCCGTATCTTTTAGTCTTAAATGAACATCTTCATCAAAGTTATCTAAGAGTGATTGTCTTGTCCTAATAGTTGTTTCTTTTATCTTCTCACTAAACTCTTCTTGTAAATCATTAAATGCTTCTTCTATGCTTTTATCATCTCTACAAGTTTGGTATATGTCAAGTATTCGCTTCTCAAAATCAACACCACTTTCTATGCTTCCAAGCACTTCATCAGAAGCACCAAATACACCCTCAAATAGATTGAACTTACTTGATAAAAGCTCATATACTCTTCTATCCGCGGCATTTTTCTTATTTAAGAAGTTGATAACTACTACATCAAACTTTTGTCCATATCTATGAACTCTACCTATTCTTTGCTCTATTCGTTGTGGGTTCCAAGGTAGGTCATAGTTGATAAGCATATTACAAAACTGTAAATTTATACCCTCACTTCCTGCTTCAGTCGCTATCATAATAGAAGCATCTCTAGCGAAATAATCTACTATGGCTTGTTTCATATCAGCACTTTTAGCTCCAGTTGCTCTATTGCTATCTTTATACAGTTCTGCCCAAGCTTTATATATCTCTTTTGATTTTGGGTCTGTGTTTGTTCCATTGAACAATACAACTTTATCAAGAAATCCATTATCGCTAAGGTAGTCAAATAGAAACTGTTGTGTTCTTCTACTCTCTGTAAATATAATAGCCTTTTGGTCTTTTACCCCTAACTTAATTTGTTGTTCAAAACCTTTAGTTAAAGCACTTAAAAGTGATGAAGCTTTAGTATCTATCTCTATGGTTTTTGCTAACTCTATAAATATTTCAAGCTCTCCTATTTCCCTTTCAATAGCTTCAATATCATCATCTAATAATCTAACTTCTTGAAATGGTGTATCGCTTGGTGTATCATTTTCTTCTTCAAGATAATCTTCTATTAACTCATCTTCATCATCAATTATAAGTTCTAAATCTTCCCTAGTTATTCTTTTTAGAACGACCATTTTTTTTAGTCGTTTAATAAGTGTTCCTAGAGTTCCCATTATGGCACTTGTAGATGAAGCAAGTAGCTTCCTAAGCACTAAAGTGATAAGTATTCTTTGAGCTTTGGGGATAGAGTATAAATCTTCATTTAGCATAAAATCAGAGATTAAATCATAAAGAGCAATTTCATCTGTTGATGGTGTAAATTCTTCAACTATTGGTATTCTTTTAGTGTAGTTAATATACTCAATAACATCTTTTCTAAGAGTTCTTTTTACTATTGGTTTTAGTCTCTCTTTGAGGTCGTTCATATCACTTGTAGTTAAGGTAGTTGATGAGAACTGTTTTTGAAAAGACTTCTTATCTCCAAATACAAAATCATCTATAACACTTACAAGACCAAAGATTTCAAGTAAAGAGTTTTGAAGTGGAGTTGCTGTAAGTAAAATCTTTTTAGTTTCTCTTAGAGCATTAGCAATAGCAAATGACATTTTTGCTTTTTCACCTTTGTGGAAGTTTCTCATCTTGTGAGCTTCATCTATGACTGACAAGTGAAAATCAACTAAAAACATAGCTTCACTATATCTTGAAGCAAACTGATAAGAAGTGATAACTATTTTACCTTTTTGCTCAAATGGATTTTTATTACCCCTTTTGATTTCTTCTTTGTAACTCTTCCCATCTAAAATAAAACTATCTAAAAAGAACTTCTCCTTTAACTCCATAGACCACTGTTTTCTAAGACTTGATGGTGCGATGATAAGTATCTTCCTTTTTCCCTCACTCCAATACTGAGTAAGAACAAGACCAGCTTCAATAGTTTTACCAAGACCAACTTCATCAGCTAATATAACACCACTTGACAAAGGCGACTTAAAAGCAAATAGAGCTGCTTCAACTTGATGAGGGTTCAAGTCTATTTGAGCATTGAAAATTGACTGAGATAATCTATCAATAGAATTAGCACTGTTTTGAAGTGTTAATATTTCAGCATAATATTTTGAGTGGTATTGAGTAAACTTAATAATATTATCCTTAATAATTTAATATTAGATATTTTAGCTAAATTAGACCAATTAATAAGTTATGTGATAGAACACCAAATCTGTAATAATTTATATTTTAAGAAATATTTTTTAAGTGAAACAAATTTGAGAAATGAATAATATAAACTTCTTGACCATTCCTCATACATAATATTATCTCTTTTTAAACAAAGTTTATACCGTGATTTCTTTAATATCAGCTATATTTCTAAAAGCATTGTATATCATAGCAATTAGATTTTTTCTATTTATTTTGATTTCTTGATTTTCATGATTTACAAATACTTTATCAAAAAAATCATCCAAATAAGGTTTTAATGCAAAAAGAGCTTCTAATTCTTCTTCATATGTTTTAAACTTCATATTTGTAATTTGAGTATATTTTTTATATAAAGTTTTTTCAGCTTCATCTTCAAATAAATTTTCATCTAATGTTAGATGTTCATTTGTATTTATATCTTTTATAATATTTGCAAGTCTTTTAAATGTAGAAGAATACTTTTTAAACAAAGGGTCTAAAACTACAGGATTAAGTGCATTTATTTTCTTTGATATATTTAATATATCTAATTCACCACTTTTTAAAACTGCTTTTAAAACTGAAGGATTTACATCAAATATAGTAAATAATCTTTCATTAAAAAAGTCTAATAATAGTTTTTTATCTAAGCCTTTGTAAGAAGATCCTAAAGTATCAATAAGATTTGATAAATTAAATTCTAAATTATGAGCAATACAAATTTTAACAATTCCTAAGGCAGCTCGTCTTAAAGCAAATGGGTCTTTTGAACCTGTTGGTATTTTGTTTATACTAAATAAACCCATTAATGTATCTAATTTATATGAAAGTGCAACTATACTTGAAAATACAGATGTGGGTAATTGTGCATCTTTTGCATCTGGTAAGTATTGTTCTTTTAAAGCTATATATACTTCTTTTTCTTCACCTGCACCTTTAGCATAATAATAAGCCATAAGTCCTTGAAGTTCCGTAAATTCATATACCATTTCAGACATAAGATCAGCTTTTGATAAAAACACTGCTTTGCTTAATAAAATGCTATTTTCTATTTTGTATATTTTTGCTAAATATTGTGCTATTTTATCTTCTCTTTGAAGCTTTTCATACATACTTCCTAAACCATCGACAAATAATACTTTTTTAAGACCTTCATTATTAAGTCCAGTTTTTAAATCATTCTTATAAAAAAACATAGCATCTGCTAATCTTGGTTTTAAAACTTTTTCATTACCTGCAATAATTAGTGAAAAGTCTTGTGTCTTTGCATTTGATACTACTATAAAATTATTCGTTAAAATATCATTTTTATAAACTGCAAAATACCTTTGATGTTCTTTCATAGAAGTTATAATAACTTCTTTTGGAAGTTCTAAAAATGCTTCATCAAAAGAACCCACTAAAGCTGTTGGGTATTCTGTGATACAAACAATCTCATCTAATAAAGTTTTATCTAATTCAACAGTAATATTGTGCTTATTTTCAATTTGTTTTATTTGTTCTAAAATCAGTTCTTTTCTTTGTGTTTGATTTAAGATAATAGCACCATCTTCTAATATCTTAAAATAATCATTTCCATCATTAATAGACAAAGGCTTAAATGAAACCATTCTATGCACATACGTATTATTTGATGATTTTACTCCAAATAATGTGGCATTAATCACCTCATCACCTAAAAGTATAGCCAAGTTTCTAATAGGTCTTATAAAGCTATCTTTTCTATTAGCCCATCTCATAGTTTTACCAAAATTTAAAGACGATATAAATTCATTTATCATATCATTTAATAAATCTTTAGATAAAAGACCTTTTTTTTCTTGCTTAAAATATAAGACTTCACCTTTTGGCATCTTTTTTGTTTCTAAAGCATTCAAATCAACACCACATTTTTTAGCAAAACCTAAAGCTGCACCTGTAGCTTTACCATCTTTATAAGCTATGCTAATAGGAGCTCCAAACATTTCTACACAAGTGTCTTCTTGTGATAAAGTAAATGTTTTATGCCAAAGTACTAACTTTCTTGGAGTATAAAAAAATTCAAATTCACAAGATAGTTTGTTTTTATCTAAAATATCTGACCACTTTTTTTTGATATTTTTTAATTCTTTTAAAAAAGGAATTGCAGGAAGCTCTTCTACTCCTATTTCTATTAATAGTGGTTTATTCATCTTTTGTTTCCTTTTTATCATTTATATTATTTCTGTCACTTCTATCATTTTTAATGTGCAAGTCTTTCATCTTATCTTTGCGTTTATTAATTTGTTGTTTATTAAATCCAACAATGAACATGAAAATCATAAATACAAATAATAATAATACAAAAATATCTAAGATAGTTTTCATTCTACTACACTTTCATAAATAACTCCGTCAATTTCTTTTTGGGCTATATCTTCAAATTCATTATTAGAAGTTATAAGAGCTAAAATTTTAGAATCAAAGATATAATTATCTGCTAAGTTTTGTATTTCTTGGGCTATGTTTTTTTCACAAATTATATATCTAACATCTAAAGCATTACAATAAATAGCTTCTTTTACATCTTTTATAAGCACAGCAGTATTAATATCATTCTTTTTTGTATATTTTATTAAGCTAATATCATAAGTAAAAAGCACTGTACTATTAGACTTAGTATTTGTAATATCGTTTATATTAGTAATTTTTGTAAAAGTTTCATAAGGTATATTTTCATCACCTATTATTAACATCTTCATTCCTTTTATCTATACATTCTTGTGAGCAAAAATATGCTTTATTATCTAAAATAGCTTCATTTTGTGAAACTAAGATATTACAAGTAAAACACTCTAGCATTATTTCTTCTTTCAGTTCATCTTCTTTAAAAGATGGATTATTAGATGCATTATTAGATCTATTGTTATTTGGTTTTTTAAATAACACTTTATAAAGCAAAAATAAAACTCCTATAACTACTAAAATTTTAATCATAACTGCTCTGCCTTTATATATAAATAATTTCTTTTATCTTTGTTTACTATTTTATAGTTTTTGATTTTAGCTTCTTCTAGCTCATTTGTTAGCATACTTCCTTTATAAAATAAATATGAAGTATCACTTTTAGAAATATTTTTTGTAAGTTTTAAAAGCATTTGTGTATTTGTAACTGCTCGTGAGCTTATTAAATCTACTTTTATATTTTGTATATCTTCAACTTTATTACATAATATTTCTACATTATCAAGCTTTAAAGTATTTTTAACAAAATTCAAAAATGCCACTCTTTTTATTCTTGGTTCTATTAAATACACTTTTACATTTGACTTCGCCATTGCTAGTATCAAACCAGGGTAACCAGCTCCCGTACCTACATCTGCAAGACTTTTAAAAGTATGAACAAAATTCAAAGGATAAATACAATCAATGATATTGTCTTCAATCTCATTTGTTTTTAACTGCGCACTTAAATTATGTACTTTGCCCCACTTTTGAAGAAGCTCAATAAATACTTCACATTTATTTACAAAATCAGCATTTATATCAAAAGTTATATTTTTAAAAAAACTGTCCAAATCTAACGCATACAACGAACATAAAGCTTATCTGACATACCGAAGTAGTGATCACTTCCAAAATCGAAATTCACAAGCCAAGCATCCGAAGAATCGCCTTTATATTTACTACTTGACCAATAAAAAGAATTTTTGGTATTTTGAAATATCTTTTTAATAGCAGGATTATTCCTACTCTTATCACTTATACTCATAAGTTCATCTATATTTGGAAGTTTCCAATTATCATAACCACCTAATGATAAATTTTTACAGTATTTTACAGCATCATTATAGTTCTTTTCTACTATCTTACTACTATCTTGCCACATCATATCTGTGTCTTTATCTATTACTATATCACTTGCATATACATTTACTAAAAGAAACAAGCCTAAACATATTTTTTTTGTCATCTCCGACACTCCATATTTAAATTTTTATTAGCTTATAACTAGAAGCATTTTAAGATTGTTTTACTATCTTCTACACAACTTAGATTATAGCTCATCAAACTTATTGAAAGAACTTTTAAAATCAAAAAAAGCTATCAAAACCTAACGCACACAACGAACAGAATAATTACTTAATATACTTATGTTATTAGAGAAACCACTATCAAAATTCACGACCCAAGCCTTAGAAGAATCTGAACTTTTTGTAGTACTGCTCCAGTACCAGTCACCACTTTCTTCAAAATATTTTTCATCTATAGCTGGATTTATTTTTGTTCTATCTGCTAAATAATATAACTCATTAAAAGATGCTAATCGCCAATTTGTATAAGTATCTAAGCTTAGGCTTGAACAATATTTTTTTGCATCATTTAAGTTCATACTATTTTTACTTCCAGTTTTTTGCCATATTAAACCAGTAAGATTATCTTTTACTGTATTTTTACCATCTTTACTGTAGCTTCGTTTTCCATGGTATATTTGTTCTTCCCCTTTAAAACATCCTGTAAATAGGAATGTAATTATTATTAATATAAACAACTTTGGTTTCATCTTCTTTGCCTTTGTTTGATAGTTTCTTATAATCTTATTAACTTAGCACTCCCATTTGTATAAAGTTCAAGTATTGTACTATATAGCCCCTAATATATTTCTGAGCTTATATGCTTTGTAAAAAAAAGTAAATATATTAAAAATAATGACAAGAAGTGCTTAAAAAAGTTTAAGTCTATTCTTTTATGATACAATTTCTAATGAAAACATATACCTATACATTTCATAATAATAATTTCAAAAAAAAAATTGAATATCACTTATTTATCAATGAAAAGAATATTCTTGTTCAGATTTTTTGTGGACATAATCAAAGTACTTTAGCATTTATATCAAATGAGATACAAAAACAACTTCCAGAAGCTT
This sequence comes from Sulfurospirillum sp., assembly GCA_030491005.1. GTDB lineage: Bacteria > Campylobacterota > Campylobacteria > Campylobacterales > Arcobacteraceae > BB30. Next base: position 210,479 of record JAKZMJ010000002.1, on the reverse strand, counting down.
TTTGTATAGGCACTACAACTGATGGTGAGATTAATAATGAAAAAGTTTCAACGCTTAAAACAATAATAGCGATTTCTGTTTTTCAATTTACATTTTTAAAATCACATATCATAGAAGACAAGGATCCTTTTTCTAGTGGTTATGAAATGGCAAAAAATGTCATAACTTCTAATACTAAATTAATTATTACTTTTACAGATGGCACATCTACAAATGCAGAAGAATATCTAAAAGGCATAGAAAAGTATAATAATAAAATTATGGTTTGTGGAGGAATGGCAGGAGATAATGGAATGTTTAAACAAACATATATATCTTTAAGTAATAATGTCATTTCTAAAGGTGCCGTTGCTATATCTTTAAATTCTGATATTTTAAAAGTAAGCAATGCTCAAAAATTTGATTGGCTTCCTATTGGTGTTGGGCATACGATTGATGAAGTTGTAGGAAATAGAATATATAAAATCTCAGGTATGAGTGCTCAAGAATTTTATGAAAAATATCTAGGTACATCTTTTGTTCAAGCTGAATATCCTTTAATAGTTAAGAAAAATAACATTTATGTAGCAAGGGCAGTTTTAACTAAGTATGATGATGGATCACTTAGTTGTGGTGGAAATTTATTTAAAGGTGATATAGTTAAACTAGGTTTTGCAAATGCTCAAATGCTTATGGAAAATCCTATAAAATATATTGAAAATATACATAGTCTAAATACTGAGACATTTTTTATTTATTCTTGTATGGCAAGAAGAAGATATATGCAAAATCTAATAAAAGTAGAAATAGAACCCTTTGCTAATATAGCTACTAGTGTTGGATTTTTTACTTATGCTGAGTTTTATCACAATGTTGATCGTAATGAATTATTAAATCAAACATTAACATTTGTTAGTTTAAGCGAAAATACTAATACAAATACTAAAAATATAGAAATAACAAATAAACAAATAGGACACAATAAAATTTCTTATGTTAAAACTGTACAGTCATTAACTCATCTTATTCAAAGAAGTGTAATTGATTATCAAGAACAATCAAAAAAATTAGAAGAAGAAAAAAATTATTCAAATAATCTTCTAAAATCTCAAAAAGAATTTTTAAGATATGCAGTACATGAAACAAATACTCCCTTAGCTGTGATTATGAGTAATATTGAACTATATGAAATGGAAAATGGAAAAAATAAATACTTGTCTAATATTGAAGTTGCATTAAAAAATATATTTTCTATTTATGATGATTTGTCTTATTTGGTTAAAAAAGATCAAATTTCATATCCAAAATTAGAAGTTGATTTAGTTGATTTTATAAGAAGTAGAATTGATTTTTTTCTTCAAGTTGCAAATAAATTTAATACAAGATTTATTTTTGAGCATAAGGAAAACGAACTTTTTATTTATTTTAATACTTCTAAATTACAAAGAATAATAGATAATAATCTAACAAATGCTATTAAATATACCTTAGAAAACAAAAATATTTTAATTTCATTAGAAAAAGAAGACAATACATGTAAATTAATTATTTCTAGTTATTCAAAGCAAATACAATATCCAGAAAGAATATTTGAAGAATATTATAGAGAAGCTAAAGCTAAAGATGGTTTTGGCTTAGGGCTTAATCTTGTAAAAAGAATATGTGATGAAGAAAATGTTGAGATTGTCTTAGAAACAAATAAAAACATAACTTCATTTACTTATATATTTAAGGAGTATTTACAGTGAAAATTTTACTTTTAGAAGATGATATGATGTTAAATGAAGCTATACAGCAATTTTTAGAAAAAGTAGGACATAGCATAACTTCTGTAAAAGATGGACAAAAATGTGTTGATATTTTAGATAATACAAATTTTGATTTTCTTATTTTAGATATTAACGTACCCAAAATAGATGGGTTAAGTATCTTAGAGAAATTACACAAAGAAAAGAAAATGGTACCTACGATTTTTATTTCTGCACTTATTGATATTGAAGATATTACAAGAGCATTTGATATTGGCTGTCATGATTATCTAAAAAAACCTTTTCATTTAAAAGAACTTAATTTACGAATTGATAAGGTTCTAAAAACTAGACAAGTAAAAATGAATCATAAAAGATTATCAAAATCTTATAGTTTTAATTGTGAAGAACTAACTTTATACTTTAATAATGAACCTCAAATTATTCCAAAAAGGCAAGTTCAAATTATCGAATTATTAACAAATAATAGAAGCTTAATATGTAATTATAATATGTTTAGAGATTATGTATGGAATGATGATGATATAGATAATGCGACAATAAGAGCAGAAGTTAATCGTGTAAAAAAAGTATTAAAAGAAGATTTTATCTTAAATGTAAGAGGTATTGGGTATATGGTTGAGCGACCTTCTCATCAATAAATTTAGTATATTTAAAAAGATGATATAAATGATATTAAAAATTTATAATGATAATCAAACTATTAGTCAATATGTTATTAATAAGGCATTATTTTATGATAAAAACTATGTAAATAAAATATCATATATAAATTCATCAAATAAAGAAAATAATGCTTTGAATATTTTTACTTCATATTATTCAAATTCAAAATTAATACTTTTTGATGGCACAAATAAATCAATAAGTAAAAAATTGACTTCACTTAATATTAAAGCTTTTGAAGAGAAAAAAAATGATGATAATATTTTTAATGATTATGATTTTTCTTTTCTTTTATTTACATCTGGAACGACAGGCAATCCCCTTGGAGCATTAAAAACCAAAGAAAATATTCTAAGTGAGATATCTACATTAAGTAAGCTATTTTCAAAACATAAAATAAAAAGAATTATCACAACTGTGCCTTTTATACATTTTTATGGTTTTTTATTGGGCTTGATGTATCCTTTAATAAACGATATAGATATTGTACTTAAAGAGCATTTTTTGCCAAATGATTTATTAAATTTAATTGATGATTATTCTTTAGTTATCACTACTCCACTTTATATAAAATCACTTAATAGAATAAATACAAGTAAAAACTTAAGTAAATCTATTTTTCTAAGTTCAACTGCTCCTTTATCCTTAGATGTGATAAGAGAGTTTAGAGGTAAATTTTCTACTTCTATTATACAATTATTTGGCTCAACAGAAACAGGAGGAATTGCTTATAAATATAATGACGATACATTATGGAGCATACTTGATAGTGTAAAAGTGAATGTCAATAAAAAAAATGAGCTAAAAGTTCAATCAAAATTTGTATCGCATACACTTTATGAAGAAGAGTTTGTACATACCAAAGGCTTGATTCAAACTTTTGATTATGTAGAATTATTTAAAAATAAATTTAAGCTCTTAGGTAGAAGCTCACAGATATTTAAACTTGCAGGTAAGAGATATTCAACTGTTCAAATAGAAAATATATTAGAAAATGTAAAAGATATAAAAAAAGCCTTGGTTACAGTTAGCTCACAAACAAATGAACTAAGGGGAGAGTGCTTAAATATAATCATTGAAAGTAAAAAAGATTTTTTATTAAAAGATATAAAAAAAATACTTCAAGATGAATTATCAAATATAAAATTTTCTATTAATTTGAAAATCGTTAGCACTATTCCAAGTACTTTAATGGGCAAAAAAATTATGATTTAATATTAGAAATAAGCTATGAAATTTTAAAAAAATAATAAAAACACCTACCATATTAGGCTATATTCACACTTAATGCCAAGAATTATTAAACCTTTTTAAGAAGAGATTTTTTAATAGAAGCTAAAAGTTTATCAATATCTTCTTTAGTTTGAGAAAAGTGAATAGAAACTCTTAACCAACCTGGTTTATCACTCATATCAACACCATCTTTTAAATCTAATAAGTCGTGACCATAAGGTCCAGCACAAGAACATCCTGCCCTTGTTTGAATACCTGAATTTTTTGATATACTATCACATAAAATATAAGGGTCGTCATCTCCTATATTAAAAGATACTATTCCTATATTTTTTGAACTCTTGTTTCCATATATTGTACAGTTTGGAATTTTATTTAACTCTTTTATAAAATAAGTCATATTTTCATTTTTTCTTTTTGCAATAAAATCAAAACCTATTTCATTTCTTAAGCTATAAGATAAAGAAGCTTTAATAAATTGCAAAATTCCAGGAGTTCCAGCTGTTTCTCTTATAACAGGGTCATCGTTATAGCTTTGTGAAGATTGGCTAACATAAGTAACTGTTCCTCCTCCTGCAAATGTAGGGGGCAAAGAAGTGTCAATTAAATCTTTTTTTATTATTAATAAACCACAAGAACCAGGTCCACCTAAGAGTTTATGAGCTGAAGTAAACATAACGTCATAATAAGAACAATCAATATTCATATAAGAAGAACAAGCAGCTGCATCAAAACACACTAATGCCTTATATTTTCTTAATAATAGTGATATTTTTTTATAAGGAGTTATTATTCCTGTTACATTAGAAGCTACACAAAAACTGCCTATTATTTCTCTGTGTTGATTTTCTTTTAAAATATTTTCAAGATGAAGCAAATCTAATAAACCATCATCATCTAAGCTAACTCTTTGCAGTTCACATAATGCTTCTCTATATGATACTTCATTTGAATGATGTTCATAAGGACCTATTATTACTAAGGGGAGTTTTTTCTTATCAACTTTTATATTTAAACGTTTTAATGTAACAGGAGGTATATAAAGTCCTAATAATTCTTGAAATTTTTTTATAGCCCAAGTTGCACCAAAACCACAAGGAAGTATTATAAAGTCATCATTTAATTCTAAACATTGATGCAAATTATTATATGCTTCATTATAATAATCATTCGTTTTTGATGCCATAGAAGCTTCTTTTGAATGAGTATTTGCATAAGTTTTTAATACATCAAATAATCTGTTTTCAATTTGTCTAAAAGCTAAACCAGAGGCAATATAATCAAAATATAAATCTTTATGTTCCCCAATGGTATTATACTTTATATACCCTAAAGTATCAGTTCTTTGGTTAAAAAAACGACGAAACAAATCACTCATAATATAAATCCTATTTTAGATATTAATATGAGTGAATAGTAGCATATAAAAAGTTAATAAGCTTTAAGATATTGTTTTACTTTCCCAATGTGGAAAATGTTTTCTTACTAAAGCATTTAATTCTATTTCGAATTCACTATGTTCATTAATTTTGGTTTTTACAGAAGATTCGGATTTCTTTACAATCATTCCCGCACCAACAGTATTATTTGTAATTTTATCAATTACAATAAAAGAACCCATAGCTTTAATATGATCATAGGCATCATAAGCAATACTTTGATTTAATTCAAGTTTTGCATGTGCTATTTCATTTAAGTTTAAAGTATTACATTCTTTTTGCTCTAAAGTATTAACATCTGTTTTATAATAAAAGCTATCAAAGCTTCCAGTTGTAAGAGTTGAAGCTCGTTTTATATAATAAGTTGTACCTTTAGTTAGTGGTTTTTCGTCCATCCATACGATATTTACATCTAAGCTATCAGCCATATCAGCTTGTTCGTCGCTTTTAACTATTATATCACCTCTGCTTATATCAATTTCATCATTTAACGTAATACTTATTGCCATTTGTGCATAAGCATACGGTAAATTTCCATCATAAGTTACTATTTCTTTAACTGTTGAACTTTTTCCTGATGGTAAAACTGTGACTGAATCTCCTACACTTATAATTCCTGAAGCAATAGTTCCACAATAAGCTCTAAAGTTTAAATTAGGACGATTAACATATTGAACTGGCATTCTAAAATGTGCTAAATCTCTATCACTTTCTATTTCAATAGTTTCTAAAGTATTCATTAAAGTAGCACCTTTATACCAAGGTGATTTTGAACTAAGATTAACTACATTATCACCATTTAAAGCTGATAGAGGAATAAATGTTATATCAGTGCTTAGATTTATTTCATCTGCAAATTCTTCATAATTAGCAACAATCTCATTATATTTATCTTCACTAAAATCAACTAAATCCATTTTATTAATAGCAATAATTAAGTGTTTAATTCCTAAGAGTTTAGTTATAAAACTATGCCGTCTTGTTTGTGTTTGAACACCATATCTAGCATCTATTAAGATAATTGCCAAATCAGCCGTTGAAGCTCCTGTAGCCATATTTCTTGTATATTGTTCATGTCCAGGGGTATCTGCTATTATAAATTTTCGCTTATCCGTTGCAAAGTATCTATATGCTACATCAATAGTAATGCCTTGTTCCCTCTCAGATTGTAAACCATCAACAAGAAGTGCTAAATCAAATTCACCATCAGTAGTTCCACTTTTAATAGAATCTTTTTTAATTGCTGCTAATTGATCTTCAAAAATCATTTTTGAATCATGCAATAATCTTCCAATTAAAGTACTTTTACCATCATCAACACTTCCACAAGTAATAAACCTAAGTAATTGTTTGTTTTCATGTTCCTTTAAATAACTTTCTATATCAGAGGCTATTTTTGTTTCTTGAATGCTCATTTTAAAAGTATCCTTGTATTTTTTTCTTTTCCATTGAACCAGCAGAATCATTGTCTATAACTCTACCTTGTCGCTCACTTGTTTTTGTTAATAACATTTCTTGAATAATTTCAGGTAATGTGGAAGCAGTTGAGTTAACTGCTCCTGTTAATGGGTAACATCCTAATGTTCTAAATCTTACACTTTCCATTTTAGGAACTTCACCTTTTTCTAAGGGTAATCTATCATCATCTACCATTATTTTAACACCATCGCGCATTACAACAGGTCTTTTTTTAGCTAAATATAAAGGCACAATAGGAATATCTTCAAGATAAATATATTGCCAAATATCTAATTCAGTCCAATTTGAAAGAGGAAATACTCTAATAGATTCACCTTTTTTTACTCGTGCATTGTATAAATTCCAAAGTTCTGGTCTTTGATTTTTTGGATCCCATCTATGTTTTTCATCTCTAAAAGAATATATTCTCTCTTTTGCTCTTGATTTCTCTTCATCTCTTCTTGCACCTCCAAAAACAGCATCAAATTTCCATTTATTTAATGCTTGTTTCAAAGCTTGTGTTTTCATGATATCTGTATGAACTTCACTTCCATGTGAAAAAGGGCCAATTCCTTGATTTACTCCTTCTTCATTAATATGCACTAAAAGCTCAAAGCCAACTTCATTAGCTCTTTTATCACGAAATTCAATCATTTCTTTAAATTTCCAAGTAGTATCAACATGAACTAAAGGAAAAGGCAACTTTGCTGGATAAAAAGCTTTTTGTGCTAAGTGTAACATTACAGCTGAGTCTTTTCCGACTGAATAAAGCATAGCAGGATTATCAAATTCAGCTATTACTTCTCTCATAATATGTAATGACTCGGCTTCTAATTGTCTTAAATGTGTTAATTTTTGTGTATCTATCATAGTATTTATCTCATTTCTTTATATCAATTTAAATTATATATTTATTTTATGTGTAAACCACATTCTTTATGTTCAGGATTTTCCCACCACCATCTTCCACTTCGTAAATCTTCACCATCTTTTATAGCTCTTGTACAAGGGGCGCAACCAAGAGAAGGAAAACCTTTATCGTGAAGTTTATTATAAGGGATTTTATTTTCTTTTATAAATTTCCACACATTATGCTCACTCCAAAATAACAAAGGGTTTACTTTTATTATTTTATTAAGCTTATCATATTCTACTATGTTAAGATTTTCTCTTGTTATACTTTGAGATGCTCTTAATCCAGTTATCCAAATATCTATGCACTTTAAAGCCCTTTGTAAAGGTTCAATTTTTCTTACAAAACAACAGGCTTTTCGTTTTTCTATGCTTTCATAAAAGCCATTTATTCCTTGTATCTTATATAAGTCTTCAACATTTTTTCCTTGTGGGAAAAAAACATTTAGTTTTGTATCATATTTTAAATTTGTTTCATCCATTAAAGCATAAGTTTCATCGGGCAATCGTCCAGTATCAAGTGTAAAAATATTAGCATTTTTATCTATATTTAAAATCATATGAGTTAAAACTTGATCCTCAGCACCTAAAGATGAAGAAAATCCAACTTTATTTTTATATTGCTCCAAGATATATTCTAATATTTCTTGCGTTGTTTTATTTTCAAATTTTTTATTTAATTCTTTTATCTTATTTTCAATATCGTTTTCAATATCGTTTTCAATATTATTCATTTTATATCCTAAATATGATAATCAGGTTCTTTACCTAAAGATATCTTATTCCATGCTCGCTCATGAACATAATATAAAAACATTTTTGTAAATATCTCAATTGAACCAATTGATGCTGCCATTGTTAAATTCCCTGTAATAAAATACGAAATAATAACAGTATCAAGGGTACCTACCGTTCTCCACGATACTGCTTTAACAAATGACCTAGAAGCTTTTTCTTTCATTATATATTTATAATATAAGAATAGCTTTTATGCATCTTCATATAATCCTGAACTAAGATATCTTTCACCTGTATCACATAAAAGAGTAACAATGACTTTACCTTTATTTTCTTCTCTTTGTGCTACTTGTGTTGATACAAAAACATTTGCTCCTGAAGAAATACCTACAAGTAAACCTTCATTTTTAGCTAATGCTCTTGAAGTTATAAGTGCATTTACATTGCTAACTTGTACAACTTCATCATATATATCAGTATTTAAAACATCAGGAATAAAACCAGCGCCAATACCTTGGATTTTATGAGGACCTGGATTTCCACCACTTAATATAGGCGAAGCTTCTGGTTCAACGGCTATTATTTGAATATCTTTATTATGTTCTTTTAAAACTTCTCCAATTCCAGTAATAGATCCACCCGTACCAATAGCACAAACTAAGATATCAACCTTACCATTTGTATCTGCTAAAATTTCTTGTGCTGTTGTAAGTTTATGAATTTCAGGATTTGCTTTATTTACAAATTGCTGAGGGATAAAAGAATTTTCAGTTTGCTTTGCTAATTCAATAGCTTTATCAACAGCACCTTTCATTCCTTTTGCTGGTTCAGTTAATACTAAGTTTGCACCCATAGCTTTTAACAACTGTCGTCGCTCTAAGCTCATTGAAGATGGCATAGTAAGTACTAGTTTTATTTTTAATGCAGCACAAACACAAGCAAGTGCTATCCCTGTATTTCCTGATGTTGGTTCAATAACTGTAGTATTAGTATTAATTAAACCTTTTTTTAAAGAATCATTTATCATATTATTACCAATTCTATCTTTGACTGAATGAGTTGGGTTCATAAATTCACATTTTCCTAAAACAATTGTATCATTTACACTTGCATTTTGTAATTGTACAAGTGGAGTATTACCTATTAAGCCTGTTACATTTTTTGCATATTTCATAATTATTTTCCTTTTATATAGTATAATTTATATATTTATTAAATTTGTCTTGATATTGATATAAGTCATCTAAACTAAGTTCAAATATTTTTTGTGTTTTCTCTTTCATTTCTAAGAAAAATATATTTAAAACAGGGCTTAAGCACTTATCATCAATAATCTTCAAATCACCTTCTAGTGTTATGATGATATCTTTTATTAAAATACTTTTTGGGTCTTTATTTAAAAGATATCCACCTTTTGACCCTCTAATACTAGTAATATATCCTGCTTTTCTTAATTTGTTTAATAACTGTTCAAGATAATTCTTAGGAATAGAAGTATTTTTAGATATTTCTTTTATTTGCATGGGCATATTTGTATTATTTTTACACAATTCAAACATTGCTGTTAAACCATAAATACCTTTTGTTGAAATTAAGGGCATAATCTTACTTTAATGCCAAAGTTAAATCATCTATTAAATCAATAGGATTTTCCAAACCAATTGATAATCGCACAGTTGTAGCATTAATTCCTGCATTTTTTAATTCTTCTTCATTCATTTGTGAATGTGTTGTTGAAGCTGGATGAACGATTAGTGATTTTGAATCTCCAATATTTACAACTATTGAAAATAATTTCGTACTATCTATTACCTTTTTAGCTTCCTCAAAAGAGTTTACTTCAAAAGATAAAAGTCCAGAAGATTTACCATCTTTAAAGTATTTTTTAGCTTTGTTATAACTTTCATTAGATTCTAAAGCAGGATAATTTACACTTTTTACTTTAGGATGAGATTCTAAAAACTTTGCAACTTTTAAAGCATTGCTAGAGTGCTTATCCACTCTTAAAGATAGTGTTTCTAAACTTTGTAATAATAACCAAGAATTATGAGGAGATTGCACTGCTCCTATATCTCTTGCAAGGGATAATCTAGCTCTTAGTGTAAAGTTTGGAAGTGGTACATCTGTATAAATTAAACCATGATATGAAACATCAGGTTCGTTAAAATCAGGATATCTAAGGGCATTTTTTTTGAAAAATTCTGCCATACCATCTCTTTCAATTATAATTCCACCAATAACCGTACCTTGTCCTGAAGTATATTTACTTGTAGAATGAACTACAATATCAACACCCCATGATATAGGATTAAAAAGTGCAGCACTTGCAACTGTATTATCACAAATACTTATAACACCATATTTTTTAGCTATTTTTACAATACCTTCAATATCAGCAATTGATACTTGGGGATTTGAAAGACTTTCAAAAAATATAGCTTTTGTTTTATCATTTATCTTATCCTCCAAATTTGAAGCATCTACACTTTTAAAAATATGAGCAGTAATTCCAAATTTTTTAAGAGTATGAGTTAAAAGAGTAACAGCACCTCCATATAATTTATCAGAGATTAATATATTATCACCCACACTAGCTACATTAACAATAGAGTAGAAAATGGCAGCTTGTCCAGAAGAAACACACAAAGCTCCTGCTCCTTTTTCTAATAAAGCATACCTTTGTTCTAAAACATCAGTCGTAGGATTATTTAATCTTGTATAAATTGATCCTAATTCTTTAAGTGCAAATAAATTTGCAGCATGTTGGGCATCTCTAAAAGCATAGGCTGTTGTTTGAACTATTGGTATGCTCATTGAACCATAAGCTTCTGTTTTATCATAACCTGAATGTATAGCAATGGTTTCATTTTGCATTATTTTTATCCTTTTATTTTTTACTTAAAGAATTGTATAATATTTTTTATTAATTGTCAAGTTATTTAATATGGTTTATAAAATTATTATCAATAGGCACCTAAAAACAATAACTTGTTAAAACATATAATATTACTAGAGTATTTACAATATGCCATACAATAGAGCTAGAAAAGTTCTAAAATATTCAAACCAAATGAAATATTTTTAAAAGAAGTTTCAAGAATAATGGTGGCAGAATTTTAGCTATTGTTCTTGCACTTTAAATGTGAATTAGAGGATAGGACTATTTCTTATTTATATTTAGTCCCACTTTTATTATCTAACACATTCTTCATTTAATATTCTGTATACTTTACATCCACCTGCATAACCACCATCACAAGCTTTTTTATAAAGTTTACTTGCTTTTTGTTTATCTCCAGCATTGTATGCTTTATGCCCATCATCTATATAGTCAGCTTGTGCAAAATTTACCAAAAATAGAATTGTAAATATTATTTTTTTCATCTATGACCTTTTTATTTTTTAAAGTCTAACGAAACAATAATTAATTTATACTTTGAAACTATAAAAATAATAAGAGATTTTAGGATGATAAATTGGAATAAATTATCATGAAGAAATCAGTAAAGGCATTAGACTAGCAAAATATGTTAAAATAAAGTAATAAAAATAACTAGGAGATATAAGTGCCAACAGTATTGAAAGTTAAAGGTTATCGCTTCTTTTTCTTTTCAAGAGAAGAATTAAGACAACATATTCATATACAATGTCAAAAAGGTGAAGCTAAATTTTGGCTAGTCCCAGAAATTGAGTTAGCAAAAAATTATAAATTATCAAGAAGAGAACTCAATGAAATTGAGAAAATAATTGAAGAACATTATGATGAATTTAGAAAAGCATGGGAGGAACATTTTGGAAACAGAAGTAACTAATATATCAAGTCATGGATTATGGATATTATCAAATGGAAAAGAATTTTTTCTATCTTATGATAATTTTCCATGGTTTAAAGATAAAACAATAAATGATATTACAAAAGTTGAAAGTTTTGGACAAGGACATTTATATTGGGAGAATTTAGATGTAGATTTGAGTTTAGATATGATAGAACATCCAGAAAGATTTCCCCTGCAATCGAACACATAACAAATCTTACAGACTGTGAAAATAGTCCTAAATAAGCTAATTTTGTAATCATTTTAAAAGTTATTTTTTTCATTAAGTCTTTAATTGTGATAAAATTCAGATAGAATATCTTTAAAAAAAGGAAGGCTAATTAATATAATGAAAAAAGGAATTATAAATATATTTTTTATCTTACTATCATTTTATTGTGGTATTTTGTGGTGTAAATTTGAATATAATGATATTTGTTTGGATATGGGTGGAGGGGAAAACCCAGGTTCTTATGAAATTTGTGTAATAGAAAAATGATTTAAAAAATCTAAAATACACTTATTTAATCCAAAATATTTAAATAAAAAGTATAAAAAACTATACATTGTAGTTTATAAGTATCTATGAATTTAAAAAACATTTACAAATGTTTTTTGATTGAAGATTAAGAACAAGGATTAAATATGAAATTTCTAAAAGATAATACATATTTAGAATATATCAAAGATTTTAAGTTGATTAAAAATAAAAATTTATCAAAACAAATATATAAAGTTCTCTTAAAATTAATAACAAAAGATATTCTAAAATCAAATACTTTAATTTTAGAATATAAAATTTCTTTAATACTGAATGTAAGTAAGACTCCAGTTAGGGAAGCTTTAAAAAAATTAGAAAATGATAACTTGCTTAAAATTTTACCTCAAAGCAAAACTTATGTTTTGCCCATTAATTTAGAAAAAGTAATTAGTTATTATAAAATTAGAGAAGCTTTAGAATTATTGTTGATAGAAGAAGCCATCAAAAAAATTAAAAATGACGATTTAAAAATTTTTTATTCTATAATTGAAAAACAAGAATTAGCACTTAAAAATGATAATTTTGATTCATTTTTTGAATATGATAATGCTTTTCATTTTCAAATAGCAAAAATAGCAAAATTATCAGATGCTTGGGATATACTTGAAAAGATTAATATTCATATTAGCAGAATCAGATATATAACAACAAATGATTATAAATGGAATAAAGATGTTTTAATTGAACATAAAAATATATTAAAAGCCCTAAAACAAAAAAATATTAATCTTGCAAAAACTCAAATGTCTATTCATCTTTCAAGAGTTTCTGAAATAATAAAACTTATTATGATAAATAAAAAAGAATAAAATGATTAAAAATCAATTTTATATATTAACTTAGCATTATTTTCTAAGATATTATTTTGTTCATTTATATCTAATTTATGAAGAAATTTTTGACTTAAATTAAACCATTTTTGATAATTGGATTTTAAATTAATAACTGGCCAATCACTACCCCAAATAATCCTTCGTGATGAAAAACACTTCAATATATGATTTAAATAAGGTTCAATTATTTCATAAGAATATTCTTTTGTACACTCAGTAATAATGCCTGAGAATTTACAATAAACATTTTTATATAAAGAAAGCTCTTTTATTAGTCTTGACCATTCTAAAAAATAAGAACTTTCAAAATCTCCATCAACAACTGGTTTTGCTAAATGATTGATAACTATTGTTAGCTTAGGATATTTTTTTGCAATTATAACAATATTATCAATATGTTCTTGTTTAATCAAAGCTTCAAAAATTAAATCTTTTTTACATAAAGCTTTAAAAATTAAATCAAATTTAGGATTATTTATCCAATTCACATTAGCAATATCTTGTAGCATAGGACGAATACCTTTTAAATATTTGTATTCATATAAAAGTTCTAAGTCTTTTAAGGCATTATTTGATTCAAAATCAAACCAAGCAATAACACCTTTAATCGTTGGGGTTTTATTTGCTATTTCCAATAAAACTATACTTTCATTAAGATTATTGGCAGCTTGTACAACTATACAAGAATTAACATTTAAATCTAAACTTGCATTTTCATAATCTTTAAAAGTAAAAGTTCTATACAATTCTTTTAAATCTGGGCTTAGCCATTTATAATATTTTTGTTTTATATCCCAAATATGAAAATGACTATCAATCATAATATTTAAAGCATTAATTGCAAAATTTTATTTGAGCTTTTTTGCAAAGTTTTTAAGGCAAATTCAATAGTACAATCATTATCAGAACTACTCATAAATGGAATTACTATACCAAAAGGCCCTACATGACTATTTAAAGCAACCACTGGTACTACAATATCTGCAATGCCCTCTACATAAGTAGATTTACTAATAATATAATTTTGTTTTTTAATTAATTCTATTGTTTTTTTAAGTTCTTTCATAAAAATTTTATTGTGTTTTTTTTCCATTTTTTCTAAACATAAGTCAAGTTCATCTTTTGGTAAATTTGCCAAAATGATTTTACCAGAAGATGAATCTTCAATATCTTTAGAATAACCAACTTTAACAGAAAAACCAAATCTACTAGGGCTATCTGTTCTTGCTACAACAACCATTTTATCATTCACTTTAATTGTACAATGACAAGATTGATTTGTTTTGGAAGATATTTCTCTTAATATAGGATAAACAATATCTAAAAAAGAATAATTTTTAATATACTGTAAACCTAAAGAAAATAATTTGCCATTTATTTCAAACATATCTGAATTTTGTTTAGTTATATATTCTTTATCTACTAACACATAAAGTAATCTAAAAACTTGATTAGTATTTAAATTTAATTCACTTGCAATTTGATTTAATGTTAATGGTTTTTGTTGATTAGATAAAACCTCTAAGATATCTAAACCTCTTGATAATGCTGGTGCCTGATATTTCATTTATTGTTAACCTTTTACAAAATTAAGTTTATTTTACAACTTTATACCACAATTTGTATTATTATCAAAATATTTATATCCTAATACAAATTCTCTATGTCCTAATGCCTCAGATTTACTTAACTCTCCATTACAAACAGATATTATTTTTTGATAAATTTCATCTCCAATTTCATCTATGCTAGAAGTACCTTCTATAATCTTTCCAGCATTTATATCCATATCATCTTTTAAATTAATATATGTATTTGGATTAGCGCATATTTTAATTACTGGTGAAATTGCTGAACCTACAACCGAACCTCTTCCTGTGACAAATAATATAATATGTGCGCCACTTGATATTAGCTCAACTATCTCAGCATTATCATTTATGTTTGGAAAACCCCATAACTCTTGCCCATCTGGTACAACATCTAATAAAAAAAGACCTTTTTTACTAGGATACATTCCTGGTTTTATAACACCTGTAATTTTTGAAGAACCACTTTTTGCATATGCACCCATTGATTTTTCTTCTTGTGTGCTTAGACCACCTTCTGCATTACCTAAGGCAAAACTACCATGTCCCATCACTTTATAATAAGTAGAAGCTTTTTTCACAGAAGTAATCAAATCTTTTGCTACTTTTTTATTATCTGCTCTGTTTGCCATAATATATTCACAACCAATTAATTCACCAGTTTCTTCAAAAATACAAATAGCATCATTTTTAAGAAGAGTATCAAAAGTTTTTCCAACAGCTGGATTTCCACTCATTCCACTTGTTCCATCTGAGCCACCACAAATAGTCCCTACAACTAATTCACTGATATTCATATCTACTGTTTTCATCAATGCTAGTTTGGCTTTTGTTTGTTCAACCCAACTTTGCCCAAATTCAATACTAGATAAAGTACCTCCGTTTTCTTGGATTGTTAAAAGTTCAACTTCTCTTTTGCTTTCTTTTATATATTTAAATAAACTATTTTTATCAAAACTTTCACATCCTAAAGAAACTAAGATAACTGCTCCTACATTTGTATGGGTTGTTATAGCTTCTAAAATTCTTTGTGAGTAATCATTTGGATAACATCCTGAAAAGCCTACTAATTGAACATCATCATCAAATTTATTTACAATTTTTTGTGCTACAAATTTTGCACATTCTACTAAGTAACAAACAAGAATTGAATTTCTAATGCCTTTTTTTCCATCTGATCTTAAATACCCTGTTATTTTACTCATAATAAACCTTCTTCTTTTTAAAAAAATATAAATATTTTTTTTATTATATGATTATATAATCACTTTTAATATTATGTAAATGCACATGTTCACCTACTTTTATATCTTTTAATGCAGATCCTATATATGCCCCAAATTTGATAACTTTATCGCCTTTTTTTATATCAACAAATGCCAATTTATGTGCTAAGCCAACATCATCTAATAAACATATCTCTTTATCTTCAATTATTACTTTTTCATTTTTCAATAAATCATCACAAGCAACTGCAATATTATCATCATCATGCAAGTGAATAGCTATTTTATTTATATTATTTTTCATTATCTTGACTTTTTATAAAGCAACTGTTATTTGTCTTTGAGAACCAAGTTTTTCAATACTTAATTCCATCGTTTGATTCTTTTTTAAATATATTTGAGGTTTTTGACCAAATCCAACACCAGGAGGTGTTCCTGTTGAGATAATGTCCCCTGGAAGAAGTGTCATAAAATTTGACAAATAAGAAACAATAAATGGAACTTTATAATACATAGTATTTGTACTTCCATTTTGAAATAATTTACCATCAACACTTAATGTCATTTTTAAATTATCTTCATTTCCAACTTCATCTTTTGTGACTATATATGGTCCAATTGGAGAAAAGGTATCATGACTTTTTCCTTTAGTCCATTGTCCCTCACGCTCTAATTGAAATTCTCTTTCTGAGATATCATTTATTATAGTAAAACCAGCTATATAATCATAAGCATCTTTTTCTTGTATATATTTAGCTTTTTTTCCAATAACAACACCTAATTCTACTTCCCAATCAGTTTTAATCGAATTTCTTGGAATTTCAACATCATCATTTGGTCCAATAATAGATGATGTAGCTTTCATAAAAACTACTGGTTCACTGGGTATTTCCATTCCACTTTCTTTTGCATGGTCAACATAGTTTAAACCAATACAAATTATTTTACCAACACCATCAATAGGTGATTCTAGTTTTTCATATTTTTCTACTTTTTTTAAAGTAGAAATATCTATATTCATTTGTAATAACTTTTCAATTGTTTTATTATTAATATCATATACTAGTGAACTAATATCATATATAACACCATCAACTTCCACTGCTGGTTTTGTTTCGTTATTATTTGTATATCTTAAAAATTTCATTTATTTTCCTTTTATGTATTTGACCAACCACCATCAATTACTTGAACAGTACCTGTCGTATAAGATGATTCATCACTTGCTAAATATAAAACCAAATTAGCAATTTCATTTGGTGTTCCAATTCTTCCTGTAGGTTGTCTTTTAATAAACTCTTGCTTAGTTTTTTCATAATCTCCACCAGCGTTCATTCTTTCTTGTAAAGAAGGACTTTCCACCGTTCCTGGTGCTATTGCATTACATCTTATATTCTCTTTAATAAAATCAGCAGCAACTGCTTTTGTTAATCCAATAACAGCTGCTTTTGTTGTTCCATATACAAATCTATTTTGTGCAGCTATTACACTTGAAGCAACTGATGCCATATTTATAATACTTGCTCCTTTTTGTGAATTAAGCATCAAGGGTAAAAATGCTTTAATCATTTTATACATTGATTTAACATTTAATTCATATGAAATATCAAAATCTCTCTCATTGCAGTCAAGAATTGTTCCTTGATGAACATATCCTGCACAATTAAATAAAATATCAATATTTTTTAATTCACTTGCTAATTGTAAAATTGCTTTTTCATTTGTAACATCCAAAATTTTAATATCAGCACCTTTTAATGTACTTAATAATTCCATATTAATATCAGTTGCAATTACTTTTGCACCCTCTTTAATAAATAACTCAGCACTAGCTCTTCCAATTCCTTGAGCTGCAGCTGTTATTAATGCTGTTTTACCTTCTAATCTACCCATTAGTTAATCCTTATTCATTATAAAAAATACTTTCCATACTTGACCACCATTCACCTTTTTTTCTTATTTTAAAAGGTGTTTGACATGGACCACAAAGTTCCCACCATTGCTTATTGTTTACATCTTCTGACATAATCTTCATATCTTTTTCAAAATCAGTTCCAACATACTCCCAATAAGAAAAAAGTATATTTTCTGGTTCTTTCAAAAAAATAGAAAAATTATTAATATTAATTTTTTTTAATAATTTTTTAATTTCCTTTGGACAATTCTTATGTAATATTTTATAATCTTTAACTTTGTCTTTTTTCAATTTTATACACATGCCCATCTTTTTCATCTTAATCATCTCCTTAAAACAAAAACAAAGCTAGCTAATTTTCTTTTATTGTCAAGTTTGTTGCTCTATCAAATAAATATGCTTTATCTAAGTTTATAAAAAAATTCATTTTAGTACCAACAGGTACAGTTTCTGCGTGGTTCATTCTTGATATAAATTGTGAATTTCCAACATTAATATACAAATTACTTTCAATACCTAAGGGTTCTTCTTCTATCACCGTTTCTTCAAAAGAAACATAATTTACAATATTTGCATAATGATTTGGAACTATACTATCAGCTCGAACACCAAAAATAACTTTTTGTTTTTCACTAAGATGGTTTTTATATCTTAAAGGAATATCAATTAATTTACCATCTTCTAATTTAATAAAGTTTTTATAAATCACCCCATTTGCTAAATTCATAGGAGGACTACCTAAGAAAGTTGCCACAAATTTATTAATTGGTTTATTAAAAACATCTAAAGGTTTACCTTCTTGTTCTATTTGCCCATCTCTCATAACTACAATACGATCAGCTAGTGTCATAGCTTCAATTTGATCATGAGTTACATAAACAATTGTTTTTTTTAATTTTTTGTGTAACTGTTTAATTTCAAATCTCATTTTTGTTCTAAGCTTTGCATCAAGATTAGATAAAGGTTCATCAAATAAAAAAATATTTGGATGTCTAACTATTGCTCTTCCCATTGCAACTCGTTGTCTTTGTCCTCCTGAAAGAAATGCAGGTTTTCTATCTAAGTATTCGTTTATCTCTAACATTTCTGACACTTCTTTAACTCTTTTTTCAATTTCAATTGGATTTACTTTTGAAATCTTTAAACCAAATTCTAAATTTTCTTTTATGCTTAAATGAGGATATAAGGCATAAGATTGAAAAACCATAGAAATATCTCTTAACCTTGGAGGTAAATCATTTATCAAAACATCATCAAATAATATTTCTCCAGAAGAAATATCTTCTAAACCTGCTAACATCCTAAGAGTGGTAGATTTACCACAACCAGAAGGTCCAACTAAGACTACAAATTCTTTATCTTTTATTTCAAGATTAATTCCTTTTACTGCTAAAGAATCTTTATTATATTCTTTTACAATATTTCTAATACTAATTTTTCCCATTATTATCCTTTAACTCCACCAAATGTTAGACCAGCTACCAAATGTTTTTGAACAATAAAAGTCAAAACAACTGCTGGTACAATCATAATCACAGAAAATGCACACATTCCTGCCCAATTAATAGTAAATTCACTTGTAAAATCTAATAGTCCAACTGGTAAAGTTTTTGAATCTATTGACCTTGATAACTGTGACACTATTGCAAACTCATTCCATGCGATTAAAAAAGCAAAAATAGCAGCTGATGCTATTCCTGATTTAGCAAGTGGAAATTCGATTTTCCAAAATGCTTCCCACCTTGTACAGCCATCAATGATTGCTGCTTCATATAAGTCTTTAGGAATTTGTAGAAAAAATCCTTCGACTAACCAAATCGTAAAGGGTATATTTAATGCTACATAAAACAATATTATTCCGATTTTTGTATCAATTATTCCTACTTTTGCAAACATAATAAAAATTGGTAAACTCATGGCAACACCAGGAACTGTCCTTGTTAACATTAAATATAAAAAAAGTTTTTTCTTATATTTAAATTTATATCTTGCAAATGCGTAGCCACCAGAAATACCAATTATTAAAGCAATAACTGTACTAGTAATAGATATAATTAATGAATTTGATAAATATTGCATAATTGGCACAAAACCTTCACCAACTTCTCCAAAAATTGCCGCAAAATTATCTAAAGTAAAATTAGGTGCCCAAACTGCTGGTCTTGATTGAATATCAACATTATGTCTAAAAGCATTATAAAAAATCCACCCTCCAGGTGCTACAATAACTAACATTACAAGAAATGTTAAAACTAATCTTGCTACTTCTAATACCGACTTATTTAATTTATTAATTGTATTATTCATTATACTATTCCCATTGTATCTTGTTTGATTTTATTTAATTTATTAAAAAAATAATAAGTAACAGCTATTGATAATATTATTGAAATATATGCCATCGCATTTGCTAGTCCCATCTTAGAATCATTAAAACCTGTTTTTCCTATCATGGTCCATATCAGTTCTGTTCTTCCAGCTGGTCCTCCATTTGTCATTATTCTTATAATATCATAAGCTCTTGCTATATCTAAAGATCTAATAGTCATAGCTATATAAATAAATGGCATTAAATAAGGTAAAGTAATATACCTAAATGTTTGAATTGCTGTACAGCCATCTATTTTTGAAGCTTCTATTGGCTCTTTTGGAACAGCCATTAATCCAGCTAATAATAATATAGCAAATACTGATGTTGAAGACCATATCTCAGCTGATAAAATAGAAAAAAGTGCTAAGCTTGAATCTATTAACCACGGTATATCTGAAGAAATAATATTAAATTCTCTTAAAAGATTATTAACAACTCCAATATTATCATTGAACATAAACTTAAATTGAAAACCCACTAATATGGGTGAAAACATCATGGGAAACATCATAATTGTTCTTAACATTCTTGCATTATATGTAACTTTATTAATCAATAAAGCTATACCTAAACCTAAAACAAACTCTATATTAATAGCTAAGGTTAATACTAAAATAGTTCTTCCAAATCCTTCCCAAAAATCCCAACTAGATAATAGTTTTATATAATTAGCAAAACCAATAAACACATACAAAGAGTCAGGCTTAATTAACTTATAAGGTGTAAAACTAGAATATAAAGAAAATATAAGTGGAAAAACTATTATTAAAATTAAAATAATAAAAGAAGGTAATAATAGTAACATTGGTACAGAAAAAAAGCTTTTTTTCATTTTTTATTCTTTCCTTGTGAATTATAAACAAACATATTAAAATATGTTTGTTTAATTTTTATAGTAAATAAATTCTAGTAATAAGAATTTTCTTTCATAATTTCATCTGCTAATTTTTCTGCCTTACTTAATGCTTCTTTGACACTTAAATCACCAAGAATAGCTTTTTGTAATAAAGGATAAATTGCATTTACAACTTCACCCCATTCAGGATACTTAGGTACTGCAAATGCTGCTTTTGCGGCATTTTCAAAAGCAACTAGTTTTTCTTTTGCATAAACATCATTTGTTTTAGCAACTTTTGCTTTTAAATCTTTCCATGTTTTTGTTCGTGTTGGTAATGAACCTTTTTCACTTTCAAATAACTGTGCTTTATCATTTGTCATAAATTCGATTAAAGATACAGCAGCTTTTTTATTCTTACATTTTTTTGTAATTGAAAAACCATGAGAACCTGACCAACCAGTTTGTTTTACAGATCCCATTGGTGGTGGTAAGATACCTACATCTCCAGAGATTTTTGAATTCTTTGGATCATTAAAATATCCAGACCAACCTGGCCAATCAAAATTAAGTGCAATAGTACCAGATGCAAAACCAGCACCTAACTCATCCCAAACATATTGAATAGTACCAGCTGGAACTGCTTTTGCCTTATATAAGTCTCTAAACCATTGTAAAGCTTGCTCACCTGCTTTAGAATTAAATGCGGGTCTATCATTCTTATCGAACATCGAACCACCTTCTGATATCAAGAATTCATAAAATGTTCCTACTAAAGCTTCATCTTTTCCAGCGAATTGATGACCAAAAATATTAGTTAATTTTGAAAAGAAAATAGCATGAATTTTTACTTCTTTCCAAGTTTTTGGTAATGTTAAAGCATAACCATGTTCTTTTTTAAAATCATCTTGATTTTTTTTACTTTTATATAAGGATTTTTGATAATATAAAGCTCTTACATCAAATTGTGCTCTTGGAACCATCTGCATATTACCTTTAAGAATTCCAGCTTTTAATAATGCTTGAACATATCCATCTTGATGATCTTTAGATATTAAAGGTTCTAAATTAACATAAATAGAAGTATATTGAGGTACAAAACTTGTGTGATTAGAACCTACACACCATGAAGTCGTACCAGCAGCTATATCAGATTTGATTTCTTTATCAAGTTCAAAATGACTTTTTTTTGAAATGATTTTAACTTTAGCACCTGTTTGCTTTTCCCAATCTTTTATTTTAGAGTACAATCTTTCATATTGTTGCCCTCCAATAAATTTTGCTTCAATTGTAACACCATCAAAGTTTGAAGCAAGCACAATACTTGGTAAAAGTACGGCTGCTGCTAATCCCATTTTGCTTATTCTTTTTATACTCATTTTATCTCCTTATTAATTTTTTAAAAATCTACGCATTCTTCTAAAATAAGATTTTGATTAAGTAACTCTTGCCAAAACTCTTTTGGTATTTTGGCTTTTAAATCAAAAAATGCTGACTTATAATGTTTTAAATTTGAACTTCCTATTAATATAGAATCTATATTCTTTTTTAAAAATGGAAACTGCAAAGCAGCTTGTGATAGTTTTACATCAAATTTCAAACATATATCTTCTATTCTTTTTACTTTTATCACTATTTCTTCTGGTGCAGTTTTATAATTATATTTCGCACCATCTTGTGAACCTGTAGCTAATATACCAGAATTAAATATACCTCCTAAAATGATTTTTGATTTTCTTTTTATACATTTAGGGATAAATGTTTTTACTGCATTTTGTTCTAAAAGAGTATATCTTCCAGCTAGTAAAAAGTAATCCCAGTCACCATATTCAAGTGCTTCTTCACATACTTCATATTCATTAACACCAAGACCAAAACCTTTGATTAATTTTAATGATTTCAATTTTTCTAAAGCTTTATATCCACCATTCATTGCTATTTTCATATGTTTTTTATGATTTGAAGAATGTGTTACTTTACCTAAATCATGCATATATAATATATCAATTTTTTCTAAACCTAAGCGTTGAAGACTATGATCGAAAGATTTCATTATTCCATCATAAGAATAATCATATTCAGGTTTAAAAGGTAAAGCATTTTTATAAAAATCCCTATCCTTATGATATGAACCATCAGGATTAAGAATTCTTCCAACTTTAGTAGAAAGTACATATTCTGAAGATTGTTTATTTCTTAAAAAATCTCCTAATCTTCTTTCACTTAATCCAAAACCATAAAAAGGTGCTGTATCAAAATATCTATATCCTAAGTCCCAAACATTGTTTAAGGTATCAAAAACTTCTTTTGAATTCATACTCTTATACAAATTTCCAAATGATGCAGTACCACAAGCTAAATTAAAATTTAATATAGACTGCTGATCATTTAACATATATACCCTTTCTTATATAAAATAAAATTTTATATATAAAAGATTGTATTTGTTTTTTAATTAAAAGTAACTTAAATCATATATTCATTTAATGTATTAAAAATCAAGAGAGATATAAAAAAAAGTATAAATTATGCCTAGCTATTTTTAGGAATAAAATGTAATAGAATGATATAGAAGAGCTAGACCTGAAAAAAATTATTTATATACAAGAAGTATATAATATGTTGGAATGTTTAGAACATTAGAACAATAGGATTTATTTATAAATCTTGTTCAATAATAGTTTGAAAAGTATTAAAATAAATATCTTTTAAGCTATTCAAGTTTTTATAAATATCATTTATAATGACTTTATCTCCACTTACATATCCAATTTTAACACAAATAATTTCTCTTTTTTCCATAAAATTAGAAAATTCTTGGCACTTGTTTTTATCTACTTCGACAATAGCTCTACTTAAAGTTTCAGAAAAAATCTCATTTGAGTTTTCTAAAGAAATATTAGCTTCTAAACCTTTATTTCCCTTAACTGCCATTTTTGCTAAAGCAATAGCGATACCACCTACATTAACATCTTTAGCAGACTTTAAAAGGTTTAATTCATTTGCTTTTATTACTGTATTCCATAGTTGTAATTCTTTAGTAAAATCTACTTCAGGATGAACTCCAGAGATGGTATCGTACATTTTTTTCATATATAATGAGCCACCAAATTCTTCTTTAGTTTCTCCTAAGAGATATAAAATATTATCATCTTCTTGTAAATATGAGGGTAAGATTTTATTTGCATCTTCATTAACTCCTACTGTTACAATTGATGGAGTAGGGAATATTCCTATTTTATTTGTTTCATTATATAAAGATACATTTCCACTAACTACAGGAGTATTTAAAGCTTTACAAGCTTGTTTTATTCCTTCACAAGAAGAAGCAAATTGCCACATAACTTCTTCTTTTTCTGGATTTCCAAAATTAAGACAATCAGTTATTGCCTTTGGAACTGCTCCACTCATAGCAACATTTCTACCACTTTCCATAACAGCAGCTGCTGCTCCTAGTTCAGGGTTTATATAACAAAATCTAGTATTACAATCAGCACTCATAGATAAGGCTTTTCCTGTTTCCTTAATTCTAACACTTGAAGCATCAAGAGTTCCAGGACCTTTTATAGTATTTGTTTGTACTGTTGAATCATATTGATTATAAATCCACGATTTATCTACAACTTCAATATCGCAAAATAATTTATCAAAAACTATTTGATTAGAAAATTCTTTATCCATTACAAAATTTTTAATTTCATCTAAATATGCAGGTTTTTTAACGGGTCTATCTAAAATGGGAGCTTGTTCACTTAAAGGCTGAATTGGAATATTGGCACATAATTCATTGTTCCAGAATAATTCCATATTTCCAGTATTTGTAACTTCGCCAATAACTGCCACATCTAATTCCCATTTTTCAAAAATCTCTATGATTTTATCTTCACAGCCTTTTTTAGCACAAATTAGCATACGCTCTTGTGATTCACTTAACATAAAATCATAAGGAGTCATACCCTCTTCTCTTGATGGAACTTTATCTAAATCCATTCTCATACCAGAACCACTTCGCCCTGCCATTTCAAAAGAAGAAGATGTTAGCCCTGCTGCTCCCATATCTTGAATACCTATAATATAATCATGTTTAAATAGTTCTAAACAAGCTTCAAGTAAAAGTTTTTCAGTAAAAGGGTCTCCTACTTGAACGGTTGGGCGTTTACTTTCACTATCTTGCGTAAAAGAAGCAGAACTCATAACAGCACCACCTAAACCATCACGACCTGTTTTACTTCCTACATACATAACAGGATTTCCAATACCCTCAGCTAAGCCTAAAAATATCTCATCTTTTTTAGCAATTCCAAGCGTGAAAGCATTTACAAGATTATTTCCAGCATAACATTCCTCAAAAGTGGTTTCTCCTCCAATAGTTGGAACTCCCATACAGTTACCATATCCACCAATACCAGATACTACACCTTTTAATAAATACCTATGTTTTTGTGCAGTTTGGCTATTTCCTTGTATACTTGCAAATCTAATTGAGTTCATATTTGCAATAGGACGTGCCCCCATAGTAAAAACATCTCTTAAAATACCACCAACACCAGTAGCTGCTCCTTGATAAGGTTCTATAAAAGATGGATGATTATGCGATTCCATTTTAAAAACAGCTGCATATCCATCACCTATATCAATAACTCCAGCATTTTCACCAGGACCTTGAATAACCCAAGGGGCAGTTGTAGGAAAAGCATTTAAGTATTTTTTACTAGATTTATATGAACAATGCTCACTCCACATAGCTGAGAAAATTCCTATTTCAAGATAATTGGGATCTCTTTTTAATATTTTTTTAATATTATCCAACTCTTCTATACTTAAAGAGTGTGCTAAAGCTAATTCTTCTATATTATTAAATGTTTGCATTAGAGTTTATACCTTGTAATTTACTTATATTTAAGACAATTATGTTAACTAAATATCAATTAAAATTTAATAAATATACTTTATTCTAATTTAAAACTAGTAGTATATTCTTTTTTATCATCAATAACTTTAAATATCCACACACCTTTTTGCCTACCTGTTATATACCTAAAATCATAAATTGAACTATGACCAAGTGGTATAATTATTTTTCTATTTCTTGAAAGCTCATTATCTGGGTCTATCCATTGAATTTCTATTTCTTTTTCATACTCTAAGCGTTCAATAGAATATTTACATATAATAGAATCTTCGTCTTTTAAAATTAAGCAATCTACTTGATTTATCTTATTTTCTTGTGCAAAACAAATACTTGTTAATAATAAAAAACTGCATACTAACTTTTTCATATTTCCCCTATCTTATATATTCTTTACAAAACGAGTCCATTTTCAAGAATAATTTTATTCTTACCTTGATCTTTTGCCCTATATAATAATGTATCAGCTTTGTGTATCGTATCCTTATAAGAAGAATGATTATTTCTTATTGCTACACCTGCTGAAAATGTAACTGTTATTTTCTTTTCTTTATACAAAAATACATTTTCATTTATTATATTTTTTATTCTTTTTAAATATCTCACTAACTCTTCAATGATAGTAAAATTTAATATTGCAACGAACTCTTCTCCACCATATCTAGCTATTATATCCAAACCTCTAGTTTCTTTTTTTAAAAATTTTGAAAATTTAACAAGTACCATATCCCCCGCACTATGCCCATATGTATCATTAACTTTTTTAAAATTATCGAGGTCTATAAAAACAATTGCATAATTATTTTGGCTTCTTGAATATAAACTTTCAAGTTTGGAAGCTTCTTTTTCATATGCTTTTCTATTTAATAATTCGGTTAAATCATCTCTTGAACTTTCTTCTTTTGTTTTTTCTAATTCATTTTCAAGCTTGCTTATTTTATTTTGTAGGATAGAGATTTCTGACTTTGAACTTAGTATTGTTTTTCCTACATTATCAATCTCATTTTCAATGCTTAATGCTGAATTAATTAGTTCGTTTTGTAAAAAAACCAATTGTTCTAATCCAACATTATTAATTTTTATTGATTTAATTTTTGTTTTAATATTTGAAATAGCAATTGAACCATCTCCTGTATTTTTAAGAGTATTTTCAAATCGCTGCTCAACTAAACTTAAAAGATCTGAAATATTAGAACTTATTTTATTAATTATTTTCTTATCATTAATAAAACGACTATTAATACAATTTGACATTTTCTCTTGCATAGCAATATTAAAAAGTAGTTCAGGACGGATATTTAATTCTTTTGAAATTTTTTCTATCTCAGGATTAAACCCCACATCAATAGAGGGAGTAAGTGCTTTTGAAAATAGTATATTTAAACTTCTAAGATTGTTTATATTTACTCTTTTAAATAATATATCAAGTATTTTTTGTAAATCTATTTGAGTATTTTCTTTTAATTCATCTTGTTCATGTTTGTTTAATTTTGGAATTAATTCTTTTAATTTATTAGATTCTATAAAATTTAAATCATATGTTTTAGATATTTCATCAAACTCTTTTTTCAATTCTTCAGGCATAGATAATATCTTGTCTTTATATAAAGCTATAAGTTCTTCATTTGATATAGATTTAATTTGATTTTCTATTATATATCCTTTAGTGAAAAATTAAACTAATAAATTTTTAACCATCTCACTTATTCTTTTTCCGTCTACAGTTCCAGCTAGTTCTTTACTCGCAATGCCCATTATTTTTCCAATTTCTTTTTTAGAAGTAATATCATTTTTTTTCATAATTTCTTCTAATTTAGCTTTTAATTCTTCTTCATTTAATTGTTTTGGTAAATATAAGCTAAAAACATCTATTTGTTCTTGCTCTTTTTGTACTAAATCTTCTCTTGATGCTTTTTCATACTGTACAATAGCTTCTAGCCTTTGTTTAATACCTTTTTGAATAAGTTTTACAATAGCCTTATCATCTAATTCTATTCTTTCATCAACTTCAACTTGTTTAATCATAGTATTAATAGCTCTTATACAATCTCTTTTTACTATTTCTTTATTTCTCATAGAATTTTTTAAATCTATTTTTAATTGTTCTTTTAGTGTCATAGTTTCCCTTATAAAATATTATTAATTCTTAATTGTAACTAATTATAAATTAAAACTTTCTAGTAATTCTTCTAATTTTAAAAAACTTTCAACTTTTGTTTCATAAATATTTTCTAAGTTTTGCAGTTCACCTGAAAGTTTAATTAAGCCTTTTTCCTCATAACAAGCAGGATCGCTAAGGCAGATATTAATATCTGCTATTTGTTTTTCAAGATCTTCAAGTTGTTTTGGTAAAAGTTCATATTCTCTTTTATCTTTATATGATAATTTATTGTTATTATTTGTAATCTTTTTTTCTTTTACAGGAGTATATTCTTTATTTAAGTCATCTAAAGTACTTAATTCTTTTTCTATTTCTAAGTATTGGGTATACTTTTGAAAACTTTCCATTATTTGTCCATCTTTTCCTTGAAAAACAAAAAGTTTCTTAGCAATTTTATCTACAAAATATCTATCATGAGATACGAATATCAAAGCACCTTGAAAACTTTGTAAATATTCTTCAAGTATATTAATAGTAGGTATATCTAAGTCATTTGTAGGTTCATCAAGTACTAAACAATCTATTTTTTTAGTAAATAAAAGTGCAAGTGCAACTCTATTTTTTTCACCACCACTTAATAAACCTATTTTTTTATTTAAATATTCTTTTGGAAAAAGAAAGTTCTTTAAATACCCGTAAACGTGCATCTCTCTTCCATCATTTAGCTCAATTCTATCTCCACCCATAGGACAAAACATATCCATAATAGTAGCATCATCACTTAACATTTCTCTTTGTTGATCAAAATATCCTACTTTAAACTCACCTTTTTTAAATAAACCCTTATCAACTTTTAGTTTTTCTATAAATATTTTTAATAAAGTAGATTTTCCTGTACCATTTGGACCAACTATTGCTATGGTGTCTTTTTGTAATATTCTTGTTGAAAAGTTTTTAATAAGAAGTTTATCCCCTAAACTTTTTGTGATATCTTTTAATTCAAAAAGCATTTTTTTCTTATTTATTGTTCTTGTATTTTCACTATTAAATGATTTTTGTTCTCTTTGTAAATCAAGTGACATTTTGTTTATTTGTGATGGGTTTGATTTTACTTGTTGTTTAAGTTCCAAGTATTGTGCTTTTCTTCTTTCATTTCTTTTTCGCCTAGCTGTTACACCTCTTTGCATCCAATGTGCTTCTGCTTTAAAAAGTCTTATTAGATTTTTTTGGTCTTTTTGCATATTTGCTAAAAGTTCTTGTTTTTGTTCTAAATATGCAGAATATCCTCCATGAAATTTTCTTAAATTACCATCACTAATCTCCACTATATTACTTGCAAGATTATTTATAAAATATCTATCATGAGATATAAATATAAGTGTAAATTTATTTTTAACTAACAATTCTTCTAAAAATTCCACCATATAAACATCAAGATGATTAGTAGGTTCATCTAAAAGTAAGATATCAGGTTTTTTCAAAATTAATCCCGCAAGAGCAACACGGCGTTGCTCACCTCCACTTAGAATATTTACATTCTTATGTTCATATTCTTTTAGAGCAAATTCTTGTAAAACTCTTTCAATCATATTGTCTAAATCCCAAGCATTATGATAATCTAAATATGAAGCTAGTTCACTTTGTTTGTTTAAAAGTTCTTTATCTTCATAATTTGAAGCTAGTTTAATAAGTAAGTCATCATATTGCTTTTTTGCATCTTGTAGCGAAGTTAATTGTGATAAAATTGCATCTCTTACACTTAGGTTTTCTTTAAATTGCACCCTTTGATCTAACATCTCTATTTTAATAGATTTACCAATAGAGCGAATGCCTGAATCTTCTTTAACATCACCTGTAATTATCTTCATTAAAGTAGATTTACCTTGACCATTTTGACCTAAAATAGCAATTCTTTGACCTTCTTGAATAGTAAAATTGATATCTTTTAAAATAATTTTTGTGTCATATTGCTTGGATATATTTTGTAAATCTATTAGTGCCATTGATTTCCTATAATTCCTAAAAAAAACTATATGTTTAAGTAAATTTTATAGCTTATTTTTCTTAATTTATTTGACATTGTATCATATAACTACAAGTGCATAATAAATAATAGCAATTAAAAAATCTTTTTCTAAAATCTTCGACTTAATGATAAATTG
Organism: Sulfurospirillum sp.; assembly: GCA_030491005.1. Taxonomy (GTDB): domain Bacteria; phylum Campylobacterota; class Campylobacteria; order Campylobacterales; family Arcobacteraceae; genus BB30. The sequence goes on along the minus strand of JAKZMJ010000002.1, from coordinate 179,988 downwards.
TAGTATATAAAAACCATTTACTTTCTATACTACCCTCCCCCAGAAAAACAAACAACTTTTATAAAGTTTAAGTCCTGCAATAAACTAGAAATCTAGTACCAAATTTGATATATTTTTAATCTCAGATACATAAGTAGGTAAACTTGTTAGTTTAACTGCTCTATTAGTATAAATACCTCTTAAATCTTCCATTATCTTTTTTGCCAAATAATATGAAAGATTGGGAGGTACGGCATTTCCTACCATTTTATAACCAGCACTTAAATTATTATAGTAGAACTTATGACTATCTGGAAATGTTTGTATTCTTGCACATTCTCTAATACTTAATCTTCTATATAATTCTTCACATTCCTTTACAAATATTCTTTTATCTTTTTCAACTAGTTCCATTTTAGGAGCTTGTGGATGTAATGGGGCATGTCTTCCACCTGCTTGAATTGTAAATGATGGTTCATCCCAAGATCTTACTCTATTTCTTGACATAAACATTGATGAAAATCCACCTGTCATATATTCATGATTAGCTATTTTACAGTCATTTAAGTTGGTGTAGTTTTTATATTTTGCGGATATTACATTATCTTTTAAATCGTCAATTACATCTTTTAAAAAATTCTTTTTTGAAAAGCCCTTTGGAAATTTAAAAGTTATATTTAAATCTTTTCTAAAGCCAATAAAAAATATTCTTTTTCTTGTCTGTGGTACTTTGTAGTCATGTGCATTTAAAAGTTTCAATGATAAATTATATCCACTATTAATAAAATGATTTTTAATATTTTCTAGTGCTTCACTATGCTTACTTGCCAACATACCCGAAACATTTTCAGCCAAGAAAAATAAAGGTTTTTTATCTCTTAAAACTCGTATAAATTCAAAAAATAATTGTCCTCTTTCATCTTTGATTCCTCTTAATTTTCCTGCTTCACTCCAACTTTGACATGGTGGACCACCAATAAGTCCTAATGTTTCAGGTATTTCATCTGATGGAATTTTTGAAATACTTCTTCTATCTAAAATAGTATTTGAAAAATTTTTTTCAAATGTTTCCCAAATTTCTTTATCATATTCATTTGCCCAAATAGTTTTAAAACCTGCTTTTTCAAATCCTAAATCTAATCCTCCTGCACCTGAGAATAGAGATATTATATTCATAATACTAAACTATAAAAACTAATAGTTTTGCATCTATTAATTGAATTGGATTATTTGGATTTTTTATTCTTATATTTTGAACCGATACATTCTCATTTTCTAAATTTTCAATAGCTACTTTATTTTCACTCGGCAAAGAATCATATTTGTCTTTTTTCATTAAACATATTAATTGAAAATCTTTTGTATCATCATAAGTATAAATATAATTAAAAGTTTTATTTGGATTATCAATATGCCACATACCTCTAATTCTTAAATCAGTAATACCTAAAGGATCAACTTTTTTAACTTTTCCTAACTCTTTAGTTTCTGTAAATTCTACATCAGGTATAGTAGTAATACCACTTGAAATAGTAGTTTTAATCCTTTCATAAGTTTCTTTATCAGCACAAAAACAATCTCCATAAACTAACCATAATGATTTTAAATGAGATTTGTTAACATATCCTACGGCATAAAGCATGTCTTTTATATCCCATTCTTCACACTCTTTACAAGCTTTAGTTATCATTCGACTATTCGCATAAAGTTTTGCTTTTGGATATGAACTATTTAATGCAATTGCACTATTTTTTGATTCTAATTTTTTAACCTCTATTGCATCACTCTTTCTTATTATTAAATCAGGTGGATTATTTTTATTACCTTGATATGAGTATATACTTGCTAGTTTTTCTAATTTTTTTTGTTCATTTGTTTCATTTGTAGTACTTGCAAAAATATCTTTAATATATGTTTCTAAACCTTCACCCATATTATTTGCTCGATTATTGCCTTGTGTTACATTTGTTATATTAACTTGATGGTTGTTTACAATATTTATAAATGCTTTAAGTATATTAGACATATTTTATTTCCTTATTTTTTTATATTATGCTAGTTAGTTTATCTTTAATACAAAGAATAAAATTATTACAGTATTAAATTTCAATAGTAGATGAAGAATTATAAATTAAATAAATTGCTAAACATATAAATCCAATTGTAACAAGAACTGTTACAAATTGATACCAAAATATTAAACCATTAATTTGTTTTACTCTATCATCAACAGCATCTTTATCAAGTTTTAAACTAGCATTATCAAATATTTCTTTTTTAGAAATCTTTTTAAAAATAAGTTTAAATTTTATATTTAAATGTTCCACTCCTAATTTCATGTAGTGCATTGTATAAACACTAAAAATACTCCAAATTATTATAATACTGCTAATTATAAATAAAGGAATAATATCTTTTTCAAATTTAAATATTAGATAAGCATATACTCCAAATTGGATTGGTAGTGAGTTTATTTTACTAAAAAAATCAGATAAAGTATCTTGTAAAGTTTTAAAATATTTAGTTTTTTCTTCTTCTAGTGTTGATTTAAATTCTTCAAGTGAAAATTTACTTTTATATAACTCAAATTCACGATTAGATTTTTCATAAATTATATTAATTACTTTTAATGTATTTAAAAATCTATTATCAAAATTAGAAATATTCTCAGCTTGTTGTATAAAATTATCTCTAAAAAAACTAATATATTCATTTTCTTCTAGTTTTGTATCTAATTTATTATAAATATTTTTTAAATCATATCTACCATTATAAAATTCTAAATCTTTACCTTTGTAACTGATTTCAATTTTAGGTTTAGTTTCAGATAATAAAATAAATTTTTTCCCAAATTCTTCATGATATGAAACAAACTTTTTTTCAATAAGTAATTTTCTTATTTTATAAGAATAAATTAAATTTTCAAAAAAGATATTAGTATTATTTTCAAGATTTATAAAAGATATTTTATCATCCAAAACAATAATTGACTGCTCAATGTTTCCATTAAATTCTCTAATACAATCTATTTTATTTTTGTATATCTTAATACTTTGCCGTGATAAATCAATACGAATACCTTCTTTTTCTTCATCAAAAGAGATATTAAATTTAATTAAAATATCTTTTGATATTTCTAATTTTTTAGATTTTATAATAAGAGAATCAATTGAAGTATCATTACAATTAAATAATACTTCAATTAAATTATTTAAATTTTCCATTTTTACTCATCAATACTACTATTCATTTCCTCTTGAAGTCGTTGAACAAGTTCTGCTGAATTAATAATAACCTTTCCATCAATAAAGGAAATCATATCTTCATTAAAACTACTTCTAGGGGCTGATAATGCGATACCATTTACTGTGGCAGATATTGTATAAAATCTTTTTAGATTTGAATTATTTATTTTAAATTCACCATCTATATCTATTTCATTATTTTGACAATAATTTGATATATAATCTCTATCATTATAAATATATTGACTTAATTCATGTAAGTTTACTATTTTATCACTTCTTCCTTTTACATAGTCAAATATCATCTTTTTTAAATTATCTCTATCTGTCATGCCTTCTGGTAAATTAATATTAGTAGATATATTATATAAAGCTTTAGCATCTTTATTTTCTTGTTTTGCATCGTCAATTCCAATCCAAGCTTCAAAATAACCTGAAATATCTGTATTTCCTTTAATCAATGAGATATATCTATCACTTGACTGACTATTTAAAATAGTTAAGTTTATTTTTGCACCCATTGCAAAATGTTCTACATCTAAGTATTGGGTAGTATCTAAATCCCAACTTCCTGCACTTGCTGTTAGTTTAGATCCATCAGTATTTCTTACAAGAAATACTGCTAAAAAATCTTGATTTGTTGTATATTCTGCAAATACTAAATATCCACCTTTCGCTTGAGGAATACCATTTATTCTAGCTTGCAAATCATCTATTAAAGTTGAAGATGAATCTATTATATTTATATTGTTAAAATTATTGATTTTATTTTTAAAACCATCTTCAGAAAATTTGGCTCGTTTTAATGTTTTTTTTGAAAATGATTCTTCAAGTGAATTAATTATTTTTTTAACACTAGTATTATTCTTATCTAAAACTGAGGTTGTTTTATATACCTCAGTATTATTAGTTGCACCAGCTTCCTTTTTTATTTGATGAATAATTATTGATTTTAGTATCATTTTCAACCTTTTAATTTTCTATTAATATTATTGTATCTAAAATCACTTATTATTATAACCAAGTAGATGTTGCAATTTATATACAAAAATTATCTAATCTTAAAAAATATATCAAATTACCATACAATTATTAGCTAGAATATGAAATAAGGAAAAAATTCTATATATTTATCTTCTAAGCGTTAATACTAATAGCATTACTTGGACATCTACTAATACAAAAACCACACAAAGTACAATTATTTAAAATCTCTGGTTTAAACATAGTTAAGAACGAAATTGCATCATCTAAGCAAGGGTCTTTACATGAAAAGCACATGACATCATTCCAGCTTAAACACTTTGTTATATCAAGAGTAATACTAGAAGAAATATGTTTTTTAAACTCTAAGTTTAGTACATTCTTATGACAAATATTTGCACATTCATCACAATATGTACAGCCACCATTTGAAAAATCAAGATAGGGTGTTTTATTTTTAGATAGAAAAATGATATTTTCATCACAAGAAGAAACACATCTAGCATCACAGCTTATACATTGTTTTGAAAAATCATTTTCACCTTTAAAATAAGGAGGTCTTATAAGATTTTCTTTATTTTTATCTTCACTAGAAGATAAAGAAAAAGAAGAAAAAAAATCTCTTCTTTTCATCTGCTTTATTTTACACCCTCATTAATATTATCCATTAAATTAGAAGTTTTATTAGCACCTTTTTTTCTAAAGTCTGCTTCAAATTCATTTTCAACGACTAATTTTCCTGTTGATTGTGGAGCATGACATTGTGTACAATTAAACCTTGAACCCGATAAATGACCTAATTCTTTTGAACTAGTTTTTATATCAGAAGTATTAACAATTTTTTTTCCATTTTTCATTATTCTTCCATCACTTGCCAATGAAGTTGTAGGTCTAAAACTTGTAAAGTGAGTTTTTGGAATAGGAGTTGCATTCATAGAGGATGCAACTGCTGGAACATGACATCCTGTACACGCATTATAAGATATAGTAATTGGCATCATACCTTCTGTATCATGAGGTATCATAGGAGGTGAATTCTCAAATGCTCTACTAAATATTTTTGATGTACCAGCAGATTCTTTACCATACATAGTTTTATCACCTTGGGTAGTGTTTTCTGTATATATATCAGTTTTTCTTAAACCTAAAGATTCTTCGCTTATACTTTGTTGTGTAGAACAACCAACAATAAAAACCAAAGCTACTATAACTGTACTTAAGATTATTTTACTTATTTTCATTTTTACTTTCCTTTTTTAAATTCTTTATTGAAAAATATAAAGATTCATCATCACAAACCTCAATACACCTAGCACAATTTGTACACTCTCCTCCTAAAACAGGAAGAGATTCTTTTGTTATCATATGTAAAACTTGCATCTCAGGACAAACTTCTTTACATTTCATACATTCTGTACAATTGTCAACATTATGATGTACTCTTATTAAACTATATTTAGAAATTATTGAATAAAATCCACCAAGAGGGCATATATAACCACACCAACCATTTTTTAAAACAAATAAATCAAAGAAAAATATTATAAGCATAGCAGCCCAAGAAAGCCCTAAGCCAAATATTATACCTCTATGAATAATAGATATAGGAGATATAAACTCAAATGCAGTTATACCTAATACATATGAAATTATTAAACTCATAACTATAACCCAATACCTTATGTTTCTTGATGCTGGTTGTTTCTTTTGTATACTATTAAAACCTGCTTTTCTTCTTATATAATTAGCCAAATCTGTAATTAAATTCACAGGGCAAACCCAAGAACAAAATGTCCTACCACCTAAAATGGCATAAAATATAATAATTAATACAATACCAATTAAAATATCACTTGAAATAAGTGCTCCTGCTACGAACATTTGAAGTGCAGCAAAAGGATCACTTAATGGAACAAATCCTAAAAAAAGAGATGAACTTAAATTACCAGTTAAGATATTAATACCCCAAATATTTGCAATAATGTATAAAAACATAATAAATATTTGAGTAAATCTTCTGGCAATAAGATATCTATATTTTTTAATCATCTAAAAGTCCACCTAAGTCATTTAACGAATCAACTGCTTTTCTTTTACTAATATTAGTTGTATTTATTGTATTAGTATCTTCTAATCTTTTTTCATCACTCTCATCCCAGCCTTTAATATAATGACCACCAGCTTTACCTAATGCTATTTGTCTTGGAAGTACAAATATAGATGCTTTTTGTGTAACACAAGCTTTTTCGCATAAACCACAACCAGTACAAACATTTGAATGTACAACTGGTTTCATAAAAGCATGTTTACCTGTTCTTTCATTTTTTGTATACTCAACAGTTATAGCTTCACCTAAAATCGGACAGGCTCTATAACAAGCATCACATTGAATACCCCAAAAAGCAATACAGTTTTCACTATCAATAACAGCAACACCCATATCAGCAGTATTAATATCAAGTTTATTATCTTTTGTTAAACTTAATATATCTAAAGCATCACTTGGACAAACTGGCACACAAGGAATATCAGGACACATATAACAAGGAGTGTCTCTTGGTATAAAATAAGGAGTACCTAAAGGTTTATTATCTCCTGCTTGTGCTAATTTTAAAGTATCAAAAGGACAGGCTTCCACACACATACCACATTTAATACATGTAGATAAGAATGACTTTTCTTCTAATGCTCCAGGTGGTCTTAGGATCAAAGGTGATGCTGTAACTTCATGCACATATGCACTCCACATTAAACCACCAAGTGATGCAAGTCCTATAGTTCTTGCACCATTTAGAAAGAATTCTCTTCTGTTTAATGTGTTTTGTGTTTTATGTGACATTATAGATACTAAGCTTTATAAATTTTTACAGCACATTTTTTAAAGTCTGTTTGTTTTGATAAAGGACAAGTTGCATCTAAACATACTTTATTTATAAATACTTTTTCATCAAACCAAGGTACAAATACTAAACCTTTTGAAGGTCTATTTCTTCCTCTTGTTTCAACTCTAGCTTTTACTTTTCCTCTTCGTGATTCAATCCAACATAAAGCACCTTGTTTAACATCGTAACGTTTTGCATCATCTGGGTGCATATAACATAAAGCTTCAGGAACTGCTCTATATAATTCAGGAACTCTCATAGTCATAGTTCCACTATGCCAATGTTCTAAAACTCTACCAGTTGATAACCATACAGGATATTCTTTATCAGGCATTTCAGGTGCATCCATATAAGGTCGAGCAAATATTTTTGCTTTATTTGGAATTGGATTTTTCTTTTTATTTGTCACACCTCTTAAAGTTCCTGTAGGTTGAGCTTTTAAGAATGTTCCATAAAATGCAAATTCACCAGTATTTGCTTTTTTAGCATAAGGGTCATATTTAGCATTAAATCTCCATTGAGTTTCTTTACCATCAATAACTGGCCATTTTAAACCTCTAACTCTATGATAAGTATCAAAATCAGCTAAATCATGTCCATGTCCACGTCCGAAATCTGCATATTCTTCAAAAAGATATTTTTGTATGAAAAAACCATAACCATCAAATACTTTATCATCAGAACCTACGACTTTTCTTGCATCTCCAAAACCATCAGTATTATCATAACCTTTTTGAATAGGGTCATTATCATCTAGTTTATATGCTTTTGCTTTTTCATTTGCAAATAATATATCAAACATAGTTGTATCTTCTTTATATCCCATTTTAAGTGCTTCTGGTATAACATTTTTTAAAGTTACTTTTCCACCTTTAACAGTAGATTTTCCCCATAAATCAGCTACAGTAAATCTTTTAGAAAATTCTAACCATTGCCAAGTATCAGACATAGAATCACCCATTGGTATAACTTGTTGTCTCCAATGCTGTGTTCGTCTCTCAGCATTACCATAAGCTCCCCATTTTTCATAAATCATAGCAGTTGGTAAAATTAGATCAGAAACCTTAGCTGAAATTCCAGGATAACCATCTGAACAAACTATAAAGTTATCCATTTCTCGTGCAGCTTTTAACCAGTGTGAGGCAGATGCTGTATCTTGATAAGGATTACAAACATTAATCCATGCAAACTTCACAAGACCATCTTCTATATCTCTGTGAATTTTCATCATATGTTGAGTTCCTACTTTATTTAAAGTTTTAGAAGGAATATCCCAAGCTTTTTCACAAATTGCTCTGTGTTTTGGATTCTTAACCATCATATCAGCAGGTAACCTGTGACAAAATGTTCCAACTTCTCTAGCAGTTCCACAAGCACTTGGTTGTCCTGTTAATGAAAAAGCACCAGAACCTGGTTTTGCTTGTTTGTTAAGTAAAAAGTGTACATTATAAGCTAAAGTATTTACCCAAGTTCCACGTGTATGTTGGTTCATACCCATAGTCCAAAAAGATACTACTTTTCTTCCTTTTTCTATATATAAATCAGCTAAATCTTTAATCTTTTTCATAAAATCTTTATCAGATTCATCAGGGTTACCTTTTGAAATCTTTGTAACATATTCAGCTGTGTATGGTGCTAAAGATTTTTTATATTCTTCAAAAGGAATTTGCCAATGTGGAAGTCCTGGTTTATCCATAATCATAGTATCACCAGCTTTATAACCATATGGTGCTAAAGCAGGTGCTTCATCTTCAGAAACGATTTTACTCATTTCTTTAGCCATAATTTCTTTTTCTTTTGCCGTATATTTATCCATTGATTTTTCATTTGATTTTTTCATACCATAACCAATATTAGTATTTGCAGCTGCAAATACAATATGCTTATTAACAAAATCCCAATCAATTGAAGAAGGATGATTAAACACAATTTCTCTAGCTATATAATTCCATAAAGCTAAATCTGAATTTGGTTTAAAGATAATTTCCGTATCAGCTAAATCAGAAGTTCTATGTCTATATGTAGATAAATTTATTATTTTCACTTTTTTAGGATCTGATAATTTTCTATCTGTTACTCTTGACCATAAAATTGGGTGCATCTCTGCCATATTTGAACCCCATGAAACAATAGTATCAGTAAGTTCAATATCATCATAACATCCAGATGGTTCATCAATACCAAAAGTTTGATAAAAACCAACAACAGCAGAAGCCATACAATGACGTGCATTTGGATCAATAGCATTTGATCTAAATCCTGCTTTCATCATTTTTAATGCAGCATATCCTTCTTGAACTGTATATTGTCCAGATGCAAAAACAGCAACACCTTCAGGACCAGAGAGTTTTAACGCTTTTTTAGCATGAAATTCCATCTCATCAAAAGCTCTTTTCCAAGAAACAACTTGAAATTTACCATTTTTATCAAATTTACCATCTTTTCCTATTCTTAAAAGTGGTTGTTTTAGTCTATCTGCACCATACATAATTTTTGCATTAAAATAACCTTTAATACAATTAAGTCCTCTGTTAACAGGAGCAGCAGGATCACCTTTAACTGCAACGATTTTGCCATTTTTTGTAGCCAACATAATTCCACAACCAGTACCACAAAATCTACATGCAGCCTTGTCCCATCTCCAATTTCCCTCGGCTTTTTTAGCCTCAGCATGAAGTTTTGAAGGTATCGCCATTCCAATTGCAGTTGCAGCAGAAGCAGCAGCAGAACTTTTAAGAAAATCTCTTCTTGAAAGTGTCATATAATTCTCCTTATGTTTAAATTTATTAATTATAACATTTTAATCTTACATAAAGTTTGATATTAATCAATTTTTTTAAGTTTAAAATAATATTAGAATTTACTTTTTCTAAAATGATTGTTTGTTATAGGCTAGTGTAATATATTCTTATAACTTTGAATACAAGTCAAGTTTTTTTCGCAGTGTTATTCGATTTAATCCTAAAGCTTCTGCCATTTTTACTTGAGATTTATATTTTGTACTAGCTACTTTTAATAAAGGTATTTCAAATAAATACAAGAAATCTTTATATAAATGACTAGAATTCATATTTAAAGTTATAAAATTTTCCATAAACATCATTATCTCATCTTCTTTTATATTTAAAGATAAATAAGAAAAATAAATTGATTTTTTTAAACTATGAGCATTTTGCGATATATTAATTATAAGTTTGGATGATGGTATTTCTTCTATTTTAAATGTTTTACTAGCTTCTAGCGAAAACTTTTTAATTAAAAAATCTAAATCTTCTTTTCGTTTATCTAAAGGTAATATCTCAAGAATAATAGGAAATAAATTTTCTAATTTTTTATTTAATTGCTTACTTAGTGTTGTAGCTATTATTCTAATATTGTTTTTATTAATCCAAGAAATCAATAAATCAATATTAGTTATATCTTCGATTTTATTTATAATAATAGATGAATTTTTAATATTTAGTATATTATCTTTGATATCTTCTTGCAAACTTCTTGCATCATAGATTTTAGCTTTTGCTAAAATATATTGTGCTAGAGTTTTTTTCCCAACTCCTACTTGACCTTTAATTAAGGCATTAATCTTAACTCTCTCTTTTAAAGAATAAGCAATATTATATATTTCTTTTGAGTTTTTTGAAAGTGCTATAAAATCATCCACAATATATACCTTTTATAATTTTAAATTACATCTAAATTATATTCTACAACAATAAATATAAAATTGTATAAAAAATATACATATATTTTATACTGTAATACTTAAATACTATTATAATAATTCATACAAAAATTAAGGATTAATATGGATATTGAGTCAGTTTCTTATGTACTTGATACATTTTTTGCAATATTTTCTATGGTGTTGATTATTTTGATGGTTCCAGGTTTTGCTATGCTTGAGGCTGGAATTGTAAGAACTAAAAATGTTTCTTCTGTACTTATGATAAATACTATGATTTATGCACTTGCATCTTTGTGTTTTTTGCTCTTTGGATACAATTTAGCTTTTGGAGAATTAGCTAGTAATTCTATGAGTAAGTATGCTTTGCTTTTATTTCAAATGGCTTTTGTAGGTAAGGTTATAAATATAATGAGTGGGGGAGTATCTGAGAGGGCTAAAGTATTACCTCTTGCTTTTTTTACTATTATTATGGCTTGTATACTTTATCCTTTAGTTGTAAATATTACATGGGGTACAAATCTATTAAAAGATACTATTTTTAATCTCTCAATGTATGACTTAGCAGGTTCAACTGTAATTCACAGTACTGGTGGTTGGGCTTTATTGGCTGCTATTTTAATAATTGGAAGCAGGCGTGGAAGATATACCAAAAATGGAGCTATTAGAGTAATACCAGCTTCAAATATTCCTTTAGTTACCTTAGGAGCATTTTTATTATGGATTGGTTGGTTTGGATTTAATGGAGGATCTATTGGTTCAATTGCTAGTAAGGAAAGTGCCAATGCAGTTGCTTTAACTATTTTAAATACAAATACAGCAGGACTAGCAGGTGCAATATGTGTTGGTATTTTTATGTATTTTAAATATAAAAAACTAGATATTACTATGGTGTTAAATGGAGCTTTAGGTGGCTTGGTTTCAATTACAGCAGCTCCAAATTTATATGATATGTTCACTCCTATTTTAATAGGAGCTATTGGTGGAGCTATTGTCGTCTTTGGAGTAAGTTTTTTTGATAAACTTAAACTTGATGATCCAGTTGGTGCTTTATCTGTGCATTTGTTAAATGGTATTTGGGGAACATTAGCTGTAGGTATTTTTGCTTCAAATGGAGTTGATATTACTCTTTTGGGACAAGTAAAAGGTATATTAGTAATCGGTGTATTCGTCTTTACTAGCTCATTTATTGTATTATACCTAATAAATAAACTTATGCCTTTAAGGGCTCATAATGATGAAGAATTACAAGGTTTAGATGTGGAAGAGTGTGGACTAGAAGCATATCCTGAGTTTAAACGAGCATTTTAAATAAAAAATTGTTAAAGTATTAAGATTAAAGGATTTTAAATTGAAAAAGATAGAAGCTATAATAAAACCATTTAAATTAGAAGAAGTAAAAGATGCTTTAAGTGAAGCTGGTATTACAGGCATGACCGTTTCAGATGTTAAAGGATATGGACGACAACAAGGGCATTCAGAACTTTATAGAGGGGCTGAGTATGTTGTTGATTTTTTGCCAAAAATTAAATTAGAATTAATTGTTTGTGAAAAAGACCTTGATAAAACAATTGACATTATCATAGAAGCTTCTCAAACTGGAAGAATAGGAGATGGTAAGATTTTTGTATCTTCCATTGAAAGAATTATAAGAATTAGAACTGGCGAAGAAAACGAAGAAGCAATTTAATGCAAGAGTTTATTATAAATAATCCTTTGGATATGCACCTTCATTTAAGAGATACGATATGTTAAAAAAGAAAGTTCTGCATTTGGTAACTCTTTTTCACTTGAAATAGACTTAGGTTACCAGTTTATTACAGTTTCACGAATATTTTCCGATGAAGAATATGCTAATTTGGAAAATAAATAAATCTTAATATAAAATCATACTAAAAATCTAAAGGTGATTTTATCTCATTTTGATTTAACTCTTTTATAACATGTGTATATATCATCGTTGTTTCTATAGACTTATGCCCTAAAAGTTCTTGAATTGAGCGTATATCAGTCCCATTTTGTAGTAAATGAGTAGCATAAGAGTATCTAAAAATATGGGCAGAAATCTTTTTATCAATATCACATTTTTGAACTGCTCGTTTAATGTTTCTACTAAAAGTAACATCTAAAGTATGATGTCGTCGTATTATATTACTTCTAGGGTCTTTTGAAACTTTATCCATAGGAAAAAGATATTGTCATTTTGTTTTAGGTGATTTTTTATCAAATCCAAAAGGAAGAAAAACTGTTCCGTAGCCATTTTTTAAATCTATTGTATGTATCTCTTTTACTTTTTCAACTTGTATTAAAAGTTCTTCTTTTATCAATAAAGGTATGGGAACTGTTCTGTCTTTTTGTGATTTACTATCCCAAATATAAACTTTCTCATAAGAAAAATCTATATCTTTTATACGAAGACTTAAAAGCTCACTCATTCGAAGACCACAACCATACATAAGTTTTAACATAAGTTGATAGATACCATTTGTGCATAAAATAACTTGTTTCACTTCTTCCATAGATAAAACAACAGGAATATGCTTTTTTTGCTTTGCTCGTAAAGCCTGAATATTCTCATTTTTAAGGGAGATACTTAATACTTGTTCATATAAAAATAATATAGCATTAAAAGCTTGATTCTAAGTAGCAGGACTTACCTGATTATAAATAGCCAAATTTGTCAAATATTCTTCTATCTCTATCTTGCCCATATTTTTAGGATGCTTTTTATTATGAAACAAAATATACTTCTTAACCCAATATAAATAAACCCTTTCTGTTTTAATACTATAATGCTTAAATCTAATCTTATCCCTCATCACTTCCAATAATTTTTTAGCCATTTGTTACTCCTCTCAAACTTAATAAATGCACTTTTATCACGATTTAGACCTATTAAACATACATAATGTACTATTTACACCGAAATACAGACATAAAACATACATTAAAAGCTTATCTAAAAAAAGTAATATTCATAAAAAAGATGTCATTTTGCAATGTTTCTTCATTTGAGGTAGTGTTTATCAGTATTATGTGAATGTTAGTTATTAGTACATTTAAGTGCTTAATGACTATAATGTATGTTTAATAAATAGTTATACATTAAATAGAAGGAAATAAAATTGGCTTTAACACAAATGCAAATTATTCAATCACTTGGTGAAGCAATGTCTTGGTTTGAACGAGAACTAGAATGGGGTGTAGCACCAACAGAGTTAAGACATCTAAGTGGTAGAATTGGAGAACTATATTCGGCATTAATCACAAATGGTCAAATGGTTATTGAAGTTAATCAAAAAGGATATGATGTTGTTAGTTCAACAGGTGAAAGAATTTCTGTTAAAACTACAGCAAAAATGGATTCAAATGGACATATATGACTTAATGAAAAATTCAGGGGTCTAAAAACTCAAGTAAACTACGATACTATAGGAGTTAAAAAAGGATTGTTTACAAATGGCTGTAAAAAAACAATAAAACTTGTCCATATTGTCTAAAAAGCTATACTAAAAAGATAGGTACGAGAAATGGTATACAGAGATATAAATGTAATGAATGTGGTCGTAAATTTAGTTCTAAAAGAAGACCAAAAAATCTACAAGAAATAATCTTTAAAAAGTATATTTACAGAAGACAAATATTATCTAATTTAGCCGAAGATTATAATAGAAGTTTACCATGGATAAGAAAGCAAATATTAGAATATGAGCCAGATGAAAAGATCCATAATCCAAGAGAAGTTGTTATAGTTTGTGATGCCACTTTTTATGGCAAACGAAAAGATAAGTTAGGTACTTTAGTTTTCAAAGATACTATATCAAAAGAGATACTAACTTGGAAACATATTGATAGCGAATTAGTATTTGATTACAAGCAGCATTTAGACTTGCTAGTAGAATTAGGATACAAAGGCAAGCAATTATAATTGATGGTAAGAGAGGCTTATATAAAGCTTTTAAAGACTATCCAACTCAGATGTGCCACTTTCATCAAAGAAAAACAATCAATAAATATTTAACTAGAAAACCTAGACTACAAGCTAGTAAAGATTTACAAAAAATAATGTATAACTTAACAAGTACAAATCAAAAGAATTTTAGCAAAAAGTTAGATGAATGGTACAAAATATATAAAGGTTTTTTAGATGAAAAGTCAATATCTCCAACTACAGGTAAATTGAATTTTACTCATCCAAGAGTTAGGTCTGCATACAGAAGTTTAATAACTAATCTACCTTACCTTTTTACTTATAAAAATCATAGAAATATTACTATACATAATACTACAAATTCTATAGATGGTGGAGTGTTTTCACCTATGAAAAAACTTATAAAAATACATAATGGTGTTACTAAAAGTTTGAAGTTAAAAATGCTTGATGATTATCTTGTTAGTTATAAGAAAAAGTGATAAATCAGACCCCTAAATTTTTCATTAAGCCCATTTTTTCTCCATTCCTTATGGTTAAATTGTAAAATTCAGTATTTTTATATAAATTTCTATCAATGGTCATGTAATAAGTTTTAAACTTTGATGTATACAAATAGATAAAATTCCAAATGCTAAAACGCAAGCTACCTTATTTGCCCCTTGATAGTATATTTTATCACATCCAAAGTCATCTTTTAAGTATTTATTTACTCGCTCTACCATACTTCTTTGCTTGTAGTGATGTTTATCTGATGCTTGAGTCAAATTTAAATATTCAAATTTTTCTTTTTCCTCTTTTGCTAAAGCTATTTTTTCTTTTAGCACTTTAGAGTTTTTAGGATTTATATCTATGATTGGTTTATGATTTAACTCTTCAGAATACTCTGCAATAATATCACTATCATATCCAGCATCAAGTAAATCATGAAGATACATTACTCTTTTGCTAGTTTCATTTATAAGTGGAAGTGCTACAGAACTATCATGAACATTTGCACCACTATAAAATGCAACTACTGGTATATCTCCATCAACAACACTAATATGAAGTTTACCACCTATCCAAACTTCTCTATTACCTTTTGAATTTTGTTTAATACCAACTCCACATGATGTTGATACAAGTGATAACATATCATTAGTAGTTTTCATATCTTTTTGAAGTTCAAGAATCTTTGGTTTTATAGCTTCTCTTTTCTCACCTTTTTTAGGTCTTCCAACTTTATTTTTTACTTTCTCTTTTTTCTCAACTTTTACAGGTTTTTCCCTAAGTGGTATTTTAGTAGCATCACTTGCATTATACATAAATATAGTATCTGACAAATATTCTTCTATGAATTTTTGATGAGTTTTCTCAGCTATTTTCATATCACTAAGTTGTTCAAACACTCTACTAAATTTAGATTCACTAGGAATATCTATTTTATATCTCCATCCACATAATACTCGCAATATTCTATCCCTATGCAGTCTATGAATTAAATCTCTTGTTGTTTGTATATTATAAACTGATTTAGCAATAAATGCCCTTGCTATTTCTTCTCTATCTTTTGGAGTGTTTGTAATTGTTACAATTGTAACATGCTTTTCTATTTGGGCAAAATCTAATATTTTTATTAATTTTTCTTCTTTAGTGCTTAGTGTTCCTAGTTGTTCTTTTATCTCAGGAAATAAACAATTTTCATGGTTTATAATCCTAAGCCACATTTTTGAAAGATTTGAAGATAATTTTGGTATAATATTTTTCATAAGTTGAATCTCTTTTCTGTTAAATTTTAGGATATAAAATTATAACTTATTTGAAATTTGATTCAACTTTTTTTACAAATAAAAACCTAAATTATGAACTTATTTGCTGATTTGCAAGTGGCTCATTATATTAATAATTTTTTATTGCTATCTTTATTTGGTGATAAATTTTTTTATGATGTTAAAAAATATTATCAGAGATTTAGAAAGTTTGATATTTACATTTATTCAATCAAAAGAATAATTACTACAAATATATTTAAAGATTAGATATAATAAATACATATTAAAACTAGGTAATTTCAAGAATGACTGCAAGAATATCGGATGACTTAACTATAATAGAAAATCAATACATAAATTATAATAATTTAAATGATGAAATTCATAAAAAACAATTTGGTCAATATTTTACAGATAAAAGTATTGCAGATTATATGTCATCTTTGTTTATTAATAAAAATCAAGATATCAAAATATTAGATTGTGGTGCAGGTAATGGAATACTATCTATATCTTTAATAAATAAATTATCCAAATATAATTTTACGAAAAATATAGAACTTACTTTATACGAAATAGATAATAATATTATTCCCTTATTAACATCAAATTTAAACAAATTACAAAATAAATTAAATAATATCAATATTAAAATTAATATCATAGAAAAAAATTTTATTTTAGATAATAATCAAAATAAATTTGATTATATTATTTCAAATCCACCATATTTTAAAATTAATAAATCTTCAGAAGAAGCAGTAAGAATGAATCATATTGTATTTGGTCAACCTAATATATATATGCTCTTTATGGCTAAGTCTATTGAGTTATTAAGAAATGATGGTGAAATGGTTTTTATTACACCTCGTAGTTTTACATCTGGTAGTTATTTTAAAAAGTTTAGAGACTATTTAAAAACTAATTCATCGCTTCAACATATACACATTTTCAAAACAAGAAATAAACATTTTAAAAATGAAAATATTTTACAAGAAACAATCATAACAAAATTATCAAAAAAGATAATTAGAAACAATACGGTAACCATATCATCTAGTGATAATTCATTATTTGAAAATTATCAAGAAGCAGAAATCTCTCAAGATTTAATTATTAATTCACTAGATAAAGATATTATTATTAAAATACCTACTACTAAAAGTGATATTAAAATAATAGAAAAATTTGGGAAAACAAATAATAGCTTAAAATCATTAGGCTACACTGTATCAACTGGAAAAGTAGTAAAATTTAGAAATAATGAATTTTTATTAAAAGAGTATAAAAATAAAAGTGTTCCATTATATTGGATGAATAATTTTAAACAAGAAAAATTAGAACACCCTTTAAATATTAACAAAGAACAATATATTATAAATACACCAAATAGTAAAAAATTATTAATAAAAACATCAAATTATTTAATTATTAAAAGATTTAGTTCTAAAGAACAAAAGAGAAGAATAAATTTAGGCTATATATTAAAAGATGATATAAAAGAAGATTATATTGGACTAGAGAATCATTTAAATTATTTATATAGAAAAGATAGTGAAATTAATAAAAATGAAATTTTTATTATTGGAAACTTTTTAGGTTCTATCGAAGTAGATAAATATTTTAGAATAACAAATGGTAATACTCAAGTAAATGCCTCTGAATTAATGAATATGCCAATACCAAATAACTTAGCAAAGGAAATATATGAGCTTAGACAAAACAGTTAAAGATACTAAAAAATTATTAGAAAAATTTGATATACCAGATCAATATATTAATGAGTTGATGTGTCTAGTATTTTTAACACTATTAAATCAAAAAGAAAATATAGATTTTTCAAAATCAACAAATAAATTACTTAGAATTCACGATATACTTGAATATATTAGAACAAATTTTAGAGAAATAGCTGAAAATACAAGAGAGCAAGTTAGAAAAAAAGTAATTAGAGTATTGGAACAAGCAGTAGTTATTGAAAGAAATAAAGATGACAAAACAAGATCTATCAACAGTGGTAAAACCTGTTATTCCATAACAGATGAAGCCTTCAAAATAATTAAATCATATAAAAGTAATAAATTTGATGTATTAATAAAAGATTTCTTAGATAATCACACTTCATTAAAAGAGCAATATCAACAAAAAAGAGATATTCATAGAATACCAATTAGAATAAATGAACAAAAACTTACATTATCTTCTGGCGAACATAACGAACTACAAGTTGCAGTTATAAATGAATTAGGTCCAAGATTTGCGAAAGGCTCAAAACTTTTATATCTTGGTGATACAAAAAATAAATATATTTATCTTGAAAAAGATATTTTATCAGAGATCGGAATACCCCTTTCAAAAGATGATAAAATGCAATTACCTGATATTATTTTTTATGATGAAAAGAAAAATTGGATATTTTTAATTGAAGCAGTTACGACACATGGACCAATTGACCAAAAAAGAATTAATGATTTAAAAATAATGTTTAAAAATTGTAATGCTGAAAAGATTTATATTACTGCTTTTCCAAATAGAACAGTATTCAGAAAGTATATAGCAGATGTGGCATGGGAGAGTGAAGTTTGGTTATCTGATGCACCAGATCATATGATTCATTTTAACGGAGATAAATTTATGGGACCGTATGAAGGAAATTAACATTTCTTAGTTAGCATGTACAACAAAACCTAGGAGAGAACAAGGCTATAGTGCGATTATTCAAGCTTTTAGTGTCGCATTAATAAAACTTAAATTAATACAAATGTAGTTTTTTCATCTATATAGTAATTAAATAATATTGTTGATAATATGTAAGTTCTTTCACTATATTGTAATTCATTTTTGATAAATTTGTGCGATATATAAATAAAAAGTAAATATAATGATTTTTAATAAATAGTTAGGAGGCAACTGTCTCTTAAAATCAAAACTATCTATAATAAAAGTTTTACAAATATACAAAATGTCATTAGATTTGTTACGATGTAATAGTATAATAAGTAAAATAAAAAAAAGGACAAAAGAATGACAAGTTTCAAAAGAATAAGTTTAAGCCTAGCAGTAGCGAGTGCTTTAAGTTTTAGTGGATGTGGTGGTGGAGGTAATTCCTCATCAAACAATAATACTACACCAACTGATATAAAAGTAGAGAGAGGAAAAGTATATGATTCACTAGTTACAGATAGTGATGGAAAAAAAGCGAAACAAAAAGATAGTACAAATATATATACATTTGTAAATAGACCAAAATATCCGATTACTGCTACTGGTGGATGGATAGATGTTGATAATGATGGTAAAAAAACAAGCTCTGATATACATTTAGATTTAGTTCTAACTTCTTATTCAAATGTTATTACACCTATAACTACATATATATCAAATGCAGATGAATCTATAAGAGAAAAACGAATGAAAAAACTTATGGATGTGATGAAAGTAACAAAAGAAAATTTACTTAAAGTGCCTTCCAAGTCATCAGCAAAATCAATTATATTAACAAATGCACTTTTCAAAATAATGAAAGAAAAAGATACAATAGATATAGATAGTCATTTTGATGATATTACAACATCATTTAAATCATTGACCACTACATATAATCAATCAGGTTCTGGAAAATCATTATTGGAACTATCCAAGTTTTTAGAAAAAATAATAATTGATGATTTGGATTCTCAAAATAAAATTAAAAGAATTACAAAAGAAGAGATAAAGCAAATAGTAAAAATATCAGGAAGTATACCAACAGATAAAATAGCATATATTCCAAATACCATGGATAAAATGTTAGCTTATATAGGAATTCAACCATTATATGCAGATTATGTTGGTACTGCAAATAAAATAATTGTAATCACACCAGATTATAAAATAGTAAAAAAAGATTTAAATGCAGATGGAACATTTTCAATAGATTTAGATACTTCAACATCAAGTGCAATATTTTTAGTAAATGATACTACAAAAGAAGTTGTAGGAAGTGTATCAATACCAGTTTCTAGTGGTTCAGATGTTACTTTAGATATGATGCCAAAAGGCAAAATCACTAAAAATTTAGATTTGGGAGAATTAACTTTCAATATAGAAAAGGGAATAGCAACTACAAAGTCTGTCAATATAGAAAAAGATTTAGGCGATGATAGTGAAACTAAAATAATGGCAAAATTAGATGATGCTACAAAAATATATGCTAATGCTTACCGAAATAAAGATTATAGACTACTAGCAGAGTGGCAATTTAAATTTATGAAAAATGCAGGAGATGACAATATCTCTTTATCTCAAGTTGACGGTAAATTTATAGATATAAATTCTACAAAACTAATTTTTGAAGGTGTAAAGCCAACATTGGTATCTCAACATAAGTTAACTTCTCCAGATGTAAAAGTATATTTTCCCATTGGAAATAAGTTGAAGATTAGTTATCAGCCCATAGATATAAATGGAGACACTACAATCAATTCTGATACATATTATGGTATGAGTAATTTTATCCTGTATTCTGACTCAGGTAGACTTGTGTTAAATAATGGAGATGAGTATATATCAAGTAAAGTAGCAGAAAACTTACCTTCTGGTGAATATAAGTTAAAAATAGATGGAAATATCGAAGCACAATTTGATATGGTTAGTACTTCACCTTTTGGAAATCAAGCAACATCACCAATTATAAATAAAGCACCATTAGTTTTAGTTAAATTAAATACAGATCCTACAGATGATGAGAAATTTATCTCTGTTACTTGGAAATTTGTAAGACACAATGGTACTTCTTATGTTGATTTAAGTGATAGTGAAGTGAGATTATGGATGGGTGTATCAAGTGCCGAACTAGAATGTAATTTATTTGAGAATGACAAGGAATTAGCTTATGCAAAAGCTTTAGGAAATGAAATAACTGGGAATAATATAACAAAAACTTTTCAACTTGCTGAAGATAAGCCAGAAGTAGTTAAACCTAGTAAAACAAGTATTACACTGATTGATACAATGATAGCTGATACTTCAAATGATTATATTTATAATTATTTTATAGACTAGTTAAAGCTCCTAACAAAAACCGAAAAACAAGTGACCCACGGAATATTTAAACATAAAGTAACTAAGATTATATAGTTATAAAAAGAAGTTAGAAAACTACCGAGGGTTACTTGTGCTTTGCTTTAAGCGTTAGACATAAGTGAACCTCTAACGAGTTATACTCCTTACTAATAACATACCTTGTTTTGATATTCTTGCTCTTTTATTTACAGATGTTCTTGATTCTTTTTTAATTGGATTTAGTCCAGTTAAAGCTGTAATATCTTGTCTTGATGCTTTTGGGTATCTAAGGAATAAATAGAGTAAATAATACCATTTTTTCGCCAACTCATTTTATTGAGCTTATATTATCATAGACTTGTTTGTCGTCTTTATTATCTTTGATAATTTTCAAGGGAACATCCAAAAATAATTTAGTATATCTTCAATACTTTACACACTGCAATAAAAGAACTGCTAGATTGATATTAAATGTAGTATTAAAAGATACATTAAATATGATTTATATTCCAGATGAAGAGAGTATAAAAGAGTATTTAAATTCAATACTTACATATTATGAAACAGGTAATTATACTTTATTAAGAAGTATTTTATTAATAGTTATAAAAAAGTCATTGAGATGATTGTAGAAATAGAAGAATCAAAAAAAAATGAGGCTAATTTTAGATAATAATTAAATTATAAAGTAATGGTACACACAATCAATCAAAGGATAAGACAAGCTTACAATGGAGATAATTTAGATTTTGAGTTTTGCATTTATAAACTAAAATGGAAAATAGTTACATACGACTATCGCCGTATTTTGCACTTTAAAACATAAGATAAAGCCTTATACCTTAACATAAAATATAGCTTAGCTATGCGTTAGACTATGATTAGTAAAAAATAAATATAATTTTCTATTTATTAAAGTTTAAAATACTTAGCTTAATAAGCTAAGACAATATATTCTTTATGTATTGTTTTTAAACTAAAGCATAAAAAAATAATGAAAAAATATATAGTTTATTTTTTGTATTTTTATATCACTTTAAACATTTATTCAAGGGATATTTTGCTATACTTCTGTTTAAAATAATATTTTAAGTAAATCATATCCTGATATGCAATTAGTTACAAAATAATTTGGAATTAAAAGGAAAAAAAATGAAAGAACTAATACTACTATTTGCTTTTTCAATTTCTGTACTATTTGGAGATATTACAATCTTATGTGCTAGTAAAGATGGTAAAATAAAAGAAAGTAATAAATTAGATTTAGCAAGAATACAAAAAATTGCTGACGACAATGGAATATCTATAATAATCAAACCAACTCCTTGGAAAAGAGCATTATCTCTTGTAGAAAAAGGTAAGGCAGATGGTGTCATTGGTGCTAGTTATAAAACTTCAAGAGCTAAATTTGCTATGTATCCTATGAAAAATGGTCTTATTGATAATTCAAGACGACAAAATTCTGGGAGAACATATTATATATATAAAAATATAAACTCTACTATTCATTGGGATGGTAAAAAGTTTACTGGTGTAGATGGTGCTGTTGGTGCTGTTACTGGATTTGCAGTAATTGAAGATTTAAAAAAACATTCTAATATAAAAACATTACTTAAAAGTAGTAGAATGGCATTATTAAGAGATGTTTCAAAAAATAAACTAGCAGCTTTGGCAGGATTAGAAATAGATATAGGAATTATCTTGAATAAATATCCTAAAATAGCTTCTTTAATAGTAAGAGAAAAAATACCTATTAGAAAGAAAAATTATTTTTTGATTTTTTCTAAAAAAACTTATAAGTATAAAAAAAATGAAATGGAAAAAATTTGGGATGGCTTAAAATAAAAAATAGTATAGTCTTTAAAACTGTATTTATAATTGTAAGTGCATTATTTATTGTGATGTCTATGATTGGATTATATATTCAAGATAGTCAATCAAATATTATAAATAAATTGCAAAGCTATCAACAAAACTATATATCACAAAAGTTAAAAGATGCTAAAAATAAAGAAGTAAAAAAAGAATTAGATATATTAAATATTTTATCAACATCAATTAGTGGTGTAATTGCTAGTTCTTTATATAATGGTGATGATTTAATAGCAAAAACATCACTTAAAAAGTTTTTAATAAAAGAAAATATTAAAGCTATTTATAGTTATAATAAACTTGATGATGAAATTTTTTGGATTGCATATAAAATCGATAAAAAATTAATAATTAGCAAATATTTACCAGTTTACTTTAAAACTTTACAATCATTACAATTTGAACTTATTTATGAAGATGAAAATGTAGGTTATATAAAAATATATTATGATAATACAAAGATAAACAAAGAATTGACAAATATTAGAAAAATTGAATTACAAGAGTTTAAAACTCAATCATTAGAGATAAAAAACGAGGTAGATAAAGAGTTAATATACCAGATAATAAGCTTTATTATGGGTGGATTGCTAATTGTATTTATTATTATATTTTTATTATTACAATTGGTAAATAAACCTTTATCAAAATTTCAACATGGTTTAGACTCATTCTTTAACTATCTTGCTGATCCTAGTAAAAAAGTTGAACCTATAAATATAAATACAACAGATGAATTTGGACAAATGACTAAATCTGTAAATAGAAGTATCCAAATAAGTATGACAATGCATCAAAAAATAGCAAATTTAATGAGAGTTATGGATAAAAATGTTATTTCAAGTGAAACTGATGATAAGGGTATCATAACTTATGTATCACAAGCATTTTGTGATATATCAGGATATACAAAAGAAGAACTTCTAGGAAAACAACACAATATAATAAGACATCCAGATATGCCCAAAGAAATTTTCAAAGATCTATGGAATATTCTAAAATCTGGTAAATCTTGGGAAGGTGAAGTTAAAAACCTTAAAAAAGATGGTGGATTCTATTGGGTTCATGCAATAATTACTCCAAAATGTACAAAAGCAGGTGCTAGTCGTGGATATACTGCTATTAGATATGATATAACTGCTAAAAAAGAAGTAGAAGATTTAACCATTAATCTTGAAGTTAAAATTGAAGAAAGAACAGAAGATTTAAATATAGCAAAAAAAGAGATAGAAGCTACACATAAACATACAAGAGAATCTATAAAATATGCATCACTAATTCAAGGTGCAGTAGTATCCAGCCAAGAAGATATGATACCATTTTTCAAAGATTTACTTGTACACTGGGAACCAAAAGATACTGTAGGTGGAGATATATGGTTATTTAGTGAACTTCGACATAAAGATGAGTGTTTGCTATTATTTATAGATTGTACAGGACATGGAGTACCAGGGGCTTTTGTAACTATGATTGTAAAAGCATTAGAAAGAGAGATAGTATCAAACTTAAAAAAACATCCACAACTTGATATATCGCCAGCTGAAGTAATGAGACATTTTAACAAAACTATGAAAGTATTATTAAAACAAGAAACAAAAAATAGTATATCAAATGCTGGTTGGGAAGGTGGAGTTATTTACTATAATAGACGAACTCAAATACTTAAATTTGCAGGAGCTGAAACACCTCTATTTTACATGACAAATGATAATGAGTTTAAAACTGTAAAGGGTAATAGATACTCAGTTGGATATAAAAAATGTGATATGGATTATAAATACCAAGAAACAATCATTGAAGTTAAAGAGGGTATGAAGTTTTATTGTACTACAGATGGATATATAGATCAAAATGGTGGAGAAAAAGATTTTCCTTTTGGTAAAAAAAGATTTACTAATATTATTAAAGAAAACCATACACTTCCTATGGAAAAATTAAAAACTATTTTTATAAATGAGATGGGTCAATATGAAAAAGTTATAGAGAATAACGATAGAAATGATGATATAACAGTAATAGCGTTTGAAATAGGTAAACAATCTGATTTTATAGAAAATACAGATGATGAGATTATAAAATATAAAGGTGTAATAACTCAAAATGTTATAGGTAGTTGTATGGATAACATAGAAGCAAAAATTACAAATATTAGTATGATGAGTGCACTATCTACTATTACAATTGAATTTTGTCAAAATATGATGTTTTACTCAAAAAACAAGGAAGATGGTTCAAGGGAAATAGTTCCAGCAGGAGAGATTGAAGTTAAATATATAGACCAAGAGTACTATAAAATAACAGCTACAAATATTGTTTCAATTGATGATAAAAAAAGAATAGAACCAATTTTGAATTATATTCAAACTTTAGATAAAGCGGAGATTAAAAAAAGATATAAAGAGTTAAGAAGATCAGGAGAAAATACTCATGCAAAAGGTGGTGGTATTGGCATGTATGAAATAGCAAAAGCTTCTAGTAGTATTGATTTTGATTTTACTTCTGTTTATAACTATAAAAAGATAAATAAAGATAAGTTTTATTTTACTATGAAATCTATGATTAAGACTAAGATTAAGGGAAACTAGGATTCATAAGATAAGAATTATATAAAAAAGACAAAACTGCCCACTTGTCTTTCAAGTTTAATGTAATATGATAGTTAAATAACCAATTGCCAGTAAAGTGTCGTAACTGACAAGCTTGGAAATACAGTATAATTATAGAAATTCTTAAGGAGAATAAAATGATTATTAAAAACTTAAGATTAGAAAATGCTTGGTCACAAGAAAAACTAGCAAATTTAACAACTTTAAGTATTAGAACTATTCAAAGAATAGAAAAAAATGATAATGCAAGTTTAGAATCATTAAATTTATTAGCTTCTACTTTTAAATTAGATATCAAAGAATTACAAGAAAAATTAAAAAATAAAGATACTCAAACAAGCAATCAAAATGAAACTAAAAAAGATAAAAAAATAATAATTTTTATTTTAGTTAATTTAATGTTATTTACAATAAATATGATAACAAGTACAGAACACTTATGGTTTATATATCCACTTTTAGGGTGGGGAATACCATTGTTTTACAAGAGATATAAAAGAAAAATAATCTAACATAGATGAAGTCTATAACAAAATAAGATTTAATGAAAAATACTGAAATCTATGATTTAATAAAGATTTTGAAATAAAGCGATAAAGACTCTTGAAAAAAGAAATTTTATCTAACTTTATAATCATATATTATGAGGAGATATAATTGATAAAATATAGCAAATCAAATCACTTCCCTAAAGTTGCATTTTTATTAGCAACATCTTCTGCTTAACTAATTCGCTATATATTTTCTTTTTTTACTTCATATGATTGACTGATAAAGATTGTGTTCTAGCTTCTTTTCTTCTAATAGCATCGTTATATCTTCTTTTATCATCTTCTGTTTTTATTTCTAATTTTGGCACAGGTGTTGGTTTTCCTTCTTTATTCATACAAATCATAGTAAAATAACAAACATTTGTATGTTTTGTTGTTCTATCTTTTACATCTTCAGAAATAACTTTAATACCTATTTCCATAGATGTTCTTCCTGTATAATTAACACTTGCAAAAAATGTCACTAAAGAGCCTATTTTAATAGGATTAGTAAATAAAACCATATCTACAGATAAAGTAACAGCATACATACCTGTAAATCGTGCAGCACAAGCATAAGCAACTTGATCTAACATTTTTAGTATTTCACCACCATGTACATTATCACCTGAAAAATTTGCTTTATCTGGTGTCATCAGCATAGTCATTGTTAACGTTTTTTCTCTTTGTATCATATCTTCCATATTTATAAACCTTAGTGTTAAAATCTTATAATTATTATTATAAAGTATTTATAAAGAAAAATAAAATATAAGTATATATTTTTAAATTATAATATCAAAATAGTACAAAAGGTAACATTTAATTAAAAACTTAGACAAATTTATTCATTTCATCTTCATTTAAAGTTTTAACTTTCAAGCTAAGTGCTTTTTCATATTTACTTCCTGCATCTTTTCCATAAATTAAATAATCAGTCTTTTTAGAAATAGATGAGCTAACTTTAGCACCTAAGTTTTCTAATTGTTTTTTAATAAGTCCCCTGCTAATACTCATCGTACCTGTTAATACTATAGTTTTATTTTTAAAAATATTTTCTTCTATATATATCTTTTCTTCAGCTATAGGTTTTATAATATCAAAAAGTTTTAATACTATATCTTTATTGATTTTCATAAATTTTACAAATGATTTAGCCATTTGTTCACCAATACCATCAAGTTTAATTAAAGCATCAAAATTTACATTTACAATCTCTAAGGCAAATTCTAGGCAAATCTGTCTTGAAGCTACTTCTCCTATATGCTCAATTCCTAAAGCATTTATTACTTTATAAAGTTTAGTATTGTGAGTATTTTTTATAGCATTTAAAAGCTTTGATATTTTTTTTTCTTTAAAACCTTCTAAATGTTCTAAATCTTCATATTTTAAAGAATATATATCTAAAATATCATAAATGACTTTTTCTTTCACTAATTGCTCTACAATTTTAATTCCCAAACCATCAATATTAAGACAGTTCTTACTTGCAAAATAAATAATAGAACTTATAATGATACTTTGACAGTCTAAATTTTGGCATTTAATTAACGTTCCCTCATCTAGTAACAATGATGAACAAATAGGACAAATACTTGGGCGTTTGATTTCTTCTTCTATTCCTGTTCGTCTATCTTTAAAAACTTTTGTTATTTTTGGAATGATATCTCCACTTTTTATGATAATAACCTCATCATTAATTCGTAAGTCTAATCTTGCAATTTCATCATAATTATGCAAAGAGGCTCTTTGTACCATAGAACCATCTATTAATGTGGGTTCAACTAAAGCAACGGGTGTTATAACGCCTGTTCTTCCTACTTGTTGCATAATTTCTTTTATTTTTGTAGTTTTTTCAACAGCTGGAAATTTATAAGCACAAGAATATCGTGGAAATTTTACAGTATGTCCCAACTCTTCTTGTATTTCGAGATCATTTATTTTAATAAGCATACCATCTAACATCATTTCTATATCATTTCTTAAAGATATTATCTTATGATAAATCGCTTCAATACCTTCAATACTTGATGTTAATGTTTGAATAGGTGGTTTAACAAAACCTTGCGAATAAATATACTCCATAACTTGCATATTTGTTTTTACATCTAAAGTATTAAGTCCAACTCCCCATACATTAAAAAACAACTTTCTTTTTGCACTTACACTTGGGTCTAATTGTCTTAAACTTCCTGATGCTGCATTTCTTGGATTTGCGAAAAGTTGTTCGTTATTTTTTAAACGCAAATCGTTGATTTTTGAAAAATCTTTTTTTCTAATTACAACCTCACCTCTTATTTCTATTAAACCTTTATAAGAAATTTCTAAAGGAATAGAATGTATGGTTTTTACATTATTTGTAACATCTTCACCTATTAAGCCATCACCTCTTGAAATAGCTTGTTTTAATAAACCATTTTCATATATTAAATTCAAAGATGCACCATCAAATTTTGGTTCACAGTAAAATTCTAATTTTGAAGATGTTTTTTTTACTCTATTTATCCAAGTAGTTAATTCATCTGTATTAAAGATATCTTCTTGCGACCACATTTTACTTAAATGATTTGCTTTTTTAAAACCATCTAAGATAAAACCACCTACTCTTTTATTTGGTGAATTTGCATGAGATAAGTTTGGATTTTCTTGTTCAAAAACTAAGCAAAGCCTAGCTAACTTATCATATTCTTCATCACTTGCAAGTGGATTATCATAAACATAATATTCCATTGCCCATATTATTAGTGTCTTGATATTAAGATTATATTGTTTTTCATTCATAATTTGATTATATCAAAATTATATAAATTACTTAGGGTAATTATTTAAGATTATTTTGTTACAATTAAGTATGATTCTAAACTTATCCCAAATAAAAACAGAAGCTTTATTACTTTTTTGTAAAGATTTAATCTTGTCATATAAAGATAAAGATGAGTACTTTTCCAATTTGCATAAAGATATTTATAAAGATATAAATAATATTTCAAATGAAATGCTAAAACAAATCACAAATGTAACTTTTGACAGTGAATACTATATTAAAAACCAAAAACATTATAGAATAAAAGCTGTGTTAGAAGCTTATAATTATATTAATATCCAAATATCAAAACAATTAGACGATAAAAAAGTTTTTAATCCAGCTATGCTATATTTTTCTTTGCTTTCTATGTGGTTTAATGAGTTAAGTAAAGAAAGAAAATCAAAAGAATATATATTTTTTATTTTGTATCCTTATTCGAATATGTATGATAAATTATTAGTTAATATTACAAATCAAGAATTTAAAAGTTTAAATATTTCTATGATTGAAATATCAGAAAAAGTAATTTATAACTTAGATTTATTTTCTTTTAGAAAGAAAAAAGTATGAAATATTTTTTTTTAAAAGAAGTTGAAAAATATCTATTTCAAAATACTTCTCATATAAAATCTATAAAAAGAGTAGCTAATAATACTATTGTTATAGAGTTTAATGATAAAAATACAATATATTTTGATCTTACAAAAAGCAATAGTTTTATATATAAAAAACGCACTACTAATAAAGCTTTTAAAGATTTTAATGCACCATTTGATTTATTATTACAAAAAAAGTTCAATAACTCTAACATAGAAGATATTTGTTTATATAATGACGATAAAATACTTAATATTAAAATCAAAAGTAAATCTTCATATAAAACATCAATTAGTATTTTACAGCTAGAATTTACAGGTAAGCACACAAATATAATCATCTTAGATGAAAATAGAATTATACTAGAAGCACTAAGACATATTGACGAATTTTCTTCAATAAGAGTTGTAAAAGTAGGAATTAAACTTGAAGAATTAGCTAAAAAAGATTTTATACCTAAACCAATAATGCCTATTTTGGATTTTAATGAACATTTATATAAGATTTACGATGATATTGAACAAAATGAATTTTTAAAAAATAAAATACAAAAAATATCACAAATTAATAAAAAAAAACAAAAACTGGAGCAACTAAGCTCTTCTTTAGAAAGTAAAGAAGAGCTAGAAAAGCTTTCGCAAACACTTTATGAAAAAGCAAGTTTGATTTTAAGTAATTTACATCTAATTTCTTCTTACCAAAAAAGTTTTTCAACAATTGATAAAAACAATGAAGAAATAGAAATAACGCTAGAAGAATGTTCATCTGTTCCTAAATATGCAAATAATTTATTTGCTAAGGCAAAAAAAGCCAAGAAAAAAGCATCTAATGTTGGCATAGAAAAGAATAACTTGGAAACAAAATTAGAATTTTTTAATAGAATGATTTTAAATTTAGAAAATTCAAAAACTATAGATGATTTAGAGTTTTTTTATCCTAAGAAAAATAAAAATCAAATAAAAACAAAAAAATCTGAACAATATGAAAGTTTCTTTTTTGAAACATATAAAATTATGTTAGGAACTTCGCAAAAAGAAAATATATATTTATTAAAACACGCAAAAGCTAGTGATTTTTGGTTTCATTTAAAAGATATACCATCTTGTCATGTTCTTGTTCAAAATACAAAAAAGTCTATTCCTTTAAGTGTTATTGAACAAGCAGCAAAGCTTTGTGCAAAGTTCTCTCTTGATAGTTCTGGTACTTATAAAGTAGATTATACTCAAAGAAGAAATGTAAAGATTCAACACGGTGCAAATGTACTTTATAATCCTTATTCTACTATTGTAGTGAAGATTTAAAGAGTATTAAAGTCTCATTTAACCATTTGTGCGAAATTGTTAAAAATATACTTTGACTCATGAGGTCCAGGACTAGCTTCTGGATGATGTTGAACTGAAAAAATATCTTTATTTTTATATTTCAATCCCTCAATAGTATTATCAAATAAGTTTTTATGAGTAATGGAAGCAATTTTTACAATATCATCAGGTACATTATAATTATGATTTTGAGCTGTTATTTCTACTAAACCCTCTTCATTTGCTACAGGATGATTTCCTCCGTGTTGTCCAAACTTTAATTTATAAGTATCATAACCATGAGCTATGCTTAAAATTTGATGACCTAAACAAATAGCAAATATAGGGATAGAAGTATTTGTTAGTTTCTTAATTTCTTCTACTTCTTCTTTTAAAATCAAAGGATCACCTGGACCATTTGATATAAATATTCCACCAATTTCTTTATTATTAAATCTACTTATTAAATCACTTGCTTTAAATGTAGATGGTATTACTTCAACTTCTAAGCCAACTTGAACTAGCTCATTTAAAATATTTCTCTTAACTCCTAAATCAATAACAAGTATTTTTTTATCAGACATAAGTGCTTTATCATAAGACAAGCATTCATCATTCCAAGTTCCAAATTTATGAATATAAGATTCTTTTGTAGAAACTTCTTTTATATAATTAATATCTTCAATTCTAGGACTTGAATCTAATAATAGTTTTAATTCTTCAATATTATCTATTTGTGTCGATGCTATCATCATTAAAGCACCTTCTTGTCTTATCATTTTTGTTAAATATCTAGTATCAATATCACAAATACCTAAAACATTGTTTTTTTTTAATAAACTATCTAAGCTATCTTTTGCTCTAAAATTTGAGTATTCATGATGATAATTGCGTACAAGAACACCCTTACAGTGTACTTTTGAACTTTCCATATCATCATCGTTAATTCCAACATTACCAATTTCTGGCATTGTAAATGTTATAAATTGTCCTGCATAAGAAGGGTCTGTGATGATTTCTTGGTAACCTGTTAAAGAAGTATTAAATACAATTTCACCTACAACAGTACCTTTTGCACCAAATGATTTAGCTTCTAAAAAAATACCATTTTCAATATAAATATATATCTTTTGCATTTACATTAAACCCTTTCTTATTAACTCTTCTTCATATAATCTATGATAAACAATATCATATTCATCTGTACCTAGAATTAATTTTCTTTTATAATGTTTCATTTTGTCAAGCACAGCATCATCTGCATCTTCAAAACCTTTTAAAAACTCATCAATTGAAGAAAAGATAACATTTTTAACTTTATTATCTGAACAAGTATAATGTACATAATCTTCTTCCCATAAATAATCTAAAACTTGATGTGCTACATTGGTAAATCTATCTTCATTATTTAAAATAATTCCATGTTCACTTGCCATTCTTTTTTTTGTAAGCCAAAACAATTGTCTATAATCTGCATTATAAAATTGAATATTATCTTCTTGTTCATCCAAAATAGCATATATCTTTTCATCAAAAGCTAATTCTTCTTCAATATCTGCATCTAAAATTCGCTCAACTTCAACTTTAATCTCATCTTTTGTTTTCCTAATCTCAACAAATTCGCAGTTTACTAAATCTCTTGCAATTCTTCTTGATATATATTCAGTATGATGTAATTTCATTCTCATAAACTTATCCCCTTATAATAGTATCGTCTCGTTCTGGTGAAGTTGAAACAATACCTACTTTAACACCAGTTAACTCTTCAATTCTTTGTATATAATTTTTTGCATTTTGTGGCAACTCTTCAAAGTTTCTAATACCTCGAACACTGCTCCAACCTTCAATATTTTCATATATTGGTTCTATTTTATCCAAATTAGATGGCATATAGTCTATTCTCTCCCCATTAACATTATATGCTACACAAATTTTAATTTGTTCAAAACCATCTAAAACATCTAGTTTCATTAATGCAAGTATATCACAACCATTTAATCTGCTTGCATGTTTAACACTAACACAATCAAACCAACCACATCTTCTGCCTCTTCCAGTTGTTGTACCAACTTCTTTACCAATGGTGGCAATTTTTTCCCCAACTTCTCCAAACTCTTCAGAAGGAAAAGGTCCATTTCCAACTCTTGTACAATAAGCTTTTACTATACCTGTAACTTTTCCTATATCTTTAGGACTAATTCCCAAGCCAGTACAAGCACCTGCACTTACAGTTGAAGATGAAGTAACATAAGGATAAGTTCCGTGATCAATATCAAGCAGTGTTCCTTGTGCTCCTTCTAGTAATATTCTTTTATCTTCATCTAATGCTTTCCAAATTATATTTGTAGTATTTGTGATAAAAGGTTCTAGTATTGTTTTATAAGATGAAATCATTTTTATTAAATGTTCTTTTTCTGGAACTTCAATTTTTAAAACATTAAAAATTTCTTTATTTTGTAAAAAATATTCTAAGATATCTTTTACTAATTTTTCTGGGTTTAATAATTCACCAACTCTAAAACCAGATCTTGAAACCTTATCAGCATATGCTGGACCTATTCCTTTACCAGTGGTACCAATAGCTTTATCACCTTTGAGCTTTTCTTTTGCTAAATCAATTAAAGAATGATAAGGTAGGTTTAAATGTGCTTTATCTGAGATAAATAATCGTCCTTCTAAATTATCAAATTGTTCCATTTCTTCTATTATTGCCTTAGGTGATAAAACAACCCCATTTCCTATTATGTTTATTGCGTTTTTATTTAATATTCCTGAGGGAATTAAATGAAGGGCATATCTTACTTGATTAACCCAAATTGTATGCCCAGCATTATGTCCACCTTGCGATCTGCAAACCATATCATAATTTTGTGCCAGCATATCAACCATCTTGCCTTTACCCTCATCACCCCACTGAATACCAACTATTAAATCTGCTTTCATTTCTTTAATCCTCTAAAATTTTTAATAAGTTATCTGTATAAAAAGCAAAACCCAAAGAACTATTACCTAAATAATCGTATCTTCCACCTCTGCAAATTGTTAAGTTATCTTGAATAACTCTATAATATATACCATTATAATATTTTAATGAAGAATAATATAAAGGTGAAATAATAAAATTTTTATATTCTATTTTATTAGCAATATCTAAAAGTATCTCAAGCTCTTGTGCTAGTTTCTTTGGAACATTAGGTAAAAGCTCTTTTATATCGTCAATT
This sequence comes from Sulfurospirillum sp., assembly GCA_030491005.1. Taxonomy (GTDB): domain Bacteria; phylum Campylobacterota; class Campylobacteria; order Campylobacterales; family Arcobacteraceae; genus BB30. The sequence continues at coordinate 145,555 of JAKZMJ010000002.1, read as the reverse complement.
GTTTTTACTTTTATCAAAGAGTCTAGCCAAGTGCAATTAAGCTCCAAAAGTTGTGCTATCTCCCCATTCTTAAATAAAGAAATATCAATGTTTAGTTCACTTGCTACAATTTTCGGTATATTAATATTTGCTAATTGTAAAATTGGTTCTACTTTTAATAACTTGATAATAGAAGTCGTTAAGTTTAAAATGTCAATCATATTATCGTGATTAATCCACTCACAACCTATTTGATAATCTTCATTTGAAGCATAAGTAAAAATGGGTTGAATATAAAACCACTTTTTATGACTAGTTGTTCTTCCTAGTCTTTTTGTAATAATTCTTACCACATCAAGAGTTGAATCAGCTCTTAGAGCTAGACTATGATTTTTTTGGTCAAAAAAAGTAATAAGTTTATTGTTATCTTCTATACTTTGGTGTTGGGAGTATGAAAAATTTGGCGTAATTATTTCTTCAAATTCATGTTCATATAAAAAAGAAGAAATTTTATTTTCTAATTGTCTTTTCCTTTTAGCAATATCTCCAAAATATAATCTACTGCCTTTTGGTATTTCATGCTCTAAAATCATACTTTGCCTTTAAACATTATATTGGAGAATATTTTATTTGCTTGTCCATCAAATGTTCTAATTTGTAATTCATCAAGAGTTAATTCAATAGCATTTACAATCCAAGAAGCCTCAAAATCTTCTACTAAACCCATATGATTAATTCTTAAAATCAAACCTTTTAAATGATCTTGCCCACCTGCGATACTCACATTGTATTTAGTTTTCAATATTTTTCTTATTTCATTTGAATATTCTGTGTAAACTGTAGTCATAGCATCTGCTGGAGTTTTTGGGTATATATCAAAACCTATTTCTATTAATGCTTTTCGTGTAGCATTGGCTCTTAGTTTAGTTTTTTTATATATGTTTTCAAAACCTATATTTTTCATATGCTCTAACATATGTTTTAAGCCAATTATTAATGTAGTTGCAGCTGTGTATGCTGTTGTATTTGTTTTTTGTTTTTTAAGTTCACTTGCTAGATTTAAATAATACCCTGATGGTTTTGCCTTTAGTTTTTTAACAGCTTCTAAAGATAAGCCTATCATAGATAAACCAGGTGGTAACATAAAAGCTTTTTGACTTCCTGTAATTATAGCATCTAAGTTTGAACTATTAACTCTCTCAACTCCAATAGCAGTAATTCCATCTGCTATTATCATAATATTTTTATTTATTTTTTTAACTTCTTTTGCTATTTGTTCGTACGGATGTCTTAATCCTCCAGCACTTTCACAGATTTGTATATAAATGGCATCAATATCTTTGTCTTGTTTTATAATTTCAATAACATCTTCTACTTTAACAGCTGTATTCCATTCATTTTTTATCTCAATATGTGAAATATTAAAAGCCTCACATATTTTAGTAAATCGCTGTCCAAATTTACCAGAATTAATAACTAAAGCTTTTTTATGTGTTAAATTTGTAACACAAGCTTCCATAGCTCCTGTGCCAGTACTTGCTAAGATAATAGCCTCAGGCATATCAAGTATTTCTAATAATAACTTTCTAGTATTTTCAAAAATCAACTCAAATTCTTTTGTCCTATGATGAATGGTAAGTTCAGACATAGCTTTTCTTATGAATTCAGGTACAGGCGTAGGACCTGGGGTTAATAACATAATATATTTCCTCAAAATCTGTTTTTATAAAACATAAGATGGTATCTAATTTTGCATTAGTAAAAGTTTAAACTTAATTTAATCAGAGGGTTCAATTATAAATTTCATTCTTTCAGTAATTATGAGACCACTGCATAATCTAAGACGCTCCAGTTCTTTCCTAAAATCTCAACTTAAAAAAATATGTTACATAAAGTCTAATATGGAAACATATAGAATATGAAAGCCTTGAAGATTATAATCAACTATTAAATTATTAGGATTGAATAAATACTTTATTTTATGATTCTTTAAGTGTTTAAAAAGTATGTTATTTTTGGTTTATTTTTAAGGTGCCCTATATATATCTATCTATTTTAATAAATTATTTCATTTGTTTTTTTGTATAAAATATCTAATTGAAGCAAAACCATAAGCTTTAGTTTGCATTATCTCACTTATTTGATTTTGATTTATTATACCACCAAGGGCTATAATATCCATTTGATTATATGAAGATAATACTTTTTTTAATGCTTGTATGCCTTTAGCTTGTCCTTTTTTAGGACTATGAAATATAGGTGAGTAAGTAATACAATCAACTTTTAATTTTAGGGCTTGTTTAATTTCCTCATCATTATGACAAGAAAGAATAGTAAAAAGATTTAATTCTTTAGCTTTTGTTATGTCATTAAACGAAGAGCTAGGAAGATGAACTCCATTTGCCAATTTATAATTTTATCACTTATTTTTAGTAGCTTAGTAATTATTATTCATTTTTTATATGCTATATCAGCAAGTTTAGTAAGATCAAAACTTACGACTCCAAAAATTAGTAGAAGGATTATAATGTCCCCAGATAAAACAACCGATTAATAAAATATTTTTATTCCAATAGATACAATATAAAGATAAAAAAAGAGGATATTACATTATGAGTAGAAAAAGAACAACATACACAGCAAGTTTTAAAGCAAAATTAGTTTTAGAAGTTTTAGAGGGAACAAAGACATTAAATGAGATAGCAACACAATAAGAGTAAAGGACAACTTGTGATTAATATCACAAGGCAAACTGTCGAATGTATTACCAAAGAATTTATTAAATTGGAAGAAACAGTTTTTAGATAATGCAAGTTTAGCATTTGATAAAAGTGCTTTAGTAAAAGAGTATAAAATAGAAATTGAAACACTACAAAAAGATAAAGATAATATGGCAAAGAAAGTTGGTGAATTAACTTTAGAGAAAGATTTTCTTGAGGGAAAGCTCGTAAGCTTGGTATCATTAAATAAGAGAAAAGAGATGATTGATATCAAGCATAAACTATCATTAAATAAGCAATTGAAATTATTAGATATATCTAAAACAGCATACTACTATGAACCTGTAATACCATTTAGTTCTAATGAAGATATGAAGCTTTTAAATACGATAGATGTAATACACACAAAGCACCCATACTATGGTACTAGAAGGATAGTTAAACTCTTGGCTAGATTGGGTTTAAATGTTGGTAGAAAACTGATAAAAACAGCTATGAAATTTATGGGTATAAGAGCATTATAAGTACTACCAACAATTTAAAAACAACTCAATAAATACACTAAACTAACAAGTAATTAAAGATAATTATGCTATAATACAGCATGAAAAATATAATAAACTTAACACCAAAAACAATAATAGAACTAGAAAATATCATTAAATATAATGATAAATTTAGAGCAAGAAAAAGAGCAGAAACAATACTGTTAAGAAATAAAGGTAAAACAGTAAATGAGATAGTTGAATTACTAGATTTAAAACACCAAGAGCCGACTGCATAATTAAAAAGTACTCATATATCCTATTTTTTCAAATATTTAAAAAAATCCATCTTCAATAAAATTAGATTCAGTCATTTTTAGGAGCTTTTTTAGTCTATTAAAGCTCTTTAACTCTATATTATTCATCTAACTACTTCTAATCTTTGTCTTATTTGTCTTTGTCCTAATAATCTAAGATTAGTAGCTATACAGGTAAGGGTAAAATTCATATTATTTCTAACGAGTCCTATAAATTTTGTAGTTGAACCTTTCATCTGAGTTTTTATATCTGCAAACCTATGTTCAACTTTAGCTCTAATCTTATGTTTAGGTTTTTCATCTTTTCTTTGCTGCTTAATCTGTTCTTGGCTTAGAGTTTGTTTCTCTTTGAGACATACCATATTTTCTATATTTTCACTTTCTAAAAAAGTATCTATATCTTTTGAGTTATATGCTTTATCAGCATAAAGAGCTTTCATTCCATCTATATCTTTTACAAATGTTTTTACTGTGTCTATATCGTGAGTATTTGCGAAGGTAGTTTGTTGGGAGATAATAATACCACTTTGCTCATCTACTGCTATATGTACTTTATAGCCTTGTGTATATTGTTTTTTTGATGCGTGAAAGCCTATCCTTACTTCACTATCTATTTTATCTTGATGATTATAGCTATCTTCTTCATTCTTTATAATAATTTGAGAAGTCTTTATATCTTTAGTATCAATACCTTGTAGTGTATCAAGTTGTGCATTCTTGTATGTCTTGGAGTTATGGGCTTTAGTATTAAGAATTCTTTGAATCTTCTTTTTTGAAGGCTTTTTGGATTGAAGCTCTACTTCAAGTTTTATATTTAACTCAGCATTTATTGTTTGAATACCTTTCTTGTCTTCTTTGTATACTTCTTTAGTCTTATTTTTTATTTGCGTGTTATCACTTCTAATGAGAGTAGCATCAATTAAAACAGATTTTCCTTTTTTAGCTATCAGGTTTTTACTCTCTAATTGTTTATTTACAGAGTTAAATAATTTATCATAAAGTCGGTTCTTGAGTAGGGAATTTCTAAATCTACAGATTGTACTCTCGTCTGGTACACTATCCTCTAGGCTAAGTCCTACAAATCTAATAAAGAGTAGGTTTACATAGAGTGCATCTTGGGTGGCTTGATCAAAGAGATTGTAATACTTCTGGAGTAACAGTACTCTAAACATCAGTACATTATCATAAGCAGGTGCTCCAGCTACATTACTTTTAGCAATTCCATTTCTATTTAGTACTGGTCGTAATTTATCAAAGTCTATAATAGAGTCCAACTCTTTAAGAAATGAATTTACTTTTTCTAATCTTGATGTTACTGCTATATCTGAAAATGTATTGTTTGTATCTTTAAATGCCATTTTTTACCTCTTCTTAGTGATGTTATTTTAGCTGAAAAGTGCTTTTAATGCCTTTAAATAGGTTGCTTTGTTGGATTATACTGTGCAGTGGTCTCACCAAGCTATATGGAAATGGTTTAGAAACTTTAAAAAAGATGGTATACAAAGTTTATATGAAAAGTCTGGTCGTGGTAGAAAATCTCCACTTAGAGATTTAAATATTGATGATGTAAAAGCAATAGCTATAAACTGTCCATCAGTACCCATAGTTAATGCTAAAATTAGAGATAAATATAATATAAAAGTATCAAATGAAACAATGAGAAAATTTTTAAAAAATCTGCAAATTAAGTTGGACTCGAGTAAAAAAAGTTCCTCCTAAAAAACCTGATCAAAAGTTATATAATCAAAAAGTTCAAAAGATTATACAATATGAGAAGCTAGAGTCTAAAGGAAAGATAGATATATTTAGATTTGATGAAAGTGGTTTCTCACCAACTTCTAATTGTCCTTATTTATGGTCAGAAGTAAATAACACAGCACAAGTTAAAACACTATCCATAAAAAGAATAAATGTTTTAGGTTTTCTTAGTAGAAATGGTACTTTAAAATCATATATAGCAGATGGAAGAGTTAATAGTGATAAAGTTATAGAAGTATTTGATGATTTTACTTTAATACTTACAAAGCCAACAGTAGTTATTCTTGATAATGCTAGTTATTATAAAAGTAAGAAGTTTAAAGCTAATTTATCAAAATGGTCTAATCGTGGATTAACACTATTGTATTTACCACCATACTCACCACAATTAAATATTATTGAAATACTATGGAAGTTTATGAAGTATTATTGGATTGAATATACTGCTTATTTGAGTTATGATAACTTACTAGAATATGTAAAAAAGATATTTGCTAATTATGGAACTGGCAAAGATGAATATTTTATTAATTTTAATACTTTAAAAGAGCAGTTATTAGATACTGAATTACTTTGTTTGAAGAGCATATAAGTTATGTTTTATTATATGGTAGTACTTATCCTAAGCTTAGAACTACTTTAGCTAATAAAGAACATAAGAAATACCCATACCTTTTAAAAGAGTTTAAAAATGATAAAAATCAAGTAATTATAGATACTCCAAATAAAGTATGGAGTACAGATATAACTTATATTCGACTTGAGAAAGGCTTTGTTTATTTGGCTGCTATTATACATTGGAATACTAAGAAAATATTATCATGGAAGTTATCTAATTCAATGGATGTATCATTGACAACTAGTGTGTTAAATGAAGCATTATCTCTCTATCCAAAACCTCAAATATTAAATACTGATCAAGGGAGTCAATACACGGCAAATGAACATATTCAAATATCAATAGATAATGGAATATCCATATCTATGGATGCAAAAGGGAGGTCAATTGATAATATTGTTATTGAAAGATTTTGGAGAACATTAAAATATGAAGATGTATATCCATCTTCATATAAAGATATCAAGGAGGCAAGAAAAGGAATAGATGAATATATTAATATTTACAATAAAGAAAGATTGCATTCTGCAATAGATTATTTAACACCAGATGAAGCATATTATAATTGTTCTAATGATAAATGTTATAATGCTAAAGAAGTGTTACTAAAGGTAGCTTAGAGGTTTGGAATATAAATATATTTAGGATTGGTATTGACAAAGAGGGACAGTATAGATAAACAAAGCTAGTGGTAGTATTTTAATGTGCTTTGGAATAGGATTAGCTGTATCTAATAAGTAAGTACAACAAAGTATTAGAAGAAGTTTACACCTTTTAAATTCCTTAAAAATATAGAAGATTAAGCCATAATTTTTAGATGAAAGAGTGAGCTAATAAAATTATTTTTCTCCTTGCTTCTATTTTAAAAACTAAAATTACAAGTTAAAATAACCTTTATTAATTTTAAGATATAATTGTATACATTTTAATAAAGGCTTATATAGAAAACTAATTTCATTTAACTTGGCAATAAAAAAGATATTAAGAAGTAAAGCAAACATTAGAAGGTCTTATTGTTCTTTTATTTAGCCCTTATAATTTTATAAAGGATATTTATGAAAATTGGAAGTATAGCAAATAGTCAATATAGTAACTCGCACAATCAAAATACGATTTATATTTCAAAAAATCTTTTGGAAGAAGCAAAAAATGTAAATCAACATCCTTACAAAACAGCTGTCATATTTAACAATCAAGTTATAGCCATAGATAATGAAATATTGCAGACCTTAGAGTATCAAATACTATAAAAAAACTTCCCATATAAATCTATTCCTATTGTTTTTATACACTATCTTTGGTATATCTAAAAGTGTCAAGTTTCACCACGTTGTACCATTCCAAAAACAATATCTTGAAACACATCTGGTAAAATCTTAAATATTTCAGGCTTCGTTTGAAACCAACTTTGAACTGCATTAAATGGAGTTCTGACTTTTAATTCTTTTCTTAAAGAACCATGTCTTCTATTGAAGTTGTAGTATATCAAAAATTTATTTAAATCTTTTTTAACATCATCTATATTTTCATAGTCTTGGGCTTTGATTGTAGCATTTTTAATAGTTCCGTTTACTCTTTCTACCATTCCATTGGTTTGTGGTGTATATGGAGCTGTTAGTCTATGTTCTATACTATCTTCTTTACATTCTACATCAAACTTGTGATTACCACTTACAATTCCTTTGCCTCTTGCCCATTTATCTGTAAATTCCAATCCATTATCTGTTAAAATATGAGTTAAGTAAAAAGGAAAAAACTCTTTACAAACTTTTAGAAATTCAACTGCATTATTAGATGATTTGTTTTTATACACTTTGTAATATAGTAGCCTTGTAGCTCTGTCTATTGCTACAAATAGATAAAACTTTTGTTTATCAAACTTTGGTAAATAGGTTACATCTATATGCAAATATCCAGGTTCGTATTCTTTAAATTTCTTTGCTTTTTCTTTTTGTTCTTGTGGGACTCTATTTATATCAAATGCTTTTAAAGTTCTATAGATATTACTTCTATTTGCATTTGGGATAATATCAACTATTGTATCTGTTAAGTCATCTAGCTCCATCCAAGTCATTGTCCTAACTACTTTTATTAACTCTTTTTCTAAAGATGTTAAAGTTGTTTTTATATTATGTGGTCTTGAACTTTTATCTTCAATAAAATCCCTATCTTTCCATTTAGAGATAGTTTTAATATTTAGATTATAATTATTTGCTAATTCAACATTTGTTAAATTAGATTTCTGTATTATTTCTCTTATGTGCTGGTTTGTTCTAGCATTAGAGTGATAGGTTTGTGACATATTTTAAATCCTTATGTGTTGTAAAGATTTTACACTTATGTTGTTTAATCTATCACTTTCTTATTTATGAAACTAGGCAACCATAACGTGGTGAAACTGGACAGCTATGGTTATATAAGGATAATAAAAATCTACTTGCATTTTTGGTACATCACACATAAATTCTAAATTTATATCTATATTTTCTACTGTAAATCTACCTACTCCTAAAGACTTGTAAAACTCTCTTACGCTCTTATTTTCAAACTCACTATGACTTAAAAGTTTTTTTTGATTTTTTAGTTTTGAAGTACTTATATCAAACTGAGGGACATTATCTAAAAAAGCATTTTTTATTACTTTTGTAAAATTTAGTCCTAAGATTGGTTTCAATGACTTGTATTTTAAGACAATATTAAGCGTCCCTATATCATTAACTACAATTTCAGTATCTTTTTTCTTAGCTAGAAATTCGCAGATATAGACCACCTCTTCTTGTTTATTTTGTGAGATAGGTGGAAATACAAATACAAAGTTATAGTGTTTGTCTTCACAAATATTTTTAGCTTCTACTATATCTTTTATCTGAGGTATAAGGTGTTCGCACGAACTATTTCCAAAGTATATACCTTTTATAAGTTTACTTAACTCTTTATTATCATAAAAAAGTGTATCTTGGTGTTTTAGTATTTCTTTTGCACTTTGTATATTTGATATATATTCATGTGATGAATCTATATCTATAAGAGTATCTGATTTTGACAAAGCATGGGGGAGTAAAGTACTTAAATTTTTGAGTATTTTAAGTGTATTTGTTTTTATATATAGTTTCATAGTTGATATTGACTTTGTTTATAATTATATGGTTCATCTTCATTTTGCTCAAGATATTTATAAAAGTCTCTTCCTCTTGATGGTATCTTATATGAAGTGATATTTTTATATTGTTGAAAAAAATCTATCGTTTGGTGTATCGCACTTTTGTTTAAATTGTGAAATATTTTATATTTATTTTCTTCTTTGTAAGTATTTATTTTTAGTTTTTCTACTATCTCATTGGCCTTTTCTAAGTCAAGATTTTTGAGTATATTTATAGTTCTTATATATGTTTTTTTATTTTTATGAAACATAGTTATATCATACATAGACAAGATTGTTAATGTTTCTGATATTTTGACACTATCAAACTCAAAGTTATATAACTCTATATCATCTAATAAAGTATCTATGTCGATAAGTTGTTTTTTTAACAGTTCTTTTTTTTCATAATCGTTAAGTTTTGAATTTTTTACAATTTGTTTATATGTAGGTGTTGCAGTTTTTACTAAAATCTTTTCATTTTGAGTATAGCTACAAAGTGAACCAAAACCAACGCTATCATATCCATGCTCACTAAAACAAAAACTTTCCGAAAATCTACAATTATCACCATATAAAAAGCATTCAAAGTTTGTGTCAGGGAAAGATGAAACTATAGTTTTAATATTTTCAATACTTATATCTCGTGGTAATATCACTTTTATAGGGTTAAATTGAGTGAGTAAAAACTCTACTGCTTGGCTAGTGTATGTACCAAAAAGATTTGAAATCACTATGTTTTTATAGTTTTTTGTTTTTAGCATACTTGCTATTGATATGTTTGCGACAATTATTCCATCAACTTTTTTACTAAATAGTTCATAAATTTCCTTAGAATATCTAAGCATAATGTCATTTGATGTAAAAGAATTTAAAGCTAAATATATGATGCCCTGTTGTGCATGAATTTTATCTATAACAGTAAGTATAAGCTCTAAGTCTACAAACTGTTCTTTTAGTCTATATCTTCTATTGAGTGATGTTTATGTAGCATAAGTATCTGTATATGAAGTAGGAATATATCCAAAATAAAACTGTCTTATACCATCTGCTAGAAGTGTATCTATATTTGTAGTTTCATCAATACCTATGATTAATTTTTTTTTCATTTACTATACTTATATAATACAGCTTTTAATCTATCAAGATATATCTTTTTATATTCTAATATCATCTATTTTCAACTCTTTCCTCACTTAACAGACATAAAAAAAATGAATATAAATTATTAGATGCAAATGATTTTTTTTGTTTGATAAATATAGTTATTTGATTTTTATCCATTTTGAAAGTATTATATATGATACAAACTTAATGTAATATTTTGGCTGGACAATGGGAATTGAACCTATTCCACTATATCCACTTTTAATATGGTGTTATGGTAATTTATGTTTGTTAAGCTTTTGGTCTACATTTCCAAATCTATTTTCTTAAATCTTTGATTTGTTGTATTAATAATCCTGTTTTAATAGCTATAGTTTCATTATCAAGAATATCTAATAAGTTTTTAGCTATTTCTAAGTTTCGTTTTTCAATTCCTTGTGCAATTCCTTTTTTTACACCCTTTTGTTCGGCTGTATCAAGAGCATTTTTATCATCTGCTTGTCTTAAATCCATAGAATCATAATAATCCAATTCTTTTTGATTCCATGAAAACTTATTTGCTATTTCAAATGCTTCTTGGAATTCTTTTATATCTTCATATTCTTTTGGTATTAAATCAAACTTTGAAGCATTATTAATAAAGTATATCCATTTATCTATTGTAGAGTTTAAGTCTTCTAATTTAGTATTGAACTTTTTAAGTTCTATAAAAGTAAATTCAAAATCTTTTAGGTCTTGAGTAGTTGTTTCTTGATTTATGATTAGGTGTCTTGATATATAGTTTTTATTATCAAACATATTAAAATTAAGTATTGCTATATAATATACTTTTTTAAGGTTTTTTAGCTCTTCACCTTTTTGTATTTGAGATACATAAGCTTTAGAAGTATAGTATAAACTTCTTTTATCAAAATCACTTAAATCTTTTTTTTGCATTTCTACTATGAATTTATCTCCATTTTTATTTCTAGCTTTTATATCTAAGATAGTTTCTTTTAATTCTTTTATATCAGGTAATTGGTAAGGATTATCTAAAGTTACTTCTACTATAGTTTTTTCATCTTTGAAATCTAAGACAGAATTTAAAAAAGATATTAATATTTCTTTTTTATTTTCATTTCCAAATATCTTTTTAAATGCTAAGTCATTTTTTGGGTCTACGAATTTCATTTATTACCTTTTATATTATTTAACATTTTCTTAAATCTTTGATTTGTTGTATTAATAATCCTGTTTTAATAGCTATAGTTTCATTATCAAGAATATCTAATAAGTTTTTAGCTATTTCTAATTTTTCTTTAAGTTTTCCTTGTTCAATACCTTGTTCAATACCTTGTTCAATACCTTGTTCAATGCCTTGTTCAATGCCTTGTTCAATGCCTTGTTCAATGCCTTGTTCAATGCCTTGTTCAATGCCTTGTTCAATGCCTTGCTCAATGCCTTTTTTTATACCTTTTTTTACACCCTTTTGTTCGGCTGTATCAAGAGCATTTTTATCATCTGCTTGTCTTAAATCCATAGAATCATAATAATCCAATTCTTTTTGATTCCATGAAAACTTATTTGCTATTTCAAAAGCTTCTTGGAATTCTTTTATATCTTCATATTCTTTTGGTATTAAATCAAACTTTGAAGCATTATTAATAAAGTATATCCATTTATCTATTGTAGAGTTTAAGTCTTCTAATTTAGTATTGAACTTTTTAAGTTCTATAAAAGTAAATTCAAAATCTTTTAGGTCTTGAGTAGTTGTTTCTTGATTTATGATTAGGTGTCTTGATATATAGTTTTTATTATCAAACATATTAAAATTAAGTATTGCTATATAATATACTTTTTTAAGGTTTTTTAGCTCTTCACCTTTTTGTATTTGAGATACATAAGCTTTAGAAGTATAGTATAAACTTCTTTTATCAAAATCACTTAAATCTTTTTTTTGCATTTCTACTATGAATTTATCTCCATTTTTATTTCTAGCTTTTATATCTAAGATAGTTTCTTTTAATTCTTTTATATCAGGTAATTGGTAAGGATTATCTAAAGTTACTTCTACTATAGTTTTTTCATCTTTGAAATCTAAGACAGAATTTAAAAAAGATATTAATATTTCTTTTTTATTTTCATTTCCAAATATCTTTTTAAATGCTAAGTCATTTTTTGGGTCTACGAATTTCATTTATTACCTTTTATATTATTTAACATTTTCTTAAATCTTTGATTTGTTGTATTAATAATCCTGTTTTAATAGCTATAGTTTCATTATCAAGAATATCTAATAAGTTTTTAGCTATTTCTAAGTTTCGTTGTTCAATGCCTTGTTCAATGCCTTGTTCAATGCCTTGTTCAATTCCTTTTTTTATACCTTTTTTTATACCTTTTTTTACACCCTTTTGTTCGGCTGTATCAAGAGCATTTTTATCATCTGCTTGTCTTAAATCCATAGAATCATAATAATCCAATTCTTTTTGATTCCATGAAAACTTATTTGCTATTTCAAAAGCTTCTTGGAATTCTTTTATATCTTCATATTCTTTTGGTATTAAATCAAACTTTGAAGCGTTATTAATAAAGTATATCCATTTATCTATTGTAGAGTTTAAGTCTTCTAATTTAGTATTGAACTTTTTAAGTTCTATAAAAGTAAATTCAAAATCTTTTAGGTCTTGAGTAGTTGTTTCTTGATTTATGATTAGGTGTCTTGATATATAGTTTTTATTATCAAACATATTAAAATTAAGTATTGCTATATAATATACTTTTTTAAGGTTTTTTAGCTCTTCACCTTTTTGTATTTGAGATACATAAGCTTTAGAAGTATAGTATAAACTTCTTTTATCAAAATCACTTAAATCTTTTTTTTGCATTTCTACTATGAATTTATCTCCATTTTTATTTCTAGCTTTTATATCTAAGATAGTTTCTTTTAATTCTTTTATATCAGGTAATTGGTAAGGATTATCTAAAGTTACTTCTACTATAGTTTTTTCATCTTTGAAATCTAAGACAGAATTTAAAAAAGATATTAATATTTCTTTTTTATTTTCATTTCCAAATATCTTTTTAAATGCTAAGTCATTTTTTGGGTCTACGAATTTCATTTATTACCTTTTATATTATTTAACATTTTCTTAAATCTTTGATTTGTTGTATTAATAATCCTGTTTTAATAGCTATAGTTTCATTATCAAGAATATCTAATAAGTTTTTAGCTATTTCTAATTTTTCTTTAAGTTTTCCTTGTTCAATACCTTGTTCAATACCTTGTTCAATACCTTGTTCAATACCTTGTTCAATACCTTGTTCAATGCCTTGTTCAATGCCTTGTTCAATGCCTTGCTCAATGCCTTTTTTTATACCTTTTTTTACACCCTTTTGTTCGGCTGTATCAAGAGCATTTTTATCATCTGCTTGTCTTAAATCCATAGAATCATAATAATCCAATTCTTTTTGATTCCATGAAAACTTATTTGCTATTTCAAATGCTTCTTGGAATTCTTTTATATCTTCATATTCTTTTGGTATTAAATCAAACTTTGAAGCATTATTAATAAAGTATATCCATTTATCTATTGTAGAGTTTAAGTCTTCTAATTTAGTATTGAACTTTTTAAGTTCTATAAAAGTAAATTCAAAATCTTTTAGGTCTTGAGTAGTTGTTTCTTGATTTATGATTAGGTGTCTTGATATATAGTTTTTATTATCAAACATATTAAAATTAAGTATTGCTATATAATATACTTTTTTAAGGTTTTTTAGCTCTTCACCTTTTTGTATTTGAGATACATAAGCTTTAGAAGTATAGTATAAACTTCTTTTATCAAAATCACTTAAATCTTTTTTTTGCATTTCTACTATGAATTTATCTCCATTTTTATTTCTAGCTTTTATATCTAAGATAGTTTCTTTTAATTCTTTTATATCAGGTAATTGGTAAGGATTATCTAAAGTTACTTCTACTATAGTTTTTTCATCTTTGAAATCTAAGACAGAATTTAAAAAAGATATTAATATTTCTTTTTTATTTTCATTTCCAAATATCTTTTTAAATGCTAAGTCATTTTTTGGGTCTACGAATTTCATTTATTACCTTTTATATTATTTAACATTTTCTTAAATCTTTGATTTGTTGTATTAATAATCCTGTTTTAATAGCTATAGTTTCATTATCAAGAATATCTAATAAGTTTTTAGCTATTTCTAATTTTTCTTTAAGTTTTCCTTGTTCAATACCTTGTTCAATACCTTGTTCAATACCTTGTTCAATGCCTTGTTCAATGCCTTGTTCAATGCCTTGTTCAATGCCTTGCTCAATGCCTTTTTTTATACCTTTTTTTACACCCTTTTGTTCGGCTGTATCAAGAGCATTTTTATCATCTGCTTGTCTTAAATCCATAGAATCATAATAATCCAATTCTTTTTGATTCCATGAAAACTTATTTGCTATTTCAAATGCTTCTTGGAATTCTTTTATATCTTCATATTCTTTTGGTATTAAATCAAACTTTGAAGCATTATTAATAAAGTATATCCATTTATCTATTGTAGAGTTTAAGTCTTCTAATTTAGTATTGAACTTTTTAAGTTCTATAAAAGTAAATTCAAAATCTTTTAGGTCTTGAGTAGTTGTTTCTTGATTTATGATTAGGTGTCTTGATATATAGTTTTTATTATCAAACATATTAAAATTAAGTATTGCTATATAATATACTTTTTTAAGGTTTTTTAGCTCTTCACCTTTTTGTATTTGAGATACATAAGCTTTAGAAGTATAGTATAAACTTCTTTTATCAAAATCACTTAAATCTTTTTTTTGCATTTCTACTATGAATTTATCTCCATTTTTATTTCTAGCTTTTATATCTAAGATAGTTTCTTTTAATTCTTTTATATCAGGTAATTGGTAAGGATTATCTAAAGTTACTTCTACTATAGTTTTTTCATCTTTGAAATCTAAGACAGAATTTAAAAAAGATATTAATATTTCTTTTTTATTTTCATTTCCAAATATCTTTTTAAATGCTAAGTCATTTTTTGGGTCTACGAATTTCATTTATTACCTTTTATATTTTCTTTTGTTATATATTATAGCTAAGTTATTATCCATAATATACTTAATATATTATTAAAATATGCACGATTGGTAATATTTTGGCGAGGGCAATGGGAATCGAACCCATTCTGAAAATTGGTCATCTTCTGTCCAGCCTCGGAGACTGGTGTGCTAAGCCATTACACTATACCCACTTTTTATGTGGAGCTATGTTATCTTTTGTTTATTAAGCTTTAGCTTAATTAATTTTTTCACTTGTAGAAATAATAATAGTTATTTCTATAATTGCACTATTGTCTGTCGTTTGATACTCAGCTACTCAAAATATGCAAGATAACAGAAATAATTCTGCTGTGTTATCTGATATATTAACTATAAATAATGCTCTGAATTCTTTAATAGAAACTAGAGATTTACCTATCCCAGAATGAAATAATAATACATTTCAAAGAGATGGTAGTTATTCTCATGGTTTTTCGGATATAGATACTTTTGGAATATATGGTAAAATAACTGAAAATACTATAGCCAAATGATTTTTGGACATAACTCCACTTGACCCTAGAACAAATCAATATTATTCATATGGTATAACAAAATCATCAAAAGAGTATGAAATAGCTTGAATTATTTCAGATAAAAACGGTGCAGTAATAGCAAAAGTTGATTGAAATTATACAGCTGAAGAAGGTCCTTACAATTTAATTAGATCATATAATAGTCCTAAATTTGTAATAAATAAATGACCAAATCTCCCTTATAATCCTGATGAAAAAATATTTACAGTAACAGACCAATATGGAAAAATATATTTTAAATGAGATGAGATAACAACAAATTCAAATAAATCCTTAGAGCTTTATTTTTCAGATGGGTCAGTTTCAATTCTTGAAAAAAACTCAACAATAGTCTTAAGCGAAGCAGACTTCCCTTCTGATACAAATCTAGTAACACACATAAAGCTTTTTTTAAAAGCAGGTACCATTTGGACAAAAGCAAGCAAACTTGACCCAGAATCATATTTTGAGATTCACACAAGCGATGTAACCGCAGCTGTAAGATGAACAATATTTTGAGTAAATGTTGATAAAGCTATAGATACAGAAATAGTAGTTTTAAAATGAAGTATAGAAATATTAGAAACAAATAATAATAAAACAAATAAAATTCAAAAAAATAAATCTATAGCACTTATAAAAGCCTGAAAAAGTATAAAAATAAAAAATAATAATCTTATAAAAAAATATTGAAGAAATAAAAAAAGCACAAGAATATTACAAAATAAAATACCAGATTTTAAAAAAAGTGGTGTAAAAATAAATCAAAAACTACAAAAATTCTCAGAAAATACTCCAGCGTGTATGATAGGAACATTAGAGTGAAATCAAGAGTGGGATTGAAAAAATACGAAATGTGTAGTTTCAGTAACTAGCACTTGAATATTAAATAATTATTCATGAGATTTAGAAGTAAATATAAAATTTAAAACAGATGATAATATTTGATATATAATCCAAATATGAGCTATACAAAATGGGCGTTTTTTACAAACCAATAAATCACCTACAATGTGACTCTGAACTTTTATTAGAATTCAAGATAAAAATAAAAAAAATATAAGTAAACTAAAAACAAATATATATAAATATACTTTTAAAAATATAATTAATAAAAATGTTAAACTTTGATATTGAATATATAATAATATTAATATATTAAGTATAGATTTATATAAAATAGAATATTTCATAATAAAAAAAATATTAGATTAAAATCTAATATTTTTTAAAAAACATCAATAAGTACTACCAACAATTTAAAAATAACTCAATAAATACACTAAACTAACAAGTAATTAAAGATAATTATGCTATAATACAGCATGAAAAATATAATAAACTTAACACCAAAAACAATAATAGAACTAGAAAATATCATTAAATATAATGATAAATTTAGAGCAAGAAAAAGAGCAGAAACAATACTGTTAAGCTATAAAGGTAAAACAGTAAATGAGATAGTTGAATTATTAGATTTAAAGCATCAAGCTATATGGAAATGGTTTAGAAACTTTAAAAAAGATGGTATACAAAGTTTACATGAAAAGTCTGGTCGTGGTAGAAAATCTCCACTTAGAGATTTAAATATTGATGATGTAAAAGCAATAGCTATAAACTGTCCATCAGTACCCATAGTTAATGCTAAAATTAGAGATAAATATAATATAAAAGTATCAAATGAAACAATGAGAAAATTTTTAAAAAATCTGCAAATTAAGTTGGACTCGAGTAAAAAAAGTTCCTCCTAAAAAACCTGATCAAAAGTTATATAATCAAAAAGTTCAAAAGATTATACAATATGAGAAGCTAGAGTCTAAAGGAAAGATAGATATATTTAGATTTGATGAAAGTGGTTTCTCACCAACTTCTAATTGTCCTTATTTATGGTCAGAAGTAAATAACACAGCACAAGTTAAAACACTATCCATAAAAAGAATAAATGTTTTAGGTTTTCTTAGTAGAAATGGTACTTTAAAATCATATATAGCAGATGGAAGAGTTAATAGTAATAAAGTTATAGAAGTATTTGATGATTTTACTTTAATACTTACAAAGCCAACAGTAGTTATTCTTGATAATGCTAGTTATCATAAAAGTAAGAAGTTTAAAGCTAATTTATCCAAATGGTCTAATCGTGGATTAACACTATTGTATTTACCACCATACTCACCACAATTAAATACTAGGGAACCTCTAAAAATAGCATTTAAAAACCACTTTCCAAATATTTATTAAAAAATATCAGAATATAAATTTTATTTGAGAAAATATGACAATTTCAACTATAAATTATCTATAATTTACTCTTGAAATAGTGATAATATTCACTATTTTGTTGATATATTATCAACTTTTCATAATTGGTATATTTTTTAACCTTACTAATTGTTCATATCGTATAAAGTTATAAGTAAGATTTAAAAGTCCTGTTAGGGATTTAATCCTATCAATGCCAATAGCTTTTAAAGATAGAGCTTTATTCATAGAGGTTGTGAATGTTCCAAATATATGTTCTACTCTTACTCTAGTTTTTGAATATTTATGATTGAGTTTGTGTTGAGCATTAGTAAGTGGTTTATTTCTATATGCTCGATTGATAACTTTTGAGTTTACATTATTTTTTTGAAGATAGTCTTCTATCTCTTTTGATTTGTATGCTGAATCAGCATACAATGTAGTATCATCTTCATTGATAAGTTCTTTAATTACTTGTGAATCATGAGTTGATGAGGGTGTTACAGTATAAGTAGATATTACTTTAGTTTTTTGATCAACTGATATATGATTTTTATATCCAAATTCTCTAGTTTTATACTTGGTAACCCATCTGGCATCTATATCTTTTTGAGCTAATTTATTTTTATTCTTTCCAAACTCTAAAGGAATAGCACCTTTTTTAATATCAGCATTATCTTGCCTTTTATTTCTTTGCTTAGGTACTTTGATGAAGCTAGCGTCTACAAGTGTTCCCTCTTTAGCAATAACACCATTAGATAAAAGTTTAGCAGTAAAAATATCAAATAGTTTTTTTGATAAATCTTTCTCTTTTAGTTCTTCTTTAAATAGCCAAATTGTATTTCTATCAGGTACATTATCACCTATTTGGAGACCTAGAAAATTCATAAAAGATAATCTATCTTTGATTTGAAACTCTGTTTGTTCATCCGATAAATTGTAGTATCTTTGAAGTATAATTATTTTGAACATTAAAAGTTTATCATATGGTTTCCTACCAGCATTACTTTTTTTATCTTCTTTCATTAATGATTCTTCAATAGGTTGTCTAAATAATTCCCAATCAATAATTTCATTTAACTTTTGTAAAGGTGGTTGATGCTTTTTAATCTTTTCTAGCTGAAACTCATAATCAAATAATCCTGCCATAATATACTCACTTTTTATAATAATTTATGTTGTAATTATAGCTAAATAGTGGTATCAAATGCTTTAAATAATAGCTTTATAGAGAGTTATTTGTAAATTTATTTGGATTAAATAAAAGACTTATTTTATGATTTTCTAAGTATTTGAAAATTATGTGATTTTTTGTCTATTTTTAGAGGTGCCCACTATTGAAATACTATGGAAGTTTATGAAGTATTATTGGATTGAATATACTGCTTATTTGAGTTATGATAACTTACTAGAATATGTAAAAAAGATATTTGCTAATTATGGAACTGGCAAAGATGAATATTTTATTAATTTTAATACTTTAAAAGAGCAGTTATTAGATACTGAATTACTTTGTTTGAAGAGCATATAAGTTATGTTTAATTATATGGTAGTACTTAATATTTAAAATAAATGAAAATGTCGCTTTTTTACCATCTGGGTTGCTTACGCTACCACTAATCATAACCCACTCATCACTCACCTCATTTCATTTCCGCCTAATTGTTCCTGTAGAAGAAATAGAAATTGCGCCATTAATATTATTATCTGTCCAGTTTCACCACGTTATGGTTGCCTAGTTTCATAAATAAGAAAGTGATAGATTAAACAACATAAGTGTAAAATCTTTACAACACATAAGGATTTAAAATATGTCACAAACCTATCACTCTAATGCTAGAACAAACCAGCACATAAGAGAAATAATACAGAAATCTAATTTAACAAATGTTGAATTAGCAAATAATTATAATCTAAATATTAAAACTATCTCTAAATGGAAAGATAGGGATTTTATTGAAGATAAAAGTTCAAGACCACATAATATAAAAACAACTTTAACATCTTTAGAAAAAGAGTTAATAAAAGTAGTTAGAACAATGACTTGGATGGAACTAGATGACCTAGTAGATACAATGGTTGATATTATCCCAAATGCAAATAGAAGTAATATCTATAGAACTCTAAAAGCATTTGATATAAATAGAGTCCCACAAGAACAAAAAGAAAAAGCAAAGAAATTTAAAGAATACGAACCTGGATATTTGCATATAGATGTAACCTATTTACCAAAGTTTGATAAACAAAAGTTTTATCTATTTGTAGCAATAGACAGAGCTACAAGGCTACTATATTACAAAGTGTATAAAAACAAATCATCTAATAATGCAGTTGAATTTCTAAAAGTTTGTAAAGAGTTTTTTCCTTTTTACTTAACTCATATTTTAACAGATAATGGATTGGAATTTACAGATAAATGGGCAAGAGGCAAAGGAATTGTAAGTGGTAATCACAAGTTTGATGTAGAATGTAAAGAAGATAGTATAGAACATAGACTAACAGCTCCATATACACCACAAACCAATGGAATGGTAGAAAGAGTAAACGGAACTATTAAAAATGCTACAATCAAAGCCCAAGACTATGAAAATATAGATGATGTTAAAAAAGATTTAAATAAATTTTTGATATACTACAACTTCAATAGAAGACATGGTTCTTTAAGAAAAGAATTAAAAGTCAGAACTCCATTTAATGCAGTTCAAAGTTGGTTTCAAACGAAACCTGAAATATTTAAGATTTTACCAGATGTGTTTCAAGATATTGTTTTTGGAATGGTACAACGTGGTGAAACTTGACAATTATCTATATTAAAAACTGCTCATGATTTTATATTTGTTCAAGTAACCGTAGTTACATATTTAGAATTATAACCTCAATCATCATTTACTGTCTTTTCAGAAATATGATCTAAAGTTAGCGTGTATGGAACTACTACTTCTGGTGTTGGTGTTGGTTCTGGAGTTGGTTCTGGTTTCACTTCAAATTTTTGATTTCAAATTATATTAGCTTGTTCTTTTATTCCTGTTTTTACTGGTTCTATTTTATAAGAAAAATTTAAATTGTTATTTACTTCTAATGAACTTATTGAAACTGTACAAGTTGAAGTACTTGAATTAGTTGTATCTATATTACAATTCATATAACCTGTAGTTAAAGTTGTATTATTGTCATTTGAATCTAAAACTTTATAAGATATACTTGGTACTCCATCTAAGTCTGTTCAAGTTATACTTGCCTTATAATCTTCTCCTTTAGTAATTGATACTGGAAGAGTTAACTTTGTAATTGTATAAAATACATCATTTATAATATTTGTTTCTGTAGATATAATATTTCATTTTACACTATTGTCTAAGTTCAGACAAGTAACTGGAATATTTCTTGTTATATTCTCTTTTGGAACATTTCATGCTTCTAAATTCACTATTAAAGTACTATTATTTTCACCAAGTGAGTAATGTGCTGGTAAAGAAGTCAAGTCAAGAATAACTTTTGTAGAATTTTTACAAAAGTTCACAAGAGGTGTAGATGATTTTTTATATTCTTCTGTTGCAATATTCTTTTGTCCTAATTGTGGAGTAGTTATATTTGCTGTACTAGAACTAGAACTTCAACCTGAACCACAAGCAGTGAAAAGCAATCAACATAAAATAGAAGAATAAACAATACTTGTATTGGCGTTGCTAATAGGTGTACTTGATATAGTAGTATCAACTAAGATATCTTTATTAAAAGACGAACTTCAAGATTTTGAATTCATACATACCCTTTTGATATGTTATATTATCAAAACAGATAAAATCTATTTTTATAATATAACAAAACAAATCATAAAAAACATTTCAGAGCATATAAAGATATACAAGAGTATAGAAGACAGAAGATACTTTACCTAAGATTTATAAGTATTATGCTTTATATGGTCAGCTTCCAACTGTAGTGTAACCGCTAAGTTAAACACAAATTCCCTTTAGTACATAATACTTAAAACCAAGTATCTAATTTTCTTTTAAACCATCTCTTTGAATCATGTCAAATATTTAATTTATCCAGAGGTAAATCCAAATTACTATAAATTTTCATATATGGTAAATAGTCGTTTAACATTCGTAAAATTTACAGCAATTATAATAGTAGTTAACTTAAATATAGATAAATGATAGGAATGATTAAGCTATATAGTTGTTAATTCTTCTAAATGTTCATAGGCTATTGTTTGTTTATTTCTCAACATTGCATTTTCATCAAAATCAAGTAAAAGATAAAATAGTTTACGATATGCTTTTTTCCTAAGTGTTTTTATTGACTTACCTTTTAAATCTATGCTTACATTATCATCTATTTTTATATTAAAATAACTTTGTTTTTCTTCTTCTCCAAATGATTCTTTTAAGTTTATTTTTCTTGTCACGGCTAACTCTTTTGTAATACTTGTTAAGTCTATATGTATATTTGAATTGTTATTTAAAGATGAATGAAAATGTGCAAAAAACTTTTCTAATAATGTACTAAATAATACTTTATCTTGCTTATACAAGATATAACAAAAACCATAAAAGAAATCTTTTTGATTTATTTTTAAATTCACAAAATCATATTGATTAAAATTAAGTAGTGTAAAAATATTTTCCAAAAAAGTTAATGAACTTAGATAGTTTATTGTTTTTAGACTAAATTCTAAATTTTTATATATTTTAAAGAATGATATAAAACTTTCTATTTGTATATTGTCCAGTTTCACCACGTTATGGTTGCCTAGTTTCATAAATAAGAAAGTGATAGATTAAACAACATAAGTGTAAAATCTTTACAACACATAAGGATTTAAAATATGTCACAAACCTATCACTCTAATGCTAGAACAAACCAGCACATAAGGGAAATAATACAGAAATCTAATTTAACAAATGTTGAATTAGCAAATAGTTATAATCTAAATATTAAAACTATCTCTAAATGGAAAGATAGGGATTTTATTGAAGATAAAAGTTCAAGACCACATAATATAAAAACAACTTTAACATCTTTAGAAAAAGAGTTAATAAAAGTAGTTAGAACAATGACTTGGATGGAACTAGATGACCTAGTAGATACAATGGTTGATATTATCCCAAATGCAAATAGAAGTAATATCTATAGAACTCTAAAAGCATTTGATATAAATAGAGTCCCACAAGAACAAAAAGAAAAAGCAAAGAAATTTAAAGAATACGAACCTGGATATTTGCATATAGATGTAACATATTTACCAAAGTTTAATAAACAAAAGTTTTATCTATTTGTAGCAATAGACAGAGCTACAAGGCTACTATATTACAAAGTATATGAAAACAAATCATCTAATAATGCAGTTGAATTTCTAAAAGTTTGTAAAGAGTTTTTTCCTTTTTACTTAACTCATATTTTAACAGATAATGGATTGGAATTTACAGATAAATGGGCAAGAGGCAAAGGAATTGTAAGTGGTAATCACAAGTTTGATGTAGAATGTAAAGAAGATAGTATAGAACATAGACTAACAGCTCCATATACACCACAAACCAATGGAATGGTAGAAAGAGTAAACGGAACTATTAAAAATGCTACAATCAAAGCCCAAGACTATGAAAATATAGATGATGTTAAAAAAGATTTAAATAAATTTTTGATATACTACAACTTCAATAGAAGACATGGTTCTTTAAGAAAAGAATTAAAAGTCAGAACTCCATTTAATGCAGTTCAAAGTTGGTTTCAAACGAAGCCTGAAATATTTAAGATTTTACCAGATGTGTTTCAAGATATTGTTTTTGGAATGGTACAACGTGGTGAAACTTGACAATTTACTTCTGACCATAGATAAGGACAATTTGATGTAGGTGAGAAACCACTTTCATCAAATCTAAATATATCTATCTTACCTTTAGACTCTAGCTTCTCATATTGTATAATCTTTTGAACTTTTTGATTATATAACTTTTGATCAGGTTTTTTAGGAGGAACTTTTTTTACTCGAGTCCAACTTAATTTGCAGATTTTTTAAAAATTTTCTCATTGTTTCATTTGATACTTTTATATTATATTTATCTCTAATTTTAGCATTAACTATGGGTACTGATGGACAGTTTATAGCTATTGCTTTTACATCATCAATATTTAAATCTCTAAGTGGAGATTTTCTACCACGACCAGACTTTTCATATAAACTTTGTATACCATCTTTTTTAAAGTTTCTAAACCATTTCCATATAGCTTGATGCTTTAAATCTAATAATTCAACTATCTCATTTACTGTTTTACCTTTATAGCTTAACAGTATTGTTTCTGCTCTTTTTCTTGCTCTAAATTTATCATTATATTTAATGATATTTTCTAGTTCTATTATTGTTTTTGGTGTTAAGTTTATTATATTTTTCATGCTGTATTATAGCATAATTATCTTTAATTACTTGTTAAGATAGTGTATTTATTGAGTTATTTTTAAATTGTTGGTAGTACTTACCAACTCCACATGATGTTGATACAAGTGATAACATATCATTAGTAGTTTTCATATCTTTTTGAAGTTCAAGAATCTTTGGTTTTATAGCTTCTCTTTTCTCACCTTTTTTAGGTCTTCCAACTTTATTTTTTACTTTCTCTTTTTTCTCAACTTTTACAGGTTTTTCCCTAAGTGGTATTTTTGTAGCATCACTTGCATTATACATAAATATAGTATCTGACAAATATTCTTCTATGAATTTTTGATGAGTTTTCTCAGCTATTTTCATATTACTAAGTTGTTCAAACACTCTACTAAATTTTGATTCACTAGGAATATCTATTTTATATCTCCATCCACATAATACTCGCAATATTCTATCCCTATGCAGTCTATGAATTAAATCTCTTGTTGTTTGTATATTATAAACTGATTTAGCAATAAATGCCCTTGCTATTTCTTCTCTATCTTTTGGAGTGTTTGTAATTGTTACAATTGTAACATGCTTTTCTATTTGTGCAAAATCTAATATTTTTATTAATTTTTCTTCTTTAGTGCTTAGTGTTCCTAGTTGTTCTTTTATCTCAGGAAATAAACAATTTTCATGGTTTATAATCCTAAGCCACATTTTTGAAAGATTTGAAGATAATTTTGGTATAATATTTTTCATAAGTTGAATCTCTTTTCTGTTAAATTTTAGGATATAAAATTATAACTTATTTGAAATTTGATTCAACTTTTTTTACAAATAAAAACCTAAATTATGAACTTATTTGCTGATTTGCAAGTGGCTCTAAAATAATAAATTTAGTAAACAATCAACTTATTACTTATCATTTTTTTATTTAAAATTGATATAATAAACACAACTTATAGAAGGTTAAAATATGAATAATAATAAAATCATAATATTTGATACAACATTAAGAGATGGTGAACAAAGTCCAGGTTGTTCAATGAATACAGAAGAAAAGATAAAAGTAGCTATACAACTGGAAAAATTAGGTGTTGATGTAATTGAAGCAGGATTTGCAGCAGCTAGCCCTGGTGATTTTGATGCAGTTTCACAAATTGCACAAATAGTTAAAAATTCTTACGTTTGTTCTTTAAGTAGGGCAATTGACAATGATATTAAACAAGCTGGTTTAGCTGTTCAAAAAGCAGAAAGACAAAAAATCCACACTTTTATAGCAACTTCGCCAATTCATATGAAGTATAAATTAAAAATGAGTGAAGATGAAGTAATAAAACGAGCAATTCACGCAGTACAATATGCAAAAACTTTTGTAGATGATGTTGAATTTTCACTTGAAGATGCAGGTAGATCTGATATTTCATTTATGAAAGAAGTTATGGACGCTGTTATAAATGCAGGTGCCAATACGATTAACCTGCCTGATACAGTAGGTTATAGATTACCAGATGAATTAGCTTTTATGGTTAAAGAATTATCATCTTATGCTAAAAATAGAGCTATCATATCTGTACATAATCATAATGACTTAGGCTTAGCAACTGCGAATACTTTAGCTTCTATATTAAATGGTGCAAGACAAGTAGAAGTTACTATGAATGGTTTAGGTGAGAGAGCTGGAAACTGTGCCTTAGAAGAAGTTGTTATGGCCATTAATGTACGAAAAGATGTTTTTGGAAAATTGTATACAAATATAAATACTCCTGAGATTTATCCTACTTCACGATTAGTTGCAAATATTACAGGAGTTGAGCCTCAACAAAATAAGGCAATAGTTGGGAAAAATGCTTTTGCACACGAAAGTGGAATACATCAAGATGGAATGCTAAAAAATAAAGAAACTTACGAAATTATGAGACCAGAAGATGTTGGAGTTTACAAAGAATCAACTCTTGTCTTAGGTAAACACTCAGGTCGTGCTGCATTTAGAGATAAGATTGAGCATTTAGGTTTTACTAATGTTTCAAACGATGAGCTAAATTCTGCTTTTGAGAGATTTAAAATATTAGCTGATAAGAAAAAAGAAATTACTGACGATGATATTAGTATGTTAATTACTGATGAGTCATTAAATCAAAATAAAACTTATGAATTAGTTTCTTTGCAAATTTCAGATTGTTCTGATGGTTTTGCAACAGCTGCTGTTTGTATTAAATATAAAGATCAATTATTAAAAGATGCCTGTATTGGTGAGGGTACCATGGATGCAATTTTTAAAACTATTGACAGGTTAACACAAATTGAAGGATCTTTGCAAGATTATAAAGTTACTTCAGTTACGCAAGGTAAAGATGCTTTAGCAAAAGTTACCACAAGAGTAATTTTTGATACAGATATGCCATCTTTTGTAGGACATGGTTTAAGTATTGATACCATGAGTGCAACTGCAAAAGCATATTTAGGTGCACTTAATTCTTTTGTTTCACAAAAAGAAAGACTTGTAAAAAAAAACACTATATTTAAAATTTAAAGGAAATAAAATATCATGATGCAGTTTAATTTTTTTCTAAAACTATTAAAAGAATCTTTTAGGGATCTTATTCCAATAATTTTAGTAATTTTATTTTTTCAATTAGTAATTATTCAAAGTGTTCCAGATGATTGGATAAGCACAGCTATTGGACTTGTAATTGTTGGAGTCGGACTTGCTATTTTTTTACAAGGTCTTGAAATTGGTATTTTTCCTGTTGGAGAAGGACTTGCAAGAGATTTTGCAAAATCTGGATGGACAACTTGGATTTTAATATTTGGCTTTTTAATAGGTTTTGGTACAACCATTGCTGAACCAGCACTTTCTGTAATTGCTGATAAAGCAGCTGCTATTTCAAGTGGGAGAATTGATGCAACTGTATTAAGGCTTGTTGTAGCTTTCTCTGTTGGTTTTGCTATATTATTAGGAGTCTTTAGGATAATTAAGGGTCATCCTATTCATTACTATATTATTGCTGGTTATGTAATAGTAGTTACTATAACATTTTTTGCACCACAAGAAATAATAGGACTTGCTTATGATTTAGGAGGAGTTACGACATCAACGGTTACTGTTCCATTGGTGGCTGCCCTTGGTATTGGATTAGCTTCTGCAATTAAAGGACGAAATCCTGTCATTGATGGCTTTGGACTTATTGCCTTTGCTTCTTTAACTCCCATGATTTTTGTACAAATTTATGGAATAATTGTTTATTCTTTTGTAGATGCCAAAGATGTAGCACAAGTTCTTGTTCAAGCTAGTGTATCATCACCTATTGATATTACAATTACTAGTCTTATCTCAGGACTAATCACTGTTATAGGCGATGTTCTTCCTATCTTAGCTATTATAATGTTTTTTCAATATGCTGTTTTAAAAAAACATATTCAAAATATCAAAACTGTACTTTTAGGTTTTGTTTTAGTCATTTTTGGACTTTATGCTTTTATTTTAGGCTTAGAGCTTGGCTTATTCTCCCTTGGTGAAACTATGGCATATGAATTAACAAAAGGTAATTCTGTATTAATTATATATGCTTTTGCTTTTGCTATTGGTTTTTCAACTACCATGGCTGAACCTGCATTAATGGCAATAGCTAAAAAAGCAAAAGATATAAGTGATGGAAAGATAAATGATTTTGCTTTAAGATTATTTGTAGCTTTAGGTGTTGCTATTGGTATTGCCTTAGGGGCATTTAGAATTGTTGATGGTGGACAAATTCATTATTATATAATTGTAGGATATTCACTTGTTATCATTCTAACATTTGTAGCTCCTAAATATATAATTCCTATTGCTTATGATTCAGGAGGAGTTACAACTTCAACTATAACTGTACCTCTCGTTGCTGCTCTTGGAATTGGACTTGCTTCAAATATAGAAGGAAGAAACCCTTTAATTGATGGTTTTGGTCTTATTGCTTTTGCTTCATTATTTCCTATGTTAACAGTTATGTTATATGGAATATTAACTGAGAAATTAGGAGTTAAATCTGATACAGAAATTGAAGCAGCTCATATATTAAGAGATAATTTAATAGATGCTGAAAATATGGATTTAGCAACTGTTAACATAGATGGAAGTAATAGAAGACACTCTTTACCTATGGATTTTTCAGCTGTTGTTATAATAGTGCCAAAGGATAAAAAAGTAGATGCAATTGGTGCTGCACATAAAGCAGGAGCTTCAGGAGTTACTATATTAAATGCAGACGGAATGGGACTTGGTAAAATGGATAACTTTTACAGAACATCTTTTGATGCAAATGATTCTTTATTATTATTTTTACTGCCTCAAGCTATGGTTAATCCTGTTATAAAATCTATTATTCACTCACTTCATATTACAACAATAGGAAAAGGAATAGCTTTTGCTTTTCCTTTAAGTCATATGAAAGGTATAAGTTTAAGCAGGCATGATATTTTTACAAATAGAAAAGATCATAAGCATCATGAGGAAAATGATATTGAATTATCAAGTACACTAGAAGAAGTTAATAAAAATGAAACTGTAAATACTGTGTAATAATGAAAAAAATATTTCTAAGTTTTTTTATACTTTTGATTATTATTCAATTTATTCCAATTGAACAAACTAATAAAATAATAGATAAACATTTAGAAATATCTACGTCAAAAGACATAAAAACTATTTTGAAACAAGCTTGTTATGATTGCCATTCAAATGAAACAGTATGGCCATATTATAGTAAATTAGCTCCTTTGTCTTGGATTATAAGCTCACATGTTAATGATGGAAGAGCTGCATTAAATTTTTCTATTTGGAATACATATACAAAAGAGATAAAAGACAAAAAAATGAAGGCAATTTTTAGAAAAGTTTATGCTTCTATGCCACTTGCATCATATATTTTATTACATGAAGAAGCTAATTTAAGTAAGAGGCAAAGAAGTCTTATAAGAGAATGGACAGGTATAAAATAATATTGATTAATACTATAATTAATGACTTACTTGGTGATAAAAAACCCCTTTTAACAATTACATATTTTAAATTACAAAAACTACTTGAAAAAAAATACGGCACTAATACTATAGTGCTTATGGAAATAGGAACATTTTTTGAAATATATGAAATAAATAATCAAGATGAACAAATAGGAAAAGCAAAAGAAATTGCACAGTTATTAAATATTCAATTAACAAGAAAAAATAAAACTATTTTAGAAAACTGTGCAAAAAATCCTATAATGGCAGGGGTTCCAGCTATTGCTTTGGATAAATACTTAGAAAGAATAATAAATGAACAAAAATACACAATAGCAATTATAAGGCAAAGAGGCATTCCTCCAAATGTAAGTAGATACTTAGATACGATAATAAGCCCTGGAACAAATTTTGATTTTGTTTTAGATCAAGATGAGAATAATATCACTTCTTTATTAGTTGATTGTAATAAAAATATTTATTCTATGGGTTATAGTGCAATAGATGTTACAACTGGAAAATGTTTTTATAATGAAGTAAATGGTACTAGTGAAGATAAATTTTATGCTCTTGATGAAGTATTTAATTATATGAATATGCACAAAACAAATGAAGTTATTGTCACTTTTAGTGATAAAAACATAAATCAAAAAGAAGTTATAGCTTATTTGGAATTAGCTAATAAAAATTTTCATATAAGTGATTTTAGACCTAAAATTATTTATCAAAATGAATTATTTAAAAATGTATTTAATATAGAATCTCTTTTAACTTCAATTGAACACCTTGATATGGAAAGAGCTATTTTAGCAAGTGAGTGTTTGGCTGTTCTTATTGATTTTATCATAGGACATGATTATAAAATAGTGCAAAAGCTTTCATCTCCTGTGAAATTAGATATTTCAAAATATATATATTTAGGCAATAATGCACTAGAACAACTAAATATAATTGAAAGCTCAAATCACCCATGCCTTATAAAACTATTAAATAACACAGCAACGGCTATGGGAAAAAGGCTTTTAAAAGAAAGGTTATCTCATCCTATAAAAGATGAAAAAGAACTGCTTAGGCGTTTTGCTTTATCAAAAGACTTGTATGATTATCATACTCCAATTGAAAGTGAATTATCAAATATTTATGATATAGAAAGGCTTACAAGAAGAATTAAATTAGAACGATTGCACCCTTTTGAATTAAATTATTTGTATGATTCCTTGCTTAGTATCAAAGAGCTTGTAAAATTTATGGAAAATTATAAATTTTTTGATCCTCCTTGTAGTGTTGCTGTAATCCAACAATTCATAGAATCTATTGATGAAACCTTTGATTTAAGCATTAGTGGTAAATATATGCTTAAAGATATTGAAGGCAATATGATTTGTGAAGGTATTAATATACAAATTGATGAATTAAATCTTAAAAATATTGATTTAAAAAACAAATTAAATATTTTAAAAAATCATATTTTGTCTTTTTTGAAAAAAAGTGATGAAAACTTTGTACATGTAAATCGACTAGATAAAGAAGGTTTTTTTATTACTTTAACTAAAAATAGATTTAATTTAATAAAAGATGAGCTTTTAAACTCACATATATTAATTGATGATAAATTACTTTTATTTAAAGATTTTAAAATAAAAACCCAAACAAATTATATAAAAATAACATCAGATTTTATTGAAGATATATCTGATAAATATGTGCATAATTTACAAAAAATTATTGAATTAAATAAATTAGTATTTAAAGAAAAACTAATAGAATTTGAAAAAAAGTTTGCTACTTTACTTGAAGATTTAGTTTTATTTATTGCAGAAATTGATTTAAGTGTTTCAAATATAAAAACAGCTAAAAAATATAATTATGTGTGTCCAAAAATAGTTAAAACAAAAGATAATGAAAATTTTTTAGAATTAATTGATCTTAGACATCCTTTAATTGAAGCAAATGAAGAACAAGGAGTTTATGTACCAAATGACATTATTTTAGGACAATTATCCTTAGTACAAGAGGAATACAAAAATAATATTATTATTCAAAATTCAAATCCTATAAATCAAAAAACGAATCAAATGCACGGAGTTTTACTTTATGGTATTAACTCTTCTGGTAAATCTTCACTAATGAAGTCAATAGGAATAGCTGTAGTTTTAGCACAAGCTGGTTTTTATGTGGCTGCTAAAAGTATGAGGTTTTCTATTTTTAATGCTATTTTTACAAGAATATCAGGAGCTGATAATATTGCTAAAGGTTTATCTTCTTTTGCTGTTGAGATGTTGGAGCTTAAAAATATTTTTAATAGAGCCAATCAACAATCTTTAATCTTAGGAGATGAAATATCTCATTCAACTGAAACAATGAGTGGGCTTAGTATAGTTGCCAGTTCTATTTTAAAATTAGCAAAATTAGAATCACTTTTTTTATTCGCAACCCACTTACATCAACTTCCAAATATAAAAGAAATTAAAAATCTAAAAAATATCATATCTTTGCATTTATCAGTTATGTATGAAGATAAAGAAGATAAATTGATTTTTAATAGAAAACTACAAATAGGAAGTGGCTCTTCTGTATATGGTTTAGAATATGCTAGGTCTTTACATATGGATAAAGATTTCTTAAAAATTGCAAATGATATAAGAAAACGATTAACTGATGATTACGCACCATTAGAAAGATTACAACAGCACAAAAACACAAAATATAACAAAAATTTACTTGTTAGTACTTGTGTTATTTGTGGACAATCTTGTGAAGAAGTTCATCATATTAAAGAACAAGCAAGAGCTAACAAAGATGGTTTTGTAGAACATATGAATGTAAATCATAAATACAATCTTATACCCTTGTGTAAAAAACATCATAAAATGGTACATAATGGAAGCATTAATATCAATGGTTTTATTTCAACATCAAAAGGTTTAGAATTGCATTATACTCAAACAGAAGACAAATAAATAAATTAAAGTATTATTATAATTTTAAAATATAAAGGAATTTAGATATTTAAAGCAAAAAAACTTCTTAGAAAAAGTAATCAATAATAAGTAATTTTGCCTAAATATTTTACATTAATTTAATTGTATTTTATGAAAAATTTATAACTTCATAAGGTAAATCTAAACTAATAGCAACAGGTTCATTTGTTAATTTTCCATCATAAGTATTTAAACCATTTAGTAAGTGTACATCATCTGCCAAAGCTTTTTCTAGTCCTTTATTTGCTATGTTTAATCCATGCCGTAAGGTTGTTGAAGTTAAAGCTAGTGTTGATGTTAAAGATACAGCTCCTGGCATATTTGCTACACAATAGTGTAAAATATCGTTTACTACAAAAGTAGGATTATCGTGATATGTTGCATGAGAAGTTTCAAAACAACCACCTTGGTCAATAGCAACATCTACAATTACAGCTGCTTTTTTCATTAATTTTAAATCATCTTTTGATATAAGCTTAGGTGCAGCAGCTCCTGGAATTAAAACAGCACCAATAACTAAGTCAGCTTCTTTAATAGATTTTAAAATATTTGATCTATTTGAAAACAAAGTAGTAACTTTTGATGAAAATAAATCATCATAATATGCAAGTCTTGAAGCAGAAATGTCTAAGACAATTACATTTGCCCCAAGTCCAACTGCCATTTTACAAGCATTAAGTCCTACAATTCCTCCACCTATTATAACTACATTACCTCTTTGTACACCTGAAACACCACCTAGTAAAACTCCTCGCCCTCCAAAAGGTTTTTCTAAATATTTAGCACCTTCTTGTGTTGCTAATCTTCCTGCAATTTCACTCATAGGGGTTAAACAAGGAAGTCCACCTTCAGCATTAGTAATAGTTTCATATGCAATTGCTTTTACTTTTTTAGATAACAATGCAAGTGCTTGTGGTTTATCTGCAGCAATATGTAAATAAGTATATAAAATTTGCCCCTCATGAAACAAATCATATTCTTCAATTAAAGGCTCTTTAACTTTTATAATCATATCAGAATCATCAAATAATTTTTGTTTATCACTTACAATTATGGCTCCAACTTCTTCATATAATTCATTTTCAAAACCAGCACCCTCACCTGCATTTTTTTCAACATAAACAGTATGACCATTTCTAATATAAGCATCAACACAATCAGGCGTTAATCCAACTCTATATTCATGTACTTTAATTTCCTTAACTAATCCAATTTTCATAATTTATTCCTTTAAATGTAAATCATATTAAATTATAACATAAAATATAGTTAAAAGTTTAATTAAATTTAAATTTTGCTAAAACACAAAAAGACTTATTTTCACTTAGAATTTCTCTATTAAAGAACATTTACTAGCTTCATCATATACTATAAAAAAAGTTTATTTAGGGAACCTCTAAAAATAGCATTTAAAAACCACTTTCCAAATATTTATTAAAAAATATCAGAATATAAATTTTATTTGAGAAAATATGACAATTTCAACTATAAATTATCTATAATTTACTCTTGAAATAGTGATAATATTCACTATTTTGTTGATATATTATCAACTTTTCATAATTGGTATATTTTTTAACCTTACTAATTGTTCATATCGTATAAAGTTATAAGTAAGATTTAAAAGTCCTGTTAGGGATTTAATCCTATCAATGCCAATAGCTTTTAAAGATAGAGCTTTATTCATAGAGGTTGTGAATGTTCCAAATATATGTTCTACTCTTACTCTAGTTTTTGAATATTTATGATTGAGTTTGTGTTGAGCATTAGTAAGTGGTTTATTTCTATATGCTCGATTGATAACTTTTGAGTTTACATTATTTTTTTGAAGATAGTCTTCTATCTCTTTTGATTTGTATGCTGAATCAGCATACAATGTAGTATCATCTTCATTGATAAGTTCTTTAATTACTTGTGAATCATGAGTTGATGAGGGTGTTACAGTATAAGTAGATATTACTTTAGTTTTTTGATCAACTGATATATGATTTTTATATCCAAATTCTCTAGTTTTATACTTGGTAACCCATCTGGCATCTATATCTTTTTGAGCTAATTTATTTTTATTCTTTCCAAACTCTAAAGGAATAGCACCTTTTTTAATATCAGCATTATCTTGCCTTTTATTTCTTTGTTTAGGTACTTTGATGAAGCTAGCGTCTACAAGTGTTCCCTCTTTAGCAATAACACCATTAGATAAAAGTTTAGCAGTAAAAATATCAAATAGTTTTTTTGATAAATCTTTCTCTTTTAGTTCTTCTTTAAATAGCCAAATTGTATTTCTATCAGGTACATTATCACCTATTTGGAGACCTAGAAAATTCATAAAAGATAATCTATCTTTGATTTGAAACTCTGTTTGTTCATCCGATAAATTGTAGTATCTTTGAAGTATAATTATTTTGAACATTAAGAGTTTATCATATGGTTTCCTACCAGCATTACTTTTTTTATCTTCTTTCATTAATGATTCTTCAATAGGTTGTCTAAATAATTCCCAATCAATAATTTCATTTAACTTTTGTAAAGGTGGTTGATGCTTTTTAATCTTTTCTAGCTGAAACTCATAATCAAATAATCCTGCCATAATATACTCACTTTTTATAATAATTTATGTTGTAATTATAGCTAAATAGTGGTATCAAATGCTTTAAATAATAGCTTTATAGAGAGTTATTTGTAAATTTATTTGGATTAAATAAAAGACTTATTTTATGATTTTTTAAGTATTTGAAAATTATGTGATTTTTTGTCTATTTTTAGAGGTGCCCTTTATACTATGTATACTATTTGTGCTTTTTGTTTTTTTTATGTGTTTGCGTAATTAAATATTCAGTTACTGCTAAAGATGCTTTATAATATTTTAAAGCTTTTTCATTTGTTTTTTCTTTCAAACTTTTTAATTTAAAAATACTATCATTTGTATTTACAATCATAGAACCATTAAAACCATAATGCTCTGTCGTACTATCAAATAAATCATTTCCTAAAGCTAAGTATGAAGTGTCTTTTAGAGTTAAATTATAAAGTGTAGGAAAAATATCTTTATGCGAACCTGCTACTTTTGTATTGATATTTAATTTAGCTTTTAATTCTTTTGGTAGATAAAAATACAAAGGAATATTTTTAGAATTAAAAAGTTTTTTATCATCATATTTCATAATTCCATCTATTGTATTATTATCAGCTGTTATAACTATAATTGTATTATCTGTAAATTTTGTTTTTTTAAATTTAGTCAAGAAAACTCCAACAGAATTAAGAGCATAAGCATAAGAAGCTAATCTTTTTTTAACCAAACTCAAACTACCTGTAATATGGTTTTTTAATTTATCAGAGAATATTAAAGAATTTTCTACATAATCATTTGGAATATTATAAGGAGGATGGTTATTTGTACTTAAAGCTACAATAAACTGTTTTTTTGAAGATTGTTCTAACTTATCTAAAATATATTCATACAAATATTCATCAAACACACCCCAAGGATGAAAATAATCATCTTCTTTTTTGCTTTTATATTCATTCTTATTTTTTAAGTGATTATAAATATTAATTTTACCCTCAACATTATTATAATCTTGAAACTTAATAAAAGTGCCTAAGTTTCTCCAACTTAAATCACCTCCATAAATAAAAGATGTATCATAATTAGCATTATTATATAAAAATGCAGAAGTATAAGAAAAAGCAGTTTGTTTATAAATTGATTGTGAAAATGCAAAAGATTTAGGTCTATGAGGAATATTTAGTAGTAAAGCTTGTAGACTTGATATTGTTCCATTTCCAGAAGAAATAAAATTTGTCAAAAGTGTATCTACTTCAAAGTGTTTTTTTAAATCTCCTAAAATATTGAATTTTTCACTATTATATTCTAAAATATGAGATCCAAAACTTTCAACCATAATTACAATAATATTATAATCTTTATCATCTATTTTTCTTGTTTTGTATTTTATATTATTTAATAAATTAGTTTCGTCTATATTATTGCTTCCTTTAATTACTCTAAAAGCATCTTGTATATTATTTTTATAAGATGTTTCTTCTATTAGATTATATTCTCTTTTTAAATACTTTTTTCTAATACCATAAGCACTTGTAAAAGCCCTAAATCCATTTTGTGAAATTTGATTTATAAAAGCATTAGTAGATACATTTGGAATCATTTTACCTAAAGGATACATACCAAAAGTACCACGAACTGCTAAAAAATTTAAAAGAAAAAGAATAATAAAAATAACAAAAGAAATCTTTATATAAAAAAATGATTTTATTTCCTTGTCTTGTTTCAGTATAATAAATTTGATAGTCTTATATAAAATATATAAGTAAATAAAAAAAATTGATAATATCATTATCACATTATAATTTTGCCACATGGTAATAATTAATGCTTTTGTATCATCATCTATTAAACCAAAGAATAATATATTTATATGATCTTTAAAATATGAGTAAAAAGCAAAATCGCAAAATAAAAGTAAAGAAACAAGCAAATAAGTTAAAAATAAATAATATATCAAAAATTTATTTGCAAGATTTAATAAAAATTCTTTTTTGATATAATATAAAACAATAAGTACTAAAGTAGGTATAATTTGGATATATCCAATAACAGTTAAATCCAGTCTAAGCCCTAAAGTAAATGCTTCAATAATATCTAACATAAAGATATTCATTTCTTCATCGTTTAAAGGATTATAATAATTTACAAAAATTAATCTAAAAATAGACATTAAACTTAAAAATATTAAGTGTATAAAGAGAAGTTTCTTAAAAATATTAAGTGTTTTTGATAAAATTATTTCTTTCACTTGTTTCCTTTTATTTTAAATCTTTTAATATCTTAAATAATTTAAAAAATATTTTTACATCTCTTCCTAGGAATTTATTAATAAAACCAACTTCACTAAGACTTGTCAAAAAAGACATTTTTTTAGACATTAACTGTAATCTATTTATAAAATCATGATTATTTGATAAGTTGATATAAGTATAAATTATATATTGAAAATCTAATTCAAAACTAGCTCTTGTTTTAGTTAAAGACAATAAAAACAATACAAAATCCCTAAATTGTAAAATTTTTAAATCAATATTTTCATTAAAACTTTCTTCTAAATCAATAGAAAAAATCACACCATCATTATATGTAAAGTTTCTAGCCTGTGCCCCTCCATGAAATTGATCACAATTATGAATATTGGCTAAATGAGAAATAAGCTTATTTATAAAATAATACATTTTATTTTTTGTTATATCTCTTTTTCTGATATAAGAATTTATATTTTTACCACAATCTTCTAATACAAAAAAATCTTCATTACGTCCTATTATTTTAGGAGAATTTATTCCCAAAGTTCTAAATTTATTTAATTTATTTGTTTCGTATAAAATTGTTTGCCTTGCATTTTTATTTTCAACTTCTAATAAAATCTCAATTGAGAAAATTTTATAATAAATACGATGTGACTTTAAGGATAAAGTAGCTCTTGCTTTTTTTACCCAAACTTTTTTTTCTTTATACCTTGAGCTAAAAATCTCCTTTTTATTCTCTTTTATTTCATTTTGTAAAATATTTTCATATTCTTTATCTATAAAAGTAGAATTGTTATTCATATAAGTACAATAATCCAACAAATTATATGTAAAATAATACTAAACATAACAGCAGTTGAACCTATATCCTTTGCATTCTTTGCTAAAGGATGTATTTCTTTAGTTACTAAATCAACAACATTCTCAATTGCTGAGTTAATAAGCTCAACAATTAGAACTAATATTCCAGAAATTAATAAGATGAGCTTACTTGTTAAACTAATATCAATAAAAATAATTCCTATAATAATAAAAATAGAACAAAACAATTCAATCTTAAAAGAACTCTCAGTTTTTAGAACATGTTTTAAACCACTAAGTGCATATTTTGTATTATTAAAAAGATGATATTTAGGTTTATTATTCACTTCAATCCTTTTTTATATAAATCTGTATAAAAAAACTTCCATCTCTTATGTTGCCAAAACCAAAATTGGGGTTTTAATAAAATTTGTTCTTCTATTATAGAAGCTTGTTTTTGTGTTAATTCTTTTATTTTATCATTCGTTTTAAAGTCAAAGGTATTTACATCAATTGCATCACAAACTTGTATTGTATACTTTCTAAAATCTTCCATAATAGCAAAAATAGGAATAATAAGAGCATCAAATTTTAAAGCTAATCTAGCTGTTGTATCTGTTGCCATAACCTTTTTATCAAAAAAATCAATCTCTATACCATATTTGGAATTTTGATCAATAGCAAGTGCAATAAAATGGTCATTTTTAAAGGCTCTTAACATGCCTTTTGCTGCTACACTTTTTTCTAACATTATAATATTGTTTTTATCTCTAGCTTTTATATACATATCATTTATATAAGGATTATCCATTTTTCTATTAACCACTGCTAAAATACCATATTTTAAAGCAATATAAGGAATAGCTAATTCCCAACCACCATAATGTGCAGTTACAAAAATAATCTTTCTCTTATTTTTAATTGCATTTAAAATAACTTTTTCATTTATAATTGTAGCTTTAGCTAAAAGTTGTTCTTTACTTATACTTTGGTTTTCTATAAACTCATAAATATTAAAAAATAAAGATTTATATGATTGGTAAATTATATCTCTTTTTTCTTTATTACTTATTGTATTTGAATAAACTAAATCAAGATTAATTAAAGCCACATTTATATGCTCACGATTAAATTTACAAGCTAATCTTGCAAAACCAATAAGTAAAAATTTTAATATAAAATTTGGAGTAAAAAGAAAAATAAACTTAAATATTTTATATAAAATATATCTAAAATAATCCTTAATCTTTCTTTTCATATAAAATATCCTTTGCAAGACTAAGTATATCTTCTTCTTTAATTTCACTAATTGAAAAATCATTTTTATCTAATTTTAAAGCATCAACTTTAGAATTAGATTCTAAAATTTTATTCTTTTTTGTTTGATATGTATTTCTATTTGCAGGAGTATTTCCAAAAAGTACAATAGAAGCAATATTTAATGCCCATGCCATATGAGTAGGACCAGTATCTCCTCCTATTACTAAATCAACCTTTGAAATAAGTGCTTTTAAAGAATTAATATCTAACATTGGTAATAATATACCTTTACTATTTTGCACAATATGCTTAGCTATTTCTTTTTCTTTTACATTTCCAAAAAGAACTAAACAATTTTCATTTAAACTATTTATTATATTAACAAATTTTTCTTTAGAATAGATTTTGGAATCCCATGATGCACCTATTACAAATAAAACATTTTTTGTGTCTTTTTTTATATAATCATAAATCAGACTATCTTCATTTTTATAAAATAAAAAAGCTTTCTTTTCTAAAATATCTTCTTTTGATATATTAAAATTTAATGGAATTGATAAAATTTTTGCATTTCTTAGTATGGCATTTGAGCAATAAGAGATATTTATTTTGTGTTTATATAAAAAAGAAGCAAACCCTTCTCTAATTGAATTTTGATCAAAACCGACAATATTTTTGCCTAATATTCTTGCTACAAAAGCTGATTTTATCAAACCTTGTGCATCTATGATTAAATCATAAGAATTTTTTGAATATTTTTTTATTTTTTTTATTTGATTAAAAATTTCTTTTTTATTTTTTTTTATAGATTTTAAATTTATTTTATATATATTGTTTATATCTTTATTATATTCTAAAACTTGTGCAAAAGATTCTTCAACAAACCAATCAATTTTTATATTAGCATTATGTTTTTTTATGTATTGTAATGCTACCATAGCATGAATAATATCACCCATGGCTGATAGCTTTATAATAGCTAATTTCATAAAAGAATTTTTATTTGATAATTTTTAGGAGTTTGAAGTTTTTTAAGTTCGTTTTCAATAAGATACATATTTTTCTCAAGCTTAATCTCAATAATCTCATCATCTTTGATATTTAATTTAATATTTGGATAAGATAAATCCTTATTCAAAGATAAATTTAATGACATCATAAAAGATAAAAACTGCATATTTTCTAAACTAGGTAAAAGTTCTTTATATATCTCCATATCTTTTTCTAAAAGTAAGGTTCTTTTTGAAAACTTTATCATATAAGCTATTGTTATTCTGTCTTCATGTGAAAAATTATAATGTAAACCACTTAGTATAAAATTAAATGTATTATCATTAGACTTATAGAAATTAAGCTTAGAGCCTAAAGAATGTAATTTAGAAGCTATAACAAAAAGTGTTCTAAACTTATTGCCTAATTTATGCAAAGGTGCTAAAGTATCAAAAATTTGTACGGCATTTTTTCTTAAATATGTGCTTTGTTTTGAAGAAATATCAAACTTATCTAATAAATTTCTAACACTAATATTATAATTAGCTGGAAATCTTTTATTAGAATTTCTTAATAAATCATTTAAATATACTCCTTCTCTAATACCTGCACCTG
Organism: Sulfurospirillum sp.; assembly: GCA_030491005.1. Taxonomy (GTDB): domain Bacteria; phylum Campylobacterota; class Campylobacteria; order Campylobacterales; family Arcobacteraceae; genus BB30. The sequence continues at coordinate 104,764 of JAKZMJ010000002.1, read as the reverse complement.
ATGTTATTACCTCTTGTGTATTAAACATATTTAATATCGTATCAAATATTAAAGTACCTTCTTTAATAGTATCAAGTCTATCTTTTTTAACTCCAATATTTTTTAAAGTTTTTAAATCACTAGAATTTATTATAAGGTCAAAAATATTTTTATTTGAATTAACATTATAAGAATAAGAATGAAGAATATCTAAAGGATATTGATTTTTTTTCATAATTATTTTACTTAATGTTCTAATAGTTCCACCAATTCCAACAACAATAGAAGGAATTATCTTAAACTCTTTTTCAAGAATTTTTAATTGTTCTACAATATATTGTTTAGCTCCAAGGCTATCATTGTTTTTAAAAAACATTTCATGTAGTCTAATAGTTCCAATATCTAAAGATATACATTGTTTTATAAGGTTATTTTCAATATAAGCGAATTCAGTTGAACCACCACCAATATCAACAGTTAAAAAAGTTTTTTCTTTTATTAAATTAATAGCTGATAATGCACCATAGTATGCTTCATCTTTACCAGAGATTATTTTAATATTTAATTTTAACTCTTTTTTAACTTTTGAAATAAAACAAGAAGAATTAGGTGCATCCCTTAAAGCAGAAGTTGCTACACAAAAGATTTTTCTAGATTTTAATTCTTTTGCAATACTAATAAAAGATTCAAGTGAATTAAATGCTCTTTGCATAGGTATTTCTTGTAAACTAGCATTATGTTCATATGAACCTTCTGAAAGTTTAACTTGAACCTTAGTCTCATTTATAATATTAAATGAAAAACGACTACTTTTTTCTACAACAAGCATACGCATTGAATTTGAACCAATGTCAATTATGCTTGTTATTTTAGCCACTAATTTACACTTCTTCTTTTTCTAATTGATCAAATTTAAATTTCAATTCTTCCATTGATTCATGATTATCAACATCTATTACGATACAATCAACAGGACAAACCTCTATACAAGCTGGTTCCTCGTAACTACCAACACACTCAGTACATCTATCTGGATCTATTATATATATTGGATCACCTTCTTCTATTGCTATATGAGGACATTCCTCCCTACAAGCATCACAAGATATACATACATCATTAATAATTAAAGCCATTATTTTTCCTAAATTAAATATTACTCTTGGAGTTATAACCTATTATTCTTTAATAATATCTTTAATAAGATAGAAATTTCAAAATTCTTTTAATAGTTTAGTAGAAAAATTATTTTTTCGTATTGAACTTAAAATATATATCCAAACTATTTATTATATATTTTAAGTTTTGCATAAGCTTAATTAAATATTTTCACTATTACTTTTGCTGCTTCTCTGCCATCAACAGCAGCAGTAACAGCTAAATGAGCACCTCTTTGGCAATCTCCACCTGAATAAACTTTTGAATTACTTGTTAAAAAATTATTTGTAATAACTCCACCCCAAGAATTTGTCTCAATATCAAGGTCTTTTAAAAATTGTGGTTCTTCACAAGTAAAACCTAAAGCTAGAATTATAATATCAGCATCTTCTTTATATAAAGAATCTTCAAGTATTTTAAGTTCTTGTTTATTTTCATTTTGCACAAGAAGAGTTTTATATAAATCAAGTGATGTAACTAAATTATTATTTGTATTAATTTGTTTAGGACTAACATTAAAAACAAACTCAACACCTTCTTCTTTTGCATTAATTACTTCTTTTTTACTTCCTGGCATACTTGTTTCATCACGTCTATATAAACATTTTACACTCTTAGCACCTTCTCGTACAGAAGTTCGTACACAATCCATAGCAGTATCACCTCCACCAATTACAAGTACTTTTTTATCTTTAACATCAATAGAACAACCAAGTTTGTTTTCAAAATTTCTTTTTTGAATAGTTTTTAAAAAATCAATTGCTAAATAAACAGAAGATGAATCTTCACCTTTTAGGTTTGACTTTCTTCCTTTAGTTGCTCCAATACCTATAAAAATTGCATCAAATTCATTTTCTAAATCTTTTACATTTTTATCTTTTCCTATTTCACAATTAAGTTCTAACTTCATACCAGCATCAAGTAACCAATTAATTCGTCTACTAACTATACTTTTGTCTAATTTAAAACCAGGAATACCATAAGTTAATAAGCCACCTGCTCTATCATCTCTTTCAAACATAGTAACAGGAATACCTTTTCTTAATAAAAAAGTTGCAGCAGAAATACCAGCAGGTCCTGAGCCAATGATAGCTACTTTTTTATTGCTTGATAGTTTTGGAAACTCAGGTTTTAAACCTCTTTCAAAAGCTTTTTCAGAAATATGTGTTTCAACTGCACCAATAGAAACAGCACCATGACCTGTATTTAAAGAACATGCTCCTTCACATAATACATCTTGAGGACAAATGCGACCTAATATTTCAGGAAAAGGTGAAGTTTCATTTGATAAGGCAAATGCTAGGTCTGGATTTTTATTTGCTGTTTGTTTTAGCCATGCAGGAATAAAATTATGTAAAGGACATCCTGTATGACAATAAGGAATACCACACTGCATACATCTATCTGATTGCTCTTTTGCTCTACTTTTAGAAAATACCTTATATACTTCTTTATAATCTTTTAATCTTTGTAAAACATCTCTTTTTTCTGAGTTTATTCTTTCAAATTTTGTAAAATTTATCATATTAATCTCCCTCATCTGGATCAAGTGGCAGTACTGCCATATTTTTAGGTTTAATCATCCAAAAATTTCTAATTTCTGCTCTAAAATTCTCTACAACTATTTGAGCTTTATTACTTTGAGTTTCATTAATATAATCTAATAATAATCTTTTTAAAAATAATCTTTCTCTTTCTGTATCATCTGTATCAATTCTTAAAGCTTCTATTAACTCTTGATTCATTTTATCAAAAAATGATTTTTGTGGATCATATATGAAAGATAAACCTCCTGTCATTCCAGCACCAAAGTTAAAACCAGTATTTCCTAATATTACGATAATACCACCTGTCATATATTCACAAGCATTATCGCCTGTACCTTCAACAACAGATACACAGCCTGAATTTCTAACAGCAAATCTTTCACCTACATTAGCTCGTATATAAAGTTTACCACCCGTTGCTCCATATAAACATGTATTTCCTGCACCTGAAAAATCTTCACCTTGTTGGGGAGTGTTAATGATGATTTTACCACCATTCATACCTTTTCCAACATAATCATTAGCTAAGCCATCTAAAAATAAATTCATACCTTTTGATAAAAAAGCACCAAAAGATTGACCTGCAACTCCTTTTAAATACATATTTATAGAATTCTCAGGTAAGCCATCATCTCCATAATATTTTGCAATTTCACCCGAAATTAATGTTCCAAAAGATCTATTTAAATTAGAAATATTTTCTCTTATTTTAATAGGTGTTGATGGGTTTTCTATGGTTCTGTGAACTTTTTTTAATAAAGTTTTTTCAAATTTATTTTTATCAAATGGTTCATTAGATTTTTTTTGACAAGTATCTATTCCATCAACTCTTCTTAAGATATTAGAAAAATCAAATTTTTTAGCCATTTCATCATCAATAACTTTTAATAAATCAGACCTACCTATAATTTCTTCCATAGTTTTATACCCAAGTTTTGCTAAAATAGATCGCACATCATTTGCTAAAAATGTAAAATACGAAATCAACCTTTCAACTGTACCTGTAAAATGTTCTCTTAAGTTTTCATCTTGAGTAGCAACTCCAACTGAACATTTATTTGTATGACAAATTCTTAAGATTTTACAACCTAATAAAGAAAGTGCAACTGTACCAAAAGCATATGATTCAGCACCTAATAAGGCAGCTTTTATAACATCAATTCCTGTTTTTAAACCACCATCAGTTTGAAGTTCTACAGAAGATCTTAAATGATTTGTTTTTAAAGCATTATGAGCCTCACTTAGACCCATTTCCCAAGCATTTCCAGTATGCTTTATAGAGGTCAGTGGAGCTGCACCAGTTCCACCATCAGCCCCTGAAATTATAATTTTATCAGCATAAGCTTTTGCAACTCCTGCTGCAATGGTACCAACTCCTATAGTTGATACCAGTTTAACTGTTATTTTTGCTTCAGTGTTAATTTGTTTTAAATCAAAAATTAGTTGAGCTAAGTCCTCAATAGAATAAATATCGTGATGAGGAGGAGGTGATATAAGAGTAACACCTTCAACCGTATGTCTTAGCCTTGCTATTAATGCTGTAACTTTATGCCCAGGTAATTGTCCACCTTCACCTGGTTTTGCACCTTGTGCTACTTTAATTTGAATTTCTTTAGCTGATCTTAAATAAGCAGGTGTAACTCCAAATCTTCCAGATGCAACTTGCTTAATCTTAGAATTTTTTAGAGTTTTATATCTCTTTGAATCTTCTCCACCTTCACCTGAATTTGACATACCACCTATAGTATTCATAGCAATTGCTATTGATTCGTGAACTTCAGGAGAAATAGAACCACAAGACATAGCTGCAGATGCAAATCTTTTAAAAATATTATCTACATTTTCAACCTCATCAACACTAATAGCTTTTTTATCAGAATCAAACTCAAAAAAATCTCTGATAAATTTTTTATCTCTATTTTCAATTAAAGATTTTAATTTATCAAAATCATGAATATCTTCTTTTCCTTTTGCATTTTTATTATGAATAGCAGCTGTTGTGCTTGGACCGTAATCATGATATTCACCACCATTAGTATATTTGTACAATCCACCTATATCTAAAGGAAACATATGTTTAACATTATAAAATGCATCAAAATGAGATTTTTCTATTCTTTTTTCAATATCTTCATAACCTAAACCACAAAGTTCCGTATAACTTCCTTTAAAACATTCATCATTTATTTCATCAGATAAACCAATAATATCAAATAATCTTGAGTTCCTATAAGATGCTATTGTACAAATTCCCATTTTGGACATTATTTTTAATAATCCACCATTAAGAGATTTTTGAGTATTTTTTAGTTTTTCTTGCATTTCATATTTAGAAGAAATTCGTCTTTGAAATAAAGATAAAGCTGAGGCATACATCATATATGGATATATGGCAGTTACTCCATAAGCTAAAAGTACAGCTGCCATATGTGGATCATAGACTTCACCTGAAACAGCAACTAATGAAGCCTTGTGTTTTATTTCCTCATTTAATAAAGCATTATTAACAAAACCAATAACCATAGACATAGGTATTAACTTATTATCTTTACATAAATCTCTATCATCTAAGATGATTATAGATACATTTTCTTCTTTAATAGCTTTAATAATATCACAAGTCAAATTTTTCAATGATTTTTCTAAATCATTCACAAATGTTGTAGAAAATCTTTTATTTTTATAATACTTATCATACCTTGGAGATGTCTCGTTTCCAAAAGAAAGCAAGATATGAAATTTTTCTTGCATCAAAATTGGACTTGCCACTTTTAGTCTTTTTGCATATATAGGTTTCTCATCTAATATATTGTGAATATGACCAAAACCAGTTTCTAAAGACATAACAACTTTTTCCCTATAAGGGTCAATTGGTGGATTTGTAACTTGTGCAAATTTTTGTCTAAAAAAATCTGTAAAATTTCTATTAACTTTAGAAAAACAGGCTAATGGTGTATCATCACCCATTGAACCAACTGGTTCTTTTCCATCTTTTGCCATAGGTTCAATCATTTGGTCTAATATCTCATAAGTAATATTAAAATATTTTTGTTTTTGTTCTAAATTATTTATTTTATAATCACTTGTATCAACAAATGATTCTTCTATATATTCTTGTAAATAATCCATATCATTATTTAACCATTTTGAATATTTTTGTGATGATTTTAAATAGTTATTTATATCTTCTTCTTTTAAAACTTTTCCATATTTTAAATCAACCCCTATCATTTCACCAGATTTTAATCTGCCACATTCTTTTATATTTTTATCATCTAAATCTAATGTTCCATATTCTGATGTAATGTACATTTTATGGTCTTTTGTTATTACATATTTTGATGGTCTTAAACCATTTCTATCAATTAAACATCCTATATATCTACCATCAGTTAAAGATACAGCAGCTGGTCCATCCCAAGCTTCCATAGCCGTTGCCATATATTGATAAAAGGCTCTTAGGTCTGCATCCATATGTGGAGAGTTCTGCCAAGGTGCTGGGATTAAAGAACGAGCAGCTTTAAAAAAGTCACTGCCATTTATAAGTAAAAATTCAAACATATTATCTAATAATGCTGAGTCTGATCCATTTTCTTGAAGAATTGGAAAAAGTCGTTCTAATTCTTCATCACTAAATACTTCTGATTTAATTTGTTCTGATTTAATAGCAACATTTAGTTCATTAGATTTAATAGAATTAATTTCCCCATTATGTGCTATAGTTCTAAAAGGTTGGGCTAATTTCCACTTAGGAAGAGTATTTGTTGAAAATCTTTGATGAAATAATGCAAATGATATTTTAAAATCTTCATCATCTAAATCAAGATAAAACTTTTTAATATGTGTGGGCATAACAAGCCCTTTATATGAAATAAGTTTTGAAGAAAAACTAGATATATAAAAATCTTGATTATTAATTAGTTTGTGTTCACACTCTTTTCGTGTTAAATATAACATGGCATCAAAACGCTTTGACGATATTAAAGCATTTGCACATACAAATACTTGGGTAATATGTGGTAAATTTTCTAATGCTTGGGCACCTAATGCGTCTGTATTAATAGGAACTTTTCTAGTTAATACAACTTTCAAATCATTTTGCTCACAAAATTTATGAAATACACTTATATCATCTAAATTATTAGTAAAAATCATAGCAACACCATAACTTGTAGGCAAGTCTATATCATGTTCATTAGCAATTTTCCTCATAAAAAAGTCTGGCATAGACAAAAGTAATCCAGAACCATCTCCTGTTTTCCCATCAGCTGCCACGGCACCTCTGTGCATCATTCTTTCTAATGAATGTATGGAATCCTCTAAGTTTTTATGGCTTTGTTTATTTTTCAAATCTGCCATTAAACCAAATCCACAATTATCTTTAAAAGACGATAATAAATCTAAATTAGAAGCCATCAATATCCTTTATAGTCATATTTTTTGTTAATTAATATGCCTAACTTATGGTTAAATGATGGTTAAATTTAATTTATATTATAAGTCACAGATTATTTTAAATAAAATTATAAATTTAAATAGCTAGCACATATATTTAAAGAGTATATAATAATAATTTACCTATTATTTCATAATAAATATACTTAGGATTATTATGTTTCATCTGAAGACCATTTTATGGGGAGATGAATTGGTAAATGATAAAAAACTAATTCAGACTTTAACAAAATTTGATTTTAAAACTATAGAAAAAGTTAGCACATTGCATGAAATAGTGAATGTATTATCTAAAAGTAAAATAGATATGATATTTTCTCAAATTAAAAATGATACTAGTGTTAAAAATTTATACAATATTCAAAAAAAATACAGAATTCCAATTATTTGTATAAGCACTTGTAAAGATAAAAAAATATTACAAGAGTTATCAAGAGTTGATATTTTAGGATATTTACTAAAACCTATAAGAGTAGATGAACTTGAGATATTGATATATCTTAGTTTAGAAAAACTAAACTTTTCATCCTTAATAAAATATAAAAATTTTACCTATTATACAAATTCACAAAAAATTATCAAAAATAATGAAGAAATATATCTTAGTAAAAAAGAGGGACATTTAATATTTATACTACTTACTAATATTAATACAAATATAAATTATGAAACTATTGATAAACATATTTGGGATGATAACTATGTAAACGATAATACACGAAGAAATTTTATATATAGATTTAAGAAAAAATTTCCTGAATTCAATATAAAAATAGAAAAAGGAATTGGTTTGGGTTTATATTATTGATTTGTATAAAGAAAAAATATTATTTTATTTAATTGTGATGTTAAAAGTGATGTTAAGAATGTAGACTTTTATTAATATTTTGGAGCAACATATGAAAAAAACATTTTACTTACTTATCTTTCTTATCCCCTTATTATTAAACGCTTTTAGTTTTTCAGATTTATTTAATAAAAAAGAAAAGAAAGAAAAAGAAATCGATTCAAAAAGTAGTATAGCTATTGGTAAATTTCAACTTAAAGGTAATACTTCACAAAGTCAGTATGCAGAATCATTAGCTGGTTTTAGAAGTTATGTAAATGATAATTTTAGTAAGAATGGTAATTTTAGAATTATTAATAAAACACGAGTTGATGAAATAATGGCAACAAATGGCTTAGGTTTGTATAATAAAAAAACTAGTTTTGATTTATTAAATTTTAAATTTACTGATACAAAATATAAAAAATATAAAAAATTTAATGCTCAGTATGTATTGCTTGGTGAAATTAAAAATTTTTCTTTAGATAAATTAAGAGGTTCTAAGTTAAATAATCAACAAATAGCAAAAGTATCAAAAAAACAAATCGTAGTAAATACTAATATTTCCATTGCTTTAATTAAAATTTCTACACAAGAAATAATAGCAAAAGAAAATATAAAAATAAAAAAATTATTAGCAGATGATGGCAACAGTAATGATTTAATTGATAGTGCATTATATATTATGGCTGATGAACTTGTTTCTAAACTTTTATTATCTATGACAAAAAAAATACAAGTTATCGCAGTACAAGATAATGAACTAGTATTAAATAAAGGTTCTAATAATGGTATAAAAGTAGGAATGAGCTTTGACATTTATAAAGTACAAAAAATACAAAATTATGATACGCAAAAAAAAATATCCAGTATAAGAATTACAAGAGTTGATAAAAAAATTAGTTTTGGTAAATTAAAAAATATAAAAGAATTACCAACAAGTGGAAATATTGCTAAATATGTTGAAAACAATAAAAATACATTTTTAAAAGAAAAAATAAGGATAGCTATAGGGGAAACAATTATAGATAGAAGTAATGTAAAAAACAATGTATTAATAAATTTTATTAATCGTGATATGGAACATGCTTTTAATCAAAATAAATCTTTTATTGTAACTAATAATGCTCATGCAAATAAAGTTTTAGCACAGCAAATTTTAGATGAATTATCAAAAGGTAGAGAGATGGGACTTCCTCTTGGAAGTTTAAGAGGAGTAGATTATTTAGTATTTAATACCATTGATTATTTAAAAATAGATGATAAAAAAATAAAAATAAATTATTTAGAATCAATTCGTATGTTAGTAATGCAAAGACCAAAAATCAAAGTACAGCTTTCTGGATATGTTTATTTAGTGGATGTGAATACTTCAAATAAAATTGCTAGTGTAGCAGTTACTATTACACAACAATTCTCAAGAAAAAACAATTCTTTTGAAGTAATTATGAAACAAATATCTCAAAAATTTACTAAATTAGCTTCACAAAGTATTTTTAATGAGATTTCTCCTACTAGAATAATCAAAATAAATGGTATGAGTGTTTTATTAAATGCTGGAAAAAGTTTAGGAATTGAGATAGGGAGTATTTATAAAGTTTTTTCTAAAGGAGAGATGATTACAGATAATCATACTGGTCAAAGTTATCAATCTGGTGGTATGCCTATAGCAAAAATAAGAATAAATAGTTTTAATAATCAAGATGAAGCTATTGGAAGTATTATTGAAGGAAGTATAAATCAAATTGGCTTGGAAATAAAATTAGATATAAAATACAATGAAGTTAAAAATAAGCAACATAAACAATCTACAAGTATACAAAATAATAATTTAAACGATAAAAATAGAAAAAAGAATATAGTAATTAGAGATATACTAATAGATGAAACAATTTCTAAATATAAACACAAATATTTAAAAAATGCAAAATTAAATATCAAAATAAAACAAGCAATTAATAAATCTAAGATTTTTAAGACTATTAGTCGTGATAAGAACCAAATTAGACAATTGATGATGGAAAAACAACTTTCCAACAGTGATATATCTGATGACTTTGATTCGGATAAAGTACGCTTATCTTTAGCTGATTATATTTTAATACCAAAAATAACTAGATTTAAATTACAGAGAATATCAAAAAAAATTGAATATATAGATAATTATGAAAATAAAGATTATATTGAAATAGAATTATCGTTAACATTAATGGACATAAAAGGTGAAATAATTTTCGATGATTTACAATCTGCTAAATATACCCATGCTTGGACTAGTCAAACAAAATTAAAAAATGCTGTACCATTATATACAAATATTTATCAACTAACTAAAAAAGTTGTGAATAAATCCATTAAATCTTTAATAAATAATAAATCTAATATTGTTTCAGATGGTTTATTAACTGTTATGGAAGTAGGAAAGTTTAGTTTATCTGTTGATATGCCAGAAAAGAAGGATACTAGAATTGGAGATATATTTTATGTATATCCAGAACCTAAAATGAAAACAATCAAAAGAACTGGTAAACAAAGATTAGTTTATGGAAGCAGAATTGCAGAAGTTAAAATAGATAATATTTTTGATGATAGTGCAGAAGCAATAGTAATAAAGGGTGATATAAATGATATAAAAGAAAATTATATCTTAAGAAAAAAAACATCAAATTAAAGGAGTAGGAATATATATGAAAAAGGTAATAATAACAACAGGGTTAATAGCAGTGTTCTTAAGTGGATGTACTGGAGTAGCAACACAAATGATAGTTCAATCATTAGCAGGTTCTGCAAACCAAAAAGCAGCAAGTTCAATTGTAGCTTCATCTGTACAGCAAAAAGGAAACCTAAAAGGTAAAAGCAATAAAGTATGTATGCCAAGAATGGCTACTGGACAAGTGAATATGACAAGTTTACTCACTAAACAAATGTTTAATTTACTTGTAACACAGGCATTAAAAAATATAGAAGGTATGAAAGATGTACAACTACCAAAAAAAATTATGGATACTTGTGAAGCAGATGCTAGATTAAAATATATTGAAAGTATATCTAACAGATATTTTCAAAGTCTTAATATAGTAAATAAAAAGATATTAGAAGCATTAGAAGAAACAAAAGAAATAAACCAACTTAAAGCTGATATGAAAGATAGAAAGAATATTCAAAATCAAGCACAATTAAATGTAGGTATTGCAGAGAATACTGCCAAAATTCAAGAAATCATGAAAAATACAAAAGTAAAAGATGCTAAGAAAATAAGTGAAGCACAAGGTATTTTTTTAAAAAGTTTTCCAAAATATACAGCTTTGCTAATAGGCTGGGATAAAGAAATAGCAGAATTTGGAAAAGATAATATATTATGGGCAATTAAAAATTTTACTTCTTTAAAGATTTTATTAACTCAATTGAAAACTGTCGTAGTTGTAGGAACAACTGCTAAATCTTCTATTTCAAAAGTTATTACAAATAGTAATATTAAAATTGATACAAGAGCAGCCAATAGAGCAGCAAAAAATATGATGCAAGATGAAAAAAAGCTAATTGCTAAAAGTGAACAGACATTTAAAAATGCATTTTAGTCTTAAATATTTTTATGTATACATTTAAAAGATTAAACTAGTGAAGTATATATTTATTTTACTTATTGTTTGTATACTTAAAGTAAGTGCCAATAATTTTAGCCTATTTATTGGCACTTATAGTGAAAAAAATTTAAATGTTCAATCATATTTATTCCCTAAAAATGAATTTGATAATAATTGGGCATTAAGTTCTTATACTGAAAAATTATTAGAAAATAAATTTAAAAATAAAATAAAAAAAATCAACCTGCTATTAAGAGATGATTTTAATAAAAATACAAAAAAATATATTGAATCATCTGATATAAGAGATAGAAAAATGAGTTTTATTCATCTTGATAGTTTTCAAAACTTTGTTTTAGCTGCTAATAAAATTGCGGAAGGAATAATAACTTTTAATCTAACATATGTTCAACTTGGGGAAGAACCAAACAGAATAGGTTCGGAAGATACTTTTGAGACAAGATATACAAAAAGTATAACATATATTGCTAATACTGCGCTAAATGAAACATATACATTGGAAAAAATTTATAAAAAAGCTTACGAAAAAGCACTTTCAAATTTACTTGATGCCATAATAGCAGATAAAAATAAAAAAACTCTTACTGCACTAATGAGTGATGATATATATATTATAATTGAAAACTTTAAAATTAATCCATCTATCAAAAAATTAGCTTCAGAAGTTTTTAAAACTAATAAAAATGCCCAAAAACAACTTTTACTTATGCTTCAAGAAAATTTAATAAGAAAATTAAGACAGCAAGATAAGTTCAGTGATATAGTATTGCTTTACCCTGATTTGTTAAATGAATTTATATTTAAAAATTGGGATGAATATCTTATTAGAATAAAAGAGTTTTCGCACAATACTATAAAAGATAAAAATGCTAATATTATAATAAGAAGCATTAAAGATGTATGTAAAAAAAGTACTTTTGACGGACAACATAGATTTGTAAATGGTTATAAGATACAAGCTTTCTTAAATAATTTATTGGATAAAAAAATAAAAGAAGATGATACTGAGATAAATAAAGCTATATATGTTTCAATGTTAGCTAGAATAATAATACCCTTGAAAGATAAGCAGATTGTAAATGCTTTAAGTCTAACAAATGACATAATAAACAAACCAAAAATTTTAACTTCTCAATCTTCAAAGGCTTACGATATATCAAAAAGAAGTGATACACGAAGAGATTACGAAATTATTAAAGTTATTATAAAATCTATTGCTTTATTATCAAGTAAAATTCTACTTGATATTGAAGCAATAGTAGATAAAAGACAAGGAAAAATTTTTATTTATGAAAATTTTTGTAAAGGATTAATATGAGAAAAATATTTATTTTCTTATTTTTTCTATATGTTTGTGTATATGGAAAAAGTGTGAATGGCTTAAATCAATCGTTTGATAAAGAAATAGCTATACAAAATGCACATTGGAAGGCTTTTGAAAGTATTTTAGATGATTTAATAGGACAAAATGCTTACAAAGGAAGTATAAAAAAATCATTTAAAAAAGATTTAAATAAAGATTTTATACAATTTAAAGAAGAATATTTTGATTTTTCTACATATAAATGTCAAAATAAAGGTGATGATGGTTTTTTATGTTATGTAAGAGGAAATATAAATTTAAAAAAAATAAGAGCTATTTTAAGCGAAAAATCAAATCAAACTACCACGATGGGTAAACATCAGATGAGTAATTTAAAAATTGTTCTAATTGATAGTATTTCTAATGAAGACAGTAAAAATTTTATTTCATATTTGCAAGCAGATTTGAATAATTCAGGGCATTCTTTTTCTGTAATACATAAAGAAGAACAAGTTGGAAGAAAAGGAAATCATTGTAAAAAAATTGAAGCAAAGCTAAATATATATATAAAAAAGAAATCAAATTCTTATAAAAGTGCTATAGCAGCTTTGAGAAAAAGAGTAGAAGAATGTAAAGAAAATGAGAATATAGAATATGCTTTTTTACTTGATAAATTAGTACTCAAAGAATATAATCTAAGCAAAAAGACAAATTTAAGAGGAACTTTAACATATCGAATAATAATGTTTAATACTAAAAGTGGTAAAAAAGATCAATCAATAAAACCACAGATAGTAACAGCATTTGCAATGGATAAGGACAATCTTGTATTTAAGTTATATGAAAAAGCATCAATTTTGGCGTCAAGTCACATAACAAGTAATTTATTAAATTATATCGGTAAAAAGAAAGAAACAAGTAGTAAAAAAACTAAAAAGCTAAATTCTTTTGAATATCAATATACTGTTATTTTAATGAATATTACAAATGATGGTTCAAGTAGAGGAAAAAGAAAACTTGTAAGAGATGTAATTAAAGAACTAAAGGCAAAACCAATAAAAAACTCTTCCGAAAGTAGTGACTTTGAACAAGTATATAATTTTGGGACACATGAAGAATTGGACTTAGAAGATTTTGCAGATAAATTATATGACTTATCAGATAGTGTTGGCATTCCCATTCAAATAAGTGATGATGGGAATAGTATCTTAAATATTCAATTTCAATAGGAGAAAATTATGAATAAAGTTAAAATTATATTATTAAGTATATCTTTTATATTCTTTACAGGATGTGTAAACAACGCTACTCCTCGTTTGAGTCATATTAATCAGATTGACTACCCAGATGGAATTAGTGTTATTATTCACAATAAAGATTTAAGAGATGATCTGAGAATTTTTAACTCTCGTTTAGTTAATAGTAAATACAAAAAACAGCTTCAATTTGTTCTTGATAATTCAAGTAGTGATATATATAATATTATTATTGAACATGAATGGACTAACACAAGAGGTGTTATTGTAAATAATCATATGCTAAAAAATAGATTTATCTTGCCTGCTAATAGCTCTAAGCGTATAATTTTAAATGCGCCTAATTTTAAGGCGAAGAATGTATTGCTTAATATTTCTTGTGCGAAGAATTGTATAAAAGAAAAATAATGCAAAGAAGAGATTTTTTTGCCTTATTAGGTACAAGTTTTGCTGGGTCTTTATACGGAAATTCTTTTTCCTTAGAAGATATAAATAAAATGCATGCTTTAGAAAACACTTTTAAGAAAATAAGTAAAATTAGTTATTCTGAAAAAGTTGACTTTGTTGTAAATTATTATATGAAATATAAACTACCTCAAATGCTAGTTAAAAACGATGTAATACAAAATGCAATTAGACAAATATCTTTACCTTTATTTAAAGTAAGCAATCGTATTTTAAATTGGAAAATTTTTATTGTAGATACTAAAGTTGAAAATGCTTATACTTGTGGAGGCGGATTAATTTTTATTGAAAAAAACTTAATTAAATTATGTCAAAATGAAACCCAACTAGCTTCTGTAATAGCACATGAAATTGGGCATGTTCATTATAAACATGCCGAAAGAAGATATATACAAAATGATTTATTTAAATCTTTAGATCTAAATAATATAAATAAATTTAACTTTACGCTATTAAATAAATCTTATAGTCGTATTTGGGAACATGAAGCAGATGCATTTATAATTAAATCATTTTTGGAAACTAACTATTCTATTGCACATGCTAGTTCTTTTTTTAAAAGATTACAAAAGAAGTATCCTGGTTCAACAAATATCAATACTTGTGTCTTTAGTACACATCCACAACACAAAAACCGTATAAACAAATTAGAAGCAATAGCTTCAACATTTAGTCAATTTTCTTATAAAAAAGAAGATTCTAAAGATTTTAAATATTTAAAAGAATGGAGTATGTCATGAAAAAAATTATTATATTAATTTATATATTATTTTCTTCACTTATAGCAGGAGATGGTAGTGCTAGTAATACATTTGAAAGTGAAGCAGATCAAGTTATTATAAATGACATCCCTTTATCCTATAATATATCAATTCAAGGTTCTAATTCAAGATTTATATATGATTTACTTGATGCAAGAGTTATCATAAAAAATAAAGATTCAAATAAGCATTATTTAGAATATAAATTTCTATGGTATGATGTTAGTGGGTTTGGGATATCTAAAGGTTCAAGTAAATGGAAAAGAATTGTTGTTGATGCTAAAGATACTATTGTGGTAAAAAGTTTAGCAATAACATCTAAAATTGATTCTTTTAAGTTTTATGTCCGTGGAATAGAAAACTAAATTATGACTTTTATTATTAGAGTTTATTTTATTTCTTTTTTATTAGTACACTCTGTCTATGCAGATAGTTTAACAGTTGGTTCTGGTAAAAGTATGATTAAAAAAGAAAATATAGACTCTATTGATTCCTTAGAAATAAATATACCAATAGATATTCATATACAAAAATCTCCAAGTTTATCTAATCAATATTTTATCTTACACATTGATGATAATTTACTGGGACATATTAACATTAAAAAAATAAAAAATAAATTGTTGATTACTTCTAGTAGAAGTTTTCAAACAAAAAGTAAATTTTCAATATATTTTTATATAAATACATTAGAAAATATCACTCTTAAAAGTAGCTCTGATATTAATATAAAAAATATAGCTTTTGATAAACTCACATTTAATATTGATGGTGCAATTGATTTAAAAAGTAACAATGTACAAATTCATATTCTTAATATAAATGCTGATGGTTCTTATAATTTAGATTTTGAAGATTCAAGTATTAAAAATGCAAAATTAAATTTAAAAGGTGCAGGTGAAGTTATTCTTAATATAAAAGATTATTTATTTATAAAAAGTAAAGCCGTGAGTAATATTTACTATCTTGGTACTCCAATAATTGAAAAAGATATTAACTTTACAACCACAATAGAAAGATTAGATTAATATGAAAAAATTATTCTTAATATACTTTTTACTAGCATTGTTTATCTCATTAAATGCTAAAGAAATTTATTCTAAAAATAAAACTAACTATTTACAATTAGTTAGTTTTATAAATAACAATAATTATAATAAATTCAAATTATTCTTTTACAAAAATAATATTAATCCTAATGTTTATAATATATATACACCTACATTATTAAACAAAGCAATATCTTTAAATAGACTTAAATTTATAAAACTTCTAGTTCACAAAGGTGCAGATTTTGAATTTATATCAGGAGATCAAAATGTAACGGCTGCTCATTTAGCAATCAAAAAACAATATTATAATATCGCTTATTATTTTATTTTAAGAATCTCAAATTTAAATATAAAAGATTTTAATGGACAAACTCTCTTACATTTATCTGTTCAATACTCGGCAAATTTTCTTATTGAATTTTTATTAAAACGAGGTGCTAATAAAAATATTATGAATAAACAAGGACAAACTCCTTATGATTTAGCAAAAAATAACTTAGCAATTGATATTACTTTATTAAAAAAATTAAATATAAAACAAAAAGAAAAAAAAATAATATATTATAAAAAAAATAAACATAGAAAATCAAAAAGAATCAATATTAATGCACAAGAGTATATTGATGATTTTATATATATAGGAGGATGAAATGAAAACTTTAAAAATAATCATAATTTGTATTATAGGTATTACAAATTTGTATGCTAATAATTCTTACAATAAGTCTTTAGCAAAAAATAGAGCAGCTAAAGGTATTAAAGGTGCTAACTATAAAGTTATCAATGGAAATAAAGAATTTTACAAAGCTCAAGAACATGGTCAAACTATAGGATTGGAAGTTAGAAACAAAAGATATACAAGAATTATTGGTTATGTAGAAGTAAAAAATGTAAAATTAAGAAAAAGAAAGAGCAGTCAGCTATATGGACTAGCAAAATACAAAAAATCAAAAAATCAAAAAAGACTTTATGGCATAAAATTAAATAAAAACTTTAGAGGCAAGGTTACTAATACAGTAATAATAAAAAATAGTATTTTAAACTAAAAAATAAAAGGAGAAAACAATGAAATTTAAAAATATATTCAAAAACTTAGGGGTAATACTATTTGTAGTATTAAACTACACTGCTTGCAGTACAGAACTAGCTAAATCAATACAGCCAAAAATTAATTTGGCAAAGAACAGTGAAGTAACCTTTAATATTAATAAATATACTGATGGGCTTGACAACTTAAATGAATTATTAACTTTGTATAATGATGATGTAATTAATATCGTTATTGGTCCTGTAAGCAATAACACAGGTGGTGCGGGAGGATCAGCATTGCCTAAAGACATAACTATGATGGTAATTAGTGCTTTAAATGAAATAGGTGAAAAAGTAGCCTTATATTCAAGTTCTGATGATATAGGTGATAATAAAAAATTTTATATTGTTACAGGAGCAATAACAGAATATGATGTTTTAGAAAGTTCAAGTGCAGGAGCCAACTTATCTCTTCATGTAGGAAAAGGTCGAGGAGAAGCAGATGGAAATGCTGATGGCTCTGATGATAATCAAGTAGCAAAAATAACTTTAGATTTTAATATTCTTGATGGATTAACAAGAAGATTTGTTTCTAAAGTTAGAACTTCTAATAGTATAAAAGTCATTAAACAGTCTGCTTCAAAAGAATTTGGTTTTTCTATATTAGGAAGTGGTTTTGGTCTTAGTGCTTCGGTTTCAAAAGAACAAGGCAAACATGCAGCTATTAGACTATTAGTAGATTTAAGTATGATTGAACTTATTGGAAAACTTAAGAAAAAACCATATTGGCTTTGTGTTCCAGGTGCAAAAAAAGATCGTAGATTGTTACGAGATATCAAAAGAAACTTTGTAAAATTAGCTGAGAATAAACAAGAGAATACTATAATATATCTTTTAGAGCTTATAAGAGCAGAAGGAACTTATGATGAAATAATTAAATATAAAAAAAGAAAAGGAATTCTTCCTATAGATATAAGTATTACTGCAGAACTATATATTAGCTTATTAGAAGAGGCTCATAAAGAAAAACAAAAAAATGTAACTTTATCACAATCAACCAAAAGCTTTAAAAAGCTTTTATAAGATAATTAATGAAATTTTTATTTGGATTAATACTATTATTTGATATAAGTTTTGCAAGTATCAAAATAGCCTATGATAAGCATAATATATATTTAGAAGAATACTTAAATAAAATTACTCTCTTAATACAAAATATTAAATTAATCCCTTTAGACAATGAATCAATAGTTTTATATGAATTAGGTCAGCTTAAAACTGTAGACTTGGCAGTTACAAGTCTAAGTGTTTTACATGGAATAAATCAAAATGATTCTAAAAAACTTTCAAATTATACCTTAATATCTCCTTTAAAAAGTGAAGCTATATTTATAGCTGTAAGAAAAGATTCTGCATATAATAGTATCTATGATTTACACAATAGAAATATTAATTTTGGAGTAGAAAATAGTTCTATTGATCTTTTTTCTTTAACATTAATGTCAAATTTTGATATTGTTTTTAATCAATACTACGATAATAGTGAAATAGCTTTGACTAATATGATAAGTGGAAACGGCTTAGATGCAGTTGCGTTTTCTGATAATATTAATTCAAAAATAATTAAAAAATATAAAAATAGCATTAGATTTATTAGTGTACCAAATATTAAGGGCTTTAACCAAATAATATTTAAAAAAGAAAAGATTTCTCAAGAAAAAGATTTACGTACCATACAATCAGATTTGGTGTTAATTTCTGAAAAAAGTTTTACAGAAAATAATCCAGAAATAGTAAATCAAATCATAAATGAAATATCAAAACATATATTAGAAAATAATATGTGTGGAACTAATATAAATATTATTAAAAAATATTCATATTTAATTCAAACTTGTATAGCAAAAAAGAGAAATCACACATCAACTAAAAAAATAAAAATTTTAAATTTAGTCAAAAAAATTGATTCGGTAGAAGATATAGAGGTATACTTATATGCTTTATTGAAAAATAAAAGCTTTGGTGGATTGAATAAAAATACAGAGTTTAAAAAACTAAATAAATTATTTAATTTTTACAAAGAAGAAAAAAACATAGGAAATATACAAAAACTTATCATAAAAAGTTATGGAAATTCTTTATTAAATCATAAAGGAGGAAAAAAAATATTTAAATTTCTTCAAAAAAAGGGAATAAGTAGAGGTGATATGATTATAAAATCTTTTAATATCAAAAATCAATGTAATAATAAAGATAATAAAGAATGTCAATATATAAATAGTAAAGTAAATTTTGAGTTACTATAAAAAATTTAAGGAAAAAAAATGTTAAAAAAAATTAGTTTAAGTATATTCGCAATAGCAGTATTAGTGTCAAGTGCAATAGCAGCAACAAAAAATGAGAATACAATCAAAGCACAAGTAAGTTTAGGTAAAAAAGCAAAATTAGTAGGTAATAGAATTGGTACAACCTTAAAAGCTAAAAGAATTACAATTAAAAATTCTACAATTAATTCAAATGTAAAAATAGGGGACAAAGCAAGAATAAAAAATAGTAAAATTGGTACAAATATAAGTGGGAACAGAATAAAAGTTGATAATTCTACTATTAATTCAAATGTAAAAATAGGGGACAAAGCAAGAATAAAAAATAGTAAAATTGGTACAAATATAAGTGGGAACAGAATAAAAGTTGATAATTCTACTATTAATTCAAATGTAAAAATAGGTGACAAAGCAAGAATAAAAAATAGTGAAATTGGTACAAATATCAAAGGAAACACTAAAATAAGCAACTCTAATATTCGTTCAAACGTAAGAATAGGTGACAAAGCAAGAATAAAAAATAGTGAAATTGGTACAAATATCAAGGGAAACACTAAAATAAGCAACTCTAATATTCGTTCAAACGTAAAAATAGGTGACAAAGCAAGAATAAAAAATAGTGAAATTGGTACAAATATCAAAGGAAACACTAAAATAAGCAACTCTAATATTCGTTCAAACGTAAGAATAGGTGACAAAGCAAGAATAAAAAATAGTGAAATTGGTACAAATATCAAGGGAAACACTAAAATAAGCAACTCTAATATTCGTTCAAACGTAAAAATAGGTGACAAAGCAAGAATAAAAAATAGTAAAATTGGTACAAATATCAAAGGAAACACTAAAATAAGCAACTCTAATATTCGTTCAAACGTAAGAATAGGTGACAAAGCAAGAATAAAAAATAGTAAAATTGGTACAAATATCAAAGGAAACACTAAAATAAGCAACTCTAATATTCGTTCAAACGTAAGAATAGGTGACAAAGCAAGAATAAAAAATAGTGAAATTGGTACAAATATCAAAGGAAACACTAAAATAAGCAACTCTAATATTCGTTCAAACGTAAGAATAGGTAAAAAATCTATAATCAAAGATAGTATTATTGGCACAAGTATCAAAGGAAACACTAAAATAAGCAACTCTAATATTCGTTCAAACGTAAGAATAGGTAAAAAATCTATAATCAAAGATAGTATTATTGGCACAAGTATCAAAGGAAACACAAGAATGAACAATACAAATATTAGTTCAAATGTAAGAATAGGTAAAAAATCTATAATCAAAGATAGTATTATTGGCACAAGTATCAAAGGAAACACAAGAATGAACAATACAAATATTAGTTCAAATGTAAGAATAGGTAAAAAATCTATAATCAAAGATAGTATTATTGGCACAAGTATCAAAGGAAACACAAGAATGAACAATACAAATATTCGTTCAAACGTAAGAATAGGTAAAAGTTCTACAATAAAAGGAAGTATAATAGGTGTTTCTATAGGAGGCTAAAATCAAGGAATTGTTAATAATATATATTAAAGTTGACAAATATAATAAAGAATGTAAATATATAAATAGAAAAGTAAATTTTAAGTTACTATAAAAATTTAAGGAAAAAAATGTTAAAAAAAATTAGTTCAAGTATATTATTAATATTAGTATTTGTTTCAAGTGCGATAGCAGCGAAAAGTAAGGTGATTATTAAAAATTCTAATATTGCCTCAAAAACAAATATAGGCAAAAAAGCAATAATATTAGATTCTAATATTGGTATAAAAATAAAAGGAAACAAAATAATAATTAAAGGCTCTAATATTACTTCAAACACAAATGTAGGTAAAAAAGCAATCATAATAAAAAGTAATTTAGGCGTAATGATAAAAGGAAATGCAAGAATAAAAAATTCTAACATTAGTTCAAATGTAAATGTAAGTAAAAAAACAATCGTTAGGAACAGTAATTTAGGTGTTTCCATAGGAAATTAAAATAATAAACTTTACAAATCTTGTATAATATATTTGTATAGAGTTCACAAAATAATATACGGTCAAAAAATCTAAGCAATTAATTATACTTTTTAATTAACTTGTGACACAGTTAGGTAGTTATAGCACAATAAGAACAGTCAATAACTGATAAAATTTTACGAGGTAGGAAGTTATTCCTACCCTAACAAAATTCATATTAACTGCTTTATTGTTAATCCTAAAAAAGTGATAATTTCAAAATGAATAGTCCAAATAAATAAATCAAATAATTAAAATGCAATAATACTATAGGTCACCTCTAATAATATGAGAGAAGATTCCATCTTCAAGAAAATTAGTTGCTATTTAACTAAGAATATATTTCTCATATTTATAAGCAAATTTTTGCTACAATACCAAAGGTGAAATTCATGAAAAATCAAAAGTTATCTTATCTCTATGCTTTAATCGCAGTTTTTTTATGGTCGACAGTTGCAAGTGCTTTTAAGCTATCTTTAGAATACTTAAGTCCTATACAACTAGTTTTATATGCAGTTATCACCTCAATTATTATTTTATTTATGATTTTACTTTATCAAAAAAAACTTAATAAAATACTAGAACATTTTAAAAGAAGATTTTTATTTATACTATTTTTAGGTATTTTAAATCCTTTTTTGATGTATATAGTTTTATTTCAAGCTTATGATTTATTGCCAGTTCAAGAAGCACAAACTATTAACTATACTTGGGCTTTAACATTGACATACTTATCAATTCCTTTGTTAAAGCAAAAGCTAAAAATAGAAGATTTTTTTGCTGGATTAATATGCTATGTTGGTGTTTTAATAATAGCTACAAAAGGCGATCCTTTTTCCCTTGATTTTACAAATTCTTATGGGGTATTCTTAGCTTTATTATCTACAATTTTTTGGTCTTTATATTGGATTTATAATACAAAGATAAAAGCAGATCCAGTTATTGGATTGTTTTGTAATTTTTTAATTGCTTTGCCTTTGATAGCTATATATATTTATTTTACTGAAGGCTTTAGTATTCCTGATATTAAAGGAATTTATGGAGCCGTTTATGTGGGGTTATTTGAGATGAGTATTACATTTTTATTTTGGCTAAAAGCTATGAGCCTTACAAGTTCAACAACAAAAATTGCAAATCTCATTTTTATAGCTCCTTTTATATCTCTTATATTCATATA
Source organism: Sulfurospirillum sp. (assembly GCA_030491005.1). GTDB lineage: Bacteria > Campylobacterota > Campylobacteria > Campylobacterales > Arcobacteraceae > BB30. Next base: position 81,818 of record JAKZMJ010000002.1, on the reverse strand, counting down.
TTTTATAGTAAAAGAGACTATTTTATTATCAACCATAGTTGGATTGTGCTTGATTATCTTTGGCTTATTCATTCAACAATTTGGGCATCTAATATATACTAAAAAATAATGCTAATAATTAGGCATATAAATACAATCATATCTCTTCATAATATATATTTCATTAATTTTTTATACTATATTTTAATGCCCTTAAAAATCAAAAGTGATAAATTTTGATTATGTTAATATTTTATTAATATAGGCAATGTAAAATTATAAAAATAAAAAGAGGTAAATAATGAAAAAATATTTAATATTCACAGTAATTATACTTATATTAGGATTTGGATTTTATAAAAAAATCTATATACCAAAACACACATTTAAAACTATACAAGCAAGTGTAAGTAATATGAGTGTAAAAGTTAATGGTATTGGTAATGTTGGTGCAAAAGATATATATAAAGTAGCTTCTATTTATGGTGGTAAAGTACTATCTTTTGAGATTAATGAAGGTGATTTTATAAAAAAAGGCACTTTAATTGCAAAAATTGATTCCATAGATTTAAGTGATAAAATAGATGAACTAGATGCAAATATAAAAAAACTACAAAATGATATAAAAGCCTTAGAACTAGATAAACAAAGTTCAATTATATCTTATAAGTATCAAGAAGATATTTATACAAAAAACCAACAACTTTTTAAAAAAGGAGCTATATCTGAACTAGATTTTAAGAAATATAAAACAAATATGAATATTTCAAAATTAAAAGTAAGTAGTTTATCTGCAAAAATAAAATCTATTTATTCACAAATAACTCAGATAAAAGCTAGTTTAAATGGACTAAAACAAAAACTTATAAGATATACTATTTTTGCACCAGTTGATGGATATATTACCAAAAAACTTATCTCAAATTTTGCAATTATAAATCCAAATCAAACACTTGTTGAAATAGTAAATCCAAAAGATGTATGGATAAAAACACATATAGATACTAGAATAAGTGGAGATGTAAAGCTAGGCAATATTGCAATAATTGAACTTCGTTCATCTAATATTAAATTTCATGGAAAAGTTACAAATATCAAGCCTATAAACAATAGTGTTACAAATGAAAGAGAGATAAATGTAAGTTTTGATAATCTTCCTATTCCTTTTTATCTTGAAGAACAAGCTGTTGTTAATATAAAAATAAAAGAGTTGAAAAATATTTTAAAAATTCCTTTGTCTGCTTTAGCTATTTATAAAGAAAAAAATGGTGTTTGGATAATAAAAAATGGTATTGTAAATTTTAAAACACTTAGTATATTAGCTTACGATAACAAAGGTGCAGCTACTAAAGATATCACAGAAAATGATATATTACTTATACCTGATGTAAAAAAGAAAACTCTTTTAAATGGTATGAAAATATATTATGATTAATCTTGCATACAAAGACATATCCCATTCTTTAGGTAAATTTTTAGTAACTGCCATTGGGGTTGGTGCATTATTAGGCATTGTTGTGACTATGATAGGTGTATACCGTGGTATGGTTTTTGATGCTAAAGTATTAGTAACTGATATTAAAACAGATATTTGGGTAGTTCAACAAGATACCTTAGGACCATTTGCTCAAACTTCAAAAGTTCATGAAGATTTGAAAAATCAGATTTCTTATCAAGATGGAATAAAATATGCAGAAGCTATAACATTCCAAACATTTCAGATGGAAAATAAATATGGTGATTTTAAAGTTATGCTTGTAGGATATGACCCTTTTGGAAAAATTGAAGTAATAAATAAATCAAAATTAATAGAAGGTAGAGTTCTAAAAAAACAACACTTTGAGATAGTAGTTTCTAAAAAAACAAACTATAAATTAGGTGAATATATTACACTTGGAAGAAATAAATTTAAAGTTGTTGGACTTACAGAAGATACTGTTTCAAATGGTGGAGATTTTCTTATATTTACTAGCTTAAAAGATGCTGCTATTTTACAATTTACTTATACAAATGAGAGAATAAGAAGTGATGAAAAAAGAGGAATAAAAGGCTCAAATCCCCACCTTGTAAATGCTATAATAGCAAAGGTAAAAGACGGGTATAATATAAAAAGTGTAGCATTAAATATAGAAAAAACTACTCATAAAAAAGTATTTACAAAAGATGAACAAATAAATCTTTTACTACAAAAAGTAATCAAAAAATCATCTAAACAAATAGGAATGTTTACGGTGATTTTAATAGTTGTATCTATTATTATAATCGCACTTATCATTTATACTATGACTTTAGAAAAAATCAAAGAAATATCTATACTAAAACTAATAGGAATACCAAACTTTACGATAGCTAAGATGATTATACAAGAAACTGTTACTTTAGGGGTGTTTGCATTTATATCAGGTAATATTTTTGCTTATATTATAAGTGGTGGTTTTCCTAAAAGAATAGTGTTATTGCTTCAAGATTCTATTGCACTTTTTATTGTGATACTTATATCATCTATATTTGCCTCATTATTTGGGATATATAAAGTTATAAAAACAGACCCAGCCCAAGCAATAGGAGGATGATAATGAATAATAATATATCAATAAAAATAGAAAATTTAGAAAAAAGTTTTGGAGAAGGAAAAAGTAAAGTATCTATTATAAAAGATGCAAATTTTTCTTTAAATAAAGGTGAATTCGTAGCCTTAGTTGCTCCTAGTGGTGCTGGAAAAACTACACTTCTTATGATCTTAGGTTGTGTGCTTGCACCAACTAGTGGAAAAGTAACAATAGGAGATGAGATAGTTTATGATGATAAATGGTTAGTAAAAGATGATAGAGCATTACGAAGAACAAAAATTGGTTTTATTTTTCAAGCCCATTATCTAATTCCATTTTTAAATATAGAAGAAAATATCACTCTTTTACCCTATGAAAACAAAGAAAGCCCAAAAGTTGTAAAACCAAGAGTAAAAGCAATTATTGATTATCTTGATATGAGTGACAAACTAAAAAGTATGCCAAGTGAACTAAGTGGTGGACAAAACCAAAGAATAGCCATAGCAAGAGCCTTAGCAAACAATCCAGATATTATATTAGCAGATGAACCAACGGCTGCTTTAGATAAGCAAAGAGCCATAAGCGTAGTAAAAATGCTAAAAAAAATCACAAGAGAAAAAAATGTAACTATTATTATGGTGACACATGATGATAGTTTACTTCCATATTGTGATAAAGTTTTAAGTATAAAAGATAAAAAAATAGACATAAAAGAAAATTAAAATAATAACTTATTGAGTTTATAATATAAGTTATTCATTTCTTAGAACATCTATAACATCTATGCTTGTAGCTTTTTTTGCAGGATAATAAGAAGATATTAGAACTATAAAGATTGAGCCTATAAGAATAGATAGAAAATCCATTTGTGATAAGTCAAGTGGTAACTTTGATATACCATAAACATCTTCAGGAAGTGAAATAAGATTAAAAGTATCTATAAGCCACATACCAAAAAAACCTAGAAATATACCCGTAAAAATACCAGAAAGTCCTATAATAATGCCAAGTTTTAGAAAAATAGATTTTATTTCTTTTTGACTAGCTCCCATAGATAATAATAATGCAATTTCTTTTCGTCTACTCATAACTGTCATTAAAAGTGATGATATTATATTTAAGGATGCTACTAAAATAATAAGCATTAGTACAATAAAAAGTGCCTTTTTTTCCATTTGCATGGCAGCGAAGAAATTGCCATTTTGTTCCCACCAACCAATAACACCTACAGATTTGTTTGTTAAAAAAGTTTTAAGTATTTTTATATCTTCAAAAGCATTATTAGAATATATATGAACGCCATCATAAACATTCTTGTCTTTTTGTAGTACAGTTTGTAAGGCTTCAATAGTAGTATACATATGAGATTTATCATAAGCACTTAAACCTGATTTAAAATCACTTATAAAAGTAAATCTTTTCATCTTTGGCATCATAGAAAAACCACTTGGATTTAAAGAAGTAAAATATAGAGTTACTTTATCTTGTTTACTTAAGTAAAATTTATTTTTAATATCAACACCTACTATAATATCATACTTATTTGGTGTTAAATTTTTTAAAGCTTTTTTATACACAGAGTTTATTTTTGCTTCTTGCTTAGGGTCTACACCAAAAATAATACCACCATTCATATTGTCATTATATTGCATAATAACTTGAGAAGATACAAATGGTGAAAATATTAACTTAGGAAATTCTTTTTTTAATTTTAAGACTAAGTTTTGATTAATAGAGTTTGTACGTAAAGGATATATAGATAAAGGATAATTCATGGTGAAGAGCTTTTTCTCAAACTCTTTTGCAGTTCCATTCATAATAGCCATAGAAATAATAAGTACCATAACTCCTATTGCTACACCTATAAATGCTAAAATTGCACTTATAGAAATGAAGGGATTAGTTTTGTCAAATTTTAAATATTTTTTGACTATAAAGTTTACTAATTTTGTATTCAAATTATTTACCTAATAATAAACCTTTTTTAGGTCCACTTTTACCACAACATTGTTTATACTTTTTCTTAGATCCACAAGGGCAAGGTTCATTTCTTGCTATTTTTTTATCACTTGCTAATATCTGTGTATCTTGGTTATTAGTACTTAAATTATTAGTTTCTTCTTCCATTTTAGCTTTCATTCGCTCTAAAGCTTCTTGTTCATGTTTTGCATCATTTTCATCTTGAAGCTGTATAGTAAATAATACTTTAATAATCTCTGATTTAATTTTAGCTATTAAATCAACAAACATATTATATGATTCTTTTTTATACTCAACCAAAGGATCTTTTTGATTATAACTTCTAAGACCAATACCTGTTTTAAGTGTATCCATAGCATATAGATGTTCTCTCCAAGCATTATCAAGGATTTGTAAATATAAATTCTTTTCTATTTCACTTTTTTGATCTTCTTGGGCTACACTCATCTTATTTTCATATACTTCTTTAATAATTTTTAATAATTTATCATGAAGTTTTTCAAAAGAATCTTCTTTTATATCATCTTTTTCAATGATTAAATTTAATTCTTCTTTAAATTTTAAAATAAGTAAATCATAATCATAATCTTCTTCAGGCATACCATCAGCTATACTGGCTTGATTTAGTAAATTGTTTATATATTCTAATCTATTTTCATCTAGTTTTGAAGAAATATCAAAGTTAGGTTTTAATAAATCATTTCTAAAAGCATATATAACTTTTCTTTGTTTATTTGCTACATCATCATATTCTAATAAATGTTTTCTACTTTCAAAGTGCATTGTTTCTATTTTTTTTTGTGCATTTTCCACAGCTCTTGTGACCATCTTAGATTCAATATGTTCACCTTCGTCAATACCTAGTCTTTCCATAATATTTTTTATTTTATCAGATCCAAAAATTCTTAATAAATTATCTTCTAAAGATAAATAAAATTGTGATTCACCGTTATCACCTTGTCGTCCTGCTCGTCCTCTTAATTGATTATCAATTCTTCTTGATTCATGTCGCTCTGTTCCTATGATTGCTAAACCACCAAGCTTTAAAGTTTCTTCTGTAAGTTTTATATCAACCCCACGACCAGCCATATTTGTAGCAATTGTAACAGCACCTTTTTGACCAGCTTGTTCTATTATCTTTCCTTCTTTTTCATGTTGTTTTGCATTTAAAACTGTATGTGGAACTTTTGCTTTTACTAATAGTTCATGTAGATGTTCTGATTTTTCAATTGAAGCAGTACCTACAAGTACAGGTTGTCCTAAGTCATTGTATTTTTTAATTCTTGAACAAACTGCTTCAAATTTTTCTCTTTCACTTTTATATATTAAATCATGTCTATCGTTTCTATTAACTTGCACATTCGTAGGAATAGATACTACATCAAGATTATATATTTCAGCAAACTCAGTAGCTTCCGTTTGTGCAGTTCCTGTCATACCTGCTAGTTTGTCATACATTCTAAAATAATTCTGAAATGTTATATCTGCTAGAGTTTGTGATTCATCTTGTATTACAACACCTTCTTTAGCTTCAAGGGCTTGATGTAAACCATCTGAAAATCTTCGTCCAAGGCTTAGTCGTCCTGTAAATTCATCTACTATTATAACTTCATTGTCTTTTACTACATAATCAACATCTTTTTCAAAAATATTATTTGCTTTTAAAGCTTGGTCTATATAATGAGATAATACTGCATTGTCTAAAGAATATAAATTATCAACTTCATATAAATCTTCAACTTTTTTTATACCTTCTTCTGTGATTAAAACTACCTTATTTTTTTCATCAACAGTAAAATCACCAGTTGAATATGCTTTTTCATCTGCACTTTTGGGCTCTATTATTTCACCTTTTACCAACTTAAGTGAGATATTATTTGCTTTTTTATAATCAGCATTACTTTGTTTCATAGCACCACTTATAATTAAAGGTGTTCTAGCTTCATCTATTAAAATAGAATCCACTTCATCAACTATTACAAAATGATGTTCTCTTTGAACTTTTTCTTCAATTTCATAGTTCATATTGTCTCTTAAATAATCAAAACCAAATTCATTGTTAGTTCCATAAGTAATATCAGCTTTATACTGCTGCTTTCTTAAATCATCATCTTTTAGTTCACTTGTAACTGAACCTATACTAAAACCTAAAAAGTTATATAAAACTTCTAATTCTTTAGCATCTCTTGAAGCTAGATAATCATTTACAGTTACTACATGTACACCTTTGTTATTCATAGCATTTAAAATAACTGCTAAGGTACCTACAAGAGTCTTACCTTCACCTGTTTTCATCTCAGCTATTCTTCCATCGTGTAAAACCATTCCACCAAGTAATTGAACATCAAAATGTCTCATATGTAAAACTCTTTTACTAGCTTCCCTTGTTATAGCAAAAGTTTGGTTTAATACTTCGTCTAGTGTTTTTTCTTTATCTAAAACTAGTTTTTTTAATACATTAAAAGCATCTTTTAATTCATCATCATTTAATTTTTCATATTGTGCTTCAAGAAGGTTTATTTCTAAAACTCTTTTTGTATACTTTTTGATTTCTTTATCATTTTTTGTACCAAAAAATTTTGAAAATATATTAATCATGAGATAATATCCTTTGTATTTACTTAGTTTTGTATAATAATTAGCTATTATTTTTATCGCAAGATTATATATCAAAAAAGGTTAAGATATGATTTATAGATTTTTTATTGCTCTTATATTGATAAGTACCTCTCTTTATGCTACTTCAAAGTTGTTAAATATAAAAACTTTTAAAGCCCATTTTGTTCAAAGTATTACAAATTCTTTTAAAACTATTGAATATACAGGTGAAGTATTTGTAAAGCATAGTGGAAAAATTCTTTGGAAATACAAAATGCCTATTATTAAGAATGTTTATATTTTAAATAAATTTGCCATTATTGATGAACCACAGTTAGAACAAGCTATTTTTACCCAACTAGAAAATGAAATAAATATAATCAAACTCTTACAAAAAGCAAAAAAAATCACTAAAAATATATATGAAACAAATATATATGATACAAAATATCAAATAACTTTTAAAAATAATAAAATATCTCAGATATCCTATCAAGATCACTTAGAAAATAAAGTTTTAATCACTTTTTTAAAGTTTGAAAAAGATGTATTAATAGAAGATGAATTGTTCGTTTTTAAGGCTCCTTCATATTATGACATCATAAGAAAGTGATATATTTAGACTTAATTAAAAATATGAAGGCAAACACTCAAACAATTATCAGTTAAATATGACAAATCAATTCCTTGGATTAAGTTAGGTGGTGGTGGTGCACTTTAAGTGTGAATGGGTGGAAGAAAAGAATAAATAAAAAAAGGCAAGATTTTTGAGTAGGTGGGGGAGTAATTAATTCCCCCAGGTATTTTTAGTAAAGTTGTAATACCAGGATAAATCAAACCACTATGCAGATTAATAAAAATCTCACGCTGTTATCTCCTCTCAAGGCACACCCGCAAGAACCCACAAATAAAAAAAGGTAAGGAATAAACCTTACCTTTTTAAACTCCCTATTGAACGATAGGTAATTAATCTACCTAAGAAGAAACAACGTGTTACTGTTGAAATTATATCTAATTAGACAATATATGTCAATTTCTTCTAAATAAAGGCAGCAATTCTAAGTGAAAATTTATATAGCTAAAATCTTCCAAAATAATATCAAAAATCACTACTAAACAAATTCACTAATACCCTTTATTTAAAGGCTTTATCAAGCTTTTTAATACCTAACTTTAGCTATAATATATCCTATAAAAGCCCATAAACAGGAGTGTTTAAACAAATGAGACAGACAAATATTTTCGATTTTTTAATAGAATCATTTACAGATAATATATCAAATGTAGAAGATACTAGAAAACAAAGAACAAATCTAGTTTATAGTTTAAAAGATATTATATTATCAGCATTTAGTGTATTTTATTTTCAAAATAAATCTTGCTTAAGTTTTCAAAGGGATATTGATACAAGAAAAGGTATCAGTAATGCACAAACTATGTTTGGAATATCTGATATACCAAGTGATAATCATATACGAAACATGTTGGATAAAATAACACCCAATAGTTTTAAAAAAGTATATGAAATAATACTTGTTAAGTTAAGAGATATAGGAATATTAGATAAATTTTATTTTAAAGATGATTATATGCTTGTAGCATTAGATGGTACTCATTATCATTCAAGTAAAAATATATCTTGTAAATGTTGTCAAAGTAAAACTAATAGTGATACAGGTGAAGTACATTACTATCATAGTGTTATAACTCCAACAATAGTACATCCTGATATAAAAAAAGTTATACCATTGATGCAAGAGTTTATATCAAATAATGATGGTAAAGATAAACAAGATTGTGAAGTAAATGCTTCTAAAAGATGGCTAGATAGTTTTAATAATCCAACTAATAAAAAACTTATTATTTTAGGTGATGATTTATATTCAAGAGAACCTATGATAAAAAAAGTATTAGATAAGAGCCATTCATATATATTTGTAGCTAAACCAACATCACATAAATACTTATATGAACAAATAGAAATGATAAAAAATCTAAATACTATTGATACAAAAATAATATCCAAAATGATTAATGGTAAAAAGCAAATTTTTACATATAACTATATTAATAATTTAGCAATTAAAAATCCACAAGGAGATACACAACATCCACCACAAGAAGTAAACTGGTGTGAAGTTATAGTTACTAATGCTACGGGTAATAAACTATATCATAATAGCTTTGTTACTGATATATCTTTGAATGTAAATAATGTTATAGATATAGCAACAGCAGGACGAAGTAGATGGAAAATCGAAAATGAAAATAACAATACTTTAAAAACTAAAGGCTATCATTTAGATCACAACTTTGGTCATGGAAAAGAAAATCTATCTAAAACACTTTGTAGCCTTAATATATTAGCTTTCTTATTTCATACAGTACAAGAACTTGATGATGATTTATATATGGAACTTCGTGATAATATTGGTACCAGAGAAGAGTTCTTTGTAGGTATTAATTTTTTAACAACAATGTTTAATTTTAAAAGCTTTAATAAAATGTTGGAATATATACTTATTGCTCGCCAGACCGAAGAGAATGTAGATATGAAAGGATATATTATGTAGTTTTATTTTTGGGTTAGAATTGCTGAAGAACTATCAGCAATTCTAAGTGAAAATTTATATAGCTAAAATCTTCCAAAATAATATCAAAAATCACTACTAAACAAATTCACTAATACCCTTTATTTAAAGGCTTTATCAAGCTTTTTAATACCTAATTTTAGCTATAATATATCCTATAAAAGCCCATAAACAGGAGTGTTTAAACAAATGAGACAGACAAATATTTTCGATTTTTTAATAGAATCATTTACAGATAATATATCAAATGTAGAAGATACTAGAAAACAAAGAACAAATCTAGTTTATAGTTTAAAAGATATTATATTATCAGCATTTAGTGTATTTTATTTTCAAAATAAATCTTGCTTAAGTTTTCAAAGGGATATTGATACAAGAAAAGGTATCAGTAATGCACAAACTATGTTTGGAATATCTGATATACCAAGTGATAATCATATACGAAACATGTTGGATAAAATAACACCCAATAGTTTTAAAAAAGTATATGAAATAATACTTGATAAGTTAAGAGATATAGGAATATTAGATAAATTTTATTTTAAAGATGATTATATGCTTGTAGCATTAGATGGTACTCATTATCATTCAAGTAAAAATATATCTTGTAAATGTTGTCAAAGTAAAACTAATAGTGATACAGGTGAAGTACATTACTATCATAGTGTTATAACTCCAACAATAGTACATCCTGATATAAAAAAAGTTATGAGCCGACTGCATAATTAAAAAGTACTCATATATCTTATTTTTTCAAATATTTAAAAAAATCCATCTTCAATAAAATTAGATTCAGTCATTTTTAGGAGCTTTTTTAGTCTATTAAATCTCTTTAGCTCTATATTATTCATCTAACTACTTATAATCTTTGTCTTATTTGTCTTTGTCCTAATAATCTAAGATTAGTAGCTATACAGGTAAGGGTAAAATTCATATTATTTCTAACGAGTCCTATAAATTTTGTAGTTGAACCTTTCATCTGAGTTTTTATATCTGCAAACCTATGTTCAACTTTAGCTCTAATCTTATGTTTAGGTTTTTCATCTTTTCTTTGCTGCTTAATCTGTTCTTGGCTTAGAGTTTGTTTCTCTTTGAGACATACCATATTTTCTATATTTTCACTTTCTAAAAAAGTATCTATATCTTTTGAGTTATATGCTTTATCAGCATAAAGAGCTTTCATTCCATCTATATCTTTTACAAATGTTTTTACTGTGTCTATATCGTGAGTATTTGCGAAGGTAGTTTGTTGGGAGATAATAATACCACTTTGCTCATCTACTGCTATATGTACTTTATAGCCTTGTGTATATTGTTTTTTTGATGCGTGAAAGCCTATCCTTACTTCACTATCTATTTTATCTTGATGATTATAGCTATCTTCTTCATTCTTTATAATAATTTGAGAAGTCTTTATATCTTTAGTATCAATACCTTGTAGTGTATCAAGTTGTGCATTCTTGTATGTCTTGGAGTTATGGGCTTTAGCATTAAGAATTCTTTGAATCTTCTTTTTTGAAGGCTTTTTGGATTGAAGCTCTACTTCAAGTTTTATATTTAACTCAGCATTTATTGTTTGAATACCTTTCTTGTCTTCTTTGTATACTTCTTTAGTCTTATTTTTTATTTGCGTGTTATCACTTCTAATGAGAGTAGCATCAATTAAAACAGATTTTCCTTTTTTAGCTATCAGGTTTTTACTCTCTAATTGTTTATTTACAGAGTTAAATAATTTATCATAAAGTCGGTTCTTGAGTAGGGAATTTCTAAATCTACAGATTGTACTCTCGTCTGGTACACTATCCTCTAGGCTAAGTCCTACAAATCTAATAAAGAGTAGGTTTACATAGAGTGCATCTTGGGTGGCTTGATCAAAGAGATTGTAATACTTCTGGAGTAACAGTACTCTAAACATCAGTACATTATCATAAGCAGGTGCTCCAGCTACATTACTTTTAGCAATTCCATTTCTATTTAGTACTGGTCGTAATTTATCAAAGTCTATAATAGAGTCCAACTCTTTAAGAAATGAATTTACTTTTTCTAATCTTGATGTTACTGCTATATCTGAAAATGTATTGTTTGTATCTTTAAATGCCATTTTTTACCTCTTCTTAGTGATGTTATTTTAGCTGAAAAGTGCTTTTAATGCCCTTAAATAGGTTGCTTTATTGGATTATACTGTGCAGTGGTCTCTTTATCTAATATTCCTATATCTCTTAACTTATCAAGTATTATTTCATATACTTTTTTGAAACTATTGGGTGTTATTTTATCCAACATGTTTCGTATATGATTATCACTTGGTATATCAGATATTCCAAACATAGTTTGTGCATTACTGATACCTTTTCTTGTATCAATATCCCTTTGAAAACTTAAGCAAGATTTATTTTGAAAATAAAATACACTAAATGCTGATAATATAATATCTTTTAAACTATAAACTAGATTTGTTCTTTGTTTTCTAGTATCTTCTACATTTGATATATTATCTGTAAATGATTCTATTAAAAAATCGAAAATATTTGTCTGTCTCATTTGTTTAAACACTCCTGTTTATGGGCTTTTATAGGATATATTATAGCTAAAATTAGGTATTAAAAAGCTTGATAAAGCCTTTAAATAAAGGGTTTTAGTGAATTTGTTTAGTAGTGATTTTTGATATTATTTTGGAAGATTTAGCTATATAAATTTTCACTTAGAATTGCTGAAGAACTATAGACAAACTTGACATAAAAAAAATAATTAGCTATAATTCTCATTCAAATAATTGGGGTATCGCCAAGTGGTAAGGCAACGGCTTTTGGTGCCGTTATTCGAAGGTTCGAATCCTTCTACCCCATCCAAATTAATTCGCGGAATAGAGCAGTCTGGTAGCTCGTCGGGCTCATAACCCGAAGGTCGCAAGTTCAAATCTTGCTTCCGCAACCAAAAACTATTATATCAAGGTAGCTCAGCTGGCTAGAGCGCTGGTCTCATAAGCCGGAGGTCGAGAGTTCAAGTCTCTCTCTTGATACCATATAGTACTTGTAGACTATCTATAATATATTTACAAAATTAATCATTTTAACTATTAAATTATAATTATTGAAATCAAATTCAAGCTTTTTAATAAAAATAAATTACAAGATTTTATTTAAATTTACAAATACTTTTTAATAAAAGTATTTAAAGTATAGTAAATTAAAAGGATAAAAATGGAACTTCAACTTTGGATATATTATACAATAGCAGTTATGATACTCACAGCATCTCCAGGACCTAGTATATTACTTTGTGTCACAAAATCGGCAAGTCAAGGATATAATTATGCAATATATAGTGCCTTTGGTAGTTTAATTGCTATAATTAGTATTATGACTTTATCTTTTACAGGACTTGGTATTATCATAGCATCATCAGAACTTATATTTACTATCATTAAATATGCAGGTGCATTATATTTAATTTATTTGGGTTATAAATCTTGGACATCTAAACAACAAAATTACCATTTTGAAAAAAAGAAAGATATAAGTAAAAAAGATAAATTGTCATCATTTATAAGTGGTTTTATAGTTGGGGCTAGTAATCCAAAAGCAATTATATTTTTTATCGCATTATTTCCACAATTTATAAATCCAGATACTTCTTTATTAAATCAGTATATTATTTTTGTAAGCACCTTTGCTGTTTTAGAATTGTCTTGGTTACTTTTCTATATATATTTGGGTCATAAGTCATCAAATTGGTTTTTACAAAAAGGTCGTGCAAGGTTGTTTAATAAAGTAACTGGAGGTATTTTTATAAGTTTTGGTATTTTATTATCAACAACTAATAAAACCTAGTGGGAGCTTTATTTTACACTCAAAGGCATAATAAGAAATAAATTTAACTATACCTTTATTATATTGTTCAAGATATATTTTAGAAAAGTTCTAAAATATATCTTGAATTAATTTTTTGTAATGGTCTATTATTTATTTGCATTACTTCTTCAAAATCTTTTAATTGGCTTTTTGAAATATTAACAGTATCTTTTAAGACTAACCAAGTTACACCTTCGCTACAAGGTGGAGTTGTTAAGGAACCAGTAAAACTATAATAGCCTTTATTCTTGGGAAGTATTTTATATACATAAATATCAGATTTTAATTTATAGTTATCATTTTGTATTTTTGGCAAGTTCCTTAATAATTGATTAATCATTATATTTTCTTCACCATATTCAAACATTAAAGCAAGTACAAGCAATTCACCTTTTTTAGAAGAATGAACTAAATGTGCTTCCATAGGATATGATTTTGAATTTATTTGATTTTCACTTGGTGTATGAAAATGCATTTGTTTTAGTGTATATGTTTTATTATTTAAGCTTAAAGTATTGCCTTTCTTAAAACTAACTTGAATTGTATGACCATTATTTTCAAAATTACTAGCTTTTGTCGTATTTTTTAAAACCATTTGCGGTAAGTTTGATTGTATAGTATTTGTTATATTAATGGGAGATTGAGCAAGTCCATTAGAACACATTGAATATTTTTCATCTAAAGTTGACCAGTGTTGTGGACCTAAGTCTTCAGTATAAGACCAAGGAGCTCCTTGCTTTTCTTCTTTATTAGGACTTAACATTAATGCTATTACAAACACAGCAAAAATAGCAATCATCGTATTTTTTGAACTCATTTTATTTCCTTTACTTATTTGATTTTAGTCTTAATTTTAATTTTATTAGCTTTTTCTTTTTCTTTTTCTTTTTTTCTTTTTTCTTTCATTTTACTTAAGGCTAATGTTCTCATATCATCTATTGTATCAGATTCATCCATTATTTCAAGCCCTAATAAAGTTTCAATACAATCTTCAAGTGTAACAAGACCTTCTGTTTGATCGTATGAATCAAAAACTATAAACATATGTTCTTTTTTCTGTATAAACATATTTAGAGCTTTTGAGACAGGAATATTTTCATTTAATGAAAACACTGGCATCATTATAGATTCAAGTGTGCTTTCTTTATCTTTTATTGCTTGTTTAAATAATTGTTTAGTAAGAATTATACCTATTATATTATCAATTGTTTTATCATATATTGGAACTCTTGAAAATTTATAAGTTCTTTCATCTTCAAGTATATCTTTTATTATTGTTTTTTTATCAACAGCATACATAACAGACCTAGGAGTTAATATCTCATGTATTTTTATACTATGTAAACCTAAAGTATTTTCAATAATATCTGATTCTAAATCTCCAATAATTCCTTCTTCTTCGCTTAATAGTGTAGAGTGAATTAACTCTTCTCTTGTAATGGCATCACTGTTATCACTATTCGCAGATATCTTTTGAGTTACAAATTGAGTTATTATAATAATTGGATAAGTTATAAATATAAAAACATTAATTACCCTTGCTGCATAAGGTGCTAAGGTTTTCCAATAAATTGCACCAATAGTTTTAGGAATAATTTCAGCTACAAATAAAATTAAAAATGTAAGAATAATAGAAATAGTCATAACTAAAGTTTTATCACCATCAAATACATTTTGTGCTTGTACTCCAATAGCTGTAGCACCTAAAGTATTTGCAATTGTATTTAAGATTAAAATAGATGCAATTGATTTATCGATATTTACTTTGATTTTTTTTAATAAGTTACCAACAGATGGATTTTTTTCTTCTAATACAGAAACATAAGCCATATTTGTTGAGAGTAAAGTTGATTCTAAAATTGAACATAAAAAAGAAATACCAATGACAACAAAAAATAATAAAATTAAAAAATCCATCTTACCTCTGTATTGTTAGACTTGTACCAATAGGAACAATATTTCATTTTAAGTTTGACTCCTTTAAGATAACTTACACAAGCATAGTAGCAAAATAAACTTAAAATATATCAATTTAACTAGTAAAAATAGAGTTTTCTTATATTATCCAAGAAAATAAGAAAATATTAAGATAAATAATTCTATACTACTAGAAATATAAAATAAAGGATTGAGATGAACTTTGAAGAAAAATTAGAAGAAAGTATAAGTTTTTTTGTATTTGTATTTATGGAATTAAGTGTTTTATTTTTATTGATTAGTTTTTTTGTTGAATTAATGAATTATTATATTGATCCAAATAAAATTAAAGAATTATTATCTTCAAAAAAGAAAGGATACTTAACTGCAAGTCTTTTTGGTAGTTTATCACCTTTTTGTTCTTGTTCTACTATTCCATTTACTATTGGATTATTAAAAGCAAAAGCAGGATTTGGTCCAGTTATGACTTTTTTATTTACTTCTCCTATTTTAAATCCTATGATGATAACTTTATTGCTTATAACTTTTGATTTAAAGATAACCTTATTGTATGCTTTAATAGCTATTAGCTTATCATTGTTTGCAGGATATATTTTAGAAAAGTATAAATTTGATAGGTTTATAAAACTTGATGTGATTTTTGATACTTGTTGTGATGATGAAGCAAAGTTTACTATTAAGAATATAAAAGTAAACAATTTACAAGCAAATACAAAAAACAATTTTTTAAGAATAAATCAAAATGTAAAAATAAAAAAATCTAAGAAAGAAATAATAAATCAAATCGCAAAAAAAACCTTCCAACAATTTGTATCATTTATTCCATATTTTGCAATAGGTGTAGGAATTGGAGCTATGATACATGGATTTTTACCTAAAGATATTATCTTAGAATATGCAAATAAAGATAATATCTTTGCAGTTCCATTTTCAGCAGTATTAGGTATTCCTTTATATATGAGAGCTACAACTATGATAGGAATTGCACCTGAGTTATTAAATTCAGGTATTAGTATGGGTGCACTTTTATCTTTAACAATAGGTGCAACTGGTGCTAGTATTCCTGAAATTATTTTATTAAAAAGAATATTTCATTGGCAACTAATTGTATTTTTTTTAGCAAGTGTATTTTTAATGGCTATTGGGTGTGGATATTTAATTAATATCTTTTTTTAAATAATTGTTTTATTTCTTTTTAGTTAGAATAGTAAATAAAAACAGAAAGTATATTATGACAGAAGAAAAATTAGCACAATATTTAGCAGAACTTGGAAATGTTACACGATTAAGAATATATATGTTTTTAATTAAAGTAGGACTTAAAGGAGTTCGCGTTGGTTTGATTCAAGATTATTTAAAAATACCTGCTTCAACTCTTTCCCATCATATAGCAAAATTAACAAATGTAGGATTAATTAGTCAAAAAAGAGAGGGAAGAATTTTAAACTGTATTGCAAACTTTGATGTACTTCAAGCTGTTTTAGATGAACTACAAAAAAGCTGTTGTACTGGTATTCCTTCTGTAGAATGAACTTTTGTCTAATTTTTATGCAACTAAAATATATGATATATTTAAATATTGAAAATGAGTTTTTTACTTCTTAAGTCCTGCAACTTGCATATGTTCTCTTAATAAAGTATTTATAAGTGTTTGGTACGCTATCTTTTTTTCACTTGCTTCTTTTTTTAAAAAAAGTAAAATATCGTTATCTAATCTCATAGTTGTAGGTACTTTTTTTGGCTTATAAAATCTACCTCGTACTCCACCTTTAAAATCATAATGATCTTTTAATTCAAAATTATCATATTTTGCTCTTTGCTCAACATTTTTCATAACTTTGCCTTTCTATTTTATTTGCTTTTCTAGCAGAAATTATTCTAATTATTTCTTCGCCTTCATCTGAAAAAAATAAATTTGCAACGACTAAAACTTTTTGTTTATTTGTTAAGCCAAGAGTAATCCATCTTTCTTCAAAATACGAAAATCTTTTATCTAATTTAGATATTTGTAGTGGGTCATCAAATACCTCTAAAGCTTCCTCAAATGATATGCCATGCTTTTTTATATTTAACTTATTTTTATCTTCATTCCATTCGAATTTCATACTAATATTTTATCATAAATGTATTGACATTGTCAATATAGTTTAAAATCTATCAGCAATTCTAAGTGAAAATTTATATAGCTAAAATCTTCCAAAATAATATCAAAAATCACTACTAAGCAAATTCACTAAAACCCTTTATTTAAAGGCTTTATCAAGCTTTTTAATACCTAACTTTAGCTATAATATATCCTATAAAAGCCCATAAACAGGAGTGTTTAAACAAATGAGACAGACAAATATTTTCGATTTTTTAATAGAATCATTTACAGATAATATATCAAATGTAGAAGATACTAGAAAACAAAGAACAAATCTAGTTTATAGTTTAAAAGATATTATATTATCAGCATTTAGTGTATTTTATTTTCAAAATAAATCTTGCTTAAGTTTTCAAAGGGATATTGATACAAGAAAAGGTATCAGTAATGCACAAACTATGTTTGGAATATCTGATATACCAAGTGATAATCATATACGAAACATGTTGGATAAAATAACACCCAATAGTTTTAAAAAAGTATATGAAATAATACTTGTTAAGTTAAGAGATATAGGAATATTAGATAAATTTTATTTTAAAGATGATTATATGCTTGTAGCATTAGATGGTACTCATTATCATTCAAGTAAAAATATATCTTGTAAATGTTGTCAAAGTAAAACTAATAGTGATACAGGTGAAGTACATTACTATCATAGTGTTATAACTCCAACAATAGTACATCCTGATATAAAAAAAGTTATACCACTGATGCAAGAGTTTATATCAAATAATGATGGTAAAGATAAACAAGATTGTGAAGTAAATGCTTCTAAAAGATGGCTAGATAGTTTTAATAATCCAACTAATAAAAAACTTATTATTTTAGGTGATGATTTATATTCAAGAGAACCTATGATAAAAAAAGTATTAGATAAGAGCCATTCATATATATTTGTAGCTAAACCAACATCACATAAATACTTATATGAACAAATAGAAATGATAAAAAATCTAAATACTATTGATACAAAAATAATATCCAAAATGATTAATGGTAAAAAGCAAATTTTTACATATAACTATATTAATAATTTAGCAATTAAAAATCCACAAGGAGATACACAACATCCACCACAAGAAGTAAACTGGTGTGAAGTTATAGTTACTAATGCTACGGGTAAGAAACTATATCATAATAGCTTTGTTACTGATATATCTTTGAATGTAAATAATGTTATAGATATAGCAACAGCAGGACGAAGTAGATGGAAAATCGAAAATGAAAATAACAATACTTTAAAAACTAAAGGCTATCATTTAGATCACAACTTTGGTCATGGAAAAGAAAATCTATCTAAAACACTTTGTAGCCTTAATATATTAGCTTTCTTATTTCATACAGTACAAGAACTTGATGATGATTTATATATGGAACTTCGTGATAATATTGGTAACAGAGAAGAGTTCTTTGTAGGTATTAATTTTTTAACAACAATGTTTAATTTTAAAAGCTTTAATAAAATGTTGGAATATATACTTATTGCTCGCCAGACCGAAGAGAATGTAGATATGAAAGGATATATTATGTAGTTTTATTTTTGGGTTAGAATTGCTGAAATGCTTAGATGGAACTTGACAATCCATTAGTTTAAAACCATTTTTCTTTAATCTTTTTACTAAATAATATAAGGCAACTTTAGAGGCATCTGTTTTTTTTGAAAACATTGATTCACCACAAAAAATATTTCCAATATTAATACCATATCCTCCTGCAACTAATTTTCTGTCCAGTTTCACCACGTTATGGTTGCCTAGTTTCATAAATAAGAAAGTGATAGATTAAACAACATAAGTGTAAAATCTTTACAACACATAAGGATTTAAAATATGTCACAAACCTATCACTCTAATGCTAGAGCAAACCAGCACATAAGAGAAATAATACAGAAATCTAATTTAACAAATGTTGAATTAGCAAATAATTATAATCTAAATATTAAAACTATCTCTAAATGGAAAGATAGGGATTTTATTGAAGATAAAAGTTCAAGACCACATAATATAAAAACAACTTTAACATCTTTAGAAAAAGAGTTAATAAAAGTAGTTAGGACAATGACTTGGATGGAGCTAGATGACTTAACAGATACAATGGTTGATATTATCCCAAATGCAAATAGAAGTAATATCTATAGAACTCTAAAAGCATTTGATATAAATAGAGTCCCACAAGAACAAAAAGAAAAAGCAAAGAAATTTAAAGAATACGAACCTGGATATTTGCATATAGATGTAACCTATTTACCAAAGTTTGATAAACAAAAGTTTTATCTATTTGTAGCAATAGACAGGGCTACAAGGCTACTATATTACAAAGTATATGAAAACAAATCATCTAATAATGCAGTTGAATTTCTAAAAGTTTGTAAAGAGTTTTTTCCTTTTTACTTAACTCATATTTTAACAGATAATGGATTGGAATTTACAGATAAATGGGCAAGAGGCAAAGGAATTGTAAGTGGTAATCACAAGTTTGATGTAGAATGTAAAGAAGATAGTATAGAACATAGACTAACAGCTCCATATACACCACAAACCAATGGAATGGTAGAAAGAGTAAACGGAACTATTAAAAATGCTACAATCAAAGCCCAAGACTATGAAAATATAGATGATGTTAAAAAAGATTTAAATAAATTTTTGATATACTACAACTTCAATAGAAGACATGGTTCTTTAAGAAAAGAATTAAAAGTCAGAACTCCATTTAATGCAGTTCAAAGTTGGTTTCAAACGAAACCTGAAATATTTAAGATTTTACCAAGTGAGTTTCAAGATATTGTTTTTGGAATGGTACAACGTGGTGAAACTTGACACTTACTTCACTATCTATTTTATCTTGATGATTATAGCTATCTTCTTCATTCTTTATAATAATTTGAGAAGTCTTTATATCTTTAGTATCAATACCTTGTAGTGTATCAAGTTGTGCATTCTTGTATGTCTTGGAGTTATGGGCTTTAGTATTAAGAATTCTTTGAATCTTCTTTTTTGAAGGCTTTTTGGATTGAAGCTCTACTTCAAGTTTTATATTTAACTCAGCATTTATTGTTTGAATACCTTTCTTGTCTTCTTTGTATACTTCTTTAGTCTTATTTTTTATTTGCGTGTTATCACTTCTAATGAGAGTAGCATCAATTAAAACAGATTTTCCTTTTTTAGCTATCAGGTTTTTACTCTCTAATTGTTTATTTACAGAGTTAAATAATTTATCATAAAGTCGGTTCTTGAGTAGGGAATTTCTAAATCTACAGATTGTACTCTCGTCTGGTACACTATCCTCTAGGCTAAGTCCTACAAATCTAATAAAGAGTAGGTTTACATAGAGTGCATCTTGGGTGGCTTGATCAAAGAGATTGTAATACTTCTGGAGTAACAGTACTCTAAACATCAGTACATTATCATAAGCAGGTGCTCCAGCTACATTACTTTTAGCAATTCCATTTCTATTTAGTACTGGTCGTAATTTATCAAAGTCTATAATAGAGTCCAACTCTTTAAGAAATGAATTTACTTTTTCTAATCTTGATGTTACTGCTATATCTGAAAATGTATTGTTTGTATCTTTAAATGCCACTTTTTACCTCTTCTTAGTGAAGTTATTTTAGCTGAAAAGTGCTTTTAATGCCTTTAAATAGGTTGCTTTGTTGGATTATACTGTGCAGTGGTCTCATAATGTTGGTTATTGGTTACAATTACCTAAAGAAGGAATCTTATCTTTAAATCCAGATATAGTAATAGCTAGTAATCACTCAAAACCTAAAAAGTTTATAACTTCACTTGATAAATTTGGTATAAAAGCTTATATGATTGAAGATGAAAATACTATAGCATCGGCAAAAAAAAAGATTATGGATATAGCTATTATTTTAAATGAAAAAGACAAAGCTAAAAAAATTATAAAAAGAATTGATACAAATGTAAGCAAATTGCAAAATGAAATAAAAAAAATAAAAAATAAAAAGAAAGTTTTATTTATATTATCAATTAGGTCAGGCTCCATGATGATAGCTGGAAAGAAAACAAAAGCAGGTGCTATGATAAAACTCTCAGGTGGAATAAATGCGAGTAATGTTAATAATTTTACAATGATATCAAAAGAATCACTTTTAAAAATAAATCCAGATGTAATCATCTTTGCAAAACATGGAAATAAGAAGTTTTTTAAAGATAAATTTATTCAAAGTACAAAAGCTAGTAAAAACTCACAAATATATTCTATGGATATGCTTTTAATCTCTGGTTTTACCGTAAGACTAGATAAAGCTTTGATGCAACTATCTTGCATGATTAATAAGGATTTATCTTATTGTAAAACGAATGAAATTAAAAAATAAGAATTATTCTATAATCGTATTACTAATAGTAATACTTATTGCATCAAGTGTATATAGGGCACCTCTAAAAATAGACAAAAAATCACATAATTTTCAAATACTTAAAAAATCATAAAATAAGTCTTTTATTTAATCCAAATAAATTTACAAATAACTCTCTATAAAGCTATTATTTAAAGCATTTGATACCACTATTTAGCTATAATTACAACATAAATTATTATAAAAAGTGAGTATATTATGGCAGGATTATTTGATTATGAGTTTCAGCTAGAAAAGATTAAAAAGCATCAACCACCTTTACAAAAGTTAAATGAAATTATTGATTGGGAATTATTTAGACAACCTATTGAAGAATCATTAATGAAAGAAGATAAAAAAAGTAATGCTGGTAGGAAACCATATGATAAACTCTTAATGTTCAAAATAATTATACTTCAAAGATACTACAATTTATCGGATGAACAAACAGAGTTTCAAATCAAAGATAGATTATCTTTTATGAATTTTCTAGGTCTCCAAATAGGTGATAATGTACCTGATAGAAATACAATTTGGCTATTTAAAGAAGAACTAAAAGAGAAAGATTTATCAAAAAAACTATTTGATATTTTTACTGCTAAACTTTTATCTAATGGTGTTATTGCTAAAGAGGGAACACTTGTAGACGCTAGCTTCATCAAAGTACCTAAACAAAGAAATAAAAGGCAAGATAATGCTGATATTAAAAAAGGTGCTATTCCTTTAGAGTTTGGAAAGAATAAAAATAAATTAGCTCAAAAAGATATAGATGCCAGATGGGTTACCAAGTATAAAACTAGAGAATTTGGATATAAAAATCATATATCAGTTGATCAAAAAACTAAAGTAATATCTACTTATACTGTAACACCCTCATCAACTCATGATTCACAAGTAATTAAAGAACTTATCAATGAAGATGATACTACATTGTATGCTGATTCAGCATACAAATCAAAAGAGATAGAAGACTATCTTCAAAAAAATAATGTAAACTCAAAAGTTATCAATCGAGCATATAGAAATAAACCACTTACTAATGCTCAACACAAACTCAATCATAAATATTCAAAAACTAGAGCCACTTGCAAATTAGCAAATAAGTTCATAATTTAGGTTTTTATTTGTAAAAAAAGTTGAATCAAATTTCAAATAAGTTATAATTTTATATCCTAAAATTTAACAGAAAAGAGATTCAACTTATGAAAAATATTATACCAAAATTATCTTCAAATCTTTCAAAAATGTGGCTTAGGATTATAAACCATGAAAATTGTTTATTTCCTGAGATAAAAGAACAACTAGGAACACTAAGCACTAAAGAAGAAAAATTAATAAAAATATTAGATTTTGCCCAAATAGAAAAGCATGTTACAATTGTAACAATTACAAACACTCCAAAAGATAGAGAAGAAATAGCAAGGGCATTTATTGCTAAATCAGTTTATAATATACAAACAACAAGAGATTTAATTCATAGACTGCATAGGGATAGAATATTGCGAGTATTATGTGGATGGAGATATAAAATAGATATTCCTAGTGAATCTAAATTTAGTAGAGTGTTTGAACAACTTAGTGATATGAAAATAGCTGAGAAAACTCATCAAAAATTCATAGAAGAATATTTGTCAGATACTATATTTATGTATAATGCAAGTGATGCTACAAAAATACCACTTAGGGAAAAACCTGTAAAAGTTGAGAAAAAAGAGAAAGCAAAAAATAAGGTTGGAAGACCTAAAAAAGGTGAGAAAAGAGAAGCTATAAAACCAAAGATTCTTGAACTTCAAAAAGATATGAAAACTACTAATGATATGTTATCACTTGTATCAACATCATGTGGAGTTGGTATTAAACAAAATTCAAAAGGTAATAGAGAAGTTTGGATAGGTGGTAAACTTCATATTAGTGTTGTTGATGGAGATATACCAGTAGTTGCATTTTATAGTGGTGCAAATGTTCATGATAGTTCTGTAGCACCTCCACTTATAAATGAAACTAGCAAAAGAGTAATGTATCTTCATGATTTACTTGATGCTGGATATGATAGTGATATTATTGCAGAGTATTCTGAAGAGTTAAATCATAAACCAATCATAGATATAAATCCTAAAAACTCTAAAGTGCTAAAAGAAAAAATAGCTTTAGCAAAAGAGAAAAAAGAAAAATTTGAATATTTAAATTTGACTCAAGCATCAGATAAACATCACTACAAGCAAAGAAGTATGGTAGAGCGAGTAAATAAATACTTAAAAGATGACTTTGGATGTGATAAAATATACTATCAAGGGGCAAATAAGGTAGCTTGCGTTTTAGCATTTGGAATTTTATCTATTTGTATACATCAAAGTTTAAAACTTATTACATGACCATTGATAGAAATTTATATAAAAATACTGAATTTTACAATTTAACCATAAGGAATGGAGAAAAAATGTGATTTTTTAATAAATTTGGTAAATATATTGTAAATTATGCAAGTTAGAAATAATAACTATTTTTTTAAAGCTTAAAATAGTTACTATTAAGAATTATATATTTGATTGTGATTGAATTTGCAAGTAGCTCTTAAGAATTATATATTTGATTGTGATTGAATTTGCAAGTAGCTCACTAGAGTAAGAGTAGAACATATATTTGGAACATTCACAACCTCTATGAATAAAGCTCTATCTTTAAAAGCTATTGGCATTGATAGGATTAAATCCCTAACAGGACTTTTAAATCTTACTTATAACTTTATACGATATGAACAATTAGTAAGGTTAAAAAATATACCAATTATGAAAAGTTGATAATATATCAACAAAATAGTGAATATTATCACTATTTCAAGAGTAAATTATAGATAATTTATAGTTGAAATTGTCATATTTTCTCAAATAAAATTTATATTCTGATATTTTTTAATAAATATTTGGAAAGTGGTTTTTAAATGCTATTTTTAGAGGTTCCCTATAATATAACGCTTGGAGCATATGAGATATCTTATGATGAAATAATTGACTCTTTTATTAATCCGTCTTCAAATTATATAAGATCCCAAGTTCTATTTGAAATAAGAATACCAAGAGTTATTTTAGCTCTTCTTGTAGGCATAGCTTTTGGTATCTCTGGTGCTATTATGCAGACATTATTTAAAAATCCTTTAGCAGATCCATCTATTATAGGTGTATCAGCAGGTGCAACTGCTGGAGTTGTAGTATATATGTTGTTTGCTTCTGTTTTAAGTTCATACTTTGTATCAAATGTATTTTTTTATTTAGCCATGCCTTTTAGTGCTTTTTTAGGTGCTATTTCTACGATATATCTTATATATAAACTAGCAAATGTTTATAATAAAATATCTACAACGATTATGCTTTTAGCAGGCATTGCTATTAATGCTTTATTAGGTGCATTAGTTGGAGTATTTACTTATTTAAGTAGTGATGAAGAATTAAGATCCTTTACTTTTTGGACAATGGGAAGTTTAGCAAATGCTGATTTTTTAACAATATTAATTTTATTGCCCATTATAAGTTCTATATATTTTGTTTCGATATATAAACAAAAAGAGTTAAACCTTATATTATTAGGTGATGATGAGGCTAGTAATACAGGTCTTGACACGGTAAAACTAAAAAAATTACTTATATTTTTTGTGGCTTTAAGTATTGGTTTTTGTGTTGCTTTTTGTGGAATCATAGCTTTTGTTGGTTTAGTTGTACCCCATATAGCTAGGTCACTAGTAGGTTCTGATCATAAATATCTCTTGCATCTTAGTGCATTATTGGGTGCTTTTATACTTTTATGAGCTGATAGTATTGCTAGAGTGTTAATACAACCATCAGAGTTGCCAATAGGTATTATTACATCTTTAATAGGTGCTCCATTTTTCTTATATTTATTAATGAAAAATAAACAAAAAAGTTTTATATAATGTATCAAATCAATAATTTATCTTATAAAATAGCAAAACAAACTATACTTAAAAATTTGAATATAAATATAAAAACAAATAGTTTTTTAAGCATTGTAGGTGCTAATGGTTGTGGTAAATCTACTTTAATGAAACTTATAAATAAAAATCTTGATTTTTATGATGGGCTTATTAATTTAGATGATAAAGATATAAAAAATTATTCAAATAAACAACTAGCTAATAAAAGATCTGTTTTAAATCAGTCTTTTAGTTTTGAATATAATTTAAAAGCAATAGATATTATAAAAATGGGCTTTTATTTCACTGCAAATATTAGTTTAGATAAAAAAAATAAAATTACCTCTTATGTGGTAGATAAACTATCTTTACATTCTTTATTGGAAAAAAACTATATACATTTTTCTGGTGGTGAAAAACAAAAAATACAATTTGCAAGAATTATTGTACAAGTATGTGCAAGTTGTGAAAAAGAAAAATACTTGTTTTTAGATGAACCAACTTTAAACTTGGATATTCATTATCAATACAAAATATTAAATCTTGTAAAAGATTTAATTAGTGATTTTAATATAGGTGTTTGTGCTATTTTACATGATATTAATCAAGCATATATTTACTCAGATGAAGTTGCCATGATACAAGATAATAAAATAAAATATTATGGGAATACAAAAGATGTATTAACTTCATCAAATATTTATGATATATTTAAAGTTCAAAGTGATTTTATATATTCAAATAATTTTAATAAAGAAATTTTAGTTACTTATGGGAGTAAGAATTAAATCTTTTTTAACCTATATAGTATCTAGTCTAGCTTGAGTTTTTACGCACTCATATTTTTAATTAAGTCGTTTATTCCTAATATACCATAGTTTAAGAGGTATTTTATTCACCCATTTTTTTAATTAACTCTAACTTTCCAACCATTATACATTAAGCACAACTGGTCATTTTAAGTATTAAATGAATTTTTTTTGATACAATTTTATGATAAGAATTACATTTTGGCGAGAAGGCCTAGGAATCGAACCTAGCGAGGCGTTTACACAAAAACCTCCAATCAGGGTTGAAACCTGTGGTGTCCACCAGGATCACATGCCCCCCAAAATATATAAAGAATTTTACTATATTAAAAATAAAAAACATATAAAGGCAAAGAATGTTCTTATTAAAATCTATTCCAAAAATAGATAAATTCGTGGCTAACAAAGATTTTGACAACTTAGGAAAAGCACTTATTTTAAGTATTTCAAAAGATATTATAGAAGAATTAAGAACAAATATATTAAATAAAAAAGTTTTATCTTTTGATGAACAAGATTTAGTAAATGAAGTTATAAATCAATACGAAGAATTAATAAAACCATCTTTACAAAAAGTTATAAATGCTACGGGTGTAATTGTCCATACAAACTTAGGACGAAGTTTAATATCTAAAAAAACCTTTGAAAAAGTACAAGAAGTACTTTGCTCATATAACAACCTTGAATATGATTTAACTAAAGGTCAAAGATCCCAAAGGTATTACCATATATCAAAAATTATTTGTAAACTTCTGTCTTGTGAAGATGTTTTAATAGTTAATAATAATGCAAGTGCAGTGTTTTTAATTTTAAATACTTTTTCTAAGAAAAAAGAAGTTATTGTAAGTAGAAGTGAATTAGTAGAGATTGGAGGAAGTTTTAGAATTCCTGATGTAATGAAAGCAAGTGGAGCTAAATTAGTTGAAGTTGGCACCACAAATAAAACACATTTAAAAGACTATAAAAAAGCAATAAGTAAAAAAACATCAATGCTTATGAAGGTTCATAAATCAAATTATAGTATTGAAGGTTTTACCAGTGAAGTTTTATTTAAAGAATTAAGTACTTTAGCTAAAGATAATGGTATCTTAGATTATTACGATATGGGAAGTGGTCATTTAATTGATTTACCCTACGGTTTGAAAAATGACGAACCTAGTGTATTAGACTATATGAAAGAAGATCCATCATTATTAAGTTTTTCAGGTGATAAACTTTTAGGAAGTGTTCAAGCAGGGATTATTGTAGGAAAGAGAAAGTATATAAATAAGCTAAAACAAAATCAATTATTAAGAATGTTAAGAGTCGATAAAATAACTTTAGCCATCTTAGAAGAAAATCTAAGATCTATCTTACTTGGAAAAATAGAAGATATACCTACTCTTAAGATGTTATTTTTAAATGTAGAAACTCTAAGTGCTAATGCTAAAATTTTACAAAAACAAATACAAGATATTTGTACTTGTGAGCTTATAAATACCAAAACTCCAATAGGTGGGGGAACTACACCAAATAGATTAATACCTAGTATTGCTTTAGGTATACAAATAAAAAATCTCAAAGCAAATAAAATGGAAGTTTTATTTAGAAATAAAAATATTATAGGAAGAATTCATAATGATAAATTTCTTCTTGATTTTAGAACTATACATATAAATGATATTAAATTTATTGCACAAAGTATAAAAGATATTATTAATGAATAATTATATTATTGGTACTTGTGGTCATATTGACCATGGTAAAACAGCTCTAATTAAAGCCTTGAACTCTTATGAAGGAGATACAAGCACAGAAGAAAAACAAAGAGGCATTACTATTGATCTTAGTTTTTCTAATATGTCTAATGGAGTTAAAAATATTGCTTTTATAGATGTACCAGGGCATGAAAAACTTATAAAAAATATGATTTCTGGTGCTTTTTCTTTTGATTGTGTTATGATCGTAATTAGTGCAAATGAACAAATAAAAGCACAAACAATAGAACATCTTCAAATATTAAATCTCTTAGGTATAAAGAATGCTGTTTTAGTAATAAGTAAAAAAGATTTAGTAGAAGATTCAAGCTTAGAGCAAATACAAATAGATATTGAAAAATATGTGAAACAATATGAGTTTAATATTTTATTTTCAACTGCTGTTTCTATTTTTGATGATAATTCAATTAATATCTTAAGAGAAAAACTATATACTTTAAATGCAAATACAAAAATAGAAGAAAACTTTTTTAGATATTATATTGATAGAGTATTCTCAAGTAAAGGTTCTGGGACTATTGTAACAGGTACAGTTTTAGGCAAGTCTATAAAAGTAAATGAAAAAGTTTTTATATGTGATTTGAAAAAAGATGTCAAAATTAAAAATATTCAAGTACATAATAAAGATACAACAATAACAAATATATCAAATAGAGCCGCTATTAATTTAAGTGCAGTAGATACACATGCTTTAAAAAAAGGTTTTTTACTTAGTAAAAAAGGGTATTTGCGAGGTTTTACATCTATTGATATCTCTTTTTCTTCTTTAGAGGGCAAGGCATTAAAACATAATCAAAATTATACTATTTACATAGGTTCAAGAAAACTAGAAGCAAAAATTCTTCTTTTTTCTAGTATAGATTCTTTAGAAAAAGGTTTTGCTACTATTAAAAATCAAAGTGAAATTTTTTGTATTTATAAGGAAAAACTAATTATAAGATTAGGCAACGATACAATTGCAGGGGCTAGTGTAATAAATCCTATATTAGACCCTATGAAAAAAAAACAAAAGCTTGAGTTATTTCAATCTTTATTTAAAGATGATATAAAATTGGCATATCAAATACTATTAAAAGCACATAAAAAAGGTCTAGGACTTATATCTTCTGCACAAAGATTTGCCTTATCTCATCAAGAAGCATTAGATTTTGCAAAACAAGTTCCTAATAGTTTTTTAGATGAAGAAAATTTAATTTTATATCCTTTGGAAACAGAAGATTTAATTAAAAACAATATAAAAACAATTTATCAAAAAAATAAATATGCTTTACTTTCAAATAACTCTATTCAATTAAGATTAAAATGGGCAAGTTCTAATTTTATACAAAGTGTTTTGGATAATTTAGTAAGTGAGAAGTTTTTATTAAAAGATGGTAATTTATATAAAAATGCTTTTATAAAAGAAAACTTTAAGGACTCATTGGAAAAAGTATTATCTTCAAGATTAGAAAAAGAAGGTATTAGTCCAACTGCTCCTTATAATATTTATGATGATTTAGATTTAGATAGAAAAACAGGTGATGATATACTTAAGTCACTTTGTGCAAAAAAGCAAGTAATTAGACTTAAACATAATTTATTTATTTATGCACAAAATTTAAATAAACTAGTCTTAGATATGCAAAATATAATAAAAGAAGACACATATATTGACCTTATTAATTTTAAGGCTAAATACCCTTTAAGTAGAAAGTATTTAATTACTTATTTAGATTATTTAGATAATTTTTCGCAAATAGTCAAGATTAATAATAAAAGAGTTTTTAAATAGTCGCATATAGTATAGAAAATAATTTTTTTATTCATAATTGTAATATTATATTTCATTTTGTCCTTTTTTTAAGAAAACATTATATATACTATAAAAATTTAGTATAAGGTAAGAAATGTTTTTTTATAAAAATCTTTTCCGTTATTTAAATAGAGATAAAATTAAAACTATTTATTTAATTGATATTTTGTATATGAAAGATATAAATGCCATATATGGCTTTACTAATGGCACTTATATTATCAAGCAAGTTTTTACCTTACTTAAAAAATCTATTAAAAAACAAATTCTATCTTTTTTAAAACGCAAAATTAATATTTGTATACAAAACTCATATGCTGATATTTTTTCAGTGATTTTATATGATGAACTAAACGAAAAAGAAATTATTGAAATACAGCATATAATATTTAATACAATTATTAAAACAAAATTTAATTTATATGAAATGACTGCGAATATTGATATTAATATTACAATTGGATGTTCAAAAAGTAAAAATATGAATAGAACATATATTTATGCAGAACAAGCTTTGTATACAGCAAAGGTAAATTATATTAATTTTTTATATTATGATTCAGCACTTATACGAAAATCTTTTATAAAAGAAGAATTAATAGCAATTATTCAAACTAATATAAAGAATAAATTAGTAGAACCATATTTACAACCCATATATGATAATAAATTAAAAAAAGTATATAAATATGAAGCTTTAATGAGAATATTTAGTGATGATAAAACAATACTTCCTCAAGTATTTATTGATAAAGCAAGAAAATTTAGATTATTTAATCAATTAATGGAAATTATGATTATAAAAGTTTTAGATTATATAAATATGTATAAAATACATATAAGTATTAATCTTGATTATGATGATATACAAAATCCTATACTTAAAAACTTAATCATAAATAATATTAAAAACAATGATATTGGAAATTATTTAACTATTGAAATTTTAGAAAGTAAAAGAATAAGTAATTTTGATATAGTTAATGATTTCATTAATAAACTTAAACAATATAATGTTAGTTTTGCTATTGATGATTTTGGTAGTGGATTTTCAAATTATGAGCATATTTTAAAAATAAATACAGATTATATTAAAATTGATAGTTCCTTAATAAAAAATATTGATAAAGATATATATTTTAATTTAATCAAAAATATAGTACTATTCGCAAATGAACAAAATATAAAAATTATCGCTGAGCATGTTAATAATCTAAGTATTCAAAGACACATATTGTCTTTGGGTATACGATATTCTCAAGGCTATTATTTTAATAAGGCAGAATCAATAGAATATTTTTTAAAAAAGGAAATAAGTGGAAAATACATTAAAACAAATTACTGATGAAACTTTTGCCTTACTTCTAAAAAATGATGTTGTTTTACCATCTAGCTATGTACAATGTTTTGATAAACAAGCTAAAATTATGGATTTAAAAATACATGATGAAAAGTTTACTCAAGAAATTAGTGATTTTATGTTAAATGAATTTAATAATATAAATCGATATATGGATAGTTCTGTAAACAATATTAGAAAACTTGAAAATACAACTTTACTTGTAAAAAAAGCAATAATTAATAAAGATTTACATTTAATAGATGAACTGTCTAAAGCAATAAATGATATATATTTAGAGGTAAAAAACTTATCAGATGAAATTTTTAAAGATGAATTTAGCCAACAATATAATAAAAAATGGCTCTACAATAAATATTTAAATAAAGATACATCATTTAAAGATAATGTTTCTTTTGTCTTAGTGAAATTTAAAAAATATTTTTATATAAATGAAAAATATGGTAAGTTAATATCTAATAATTTAATTAAGTATGTTACAGTAACAATAGAGCAAAAACTTAAAAATGAAAACTTAGAATATACAATTGTTAGATATTTTGAAGATAATTTTCTTATTTTTTTAGAAGACCCTGATATAAAAAATATTGAAATGTTATTTAA
The DNA here is from genome assembly GCA_030491005.1 of Sulfurospirillum sp. Lineage (GTDB taxonomy): Bacteria > Campylobacterota > Campylobacteria > Campylobacterales > Arcobacteraceae > BB30. The sequence goes on along the minus strand of JAKZMJ010000002.1, from coordinate 49,577 downwards.
TAATATGAAAATACTATTAGATGATACCGTTTTAACAAGTAAAATGGGAATACTAATAAAGCCTTTGATTAACTATGCTATTAATAGATATAGTAAAGATTATATATTTAAGAATGCTCTTGAAAACTTAAATAATAAAATCATTACTAATACTAAAGATTTATAAGTATATAATGTAAACTTATTTTTTTATCATTCCTATTAAAAACCCAAGAGCTAAACCAATAAAATGAGAATACCAAGCTATTGGAAGTCCAATTAAAATAGGTGCAACAGATATTAATAAAACCCATGTAATAATACCTGATCTTTGTTGCTTATCTATAAAAGCAACATAACCTAAAAGTGCACAAATCGCACCTGAAGCTCCTACTAAATTTACTTGATGATCAAGAAAATAAATATATAAAAAAGATAAAGCAGATGTTAATATCCCTCCTAAGAAATAAATTAACATAAATATTTTTTTACCTTTTGCTTTTTCAATTAGATTACCAAACTGAAATAAGACAAACATATTCATACCCAAATGCCCAATACCACCATGAGCAAACATAGTACTTACTACTTGCCAGTAGAATCCATAATCTAAAAAATACATATTTAAGCCAAGTTTTAAACTGCCATAAGATATATTAGTTTGGATTAAATACATAATAATTGTTAATACAATCGTAATGTTTGTTAATGTAAAATTCTTATTTTTTAGCATAAAATTCCCTAAATTTAACTTAGATAAGTGCAATATAGATAAATAAAATTATGCCCTCATTGTTCTTACGACTTCCTTACACAATATTTCTAAAGGTATTTTATATATCAAAAGTTTTAACTTGATTATGTAATTTATTTGTCCATTTCAATTAAAATGCACTTAAGCACCTAAATGAATGATAAGAATCACTACTTTATTACTTGCAGGTGATTATTATTTTTAATCTAAGAATAAGATAGAACATTAATACACAATTTTATAAATTTTATTATTTTTAGAACAAAATCACAAAGAAACCTTTTAAAACTATTACTATATAGTAAAAAACTTAAGTTTTTTACTATATTTTTTCTTTATTAATAAAAAAAAATGACTTTAAAAGAATTAAAATAGAGTTTAATTTTTTACTATTTAATCTTATTTTAGGTACAATGTTTATTTTAATGAGATAAATTCTAAATATATAAGGAAAGTAAATGAAGAAGTTATTTTTAATTATTGGAGCTCCTGGTTCTGGAAAAACTACGGATGCTCAAATGATTGCACAAAAACATGAAAATATTACGCATTATTCAACGGGTGATATGTTTAGAGCTGAAATACAAAGTGCTAGTAAAAGAGGTGAAATAATAAATTCTTATGTATCTAAGGGAAATTTAGTACCTATTGATATAGTAATAGAAACGATTATAAATGCAATAAAACAAGCTCCAAGTTCTATTGTAATTATTGATGGATATCCAAGATCACAAGAGCAAATGATAGAGCTTGATAAATATTTACTTAGACAACAAGAAGTAATTCTTGTAAATGTTATTGAGGTTAAGGTATCAAAAGAAATAGCATGCCAAAGAGTATTAGGTCGAGCAGCAGATGCTAAAATTGTAAGAGCTGATGATAATGTTAAAGTATTTAATAATAGAATGAAATTATTTACAGATCCGCTATTAGAAATTCAAGAATTTTATACTTCAAGAAATCTTTTAAAACAAATTGATGGTGAGCGATCAATAGATGTCATCGTTAATGAAATGAATTTATTTATTCAAGCACAAATACAATAAATAATTTATTAGGATTATAAATATGAACGAATTGTTTACTAACTTACCAATTAAAAATAAAATATTTATTTTAATATTGATACCTGTTGTAATAATAATATTTATTTCAAGTAATATTATATATAAAGATTATAAACACATTAAAAAATTGAATCATTTAAAAAATGGGATTATTCTTTCCACTAAAATTTCCTCACTAGTACACGAAATTCAAAAAGAAAGAGGAATTTCTATTATGTTTTTAGGAAGAAAATCAGATTTTTTTAAAAATCAATTAAAAAAACAATACTTTTTAACTAACAATAAATTAAAAGATTTAAATAATTTTATCAAAGAAATTAAAACTCATAATAGACACGACAAAAATGTTCAGTCTTTATTGAAATACTTAAATTATAATAGTGATATTGTTCATATTAGAGAGAAGCTTAACAATAACTTGATTTCAGTTGATGAATTATTAAATCTTTATACGGCTGTAAACGAAAAGTATTTACAATCAATTGCAAATGTTAGTAAAATATCTATGTCCTCAACGGCTACAAGTCAATTAGTTTCTTATTTTAATTTTTTACTTGCTAAAGAAACAGTTGGTATTCAAAGAGCTATTGGAGCTAGTATTTTAACTAAAGATGAATTTCAAGAAGGTGTTAGAGTAAGGTTTAGTAATCTTATTGCAGAAGAAAACTTATATATTAGCAATTTTTTAAAATATACATCAATTGATACAGAAAACTTTTATAAAAGAATAATTAATCATAAAAGTATACATGAATTAAATCCAATTATAAATAAACTTCTTTTTTCATCAAAAAAAGCTCATATAGTATCTAATATGCAAAATACTATTGGTTATGGTGGATTAATTCATAATTTTAAAAATTTTGTGATACGAAAAGACGATAAGTATGCAGATAAAGTAAGTTTATTATATGTGAATTTATTAAAAAGTATAAATCAATATAAAACTTTGAAATATGTTAACCAAAGAGAACTAAAATTATTAGGTGACATAGAAAATGTTTTTGGCTTATATAATAAAAATTTGCCAAAAGTAATACAAGCCATTCATAGTAAAGCAACAATACTTCAAAGTGATAAAATAATTCAAGTTGATGATACTCCTGCTATTACAGCATTAGATACACTAAATAATAGTTTATTTAGTGTGAAACCTTCTATTTGGTTTAATTTAGTCACTGACAAAATTAATTTAATGAAAAGAATTAGTGATTTTGTTACTAGAAAATTAATAAATACAATTAATAACGAACATGATACATTAATAAAAGAATTTTATATTATAGGAATAATAACAGCTCTTTTAGTATTATTTCTTATTATTTTTTCATTTTTTATTACAAGAAATATTATGCAAACTATTACAAGCTTTAGTAAAGGAATATTTTCTTTCTTCGATTATATTAATAAAAAAACAAATACTGTAGATTTTTTAGTTGAAAGCAATACAGAAATTGGTTATATTTCTAAAGAAGTAAACCAAAATATAATAAGAATTAAAATAGGAATTGAAGAAGATAAAAATGTTATAAATCAAACAATAAAAATTTTAAAAGAATTTGAAGAAGGAGATTTATCAAAAAGAGTAAATATAACTATTTCAAACGAAGCTTTAAATGAACTTACAAATATTCTAAATAAGATGGCTGATAATATGGAACTAAATATTTCAAATGTATTAGATGTACTAGAAGAGTACTCTGATTTTAATTTTTCTAGAAAAATTAATACTGAATATTTAAAAGAACATCTTTATAGACTAGCATTAGGAGTGAACACTTTAGGTGATTCTATAACAAATGTTTTAATTGATAATAAAAAAGCTGGTATCACTTTAGAGACAATAGAAAAACAAAAAGATAATTTACACAATTTGCATGTAAATTTAAAAAATATGCACAAACACACAAAAGACTCAATAGAGTATTCTTCTTTAATTCAACACGCAATTGTTCCAAACAAAGAATTGTTCTCTAAATATTTTAAAGACTATTTTGTGATTTGGAATCCTAAAGATATAGTAGGAGGAGATATATATCTGTTTGATAATTTAAACAATGACAATGAATGTGTATTTATGATTATTGATTGTACTGGTCATGGAGTTCCTGGTGCTTTTGTTACTATGTTAGTAAAAGCAATTGAGAGACAAATTATGTTAGAAATAATACTTAAAAATAAAACAGTTAGTACAGCTTATATACTAAAAAGATTTAATAAAGAAATGAAAAGTATTTTAAAACAAGATAATAATGATGCTAAATCAAATGCAGGTTTTGATGGAGCTATTCTTTACTATAATAAAAAAGAAAAAATAATAAAATTTTCAGGAGCTAATAATGAATTATTTATACTAAAAGATGATGAATTAAGTTCAATAAAGGGAAATAGACATTCAATTGGATATAGAAGTTCTGATGTTAATTATGAATTTACAGAACATATTATTGATGTAGAAGATAATATGAAGTTTTATATTACAACTGATGGTTATCTAGATCAAAATGGAGGAGAAAAAGGTTTTCCATTTGGTAAAAAAAGATTTAAAAATATTATACAAGAGTCTCATAATAAAAGTTTTATTGATCAGCAATCAGTGTTTTTAGATACCTTATATGAATATCAAGGAAAAGAAGAAACAAATGATGATATAACATTAATAGCTTTTGAAATTTGAAATGTGTAGTTTGTGAACAATGGTCTTTTTTAATTATTTGTAAAAACTGTCAAGAAACATTATTAAAACCATCATTTTATAAAAGAGAGCTTAAAAAAGATTTTTTTAATTATTCATTCTATACATTTTTAGAATTAGAAAATCTTTTATTAAGTAAATATTATTTTTATGGAGATAGAGTATTAAATATATTAGCAAAATTATCTTTTAAAAAATTTGCTCAAAACTTTAATTTTGATGATAATATTTTATCTATACCAATAGATGATCATACAAGACATAATTTTTCACATACAGCAATATTGGCAAGACAACTTAGTTCAAAAAATATTACTGTTAAATATAATGTGTTAAAAGCAAGAAACATAATAAAATATGCAGGTCATGATTTAAATTATAGAAAGCAAAATAAAAGAAATTTTAAAGTAAAAAAGATACACAATAAATCTATCATATTAGTAGATGACCTTATTACTACAGGTACAACTATACTAGAGGCAAAAAAAGTTTTAGAAAATGACAATAATAAAGTCCTATTTTCTTTAACTCTTGCAGATGCAAAAATTTATTGAATTTTTGATATAATCAACAATGATTAGAGCTGATTCAATTGATAATTTAAAAAACAATTTAGATATTGTAGATATTATTTCACAATTTTTAGAATTAAAAAAATCGGGTGCTAATTTTAAGGCTTGTTGTCCATTCCATGGGGAAGATACACCTTCTTTTGTAGTTAGTCCTTCAAAACAAATTTATCACTGTTTTGGGTGTGGGGTTGGTGGAGATAGTATAAAATTTGTTATGGAATACCAAAAACTTTCATATCCTGAAAGTCTTGAAAAATTAGCTTCAATGTGTAATATTGATTTAGTGTATGATAAAGAAACAAACAAACAAGATAATAAAATACTAGAAGAAGCAAATAAATTTTATCAAAAATTATTTAGTCAAAATGAATCTACAAAAGAATATATAAACAATAGAGGTATTTCTGAGTTTTCAATAGAAAAGTTTGAAATAGGATATGCCCCAAAATCACAAGATACAATTAATTTTTTAAAAACTAACTTTTTAAACTTATCACAAGCTAAAGATGTAGGTTTAATTGACAATGGAACAAATGGTTTATATTCTAGATTTATTGAAAGAATTACTTTTCCTATTTATTCAATAAGCAATAAAATATTAGGTTTTGGAGCTAGAACTATTATAGGACATAATGCAAAATATGTTAATTCTCCTCAAACAAAACTTTTTAATAAGTCAACATTACTTTATGGATATAATCTAGCAAAAGAACATATTTATAAAACAAAACAAATTATAATAACTGAAGGTTATTTAGATGTCATTATGTTACATCAAGCAGGTTTTAATACAACAGTTGCGACATTAGGAACAGCATTAACTAAAGACCACTTGCCACTTTTAAGAAGAGGAGAACCAAGTGTTATCTTAGCTTATGATGGAGATAAGGCTGGAATTAATGCTGCTTTTAAAGCTTGTCTTTTATTAAGTCAAGGTGAGTTTAGTGGAGGAGTTGTGATTTTTAAAGATGGCAAGGATCCAGCTGATATGGTAAAAGATGGTAAAATAGAAGAATTAAATTCTTTATTTAATTCTTCTATAAATTTTATTATTTTTGCAATTGATTTTATAATTTTAAAATATGATATAAAAAATATAACACAAAAACAAAAAGCATTAACAGAAGTTAATGATTATTTAAAATCTCTTAATATCCTTTATCAAGATGAATATAAAAAATATATAGCACAAAAACTAAATATCAGAGAAAATCTAATTCAAGTTAATGTAACAAAAAATAGACAAGTAGAAACAAATGTAAATCAAATTGATATTGCTGAGCTTTGTATTATCAAAACTGTTTTAGAAAAAAAAGACAGCTTAAAAAAAGTTTTAAGCATAGTAGACTCATCAATGTTTGAAATACATAAAAAGGAGTTCGAATTATTAATAAATGACTCAAATCATCAATCATTGAATTTAATTTTATTAAATGAAAGTTTAGAAAATTATGATGATGATAGATTAACCAAAGAACTTTTAATATTGTTATTGAAGTTTTATACAAATCAGTTAAATATCATTCAATATCAAAAAGAATTGGCTTTTAAAGATAAAATACTATTAATTAGAAAAATAAAAGACAATATTAAACAATTGAAATCTGGTAAGCTAATCAATTTTAATTTAAATAAAGTACAAAACTCAAATTAAATATACTTATTTAAGCTAATAAGTAGGATAAATACATTTAAAATACACATATATTCTAAATACATTGGACAATTTTACAAATTTACAAAAAAAGTCTTGACATATCATTAGTTTTTTTATATAATTCTCCTCCAATTTATAGATTAAAAGTTATTGACCTGTTAGCTCAGTTGGTAGAGCATCTCCCTTTTAAGGAGGTGGCCATTGGTTCGAATCCAATACGGGTCACCATTTAATTTTAATTTTGGTCGATTAGCTCAGTTGGTAGAGCGCTACCCTTACAAGGTAGACGTCAGAAGTTCGAGTCTTCTATCGACCACCATTAGATTGTACATTAATTTGTATTTTGGTATAAGTTTAAAATAGTGACATCTAAGTTAAATTTTGACTTAGTATATAAAGTGCGGTTGTAGTTTAGTTGGTTAGAACGCCTGCCTGTCACGCAGGAGGTCGAGGGTTCAAGTCCCTTCAATCGCGCCATTTCTTTATTTATGTGACCTGTTAGCTCAGTTGGTAGAGCATCTCCCTTTTAAGGAGGTGGCCATTGGTTCGAATCCAATACGGGTCACCAATTTTTGTTTTTATGGTCCCTTCATCTAATGGTTAGGATTTTGGATTTTCATTCCAACCATAGGGGTTCAAATCCCCTAGGGATCACCATATAAAGTTTTATTTTTTTAGGTCGATTAGCTCAGTTGGTAGAGCGCTACCCTTACAAGGTAGACGTCAGAAGTTCGAGTCTTCTATCGACCACCATGTGGTCCCTTCATCTAATGGTTAGGATTTTGGATTTTCATTCCAACCATAGGGGTTCAAATCCCCTAGGGATCACCATTATAAGGTGCGGTTGTAGTTTAGTTGGTTAGAACGCCTGCCTGTCACGCAGGAGGTCGAGGGTTCAAGTCCCTTCAATCGCGCCATTTTTTTAGATGAATAATTTAGTATTTTTATTTTGGATAATAAATATGATAAAAGCTAAATCTTTATACCATTTGATTTTATATTCTATTATCTTTATAATAGTTTTAACATCTTCTTTTGCTTTTATAATAATAAGCAATACTTTTAATGAATTTCAAGAAAAGATTAAACTTCTTGAGCATAATTACACTAAAAAACAAAAAGATTTAATAAAACTAGATATTAAAAAAACCATAGAATTTATTCATACTTATAATATAAAATATAAAGACACAAAATCAAAAAAAGAATTAAAAGAATATATTCTACACTCTATTGAGCTTATACATAATAAAAACAATATTAATACTTCTATATATATATATGATTTTAACTCAAAATTAATATATGCTCCAAAACTTACTAAAAATAAAGAAAATATTTTTTCTAAATTTCCCAATTCTAATTCTAAAATAATAATAAATAAGTTAATAGATATTTCAAGAAAAAATGATGGAGAATTTTTAAAATATCATTGGAAGCAAAATACAAGTAATACAATACTAGAAAAAATATCTTATTCCCTATCATATGATTTATGGGAATGGACAATCATCGCAGATGTTTATTTGGATGAGATGGATAAACTTTTAATAAAGAAAGAAAAAGAATATGATGAAAAAATATCTAATTATATATTGCAAATTTTATCTCTTACAGTTATGCTTATTCTTTATTCCTTATTTTTATATAGAAATATAACTATATTAATAGTTAATGATGTTAAAGCAATAGGAAACTATTTTAAAGAATATCAAAAAACTGGAACTAATAATAGTTTTAATAAAATTAAATTTGGTGAGTTTAAAGTTGTGGCAAATTTTGGGAAAGATATGTTTATCAACATTAAAGACAAAAATAATATTTTAAAAGATTTAAATAAACATTTAGAGGATAAAGTTACTGAAAAAACACAAGAATTAACCAATTTAATTCATTCACAAAAGCAATTTTTAAAAAACTCTGTTCATGAAATCAATACACCTTTATCTATAATACAAACCAATATTGATTTATTAAGAAGACATATTCCAAATAATAAATATGTAACTAATATTGAAAATGGTTCTAAAATAATTCAAAATATTTATGATTCTTTATCATTTTTAATAAAAAAAGATAAAGTTATTTATTTAAAAGAATATATTAATTTTTCATCTTATTTAAAAGAAAGAATAGATTTTTTTCAAGAAATTGCAAAAGCAAACTTATTAAATTTTGAGTTTGAAATAAATGAAGATATTTATATCAAGTTCAATATTATACAATTACAAAGAATTATTGATAATAATCTTTCTAATGCAATAAAATATTCTAATGCAAAATCAACTATTTATATTCATCTTAATTATTATAAAAAAGATAGAGTTGAATTTTATGTAAAAACAAGTTCTAGTAAAATCAAATCTAAAGAAGAAATCTTTAACGGTTACTATAGAGAAAATAGCTCACGTGGAGGTTTTGGTTTAGGTTTAAAGATAGTTAAAGATATTTGTGATAAAAATTTTGTTACAATAACTCTATACTCTAGTAAAAAAGAAACAAAATTTATTTATAGGTTTAAAATTAATGAAAATATTGTTACTTGAAGATGAAGTTATGCTAAACAATGCGATTTCAGAATATTTAAGAGATGTGGGTCATATGCTAGAAAGCTTTACAAATGGTTTAGATGTATTAAATAATATTGACCCTTCATTTGACTTATTAATTCTTGATATTAATGTACCACATAAAAATGGTTTTGAGATTATTGAAGAACTAAATAGTAGAAAATTTTTTGTGCCAATAATTTATATTAGTGCATTAATTGATATTGAAGATATAACAAAAGCCTATCAGTTAGGCTGTAGAGAATATATTAAGAAACCATTTCATTTAGAAGAGCTTGGAATAAAAATTAATCAAATTTTAAAAAAAGATCAATCAAGTACCTCTCATATAAGATTTTCGGAAAATTATTCATATTCAAAAGAAAAACAAACTTTGTATTTTAATTTAGAGCCACAAACATTAACAAAAAAACAATTAGAAATTATTCATATTTTAGCTCTTAATATTAATATGATTGTAGACTTTGAAAGCTTCCGTATAGATATTTGGAATAGTGAAAACATTGACAATCCAACAATAAGAGCAGAAATATCAAGATTGAAAAAATCTTTAAAAGAAGATTTTGTTAAAAATATAAGAGGTTTGGGTTATAAAATAGATAGATATTATTCTATTTAAATAATTAATAATTAAATCAATTAATAATATTTTTCCTAAAAAATTGTAAATTTCAAAATTTTATTGAAAAAAAGTTTAAATGCTACCTTTTTGCTATATAGAATTATTATAATCCTTTGTGTCAATTAGTCTTAAAAATAAATTTGAGATTAAAATAAAAAGGAGAAAAGATGAGTCCAGAAAAAGCTCAAGCTTATTGGAAAGAAAATATTTCAATGATCTTTAAACTACTTGTAGTTTGGTTTGTTGTTTCTTATGGTTGTGGAATTTTGTTCATTAATGAACTAAATGAATTCACAATTAGTGGTGTTAAATTAGGTTTTTGGTTCGCACAACAAGGTGCAATTTATGTTTTTGTTGTATTGATTTTTATTTATGTTAAAGTTATGAGTGACATTGATGAAAAATATGGCGTAAGCGAATAGAAGGGAACTAGATGGAATTACAAACATTAATTTACCTATTTGTAGGTGTGTCTTTCGCAGTTTATATTGGTATTGCTTTATGGGCAAAAGCAGGTTCAACTAAAGAGTTTTATGTAGCAGGTGGTGGAGTTCATCCCGTAGCAAATGGAATGGCAACTGCAGCAGATTGGATGAGTGCAGCTTCGTTTATTTCACTTGCTGGTATTATTTCTTTTAAAGGAAGTGATGGTGGTGCTTATCTAATGGGCTGGACTGGTGGATATGTTCTACTAGCTATGCTTTTAGCACCATATTTAAGAAAATTTGGTAAGTTTACAGTACCTGATTTTGTAGGTGATAGATATTATTCTGATGTAGCTAGAACTGTTGCTGTTGTTGCAGTTATATTTGTATCTTTTACATATGTTGCAGGTCAAATGAGAGGGGTTGGAATTGTATTTTCAAGATTTCTTCAAGTTGATGTAAATACAGGTGTTCTTATTGGTATGGGTATTGTATTTTTCTACTCTGTTTTAGGAGGAATGAAAGGTATTACATATACACAAGTTGCACAATATGTTGTTATGATTTTTGCATATATGATTCCTGCAATTTTTCTTTCACTTCAAGTAACTGATACATTTATACCTCAATTTGGTATTTTCGCTGAAACTACTTTTGCATTTCATGATGGAGTTAAGGTTATACCTGAGGGAACTTTCCTTTTACATGCTCTTGATCAAGCTGTAAATGACTTAGGTTTTAAAGAATATACACAACCTGGTAATTTATGGAATATGTTTATGTTAACAACTGCTTTAATGTTGGGAACTGCTGGACTACCTCATGTTATTGTAAGATTTTTTACAGTTCCAACTGTTAAAGATGCAAGAGTATCTGCTGGTTGGGCTTTAGTATTTATTGCTATTATGTATACAACTATTTCTTCAGTTGCTGCATTTTCAAGAATTAATTTAATTAAAAATGTACAAAATGTTGAATATAAAGCTTTTGTTGCTGGTGACTTAAAGCATTCTGATGGAACACCAAATAGTGGTAAATGGTTTAAAACTTGGGAAAAAGCTGGCTTAATTGCTTGGACTGATAGAAATGGTGATGGTAAAATTCAATATGGTCCAGATAAGGCATTTGATTCTAAAAAAGGTAAACCTAAATTTGATGGAACAAAAGTTACTGAACATGGTAATAGAATTACTTTAAATGCTAAACCATTAGCAAATAATGGAAAAATTGAAAATGAACTTTATGTTGATAGAGATATTATGGTTCTAGCAAATCCTGAAATTGCGAACTTGCCTAACTGGGTTATTGCATTTATCGCAGCAGGTGGTCTTGCAGCTGCATTATCAACAGCAGCTGGTTTATTACTTGTAATTGCTTCTTCAATTTCTCATGATTTAATGGGTCAAGTAATATTTAAAGATAAAGAAACTGGTAAATCTACATTAAGTGAGAAATCAGAATTAATGTGGGCAAGAATTTCAGCTGTTGCTGCTATTTGTGTCGCTGGTTATTTGGGAATTAATCCTCCTGGATTTGTTGCACAAGTTGTTGCTTTTGCTTTTGGATTAGCTGCTGCTGCATTTTTTCCAACAATTATTCTTGGAATTTTTGACAAAAGAATGAATAAAGAAGGTGCGATCGCTGGTATTATTACTGGTCTTGGTTTTACTTTTGCTTATATTGTTTATTTTGTATTTTTAGGTGGAGACAAAGCTGATTATTTATTTGGTATTGCTCCTTCAGGAATAGGAACTATTGGTACAATTTTACATTTAATTGTAGCGTTTGTAGTATCAAGAATGACTCCTGAACCACCACAAGAAATTCAGGATTTAGTTGAAAATATTAGGATTCCTTCTGGTGTTGGTGAAGCTCACGATCACTAAAGATTATCTAATAACTATAAAAAGTGTACTTCTTGTACACTTTTATAGTATTTTTTATAATATAGTTTTAATTTGAATATATCATAAAGAATATTTGCATTTATATAATAATTTTTTCTAAGGTAAAATTATGAGTCTACTAGATCAAAAAAGTTTTTTATCAAGTATTCATCCATTTGAGGTTTTAAATGAACAAGAAATAAATACTTGTATTAAAAATATGGATATAGCCTATTATCCTAAACATTCAATACTCATAAGCCCTGAAAATATATCTGAACATTTTTTTATAATTATCAAAGGAACTGTACACGAAACTTATGAAGATGAGATTTTAGTAGATTTTCACAAAGATGATTCTTTTGATGCAAATTCATTAATATATCAAAAATGTAAAAATACATTTTTAGTATATGAAGATTTAATATGTTATGAATTAGAGAAAAAAACTTTTCTCAATTTAATAAAAAGCAATGAAGAATTTAAAGACTTCTTTTTAAATAATCTAGTAAATAAAATACAAGTATTAAAAAATAAAGAATTTACTTCTGAGTTATCAACTTTCATTTTGGATAAAGTTGAAGATACTATCATTCATGAGCCTTGTATAGTTGAACATAATACAAAACTTATTGATGCAATAGAAAAGTCATTGAAATTTAAAACTTCTACAATTATAGTAAAAAAAGATAAGACATATGGGATTATTACTGATTCAATACTTAAGATGAAAGTTTTATTAAAAAATGAAAGTTTAAATATATCTGTAGATGAAATCGCAATTTTTCCGCTTTTAACAGTATGTAAAGATGATTATTTATTTGATGCCTTATCTTTATTAATTAAAAAAACTATTAAAAGAGTTGGTGTTGTTAATTTTGATAATGAAATGATAGGAGTTTTAGAACAAATTGATGTTCTATCGCATTTTGCAAATCATACAAATGTAGTTGATACAAAAATAAAAAAAGCTAATAATTTAGATGAACTAAAAAATGCAAGTAAGGCATTGATTAATATCATAAAGACTATGCACTCAAAAGGTGTAAAAGTTCATCATATATCAAATTTAATAGGTCAATTAAATACAAAAGTATACAAAAAACTATGCGAACTTATAATGCCTAAAGAATTACTTAATACATCTTGTTTTATAGTAATGGGAAGTGAAGGACGAAATGAACAAATCATTAAAACTGATCAAGATAATGCTTTAGTAATTCAAGATGGTATTGATGTTGAACAATATAGGGAGTATGCAAATGAAATTACAAAATCTTTAATAGATTTTGGTTATCCACCTTGTGAGGGTAATATTATGGTTTCAAATTCTTTTTGGTGTAAAACAGTTCAAGAGTATAAAAATGAAATAGCAAGATGGATAGAAGCTCCTGATATGCAAAATTATATGGATTTGGCAATTTTCTTTGACTCTTTTGCAGTTGCTGGTAATAAAAACTTATTAATAAAACTAAAAGATGATTTATTTGAAAAGCTGCATAATAAAGATGTTTTTATGGCATATTTCGCAAAATCTACCTTAGCTTTTGATACACCTAAAACTATTGCTAATTTTATGACAAAAGTTAACTTTATAGATATTAAAAAAGCTGGAGTTTTTCCAATAGTCCAAGGTATTAGATCTTTAGCCTTAAAAGAAAAAATAAGAGAAACTACAACAATTAAAAGAATTAAATTATTAGAACAAGCCCATGTCTTAGAACATGAGATGGCTAGTGAACTACTAGAAGCATTTGATGTTTTAGGAACATTAAGGTTAAAAAGTCAATTAAAACAAATACTAGATTCAAAAGAAATAAATAATGAAATAGATACCCATACTTTAGGAAAAATTGAAAGAGATTTACTTAAGGATTCTTTTAGTATTGTAAATACATTTAAGAAATTTATAACATTTAGCTTTCAAATAGATAAGCTCCCTTAATGATTAAAGAATTTTTAAAAAACTTACAAAAAAGGAAATTAAAAGATAAAACATATTTATATCTTTTTGATAAATCACCAGAAGATGAATACGTTTGTTTAGATTGTGAAACAACAGGATTAAATCCTAAAAAAGATGAAATTTTATCTATTGGTGCAGTAATAATAAAAAAAAATAAAATTTTAGTAAGTGAAACATTTAATATTTTTCTTAAGCCATCTAAAGATATAAGTGCTGAATCTATAAAAATACATCAAATCAGACCAATTGACTTAGAAAATGCAATAAAAGCACAAGATGCAGTTTTACAATTATTAAAATTTATAGGTTCAAGAACTATTGTAGGTTATTATATAAAGTTTGATATTGCTATTATTTCTAAATATACAAAACAATATATAGGTATAAAACTTCCAAATGATTCTATTGAAGTATCATCTTTATATTATAAATCCAGACCAAAAAATTCTGAATATGCTTTTGTAGATTTAAAATTTGATACTATTATGAAACAATTAGATATACCAGTACTAGGTAAGCACGATGCATTAAATGATGCTATAATGACAGCTATGATATTTTTAAAATTAAAGTAAAACTAAAGGAATAAAATGAACTTAGTAGATGATGAAGTTAAACTAGCTTCAAGATGGTTAAGATTTTTTGCTTATATAATTGATATAATTATTATACAATTAATAGCTTTCTTTTTAATTTTTTGGGCATTTGGAATTTCTTATATAAGTTTTATATATTCCAAAATCGAAAATGATACTAATCTTGATTACTATATGTTCCTATTTGGTCTCTTAGGTATAGTGATACTTGTTATTCTTAATATAAAATTATTATTTTCAAGAGGTCAAACTATTGGAAAATATATATTAAAAATAAAAATAGTTAATGAGTATTATGAACTTCCCAATAAAAAAACTTTACTAATTCGTTATTTAGTGTACTTTATTTCTATAATACCTTTGATTGGTGGCATTTTTTATTTTATAGATTCTATATTTATATTTTTTAATAAGCAAAAACAATGTCTTCACGATTTAGCTGCTAAAACATATGTAATTAAATGTTAAATATCTCTTAATATGATATGTTAATGCTATTTTAGTATATTACAATTAAATATTAAATTTTATATCAAAGGACTTATATGGGATTAATTGAAAATATCAAAAAAAGTGCTCAAAAAAAGCTAAGAACTATTGTTTTACCTGAATCAGAAGATGAAAGAGTATTACAAGCCACACAAATAGTTTTAGAAGAAAAAACGGCAAATATTGTCTTAATTGGAAATAAAGATGAAATAAATGCAAATGCCAAATCTTGTGGTGCTAATATCACAGGTGCTAGAATTATTGACCCTAAGAGCTTTGAAAATATAAATAAATATGTTGATGAGTTAGTTGAACTTAGGAAATCAAAATCTTTAAGTAAAGAAGAAGCATTAAAAACACTACAAACAGAATGTAGATTTTTTGCTTGTATGATGGTACGACTTGGAGATGCAGATGGCTTAGTAGCAGGTTCTAATTCTGCAACATCAGATGTACTAAGAGCAGCCTTACAAGTTGTTAAGACAGCTCCAAATATTAAAACAGTATCTTCTACTTTTATTATGGAAACCGTTGATGGTAAATTTGGAGATGATGGTTTGATATTATTTGCTGATTGTGCAGTATTACCAAACCCAACAGCGCAACAATTAGCTGACATTGCTTCTTCAACAGCAGCCACAGCTGCTAGTGTAGTTGGATTAAAACCAAGAGTTGCTATGTTGTCTTTTTCTACGATGGGATCAGCCAAACATCCTTTGGTTTCTAAAGTACAAGAAGCAGTAGAAATATTAAAATCAAGAAATGTTGACTTTGAATTTGATGGTGAAATGCAAGCCGATGCTGCTATTATTGAAGCAATTGGAGCTAAAAAAGCACCAAACTCCAAAGTTGCAGGAAGTGCAAATATTTTAGTTTTTCCTGATTTACAATCGGGAAATATAGGATACAAACTTGTGCAAAGATTTGCAGGTGCCGCTGCTCATGGACCTATTATTCAAGGATTGAATAAACCTGTAAATGATTTATCAAGAGGTTGTTCGGTTGAAGATATTTCAAATTTAGTAGCAATTACTGCAACACAAGTTGTTTAATCACTTTAGATATTGTAATCACAATAAACAAAAAAATAAAAGGAAATAAATGTTAGTATTTATATTAAATGCAGGTAGTTCATCGCTTAAATATCAATTAATGAATCCTGTTAATAAAGAAATTTTAGCTGTTGGTTTGTGTGAAAGAATTGGAATTGATGGTGTTTTAAAACACGAATTTTCTGATGATAAAAAAATAAAACTAGATGTTGCAATGCCAACACATAAAGAAGCTATTGAGTTAGTTTTAAAAACATTAACAGAAGGTGAAGGCAAAGTCATTGATTCTATTAATGACATTGAAGCAATTGGTCACAGAGCTGTACATGGTGGAGAAGATTTTTCACAATCAGTTATAGTTACACAAAAAGTAATTTCTAAAATGAAAGAATTAATTCCTTTAGCGCCACTACATAATCCAGCTAATATAATGGGTATGGAAATTTGTATGCAATTAATGCCAGGTGTTCCAAATGTAGCAGTATTTGATACAGCCTTTCATCAAACAATGCCAGATTATGCTTATATGTATCCATTACCTTATGAGCAGTATAGTAAAAATCGTGTGAGAAAATATGGTTTTCATGGAACAAGCCATTATTTTGTATCAAATGAAGCAATATCAATGCTAGATAAAAAAAATAATACTAGAGTAATAGTCTGTCACTTAGGTAATGGTTCTTCCGTATCTGCTATATATAATGGAAAATGTATTGATACATCCATGGGATTAACTCCAGTTCAAGGTCTTATGATGGGAACTAGATGTGGTGATTTAGGAGCTGGAGCGATTCAATATATTATGGAAAAAGACAATATGAATATTCAAGAGATGCTTAATATTTTGAATAAAAAATCTGGAATTATTGGTATTTCTGGTAAATCATCAGATTTAAGAGAGGTTTTAGATGGTATGGATAATGGTGATGATAGATGTAGGTTAGCTGTTGATATGATAGCTTATATTATTAAAAAATATGTTGGTTCTTATGCTGCTGCCCTTGATGGAGTTGATGCTTTATGTTTTACTGGTGGAATTGGTGAAAATGCAGCTTTAATTAGAGAAAAAGTTTGTGCAGGGCTAGATTATATGGGTCTAAATATTGATCCTACAAAAAATAATAAAAGATCTTCTGCCTCAAGAGATATATCAACTAATGGCTCTACGGGAAGAATTTTTGTAATACCTACAAATGAA
This sequence comes from Sulfurospirillum sp., assembly GCA_030491005.1. Classification (GTDB taxonomy): domain Bacteria; phylum Campylobacterota; class Campylobacteria; order Campylobacterales; family Arcobacteraceae; genus BB30. The sequence continues at coordinate 32,049 of JAKZMJ010000002.1, read as the reverse complement.
GAATATGTTATTGCAAATGATACATATAAAATAGTTTCAAAACTTTAAAATATATTTTTTGAAAGTTTAACATAATAAAAAATTACGCTTATTTAATAAATTGGCATTTTTTATTATGTATTGCTATTATTTGGAAGTATAATTTTAGCTTAGATAAAATTCACTTAGCTTAAGGTGAGGAGAAAAAATGTTTAATTTAAAATCTTTATATTTTAGAATGTCTGTAGTTCATTATACTGGTATAATTTTACTACCTATCAATGCATATTTTTTTACACAAAATTCAATATCACAGATTATTCAAGTTGTATTGATATTTGCTTTAATATTTCATGAGTTAGATGAAAGAAAAAATGGAAAATTATTATCTGATAAATTAATAAACTTTCTAAAAAATATGGACAATAAAGATTTTAATTTGGATATTAATACATCAATGGCAAGTGAATACTCTGAAATTAAAAATGTTATTTCTTTGAGGGAAAAAAATCTTAAAGAAAAAGAAAAAGAAGAATTAATTTTGATTTTAGAAGCTAAAGAAGTTATGAGAAATATCAAACATGGAGATTATACAAATACTATTCAATCTATAACATCAAATGAAACACTTGAAGAGTTTAAAAATAATGTAAATGAAATGATTGATGGAATTAAAAATCATTTTTTTAATATAGATAATATTTTAAAGGAATATATTAATTATAATTATAAAAATAATATACAATTAGAAAATATAAGCCAAGAAGGAGAAATACAAGGATTAGTTAATAATGTAAATAAAGTAAAAGATGCCATTATAAATATGCTAAATATTAATGAAAATAATGGTCAAGATTTACAAAAAACATCTATATCTTTGGCTAATAATGTAAACAAATTAAATGAATCTTCACAACAAGCACAAATAAGTTTAAATAATACTTTAGATACATTAGATGAACTTACAAATAATAGTTTAAAAATATCTAATCAAACTATACAAATGTTAAATCTAAGCCAAAAAGTCAACAATTCAACAAAGCATGGCGAAGAGCTTGCTTCTAAAACAAGTGACGCTATGAATGATATAAATGATAAAGTTATAGCTATTAATGATGCAATTAGCATAATAGATAAAATTGCATTTCAAACAAACATTTTATCTTTAAATGCTGCCGTCGAAGCCGCAACTGCTGGTGAAGCAGGAAAAGGTTTTGCAATTGTAGCACAAGAAGTTAGAAACTTAGCAAGTAGAAGTACCCAAGCTGCAAAAGAAATTAAATCTTTAGTTGTTGAAGCTAATACTAAAGCAAATGAAGGTAAAAAAATATCTAATAATATGATATCTGGATATAAGGAATTAAATAATCATGTTAATGAAACACTAGACTTAATTACTGATGTAAAAAGTAGTACAAAAGATCAACAAGCAGGAATAATTGAAATTAACGACTTTGTTAATATATTAAAAGACCAAATACAAACAAATACAGAAGTATCACAAGAAGCTAGTATAATCGTGTCTAAAACAACAGGCATTGCAAATGCTATTATAAGTGATGTTCATAATAAAAAGTTTTAATAGTTTTAGACTTATTATAAAACTTGATTGCATGCCCTCAGAAAAGCTATTTTAAAGATAATGCAAATTTAGGCAATAAGAAAATTATAAAATGGAAAAATACAAGATATTTCTTGGAAACGGATGGTCAATTGAGTCTTGCAAAAATATTAATAAAAATTATAGTAAATCAGATGAAATTGTAGCATAAAGTTACAGGTGATGAAGAGAATTAGATTTTATAAATAGTTGTCTTGACATATTGGGGTAGTATACTTCTTTAGTTATCGCTTTAACTAATCTTAAATTTTTCATTGTATTCCAGTGTTTATGATAATCTAGTTAATTATAAGGTAAAGTAATTATGTACACACACATATTTTTAATTAAGTCTAAAAGTAGTATTTAATAGTAATATATCAAGTTCAAACCACAGTAAATATGTAGTTTGAAAATTTGATACGATTATATTACCCCATCATAAGATTTGGTAACCATAAAGCAATTTGTGGAATATATGTAACTAACATAAGCCCTACAAAAATAGTAAGTGTCCAAGGAAAAGCTGCAATAATTACATCTTTAATAGACATGCCCGTTAAGCCAGAAGTAACAAATAAGTTAAGTCCAACAGGTGGGGATACCATACCTAGCTCCATATTAATAGTAATTACAATACCGAAGTGAATAGGGTCTATTCCAAGGGCTACAGCAACTGGAAGCAATAAAGGCACCATTATCATGATAATAGCACTTGGTTCCATAAATGAGCCTGCAATTATTAATAAAACATTTACTAATAGTAAGAACATATATTTATCAACATTGGCATCAATTAATGCCGTTGTAATTCCTTGAGGAATATTTTCAATAGTTAAAAAATGTGCAAAAAGCATAGCATTTGCAATAATAAACATAATCATAGAGGTTGTTTTGGCCGAATCTAATGCTGTATCAAAAAATTGACTTATTTTAATATCTTTATATATAAATACAGATATAAAAAATGCCCAAACTGCTGCAACTGCTGCTGCTTCTGTTGGAGTAAAAATACCACCATAAATACCAACCATAACAATAACTATAGTCATAAGACCCCAAGAGGCATCTTTCATTTTTGTTAATCTTACTTTAAATGATTCTGGTTTGCTTCTTTTAAAACCTAAACGAACAGCTCCAATATAAGTTACAACCATCATCATAATACCTAACATAATACCAGGAACTACTCCTGCCATAAATAATTTTCCAATAGAAACTTCAGCAGTAACTCCATAAACAATTAACACAATTGAAGGTGGAATTAAAATACCAAGTGAGCCTGCTGTTGCGATCGTTCCAACTGCATATTTTTTAGGATAACCTGCTTGTACAATTGCTCCAAACATAATAGAACCAATTGCTACAACCGTTGCAGGACTTGATCCTGATACTGCTGCAAAAATAATAGATGCAAAAATAGCAGAAATAGGAAGACCACCTGGAAGATGCCCTACAATAGATTTTGCAAACTCTATAATCCTCTGGGCGGCGGAGCCTTTGGATAAGAGATTCCCTGCTAAAATAAACATAGGAATTGCCATTAAAGAATAATGCTCAACTTTTTCAAACATCATTGAAGATATTTCAATAGGAGAGATATCTGTAAATAACATTAAAGTTGTAAATGTAGCAGCTCCTAAACAAATAGCTATAGGAGTTCCAAGAATTACTAAAAAGAAAAATATTCCAAATAATACTAATACACTCATAGTAAGCCTCCTGTTTTTTTATTTGCTTCTTTTACAATGTCATTTAATTCTTTTACATTTTTATTTGTCATATCTTTTGAACTTTCACCTAATTCAGAAAGTACCATTTCTGCTTCACTTTCTTTGACAATTTTATCATGAGGGGTAGTTAAAATCACTTGAATTCTTTCAGCCACTCTATAAGATGCGAACAAAAAAGAAATAGGAATAACTAAATAAATTATCCACATAGGCATATCCCATAAGTCAATTGATCTCTCATCTAATTCAATAACTAAGAATAAATATTCATAACCAAAATATGAAACTGTTAATAAAAATATAAAAGTAATTATATGAGATATAAGTAACATTACTTTTGCAGTTCTTGAAGATACGATATCTAAGATAACAGTTACAGCAATATGAGCATCTTTTTTAAAACAATAAGCAGCACCAAAAAATACAGACCATAAAAATAAAAATATAGTTAACTCTGTAGCCCAAACTAAAGATGCGTTAAAAGCATATCTTGCAACTACATTTGAAAATGCAATTGCGACACCACCTGTAATACCAATTATTGCGATTGATCTGTTTATAAAACCAATAACAGTACTAATAATATTAAACATAATTATGTACTCCAATTGTCGATAAATATTTGTGCAATAAAACATCTATATCACTAATCATAAAAAAAATATTAAACGATTCTATTTTAGAATAAATTTATAAGAAGTAAGATTTAGTAGAAAATTATTGCGACTATCTTCTTTAAAAAAGAAGATAGTTAAAGTATATTTAAATGTTTACTTAGTATTTAAAGCACCATTGATTAAGTCTTTTCCGATTTTTTTAGGAGAATGAAATTGTGGATAAATTGCACTTACTTTTGTAGCCCATGCTTGTCTTTGTTCATTGGTTAAAGTAATGATTTCTAATTTACCAGTTTTTGTAGCATATTCTTTTATTAGATTAAATTGTTTAGTATTTAAATCTTCCGCATATTCTCTTTCTTTTTGTGTAGCTTCATTCATAGCTTGTTTAACATTAGCTTGTAAATTTTTTGGAAGTTTATTCCAAAATTTCTTAGATAATACAACTAAATATCCTAAATAACCATGATTTGATACTGTTAAATATTTTTGTACTTCATAGAATTTTTTAGTGTAGATATTTGAATTAGTATTTTCTTGACCATCAATTACACCTTGTTGTAAACCTGAATATACCTCAGAAAAAGGCATCATTTGTGGATTTGCTCCAACTGCATGAAATTGTGCTTCAAGTACTTTTGAAGACATAATTCTAAATTTTTGTCCTTTTGCATCATCTGGCATAATTAAAGCTTTTTTAGATGAAGATAATTGTTTAAAATGATTATCCCAAAAGTTTAAAGCTACAAAACCTTTTTTTGTTACCATAGCTTTTAATTTTGTACCAACATCACCATCTTGTACTCTATGTAAATGATCTATATCTTTAAATAAAAATGGTAAATCAAATAAAGCTAATTGTGGTACGATTTTACCAAATTTAGAAAAACTAGGAGCTGCCATTTGTACTGAATCTAATCTAATAGCTTTTAAAACAGCATTATCTTTATATAATTGAGAAGAAGGATATATTTGAACATCAATTTTACCTTTTGATAATTCTTCTAATCTTGTTTCAAAAAATCTAGCTGCTTTACCTTTTGGTGTATTATCACTAACTACATGTGAAAACTTTAGCGTAAAATCCGCAGCCATAGCTGATGAGGCAAGTAAAGCTGTTGCCATTATTCCTAATACTTGTTTTTTCATTTTAACTCCTTAAATTTTTGATAAAAAAAGTATGACATAAAATTATGTCAATATTATGTACATTTATGTCAATTTTAAATCTATTTTACTAATATAAATTTAAAATTGCTCATCATATTATCTTTGATAATTAATCTAATATTAAATAATATAATTATCTTTAAAAATAATATAATTATCTTTGTATTTTTTATTTTAATGAGTTTTGATTAAGCCTATAAGGCACTACATATGAAATATTTACAAAAATTTGTATTCTTTAATTAAAAATAAATAATAATATATATATACTATCAATTATAAAATAATAAAAGGAGATTATAATGAAAAAAATTATTGCTATAATTGCATTATTTTTTACGCTTACAATGTTTGCTTTAGATGGAAAAGCACTTGCTGATAAACTAGGTATAGATGCTGGTTCTAAAGTTACAGCCCAATGGACTAGAATATTTAAATCTGGAAGAAATAAAGCAAAAATGGGAATAGATAAGTTAAGTTCTGATGAACAATTGAGTTTAAATAGTTATTTGATGGATAATGCAGCAGATTCTGATGCCGCTGAATCAGCTGGAAGATAGGAGAAATTATGATAAATAAAAAAATGATATTAAGTGTAGTTGTAGCAGCAACTCTTTCATATACATCATTAAGCGGAAATACGCTTGAAGAGAGAATTAAAATCTTAGAAAATATCATCAGTGATATGAAAAAAGAAAATACTCAAAATGAAGAATTTACGGAAGAATTAGATGAAAGAATATCAGATGTAGAAATAAGAAGCTATACAGATAAAATACAATTTGGTTTAGGTTTTAAAGTTGAAAGTAATCATTTTTCAAATGTACAAAAAACACCTACAAAAGACAATTCATATACTTCAACAGAAAATAGGGTAAAATTAAATTTAAATATGAAATCTCAAATTTCAGATGATTTAAAATTTTCAGGTAGACTATCTATGTATAAAAACTGGGGAGATGATACACCAAGAAATGCAAATGCAGATTTTTCACAAGGAAGAATACCAAATGGTAGTGAGCTTTATGTTGAGAGAGCTAGTGTGGATTGGCTTACAAATAAAGGAAGTAAAATCCCATTTATTATAAGCTTAGGAAGACTTTCAACTGCAGATGGTCCAAGCTCAAATATAAAAGAAGGTACAAAAAGAAAAGGTACTTTTTCATCTTTAGCTTATGATTGGATTATGGATGGTGTTATTTTAACTGCCAATTTAGATAAATATTTATCTGGTACAAGTATACAATTTACATATTTTACACCAGTAACACAAGATGCACCTAATCCCTCAAGAAATTATTTTGGACATGATGGATTAAAGAATACAGAAATAACAGGATTAATAATAAATAAAACTTTTAAAAATTTACCTTTTTCTAATGATTTACAAGCATTCTATCTTCCTATATCTAATATTGGTGTTACAGGTACCGATGGTAAATCAGCAAATATAGGCGATGGAGCTATAAGTGGGTTCATGATGGAAGCTACAAAAATAAATGGTAATTTAGATTTATTTGCACATTTTGCTAGAAGTAAGCGTAGCTCTACAAATGAAACAATTGAGAGTAAAACAATTGTGGATGGAAAAATTAAGAAAATTCGTGTTGGATTATTAACAACAGGTGAAGCTAAAAAAACAACTGCCACAGGTAATGCTTTTTGGTTAGGTGCTAGATACCATATCAATAGAGATTGGAAAATTGGTGCTGAATATAATAAAGGTAGTAAAAATTGGGTTGGATATACACAAGGTTCTAGTGATCCTACTAATAAATTGGCTACTCGTGGAACAGCCACTGAATTTTATGTTACAAAATTCATAAATAAAAATACAAGCTTTAGATTAGGGCATACAACTATTAAATATAATTATACAAGTAATCTAATGGGTGCTATATATGATATACATTCTATGGCAGCTAAGGCGATGGGTTCATTTAAAAAGAGTACAAATACTTATCTTACATTTAATCTTTTATTTTAAAAGATAAATGTAATCATCAAAAGTGCTTATATGCTTTTAGTGATATTGTATTAAAATTAAACTATAAATCCTTAAAGTAAATTGATGAAAAATTTAACAATCAAAATAAAGGTCTTGCTACTTACTATTATATCTTTACTTGTTTTAGCAAGTGTACTTGCTACTATATCAATAGTTAGTGCAAAAAATGCTCTTATTGCTATAAACTATGATATTCTTACATCTGCAAATCAAAGTAAAATAGCTCAAGTAGAAAATCTATTCAATTCTAAACTTAGGGATATAAATGTAGTTGCCAAATCTTTAGTAACTATAGATTTAGTTTATGATTTAATTTTTGTACATAAAAAACTACAAGTAGGAAAAACAGATAAGTACCCTATTGAACACAAATTAACCAAAGAAAAAACAGCCCAATATGATAGCTATTTTCAGGACTTTGCTAAAGATTATACTTATGATGATATCTTAATAATAGGTCAAAAGTATGGGCATATAATGTATTCACAAAAAAAGAATAGTGCTTATGGACAAAATTTAAGTAGTGGAAATTTAAAAAATTCTAACTTAGGTGAAGTTTGGAAAAAAGTTAAAAGGTTAAAAAGAGCTGTATATGTAGATATAAAAGCTTACTCTCCAAATAATAATGCTCCTACTTTTTTTCTAGGAACACCTATTATTATTGATGGTGCATTTGATGCTATATTGGTATTTCAAGTTTCAAATAAATCTATAAATAAAATTATGAATTTTGGAGATGGATATGGTGAAACACAAGAAGATTATCTAGTAGGGCAAGATAAGCTTATGAGAAGTGATAGTTTTTTAGATCCACAAAATCATAGTATAAAAAAATCTTTTTTAAATACATCTAGTGGAAAAGTTGATACAGAAGCTAGTAACAATGCCTTAGCAGGTAAATCTAATACTAAAACTATTATTTCTTATAGTGGTAAATCAGTATTATCTTCATATGCACCTATAAAAGTAGGAAAAGATTTAAAGTGGGCAATCATATCAGAGATATCTGAAGATGAAGTCTTAATTACCTCCAATGAGATACGAGATACTATTGCTATTGCTTCTGTAATATTATTGATTATTATCATGATTATTTCTATATTTATCATTAAAAGTAGTATTGTTAATCCACTTTCAAAATTTCAGAATGGACTTTCAGATTTTTTTCGATACTTAAATAAAGAATCTTCAGAGATAACTTTATTGGATGATAAATCAAATGATGAAATAGGTATTATGGCAAAAGTAGTAAACCAAAATATCAATAAAACTAAATTATCACTAGAACAAGATTTAAAACTAATTGATGAAGCAAAAATCATCATAACTAAAGTTAAACATGGTTATTATTCTGAATATATTCAAAGTAGTACTAATAATCAGTCATTAAATGAGTTTAAGAATGAAGTAAATGATATGATAAAAATAACTAAGGAACACTTTACTAATATGAATCTTGTTTTAGAACAATATGCTATAAATGATTATAGAAAAGAATTACATTTAAATAATATTGAAAAAGATGGAGCACTTGGAATTTTAGTAAGTGATATAAATAATCTAAAAGATGCAATAACTGCCATGTTAGTAGAAAATAAATCAAATGGTCTAACTTTAGAAAATAGTTCAAATATTTTATTAGAAAATGTAAATACATTAAATGATAATTCAAATGAAGCAGCAGCTAGTTTAGAAGAAACATCAGCAGCATTAGAAGAGATAACAAGTAATATATCTTTAAATACACAAAATATTGTAAGAATGGCAGGCTTTACAAATGAGCTCAAAACATCTTCAAAATCTGGACAAAATCTCGCAAACCAAACAACCACAGCTATGAATGAGATAGATCAAGAAGTAAATGCAATAAATGAAGCTATAACAATTATAGATCAAATAGCATTCCAAACTAATATACTTTCATTAAATGCAGCCGTTGAAGCTGCAACTGCTGGAGAAGCTGGAAAAGGATTTGCTGTTGTAGCTCAAGAAGTAAGAAATCTAGCAAGTAGAAGCGGAGAAGCCGCAAATGAGATCAAAGAACTTGTATCAAATGCTACACAAAAAGCAAATAATGGAAAAGATATTGCACATCAAATGATAAATGGCTATACAGAACTTAATAATAATATATCAAAAACCATTAATCTTATATCAGATGTAGAAGGTGCAAGTAAAGAACAACTAATAGGAATAGAGCAAATAAACGATACAGTAAATCAACTTGATAAACAGACACAACAAAATGCTATGATAGCTAGTGAAACAAACGATATTGCAAAACAAACAGATACTATAGCCAAATTAGTAGTTGCAAGTGCGGATGAAAAAGAGTTCGTAGGTAAAAATACTGTAAAAGCAAAAGAAGAATAAAGGGACTGTTCAAAAAACTGTGTCAATTTGGTAAAATAAAATTACCTAAGGGCACACAGGTGAACATAAAAATATATTTGAGTTTTTTAAACCCACTTTATTTACAAAGTCAACTATTGTATTAATGATTAAAACATAATTCTGATACAATAAGCTTACAAGAGTATATGCTAAAGATATTTATATAATTTACCAAATATAAGCCCAAATTTTTATAGTAAGAAAGAACTTATAATGTATGAAAAAATTAAAGAACAATTTGCAAGTGATAATTATTCACAAATTTGTCCTGAAGTATTAGACAAGATTGTTAGTTTAAATGATGGGAATGCACAAGCTTACGGCGATGATTATTATACTAAATATGCAGCTGATCAATTAAGAGAATTATTTGAATGTGATTGCGAAGTTTTTTTTGTATTTAATGGGACTGCTGCAAATTCTTTAAGTTTAGCCTCATTGTGTAATTCTTATCATAGTATCATTTGTACAGAAGTTGCACATATAGAAACAGACGAATGTGGCGCTCCTGAATTTTTTTCAAATGGTTCTAAGTTATTACTTGCAAAAGGTGAAAATGGTAAACTAAGACCTTGTGATATAGATGAACTTGCAAATAAAAGAAGTGATATACATTATCCTAAACCAAAAGTTGTATCCTTAACACAAACAAGCGAATTAGGAACTGTTTATACTATAAAAGAATTAGAAGCTATTAAAAAAGTAGCTGTAAAAAACAACTTGCATATTCATATGGATGGGGCTAGATTTTCCAATGCCCTTGTTTCTTTAAATGCAAGTCCAGCTGAACTTACGTGGAAAGTAGGTATTGATGTTTTGTGTTTTTCAGGAACTAAAAATGGCATGGCATTGGGTGAAGTTGTGATTTTTTTTAATAAACAACTATGTGAAGATTTTGATTATAGATGTAAACAAGCAGGGCAATTAGCATCTAAAATGAAATTTATTTCAACACAATGGATAGCACTTTTAGAAAATAATTTATGGAAGAAAAATGCTTCCCATGCAAATCTTATGGCTAAATATTTTGAAAAAGAAGTAAAACAAATTAAAAATATTAAAATAAAATTTAAAGTCGAAGCAAATAGTGTGTTTATTCAAACTGATGAAAAACTATTAGATGAACTTAAGAGTAAAAATTGGATTTTTTATTCTTTCATTGGTGAAGGAGGAGCTAGGTTTGTTTTTTCTTGGAATTCTAGTAAAAAAAGAATAGATGAATTATTAAGAGATATAAAAGAATATAGTAGATTTTAATCATATATGTAATTATAAAATAATGCTCAAAATTGAATTATTGGATTAAAATTTTACTAATTGAATAATTTTTTATAAACTTTTTAAAACAAATAAATCTTCTACACAAAAACTTAACAAAAAAACTTTATAATCTTCTTGTAAAATTAAAGGAGAATTTATGAAAAACTTATCTTTAGGAAAATTAGTATTGTCGTTTGCAATATTTAGCTTGTCTTTTTCAGTTTTAGCACAAGCTAAAGAAATGCCATTTGGTGGAAAAATAGATGTGGCTTATGCCAAATATTTGTGGGAAAATTTAGAAGCTAATAAATTAAATTCAGCAGATGCTACTTTGTATGTGGGAGGTCCTCCACATGGAAAAGTAAGAGAAGTGCTTGAAAGTACTATTGATGGTAAAAGAGTTATTGTAAAAAGAAATTATGGTGGTAAAGGTGTTTCTATTAAAAATGTAGCAAATGATAGAAAAAAATACTTAAAAGCAGTTACCGTTATGATTAAAAAAGATGGATATGATCCTAAAAATAACAACTGGTATTGGGTAAAATATAAAGCTGATGGCTCATTGTTTTCTAAAGGAAATAAACAAATTGCAGGAAAATTCCCTGGTTGTATTTCCTGTCATGCAAGTGCATCTGGTAATGATTTAGTTTTTGCACATAATAAAGAAGCAAATGCACCTATAACATTGGTTAAAGCTTTACAATAGTTTTATCTAAAATTATCAAATACTAAAGGGGATTTTAAATCTAATGATTTAAGATGTTTCATAACATCTTGTAAATCATCAAGATTTTTCCCTGTTACTCTTATCTCATCACCTTGATTTACAGCTTTTACTTTAAGCTTTAATTTTTTTATTTCACTTTGAATAGTTTTTGCATCATCTTTTTGAATTGAATCTATTAGTGCATAGGTATATTTTCTATTTCCACCAGAACTATCTTCTTGTTTAGCATCATCGAGAGAATTTATAGGTATGCCTCTTTTATTTAATTTTGCTATTAAAATATCATAAATAGCATCTACTTTATTATCACTTGCTGAGTTTATACTTATACTTTTTGCTGTTTCATTAAACTTGATTTCTTTTTCAATGCCTTTAAAATCATATCTATTTGTACATTCTTTTTGAGCTTGTACAATAGCATTTTTAAGTTCTTGAAAATCTAGTTTTGCTGAAATATCAAATTGGTGTTCTTTTGCCATAGTTATCCTTTGTTATGGAAGTATATTATTAAATCTATATATATGTCAAATAAAATTTTTAAAATATATTCTTATCTTATTTTACTTAATTTATTTTTACCTAATTTAAATATTTTTGATTCATTTTTAGATGAAAATTTTTTTTTACTTAACACAATAATATCTGAGTTTTGTCTTGCGAAATCTTGGTTGAAACCTTGTTTTGTAAGATTTGCTGATGTTGAATATAACATATTAAATTTTTTTATAAATAAATAAAAATTATTTGTTTGATTAATAACTCTAAATGCTTTTAGATTTGGATATATAAAAGTTGTGTATTTTGATTTCCTAACTTTTTTTTTAAACTTTTTAGGAATTCTTGCTTGTTCTTTCAAACACTTAAAGCTTTTAAGTGTTTGTAATATCTTTTGCTTTTTATTTCTTCGTTTTATTTGTGATAAATTCTCATAATTAGAAGATGAAAATCCAACACTAGTATCTGTTTGTACTAGATATATTAAATTTGAATCCATTTTTTAATCATTCAAAAAATCTTGAATAGCTTTTACATCCAAAACATTTTGTTCTCTTAAAGCTCTCATAGCTTCCACACAAGCAAAAGCAGCAGCAACTGTTGTAACATAAGGTATCTTCATTCGCAGAACTATTCTTCTTATATTCCTTCCATCACTTTTTGAACTTTCTTGTCCATCTGAGGTATTAAAAGCAAGTGCAATATCACCATTTCTTAATAAATCAGCAATATTTGGTCTTCCTTCAGATATTTTAAGAACTTTTTCACAAGGTATTCCTGCATCAATAATTTTTTGATAAGTTTTTCCTGTTGATACAACCAAAAAACCAAGTTCTACTAAATTCTTAGATATTTGGGCAGCAAATTGTTTATCTAAGTCACATAAAGAAATAAATACTTTCCCTTTAGTTGGCAAATCATTATCAGCAGCACTTTGAGCTTTTGCATACGATTTTGCAAAAGAATTTGAAATACCCATAACTTCACCCGTTGATTTCATCTCTGGAGTTAAAATCATATCAGAACCTGATAATTTTGAAAAAGGATAAACTGCTTCTTTTACAGCTACATGATCTCTTAAAATTGGTTTTAAAACACCATTTCCTTCCCATACTAAGTCAAAATTATAAGCACTTAGTGCAGTTCTTAAGTCCTGCCCCCACATAACACGCGTTGCTACTTTTGCTAGTGGCATACCCGTTGCTTTTGATACGAAAGGTACTGTTCTTGAAGCCCTTGGGTTTACTTCTATTAAATATATATCACCTTGATAAATAGCATATTGAACATTCATAAGTCCAATAACACCTAAGCTTAATGCCATATTTTTTGTTTTTTCTTCAAGTTGCTTAATTAGAGATTTAGAAATAGAAACAGGAGGAAGTGAACAAGCTGAATCACCTGAATGAACACCAGCTTCTTCAATATGTTGCATAATTCCACCAATATATACTTCTTTTCCATCACAAATACAATCTACATCAAGCTCAATTGCACGATCAAGAAACTTATCAATTAAAACAGGTGCATCATTTGAAACCAAAACAGCAGCTAGCATATATTTTTTAAGCTCTAATTGCGAATACACAATTCTCATGCCCCTACCACCTAAAACAAAAGATGGGCGAACTAGTACGGGGTATCCTATTTTATTGGCAATTTCAACTGCTTCATCTACTTCAACAGCTGTGCCATTTTCAGGCTGTAATAAATCACTTTCTTCAACAAATTTTGAGAATTTTTTTCTATCTTCTGCTAAATCAATGACTTCAGCTGTTGTACCAATAATCTTTGCGCCTATTTTACTTAAAGCATTTGCTAATTTTAAAGGTGTTTGACCTCCAAAATGTACTATCACACCATCTGGCTTTTCTTTTTCAATTACAGCTCTTACATGTTCAAAGTCAATTGGTTCAAAATAAAGTACATCAGAAGTATCATAGTCAGTTGATACAGTTTCAGGATTACAGTTATACATAATAGTTTTTACACCAATTTCTTTTAAAGCAAAAGAAGCATGCACACAACAATAATCAAACTCTATTCCTTGACCTATTCTATTTGGACCACCACCTATTATTAATACTTTTTTCTCATCACTTGTTTCTTTTTTAGCACTTGGAAGTTTTGTAATATTTGTAGTTGAATAAAGATAAGGAGTTAAAGCTTTAAACTCAGCAGCACAAGTATCAACTTCATTATATTCAAAATCAACACCTAAGCTTTTTCTTGCATTATAAACATCATCTTCTTTTTTATTAATTAAAGAAGCTATCATTAAATCAGAAAAACCATTTGCTTTAGCAAATCTCATAGCTTTTTCATCACTTAAAATAGTAGAATTTATTGATATTTCTATATTATAAATCTCTCTTAGTTTACTTAAATACCAAGGGTCAATTTTAGATAAGTCAAAAAGTTCTTCATTACTTAAACCTTCTCTATATCCTTGCATTACATACAATAATCTTTTTTCATTTGGACGTCTAATTTCTTTTTTAATAAACTCTAAATCGCCTTCAATCTTATTAAAACCACAAAGACCAGTTTCTAATGAACATAAGGCTTTTTGAATAGATTCATTAAATGTTCTTCCCATTGCCATAACTTCACCAACACTTTTCATAGAAGTTGTTAATGTTGAGTCTGCTTTAGGAAATTTTTCAAAAGTAAAACGAGGAATTTTTGTAACAATATAATCAATAACTGGTTCAAAAGAAGCTGTTGTACCTGTAATATCATTTGTAATTTCATCTAAAGTAAAACCAACAGCTAATAGAGTTGCTACTTTTGCTATTGGGTAACCTGTAGCTTTTGATGCAAGTGCTGAGCTTCTTGAAACTCTTGGGTTCATTTCAATTACTATCATTCTTCCTGTATCTGGACAAATTGAGAATTGTACATTAGAGCCACCTGTATCAACACCAATTTCTCGCAAAATTGCAAAAGAGGCATTTCGCATATTTTGGTATTCTTTGTCTGTTAATGTAAGTGCAGGTGCAATAGTTATACTATCTCCTGTATGCACACCCATAGGGTCTAAATTTTCAATTGAGCATACAATAATACAATTATCTTTTGTATCTCGTATAACTTCCATCTCATATTCTTTCCAACCAAGCATAGATTCCATAATTTCAATTTCATTAATAGGTGAGGCATCAATACCAGCTTCAGCTAATATTTTAAACTCATCCATATTATAAGCAACACCACTACCACCACCTGCAAGCGTAAATGAAGCTCTTGAAATTACTGGGAAACCTATTTCTTTTACAACTTTTATAGCCTCATCAACACTATAAGCATTTGCACTTTTGGGTAAATCCATACCTATTTTTCTCATAGCTTCATTAAAGAGATGTCTATCTTCACCTTTTTTAATAGCATCAGGCGTGGCACCTAAAAATTTAACTCCATCAAGCATACCCTTGTCATACATAGAAGTTGCAATATTAAGTGCAGTTTGACCTCCCATAGTAGGTAAAATAGCATCAATATTTTCTTGTTTTATTATTTTTGCAACAACTTCTTCTGTTATTGGTTCAATATAAGTTTTATGCGCAAATTCAGGATCGGTCATAATTGTTGCTGGATTTGAGTTAATTAAAACAACTCTATAACCTAATTCTTTAAGTGTTTTTGTTGCTTGTGTTCCTGAATAATCAAACTCACATGCTTGCCCAATAATTATAGGACCTGAGCCTATAAGTAAAATTGTTTTTATATCTTGTCTTTTTGGCATTGATTTATTTCCCTATTAGCATTTTAAAAATCTTGCAATTATATCTTAAAAAACCTTTACATATTGCATATATTTTTCTATACAAAAAGTATAAAGTTAGACATAATATATCTTTTTTATTTTTTAGGAATTAATAAGATTAATGTTCCTTTTTCTTTCATAAGACCTGCTAAATGCTCAGCTTCTTTTCCATGTCCCCAAAAAAAATCTGCTCGTATTTCCCCTTTAATGGCTCCACCTACATCAGATGCTACCATTAAGCGATTAATATCTTGTCTGTTTTGTGGATTATTTGTATTAATAAAAACAGGCATTCCTAAAGGAATATATTTTTTATCAACTGCTAGATTTCTTTTTGCTGTAAGTTCAACTCCTAAAGCACCTGTTGCACTTTTAGAACTTTGAGAAAAGAAAACATAACTTTTATTTAAATTTAATATTTTATCTACTTCAAAAGGATGTTCATATAAATATTTTTTGATACTTTGAAGTGATATATTTTTTCTTTTAATTAACTTATTTTTTATAAAATACTTTCCTATAGCAAAGTATTTTCTACCATTTTGATTTGCATAAGCTATATTAATTATTTCGCCTGTATCAAGCTTTACTTTTCCAGAACCTTGAATATGCAAGAAAAATAAATCTATTTTATTATCAACATAAGTAATCACTTCTAAATTAGATTTATATTTTATATTTTTTCTTTCTTCGTAAGCAATTAACTTATTGTTTTTTATCTTTCCTCTTAATCTATAATCTTTTAATTTGGGATAAATACTACCTAAGTGAACTGAAATTAAATCATTTGGTACTTTATAAATAGGATATTTATATCTATTATTTTTAATTTTACTACCATATAATAAGGGTTCATAATATCCTGTGATTAGTCCAATATTTTTATTATTTTTACTATATAACATATAAGGTGTAAAATTTTTAATAAAAAAATCTTTTGCATTTGTATCTGAGTTACTTTTTTCACAAACATCATGAAACAATTTATATCTTTTAGCTTTCATACAAGACTTTTTAAAAACATTAAAAGCTAATTCTAAGTCATCTTCATAAAAACCATTTATTTCATCAAATGAAATTTCTTTTAAATTTGCCTGTGAGATTTGTTTAAAGTTTTTATCATATTGTTTAGTTGAGCATGCACTAATAAAAAGTACGAAGAAGATTATAAAGGTATTTGTATAAAACATAATTTATCCTATCTTGGAATTATACATTTGAATTCTTCTTTGTTTATATCATTGATAAATTCAACATCTGGATTTATACTTAAAACTCGTTTTATTCCACTTCCATACCCACTATAAGGTAAAATATTTTCACAAATAGAATCTAGTATTGGATTTCTGCAAATAGACCTACCATTTTTGATATTTTCTATAGTTAGTGAGTTAGTTAATTTTCCTGGACTTATTATTTCCAATCTATTATGAAAAATAAAGATTTTTATAGAGCTATTTATATAGTAGTCTCTATGAATTAAGGCATTAACAAGAAGTTCTCCAATAATTTCATGAGATATTTCAGGAACGCCGTTTGAATTAAAATTTTCTTCTACTTGTTTATTTTGTAAATTACTTGTGATAAAACGAAGACTATCATCATACAACTTTTCAAAAGTTCCTTTTATTCTTTGTTTTGAAATGAATCTATTTACAGAGGTGTCATTTCCATTAAAATAACAACAATTTATAAAAAAAGATGGATTTAATTGTTGTGGTTTAATACCAAAAATTAAATTTCCAGCCAGTGTTAATTGATTATTTTTCATAATCATTTGATTCTCTAAAATTGTTGCAAGATTTAATTCACCTTTTTTTAGCTTACTAAAAATATTTTTATTTGCTTTTTCTAAATAAATGTCAAAAAGCTGTTGATTTAAATCTGTAATATTTGTTCCATTTACAATCTCTTCATCTGCATACAATTTCTTTGATTCTGCAAATAATCTTCTAAGTTCTTCTTGCGAAATTATTCTTTTATCACTACCTGCTTTAGTGTAATAAACTCCATTAACATCATATGGTTTACTTATTCCTTCTGAAACTTCAATAACTAATATTTTATTACCACTAATATTTTTAATTGTCACTATTGGATATATTAATGGTTTTATTTTATCTCGAATAACACTTCCAATCATTTGATTAAGTCTACCAATATCAGCAACACTTAAGCCAATAATGTTACCAGTTCTATCTGCAATACCAATAATTAAGACTCCGCCTCTTGCATTAGAAAATGCCATAAGTTCATAAGCCAATTTATCATTGTTAGTTATATCTTCTTTAAACTGAGTATAACTATCTTCTCCATTTGATATTTTTTCAAGTAATTCTAATGTTTCCATAAATTATATATATCCCTTCTTTTATTAAAGGCTTTTTCTCCACCTTCCATTATATTTATAATATTATCTTGTATATCATGATTATCTATGCTACCAAGTTTTATATTAATTTTATTTTCTTCATAATTACACACTACTATTTGTTCACAATCTCCTAGTACTGGTATATTAGCATTATGCGTTGCGAATATAAATTGTGTTTTATTTTTAAGCTTTAACAACTCTACTATAACTTCTTTATAAATTGTCTGATTATCTAAATCATCTTCTGGTTGGTCAATAATGATTATATCATTATCTCTTTGTGTTAAAATGAATATAATTAAGGCTGATGCCCTCTGACCTAGTGAATGATTTACTAATAATTCTTTATTATAAAATATCTCTATTTTGTTTGGTACTTGAAAAGTTAGAAGTGATGAAAGTGAATTTACAAATTTTTCTTTAAATGTTTTTTGCTTTTCCCCACCAAATGATATATTATTTAAGTTTTTATATATTTCAATGCAATCTTTGTATTGTGTAAGTTTTTCATAGTTAGCTTTTGTTAATCCACTTCCACTAAAAATATTTCTTAAATACTTTTCATATAAGTCTTTATCACCTTTAAATTCTGCTTTTAATTCAATAGACGATTTATTTTGATTTATAGACTTTATTCCATCTTCAATTAATCTAAATTCATCTAAATATAAATTATTTAACTCAGAGATTAGTTCTGTTAAAATATTTCTTAAATTATTTTTTAAATTTGATAGTTTTGCAATTTCTTTTAACATTAAGTTTTGAGTATTTAATGTTTTAGTATAATTTATAAAATTATCTGCTCTTAAGTTATCAGGAAGATTAATATTTCTTTGGATTTCTAAAAATGTATCATTAAATTGTTTGTATTTATTTACGAAAGAACTATGTAAAGAATTTATATCTTTAAAACTATCTGTTAAAGTATTTAACTGTGTAGAAATATTTAAAAATGTATCTTTACTTGTATCAATAATTGCATAAAGACTATTAAATATATCTTGATTTTCTTTAGATTTATACCGTTTTAAATTCTCAAAAAAGTTATTTTCTTCATAAGTTTTTATAAAACTATTTGCGTCATTTTCAAACTCTTGTAAATCCTTAATAATATTTGAGAAAT
Source organism: Sulfurospirillum sp. (assembly GCA_030491005.1). GTDB lineage: Bacteria > Campylobacterota > Campylobacteria > Campylobacterales > Arcobacteraceae > BB30. The sequence continues at coordinate 12,803 of JAKZMJ010000002.1, read as the reverse complement.
TTGAATCATCTTTATTAAATTCAATCTGTTTTTTTAACTTATCTTCAATATTGTGCTTTTTAAACTCATCAATCTTTAATTTTAATTCTTCTATCTTTTTTTCAACTTCTTCTTTTTTATCATCTAAATTGTCATATTTCTTTATATTTTCTAATAATGATTTTATTTCTTGTTTTTTCATATCAATTTTAGATTTAATATCTTTTGTTTTATCGCCAATAAATTTATTTATTAAATCATTTTCATATCCATCTTTATAACTTGATAAATCTTTTTGTCCAAAATAAAGTGGTTTTTTTAATATAGAGGGAGAAATATTAATATTGATTAATTCATTGTCTTTTTTAATCTCTACACAATGCCCATAAACTCGTTCAATAGAATATTCATTATTACGATTATCAAAAGCTTTTATAGTTATTTTTCCCGCACTACCTAATAATTTTTCTATTAAATTATTTTTATATTTATAATCTGCATTGATAGGCGAAAATTCTAAATCTAATCCATATCTAATAGCTTCTATAATAGAAGATTTTCCACTACCTCTTACTCCTACAAAATTATTCATAGATGATGATAATTCAATAGTTTGTCCATCTAATTTACCACCATTAAAAGAGATTGATTTTATATATGAATTTTTAGTTTCAGGGAGTTCTTTTTTTACTCTATATTCTTTATCCTGTAATGCAAATTTAACTGCTTCAAAATTATAAGCACCAATTTTAATATATGATTCTTTGCCTTGTCCAATCTCTTTTATATTCTTAGGGTCTGAACCTTCTATAAGTGCTAATTCTTTTTTTAAATGTTCTCTACTAATATTCGTTTTAGATTTTTGTAAGGCTAGTACATTTTTGTAAAATAATGGATTATCTGATAACGCTTTTATCATTCCACCTTTTAACTCTTTAAAAAATCCACTGTTGTTATCAACATGAGCTAATATAATGAAGTAATCTCTACCATATGTTTTATATACTTCTAACTTTTTAATTGTTTCTATAAAGTCAGTATTAGTTTTGCCATTATTTGTAGAAAAGTTTTCTTGTCCTTCTGATACAGAGTTTAAAAACTTATTTATAAAATCTGTATCTGTTTGATTTGCATACCATTTTTCATTAAATACAATTAAAGTATGAATACCATTAGCACCTTCTTTTATATTTAGTTCAACACCTGCTAATAAGTAACCATTTTTAAACTCTTTTTGTAATTGTCTAAACTCATGTCTATTAAATTTATTATGATTTGTAATAACTGCTACATTAATATCTTTTTGAATTAATTTATCGTTATACTCTTTAAAAAAATTATCATAACTATTTTTATCAAATTCAATATCTTCTTTTGTATGTAAATGACAATCAAATCTGACCCACTTTGAACCATTAATAAACTTATCATTCATATTTTTCTCCAACTTGTACTATATAATTTAATTTTCTTAGAATATTTTTTAAATAAATTATATCTTAATATTAATTAGATATTTGATGTACTTCTTTGATTTTGCAAGTTTTACATTGATATTGTATTTCAATAGTGCCAGAGCATCTATCGTTTTTAAGTAATTTTTTTGTGATAATTTCATGCTCAAAGGTAGTATTAGTATTTTTATCAAAAAAGATTTTTGTTTTATCATTGCAGTTTGGACATTGTCCTTTATTGAACTTATCAAGTCTTGAATGCTTGGTTTTAAAATAAAGTAAAATAGAAAAAATTACAATTAAAAATATTATTAATAAAAATACTAAAGTTTGCATGAAGTAGAGTATTACTCTACTTCAGCATCGATAACATCGTCATCTTTTTTCGTTTGCTCTTGTGCTTTTGAATCTTTTTCTTTATTCTTATCATCTTTTTTATATATAGCTTCTGCTAATTTATGAGATACTTCAGTTAAAGCTTTAACTTTTTCTTCAATAGCCTCTTTATTAGCATTTTCATCTTTTAATATTTCTTCTAAAGCAGCAGCTGCATCAACTATTGCAGTTTTCTCTTCTTCACTAACAGCATCACCATTTTCTTCTAAAGTTTTTTTAGTTGAATGAAGTAGTGCATCTGCTTGATTTCGTACTTCAATGATTTCTTTTTTCTTCTCATCAGCTTCTTTATTAGCTTCTGCTTCATTAATCATTTTATCAATTTCTGCATCTGATAATCCAGATGACCCTGAAATAGTAATTTTATTTTCTTTTCCAGTTCCTTTATCTTTTGCACTTACATTTAAAACACCATTTGCATCAATATCAAATGTAACTTCAATTTGAGGTACACCTCTTGGTGCTGATGGAATATTTGAAAGTTCAAACATACCTAAAGATTTATTATCTTTAACAAATTCTCTCTCACCTTGTCCTACATGAATAGAAACTGCTGGTTGATTATCTTCAGCAGTTGAGAATACTTGAGACTTTTTAACTGGAATTGTTGTACCTTTATCAATTAACTTAGTCATAACTCCACCTAATGTTTCAATTCCAAGAGATAAAGGAGTAACATCTAAAAGTAATACATCTTTAACATCACCTCTTAAAACACCAGCTTGAATAGCTGCACCAGCTGCAACCACCTCATCAGGATTAACACTTTTGTTTAAATCTTTTCCAAAAAATTCTCTTACAATTTCATTTGCTTTTGGTAATCTAGTTGAACCACCAACCATAATAATTTCATCAATCTCATCTTTACTTAAATCAGCATCTTTAAGTGCTGTTTTAATATGTTCTAAAGTTTCATCTATTAAATCTTCAGTCATAGATTCAAACTTTGCTCTTGTGAATGATTTCACTAAGTGAATAGGTCCTGCATTTCCCATAGAAATAAATGGTAAGTTTATTTCTGTTGATTCTGCTGAACTTAATTCTTTTTTTGCATTCTCAGCTGCATCTTTAAGTCTTTGTAAAGCCATTTTGTCATTTTTAAGATCAAAACCATTTTCATCTTTAAATTCTTTTGCTAACCAATCAATAATAGCATTATCAAAATCATCTCCACCTAAAAAAGCATTTCCATCTGTTGAAAGTACTTCAAAAGTTCCATCTCCAATTTCTAAGGCTGTAACATCAAATGTACCACCACCTAAATCATAAACTAAAACTTTTTCTTCACCTTTTTTATCAAGTCCATAAGCTAAAGATGCAGCAGTTGGTTCGTTTATAATTCTTAATACATTTAATCCAGCAATAGTTCCAGCTTCTTGAGTGGCTTTTCTTTGTGCATCATTAAAATAAGCAGGTACGGTTATAACGGCATCAGTAACTTCCCCACCTAAATACTCTTGGGCATCTGTTTTAAGTTTTCCTAAAATTTTTGCTGATATTTCTTGAGGAGTATATACTTTATTTGCTATTTCAACAGCAGCTGCTTTATTTCTATCTATAATCTTATAACCTACTTTACTTTGTGCATCTTTTGCATGTTCTTCATCCATCATTAAACCCATAATTCTTTTTATGGAATAAATAGTTTTTTCAGGATTTGTAATCGCCTGTCTTTTAGCAGGATCACCTACAAGAACTTCACCTTTATCTGTAAATGCTACAATAGAAGGAGTAGTATTTTTACCTTCTTTATTTGGTATAATCTTAGCTTCTCCACCTTCATAAACTGCCATACAAGAGTTAGTTGTACCTAAATCAATTCCTATTACTTTTCCCATTTTATATCCTTATTATTTTTGTTTTTGTTTTTGTTTTTACTTATAATTTTTAGTTTTATGACTTTTCGGTCAAGTTTTATCTCTAAGATTATTTATTTTTTACAAATACTAACCATAGCTGCACGAAGCAGTCTGTCTTTAAATTTATAACCTTTTTGTAAACGCTTAACAATATGATTATTCTCATACTCATCACTATTTACTTGCATAACTGCATCATGAAAATTCGGATCAAACTCACCTGTAGCTTCTACAATAGTAATATCGTGTTTCTCAAAAGCTGTGTTAAAGTTTTTAATAGTAAGTTCAATTCCTTCTTGAAGTTTTTTTAACAACTCTTGTGAACTTAAATCACCGTGAGAAGAAGCTAAAGCCATTTCTAGTGTATCAATTGAAGTTAATAAATCTTTTGCAAATTTTTCACTTGCATAATCAATTGCTTGGTATTTTTCTTTTTCTAATCTTTTTTTAACATTTTCAAAATCTGCATGAACTCTATAATATTTATCTTCACTTTGTTTTAATTGTTCTTCTAATTGAACAATTTTATCTTCTAAACTTGAAGATTTTTCTTCATCATCATTTGTGTTAGTTTCTTCATTTATCACTTTATTATCATCATCATTGATATTATCTATTTGTGTATCATCTTCTTGAAGTGCTTCTTCAACAATCTTATCTTTTATTTCATCTTTCATATTATTTTCCTTTTTTTCCAAAATATCTCCTAATTTATACTAATTTGATTATAAAAATATTCATAATCTTTTGAAAGTTCACCAACTACTAAAATCTTTACTTGTGTATTATTAATCTTACAATTATGACAAATAGCAATATATCCTTGAGGTACTATTTCTTCAAAATATAAACCTTCATCACAAGAGTCCAAAATATTGCCTTTTAAAAACTTATTTATTCTTTCTTCATCAAAGTTATATCTTAATGCTAAAGTAAAAAATTCTTTTGTATTATAAATATGAAAATCTTTATTTTGTAAATACTGATTAACTTGTTCATAAACTTCGTATGCTCCTACTTGCTTTGTAATACTAACTATATGACTTAATTCTAAATCAATTAAATCACTAATAAATCTATATAAAGTATTAGAATATTTAATAGTAACTGCAAAAGTTGAAAACTCTAATATGATATATTTATTCTCAACATTTAAAATTTTATTTAAAATATCTGATTTTTGTTCTTGAATAAAAACAGATAAACCAACTTCATAAGATAAAGAATTAACAAGATTTGCATCTATATTATTAAGCTTAAATCTAAGCTTCTTTAACCAATATTGAGTTAATGCCTCAATAGTTGGTGTTCGCCCAGAACTTACATGTTCTTGTGCTAAGTAACCTTCATCACCTAGTTTTTTAAAATAAGACCTAATAGTTGCAGGGGAGTAAGTAATATCATACATAGATTTTAATTGTGAAGAACCAATAGGCTCGCAATTTTCAATGTATGCTTTTATAATTGACTGCAACAAAAAATCTTTTTTATTTATCATAAACACACTTTTCTATAATCTAGCACTCATATTATTGAACTGCTAAAATGATTATACACTATTGAGTGAGTATTTGTCAAGTACTTTTTAGCAATATACTAGCAAAAGTGCTAATTTATAAAAATAATATTTTTAATTTAAAAGATATTACATTTAAAAAATAAGATATAATAAAAGATGGAATTATCAAATCAACAAATATCACAATTTAAAGAAAATGGTTTCTTACTTATTAAAGCTTTTGCAAGTAAAGATTTATGTAATAATATTTTACAAAAAGCAAAACTTCACTTAGAGAAAAAAATATTACCATTAGAATATGAAAATGATTATTTAGAAGCTAAAGATAAAAATACTACCATTAGAAGATTAAGACAAGTTTATAATAGAGAAGATATTTTTAAAGAATGGATGACAAGTAATAAAATAAGACCTATTTTAAAACAACTCTTAGATGATGTTGCAGTATTAAGTCTAGCACATCACAATTCTATCATGACAAAAATGCCAAAAGAAAGTTCAATAACTCCATGGCATCAAGATAGAAGATACTGGAATTATGAAAATGATAACTTAATATCTATTTGGTTAGCCCTAGATGATGAATATTTAGATAATGGACTTTTACAATTCATTCCAAAATCTCATAAAATAGATTTTATAAAAGAACAATTTGATAAAAACTCTAATTTTTTAGATGAGCATATTTTAAACTATGAATTATTAAAAACTAAAGTATCTTTTAATTTACACAAAGGTGATATTGTTTTATTTCATAGTAGAACACTGCACAAGGCAAATAAAAACAATACATTAAATCCAAAAATATCTTTTGTATATACAGTAAAAGCACAATCTAACAAAGCTATTAAGGGTACAAGAAGTGATTTTAAAGAAGTAGTATTGTCTTAAAGTTTACACAGTTAGATTTACACTCTCTCACATTTATTATAAAGTTTTAATTTTATTTCGCAATATTTTATCATCTCATCATTATTGCGTTTTTTTGCACCTTTTAATAAAATATTTATTTTATAAAGTAACTCTTGTATAACTTCATCTTTATATTGTGTATTTATATGTTTTTCTAAGGCTTGTATTCTATATTTATCAATTAATTTTGTGCTAAAAGAAAGTTGATTATCATGACCTGCATATTTCTTAGTTAAATTTTTATCAATAAATCCTATATCATATTTTAATAATACTCTAAGCCATAAGTCGTAATCTTCACAAGCTAATAAACTCTCATCAAACAAACCTATATTCTTAAAAATACTTTTATGACAAAAAAATGTTGAAGTACCAATTTTACATAATCTTAAAGAATTTGTAAAAGAAGGTATTTCTTTTTTTTGTTTAGAATTTAAATTTTTAATTTTATTATTTCTAATCCATATTTCAGAAGTATAAGATGCTAAAATATTTTTATGATTTTTATGAAATGATATATGTTCTTCTATCTTATCTGGTTCCCAAGTATCATCTGAGTCTAAAAATGCAAGCCAATTATTTTTAGCTAGTTTTATTCCTAAATTTCTAGCACTTGAAACACCTTTATTTGTTTGATAAACATATTTTATATTTTCATTTTCAAAAAGTTTTTTTGATTTATATTTGGATCCATCATCAATTATGATTATTTCATCTACTTTATAGCTTTGTTCTTTTATACTTTTTATTGCATTTAAGCTTAGGTCTTCTGTGTTATATATTGGAATTATAACCGTTATTTTCATATAAACTTTTTGTTAATCATCATTTGTAATTCACTTACAGTTTCAATAGCATCTTTTTTATGGTCACTAAAGCCCCAATTTACCAAAACAGAATCAATACCTGCTTTATTTGCAGCAATTATATCTTTGTGTGAATCACCTATTAATTGAGCATTGTTTTTAATAATATTATGTTTATCTAAAATTTTATGTACCATTTCAGGATGTGGTTTTGGATTTTTAACACCATCATATCCAATAATTGTACTAAAATATTTATCTAAACCTACATGCTTTAACATTTTTTTTGCATATGAAGAATTTGCATTTGTAGCAACTGTTAATAAAAAATCATTGTTTAAGTTATCAAGTAAATTGAAAATACCATCATAAACAAGTAAATCACTTAAGCAATGTATTTTATAATATTCTTCAAACAAATCTCCTTGTTTTTTTGTAAAATGTTTGGTTCCATAAAAAAATTCTGCTGAGTTAATATTTGGGTCATTTAGTTTATTTAATATTAATTTTTTTTCTAATTTTTCTAAACCTAGATTTTTTCTTACATAGTTTATTGTGTTTGTAATTGCAAAACTACTATTTATTAAAGTGCCATCCATATCAAAAATAATTAATTTCATAAATATTTCCTTAAAATTTTATGTCTTAAAATAGCATAATATACTTATATAATAATTTTATCGTAAGATATTTTTTTAAATTTTAGTATAAAATAAGAGTAAATATTGTATATTTATATTAGTTAAAATTATTTTTAAGTTAGTTTTGAATAAAAGGATGATAATTATGTTTAAATTATTAAATACATTATTTGACTCTATTAGTATTAATATTAAAATTGTAATTCACTTTATTTTAATTACAATTTTTTCTATGGGTTTAACATATCTTATTACTTATGATAGTTTGGAAGATGAAATACAAAAAACCTACTTTAAAAAATTAACAGCTATTAGAGAAATAAAAAAAACACAAATAGAAGAATATATAAAAAGTATTAAAAATGATATTTTTCTTTTAGCAAGAGCACCTTTTGTAATAAAAGCCACAAAAGAATTATCAAATAATTTCTTAAATAAAGATTTTACTTCAAAAGTTAGAAAATATGATAAAGAATTTTTAAAATATGTAAATAAAAAAGAATACTATGATATTTTTTTAATTGATATTAAAACTAACAATATTATATATACAGTAGCTAAAGAATCTGATTTTAAAACTAATATAGAACAAGGCAAATATAAGAATACAAATTTAGCTAAAATTTATAAAAGTATAAAAAACTCAAAAGATAATAATGATATTGATATAATTGATTTTCAACATTATAATCCATCAGGTGGTCAACCTGCGTCTTTTATAGCTACAAAAGTGAAAAATAAGAACAATGAAGTCTCAGCTATTATAGTTATTCAAATACCTATTAATAAGATTAATAATATTATGACAGGTAATCAAAATTGGGAAAATGAAGGTTTTGGGAAAACAGGAGAAGCTTATCTTATTTCACAAGATTGTAGCATGAGAAATGATTCAAGATTTTTTATTGAAGATAAAATGAATTATTTTAAACAAATTAGTGATATAGGTGTTAAAAAAGAGATTATAGAAGAAATAAAAAAGAATAAAACCACAGTATTATTTCAAGAAGTAAAAGGTGCTATTTGTAATAATATTTTAAATGTTAAAAGTGGTATTGATATAATTAAAGATTATAGAGGAATTGAAGTTCTTAGTTCCTTCGCACCTTTAAATATTCAAGGTCTAAATTGGATAATATTATCCGAAATAGATAAAAAAGAAGCATTTATATATGTTAATCAAATTCAAGATAAAATATTTTTCACACTAATTGCTATATTTATTATTATAATACTTACTTCAATTATATTCTCTAAAACTATTACGAAACCTATATCTGTACTTATTTTAGCAGTTAAGAATTTAGGAAATGGTGATCTTACAAAAAGAGTTAATATTAAATGCAATGATGAATTAGGTGAATTGGCAACTTGCTTTAATAATTCTTTAGACAAATTAGAAAAAATGACATATTCTGTTGAACATTTTACAAGATTATCTATGACTGATAACTTAACACAAATACATAATAGATTAAAATTAAACCATGAATTAGACATAGAAATTAGAAGAGCTAAGCGTACTAAATCAAACTTAACACTTGTTATGTTTGATATTGATCATTTTAAAAATATAAATGACACTTATGGTCATGATGTAGGAGATCTTTCTTTAATAGGGCTTGTTAATATTATAAATCAGAATATAAGAAAAACTGATGTTTTTGCTAGATGGGGTGGAGAAGAATTTATGATATTATTAGTAGATACCAATTTGGACAGTGCAATTCTCATGGTAGAAAAAATCAGAATCAAAATAGAAAAAAATAACTTTAAAAAAATTACTAATATGACTTGTAGTTTCGGTATTACACAATGTAAAAAAGAAGATACAAAAGAAGCTCTTATAAAAAGAGTAGATGAAATTTTATATGAAGCAAAACATAAAGGAAGAAATAGAATAGAATCACAATAAACTAAATATGATTAAATGCAAGAATAAATATCTCGCTTCTTCTTTGAATTTTTAAGGTGCTAATCTTTGGATTTTCCAAGTATTATTATCTTCTAAAGTATAAAGAAACCTATCATGTAGGCGATTTTCACCTGCTTGCCAAAATTCTATTTTACTAGCTTTTATTATATATCCTCCCCAAAAAGAAGGAAAAGGTATTTTACCATCTAAGAATTTAGTTTTTAATTCATTAAATTTTGCTTCTAAAAGACTTCGTGAAGTAATAATATCACTTTGATGAGAAACCCACGCACCAAGTTGACTACCTTTTGGTCTTGATAAAAAATACTTTAAAGATGCACTTGAAGAAATTTTTTCAATTTTTCCTTCAATTTTCACTTGTCTATCTAAATCAAGCCATGCAAACAAGGCAGATGCTTGTGGATTTACTTCAATATCTTGTGCTTTTTTACTTTTATAGTTTGTAAAAAACACAAAGCCATTTTCATCAAATATTTTTAATAATACAGTTCTAATACTAGGCATCATATCTTTATTTACTGTAGCTAAACTCATAGCATTTGGTTCACGAAGATTTGCATTTATTGCTTGATTAAACCAAAGTTCAAATTGTTTATAAGGATTTTCGTTTAGTTCACTTTCTTCTAAACCTTTACTGATATATTTTTTTCTCATTTCATATAAATCAATCATAAGTTATCCTAAATGTGAATTTTAATGTTGTAATTATAACATTAAATATAAATATTCTTACAATGAAATATTTAAAAAAATAAATTTACTATTCTTAATCTTTTGTTGTAAAATCTATTTTACATCTATTCGTATCTCTTATATCATTTGATGTCTCTAATGCTTCACATTTTTCTAAATTTTCTAAACAATCTTTTGTAAGACTTGTATAAGCAAGTGTTCCTTTTGTTTTCCAAGTAATTTCAGAAGCTTTTAATTCGCGTTTTACTTTTGCAGGATTACCAAAAGCTAAATGATTATCAGGTATTTGCATTTTTGAAGGAACAAGCGAAGATGCTCCTATAATTGCATTCTGCCCAATTACTGCTTCATCCATTACAACAGCACCCATACCAACCATCGCATTATATTTTATATGACATCCATGTAAAATAGCACTATGTCCTATGTGACCATTTTCTTCAATAATTACATCAATTGAGGGAAAAGAATGAAGAACACAACAGTCTTGAATGTTAGCATTCTTTTTTACTACTATTCGTCCAAAATCACCTCTTAAAGAAGCTAAAGGACCTATATAAACACCCTCTTCTATAAAGACATCTCCTATAATTACAGCAGTTTCATGAACGAATGCTTTTTTGTGAATTACAGGAATTAAATCACCTAATTTATAAATTTGCATTAATTTTCCTTAGTATAATTAGATTAAATTGTTTATTTATTTCTTTGCTTTTTTATTTGGAAGATCAGTAATACTTCCTTCATATATCTCAGCTGCTAATCCAACAGATTCATGTAAAGTTGGATGGGCATGAATAGTAAGTGCTAAGTCTTCTGCATTACAATCCATCTCCAGTGCAAGTGTGATTTCACCTAAAAGCTCCCCCGCATTATCACCTACAAGTGCGCCACCTATTAAAGTGTGGTCTTCTTTATTAAATATAAGTTTAGTAAACCCATCACTTACATCAGCAGCTAATGCCCTTCCTGATGCACTCCAAGGAAAAATAGATACTTCATAATCAATTCCTTTCTCTTTTGCTTCTTTTTGTGTTAATCCAACCCAAGCAATTTCAGGAAATGTATAAGCAATAGAAGGAATGACTTTTGGTTCAAAATAGTGTTTTTTCCCAGCAATTACTTCAGCTGCCACATGAGCTTCATGTACACCTTTGTGTGCAAGCATAGGTTGTCCCACAATATCACCTACTGCATAAATATTTGGAACATTTGTTTTCATTTGATTATTTACTTCTATAAAGCCCCATTGATTTACTTCAATACCTGCATTTTGTGCTTCAAGTAGTTTTCCATTTGGAGTTCGCCCAATGGCTACTAAAACTGCATCATAAATAATAACTTCTGTATCATCTTTTGACTCTAAACTTACATGAATACCATCATCTTTAGCTTCTACTTTTGCAACTTTTGTTTTTAACATTATGTTAAATCTATTTTTATTTGCTTTTGTATATGCTTTAATAACATCCTCATCAGCTGCAGGAACTAACTGATCTAACATTTCAACTACATCTACACTTGAACCTAGTTTTTGATAAACTGTACCCATCTCAAGCCCAATAATCCCTCCACCCATAACTAAAAGTTTTTTTGGAGGAGTTTCTAAATTTAAAGCATCAGTTGAGTCCCAAATACGAGGATCTTCATGTGGAATAAAAGGCAATTTTATAGGGCGTGAACCTGCTGCTATTATTACATCATCAAAAGTGATAATTGTTTCTTCTGTCCCATTTACAACTACGCTTTTGCTACTTTGAAAACTAGCATATCCGTGTACTACTTTAACTTTTCTCATTTTTGCCATAGCTTGCACACCAGAACTTAATTTTTTAACTATGTCATTTTTATATTTTGCTATTTTTTTTATATCAATAGTTGGCTTTGAAAAGCAAACACCGTGTTTACTTATGTGTTCAGCTTCTTCCATAACTTTTGCCACATGTAATAAAGCCTTTGAAGGAATACATCCTACATTTAGACATACTCCTCCTAATTCATTAAATTTTTCTACTAAGGTAACATTTAAGCCTAAATCAGCACATCTAAATGCAGCAGAATATCCAGCTGGTCCTGAACCAATTATTAGTACTTGTGTTTTTATTTCCTTACTCATTTTATACCTTTTTATAATATTTAGATTTCTTACAATACTAATAAACGAATATCACTTAAGATATTTGCTACTGTTGTTGAAAACTTAGCACCTTTGGCTCCATCTATTACTCTGTGATCATAAGATAAAGATAAAGGTAAAATTAGTTGAGGAATAAATTCTTCTCCATTCCATATTGGTTTCATTTGGGATTTTGACACACCTAATATTGCAACTTCAGGAGCATTTATAATTGGAGTAAATGAAGTTCCTCCAATTCCACCAAGACTTGAAATAGTAAAACAAGCACCTTGTATGTCATCAATTTTTAGTTTTGATTCTCTTGCTTTTTGTGAAATAGCTAGTAATTCTTGTGCTAATTCATTAATGCCTTTTTTATCCACATCTTTTATTACAGGTACAACTAAACCATTAGGAGTATCAACAGCAACACCTATATTAATATACTTTTTAAAAATAATAGACTCTTGATCGACACTTAAAGAAGAGTTA
>JAKZMJ010000001.1 GCA_030491005.1 Sulfurospirillum sp. | reverse complement strand
TCTCCTTTTTATATAGATATTATAGCTAAAAAGTAGTGTAAATTTGATTGGGAGTTTTTATTGGATTGTGCTAGATTGATTTGTTAAAAGTTAGTGGTTCAGGAGAATTTGAGGGTAATCCTTATAAAGCTTCTTTAAAATTTAAAACGACAAATATTTATTTAATTGATAATGATGATGTTTTAGGTTCTACAGAAAAAGAAGAAGAAATGGAATTCAAAATAATTTGTAAAGATAATGTTGAAGCTGGAGATCTTAATAAGTTATTTACTTCTTTAAAGAATAATGGTGTTGTATTGGAATTTAATGGAACTATTCCATCTAAATTTAATTCAAATTCTCCTTTTTCTTCTGTCATTTTAAATGGTGCTGAATATTTTATAAAAAAATATCATAAGGATATGAAATGAAAATCTATAAAAAATACAATTATTATAAAGTAAGGATGATATCTGGAAAAATAAATTATGTATTTATTCTTAAATCTATAAAACATCATTTTACTTTAATCTTTAAATCTTTCAATATTCATAATATTTCGAGAATAAAAGAATTATTTTCTATTGAAGAAAGTTTTGATTTTAAAAAACTGACTTAAAATAAAAGGATAAGAAAGATGAAAAATAAATTATTAGCATATAGTTTTTTTGATAGTTTAAGTTTAAGTTTTTTAATAAAAACATTATCTGATATTAAAAAATCTAAAGAAAAAATGAATATAAAATCTATAAAAAAAGTCCTTTGAGTAAAGATATATTTCTTATTCTTTATTAGGGGCACGATTTTTTTAGTAACTTTACCTATGGTACTTATTAACTTAAGATAGGTATTTTTACTAGAAAAAGTTTTAAGGATAGAAAAAAAATGTGCGAACAAACGGAGTGCGTTAGTTTGGGTGTCTTATATTTATTATTTACTAAAGTACAAAAAACCGTTTTGTATTTTACTAAAAAAATAAAGCTTTTGCTTTTAAAAAAAGGATTATTATGAAAAAATCTCTATTATTGTTTACTTCTGTTGGAGTTTTAACTTCTGCTTTCGCTGCAACTGCTCCTACTGCTCCTACTGCTGCAACTGTGATTGCTCCTGTGTTTTCAATGTCTAATGTAAATATTATTGTAGGTGCATTACTTGGTGGTTTAGCTGCTATTTGGGCTATTAAAAGAGCTTTGGCTTTTATGAGATAATTTCTTTAGACAGTTTAATTACTGTCTAAGAAATACTATTTTAAATTAAAAAAGGGGTTTTTATGTTTGAAATTAATGTTATTTATTTTACTTATTTCTTTTCATCTTTCATATCTTTTATAGCTATGTTATTTATGCTCAAAAAAGCTTTAGATTTTATATCATGAAACTTTTTACTTTATTTATATATTTAATATTTATTAATATGTCTTTATCTTCTTATAGTTTATTTGATGCTAGATGTGTTAAATCTTTCTATATTCAAAATTACAAAATTTATATTAAATATGCAAATATTACTAACATTTATGAAATTCCTTATTCTTCAGATAAAATCAATTTTTTAGTTTCAAATCTTGATAAATTTGTTCTTAAAAATGATGTCTGTACCTTAAATACACTAGATAAAAATTCTGCTTTTTTCTCTTCTTTAATAGGTATTTTAGTAGGTTTTTGTATTCTTTTTTTCTCTTTGATGATAACTGTTTTTGTAGGTAAAAAATGAAAACTTTAATAATTATTCTTTTATCAATTACTTTTTTAAATGCCTTTGAGATTACTACAATAGCTTATACAAGTGATGAAATAATGAATTATTATATTTCCGTTTTTATGTATTTAACTGCGGTTTTAGTTTCATTCTTTGCTATTTTAGCAATTATGGCAAGGTAAATTATGCTAATTTCTAAATTTCATTTATTTTTCTTCTCTTTAATCTTTATATCTTTATTTAAAATAAATTTATATTCTTCTGATTTTAATATACTTCCTTTGCCTAAATTTTCAGGTAATTTTTCTATGGAAGAAACAATATGTAAAATAAATGGTGGTTCTTTTGATGGAGATTTATATGATTATTCATCTTCATTTATTTTTAATATTGATTTATTATATTCTTTTGGTTTTGTTTGGTCTATTTCAAATAATTCATTAAATTCTCATCATTTACCTTATTTATTCGATACATATGATAGTGATTTAGTTAGTTTATTTCATAAAGTTTCTATAGATACTACAAATAGAAAATTAAAATTATTTTATAAATCTTTTAGGTGTTCTTGTCCTGAAGGTGTCAGTAAAGATAGTTTTGGTTTATGTGAAAAGAAACTAGATAAAGTTTTAGATTTTGGTTCTCCTGTTTCAGTTGATGATATTTGTAAGCGTTTTGGTAAACAAGATTTTGTAACATCTAGTACTAGATTTATGCCTGATGCAGAATTTGTTATGTATCCTAAATTTGGAAGAAAAGCTTTAGGTAAAACTTGGGGTCTTCCTTTAGAAGATTATCAAAAACAATTACCTTATTTATATCATGTTACAAAAATTGATTCTATTTTAATTCCCAGGGATTCTATCTTAGTTAATAAATATTCTAAAGCTGTTAATAATCTTGAATACCTTTCTTATAAGGGCACCTCTAAAAATAGACAAAAAATCACATAATTTTCAAATACTTAGAAAATCATAAAATAAGTCTTTTATTTAATCCAAATAAATTTACAAATAACTCTCTATAAAGCTATTATTTAAAGCATTTGATACCACTATTTAGCTATAATTACAACATAAATTATTATAAAAAGTGAGTATATTATGGCAGGATTATTTGATTATGAGTTTCAGCTAGAAAAGATTAAAAAGCATCAACCACCTTTACAAAAGTTAAATGAAATTATTGATTGGGAATTATTTAGACAACCTATTGAAGAATCATTAATGAAAGAAGATAAAAAAAGTAATGCTGGTAGGAAACCATATGATAAACTCTTAATGTTCAAAATAATTATACTTCAAAGATACTACAATTTATCGGATGAACAAACAGAGTTTCAAATCAAAGATAGATTATCTTTTATGAATTTTCTAGGTCTCCAAATAGGTGATAATGTACCTGATAGAAATACAATTTGGCTATTTAAAGAAGAACTAAAAGAGAAAGATTTATCAAAAAAACTATTTGATATTTTTACTGCTAAACTTTTATCTAATGGTGTTATTGCTAAAGAGGGAACACTTGTAGACGCTAGCTTCATCAAAGTACCTAAACAAAGAAATAAAAGGCAAGATAATGCTGATATTAAAAAAGGTGCTATTCCTTTAGAGTTTGGAAAGAATAAAAATAAATTAGCTCAAAAAGATATAGATGCCAGATGGGTTACCAAGTATAAAACTAGAGAATTTGGATATAAAAATCATATATCAGTTGATCAAAAAACTAAAGTAATATCTACTTATACTGTAACACCCTCATCAACTCATGATTCACAAGTAATTAAAGAACTTATCAATGAAAATGATACTACATTGTATGCTGATTCAGCATACAAATCAAAAGAGATAGAAGACTATCTTCAAAAAAATAATGTAAACTCAAAAGTTATCAATCGAGCATATAGAAATAAACCACTTACTAATGCTCAACACAAACTCAATCATAAATATTCAAAAACTAGAGTAAGAGTAGAACATATATTTGGAACATTCACAACCTCTATGAATAAAGCTCTATCTTTAAAAGCTATTGGCATTGATAGGATTAAATCCCTAACAGGACTTTTAAATCTTACTTATAACTTTATACGATATGAACAATTAGTAAGGTTAAAAAATATACCAATTATGAAAAGTTGATAATATATCAACAAAATAGTGAATATTATCACTATTTCAAGAGTAAATTATAGATAATTTATAGTTGAAATTGTCATATTTTCTCAAATAAAATTTATATTCTGATATTTTTTAATAAATATTTGGAAAGTGGTTTTTAAATGCTATTTTTAGAGGTTCCCTATAATATAAGGTTTCGTGATGAAAAATAATAAAGGATTAATTATGAAAGAAAAAGAAACAGTTTTGATTGAAGATTTTGCAATAATTCCTACATTGCAAGAAATATATATAGAAGATGAAGACGATTATTCTGATTTTAATTTTGAAGAAGAAGATGATTATTCTGATTTATCTTTTGAAGAATAATATCATGAAAATTGAAAAAGAATATTTATCCTTAAAAAACATTGCTAATAAATATGATGTTTGTATGTCTACTATTAAAAAAAAGAATTTAATTGAGGGATATCATTTTATACGAATAGGTAAGTTATATAGATATCATGTTAAAAATATTGATAAGTTTTTTAATAAAAATGTTCCTGTAAACAAATTTAATTTTGATAGATTTTATATTGATTAATATTGTAACTAGAGGAAAATATTTATATTTGGATTATCATATTAATAATAAAAGATATAAGAAAACTACAAAATTCATAAATAATTCTTCAAATATTAAATACTTAAAAAAAAGTGTTATTCCTGAATTGCAAAGAAAAATTTTATCAGGCGAAATATTTAATAAAAAATCAAATAAATTTTCTTATTATTTTAATATTTTTTTGAAACATAAAGAAGAACACATAAAAGCATTTACTACTAGATTGCCTTATTATAATAGAGTTAATCATAAATTTGGAGATTATGATATTGATAATATTACAAGGTTTGAGTTAAAAGAATATTTGTTTAATTTAGATATGAAAAATACTTCTAAAGGTGTTTATCGTTCTTGTTTAAAAGAAATTTTTGACTATGCATTAGATGATAATATCATTTCTGTTAATCCTATTTTAAATTTTAGTTTCAAAAAATCTTAAAATATAGAAGTTCAATTTTTTACAAAAGATGAAGTTAATATATTATTAAAAAAATCTACTGGTATTATTCATATTTATTTACATATTGCTTTTAATACTGGTTTGAGACCCGAAGAAATATTAGGATTAAAGTTTAGTGATATTAACAATAATATTATTACTATACAAAGAGTTAGGACAAAATTTAGAATTGATACACCTAAGACTAAAAATTCTTATAGAAAAATACATATATCTGATTTTGTTCTTAAAAAGATTAATGAATTAAATAAATATAATGAATTTCTATTTTTTAATTTAGATGACTCTAGTCGCTTGAGATATCAATACAAAAAACTTTTAAATGATACTAATATTAAACATAGAAAACTATCTTCAACTAGGCACACTTATGCAACATTAATGTTAAAAAACAAGTTGGTATCTTTAAATGAATTATCTGGTCTTTTAGGTCACTCTTCTCCTCGTGTAACTCTTACTTATTATGCAAGTATAATTAAAGCTGAGGAAGTAAATTTGGGCAAAAATTTCAATCTTTATAAGTGAAAATTTGTTACAAATTTGTTACAAAGTGCTTAAAATTAAATTATTTTTTTTGTATCTATTGCTATATAGGACATACAGAAGTTAGGCACAACTATAAGCCGAGTTTTGTATTTGATAATAATTTATCTATTTGTCAAATTACTTAGACAATCTAGCGAAGAAAACTTTCGTGAAGCTTATACCATATTCTTCTTGCTGCAAGTTGGGTTTACATAACTACTTAGATTACTCTAAATACTAATAGGCTCTTAGCCTATTGTTTCACCTTTTCCATTGAATATAGACAATGGTAGTTTACTCTCTGTTGCACTATCCCTTAAATTACTTTAGCCATTTGTTAAATGGAACTTTGCTTCACAGCAGCTCGGACTTTCCTCTTAGCATAAGCCAAGCTATTATCTGTTGTACCTTATCTTAATTATAACAAAAAAAACTTTATAATACCCAAAAAAAGCAAACACAAAATATTATAAACTATAAATAGATTAGAATATTTTACTTTTTTATTAGTTGCTAATTAAATTTTAAATCAAGTAATTTTACTATAGTTTATTGTCAATTTATTCTAAAAAGTTATGATATTTTAAAAAATAACTTTTTAGATAACTAAAATTTAGCTTATTTAGGGCTATTTTCATAGTCTTTGTGTTTTCTCAGGAGTCTTACTTTGTATCTAAATCAGATAATACCATTTTCATTTCTTTATTTTTTTCAACGCTTGTTAAAATATTTTTAGCTCTATGGTCAAATTTAACTCTTACATTTAATATTGTAAACTTTTGATTTTCAGTATTAGTATAGGGCACCTCTAAAAATAGACAAAAAATCACATAATTTTCAAATACTTAGAAAATCATAAAATAAGTCTTTTATTTAATCCAAATAAATTTACAAATAACTCTCTATAAAGCTATTATTTAAAGCATTTGATACCACTATTTAGCTATAATTACAACATAAATTATTATAAAAAGTGAGTATATTATGGCAGGATTATTTGATTATGAGTTTCAGCTAGAAAAGATTAAAAAGCATCAACCACCTTTACAAAAGTTAAATGAAATTATTGATTGGGAATTATTTAGACAACCTATTGAAGAATCATTAATGAAAGAAGATAAAAAAAGTAATGCTGGTAGGAAACCATATGATAACTTAACTTTCGCACCTAAAACAATCAATAAAACATCAAATAACAAGCATGTTATCACTACTTAATCCAAAATTTTCATGTCTATTGACAATATTATTTTAAGTGTAAATGATGCTCCACCGACCCAAGGGTATGGGGTATCTTTTTCTATAAATCAAACTTTAATTGTCCATCATATATTTTGACATATTCTTTTTCATTTGAGCCTTGATTTTTAATATAATTTTTAATTGTATCTTTACTTGCGTAGAGTCCAACTGTATTTACATAATATCCACTTGTCCAAAGACTTGAACCCCACATTTCTTTTTTTAATTGAGGAAATTGTTTAAATATCTCTCTTGCTGTTATACTTTTTATTGTAGTTACTAGTTTAGTTACAGATATTATTGGTACACTTTGAACTAAAAAATGTACATGATCTTCATCATTACCAATTTCTACAAATACAATTTCATATCTTTGAGATATATCAATACATACTTCTCTAAGTTTTTTATCTATTTTATTATCAAATACTTTTTTTCTATATTTAGCTGGAAATACCAAATGATATAGTAGTAAAGTCTTATTATGACTTTTATATATATGTTCATCTCTCATAATAAAATATATTCTCTTGACAAAATAGATACCCTATGACTTTTGTATATATGTTCATCTCTCATATCTCTATTATAGCTAACTTTTTTAGCGACCCAAGGGTACGGGGAATTAACCCTTTTTTAGATTAATGTTGTATCTTTAAACTATAGTGATGGTTTCTCTAACTTCATGTTAGACTTTGCAATTGCTACAAATAAATATGCAAGAGTAGCACTAGACAATTTTATACATATTGTAGATTATAGAAGTAATGCACATAAAAGACGATTAGAAACTCTAAAAGGCAAATCACAAATAGCAATTGATATGGTTAAAAGAGCTGTAAATAGTGGTATATATGCTGATTATTTACTTGTTGATAGTTGGTATAGTAAACCTTCATTCATTAAAGAGATGAATGAACTAGGATTAAAAGTTATTACAAGAGTAGCAAATAATAATAAAATATGGAACTTTTTAGGAGATAGAAACACTCTTAATGGTATCTATGATAAATATAAAAAACTAAAAGATATAAAGTTTGGAACCTATGGCAAAAAAGTTAAATATAAATATTTTTCAGTTGTAGTTGAACATAAAAAAGCTGGTAAAATAAAAATAGTATTTTTAAAGACATCAGATAAATTAAGGGCACCTCTAAAAATAGACAAAAAATCACATAATTTTCAAATACTTAAAAAATCATAAAATAAGTCTTTTATTTAATCCAAATAAATTTACAAATAACTCTCTATAAAGCTATTATTTAAAGCATTTGATACCACTATTTAGCTATAATTACAACATAAATTATTATAAAAAGTGAGTATATTATGGCAGGATTATTTGATTATGAGTTTCAGCTAGAAAAGATTAAAAAGCATCAACCACCTTTACAAAAGTTAAATGAAATTATTGATTGGGAATTATTTAGACAACCTATTGAAGAATCATTAATGAAAGAAGATAAAAAAAGTAATGCTGGTAGGAAACCATATGATAAACTCTTAATGTTCAAAATAATTATACTTCAAAGATACTACAATTTATCGGATGAACAAACAGAGTTTCAAATCAAAGATAGATTATCTTTTATGAATTTTCTAGGTCTCCAAATAGGTGATAATGTACCTGATAGAAATACAATTTGGCTATTTAAAGAAGAACTAAAAGAGAAAGATTTATCAAAAAAACTATTTGATATTTTTACTGCTAAACTTTTATCTAATGGTGTTATTGCTAAAGAGGGAACACTTGTAGACGCTAGCTTCATCAAAGTACCTAAACAAAGAAATAAAAGGCAAGATAATGCTGATATTAAAAAAGGTGCTATTCCTTTAGAGTTTGGAAAGAATAAAAATAAATTAGCTCAAAAAGATATAGATGCCAGATGGGTTACCAAGTATAAAACTAGAGAATTTGGATATAAAAATCATATATCAGTTGATCAAAAAACTAAAGTAATATCTACTTATACTGTAACACCCTCATCAACTCATGATTCACAAGTAATTAAAGAACTTATCAATGAAAATGATACTACATTGTATGCTGATTCAGCATACAAATCAAAAGAGATAGAAGACTATCTTCAAAAAAATAATGTAAACTCAAAAGTTATCAATCGAGCATATAGAAATAAACCACTTACTAATGCTCAACACAAACTCAATCATAAATATTCAAAAACTAGAGTAAGAGTAGAACATATATTTGGAACATTCACAACCTCTATGAATAAAGCTCTATCTTTAAAAGCTATTGGCATTGATAGGATTAAATCCCTAACAGGACTTTTAAATCTTACTTATAACTTTATACGATATGAACAATTAGTAAGGTTAAAAAATATACCAATTATGAAAAGTTGATAATATATCAACAAAATAGTGAATATTATCACTATTTCAAGAGTAAATTATAGATAATTTATAGTTGAAATTGTCATATTTTCTCAAATAAAATTTATATTCTGATATTTTTTAATAAATATTTGGAAAGTGGTTTTTAAATGCTATTTTTAGAGGTTCCCTATAAGAAGTTATATCTAATTCTTTTGTAGGATATGTTTCACCTGTATCAAGATTTTTTACAATATATTGAAATTTATTGCCATCAGTTAATATCTGACAAGATAAATTTACATTTTCAAAGCTTTCAGTTGTGTCTGCATTTTTTGTACTTTCAGTTGTAATATCAACAGAAGTTTTTGCTTCTAAATCTTCATTTTCAGCCCAATAACTTATTTTGTTATCTCTAATTGTTATACCAGTTAAGATATTATTATTTCCCCCATTTGACATATAAGCATTTACTTGTACTTTCCCATTCCTTCCAAGTAATGAAGTTCCATTTACTTTTGCTGTAAATTCACTAATTGGTGATTTTAATCTAGCTCTTAATTCTGCTCTTGAATCTTCATTTAAATGATTACTTGCTATTAAATTAAATTTATTATCAATTATTTTAATCTTATTTCCTACATATCTCTCTGCTTTTGTACCGTTACCTATACTTTTTATATTTTCCCATTTTTCATCAAATAATCTAAATTTTTGTAAACCATTCATTTTAGTGTATGTCATTTTTGATATTTTATCACCAAGATTATTCATAACTTCAGCTTCAATTTTTTTTGCAATTTCTTTTGAATTAGTAATAAGTACTACCATATAATTAAACATAACTTATATGCTCTTCAAACAAAGTAATTCAGTATCTAATAACTGCTCTTTTAAAGTATTAAAATTAATAAAATATTCATCTTTGCCAGTTCCATAATTAGCAAATATCTTTTTTACATATTCTAGTAAGTTATCATAACTCAAATAAGCAGTATATTCAATCCAATAATACTTCATAAACTTCCATAGTATTTCAATAATATTTAATTGTGGTGAGTATGGTGGTAAATACAATAGTGTTAATCCACGATTAGACCATTTTGATAAATTAGCTTTAAACTTCTTACTTTTATAATAACTAGCATTATCAAGAATAACTACTGTTGGCTTTGTAAGTATTAAAGTAAAATCATCAAATACTTCTATAACTTTATCACTATTAACTCTTCCATCTGCTATATATGATTTTAAAGTACCATTTCTACTAAGAAAACCTAAAACATTTATTCTTTTTATGGATAGTGTTTTAACTTGTGCTGTGTTATTTACTTCTGACCATAAATAAGGACAATTAGAAGTTGGTGAGAAACCACTTTCATCAAATCTAAATATATCTATCTTTCCTTTAGACTCTAGCTTCTCATATTGTATAATCTTTTGAACTTTTTGATTATATAACTTTTGATCAGGTTTTTTAGGAGGAACTTTTTTTACTCTAGTCCAACTTAATTTGCAGATTTTTTAAAAATTTTCTCATTGTTTCATTTGATACTTTTATATTATATTTATCTCTAATTTTAGCATTAACTATGGGTACTGATGGACAGTTTATAGCTATTGCTTTTACATCATCAATATTTAAATCTCTAAGTGGAGATTTTCTACCACGACCAGACTTTTCATATAAACTTTGTATACCATCTTTTTTAAAGTTTCTAAACCATTTCCATATAGCTTGATGCTTTAAATCTAATAATTCAACTATCTCATTTACTGTTTTACCTTTATAGCTTAACAGTATTGTTTCTGCTCTTTTTCTTGCTCTAAATTTATCATTATATTTAATGATATTTTCTAGTTCTATTATTGTTTTTGGTGTTAAGTTTATTATATTTTTCATGCTGTATTATAGCATAATTATCTTTAATTACTTGTTAAGATAGTGTATTTAGTGAGTTATTTTTAAATTGTTGGTAGTACCTACAAAGAACTCTTCTCTGGTACCAATATTATCACGAAGTTCCATATATAAATCATCATCAAGTTCTTGTACTGTATGAAATAAGAAAGCTAATATATTAAGGCTACAAAGTGTTTTAGATAGATTTTCTTTTCCATGACCAAAGTTGTGATCTAAATGATAGCCTTTAGTTTTTAAAGTATTGTTATTTTCATTTTCGATTTTCCATCTACTTCGTCCTGCTGTTGCTATATCTATAACATTATTTACATTCAAAGATATATCAGTAACAAAGCTATTATGATATAGTTTCTTACCCGTAGCATTAGTAACTATAACTTCACACCAGTTTACTTCTTGTGGTGGATGTTGTGTATCTCCTTGTGGATTTTTAATTGCTAAATTATTAATATAGTTATATGTAAAAATTTGCTTTTTACCATTAATCATTTTGGATATTATTTTTGTATCAATAGTATTTAGATTTTTTATCATTTCTATTTGTTCATATAAGTATTTATGTGATGTTGGTTTAGCTACAAATATATATGAATGGCTCTTATCTAATACTTTTTTTATCATAGGTTCTCTTGAATATAAATCATCACCTAAAATAATAAGTTTTTTATTAGTTGGATTATTAAAACTATCTAGCCATCTTTTAGAAGCATTTACTTCACAATCTTGTTTATCTTTACCATCATTATTTGATATAAACTCTTGCATCAATGGTATAACTTTTTTTATATCAGGATGTACTATTGTTGGAGTTATAACACTATGATAGTAATGTACTTCACCTGTATCACTATTAGTTTTACTTTGACAACATTTACAAGATATATTTTTACTTGAATGATAATGAGTACCATCTAATGCTACAAGCATATAATCATCTTTAAAATAAAATTTATCTAATATTCCTATATCTCTTAACTTATCAAGTATTATTTCATATACTTTTTTAAAACTATTGGGTGTTATTTTATCCAACATGTTTCGTATATGATTATCACTTGGTATATCAGATATTCCAAACATAGTTTGTGCATTACTGATACCTTTTCTTGTATCAATATCCCTTTGAAAACTTAAGCAAGATTTATTTTGAAAATAAAATACACTAAATGCTGATAATATAATATCTTTTAAACTATAAACTAGATTTGTTCTTTGTTTTCTAGTATCTTCTATATTTGATATATTATCTGTAAATGATTCTATTAAAAAATCGAAAATATTTGTCTGTCTCATTTGTTTAAACACTCCTGTTTATGGGCTTTTATAGGATATATTATAGCTAAAGTTAGGTATTAAAAAGCTTGATAAAGCCTTTAAATAAAGGGTTTTAGTGAATTTGCTTAGTAGTGATTTTTGATATTATTTTGGAAGATTTTAGCTATATAAATTTTCACTTAGAATTGCTGCAATATGGATATGATTATGGAAATATATGAAAAAATAAAATATTTAATGGATGAACAAGATATATCAAAAAAAGAATTTGTAAATAAGCTATTGTCTTTAGAACCTAGACTTAAAAAAACTGGTGAAATACCATCAATGCAAACAATATATAGATATCTCAATAATAGTCGTGAGATTAAAATCGAGCTTATAGGCTTAATAAACTCTAAAGTTTCTTTTGGAGAAATTATTTTAAAATTTTATCGTAAATATTACAAGATTTTTATACTAAAGTGTAAATATTTTATTTATTTAAGTATAATAGCATTATGAATTTCTTAATATTTATTTCAGTTTTTTTTATAGTTTTTTCTTTAATGTCTTTATATATTTCTAAAAGATTTATCAAAGAACTAAACTATCCCGTAGGTGTTAAGATAGCTCTAAATATTTTTTTAGTAGTTAATCTTTTTGGTGTTTTAGGTTTTGTCTTGGCAAAAAGTGTGTGGACTGTATCCTATGATATTTATTATCTTTTCTCCCTTGGCATTGGTATTATCTTTATTTTGTTTATATTAGCTTTAGTTTATAAGTTTTTTCTATATTTGCTAAATATTACTAAAGATGATAAACGAAGAGTATTTTTTAAAAAAACATTAGAGAGCTACTTGCAAATTCAATCACAATCAAATATATAATTCTTAATAGTAACTATTTTAAGCTTTAAAAAAATAGTTATTATTTCTAACTTGCATAATTTACAATATATTTACCAAATTTATTAAAAAATCACATTTTTTCTCCATTCCTTATGGTTAAATTGTAAAATTCAGTATTTTTATATAAATTTCTATCAATGGTCATGTAATAAGTTTTAAACTTTGATGTATACAAATAGATAAAATTCCAAATGCTAAAACGCAAGCTACCTTATTTGCCCCTTGATAGTATATTTTATCACATCCAAAGTCATCTTTTAAGTATTTATTTACTCGCTCTACCATACTTCTTTGCTTGTAGTGATGTTTATCTGATGCTTGAGTCAAATTTAAATATTCAAATTTTTCTTTTTCCTCTTTTGCTAAAGCTATTTTTTCTTTTAGCACTTTAGAGTTTTTAGGATTTATATCTATGATTGGTTTATGATTTAACTCTTCAGAATACTCTGCAATAATATCACTATCATATCCAGCATCAAGTAAATCATGAAGATACATTACTCTTTTGCTAGTTTCATTTATAAGTGGAAGTGCTACAGAACTATCATGAACATTTGCACCACTATAAAATGCAACTACTGGTATATCTCCATCAACAACACTAATATGAAGTTTACCACCTATCCAAACTTCTCTATTACCTTTTGAATTTTGTTTAATACCAACTCCACATGATGTTGATACAAGTGATAACATATCATTAGTAGTTTTCATATCTTTTTGAAGTTCAAGAATCTTTGGCTTTATAGCTTCTCTTTTCTCACCTTTTTTAGGTCTTCCAACCTTATTTTTTGCTTTCTCTTTTTTCTCAACTTTTACAGGTTTTTCCCTAAGTGGTATTTTAGTAGCATCACTTGCATTATACATAAATATAGTATCTGACAAATATTCTTCTATGAATTTTTGATGAGTTTTCTCAGCTATTTTCATATTACTAAGTTGTTCAAACACTCTACTAAATTTAGATTCACTAGGAATATCTATTTTATATCTCCATCCACATAATACTCGCAATATTCTATCCCTATGCAGTCTATGAATTAAATCTCTTGTTGTTTGTATATTATAAACTGATTTAGCAATAAATGCCCTTGCTATTTCTTCTCTATCTTTTGGAGTGTTTGTAATTGTTACAATTGTAACATGCTTTTCTATTTGGGCAAAATCTAATATTTTTATTAATTTTTCTTCTTTAGTGCTTAGTGTTCCTAGTTGTTCTTTTATCTCAGGAAATAAACAATTTTCATGGTTTATAATCCTAAGCCACATTTTTGAAAGATTTGAAGATAATTTTGGTATAATATTTTTCATAAGTTGAATCTCTTTTCTGTTAAATTTTAGGATATAAAATTATAACTTATTTGAAATTTGATTCAACTTTTTTTACAAATAAAAACCTAAATTATGAACTTATTTGCTAATTTGCAAGTGGCTCTAGATAATTCTTCTTTAATATTAGCAGGAACTCTAAATGCAAAAGCTATTTATAATGTAAGAAATATTGATATAGAAAGTGTAGATATCAAAATTAAGAACTTAAAAAAAGAATATAAAATCGCTCAAATATCTGATATACATATTGGAGGGCTTATTGAAAAAAACTTTATATCAAAAATGATTAAAAAAGTAAATGATTTAAATCCTGATATTATTGTAATTACTGGTGATTTAATTGACACACCATTACACAAAGCACAAAAAATATTAAATGAGCTTATACATTTAAAATCAAAATATGGAATATATTACATAGTAGGAAATCATGAATATTTTTATGGTGTTCAAAATATAATCAAATATATAAGTTCATTAGGCATAAAAGTTTTAGAAAATGAAAGTGTTTATATAGGTGAAGAAAATGAAGGTTTTAATTTATTAGGAGTTTATGATGTCTTTGGTTATAAAATAAATTCTCACGAACCTGATATAAAACAAGCCTTAAAAAATATACAAAAAAATAGTCCAAATATTCTTTTAGCCCATCAACCAAGATATATAAAAGAAGTACCAAATAATGTAGAGTTAGTTTTAAGTGGACATACACATGGTGGTCAAATAGCACCTTTTAACTTATTAGTTCGTCTTGTTCAGCCTTATATTAGAGGTCTTCATCAACATAGTTCCAATACACAAATATATGTAAATAAAGGCACAGGTTTTTGGGGACCACCTATGCGATTGGGTGCAAGTTCAGAAATCACTAATATCACACTAAAAATAAGCATTAATTCTAATTTAGACGAATACTAATATTTAATATAAGCTGTTTTACTTGTAGTATAAAAACTACTTGCTGCATAAGATTTTTCTTTTGAACCATAAGATGAGTTTTTACTTCCACCAAAAGGAACATGATTATCCATTCCAGCTGTTGGAAGATTTATCATAACATTGCCAATTTGTGCATCGTGTTTAAATTGCATTGCTTTTTTAAGATTATTTGTAATAATTCCACCTGATAAGCCAAACTGTGTGTCATTTAAAATATCAATTGCTTCATCATAATCTTTTACTTTAATAACACAAGCAATAGCTCCAAACATTTCTTCTTGATTTATTCTCATATTAGATGTTCCATCAACAAAAAGTGCAGGTGAAAAATAATAACCATTTGTTTCAGATTTAATAGCTTCACCACCACACACTAATGTTGCACCTTCTTTAATTCCTAATTTAATATATGCAAGATTTGAATCAAGTTGTTTTTTATCAATGCAAGGTCCAATTTGACTTAAGCTATTCATAGCATTTCCAACAACTAATGATTTCATTTTAGATTTAAAAGCTTCTAAAAATTTATCATAAATGCCTTGCGTTACAATTAGTTTTGAACAAGATGTACATTTTTGACCATTTGCATTATAAGCACCTTTAATCGCAGACTCAACTGCTAAATCAATATTGGCATCATCTAAAATAATAAGTGAGTTTTTACTTCCCATTTCTAATTGTAATTTTGTCATTGAGCTAATTGCTTTTTGTGCTAAATCCTTTCCTACTTCAAGTGAACCTGTAAATGTAATAGCTTGTACTTTTTTTGATTGTGCAAGTGCTTTTCCTATAACTGTACCTTTTCCATATATAAGTGAAAATACACCCTTAGGTAATTTACTTGAGTCAATGATTTTTGCTAAAATATAAGCAATCGCTGGTGTCTTACTTGATGGTTTAAAAATCACAGAATTACCAAATGCAAGTGCAGGTGCAATTTTCCATGCAGGAATTGCCAAAGGATAATTCCAAGGAGTAATAACTCCTATTACACCAACTGGTTCATTTATAATTTCAATATCTACACTATGTCTTGGTGAATCCATAAAAACACCTTTTGATCTAATAGCTTCTGCTGCAAAATAAGTAAAAAATTCAGCAGATTTTACAACTTCATCTATAGCTTCTTTTATTGGTTTTCCAGCTTCTCTTGCAATAATTTCACCATAATAATCTTTATTTAAAAGTAATTTTTGTGCAATATCATCTAATATCTCTTGTCTTAAAGAAATAGATGATTTAGCCCAGCTTTTTTGAATATTTGATGCAAAATTAATAGTGTCAAATATATGATTAAATGTTCCTTTATAAAAAGTACAAACAATATCAGATGTATCTGATGGATTAATGTTTGGAGCAACTTCTTCTGTACTAAGCCATTGACCACTTATAAGATTTTTCATTGGCTCATTTTTAAGAGATTCCATAAATTTAAAATTTAATAATTCGTCTTGTTTTATATTTTTCATAATAGCTTTCCTTATGTTTATAATTTGATATATTGTTATGTCATTATAATGAATATAAACTTAATATTTCTTTAATCATTATGATGACATAATATTATGAAATTTTGTAAACTTTTAAATTTAAAGAGTTAATAATATCTTACAAAATGAAGTGCTGTCTTAGGCTTAATATTTCTTCTGTTTTTATGTTCGAGCATTTGTATTATAATTTATTATTTGTAACAACTCACCCCCTTTCAATAATATAAACTTATAAATTTGTGAAAATATTTAGTTCAAAATATTCTAAAAAACTTTTAGAATTTATTAAAAACAAACCCTATTTAAAGCTGATTTCTATGCTATTTTAGCTATAATTACTAATCTCAAAAGTAAGGTTTTATCTCTTGAAAAAAGAACAAATTAAATATCGATTTTCTGTTAAAAACAAAGATGAATTAGATTATCTAACTCATGAAGAACTACTTAACTATGTAAAAAACTTAACAGATAATTTAGTCCAAGAAAAACCACCAAAGAATTCAACCAATTCAGGAATACCATCAGGAAAAGAGATAAATACTCCAAAAAGAAACCAAAGCACTAGAAAAAAAGGTGGTAAAAGTGGAGCAGTGTTTGGACATAATGGTACAACTTTAAAACAAACTGATACTCTTTGCAAGATTATAGATATTGAATACAATATTAATAATTGTAAAAGTTGTGGATATGATTTAACTAAAATTATTAAAAAGTTAAAAGAAAAAAGACAAGTGTTGGATTTAGATTTACAAGATACTCTTCAAAAGATTACACAATATCAAAGCTACTCAAAAGAGTGTTCCAACTGTGGATATAATAATCATGATAATAGTTATCCTGTAATAGTAGCACCACATATTAGTTATGGTAAAAATGTTATGGCAATAGTAGTTTATCTTAATGTTGTTCATTATGTTTCATATAAAAGAATAGTAGAAACTTTAAAAACAATGTATAAGATTGAAATATCAGAAGGTACTGTTGATAATTTACTTAAAAAAGCTAGTAAACTTTCACAAACAGAAATTACAAAAATAGTATCACAACTAGAAGTAAGTGATATGGTAGGTATAGATGAAACTGGTGTTAAAGTAAATGGCAGTAGAGATTGGAATTGGGTATTTCAAAATGATACTTGTACATATATAGTTCATAATGAATCAAGAGGAACTAAAGTAATTAATGAAGAATTTAAAGATGGATTTGTAAATGCTATTGTAGTTCATGATAATTATTCATCATATAGTTCATTAATTGCTAATGGTGAACAGTTGTGTTTAGCACACAAAGTAAGAGATTTAAATTATGCTATTGAATGTGACAATACACAAGTTATGAAAAATTTAAAGTTATTATTAAAAGAAGCAATGTTAGATCATAAATTAGATTTATTACAAGAACAAAGAGAGGTTTTAAAAGAACAATATTTATTAATGTTTGATAAACTTTTAAAGATTGAATCAATACCTCAAAGTGAAACACAAAAACAATTAAATTCGTTTAAAAAAGCTAGAGATAAAATATTTACATTTTTACTATATTCAAATGTTCCCCCTGATAATAATGGAAGTAAAAGAGCAATAAGAAATTTGAAAGTTAAACTTAAAGTATCACAACAATTTAAATCACCACAAGGTGTAAAAGATTATGCAACTTTAAGATCACTAATAGATACAGCACGAAAAAGAAATATGAATGAGTTTGAGACTATTATAAATATTTTTAGCGGTGGGTCTGTTTTTTAAGATAATTTAGAGTGAAGTTATGTTCTTGAAACAGGGTGAGTTGTTACAAATATTTATAACAAAGCTTCTTAAAATTGTCATTGTCATGGGGTTAATATTTGCAGTATGTAAATCTTCACAAAGTGATTTATCTTTATGAAAGTGCATAGTTTCAACTTTCCAATGTTTTAGTCCTAAATCATGAAAGAATTTTGCATTATCTTTAAAATTTGAAATTGCAAATGATATTGTGTTTATTTCTTTTGTCTCTCCTGTCTTTTTATCAGTTTTGTGAATAGTTTTATCAATTCTAATAATAGTTTTTATATGTGTCATTTTATTATGGTAAAAGCAACTATCATTTGTAAAAGTTGATATTTTTCTTTTAACTAAGTTTTTACCTTCTTGATTTAAAGGTGATATGTAGATATCTGTAAGTTCTTTTGTATTTGATATACTTATTGCTTTTTTTAAAAGTTTTTTCTGATTTCCTTTTAATTTAGCATAATATTTATTATTATTCTTATTCTCAATTTTATTTAATGTTTTTTTTTGAGTTCATGGCATCAAAGGTATAGATAAAGCTATCATCTAATTCATCAATAAGTTCTCTTAGTGCTGGTACTTCATTAGATTTATCAGCAATTTTTTTATGTGCTAGTATTATCCCACTATTAGCTAATACTGCATTTAATACTTCTGTTGACTTATTTGCATTAACACTACTTCCATTCATAACTTTACCATCAACTGCTAATTGTTCTAATTGAGATATATCAACAAGTTCATTTATCCATATTCTAAAAACTTTTTCTAATTCTATATATTTTACTTCTGCTAATATCTCAGCAATAGAACTTCTACTTGGTGTTCTTATAAATTCTACACCTAAAAGTTTTTTAATATTATCTTTTTGGATATGCTTTACTATCCATATCCAAATTTCTTTATAGTTTACTGCTCCCATTAATTGTGCAATTACTGATAAAAATAATATATGCTCTAATTTATGAAGTTTACCTTGCCCTTTTCTATGGTCAGGAATTTAACTTAATAATTGCAATAATCTATTTTTCTTCGCAAACTCTTCATAACCTTTTTTACTTCTTTTTTCTGCTAATTTCTCTCTAAATTTATTTGCCATAACATCCCCTTTTTATATAGATATTATAGCTAAAAAGTAGTGTAAATTTGATTGGGAGTTTTTATTGGATTGTGCTATATATTTAGCGGTGGGTCTGTTTTTAAGATAATTTAGAGTGAAGTTATGTTCTTGAAACAGGGTGAGTTGTTACAATTATTATTTGTACTTTTTTGAAAATAGTTAATATTTTTTTGCAAACATATCCATTAAACTTATAATCATTTTTGGGCTTAATGGACAATGTAAAGAAGGTGAAATCAAGTTTTTCGCTTAATTTCACTAAAGAAAAATCTACAAATGTTGATTTTTATCCTTTGCTTATTATAGTTTACCAACTGCACAAACTAGTGATATTTCAACTAAGGCATTTGAGGGTAATGTAGCTACTCCAATTGCAGCACGACTTCCTATGCTATTAGCTCCCAACTCTTTTACTAGTAATGCCGATGCATAATCTGCTACTTTTGGGTGTTTGTTAAAATCTTGTTCTGCATTTAGATAAACTGTCAATTGAAGAATTATAGAGATTTTTTCATTTTTCTCTAAACAAGCTTGAACTGCTAAGAGTGCATTTTTAGTTGCTAATTGCACAGCATCACTATAAATCTCAACTGGACTAGTTGCTTTAATTTTACCTGAATATATTAGTTTTCCGTCCTTGCGTGGTGTCATTCCTGAAGTATAGATTAATCCATTATGTCTAACAGCAGGAAGATATTGACCTTGGGGAATTGGTTGTGTATTTGTTTGGCTCATTTTGTATACCTCTGAACCATCTCTACTATCCTCTTAGCAGCCCTAATAGCTTTGGCATGGTCTTGTGAAAAGTTAAGACGAATACTATTTATTGTTGTTGGTCCAAATTCTGCTCCTGGTGTAACAGTCACACTAGCTTGATATCTAAGCAACTTCACGAATGATTTTAAATCAATATCAAGATCTGGTAATTGTGGAAAAAGGTAACTACCTGCTTGAGGTTTTGCTGTTGATAATCCTGCTGAATTAAATATATCAAGTAACTCATCTCTTATTGCTTCATGAGCTTTAATACGTTCTTGCATCCATTCTTTAGGCTCACTTAACCAATCTTTAAGTACTGCTTGATTATACCCAGCAGCACGCAAAGAGACTATTGCTTGTAACTGTTCCATTCTTTCTATAATACTAGCTGTACCAAAAGCTGTTCCAAGACGAAATCCACTAAGAGATTCTGTCTTAGATGGTCCCATAATAGTTATCATATTTTTAGGTACAATCTTACAAGCACGAAGATGAGTATAAGTTTCACCACTATAAAGCAGTCTTGAATATAATTGATCTACAATAACAGTCACATTATATTTAGCAGTAAGTTCTGAAATCTTATCAATTGTATCTTTGGTATAGACTACTCCTGTAGGATTGTTTGGTGTAGAAAAAACAAGAGTTTTTGTACCATCTTTAAATGCTTCTTCTAAAATACAAAGATCAGGTCCACTTTCAGACATACTATCTTGATAACTTAAAGGAATAGGTACAACCACTCCCCCAAAATACTTAACAAGTTTGCGATTTGCAAAATAGTCTGGTTCAATTACAGCAACTTTTGCTCCTGCTTCAACAGTTGAACCAAGTGCTAAAAACAATGCACATTGAGTTCCTGGAGTTATAATCAACTCTTGATCTGCTAAAATGGCAGAACCTGTAAATACTCCAAGTCTATCAGCCAGTCCTTCCAAAATCTTAGCCTCTCCACGATATTGAGTATATGCTTGTTCACCACCTACTTCATATCCTTTTAACCAAGTTTTCGTAGCCCCTGGCGTTGGAGTAAATGCATCTACATCACCATGAGAAAAATCTACAGGATCTCCTTCTAGTTTTTCTCCACGCATAATCGTACTTAAGTCACTTACATCTTGGCGAAACTCCTGCCCAGGTGCATTTTCTGTCTTAAGTGCTTTAAATCTTTCATCAAGTGTCATCATATTATTTTCCTTATAATTTATTTATGAATACCTAATCTAATTTTTAAGTAAATTATATATTCGATTAAGATTGAAGTGTTAACTTCAAATGATTATGATAGTAAGTATAAGCTATCTCCGTAATTATTGTATAATAAAATTATTACATATCTTGTTAAGCAAATGCTCATTTGATTATAAAAATACTTAGATAAACAATAATCAATGCGAATTTCTTGCAAACCATTTTTTATCTAAAATTCTTTCATATGGTTTATTGAGTTTTAAACAAGCACCATCAGATAAACCTTCAACAAAATTTCTATATATTTCTTGCCAAGGTGTGTCATTATGTAGTTTTGGCATTATTAATTCTGATTTTCTTTTTAATATTTCTTCTTTGTTTACAAGCATTTGAACTTCTCTTATATTTAAATCAATAACAATATCATCTCCTGTTTGTAAAATTGCTAATGCACCACCTACAAGACTTTCAGGACTAGCATTTAGAATAGATGCACTAGCACTAGTACCACTTTGTCTTCCATCTCCAATAGTTGGTAAAACTGATATTCCTTCTTGTATTAATTTATCAGGTGGAAGCATATTAACTACTTCACCAGAACCTGGAAAACCAACAGGTCCACAATTTCTCATAAATAAAATACTTTTTTTATTAATATTTAAACTTTCATCATTTATTCTATTATGATAATCTTCTGGACCTTCAAAAACAACAGCTTTACCTTTTATTTTATCATCAACAATAAAATCTTTAATAAAACTTTCATCAATTACAGAGGTTTTCATAATAGCTGAATCAAAAATATTTCCACTCATAACCAAAAAACCAGCATTTTTTAATAATGGTTTTTTATAAGTTTTAATAACATCCTTATTTAAAATAGAAGAAGTAGCATAATTTTCCCAAGTTTTTTGTTCATTAACCGTATATGTATTTTTATTAATTTTATTTTCTTTTATTAATTCACTCATAATAGCACCAATTCCACCAGCTCTATGAAAGTCTTCACCTAAATATTTTCCTGCTGGTTGACAGTTTAATAACAAAGGAATTTCATATCCATATGTTTGCCAATCCTCATTAGTAATACTAATACCTATATTTTTAGCAATGGCGTTTATATGAATGGGAGCATTAGTGGAAGCTCCAATAGCAGAACAAACTATAATAGTATTTATAAAGGCATCTTTTGTCATAATATCTGAAGGTTTGACATCATTATTTACTAAAGAAACGATTTGTTTTCCTGTTTCATAAGCATTTTGTCCCCTTTCTCTATAAGGTGCAGGGATACTTGCACTATTTGCTAAGGACATTCCTAAGACTTCACTAAGACAATTCATACTTGAAGCTGTTCCCATTGTGTTACAATAACCAACACTAGGAGCTGATGCTGCTGCTATATCCATAAATTCTTCATATTCTATTTCTTTTTTTGCATACAATTTTCTAGCTTCCCAAATAGCTGTTCCTGAACCACATAATTCACCTTTGTAATAACCATTTAACATGGGTCCTACAGAAAAAGTGATAGAAGGAATATTTAATGTTCCTGCTGCCATTAATGCAGCAGGAGTTGTTTTATCACAGCCAATAGTAAAAATAACACCATCAATAGGATATCCATAAATAGACTCAACCATAGATAAATAAGACAAATTTCTATCTAATGCAGCAGTTGGTCGCTTACCTGTTTCTTGAATAGGATGAGTTGGAAACTCCATTGGAATTCCTCCTGCATCTCTTATTCCATCTTTTAATCTTAAGGCTAATTCTAAGTGATGTCTATTGCAAGGAGACAAGTCACTTCCTGTTTGTGCAATTCCAATAATAGGACGATTAGCTTGTATCTCACCTCTAGTTAGTCCATAATTTAAATATTTTTCCATATACAAAGCAGTCATTCCAGGATCTTCTTTATTATCAAACCATGCTTGACTTCTATATTTAAATTCTCTTTTAATATTTTTCATCATAATTCCTTAGAAACTCTTATTTATTTGTCTATTATTATTTTACTTATTGCCACCAAAGAGTTATTTGTGGAAAGGCTATAAGTAAGATTAAACAAAGAATTTGTAACATTATAAAAGGAAATGCAGCTAAAAATATTTCTTTTAAACTTACATCAGGTGGTGCAACACTTTTTAAATAAAATGCAGCAGGACCAAAGGGTGGAGATAAAAATGAAACTTGCATATTCATTGCAAAAACAACACCAAACCAAATAGGATCATAACCTAGTTGTATTACAATTGGTACAAAAATTGGCATAGTTAGTAATGCAACACCTACCCAATCAAGAAACATACCAAGAAAAA
The DNA here is from genome assembly GCA_030491005.1 of Sulfurospirillum sp. Classification (GTDB taxonomy): domain Bacteria; phylum Campylobacterota; class Campylobacteria; order Campylobacterales; family Arcobacteraceae; genus BB30. The sequence continues at coordinate 232,602 of JAKZMJ010000001.1, read as the reverse complement.
ATAAAATAACCATCATAAGAATGATAATATATATACCTTCCCCTCCTCCAAAACCTAAAATTATATGACGTATAAATTCAACCCCACCCATTAGATTATAAACTCCAACAAGTACACTAGCTCCTATACCAATCCAAATAATCATTCCACTTGTTTGTAGTGTTTGTAAGGATGCTTCTTTCAATAAGTTCCAAGTTAATTCTTTTCTTAAATATGTAGATAAGGCAATACCAATTACACCAACAGCAGATGCTTCAGTTACAGATGCAATTCCTGTATAAATACTCCCAAGAACACTTATTGCTACAAGAATAGGTAAAATAACACTTTTAAAAATTTTTATTTTTTCAATTAATGACAAATCATCTTCTTTATCATTCATAGGAGCTAATGATGGATTTAAATAACAACGAACAAGTATATATATAACATAAAAAGATGCAAGCATAATACCTGGAACTGCTGAAGCTGTAAATAAATCACTAATAGAGACATTTGCAGTTAAACCGTAAATAATAAGTACAATTGAGGGAGGAACCATAGTTCCTAACGCACCACCAGCAGTTACTGTACCAATTGCTAGTTTTCTATCATATCCAAGTCGTAACATTTGTGGTAAAGCTAATAATCCTAACAATATGGTTTCTCCACCAATAATACCAGACATAGCTGCTAAAAATACAGCCACAAAAATGGTTTGAACAGCAACTCCTCCTTTAATCTTACCACTTATTATTTTCATTGCATTAAATAAATCTTTAGCAATCCCTGATTTATCTAAAATGGATGCCATAAGAATAAACATGGGAACTGCAACAAATACATAAGAAGTAGTAAAACTATATACTCTACTTGCCAATATACTAGCAGCATTTGGTCCAATCCAAAAAATTGTAAAAAAAATAGCAACACTACCTGTTGCAAAAGCAAGTGGCATACCAGTAAGTAATAATACAATCATCATTCCTAACATTAGAAAACTACCTGCTTGAATACCCATTGAAGAAATATTAAGTAATTCAATCATTATTTTTTCTTTTTATAAGAATACACAAATGTAAAATATATTGAATCAGCATAATTAGAAGAATTATCAATAAAAATGCCTTAACTAATCCTGGAATGGGTGGATCCCAAGCACTTCCACTTGTTTCTAAATGGAATGCTCCCCAAGGCATAAACATAGCACTTTTTGCAACAGCAAATGCTGCTATTACCATTAATGTTGAATATACTATTCCCATAATGCTTATAAATATATCAGCAAAATACTTTTGCCTTACTGATAAAGTATCATATATCATTGTTATTCTAATATGTTTATTACTTGCAAGGGAATGAATACCTCCATATAAAAACAATAAAGAACTTAAAAAAATAGTTGTTTCATGTACCCACATTGTAGGTGAATTAAAAATATAACGTGCTATAATTTCTCCAATTATGATTAAAGAAATTAATAAAAATACTAAACTTATTTTATGACCAATGGAGATAATCCATTGATCTAGTTTACTTAAAGATTTATATAAGGGCTCTTGTGCCATTACAATAAGCCATGGTCAACAAAATATGATGTTAAAACTTTATAGGCAATTTTTGCATTTGGTGATTTTTGTGCATATTTCTTCCATTGTGATTGTGCTATTGCTCTAAATTTCTTTCTTTCTTTATCTGACCAATTATGAATAGTTATATTTGGATTTTTTCTAGCTTTTGCAACGGAAATTAAATCTTTTATTTTTAATCTTCCCGTAATATTTCTAGAAAATACAATCACTGAACTTTTAAGTAACTTCTGTAAATGCTTAGGTAGTTTATTAAATTTTTTTGTATTCATGGCAATATTAATTAAAGGAAGAGAATGAAAACCTGGATATACTGGATGAGGTGCGATTTTGTGTAAACCTTGTTGATCGTTTGTAGAAAAAACAGTATAATCAGCAGCTTGTATTACTCCTTTATCAAGTGAAGTAAATACTTCAGAACCAGGTAAATTAACAGGAGAAGCACCAGCTGCTGCAAATACTGCTTGGACAAGTCCTTCAGGAGCTCTTAGTTTTAATCCTTTTAAATCATCAACTCCATTTAATGGAATTTTTGAAACAAAAGCTTCTAGTCCTGTTGTTGAAGCTCCTAAAGAAGTCACTCCATAAGGTTTTAATAATTGTGAAACTAATTTATTTCCTCCTCCAAACTCCATAAACATTAATAACTCATTTGGATCACTCCAAGCCCCAACTGTATTTCCTAAAAGCCCAAAAGCAGGATCTTTACCTGAAAAATATCCCAATGCTGTTATGTGACCATCTAATACACCTGCACCTATTGCATCTAATGTTTCTGTATGTTTTACAATTGTACCAGTAGGTAACATTTCAACTAATAATACATTATTACTTAAAACTGCTAGATTTTTTGCCCATAATTGTTGTGCTATAAAATTTTCACTTCCAGAATTATCACTTGATTGAAATTTTAATTTAAAACTTTCAGAAGCTTGGGCAATATTTGCACTTGCTAAACCAAGTACAAGCAGACAGTTCAATAAGACTTTTGTTGGATGAATTTTTTTGAATAACATAAATATTTCCTTTTACTTAAATTTAGAATGAGTTTATACATTCTAAACGATAATTTTAATGTTCTTTATAAATCTAAAGAATCAAACAACTTCACTATATAAATATTGTAATGTAAACTTAAATTTATGAAAAGTGTTACAGTAAAATATTTTCATAAAGTATTATTTCATATAAGTTCTTATTCTAACCTTAAGCTTTATAAAGAAAACCTTTACAATAGTCTATTTAATAAGTATCTAAAGTTAATATAGATACAATTTATTTATGAAAATATTTACATTAATTAAAATATATAAAGGGTGAGATAATGGGAATAAGAAAGATTGCAGATAAAGCTAATGTTTCAATTGCAACTGTTTCAAGAGTGTTAAATACACCTGAGTTAGTTAAAAAAAATACTAGAGAAAAAATATTAAAAATAATAAAAGAGTTAGAATATAAAAAATACACTACAAATTTAATACCTACAAAAAGAGATGAAATTGGAGTAATTATTCCAGATGTTCTAAATTTATTTTTTGCTAGAATTCTTGAAGGAATTATTAAACAAGCTAAAAGGCTAGACCTAGTTATTAGCTTATATTTATCCCATGATAACCCTGAAGATGAATTATATGCAGTTGAAAAGTTAATAGAAAAACAATGCAAAGGTATTATTTTTATTAGATCAAGAAATAAAGAAAAAGAATCTTTAAAAACAATACAAAAAATCAAAAAAAACAATATATTTTTTGTTTTAATTGACAGAGATATTTCTACTAGTGGAAATTCTGGAGTATTTTTATCTAATGCAAATGCAGTATACGATGCAATAAATTTATTACTTAATGACGGATATGAAAATATCCATATTATTACTGGATCTAAAAATAATGTAAATTCAAATCAAAGACTTGATGGATATAAAGAAGCATTCAATAATCATAATGTAAATTTTGATCCAAATATGATTTATCATGGTGATTTTACTATTGATAGTGGTTTAGAAATTTGTAGTAAAATACTTAATCAAAAAAAACTACCAGATGTTATATTCTCTTGTACAAACCAAATAACGGTGGGTTGTCTAAAAGCTATTACACAAAAAGGTTTAATAGTAGGAAAAGACATAAAACTATTCTCTTTTAATAAATTAGATAGTTCTCACATAAATAGTTTTAATATATCTTATATAGAACATCCTGTTGAGTTTATGGGTGAAAAAAGTGTTACAATTTTAAAAAATAAATTTGCTGGTACTAAAGGTATTATTAGAGATATTATGGAATATAAAATCAATTATTGATATATATACAAAACAAAAGGCTAAAAAATGAATAAAGTAGCTGTCATTGGTGAGTGCATGGTGGAATTGTATCAAGATAAAAAAGGTATGTATAAACAAACTTTTGGAGGTGATACTTTTAATTGCAGTGTATATTTAAAAAGAAGTAATAAAAAAGTTGAATTAGAATATATAACAGTATTAGGGCAAGATGAATTATCTAAAAAAATGTTAAATTTTTTTCATAAACAAAATTTAAAAACCTCCTATATAGACTGTATAAAAAATAAAAATTCTGGTTTATATATTATTAATACTCAAAATGGGGAAAGAAGTTTTTCTTATTGGAGAAGTAACTCTGCTGCAAGAGAACTTTTTTTAACTTCTTCTTTAGAGAAAATAAGTGAAGAATTATTAGATTTTGATATAATTTATTTTTCTGCTATTTCTTTAGCAATTATGAGTGAAGTTGGAAGAAATAAATTTTTTAAAATTATTAAAAAAGCAAGAGCAAAGGGTGTAAAAATTGCTTTTGATTCTAACTATAGACCAAAATTATATAAAAATAGTGATGAAGCAAGACAAATATATAATAAAGCCATTCATTATTGTGATATTTTTTTACCTTCAATTGATGATGAAAAACAATTATGGGGTGATGGTGATATTGACACTAATAGTATTATAAAAAAAGCAAAAAAAGCAAAATGTACTGAAATTGTTATTAAATGTGGAAAAGAAGATATAGTATATTATTTTAATGGACATACAAAAACAATTAAAACTAAACAATTAAAAAATATAATAGATTCAACATCAGCAGGAGATTCTTTTAATGGGGCATATCTAGCAAATAGATTAAAAAATAAAAGTATAGAAGATTCTATAAAAAAAGCACAAAAATTAGCAACACAAGTTATCATGTATAAAGGTGCGATAATACCAAAGGAAAAAAAATAATATGATTGAAATATTTAAAAAATCACCAGTAATTCCAGTATTAACATTAAATGACATAAATCAAGCTTTAAAAATTGCAGAAGTTTTAGTTGAACAAGGATTAAATAATCTTGAAATCACGCTAAGAACTCCTAATGCTTTAAAATGTATTCAAGCAATGATAAAAAAATTTCCAAGTGCTAATATAGGGGCAGGTACTATTGTACATACTGAGCAACTAAAACAAGTTAAAGACATAGGATGTAATTTTGCAGTAAGTCCTGGGTTTACTAAAAAATTGGTAAATGAAGCAAAAAGCCTAAATATATTTTATCTCCCAGGCGCTTCAACTCCAAGTGAGATAATACAACTTTTAGAATTAGATATAAAGTTTCAAAAGTTTTTTCATGCACAAAATGCAGGAGGCTATAAAATGCTTCAAACATATGCAAATATATTTCCAGATGTACAATTTTGCCCAACAGGAGGAATAAGCCCTGTAAATTTTACAGACTATTTAAGTTTAAATAATGTAGTATGTTTAGGTGGTTCATGGATGGTATCAAATATGGATTACCCTAAGATAAAAAATGCTGCTCAATTAATAATGAGGAGATTAAGGATTTAATTTTTGTTCAGTAAAAATGGTATACCTCTATATGTACAATTAAAAGAAAAACTTTTACAAGACATAAAAGAAAACTATAAAGTTGGAGATATTATTCCAACAGAAGCTAAATTAGAAAATCAATATAAAATTAGTAGAATAACAGTAAGAAAAGCAATTGAGCAATTAGAGCAAGATAATATAATTGAAAAAAAACAAGGAAAAGGAACTTTTGTTAAAGAACAAAAAATTCTTTATGATGCAAATTCAATTGGCTCTTTAACACAAAGATTAGCAAAACAAAACTATACATTACAAACACAAGCACTTGAATATGAAATTATACAAAAAGAACATTATGTTAAAAAACTTTTAAATTGTGATACTTTATTATGTATTAAAAGATTTAGAGTATTAGATGGTATTCCTTTTGCATTAATGTTAAATTATTTAGATATAAAAAAAGTCCCAAATTTAGAAGAAAACTTTAATATAGAATCTTTATATACATTTTTAAAAGATACATATAATATAGAATTTTATAATGCTCAAGAAACAGTTGAAGCTAAGAATGCTTCAAAGGAAGAATCTAAGAAATTAAATATAAAATTAAATACTGCTCTTTTATCTTTGCATAGATTATCTTTTGATAAATATCATAATCCAGTTGAATATTCTGACATTCTAATAAAAGCAAATATGTATAAACATAAAATTATTTTATCAAATGATAAAATGTCAAATATATAAATATTAATAGTTAATAGTTAATTAGAAGCTTATTTTTTATGAATTCTAAAGTATTTACCTTTTATTTTTGTATTAGTTAAACCATCATATGCCTTATTTAAAACAGCTGTTTTAATGGCTACATAAGAGCAAAAAGGAAAACTATCAATTTTTCCTATATCTTCTTTTACAAGACCAACACCTAATATTAATGCTCCTAAGATATCACCAGCTCTTAGCTTTTGTTTTTTACCACCGTTTATATATAATGTACGGTAATCTGAATCGATATTATATGAAAGATTATCACTTAAATCTGAAGTTTTTTCAAAACTAATATCAGCAAAACAACTTTTAATATCTTCTAGCTTTTCTTCATCTTCATCTTGATACAAACTAATAGCCATACCTGTATTACCAGCTCTTGCTGTTCTTCCTATTCTATGTGTATGAATATTAATATCATGTCCTAAATCATAATTTATAACTAAATCAATATTATCAATATGCAAACCTCTTGAGGCTAAATCAGTAGCTATTAATATAGGGTAAGATTTATTAGAAAACAAGACCATTATTTCATCTCGGTCTTTTTGTTCTAAATTAGAATGTAAACTTAGAACATCTAAACCTAAGTCGTCTAAATCATCAGCTAATTGCTCACATGTTATTTTCATATTACAAAAAATCAAAATTGATTTTGCTTTATTTGTTGATATTAGGGCAGGAATTAAAGAGCTTTTATTTTCATTAAAAATTTTATAAAATGTTTGATTAATAATAGTGCTTTCATGAAGTACTTCGCTTTTTATTAGTACAGGGTCTTTCATAAAATCGTTTGCAAGTTTTTTTATATTATCATCATAAGTTGCTGATAATAAAAGTGTTTGTCTTTTAACTGGTAAAGATTGAATTATGTCGTTAATATCTTCATAAAAACCCATATCTAACATTCTATCTGCTTCATCTAATACTAAAGTATTTATATGTTTTAAATTAATATTATCTTCTCTTATATGTTTTAATATTCTTCCAGGCGTTGCTATTATGATATGTGCTTCGTGTTGTAGTGAGATAACTTGAGGTTTAAAAGCTACTCCTCCACATAAAGTTAAAACTTTTACATTATGAATATGCCTGCTTAATTGTCTCGCTTCTTGTGCAATTTGGTTTGCCAATTCTCTTGTTGGTGCTAAAACAAGTATCTGAATTCTAAATTTTTTAACTTCTAGTTTTTCTATTATAGGTATACAAAAAGCAGCAGTTTTCCCTGAGCCTGTTTTAGCTTGTGCTATTATATTTTTCCCTTCTAAAACTAAAGGTATCACTTGTTCTTGTATTTGTGTTAGTTTTGTATATCTTAAAGATTTTATATTTTGTACAAATTCTTTTGATATAGCTAGTTCATCAAATAACATATTTATATCTTCCTTATATAATAAGCTATTGATGAAGCCATTAGAACTATAAATGCAATAGCATAGTATTTATATTGCGCAATATATTCTAAAACTAACTCTCCCATCATATAACTTACTGTTCCTATTAATGTAGCCCATAAAACTGTAGCAAATATATTGTAAATAGTAAATTTTTTAAATGAATATTTTGTTAGTCCCATAGCAAGAGGAATTAATGTTTTAATGCCATAAATATATTTTTGTATAAATACCACTTTTGAACCATATCTTCTCATCATAAGATGAGCAAGGGCTACTTTTCTACCATATTTTTTCATAGAGTCTTTTGCATAATTTTTATTTGTTCTTGCTAAATAAAATAAAAACTGATCTCCTATAAAGTTTGAAACTCCTGCAACCATAATTGAAATATAAATATTTAAATCACCTGCATAAGATAAAACACCAGCAACAACAAGCCCAACAAATCCACCACCAAAAGAATACAAAAATAACGCTAGATATCCCCAGTCTTTTATAATTTCTTCCACTATTTACCTTTTATATAATTTATTTATATCAAATCTTCTTGGGCAAAAGTAGAAGTTTGAATATTCTGAAATGCTTTTTTTAAAGAAACAAACATCTGAGGGTTTTCTTTTTCCATTTCGCTTAAAAGTTTTTTTGTATGCTCTCTTGCATGAGGCATTTTAATATCAAATCTCATAGCAGGACAAGCCTCATCGCCAATAACACTAAGTTCATTTGCTTGTGCAAAAGCTTTTAATTGTCTTTCTCTACAAAAAATCAAAGGTCTAATAACTTCAAGTCCATTCTTAGCTATATATTTAGGAGGCATTGAACGAAGTGTTCCATTGTATAAAAAATTCATAAAAAAAGACTCAACAGCATCATCTAAATGATGACCAAGTGCTAATTTATTATATCCTTGCTCTTGTGCTACGGTATATAAATGTCCTCTTCTCATTCTTGAGAAGAAAGAGCAGAAAGATGAGTTTTTTCGTATCTTTTGTTCTGCTAATTCAAATATTTGAGTGTCAACTATTTCATGCTCAATTTCATATTTTTCACAGTGTTTTGTTAAAAATTTTACATTCTCACCCATGCCATAAGTAATAGTAACTGCTTTAAATTCAAAATTAAAAGGTATTACTTTTTTTAAACGATTTAGTGCATGTAATAAAGTTGTAGAATCTTTTCCACCTGAAAAACCAAGTAAAACTTTATCACCTTCTTTTATTAAACCATATTGGGCATTTGTTCTACCTACTACACTTGATATTTTTTTACTTAATTTAATCAATTATTTGTGTCCTATTTTTTATGGATTATATCATAATTCTTTATTTTTTAAAGATATAAATGTTAATATAATAGTATTTTTATAAAAGGTAATATTAATGATTACAGACTTTGCAAAGCTTAAAACATTTTTAACAGTTGTTAGAGAAAAATCTTTTTCAAAAGCATCAGAAAAACTAAATATTTCACAACCAGCTGTTACACAACAAATGAAATTTATTGAGCAATATTTTGATGTCCAATTAGTTGATAGAAAAAAAAATGGTATTAGGCTTACTAAAGAAGGCGAAATGATCTATTTAATTGCACAAAAAATTGAAAGATGTGTAAATTCTTGTGAAAAAGAATTTAATAAAATTAGAAATAAAGATCTTAAATATATAATTGGAGCTTCTTTTATAATAGGCAATTATATATTGCCTAAATTTTTGAATAATTTTAAAAAAAATATTAATAATGATATATCTATTAATGTTTCAGTATCGCATGAAGCTATTAAAGATTTATTAGATAAAAAAACTGATATGGCTTTAGTTCAACATTATATACCACATGAAGAAATTATATATAAAGAATGGATGGAAGATGAAATAGTGATTTTTTCCAATCAAGAACTTCCTTTAAGAGCCAATGCCCAAGATTTACTATCATACAAATGGATATGTAGAAATCCAGATTCAAATACACGGAAGATTTTTAAAGAATCTTTAGAAAAAGCAAATTATCCAGATTGTGATACATTTGATGTTACAAGTGAAGTTACATCTGCTACAACCATTGTTCAAACAGTACTACATTCTAATAAAGATGAAACAAAAACAGTTTCTGTTGTTTCAAGAAATGCAATTGATTCTTTATTAAAATCAAAAGCACTTTATGAGTCAAAATTAGCAAATCAAAAAATGAGTAGAAAATTATATATAGCATACAAAAAAGACAAAAAGCATGATACTTTTACCAAAAAAGTCGTAGATTATCTATTAAATGTTAATTAAGGCACACTTTAGTTTCTTGTATTTTAAGTGTGTATTAGAGATTTAAATATTAATATATTTTTTTACAATTTCTACTAAAGAATTTATCATATCATTTGATATTTTAACAGCTAATTTTTCATTTGATGAAACAATAGAATCTATTAAATCCATATGTATATTTGCTGAGTTTTCCAAGTCATCTATTCCTTTAAAATAATACCAAAATCTTCTTGAACGAATATGTAAAGGGCTTGTAGCTTGTGCTGCAAAATCATTTCTTGCAGTTTCAAAAATCTTTTGATCTAACTGTTTATCTATTCTCAAAAATTCTTTTATATCTTTATTTTTTACTGCTTCTTGCATTAGAGCTTTAAATTCTAATAATTTATCTTTTTCAAAGTTTGTTGCATACTTACTAGCTCTTGATATTAATAAACTATCTAAGACTCTTCTAGTTTCTAAAATAGCTAGTTGATTTATCATATTAATATCTGATATTTCAATTCCTCTTCTTGGAATAATATTAATCAAACTTTGATGTGATAGTTTAAGCAATGCTTCTCTTAAAGGAGTTCTTGACACTTTTGTTAAAGACATAAGTTCTTTTTCAAGATATATCTTAGCTGGTTCAAGCCTTAATGTGACTATAAACTCTTCTAAGATTATATAAGCTTTATTTGATAATTTATTCTCAGGCATTTTTTTCCTTTATCTTAATATAAATCCATATTTTAAATCGTCATCTTTATTTATTAAAAATGTATGTTCACCTGTTATAAAAGCATTTCCACTAACTTGGGGGATAATAGCATTAAATTTATCGTATTTTACTTCTTCTTTAATTTTAAGATTAAAAGTTGAGCCTAAAATACTCTCAATAATAATTTCTTCGTTTATTCTAAGCTGTTTTTTTTCATACAAAATAGCAGCTCTTCCTGACACTCCAGAACCCGTAGGACTTCTATCTATTTCACCATTTGCAAAAACACAAACATTTTTACTATGAATACCTTTAATTTTTGATTCTTCTATAAAAATAACACCATATAAAAAACTTAAATCTTCGTGCAAAGGATGCATTATATTAGTTTTGTTTTGTTTATTTTTTATTATGCTTTGTTTTATTTGTTTTCCATAAGATATTATCTTATTATAATTTTTAATTTCTAAGCTTAGATTTAAACTTTTAGCATCTACATAAGCATAAAAAGCTCCTCCATAAGCTAAATCATACTTTACAAGTCCTATATCTTTAACTTCTATACTTTCATTTAAAGCCACAACAAAAGAAGGAACACACTCAAACATTACATTTGTAACTTCATTGTTTTCATCAACACTAACATAAGATTTGATTTGTCCACAAGGTGCGTCTATTTTTATACTTATTGTTGGTTTTGTAACTTTTACCCATTTTAGTTTAACTGCTAGTTTACTAAGTGCGATTATTGCATGACCACACATAGTACTATAGCCCTCATTGTGCATAAAAATAACTCCAAAATCAGAATCTTTATGTTCAGCTTGTACTAAAATAACACCATACATATCAGCATGACCACGTGGTTCAAACATCAATGATGTTCTTAAATAATCTAAATTATCTTTTACATAATTTCTTTTTTCTAAAATAGTATTTCCGTTAATTGTAGGATAACCATCAATTATTATTCGTAAAGGCTCACCACATGTATGCATATCTATAGTTTTTATTTCTAAGCAATTATGTTTTGAAACTTCACTTTTTTTAATTTTTTCTAAAATATTCATTTTTATTTACTCCTAAAATACATTATTTGATTTTTTTAGTTTTCATCGACATAAAAACTAAAAAAATTCCAAATATTATAATAAAAGATACAAGTAAAAAATAAAATGTAATAATTTCATTAAACACTATAGCACTTAAAAAAACGGCCAAAACAGGAACTAATAATAAAAAAGGTGATATAAAAGATATATCTTGATATTTAACTAACCAAGCCCAAATACCATGACCTAAAATACTACCTGCTATTACTGTATAAAAAAATCCACTCCATGCTATTTGTGATGTCACTATAAAAAATGAATAAATATTTTCACCATTATAAAGCATTAAAAGATACAAAAAAGGTAAACCACATAATGAAGTATAAGCAATAATACCAAAAGCACTTAAAGTCTTTATTTTTTTAACTAAAATAAAATATGAACCTAAGCAAAAAGCAGATACTAAAGCAATAGCTAAAGCTTTTAGATTATCAAACATAGAAGGTTCATAAAACAATATAATTATACCAATAAACGCTATACTAAGACCAAGTAAACGCATTTTATTCATATAGTCTTTAAATACAAACCAAGATAATATCACAGAAAATGGAATTGATAATTGTATGATAACGGATACAGCACCCACGCTTGAAGTTTGGCTTAAAGCTAAAAACAATAAACCATAATGACCAGGGACCAATACTATTGTTATTAAAAGCAATATTAATAAATCATGCTTATTTGGTCTTGAAACAAAAGGTATTAAAACTATACTTACAAGTAATAATCTATAAAATAAAGCAGTATATACATTGAATTCTTCTAAAACAAACTTAATAAATATAAAATTTCCCGACCATAATAGCACTACAAATAAAACACTACTTAGTATAAAAATTTTATTATTTATAAGTTTATTCATAAAATCAATTTAAAACTTTAGATAAAAACTGTTTAGTTCTTTCTTTTTGTGGATTTGAAATCACTTGTGAAGGAGGTCCAATTTCTTCTATAATACCTTGATGAAAAAATGCTACATTATCAGATACTTCTCTTGCAAATGCTATTTCATGAGTAACACAAATCATCGTCATTCCTTCTTTTCTTAAAAGTCTTAAAGTATCAAGTACTTCTCCAACTAACTCAGGATCTAATGCTGATGTAATTTCATCAAACAACATATACTCAGGCTCCATTGCTAATGCTCGTGCAATTGCCAAGCGTTGTTGTTGCCCTCCTGACATTCTTGTAGGATATTCATAAAACTTATCGCCAAGTCCAACGTGGTCTAATTGTTCTTTTGCTATTTTCTCAGCTTCAGCTCTACTTTTTCCTAAAACAATGCGAGGACTTAAAGCAGCATTTTCTAAAACTGTTAAATGAGGAAAAGAATTCCATTGTTGAAAAACCATACCTATTTTTTGTCTTAAAGTATTGATGTTTGTTTCTTTTGCATGAACTGATATTCCATCAACTAAAACTTCACCTTTTTGAATCTTTTCAATTGCATTAATACAATACAACATAGTAGATTTACCAGAACCACTTCCACCAATAACTGAAAGAACTTCACCTTTTTTAACTGTTAAATCAATACCTTTTAATACTTCTAAATCTCCAAATGATTTATGTACTTTTTTTAATTCAATCATACTTTTAATTTCCTTTCTAAATATGAGGCATATAATGAAATAGGATAAGAAATAATAAAATAGAACAATCCAATTCCAAGTAATAATAGAAGTGCTTCTTGTGTCTTAGCAATTAATTCTTGAGTTGTTTTTAATAATTCTAAATAACCAATAACAGAAACTAATGCTGAGTCTTTTATAACAGATAATACAATAGAAATCCAAGCAGGAAAAACTGCTCTTAATCCTATAGGAAACACAATATATATGTAATCTTGCCAATAAGTCATACCTAAAGATCGTGCTGCTCTTCGTGTTGTTTGTGGAACAGCTTCTATTCCAGCTCTCACAACTTCTGTTACAAAAGCAGAGGTATAAGCTGATAATATAATAGCACCTACCCAAAAAACTGAGATCTCAATTTCTAAGATTCCCATAAAAGCATAAAATAATATTAATTGAATAATTAAAGGCACGGAGCGTAAAATATCTAAGAATCCACCAATAAATATATTTCCAACTAAACCAACATTAACTTTTAACCAACCAAATATAATACCAAAAATAGTTCCAAATAATATAGATACTACAGATATATAAATAGTTCGCTCTAGTCCTTCAAGTAAAAATTCTAAATCATAATATGTTAAAGTTGAAGCTTGAATACTAATTATGGTTTTATATACTGCAAAGGCTATAATCAAGCCATATATAATATATTTTAATATACGTTTATTCATAACTAATCTCCTTTAAATATTTTGTATGCAAGTAATTTTGATAATAAAAGTATACCTTTTGCAATTACAAAATACATTAATGCTGCAACCATATAAAACTCAAATGTTCTAAAAGATAAAGATTGTAATTGATCAGTTTTACCTGTTAGCTCTAACATTCCAACTAATGTACCAAGTGAGGTCATTAGAATTGACCAAATCATTTGATTAGTCATAGGATGATAAACTATTTTAAAAACTTGAGGCAGAATAATATGCCTATACGTTTGAAAAGCTGTCATTCCTAAAGATCTCGACGATGCCATTTGAGTATGGGGTATTGATGCAAATCCTCCTCTTAGCGTTTCAGCTAAATATCCTGCATTATTAAAAATTAACGCGGACATAACTGCTACATAAGGACTTAAATGAATACCAAATGCTCCTAAACCAAAATAAGCCATATATATTTGGAACAATGCAGGTGTATTTCTTGCAATTTCAATCCACATAATACTAGGTGTTCTAAATAATTCAACCTTACTATCTTTACCTAATGATAAGAAAATAGCAATAAATAAACCAACTACCATAGATATAATTGCAACTTCTATAGTTACAACAGCTGCGCTTAACATTTCAGGGAAAACATTCCAAACAGTAATCCAGTGAAATGTATAATCAAACTCAAACATATATAATCCTTATGTTATTGTATGTATTCAAGGCTTAAGAGCCTTGAATACAAATTTAATAATAAATTCCGTCAATTGTTAGTTTTCTAACAGGACTATTTCCATAAAACATTTTATTAAGTTCTGCATATCTACCAGTTCTTACTTGTTGATGAATAAATAAATTCATATAATTAATCATTCCATATTCAGTTCTTTTAACAATGATTGATACAAAGTCATCAAAACCAGGAACAAAAGGACCAGCTCTATAATTTTTATATTTAGCTAATTTTAATAATTCAACAATAGTTGTATCAGTTGTAATAATAGCATCTGCTTTACCTTGTAAAAGTGCTAAGTGAGTATCATTTTCAGATTTTGAAGAAAAGTAATTAGAAGAATTCCATCCATTTTTTTTAGAATTTTTTAAAAATTCAGTTTCTGGAGTTGTACTTAATGCTGCTGTTACTTTTTTACCTTTTAAATCAGAAAAAGAATTAATTCCAGAATCTTTTTTAACCATAGCTTGTAATTTAAATACAAAATAAGGCATAGTAAAACCAGCTGATTTTGCTCTTTGTAAAGTATCAGATGTTGAACCAATAACTACATCAACTTTTCCTGCATTAAGTGCTGGTAATCTTTGTGCAAATGACATAGACTTAAGCTCTAATTTAACACCTAAAGCTTTTGCTAAATCTTTACAATACTCAACATCAAAACCAGCAGGTTTATTTCTAGCATCTCTGTATCCCATAGGTGGGAAATCAAGAACAACACCACATCTTATTTTACCTTTTGAAAGTATTTTATCTAACTTATCTGCACTTGCACCACTTGTACCTAAAGCTAATATTGCTACAGCTATAAACGCTAATTTTTTAATCATTTTCATTTGTTTCTCCAATTTTAAATTTTTTTTGTTTATATTTTCTTCTTATCTTTAATGTGTTTATTATTATTTTGAACCCTCCTTATTTGAATTTATTTTTATTGTTTTAGTTTATATAAATAATATTAAAATCTATATAAAGTCATTCTTTTTATATTTATTTGTGTTTTCTTTTCATTTATTAAATCACTTACAATTTTTCCACTTGCAGGTCCTAGTGAAACCCCCATCATAGCATGTCCACTTGCAACAACTAGATTTGATATCTTTGCTTTTCCAATATAAGGAAGCCCATCAGGTGAACAAGGTCTTAAACCTGCCCATAAGTCATTCATATCTTCTTGTTGTATATTTAAATTATTTATATAATTATTTGAATATTTTCTTATATTATTAATTCTTCTTTGATTTATTGATAAATCGTTTCCACAAATCATCATAGTCCCACCAAATCTTATATAAGAATCATAAGGAGTAATTGCGATTTTTTGTTCTACTAAAATCATAGGAGTTTTAAAATTTAAAGCATCATTTTTAGGAACGGTAAAAGAAAAACCTTTTCCTGCTTGCATTAAAAGATTTAAATTTAATTTATTCGCCAATTTAGTAGAAAAAATTCCAGAACTTAAAACGAATTCATCTGCTTCATATTTTTCATTTTCATTTGTTATTATAGATTTTATTTGATTATTTTTTAAAATAAAGTTTTGTATTTTACAATTTTCATAAATTTTAACATTATTCTTTAATAAATATTTTTTAATACTATTCATAAAATCATAAGGCTGTATAGTAGAGTCATCTTTAAAATATGAAGCACCTATAGCATTAAAAGAAGCATTTGGTTCGAGTTTTTTTATTTCTTCTACATTTAATATTTTAGCCTTTAGACCTAATTTATTTGCATTTTGCACAGCTCTTTCTTCATCTTGTAAAGTAGATTCTTTTTGACATAACATTAGAAGACCATTTTGATTTAAAGTAAAATCTAAGTCACTATTATTTAATAAATCTTTATATAAATCCAAACTATATAAGTTTATATCTCTTAAAAAATGTTGATTGTTTTGTACATGTTTATTCGTACAAAATGAACTAAATTTTATAATCCATTTTAATAAATCCATATCAAGTCGTGGTTTTAAAAAAAATGGCGAATTAGGATTTAACATCCACATTAAACCTTTTTTTAAAATACTTGGATTTGCTAGAGTTTCAAAATGACTAGGTACAAGTAAACCAGCATTTCCATATGAACACTGCTTTCCTAATTCATTTGAATCAAAAATACAAACTTCATGACCACTTTTATGTAAATAATAAGCACTACAAAGTCCAATAATACCACCACCAATAATTGCGATTTTACTCATAAAAATCCAAGTAATTAATGTATGAGTTAATCTTAAAATTAATCTCTAAGTTAGTATGTAAATTTATATGTATACTATGTTTCATATTCTAACTCTCTTTATAAATAAATATTAGTATTACAAAAAGTAGTACTAATTTTTCTTTAATACTATTCCATAAATAATATTAAAGTTATATAAAAGTTATATTTTAATTTTAACAAAATGTCTAAAATTATATTTTAACTTATACAACTACAAAACCGTGGGCATAAGGATCATCATCATCAATAGTAATGGTATTTAATCCTGTAATTTTTGCCCAACCCTCAATGGATGGAATAATTCCATCATAAGTTCCTATTTTTACCTCATCTTCAATAAGACCTTTAAAAATAGAACCTATATAACTTTCATGAATAAAAGTATCACCTTTTTTTAATTTTCCTTTTGTATACCACTGTGCCATACGAGCTGATGTGCCTGTGCCACAAGGTGATCTATCTATTGCTTTACTTCCATAAAAAACTGCATTTCTAGCAGTTGATGTTTTAGAAATAGTATCTCCTGACCATTCAATATGGCTTAAACCACAAATTGTTTTATTTAAAGGGTGGACGAAAGAATATTGTTTATTTAATTTATCTCTTAATTCATTACTCATTGTAATTAATTGAGAAGCTGTAAAATCTTGAATGCCAGAAAAATTTTCTTGGTAATCAACAATGGCATAAAAGTTTCCACCATAAGCTACATCAACTCTAAGTTTTCCTAAAATAGATGATGTAACTTCAAGATTACTTGAGTGTAAAAAAGAAGGAACATTTACTATTTTTACAGATTTAACTCTATTTTTATCATCCCTTTTATATGTTGCAATAACTAATCCTGCTGGTGTTTCAATACGAAGTATTCCTTCTGTTTTAGGGCTAACTATCTCTTTTTCTATTAACACTGTAACTGTTCCAATAGTTCCATGTCCACACATAGGTAAACAACCACTTGTTTCTATAAATAATATACTTACATCAAAATCATCACTTGATGGTTGGAATATTATAGTTCCACTCATCATATCATGACCTCGTGGTTCAAACATAAGCCCTGTTCTAATCCAATCGAACTCTTTTAAAAAGTGCTGTCTTTTTTCACTCATATTAGAACCTTTTAACAAAGGAGCACCACCAACGACTACTCTAACTGGATTACCACAAGTATGTGCATCTACACAAAAAAATGTTTTACAAGACATATTTTCTCCTAAACTTCATCTTCATCTTCGCCTAATTATATATGTTATATGTTATATGTTTATTTATATCTTTGCTTTTACTAACTTAGCAGCTGCTAAATCTTCTAAGCCATGTCCAACTGATTTAAATAATGTAATTTGTTCACTATTTTGTCTACCTTTATGTAAACCTCTACACAAATCAAATAAATCAGCTTGAATATCTTCTAAGCTTATAATGCCTTTATCTAAAGGTATTTTAATATCTCCTGTTTCTTTTGTAGCCATTTGCGTATCTATAAAAATATCAACTTTTTTTATTAAGTCATCATTTGCTTCTCTCATATTAGGTTTATAAGCACCTACTAAATCAAAATGTTGACCTGCTTTTAAATCTTTTCCAAAAAGTAAAGGTGTAGCACTTAATGTAGCACAAGAGATTATGTCTACCTTTGAAATAACATCTTCTATACTAGAAACTGCTTTTATATTAAAATCATTTTTTAAGCTCTCTACTATTTTTAAAGCTTTATTTTTATTTCTACCCCATATATATACATCTTTGATATTTCGTACACATGAGTGTGCTTTTATTAACTCTATACTTAAAGCTCCAGTTCCAACCATAAGCATAGAGCTTGAATTTTTTCTTGATAAATAACTACTAGCTAAGGCAGAAGCTGCTGCTGTTCGTTTAGCTGTTAATGCTTTTCCGTCCATTAAAGCTTCAATACCACCTTTTTGTGCATCAAATAAAAGATATAATCCTTGAATTGATGGTAAATCGTATTTAGCATTATTAGGACTAACTGTTACAATTTTAACTCCTAATGCTTCACTTTCTTCCCATGCAGGCATTAATAATAAAGTAGAGTCAATACCTTCTTTTGGATTTTTAAAATCATGATGATGCCTTGGTGGTACTTTAATATCACTAATAAAAGCTTGTCTTAAAGCTTCTATTAATGAAGGATAATCTAAAACTTCATTTATTGTTTTAGCATCTATATAGTTCATACGCTATTCTTTGTATTCTCACCGTTTAGAATTCTAAAAATATTTAGAGGATTTTCATCTTTAAGCTCTTGTGGTAAAATCTCACTTGGGCAGTCTTGAAAACAAACAGGACGAACAAATCTTTTAATAGCGCCCGTACCAACAGAAGTAAATCGCGAATCAGTTGAAGCTGGAAATGGACCCCCGTGTTGCATAGAATGGCATACTTCAACACCAGTTGGAACAGAATTAAATAATATTCTTCCACATTTGTTCTCTAAATTAGATATTAGATTAATATGTTCAACAATTTCGCTATTTGAACCCATAACCGTGGCTGTTAATTGTCCATCTAAACAAGATATGGCTTCATTTAATTCTTTTATATCTTTACATTCTACTAATAAACAATAAGGTCCAAAAACTTCTTCTTGAAGTTTATTATTTTGTATAAATACTTCTGCATCAACACTTGTAAAAACAGCTCTACCTTGAGAAGATGTATTTTCTTGTGTTGCTTGGGCTAACAAGATAATTCCATCTTGTTCAATAGCTTTATTTTTATTTTCTTCATATGATTCTTGAATACTTTTTGAAAGCATAATAGCTGGACTTGAAGCTTCAATCTCTTTTTTTAAATCACTTTTAAATTCTTCTAATTTAGCACCTTTAATAGCTAGTATAAGTCCTGGGTTTGTACAAAACTGCCCTACTCCTAAAGTAATAGAAAACGCATACATGGAAGCTAATTTTTTAGTATCTTCTAAAGAAGAAGGTAAAAATACACAAGGATTAATACTTCCCATTTCTGCAAACACAGGAATAGGAGTTTTTCTTTTATTTGCAATATTAAATAAGTTCATTCCCCCTTGTGTTGAACCTGTAAATCCTACAGCTTTAACCCTCTCATCCATTACTATTTGTTGCCCTACACTTCTACCACTACCATGAACCATACAAAATGTTCCACTTGGCATATCACATTTTTTTACTGCTTTTATAATTGCACTTGCAATTAGCTCAGAAGTTCCACTATGAGAACTATGTGCTTTTACAATTACAGGGCAACCTGCTGCTAGTGCTGAGGCAGTATCTCCACCTGCACAAGCAAAAGCCAAAGGAAAATTACTTGCTTCAAAAACACTAACTATTCCTAAAGGTCGTAACATTTTTCTTAAATCATTTCTTGCTAAGGGAGTTCTATTTGGTAATGCAGTATCTATAGAAGCTTCAACCCAAGAGCCATCTCTCAATAATGTAGCAAACATCTTTATTTGACCCATGGTTCTGCCTCTCTCTCCTTCAATTCGTGGTCGTGGAAGATTTGATTCACTCATAGTTCTAAGAATAAGCTCATCTCCTAAGTTCATAATTTCATCTGCAATTGCATCTAAAAAATCTGCTCTTTGATTTTGTGTTTTTTGTTTATATACAATAAAAGCTTTGTTTGCTAATTGCAACGCAGTATTTACCTCATAACTTGTAGCATGATAAAAATCACCATCAAGTGCATTTCCACTGTTTATATCATAAATCTTACTACTTTTATCACCAGTAGCACTAAGCTTGTTTCCTATAAAATTTTTACCATGAATACTCAATTTTTATCCTTTGTTCTATATTTTTATATTTTTCTCTTCTTTAATTTATGTTCTATAGTTTTGGCAGTGTTGGTCTATTTTTTATACCTGTATCTATAATAGCTTGGACACAAGCTCTTTCTTTTCCGTATAATGGAAGTCTTGGTTCTCTAACATACTCATTTCCAAGTCCAACAGCACTTTCTGCTAACTTTATGTTTTGCACTAATTTTGTATTAATGTCAAGTTCTAATAATGGTAAAAACCATCTATAAATCTCTAATGCTTCGGCGTGTCTATTTTGTTTTATTAATTCATAAATAGCAACTGTTTCTTTTGGAAATGCACAAACAAGACCAGCAACCCAACCATGAGCCCCCATCATAAGAGCTTCACAACCTAAAGTATCAACTCCACACATTATTTTAAATCTATCTCCAAATCTACTTATCATCTTCGTAACATTTGAGATTTTTCTAGTAGTTTCTTTTACAGCTTGTATTGTAGGGCAAGATTTTAACTCTTCAAACATATCAAGTGTAACTTCAACTTTATAATCAACTGGATTATTATATATCATAATTGGTAAATTAGTTGCATCTGCTATTGCTTTAAAATAAGTAAGAGTTTCTTTATCATCACTTGCATATCGCATGGGAGGTAAAAGCATAAGCCCTGAAGCTCCTGAAGCTTTAGCTTTAATTGCTACTTGTATAGCATCTTTGGTTGTTTGTTCTGCTATGTTTAATACAACAACTGCACCATTTACATACTTAACTGTAGTTTCTAAAAGTGTAGTTTTTTCTAATGCACTTAAAGTACTAGCTTCTCCTAATGTCCCACCTAAAATGATACCATGAACTCCTGCATCTAATTGTGCTTGAACGCCTTTCATACAAGCATCATAATCTACCTCGTCATTTGAGTTAAACTTTGTTGTTACTGCTGGATATACTCCAATAAAATTACAAGTCATTTTTTTCCTTTTTAATTTTTTTAATTAATATTATACAATAAATATCAGTGATATATCAGAAGTATATCATAGTTTTTAAGCTAAAAGACTTTTTTCAATTTTAAAATGTTATTTGCTTGGGAAAAGAAATGTTAGACCCTAAAGAAACACCAATTTGACGATTGTCTTATTTTACAATAAATTTTCTATTCTTTTAAATTCACCAATAATATCATCAATATTTTCAGTACCCACAGATACTCTTAATAAATCAATAGGAATATTATTCATTTTTAATAATTCTTGACCTTCTTTACAAATGATTAAATCATAATGAGCAAGATAAACATAAGGCATAAGAAGTGTAAAATTTGTACCCAAACTAGGACCTTTTGGAAAATTTAATTTATCATAAACACTTTTAAAGTCTTTTGTAAAGATTAAAGAAATAAGACCAGAATATGATTTATTGGTTCTCATAAGTTTTTTATAGTTGTCTTTATTCTCTTCTTGCATACAATGATAAACTTTTTTAACATAAGAACATTTTTTTAGATATTTGATTAGTTTTACTGTATTTGAGCTTATTTGCGATATTCTTACTTTGTAATCTTGTATTTCATAAGCTAAGCGTTGAATATCTCTTATATATGGCAAAGAAGTATGTTTGAAAAATTCATTTTTTATATGAGATATTTTTGAATTTTCATTTAGAATAAAACAACCCATTAGTACATCTGCATTTCCACAGGCAAATTTTGTTAAAGATTCAATATAAATATCAGCATATTTTTTAAAATCAATATTCAAAGGTGTTGAAATAGTACAATCTATTATTAAAGGAATATTATATTTAATACAAAGTTGTTTTAATCTTTCTAAATCAACACACTGTAATAAAGGATTTGTAGGTATTTCTGTAATAATAGAACAAACATTAAAACCATTTTGTTTTAAATAATCTTCTAAGATATCAAGATTATCAATATCATAAAATATTTTGTTTTCATTATAAAATTCTTTTATAATATTCATGGTGTCTAAAATAACCAGCCAAATTGAATAAAAATATTTCTTGAATTTCTTCTTTGAATATTCTTCAAAGCTTTTAATACACAATAAATTGCATTCATTCCAGAAGGAGTTAAACAAATATTTTCAATTTTTTGTTCATATATTGATGATAAATATTTTAACAAAGAGTTTTTTGCTATATTTTTATCTAAACTTATTTCTTTTTGTATAGTGTTTATTAGTTTATTTTTGTACAAATAATCTTCGGCAAATCTTGAAGATAAATTACATCCTATATACTGAATAAAAGATAATACTTTTTGTAATTGACAAGTATCTTTTATAAGTAAAATCACTCCAAAAGGTTCATTGATATCTATTTTATTGTTAATATAATATGTTTTACTAAATATTTGAACATCTTCTTTTGAATTTAGTAATACTACTTCATAATCATTTGGAATATTATATTTATCTTTAATAAAATTTGCAAGTATTTTTAAATATGGGTGTATCATAAATCGAGGATAGGCACTTTTTATTTTATCAAGTACCTTAGGAACTAATTTCTCATAATCAATAACATCTTGTAATTTTGGCATAGATACAGAAACAGAATGAACATTATTAATAGGTAAGGTTTCTCCTAAATTAATATGTTTAAATATGGTTTTTCGCATAATTATTCTTGATAAATCTCATCTAATAGTGCATCTACAAAATCATCAGGGGAGAACTTGATTAAAGCCTCTTGTGTTTCGCCAATTTTATATTCCATATCTGCTTGAATTAATAGCTCCTCTATTTGTTCAAAAGGAATTTTATGTTTTTTACAGGAATGATTGTTTTAATATTATCAAAAGTTTTTAATAATTCTTTATTTGGTTTTTTTTTATCATTTTTATTTTCACAAAATAGACATTTTTTCTTCTTGTTTATAATCCAGAAAATTCTTTTTAATACTATATTATTGAACTTCATCTAAATTTTTATGTAAGTATATTTTTTAATAAGTTGATGTTTTATATATCGTTTCTAACCTTTTTGTTACTCTCTAACAAATATTTAAGTACTTGTTTTTTTTTGAAAAAAATGCTAAATTATTCTATAAAATAAGATATATCGTATATTAATTAAACAAGGAGAAATAATGAAACAGCCATCATCTAGTATTTTATTAACTATATTATTGGTTTCAACCATACTACATTCGAAAAATTTTACAAACTCAATTGGCATAAGGTTTGTAGAAATACAAGGTGGAAGTTTTATGATGGGTACAGCTATAAATAGTTTAAATTGCCAAAAAAATAATTTATCAGTAGATAAGCTTAGTAATTGTGTAAAACAAAATAATTATATACATATAAATGAAACACCTAGACATAAAGTAAAAGTAAGAAATTTTTATATGGCCACAACAAAAATAACACAAATGCAATACTATTCAATAATGAAGGAAAGACCGTCTTTTTTTACAAAAGAAAAATTAGGATATGATGGTAAAAATAATCCAGTTGAATATATAAGCTATTATGATGCACAAGAGTTTATACTAAAACTAAATAAAAAAGAAAATACAAATAAATATAGACTTCCAACAGAAGAAGAATGGGAATATAGTGCAAGAGCTGGTTCAAAAACAAAATGGCATTTTGGTAAAATAGAATCTAATTTAAAAGATTATGCTTGGTATTCTAAGAATAGTGGAAATAAAACTCATCCAGTAGGGAAGAAAAAACCAAATAAATTTAAACTTTATGATATGTATGGAAATGTATATGAGTGGACTAGTAGTTGTTATACAAAAACATATACTGAAAATTGCGATAAAAATCGCAAGGTTCTTCGTGGAGGTAGTTGGCTCAATATTGCTAGGTATGTTAGTAATACCGTTCGTTATGATGTAAAACCTGATAGTCATTACTACAATAATGGTTTTCGTATAGCTAAAACAAAGTAAGACTTGGTATTCTAACACTCCCTTATTTATTTATGAGAGTGTAAAATAAACTGTGAGAGTGTAAAATAAACTGTGTAAACCCACCAGTTTCTTTTAATTACTTCTCGTATTTTGACACAATTTCTCTAAAAAATATGACTTCGTTGAGGATAAATTTCATTCCAGCCTCTAACTCTACTTGCCTCCCATTTTAATTGTTGCTGTTGAATTGATAGATATAATAGTTTAAAAGCTGATTCAACTGTAGGAAATGAACCTTTAGATTTTGTCTTTCGTTTTATAGTGGCATTTAGTGATTCTATTGATTTATGGTATAAATTAAAGTTCTAACGGATTGAGGATATTTAAAAAAAGTAGCTAATTCATTCCAGTGGTTTGTCCAAGAAACAGTAATATTTGGATACTTTTTACCCCATAAGTTGTCAAGTTTCACCACGTTGTACCATTCCAAAAACAATATCTTTCAAACACATCTGGTAAAATCTTAAATATTTCAGGTTTCGTTTGAAACCAACTCTGAACTGCATTAAATGGAGTTCTGACTTTCAATTCTTTTCTTAAAGAACCATGTCTTCTATTGAAGTTGTAGTATATCAAAAATTTATTTAAATCTTTTTTAACATCATCTATATTTTCATAGTCTTGGGCTTTGATTGTAGCATTTTTAATAGTTCCGTTTACTCTTTCTACCATTCCATTGGTTTGTGGTGTATATGGAGCTGTTAGTCTATGTTCTATACTATCTTCTTTACATTCTACATCAAACTTGTGATTACCACTTACAATTCCTTTGCCTCTTGCCCATTTATCTGTAAATTCCAATCCATTATCTGTTAAAATATGAGTTAAGTAAAAAGGAAAAAACTCTTTACAAACTTTTAGAAATTCAACTGCATTATTAGATGATTTGTTTTCATATACTTTGTAATATAGTAGCCTTGTAGCTCTGTCTATTGCTACAAATAGATAAAACTTTTGTTTATCAAACTTTGGTAAATAGGTTACATCTATATGCAAATATCCAGGTTCGTATTCTTTAAATTTCTTTGCTTTTTCTTTTTGTTCTTGTGGGACTCTATTTATATCAAATGCTTTTAGAGTTCTATAGATATTACTTCTATTTGCATTTGGGATAATATCAACCATTGTATCTACTAGGTCATCTAGTTCCATCCAAGTCATTGTCCTAACTACTTTTATTAACTCTTTTTCTAAAGATGTTAAAGTTGTTTTTATATTATGTGGTCTTGAACTTTTATCTTCAATAAAATCCCTATCTTTCCATTTAGAGATAGTTTTAATATTTAGATTATAATTATTTGCTAATTCAACATTTGTTAAATTAGATTTCTGTATTATTTCTCTTATGTGCTGGTTTGTTCTAGCATTAGAGTGATAGGTTTGTGACATATTTTAAATCCTTATGTGTTGTAAAGATTTTACACTTATGTTGTTTAATCTATCACTTTCTTATTTATGAAACTAGGCAACCATAACGTGGTGAAACTGGACAGTTAGTAATGGGAGTGATAGGAACAATATCAGTAATAGCAATAGTGACATACTTTACAATAACAGTTCAATACCAAGAGGAAGCAAACACGACATTTTATTTTTGGGAAATAAAGGGGAAATAAATGACAGCACTAGAGAATCAATTATCGCAAGAATTACAAACGAGCGAAAAGTTAAACATAGAACTTTTGCAGAGATTAGACAAACAAGAATCAGAGTTTATCAAACACTTAGAAAAGACGGCACAGAGCTTCAAGAACGAGCTGGACAAATTCGAGGAGAACAACAAAAGCTTATCGAACAATCAAGAGTTAATTTGGCAAAAGTTGCAGACCATGCAAGACCAATTAATAGACTTTCAAGAATTGGAAATAGACTTAAAGAACTATATCGAGATACAAGAGAAATAATTATAAATAAGGTTAGAAAAGTTCTTGATAAATCATTTAAGTCAAATATTACGAGAGAAACCAAGATAGAAATAGATAAGTTTTTAGAGAATCAGCCTATTAATAAAAAGTTATTGGGTAGATGTAAGATAGTTGAGGAGCGTATCCCTAAACTAGAGAAAGATAATCAGATAGTAGCTAAACCTAAAATACATAGGCAACGAGAAAGAGCCGAAGTATGTCGATAGAGAGAGTGTAAATATAAATTTACACTACCTGAAATGATGCTCCACCGACCCAAGGGTACGGGGTATCTTTTTCTATAAATCAAACTTTAATTGTCCATCATATATTTTGACATATTCTTTTTCATTTGAGCCTTGATTTTTAATATAATTTTTAATTGTATCTTTACTTGCGTAGAGTCCAACTGTATTTACATAATATCCACTTGTCCAAAGACTTGAACCCCACATTTCTTTTTTTAATTGAGGAAATTGTTTAAATATCTCTCTTGCTGTTATACTTTTTATTGTAGTTACTAGTTTAGTTACAGATATTGTTGGTACACTTTGAACTAAAAAATGTACATGATCTTCATCATTACCAATTTCTACAAATACAATTTCATATCTTTGAGATATATCAATACATACTTCTCTAAGTTTTTTATCTATTTTATTATCAAATACTTTTTTTCTATATTTAGCTGGAAATACCAAATGATATAGTAGTAAAGTCTTATTATGACTTTTATATATATGTTCATCTCTCATATCTCTATTATAGCTAACTTGTTAACGACCCAAGGGTACGGGGAATTAACCCTTTTTTAGATTAATGATTCAATTTTAGAAATTACTAGATTCTGAAACAGGTTATTGTACACGACCTAAATTTTTTGTAATATAATTTTTTTTCTTCAAATTTATTATTTAATATTAATTATAGGCTCTTTTCTTATCGCTCGGATTAAAAACAAAACTAATATACTAAGAATAAGTATATACCAGTCAATTGTTTCGGAAAGCATTATTATCCCTATAGTATAAGTTAAAAATGGTTGAAAAAGTTGTATTTGAGATATCTTAATTATACCACCTTTTGCTAAAGCATGATACCAAAGAAAAAATCCAAATAATGAATTAATTAAACTTAAAAAGAGAAGAGAAAATAAATCTAGATTATTTAATACACTATAATCATATTCCCAAAATAAATAAATACTAATAGGTAATGTAATTGGTAAAGAAAGGACTAAAATCCAAAGTATAGTTTTTGGACCACCAATTTCTTTAGCTACTATTCCTCCCATTCCATAACCAAAGGCAGCAAATAGTACAGCAAAGAATAATGCAATGTCTCCATAATATAAATTTTTTATATTATTTGAATATATAGAATATATTATAACTACTAGACATCCTAATAAAGAAAAAAACCAAAATTTTATTGTTGGTTTTTCTTTACCATAGATTTTCCCAAATATTGCGGTTAAAATAGGTAAAATAGACAACATTAATGAACCATGAGATGAGGGTACAAAGTTCATTCCGATACCTACTAAAATAGGAAAACCAAAAGATATTCCAAGTGAAGCCAATAATAATCTTTTAATCTGATGTTTATTTGGTAAATTATATTTTAAAATAATCACTAATATTAATGCAACTATACTGGCAATTAATGTTCTTCCAATTCCAATTTGGTAAGCATTCATACTGCTTGTTAATATCTTTGTTAAAGGTAGTGTAAATGAAAATGCAAAAACTGCAAGGAATCCTAGAACCTCAGGATTAAATAATAAGGTTTTATTCTGCGTTTGCATAGTTAGCCTTCTGCTTCTTTGATTGATTAATACCTGTATTTTTACTTAAAAAGAAAACTAATGTTATTCTTTCTCCAGATTCTACTTTTTTTACTTCATGTAAAATATCACACCTTGATATTGTTATACTATTTTTTTTTGGACGAATACTATATGGGATGTTGTTAATATAATAAGTAAAGATCCCTGATTCATAGTTACAACTTAAGTTAATAATTACATTATAATCATAGTCTGGATTACTATCAGTATCTAAATGTAATCCTATAAAAGAATTTTTTCTCATGCTATTTAATTGAACTCTTCTTATTATATAATTGTCTTTAAATAAATTTGAAAAATTTTTTTTAGATTTATTATTTAAAAGTATATTCATGATAGAATTAGCTAATTCGTTATTTACTAAGAAAGGTTTTTGACCAGCAATATCATTCATAAATCTTCCTACAAATAAATCATTTTTTTCACTAGCATCTCCTATCATTACTCGTTCTAAAGGAACTTCTTTACAAATTTTAATAATATTATTAATTTCATTATCTGTATATATCAATTGATAATCAAAATTATCAATTCCTTTATTTTTAATATTCTTAATTATATTATGCATTCTCTCTTCCTTAAAATTATTTTTACTCCATTGTTCCATATTAAATGGGTCAGACTTACCATAAACAATATTATCTCTTAGGATTGTCAAGTTTCACCACGTTGTACCATTTCAAAAGCAATATTTTGAAACACATCTGGTAAAATCTTAAATATTTCAGGCTTCGTTTGAAACCAACTTTGAACTGCATCAAATGGAGTTCTCACTTTTAATTCTTTTCTTAAAGAACCATGTCTTCTATTGAAGTTGTAGTATATCAAAAATTTATTTAAATCTTTTTTAACATCATCTATATTTTCATAGTCTTGGGCTTTGATTGTAGCATTTTTAATAGTTCCGTTTACTCTTTCTACCATTCCATTGGTTTGTGGTGTATATGGAGCTGTTAGTCTATGTTCTATACTATCTTCTTTACATTCTACATCAAACTTGTGATTACCACTTACAATTCCTTTGCCTCTTGCCCATTTATCTGTAAATTCCAATCCATTATCTGTTAAAATATGAGTTAAGTAAAAAGGAAAAAACTCTTTACAAACTTTTAGAAATTCAACTGCATTATTAGATGATTTGTTTTCATATACTTTGTAATATAGTAGCCTTGTAGCTCTGTCTATTGCTACAAATAGATAAAACTTTTGTTTATCAAACTTTGG
This sequence comes from Sulfurospirillum sp., assembly GCA_030491005.1. Taxonomy (GTDB): domain Bacteria; phylum Campylobacterota; class Campylobacteria; order Campylobacterales; family Arcobacteraceae; genus BB30. The sequence continues at coordinate 203,015 of JAKZMJ010000001.1, read as the reverse complement.
TAAATAGGTTACATCTATATGCAAATATCCAGGTTCGTATTCTTTAAATTTCTTTGCTTTTTCTTTTTGTTCTTGTGGGACTCTATTTATATCAAAGGCTTTTAGAGTTCTATAGATATTACTTCTATTTGCATTTGGGATAATATCAACTATTGTATCTGTTAAGTCATCTAGCTCCATCCAAGTCATTGTCCTAACTACTTTTATTAACTCTTTTTCTAAAGATGTTAAAGTTGTTTTTATATTATGTGGTCTTGAACTTTTATCTTCAATAAAATCCCTATCTTTCCATTTAGAGATAGTTTTAATATTTAGATTATAATTATTTGCTAATTCAACATTTGTTAAATTAGATTTCTGTATTATTTCTCTTATGTGCTGGTTTGTTCTAGCATTAGAGTGATAGGTTTGTGACATATTTTAAATCCTTATGTGTTGTAAAGATTTTACACTTATGTTGTTTAATCTATCACTTTCTTATTTATGAAACTAGGCAACCATAACGTGGTGAAACTGGACAATAAGTCATTAAACTCTGTTAGTGCTATTTGACCATCTTCTTCACTTAATGCAGTATAGACTGATTTTAAATCTTTTGCAACTGCTTTTCTATCTTTCCAAGATACAAACCTATAGAGAGCTTCTTATTTGATGGACTATACATCTTTATATCTCTACTTTTCAAGGAAACTTTTTACTTCGTAAAATCGCATTTGCTAGTTTTGGGTAAATGGCTTTGATTTCTTCATTAAATCCATTTAAACCATCTATTGCAAATGTAAGCACATCTTCAACACCTCTTTTTTAATATCATTTAAAACAGTAAGCCAGTACTTACTAGTTTCATTCTCGCCTATCCAAATACCTATTATTTCTTTTTGTGATGCAGTCTGTATTACTTCTTTGAGTATGTTTTTAAACTCTGCAGTAATATTATCCAAAGATGTTAATTCTCCAGATGCTAATTGTTTTTTTAATTCTTAATGGTTTACCAAATTCATGTGTAATCCTATTATATTTACACTCTCTAATTTATCTTCGTCTTTGTATAGTTTTCATTGAAATTATAAAAAATATACAAAGAAGATAATTGGTAGATTTATATAGTTGTGCTTATGCTCTCTTGGTTTAATATTTCGCTCGTTTTAATATTTTTAGAATATGCCGAAAGTGTTTCTACCACATGAGCATGTGTTTCAATTTCATTATACTTATTTGATTTTGCCATTGAAGCGTCAGTTATATATTTAATATTTAAACCTTTATGATATCCTTCTATAATGGTAGATAAACAACATAGAGCTGAGCTATATCCTATAATTATATATTCATTATCTTTATTCTCTTCAATTAGTGTAGAAAATATTTTTGAACTAAAGCATGAATAATTGGATTTAGAAATAACATATTCATTTTCTAATGCTTCAAATCCATTTATAAACTCAGTTTTATAATTATTTTTTTCAAATAAATCTCCTTCTTGCTCATGTTTCACATGAATAATATTCCAAGCTTGTTCTCTTGCAAAAGATAATATTTTTTTTGCATTCTTCAGTGATTGATTGATATTTTCTATGTAAAAAGGTCTGCCTTCCATTATATATTCATTCTGAATATCTATTACAATTAATGTTTTTTTCATAAAGATTCCTTGATGATTTTTTTTATTGATTTTCTCATAATTTCTAATCTAGTTTCATATTCAAAAAACTCATTACCAGTAGGAAAGTAATTGACATATCTATCTGCAAGTGTAGTTTTTTTATATATTTGTCTGCCTTCTTTTATAGAATGAATATAAATTTCTTTTTTTGATAAAGCATCCCTATGCAATTTTGGGATAACTGTACTATGAAGATATACTTTTGTTACTTTTCTCTCATTAATTAATCTTTTTATTAAATCTATATGTGTAATGTGAAAAGGGTTAAAAGTACCAAAAAAAATACCAATTCCTTTTCTTGGATAGTATATAGCTCTTAAATCAGATAAAATACCTACTAAAAATAAAACACTTCCAAATATAAAAGACATTAACATAAAAAAAGTTTGAATATTCGTATATCCTAATGTTGCTAGTGAAGTTATGACAATATTTAATACTAAACCAATTAGTATATTACGATTTTTATCTCCAATTTCTCTATTTGAAAAAACCAATGCAATATATTGTATACCTTGAGATGCCAATGTTGTTAAAAAAGATATTCCTAATACACCTCCTAAATTCATTATTTTTTCTGATGCAAATACATCTCCATAAATAAACATCAAGAAAATAAATAAATTAAAAATAAACTGAGCAATAAACCTTCCTATTCTGCCATATGTTACAACACCTGTATAAAAACAAATTTTTTCATCAATTTTATTACTTAACTTTGAGTACATTGGTATAAAGTACCCTATAAATATACACACTAAAATTAGAAAGTAATTACCCCAAACATTATGACCTATTGCATAAGAAATATACATGATAAATCCTGCTGATATTCCTAGCAATATTGAAGGACTGAATAGTGAGCCAAATGATTTCATTTTAGAATCTCCTTATTTAATTAATATATGATATACTCTTAATAACAAGTTGAATTTAGCATTTTCTTTAAAAAAAAACAAGTACTTAAATATTTGTTATTAAGTAACAAAAAGGTTAGAAATGAGATGTAAAAAAGAATATATTTGTCCTTTTGAATATTCAATTGACATCATAAGTGGAAAATGGAAAGGATTGATTTTATGGCACTTATTTGAAGAAAAAAGAAGATATGGAGAATTAAAAAAAGAGTATCCTGAAATATCACAAAAAATGCTTTCTCTAACTTTAAAAGAATTAGAAAATGATGGTATTATTAGTAGAAAAATATATCCCACTATTCCTCCAAAAGTTGAATATTCTATGACTAATAAAGGTAAAAGACTTTTTCCAATTTTTAAAATGTTATTTGATTGGGGTAAAGAAATGTTAGACCCTAAAGAAACACCAATTTGACGATTGTCTTATTTTACAATAAATTTTCTATTCTTTTAAATTCACCAATAATATCATCAATATTTTCAGTACCCACAGATACTCTTAATAAATCAATAGGAATATTATTCATTTTTAATAATTCTTGACCTTCTTTACAAATGATTAAATCATAATGAGCAAGATAAACATAAGGCATAAGAAGTGTAAAATTTGTACCCAAACTAGGACCTTTTGGAAAATTTAATTTATCATAAACACTTTTAAAGTCTTTTGTAAAGCTTAAAGAAATAAGACCAGAATATGATTTATTGGTTCTCATAAGTTTTTTATAGTTGTCTTTATTCTCTTCTTGCATACAATGATAAACTTTTTTAACATAAGAACATTTTTTTAGATATTTGATTAGTTTTACTGTATTTGAGCTTATTTGCGATATTCTTACTTTGTAATCTTGTATTTCATAAGCTAAGCGTTGAATATCTCTTATATATGGCAAAGAAGTATGTTTGAAAAATTCATTTTTTATATGAGATATTTTTGAATTTTCATTTAGAATAAAACAACCCATTAGTACATCTGCATTTCCACAGGCAAATTTTGTTAAAGATTCAATATAAATATCAGCATATTTTTTAAAATCAATATTCAAAGGTGTTGAAATAGTACAATCTATTATTAAAGGAATATTATATTTAATACAAAGTTGTTTTAATCTTTCTAAATCAACACACTGTAATAAAGGATTTGTAGGTATTTCTGTAATAATAGAACAAACATTAAAACCATTTTGTTTTAAATAATCTTCTAAGATATCAAGATTATCAATATCATAAAATATTTTGTTTTCATTATAAAATTCTTTTATAATATTCATGGTGTCTAAATATAACCAGCCAAATTGAATAAAAATATTTCTTGAATTTCTTCTTTGAATATTCTTCAAAGCTTTTAATACACAATAAATTGCATTCATTCCAGAAGGAGTTAAACAAATATTTTCAATTTTTTGTTCATATATTGATGATAAATATTTTAACAAAGAGTTTTTTGCTATATTTTTATCTAAACTTATTTCTTTTTGTATAGTGTTTATTAGTTTATTTTTGTACAAATAATCTTCGGCAAATCTTGAAGATAAATTACATCCTATATACTGAATAAAAGATAATACTTTTTGTAATTGACAAGTATCTTTTATAAGTAAAATCACTCCAAAAGGTTCATTGATATCTATTTTATTGTTAATATAATATGTTTTACTAAATATTTGAACATCTTCTTTTGAATTTAGTAATACTACTTCATAATCATTTGGAATATTATATTTATCTTTAATAAAATTTGCAAGTATTTTTAAATATGGGTGTATCATAAATCGAGGATAGGCACTTTTTATTTTATCAAGTACCTTAGGAACTAATTTCTCATAATCAATAACATCTTGTAATTTTGGCATAGATACAGAAACAGAATGAACATTATTAATAGGTAAGGTTTCTCCTAAATTAATATGTTTAAATATGGTTTTTCGCATAATTATTCTTGATAAATCTCATCTAATAGTGCATCTACAAAATCATCAGGGGAGAACTTGATTAAAGCCTCTTGTGTTTCGCCAATACCTAAGTATAATATAGGAAGTTCAAGCTGATTAGAAATTGAAAATAAAGCACCACCTTTTGCTGTGCCATCTAACTTAGTAACAATAATGCCATCAATACCCACCATATCATGAAATGCTCTAGCTTGTGCAATGGCTGAGTTGCCTTGTGTTCCATCAAGTATTAATATTTTTTGAATAGGTGAGTCTTTTTTGGCTTTGTTACAAACTTTGACAATTTTTTTTAATTCATTATTTAAATTTGTTTGAGTTTGTAATCTTCCTGCTGTATCAATGATAACATTATCAATATTTTTAGCAATAGCAGAAGAAATAGTATCGTAGGCAACGGCACTTGCATCATGCCCTTGCTTGGTTTTTATAATAGGAACATTAAGCTTAGTTGCCCAAGCACTTAACTGTTCAATGGCAGCAGCTCTAAATGTATCACCAGCACCTAAAATAACTGTTTGTTTATCTTGCAGTAAACTATATGCTAATTTTGCAATAGTTGTAGTCTTACCTGCACCATTAACACCAATGATTAATTTTATAAAAGGTTTTGTCATATTTGAGAAGTCTACTTTTGGAGAATGTTCAAACAACATAATTAATCTATGTCTTAGATGTTTTCTTTGAATTTCTTGCTCTAAACCGTTCATAGCTTTTTCTATAATCTCATATTCCATATCTGCTTGAATTAGTAGTTCTTCAATTTGATCAAAAGGAATTTTATATTTTTTTACTGGAATAACTGATTTGATATTATCAAAAGTTTTTGATAATGCTTTTGATAAAAAACTTTTCGTACTAAGACTTTGCTCTTTTTCTAAAGTTTCATTTATATCTTTTTTTGCTTCTTTTTTATCTTTTTTTAAAAAACCAAACATTATATTTGACCATCTAAAGCATTTAATATATCTATTTCCATCATTTCTTCAGGCACAATCCCTACAAATTTTTGTATTTTTTTACCTTTTGTATCGTATAAAAACATTGTAGGAATGACTCGTATTGTTCCAACTGCTTTAGAAAAAGCTACATTAGATTTATCATTGATAATTGGATATTTTATATTATTTGTTTTGATAAATTCATCTAAGATATCTTTAGGTGTAGTTGCTCCATTTACTCCTCCTAAATTTATAGCTATAACTTTAAATTTACCTTTAAATTTTTTTACTAAATTATTCAAATAAGGTATTTCAGCCTTACAAGGAGGACACCATGTAGCAAAGAAATTTAACAATACAACTTTATTTTTATACTCTTTAAATTCTATATTATCTTCATTAATTTTTAGATTAAGAATTTCGTCTTGTGTTGTTATTAATCTAAATTGAGTTTTTTTCTCTTGTATTAACTTATCTTTTACATCTGTTTTAACTTTTGAATCACACCCAAATAGTAAAATGAAATATATTGCAAAATATACCATTTTTTTAAACTGCATTTTAATTCCTTATGGTAGAATGTTTCTAAGGTAGAATTCTATCTTATTAAGGCTTAAAAATGAAAGAAAATCGTAAGCATGAATTTAGACTTTCATGTATAAAAAGATTAGAATTTGTAAGTAGCTTTTTAAAGTTTTATAGAGATAAAAATATTGTAAATAAATTAAAAGAAATTATATATGAATCTACAGCTAAAAATATATTGCTGTATATTCCACTAAAAAAAGAAGTTAATGTGCTTCCTTTGATTAATGATTTAAGAAAAAGAAAAATAAATGTATTTGTACCTTTTATGAAAGGTGATAGCTTTAAGCTTGTACCGTATAGATTGCCCTTAGAAAAAAAGAGATTTGGAATAAAAGAGCCAAAAAATTCTTTTTTAAAAAGTAAAAAAATTGATTTGGCTATTGTACCTATTATTGGCATTGATAAACAATATAAAAGAATTGGTTTTGGAAAAGGTATGTATGATAGATTTTTTTTTAGATTAGATTATAAACCTACAATAATTTTTACTCAATTATCTTTATGTAAAAGTAAACTTACATTATCTAATAACTACGATATTCAAGCTGATTATATAATCACATAAAAGGTTGCTATATGGAGTTTATAGTTGAAATATTAATAGGAATTATAGGTATAGGTGTAGGTGCTTTTGGAGCAAAAAGAATTTATAAAAATAAATTCAATTCTAATCTCGAACAAGCTAAAATCAAGACAAAACTTATCGAACAAGAAGCAGAACTTGTTTTAAAAAATGCCAAGATTAAAGCAAAAATTAATGGCGATAATGAAAGAAAATCTGCTAATAAAGAATACAACAATCTAATTTCACAAATTGAAAAAAAAGAAAAAGATTTAAATTTACACTTAGAAACTCAATTAAAAATTATTGAGAAACAAAAAATAGAATTTACTTCCAACAATGAAAAAGTAGAAATTCTAAAGAATAATTTGCAAAAACAAGAAGAAATTTATGAAAATGATATTCAAAAAGTTAGTAAGATATTAGAAAACGCTTCAGGACTTACACAAGAAGAAGCAAAAGAACTTATGTTTGAACAAGTAAAAGAAGAGTCACGATCCAAAATAGCTTCAATATTTAGAAAAAAATACAAAATTGCAGAACTAAACCTAAAAGAAGAAATAAATAATATGCTTTCAATAGCAGTTACAAGGTATGCAGGAGAATTTGCAGCTGAGAGATTGATTAATAATATACCTATTATGAATGATGAGATGAAGGGTAAAATAATAGGTAAAGAAGGTAGAAATATCAAAACACTTGAAATGCAATTAGGTGTTGATATTATTATTGATGATACACCAAATACTATTACAGTATCTTCTTTCAACCTTTATAGACGAGCCATTGCTACAAAAACAATTCAAGAATTGTTAGCAGATGGTAGAATTCAACCTGCAAGAATTGAAGAAATACATACAAAAATAAAAGCAGAATTTGATAGTAATATTTTAAAAGAAGGTAGTGAAGTTATTTATGAATTAGGTATAAAATCTATGCATCCTGAACTTGTGAAACTTGTAGGAAGACTTAGATATAGAGCTTCTTATGGACAAAATGCCTTAAAGCATACCTTAGAAGTAGCTAATTTAGCAGGTTTAATAGCTGTTCAAATGGGTGGAGATCCTATATTAGCAAGAAGAGCAGGATTATTACATGATATAGGAAAAGCATTAACTCATGAATTTCCTGGCTCACATGTTGATTTAGGTGTAGAAGTTTGTAAAAGATATAATGAATCAGCAACAGTTATTAATGCTATTTATGCACATCATGGACACGAAGAGCCTATTAATATAGAATCAATCTCTGTATGTACTGCCGATGCTCTTAGTGCTGCACGACCAGGGGCAAGAAGAGATGTTCTTGAAAGTTATTTAAAAAGGGTTGAAGAAATTGAAAATATTTCAAAATCTAAAAGAGGAGTTAGTAGTGCTTATGCTATTAATGCAGGAAGAGAAGTTAGAGTAATTGTAAAAGCACAATTAATAAATGATGACGAAGCTATACTTTTAGCAAGTGAAATAGCAAGTGAAATAGAAAATAAAGTCCAATATCCAGGTGAAATTAAAGTAAATGTTATTAGAGAACTAAGAACACAATCTTATGCAAGATAGTTTTTTTTTAAATTAAGACAATTTTTATCCTATTTAACTTATAATGTCTTTGAAGATTGAATTCATAGGCTTTGATAGTAATTATCAATAATAAAACAAAGTAATTTTTACTTTTAAATAGGAATAAAAATGGAAGTATATTTAGACAATAATGCAACAACAATGGTAGATCCCTTAGTTTTAAAAGAGATGGAACCATTTTTTTGCGATATTTATGGTAACCCCAACTCTTTACATAAATTTGGATCTGGAACTCATCCTAAAATGATTGAGGCATTGCATTATTTATATGAAGGAATAAATGCAAGAGATGAAGACGATATCATCATAACGGGAAATGCAACAGAGAGTAATAATACTGTTTTAAAAGGTATTTGGATTGATAAAATTCTAAATGGAAATAAAAATCATATTATTACAAGTGAAGTTGAACATCCATCAATTACCGCAGTTTGTAAATTCTTAGAAACACAAGGGGTAGAGGTAACTTATCTCCAAGTGGATAATGATGGGATACTTGAAGCACAAGATGTACAAAAAGCTATAAAAGAAAGTACTGCTTTAGTATCTATTATGTGGGCTAATAATGAAACAGGAAAAATATTTCCTATTAAAGACATAGGTAAAATTTGTAAAGATAATAACATATCTTTTCATACAGATGCAACACAAGCAATAGGAAAGATTACAGTTGATGTACAAGATTGTAATATAGATTATTTAACATTCTCAGCTCATAAATTTCATGGACCAAAAGGTGTTGGAGGTTTATATGTAAGAAAAACATGTGAGCTTAGTCCTTTACTTCATGGTGGTGAACAAATGGGTGGACATAGAGCTGGTACAGTTGATGTAGCTTGTATGGTTGGTATGGGTTTGGCCATGAAACTTGCAACTTCAAAGGAAGCTCTTGCTTTTGAACACGAGCATGTGAAACAATTAAGAGATTGTTTAGAAAATGCAATTTTACAAATCCCAGAGACTATAGTAATTGGAGGAAAAGATAATAGAACTCCAAATACTACTTTAATATCAATAAGAGGTGTTGAGGGTGAGTCAATGCTTTGGGATTTAAATCAAAAAGGTATTGGTGCATCAACAGGAAGTGCCTGTGCTAGTGAAGACTTAGAAGCAAATCCAGTTATGAATGCTTTTGGAAGTGATAGTGAATTAGCTCATACAGGTATTAGATTATCATTAAGTAGATTTAATACAAAAGAACAAATAGATTATACTATTGATGTAATAAAAAATGCAGTAGCAAGACTTAGAAAAATTTCTTCTTCGTATGCAAGTGCACCTGAAAATCACATATCACAATTATAATAATAAATTTAAGGAAAAAAAATGGCTAAAAATACTCTAATATCTGGTTCAATTTGGGATGAATACTCGGAAAATGTAATTAGAAGAATGGACGACCCAACACATCAAGGTGAAATAAGTGAGCAAAGAGCAGAAGAATTAAATTCAAAATTAATTATTGCAGATTTTGGTGCTGAATCATGTGGAGATGCTGTTCGATTATATTGGGCAGTAAATGAAGAAACAAATGTAATTGAAGAATCAAAATTCAAATCTTTTGGTTGTGGAACTGCTATTGCATCATCTGATGTTATGGCTGAATTATGTATAGGTAAAACTGTTGATGAGGCTGTTAAAATTACAAATATTGATGTAGAACATGCCTTAAGAGATGAGCCTGATACACCTGCTGTTCCACCTCAAAAAATGCACTGTTCAGTTATGGCTTATGATGTTATTAAAAAAGCAGCTGCACAATATAAAGGTGTAGATATGGACTCCTTTGAAACTGAAGTTATAGTATGTGAATGTGCAAGAGTTAGCTTAGGAACTATTCAAGAAGTTATTAAAATAAATGACTTAACTACAGTTGAACAAATAACTGATTATACAAAAGCAGGTGCTTTTTGTAAATCATGTATTAAAGCAGGTGGTCATGAAGATAGAGAATATTATTTGGTTGATATTTTAAAAGATACAAGAGAAGAAATGGAAGAAGAAAAATTAAAAATTGCAGCAGATTTAAGTGCTGAGGGAAGTAGTACTTTTGATAAAATGACCATTGTTCAAAGAATTAAAACTATTGATTCTGTATTAGATGAAGACATTAGACCTATGCTAGTTATGGATGGTGGAAATATGGAGATTATTGATATAAAAGAAAATATTCCTCATTATGATTTATATATTAGATATTTAGGTGCGTGTAATGGTTGTGCTTCTGGTGATACTGGAACACTTTATGCTATTGAGTCTATATTAAAACAAAAAGTTGATGAGAATATTAGAGTTTTACCAATTTAAAACTAATAGATTTAAAAAGAGGTACATGAAAAGTGTTGTACCTCTTTTAACTTTAGAAGAATAAAAATTTTATTTAAGCTATTTATTCCCACTCTATAGTTGCAGGTGGTTTTGAACTTATATCATAAACTACTCTGTTAATTCCCCAAACTTCATTAATAATTCTTCGTGAAATTGTTTCTAATATATCATGAGGAATATAAGCAAAAGTTGCTGTCATACCATCTGTTGCATTTACAATTCTAACACATATCGTATTATCATAAGTTCTATTATCTCCCATAACTCCAACTGATTTTACATTTAATAAAACAGTAAAAGCCTGCCATGTTTTATCATAATAACCACTTGATCGTAATACTTCTAACATAATAACATCTGCTTTTCTTAGAATTTTTAAATCAGATTTATTTACATCTCCCATAATTCTAATAGCAAGTCCAGGTCCTGGGAATGGATGTCTACCTATCATATCTTTTGGAAGTCCAAGCTCAAGTCCTAATAGTCTAACTTCATCTTTAAAAATCTCTCTTAAAGGTTCAATTAATTCAAAAGTCATCCAAGAAGGAAGTCCTCCCACATTATGGTGTGATTTAATTGTTTTTGAAGGACCTTTTACACTAACTGATTCAATAACATCTGTATATAGTGTACCTTGGGCTAGAAATTCAATTCCATTGTGTTTTTTAGCTTCTATATCAAATATTTCTATAAATGTCTCACCTATTATTTTTCTTTTTGTCTCAGGGTCTGTAATGCCTTCAAGTTTTTTAAGAAATACTTCACTTGCATCAATAGTAATTAAAGGAACTCCTCTGGTTTTAAACATATCTTGTACTTCTTGTACTTCATTGGCTCTTAATAAACCATTGTCTACAAAAACACAAATTACATTATCTCCAATTGCTTCATTAAGCAAGGTTGCAACCACAGAACTATCAACTCCACCACTAACTCCACATAATACTTTTTTATCTCCAACGCTTTGTTTTATCTTTTCAATTTGCTCTTTAGCAAAAGAACCCATATTCCAAGTACTTTCACAATTACAAATATATTTTGCAAAATTTTTAAGTATTTTACTTCCTTCATCTGAGTGATAAACTTCAGGATGAAATTGAAAAGCATACATTCTTTCTTTTTCATTTACAATTGCAGCATAAGGAGAGTTTTCACTTGTAGCAATAATCTCAAAGCCATGTGGTAATTCATCTACCTTATCTCCATGACTCATCCAAACGATTTGTTCATCAGATGTATTTTTAAAAATATCATTTTGCTTTACAAATGTAAGTTTTGCCTTACCATATTCTTGTTGATTAGCTGGTACAACTGAACCTCCAAAAAACTGTGACATTAATTGCATTCCATAACATATTCCTAAAATTGGAATACCTAAATTAAATATGTGTTCATCTGGATGATATGAATCTTTTGAATAAACAGAAGCAGGTCCACCTGAGAGTATAATACCACTTGGACTTTTTCTTAGAATGTTTTCTATTTTTTCATTATAAGGGACAATTTCAGAATAAACACCTGATTCTCTTAGTTTTCTAGCTATGATTTGAGTATATTGACTCCCAAAATCTAGTACAATTATTGGTACATGTTTCATTAAATAGATTCCTTTTTTTCAAATAAAAAGGAATTGTAACCAAAAGTCTATTTAAACTTAATAAACGCAAATTTATTTGTTGTTTTATAATTTGTAAATCTTCTATATCTTTTTAATAAGGTATTACAATATAAATTTTTTAAAATAATTGCTAATTCTTATTAAGTTGTGATTAAGTAAAATAACAACATAATAGTACTTGATTATAGGTTTTTAATAAAAAATTTAGCTTAAATAAGGATATTTAATGAAGAAATTTACTATATTTTATGTTTTGTTTATACTTTTAGTTTTTAATGCTTGTAATAAAGAACAAGAAGAAAAAGTTGTACCTTATTCTAAAGAATATTACAAAAAAATTGTTGAAAATCATTCAGGTTCAGCAAATATAGATGCCATATCTTCAAAATTAATGGATAGACCCCATAGTTTTGTTGATTTGAATACAACAATATCCATACCAGATACTATTATAAAAGTAAATAATCAAAAGATAAGATATACCTTAAAAGATTATTCAACATTAGATGAAGAAAAAATTATCTATAAAAAAGGTAATAATGTACTAAAAATTGTACTAAGTGAGCAAAGTGATGAAAATGTTAAAATCACATTCACAGATTCTAATAAGAAGACTTTTAAATGTGATAAGATTAAAATTACAAAAAATATAGCCAAATGTAACTCAAATGAATTGTCAGTTGAATTTTCAATAGATTTATTTTCTTATGGAAGTGTTGACATTATTTATAATCATACAGATGATTATGCGATTATTCAAAATGGAGACTTAGGTATAAAAGATTTTAATGCTATGGTTGATATTACAAAAAACTATCCAAATATTAAAGAAATAAGACTGAAAAATATAGGTGGATCTCTTTCTCAACTTACAACACAAACTGGTTTATTATTAAGAAAACATGGACTTAATACAAAAGTTTTAACAGTTAATAAAGGAGATGATACAGATATAGCTTCTGGTGGAGTTGATTTATTTACTGCTGGTGTATTAAGAAATATCGACAAAGGCTCAAAGTTAGGTGTTCATAGTTGGAGCAGTAATGAAGAAGGTAAAGAAATTCAAGCTAAAGATTATGCAAAAAATGACAAAGCCCACCATGACCAAATATTATATTTTACTACTATGTTAGGATTTGAAAAAGGATATGATTTTTATTTTTTTACAATTAATGTGGCTTTTGGTGATAATATGCATACCATGACACTAAAAGAAATTGAAAAATACAACTTTATAAAATAATGATTACCTTAAAAGAATTAAAATTAAATAAAAATAATATTTTTATTTAATTTTAGATAATACATCATCTAATCTTTTAAAACCTTCATCAATCTCATCATTAGTAATAGTAAGTGGTGGAAGAAATCGTAAAGTATTTTCTCCTGCTCTTAAAACTAGAAGTCTTTTTTCAAAGCACAATTCTACGATTTTTGATAAAATATTACTATCTTTTAGTCTAAGTCCTAACATAAGACCAAGTCCAACTTCATCTAGGAATAAATCTTGATATTTTTTATATATAGCATTTAATGTTTTTGTAAAATATTTAATAGTTTCATCTAATGTACCATCTTTTTTACATTTAAATAATATATCTAATACAGTACTAGACGCTTGGGTACTTAAATAGTTTCCACCAAAAGTTGAACCATGATCTCCTGCTTCAAAGATATTCTTATGCTTACATAAAACTGCTCCAATAGGTACACCTCCTGCTAAACCTTTTGCAATAGTTATAATATCAGGTTGTATATCATATAAATTAGATGCCAAGAACTCACCAGTACGGTAAATACCTGTTTGTACTTCATCAATTATAAATAATATTTTATTCTTTTTTAAAAATATTTCTAATTCTTGTATATCTTTTTTTGCAAAAGGTATTACTCCACCCTCCCCTTGAACAAGTTCAATCATAACTGCCACTGTTTCATTGTCAATAGAAGTGTATATATCATCAATAGTATTATCATATGAAAAACCATCAGGATAAGGTGAAAAATTCTTCGTATGAAATTTTTCTTGACCTGTTGCTTTAACTGTGGTAATAGTTCTTCCGTGAAAAGAATTTTTTAATGTAATGATTTTGTATCTTTTATTTTCAAAATTTATTTGACCATATTTTCTAGCTATCTTAATAGCACCTTCATTTGCTTCTGCACCTGAGTTTGCAAAGAACATAGCCATATCCATCTTAGCTAAAGTAGATATTTTTTGTGCTAGTTTAATTTGTGGTTCTATGCTATATAAATTTGAAGTATGTATTAATTTATTAGTTTGTTCATAAATACTTTGGCTTAATATTTCATTTCCATGTCCGACACTAACCACGCCAATACCAGATGTAAAGTCAATAAAGTCATTGTTTTTATCGTCAAATAATGTAGCATTATTTCCTTTTGTAAAATTAACATATTTTTTTGCATATGTATTTAAAACATATTTTTTATCTAACTCTTCTAAGTTCATAATAAACCTTTTAATTTATTTTTAGTATAAAATTATCGCACTTTAAGATACATTATATTTTATTGGATTTATCTCAACATACAATTAAATCATAGTTAAATTAGTTTTATTTCTTTTCGTAAATATATTATTCTGTATATCATAGGAACATAATATAAGTTTAATACAGTTGCCCATAAAATTCCAAAACCTAAAGAAATAGCCATGGGCTGTAAAATCAAAGCTTGTCCTGAAGCAAAAAATATCAAACTACTTAATCCTAAAACAGTAGTAACTGAAGTTAACAAAATAGGTCTTAGTCGCATTTTTGCTTGTTTTTCTAATTCATCTATTGTTGTGGCTTTTTTAATAAAATCCATCATAATAATACCATCATTAACAATAACACCAGCTAGTCCAACCATACCTATCATACTAGGCATAGTTAGATTTATATCCATAATAAGATGCCCAAGTAAAACACCCAAGCCTGATAAAGGAATAGTAGAAATGATAATCAAAGGTTTAATAATAGAATTAAACATCCATACCAATGCCATCATTATAAGAATAACAGCTATTATACCTGCTTGCATCATTTCTTTTTGAACTTTTTGATTTTCTTCTTCTTCACCTTTTATTTTTAGTCTTACCTTTTGTCTCAACTCTTTTATATCATCTTCTAATATAGAATATACTTCAGCTGAAGTAATATCATTTATACTTGCAATTATACTTATGATTTGTTTATTATTTTCTTTAAATATCTGTGTATATGCAGGAAGCTTTATAAAATCTACAACTTGCGATAATAATACTTTTCGATTTGAAGAAGTATTAATCTCAAAAGTATCCAAACTATCTAAAATATCTTTTGATAAACTCTTAAAAACTATATTGACAATACCATTATCATCAAACATTTTTGCATATGTGGCTTTAAAATAAACAGGTCTTAATTCATTTAAGATACTTTGTTCACTAATTCCTAAATTATGACCATAAGAATTAACTTTGAATTTTAATTCATAGTTTCCTACTAGTGCATCATCAAATATATTTGATACTCCTTTTATTTGTCCTAATTTATTTTTTAGTTGTTTAATAGCTAAAGATACTTCATTTTTATTTCCAGATATTGCTATTTCAATATCATTTTTTACAATTCCTGATTGTAATACAAATATTTTTAATTCATCAAATTTCTTTGATTGGATATCTTTTTGTAAAATTATTTTTAATTTTTTTTCAATATCTTTTGCATCTATGATTCTAATCATATTCGTATCATCATATTTTGGAGATAAATAAGGATTAATATAAACTTCAAAAAAATTACTAGCTTTTCTTTCATAAAGATTTAAAAATAATTGAAAATAAAATTCTTCATATTGAGCTTGATTTTTCCCATCAAGTTTTAATCCTGTAATTGAAGTCAATGATGAAATAGAAGTTTCAAAGTTTGCATTTTTTAATATTTTCTTTTCTAATTTAAACACTTCTTCTTCTGTTTGTTTAATTTTTTTACCAACTCCAACCGAACCTGAAATATAAATCTGTGTTGAATCAAATGCTGGCATAAATTTAAATTTTTGTGATTTAAATATATAATAAGTAGATATAAATATAATAAATAACATAAGAAAAATACTAAGATATTTCCCTCTTAATAAAAAACTTAATATTCTAGTATAAATTCTATAATTAAAATCCCAAACTTTGTGAGATTTTTTATCATTTTTATTAACTTTTAAAATCTCTTTTGCATGTAAAGGTAGAAAGAAAAATGCTTCAAACAAAGAAGATAAAAGCAAAATACTAATCATAATAGGAAGTATTTGCATAAATCGTCCCGTATCTCCTGTCATTAGCAGTATTGGTAAAAATGCAAATATCGTTGTAGCAGTTGCTGTTAAAACAGCAGGAAACATCTCCATAGCACCATCAACAGCTGCATCATATTTACTTTTGCCCATTTCCATATGACGGTAAATATTCTCCCCTACAACAATAGCTTCATCAACTAGCATTCCTAAGGCAATTAACGCTCCTAATAATGAAAGCATATTTAAACTATATCCTAAAAAATCAGCAGCAATAAGTCCTATCATAAAAGAAGTTGGAATTCCAATAGCAATAACAATAGCAATTCTTATATTTATAAAGAAAAATAAAGCAATAAATAATAAAATTAAACCAAATAAAATATTTGCCACAACTGTATTTAATCTATTTTTAATCCAAACAGAAGTATCTGTATATGTATCAAACTGTAAATTTTTATATTTTTTTTCAAAATCTTTTGTGATTTTTTTTATTTTTTTAACTAAAGCAATAGAGTCACCTTCTAAACCTTTGTTAATTCCTATTGCTACATTTTTATGTGCATTAAAATGTGAAACATTTGACACATCTCCTAAAACATATTGAACATTTGCTATATCTTTTAAATATATTTTTTTACCATTTATTCTTAAAATTGTATTTTGTATATTAGATATATTTTTCTCACCATTAAAAGTAGATAAATAATAATGCTTAGTCGTATCTTTAATAATACCAATAGGAAAAATACTACTTAAAGACTGCACAGCATTAATAACACTAGCTTTATTTAAACCATAAGCATTTATTTTTTCATCATCAAAAATAATCAATAATTCTTTATCACTTTTTCCAAATACACTAACTTGTGATAAATCTTTTAATTGCATTATTTGTGATTTTATTTCATCTGCAATTTTAAGCAAATATTCTGTTGATTCTTGCTTGTTATTTTCTTTTGAGTAAACAGCAACTGTAATTAAAGGAAAAGAATGTTCTATACTTTTAACATTTGGCTCATCCATATCTTGAGGTAAATTACTTTTTATTTTTGACATTATATTTTTTACATCATAAAGAACTTTTTGTATTTCATCCCCATCTTTTAAATCAAGCTTTATTGAGAAAAAACCACTTTTAATACTTGAAGAGATTTTATCAACCTGACTCATACTTAACAACTCATCTTCAATATCAGATACAACAATTTTATCTAAGATATCAGAACTAGCACCTGCATAAGAACCTGTAATTGAAATTGCATCCATAGCTGAGGGTGGAAAAATTTCTTTTGGAATATTAAAATATGAGAAAACAGATAAAATACAAATAAATACAAATAAAAAATGATTTAAAATTGGTTTATTTAAGGCAAATTGTATGATACTTTTTATCATTTTTGCTCTTTTAAGTCAATAATCAAAGGATTATATATTAAATTTTTAAATTTTGTATCTTCTAATTGTTGAACTAAAAATCTATTTTCTTCTTTTAATGAAATATAATGTGAATATATCTTATTGATATCTTTACTTACATAATAAATATTATTTCTCAAATAAATTTTAGGAAAAAACAAAAACAAAACAATGATCAAAGTACTAGACACTATTATTAAAGAATTATTATAATTAAGTTTAATCAAATTTAAAAATCCTTAATTTTGAACTTCTGCTTCTAATATTAGTTTTTATCTCTTTTACTGTTGGTATTATTGGTTTTTTTGTTACTAACTTACCTAAAGCATTATTATTACCACATTCGCATTTATATACAATTATTGGACAAATACAAGATTGTGTCCACTTTTTAAAATAATTCTTTACAATTTTATCTTCTAAAGAGTGAAAAGAAATAATAGCAATAAGGCAGTTTTTTGGTTTTAATTCTTCAATAGATTTAAACAATTTGTCCAAAACTCCTAACTCATCATTAACTTCAATTCTAATAGCCTGAAATGGAAGAGTAGCAGGATGAAGTTTGCTTTTATACATATTTTTGAGTATTAAACTAGCTAATTGCTTACTAGATGTAAAAGGTCTATTAGCTACAATTAACGAAGCTACTTTTTTGTATTCTCTAACTTCTCCATAATTTTTAAATATTTTTTCCAAATTATTTTGTGAGTATGTGTTTACTACAATATTAGCATCTAGGTCTTGATTTTGATTCATTCTCATATCTAAGGTTTCACCAGTAAAGCCAAAACCTCTTTTGGTTTTATCAAGTTGCAATGAAGACACACCTATGTCTGCAAAAATACCTTTGATATCATATTGCTTATAATCTTCTAAAAGGTTTTTAAAATTACCTTGCTTAAAAATAATTCTTGATTTAAATTCTTTAAGTCTTAATTTAGAAAATTCTAATGCTTCTTTATCTTGATCATTACAAATCATTTTTATAGTTTTATTAAGAGATAATAAACCAAAACTATGTCCACCAAAACCAGTTGTACAGTCTATAATATAAGAGTTATTTATATTTTTAAATGTATTTAATATTTCATCGTACAATACTGGTACATGTGGAATTTGCATTCACATAATCCTTAAGTTATTTATCGTATAATAGCTAAAATATATTTAAAAAAAGGAATAAATAGTGAATATAGGAATTATAGGACTAGGTCTAATGGGTGGTTCTATTGCAAAAGCACTTAGAAAATATGATATTGCAAAAAAAATATATGGTTTTACAAGATCACAAACAACTGCAAAAGAAATAAAAAAACTAAATCTAGTAGATGAAATATTAAGCCTAGAAGAGTTAAAAGAAAAATCAGATTTAATTATTTTAGCTATTCCTGTTGATTCAATATTAGCTATGATGAATGACTTAAAAGATATTAGCCAAAATACAAGTATCATAGACTTTGGTTCAACTAAAAGTATTATCGTTGAGAATATACCAAAATGTATTAGAAAAAACTTTATAGCAGCTCACCCAATGACAGGAAATGAAAAATTTGGACCAAAAGCTGCAATAAATGATTTGTATGAGGGCAAAACTATTGTTTTGTGTGATTTAGAACAAAATGATGATTATCATATCAAAAAAGTATACAAAATATTTCAAAAAATAGGAATGAGAATCATAAGAATGAATTCTAAAGAACATGACATTCATGCTTGTTATATGTCTCATTTACCTCATCTCATATCTTTTAGCCTTGCAAACACTGTAATGAGCAAGGAGGATCCTAAATCCATCATAGCCTTAGCAGCAGGTGGTTTTAAAGATATGAGTAGGGTCGCAAAATCTAGCCCACAAATGTGGACAGATATCTTTAGACAAAATAAAGACAATCTTCTTTCTTCTTTAAATCTTTTTGAAGAACATATTCAAAACATAAAATCAATGCTTGAAAACGATGACTATGATAAAATGAATGATTGGATGAAAAAAGCAAATTCTTTACATAAAATATTATAATCTAATACAAGCTTGAACACTCAAAGCTTGAAAATGTTCTTTTACATCATGACATCTAATAATTGAAGCACCTTTATTAACAGCTTCAAGGTGTATAGCTAAAGTTCCTGCTTGTCTTTGCTCTACATTACTTTCTATTATCAAAGAAATCATAGACTTTCTACTAGCACCTAATAAAATCTCATATCCAAAATGTAAAAAATAATCTAGGTTTTTTATTAAAGTAATATTATGTTCCAAAGTTTTTCCAAAGCCAATTCCTGGGTCTAAAATAATATTTTCAATATTAAACTTTTTTGCTTTCAATATTCTTTTTTTAAAAAAATTGTTTACTTCAAAAAGAACATTTTCGTATTTAGGATTATCTTGCATATTTTTAGGAGTATTTTGCATGTGCATTAAAACAACACTTGCTTTATATTCTCCAATTATTTTAGCTACTTCATCATTTTGCAAAGCACTTATATCATTAATGATTTTAAATCCACAATCAAGTGCATATTTTACTACTATTGGATTATATGAATCTAAAGAAAATATACTTCTTTCATATAGCTTTTCTTTTTTTATTAAATCAAGAATATCTTTTAATCGTTCTAGTTCTTCTGTACTTGATACGCTTAAACTTTTAGGGCGACTTGAAACTGCACCAATATCAACAATATCAGCACCATCTTCAATCATAGATAAAATTTGATTTTTAGCACTTGAAAAAGAAAATCTGCTTTTTTTATAAAATGAATCTTCATTCGCATTTAAAATACCCATAATTTTTACTTGATTAATTGGCATAGGAGTTCTTATATTTTAGATTTATATTCTTTGAATTTAATAAACTAAGTAATAGCATTGTTAATATATTTATAGGTTTTGTATTTAATTCAAGCAATTTAATAGATTTTGAAAAATAATGCAATTCTTCTTCATCTAAACAAATTTTTTGTATATTTATTTTAAGTAATATTGATTCAATTATACTCTTTGCCTCTTTTTTATTTATTCTTTGATTTGTCTTTAAGAAGTAATATATCTCTTTTAAGTCTAATTTTTTTATATCTAAATCTGACTCATCTATTGCTATGAACTTTCTTAAATTGATATAAGGTATTCTTGAGAATATTGTAGGCAAAAGAGATGATTTTGATTTTATAATAAAAATAAAAACTATATTAGAAGGAGGCTCTTCTAATATCTTCAATAAAGAGTTTTGTGCCTCTTTTCTAAATGTCTGTCCACAAAGAAATATATATTTTGTTTCACTTGAACATATATAGGCTTCTTTAATAACTTCAGACGCTTGGACCAATAAAAAGTCATCTTTTTCTATATTTCTTATTATTCTAATTGAGCTTTTTTTATAAAAAGTATTAATAGAGTCTATTGTTTCATCAATATTATTAACTACTAATATAGAAGATGTCTCAATCTTAGATTTTAACATATATACTTAATGCTCTACATTGATTTGAGCAAATAATGAGGCACTTAATGTTTTATTAAATAGTCTAAACATTTGAAGTAATTTAAGATCTAATGCTTCATCTTTACTATTTAAATTAAAAGCATCTTGTGTTTCTTCATCAAATAACCATAAAAATGAATTTTTAGAAACTTTTGCAATATTAGCTCTGATATCTTGGCTTCTTCCTATATACCAAAAACAATAACCATTAGGAAAAGATATATCTAACATATCTTTTATAAGGTTTATATCTACTTCAGATGTACTTGTATCTAAATTTACATAAAAAGATTTAAAATCATAAAAAGGCAAAAAAGGACGATTTGCTTTTTTTTCATTAACTTTTGTTAATATATATTGTAAAAACCATTCTCTATTATTATCTGTTAGTATAATAACTGATGATTTTTTATCTAAAATATTTACAATAAACTTGGAAACCAAAGGAGTCCATTCATATTTTTTCTCTTCCAGCCAAGGGGTTAATAATCTATCTGTTCTAATAGTGTTAATTGTCCAGTTTAAAAATTCTTGCATATTATTTATCCAAATTATAAGCTTCATGTAAAGCTCGTACTGCTAATTCTGCATATTTTTCTTCAACAATCATAGAGATTTTAATTTCAGAAGTTGATATAATCCTAATATTAATACCTTCTTGTGCTAAAGTTGAAAAAGCTTTTGCGGCAACACCTGTATGTGATTTCATTCCAACTCCAACTATTGATACTTTACAAATAAATTCATTGTAATCAATCTTTTGTGTATCTTTGATAAATTCTTCCATAACTATTTTACATTTTTCAAAATCATTTGTAGGAATGGTAAAATCTAAATCTGTTCTTCCATCTACTCCAACAGTTTGAACAATCATATCCACATTGATATCTTCATTTGCAAGTGAAGTAAAAATAGAAGCAGCAATTCCTGGTTTATCACACACCTTAAACATTCCTACACGAACTTGATCTTTATCAACTGCAATACCACTTACTATTGGTTTTTCCATAATATTTTCTTCCTTCGTTATTAATGTACCTTCAACATCAGGAGTAAAACTACTTCTTGATATTAAATTAACATTTAATTTTTTTGCCATTTCTACTGATCTATTTTGTAATACCTTTGCACCTGATGAAGCTAATTCTAACATCTCATCATATGATATCTTATTTAATTTTTTTGCCTTTGGTTCAATCCTAGGGTCAGTTGTATAAATACCATCAACATCTGTATACAGTTCACAAAGATCTGCTTTTATTGCACCAGCAATTGCAACAGCACTTAAATCAGAACCACCTCTACCTAAGGTGGATACCCTATTGGTATTATGTGTAATTCCTTGAAAACCTGCCACTATAACAATATTGCCATTTTTAATTTCATTTTTTAGATTTTGAACATCTATTGACTTAATTCTAGCATTAGTATGCTTATCATCAGTAACAATTCCAGCACTTCGTCCACTCATTGAAATAGTTTTATAATTATGTTCATTTAATACTATTGACAATAAAGAAGAAGTGATTCTCTCTCCTGTACTTAACAACATATCAAGTTCATTTTTTTTTGGTTTTTTTGAAAATGTATGTGCATATTCTAATAATTTATTTGTTTCACCACTCATAGCAGACACAACAGCAATGATATCATGTCCCTCATCTCTTTGTTGTTCAATAATTTTTGAAACATTTTTTATCTTCTCTAAACTACCTACACTAGTACCACCAAATTTCAATACTTTTAACATATATTTTTATCCTTTAAATATAACCTTGTTTTTTAAAATATGTAATAACTTCTTTGTATACTTCTCTTTTAAACGAAGTTGTGTAATCATAAATATTTTCTACAGCCACAAATTTATAAGCACCAAATTCAGGTTTTTTTGTATTTATATTTATTTTTGCACCTTTTTTTAACTTTACTAAATAATACTGTTGTGCTTGACCATCATAAGGATACATTTTTTTAGCTATTGTAGGAGGAAAATCATATGATATTAATTTTGGATAAGAAGATATAATCTCAACCTCATTTGTACCTATTTCTTCTTCTAATTCTCTAAACAATGCTTCTTTGGCACTCTCTCCTTTATCTATTCCACCTTGAGGAAATTGCCAAGTATCTGGTATATCAGTTCTTAAAGCTATTAATATCTCACATTTCTCTGGATATTTAGCAGATAATACAATTGCTGCGACATTTGGTCTATAATTTTTATGTTTTTTTATCTCTTTATCAAGCATAAACAATTTTTTCCTTATAATAACTTAGATATTATATTTTATTTAGGATTAAAAATTGCTTTTATACATTCACATACCATTTTGCGATAGCAAATGTTTTTATTGTGCATTTAACTCATATGTTGATATGTTCCATTTGAAAAAAGAATATATGAAAGCACTAAAAATACAAGTAAAAAATGATTTAGAACATTATTGTAGCAATAATAAATTAAAAACTGTTTTCATTGGTGGTGGAACTCCTTCTTGCATTGATGCCCAAGAATATGAAGAAGTTTTTTCTATATTAAAACCATTTTTAATGAAAAATGCAGAAATAACAAGTGAAGCAAATCCAAATTCAGCTTCTAAAACTTGGCTACAAGATATGTATAATTTAGGAGTAAATAGAATAAGTTTTGGAGTTCAAAGTTTTAATGATGATAAATTAAAATTCTTAGGAAGATCACACAAAGCAAAAAGTGCTATAAGTGCTATAGAAAATGCAAAATTTATAGGTTTTCAAGCTATTAATTGCGATATCATTTATGGGGTACATAACGACACATTCGCATCTTTAAAAAAAGACTTTGATATCATACAAAGCTTGGAGATTAATCATCTAAGTGCTTATTCTTTAATAATAGAAGAAGGTACAAAGTTCTTTAATAAGAAAAAAATCAAAATAGATGACGAAGATTTATCTTATGAAATATTTGATTATTTAAAAACTTTAGGTTTTAATCAATATGAGATATCTAATTTTTCAAAAGATAAAAAAGATCAATCTAAGCACAATTTTGGATATTGGGAATATGATGATTACTTGG
Organism: Sulfurospirillum sp.; assembly: GCA_030491005.1. Classification (GTDB taxonomy): domain Bacteria; phylum Campylobacterota; class Campylobacteria; order Campylobacterales; family Arcobacteraceae; genus BB30. Next base: position 178,641 of record JAKZMJ010000001.1, on the reverse strand, counting down.
GTATTGGGGCTGGTGCCGTTGCTTGTATGAATAGTGTTAGATATTATCCTAAAAAAGACATACAAGAATATATTAATAATCCTTTGAAGTATGAAAAAGAGTATTTAAGTACAAGTGATATCAAAACTGAAAAAGTATTATTAGGTTTTAGATGTTCAAATGGAGTAGTGAAAAATATTTTAAATTCAAATGAGCTTAAAAAAGTACAGATATTAATAGATGAAAATAAAGTCATAGAAAAAAATAAACGCATTTATAATAAAAACTATTTATTAGCAGATGAAATCTCACTTTTTATTTTAGATTAGTAAATAGATATTCTAGTTCTACTTAAGAGTTCTAATTTCTAATTTAAAACTCTAAACTAATCTAAATCTAATCTAAAAACCACTTCTTCTTACCATTTATAGCTCTATACTTAAAAGTATCTTTTGTAGAATTTACTGGAATAATTGTGAAATATGATTACAAAGTATCTTAAAATATGAAAAGCAGGAGCCTATCCCTGCTTTTCACCGATTAATCAAAGAAATAGAAACTTAAATAAATAAGTCCTATGATTAAATAACCTATACTGTGTATATCCAGTTCGTGCATGGATTTACCTTGCTTATAGTCTATCCCTACAAATCTCAACCATCAATCCAAAAAAAAGGCTAGTGCAAAAAACACTAACCTTTTTAACCATATGAAAGTACTAATGTCAGAATATTATACTCACAGTATTATAGATGGGCTACATCTATAAATATTGTATCATAAAACACTTAAATAGTTTTTAAATAAATTACACTTGATACCAGTACTTGTATCAAAATATGCTAACTTAAGTTCTATACTTCTATGTTTACCTTATCCTCATTTATTCCTAATAAAAAGATAAGAATACACATTTTTAAAAAACAATCCTGATGAAAAAACAACAGATGAAATACTCATATAATATATCCTTAAATTCTTATCTCTAATTCTTTTTGTAATTCTTCTTAAGAATTTTAATCTAAATGTCTAAATCTCTAATCTAAATCTAAACTAAACTAAACTAAAAATCTAAACTAAAAATCTAATCTCTAAACTCTAATCTCTAATCTCTAATTCTTCTTCTATTTTAAAAACCACTTCTTTTTACCATTTATAATTCTATACTTAAAATTATTAACTTTAGACTTTTGTTGAAAATCCTCATCCTGAAAAGTATACAATATATACGCCATTCTTACAGAGTTCTTCTTTCTTTTAAATATAAAAGACTTAAACATAGGAGTTATATCGCCTATTGCTTTTCCATCTAAATCTATATTATCTCTTAAATTAACACTTATATAACCTCTCATTGTAGAAAGAGCAGAGCTTACTCTTCCTCTTTGTTTAGGATTATATAATATAGCTTTTATCTTTTTTTTACTAAGCTCATCAAAATCACCTTCATTTGTAGAATTCTTAGCTATCTCTATATACGCCTTTGCTACTTCTTCAGGACTATCAAAACCACGAGCACTTAAAGTTTGGTTAAAAGTGAAACTAAGAGCTAGAGCCATAAAACACAGTTTACTTACAAGATTGAAGATACTTTGTTTCTTTTTTACGTTTGTCATATTCTTTTTCATTTTTCTTATCCTTTTATTAAATATTAACATTTTAATGTTTTAATTTCATTAAAGCAAGAAATTATACTACTTAATTGTGGAATAATTGTGAAATATGAAAAGCAGGATTATTTGATTATGAGTTTCAGCTAGAAAAGATTAAAAAGCATCAACCACCTTTACAAAAGTTAAATGAAATTATTGATTGGGAATTATTTAGACAACCTATTGAAGAATCATTAATGAAAGAAGATAAAAAAAGTAATGCTGGTAGGAAACCATATGATAAACTCTTAATGTTCAAAATAATTATACTTCAAAGATACTACAATTTATCGGATGAACAAACAGAGTTTCAAATCAAAGATAGATTATCTTTTATGAATTTTCTAGGTCTCCAAATAGGTGATAATGTACCTGATAGAAATACAATTTGGCTATTTAAAGAAGAACTAAAAGAGAAAGATTTATCAAAAAAAACTATTTGATATTTTTACTGCTAAACTTTTATCTAATGGTGTTATTGCTAAAGAGGGAACACTTGTAGACGCTAGCTTCATCAAAGTACCTAAACAAAGAAATAAAAGGCAAGATAATGCTGATATTAAAAAAGGTGCTATTCCTTTAGAGTTTGGAAAGAATAAAAATAAATTAGCTCAAAAAGATATAGATGCCAGATGGGTTACCAAGTATAAAACTAGAGAATTTGGATATAAAAATCATATATCAGTTGATCAAAAAACTAAAGTAATATCTACTTATACTGTAACACCCTCATCAACTCATGATTCACAAGTAATTAAAGAACTTATCAATGAAGATGATACTACATTGTATGCTGATTCAGCATACAAATCAAAAGAGATAGAAGACTATCTTCAAAAAAATAATGTAAACTCAAAAGTTATCAATCGAGCATATAGAAATAAACCACTTACTAATGCTCAACACAAACTCAATCATAAATATTCAAAAACTAGAGTAAGAGTAGAACATATATTTGGAACATTCACAACCTCTATGAATAAAGCTCTATCTTTAAAAGCTATTGGCATTGATAGGATTAAATCCCTAACAGGACTTTTAAATCTTACTTATAACTTTATACGATATGAACAATTAGTAAGGTTAAAAAATATACCAATTATGAAAAGTTGATAATATATCAACAAAATAGTGAATATTATCACTATTTCAAGAGTAAATTATAGATAATTTATAGTTGAAATTGTCATATTTTCTCAAATAAAATTTATATTCTGATATTTTTTAATAAATATTTGGAAAGTGGTTTTTAAATGCTATTTTTAGAGGTTCTATTAAGAGTGTTTCTATCTCCTAAAAAGTTCCATATTTTATTATTATTTGCTACTCTTGTAATAACTTTTAATCCTAGTTCATTCATCTCTTTAATGAATGAAGGTTTACTATACCAACTATCAACAAGTAAATAATCAGCATATATACCACTATTTACAGCTCTTTTAACCATAGCTATTGCTATTTGTGATTTGCCTTTTAGTGTCTCTAGTCTTCTTATGTGAGCATTACTTCTATAATCTACAATATTAGTAAAATTTTCTAGTGCTACTCTTGCATATTTATTTGTAGCAATTTCAAAGTCTAACATCAAGTTAGAGAAACCATCACTATAATTTAAAGATACAACATTGATACCTCTAATAGTTCGTTTCTCTTTATTACTCCATAAGTAGTCACTACTACCCTCTATATCTTTACCAACTTTTCCCTCAACTGTATCATCAATAATTAAAACTCTTACAGCTTTTTTATCTTGTACTTTATGAAGTAATTTTAGTATCTTTAATGTTGATAAAGATAGTAGTTTTCTCCAGTTGTAGTTACTATTGCTAAGTAATCTATAGTAAACATCTTTCTTTAAACTATCATCACTTTGATTTGAAAATGTTGATATCTTTTTATTCATAACCAACATATAGACAAAATGAATAACTACCATATAAACACTAACACCATCTTTCTTAGTGAATTTACTTTGAGATAAAATTGTTTTTATATTTAGTACTTGCATTGTCTTGAAAATTGGATTTTTTAGCTTGCCATTTATAATATTAGTTATTTTCTCTTGAATATTCATCAATAAACCTCTTTTTTAATATCCATATTATAGCTAATAAGCACTGTATAAAAGCTTCTTTGATACTATTTTATAGCTTATTTTTAGAATATTATTTTAATTATTTACACTTAAAATAATATTGTCAATAGACATGAAAATCTTGGATTAAGTATTGATAATCTGCTTGTTATTTGATGTTTTATTGATTGTTTTAGGTGCGAAAGTTAAGATTATATTTATCTCTAATTTTAGCATTAACTATGGGTACTGATGGACAGTTAATTGCTATTGCTTTTACATAATCAATATTTAAATCTCTAAGTGGAGATTTTCTACCACGACCAGACTTTTCATATAAACTTTGTATACCATCTTTTTTAAAGTTTCTAAACCATTTCCATATAGCTTGATGCTTTAAATCTAATAATTCAACTATCTCATTTACTGTTTTACCTTTATAGCTTAACAGTATTGTTTCTGCTCTTTTTCTTGCTCTAAATTTATCATTATATTTAATGATATTTTCTAGTTCTATTATTGTTTTTGGTGTTAAGTTTATTATATTTTTCATGCTGTATTATAGCATAATTATCTTTAATTACTTGTTAGTTTAGTGTATTTATTGAGTTATTTTTAAATTGTTGGTAGTACTTATCAGGTACATTATCACCTATTTGGAGACCTAGAAAATTCATAAAAGATAATCTATCTTTGATTTGAAACTCTGTTTGTTCATCCGATAAATTGTAGTATCTTTGAAGTATAATTATTTTGAACATTAAGAGTTTATCATATGGTTTCCTACCAGCATTACTTTTTTTATCTTCTTTCATTAATGATTCTTCAATAGGTTGTCTAAATAATTCCCAATCAATAATTTCATTTAACTTTTGTAAAGGTGGTTGATGCTTTTTAATCTTTTCTAGCTGAAACTCATAATCAAATAATCCTGCCATAATATACTCACTTTTTATAATAATTTATGTTGTAATTATAGCTAAATAGTGGTATCAAATGCTTTAAATAATAGCTTTATAGAGAGTTATTTGTAAATTTATTTGGATTAAATAAAAGACTTATTTTATGATTTTCTAAGTATTTGAAAATTATGTGATTTTTTGTCTATTTTTAGAGGTGCCCTTAATGATACCAAGCTTACGAGCTTTCCCTCAAGAAAATCTTTCTCTAAAGTTAATTCACCAACTTTCTTTGCCATATTATCTTTATCTTTTTGTAGTGTTTCAATTTCTATTTTATACTCTTTAACTAAAGCACTTTTATCAAATGCTAAACTTGCATTATCTAAAAACTGTTTCTTCCAATTTAATAAATTCTTTGGTAATACATTCGACAGTTTGCCTTGTGATATTAATCACAAGTTGTCCTTTACTCTTATTGTGTTGCTATCTCATTTAATGTCTTTGTTCCCTCTAAAACTTCTAAAACTAATTTTGCTTTAAAACTTGCTGTGTATGTTGTTCTTTTTCTACTCATAATGTAATATCCTCTTTTTTTATCTTTATATTGTATCTATTGGAATAAAAATATTTTAATGATGCTCCACCGACCCAAGAGTACGGGGTATCTTTTTCTATAAATCAAACTTTAATTGTCCATCATATATTTTGACATATTCTTTTTCATTTGAGCCTTGATTTTTAATATAATTTTTAATTGTATCTTTACTTGCGTAGAGTCCAACTGTATTTACATAATATCCACTTGTCCAAAGACTTGAACCCCACATTTCTTTTTTTAATTGAGGAAATTGTTTAAATATCTCTCTTGCTGTTATACTTTTTATTGTAGTTACTAGTTTAGTTACAGATATTGTTGGTACACTTTGAACTAAAAAATGTACATGATCTTCATCATTACCAATTTCTACAAATACAATTTCATATCTTTGAGATATATCAATACATACTTCTCTAAGTTTTTTATCTATTTTATTATCAAATACTTTTTTTCTATATTTAGCTGGAAATACCAAATGATATAGTAGTAAAGTCTTATTATGACTTTTATATATATGTTCATCTCTCATATCTCTATTATAGCTAACTTGTTAACGACCCAAGGGTACGGGGAATTAACCCTTTTTTAGATTAACCCTTTTTTAGATTAATCGGTTGTTTTATCTGGGGACATTATACTTTTGAGTGTTATTATTTAAACAATTTGGGCACTTTTTATTACTTTTTTAAAACTCATTGTAAACAAACCTTTTTTAGTTCCTATATTATCATATCTACTTAACTTTTTACGCACCCATTTTTTCATTAAGTCGATTTTACGATTTTATCGTAGTTTGTATATATTTTATATGTTGTAATTATAGCTAAAAAGTAGTGTTTAAACCCTTAAAATAAGGGTTTGTTTGTTTTTTCAGGACTGACTATATATATACGATAAATAAAGGGTTTTGATTATAAAAGTATGGAGGAGATACTCAGAGTCGAACTTAAGTATTAAAAAGATATTTTATAATTCTAATTCTTTTTCTAAGTAATATCCTGTATATGATTTAGATTTTTTATGATTTAAAGCTATATACTCAGGTGTTCCTTCATCTACAATTTGCCCACCTTTATATCCACCTTCAGGACCCATATCAATAACCCAATCAGAATTTTTAATAATATCTAGGTTATGTTCAATAACTAAAACAGAATTACCAAGATCAACTAAGTGATGCAATACTTTTGTAAGTCTATCAACATCAGCAAAGTGTAAGCCAGTTGTAGGTTCATCTAATATATACAAAGTTTGACCTGTATCTTTTTTACTTAATTCTTTTGATAATTTAATTCTTTGTGCCTCTCCTCCACTTAAGGTAATAGCATTTTGTCCTAAAGTAATATATCCAAGTCCTACATCACTTAGAGTTTGTAGTTTTGCATTTATTTTGGGAATTTTGATAAAAAAGATTAAAGCCTCATCAACACTCATAGCTAAAATATCAGCTATACTTTTGCTTTTGTACAATATTTCTAATGTTTGTGAGTTATATCTTTTTCCATGACAAGTATCACATTTAACCATAATATCAGGCAAAAAGTGCATTTCTATTTTTATCTCACCTTCACCTTGACATTTTTCACATCTTCCACCTTTTACATTAAAGGAAAATCTTCCGATTTTATAACCTCTAATTTGTGATTCTTTAGTTTTTGAAAATAATAATCTCAATTCATCCATAAGTCCTGTATATGTAGCAGGATTTGACCTTGGTGTTCTTCCTATTGGACTTTGGTCTAAGTATATGACTTTATCTAGTTTATCTAAACCTTCAATACTAACACCATCTACTTTTTTAACTTTTCTTGCATGATTTAAAAGCTCTTTTGCTACTGGTAATAAAGTTTGTAAAATCAAAGAAGACTTTCCACTACCACTAACTCCTGTAATTGCACATAAGTTTCTTAAAGGCAATTTTACATCTAGGTTTTTAATATTATTAATAGTTACATTTTTTATTTCTATAAAATCCTCTTGTGGTCTGTCGTGTCTATATTGTATTTTTTTAGCACCTGATAAATATTGAGCTGTTAGAGTTTTTGTTTTTTTCATTTGTTTTAATGTTCCATTAAAAACTATCTCACCACCATATTTACCAGCTTTTGGACCAATATCCACTATATAATCAGCTGTATTGATAGTTTCCTTATCATGCTCAACTACGATTACTGTATTTCCTTTGTCTCTTAATGCCTTTAGAGTTTTGATTAATTTATTAGTATCTCTTTCATGTAAACCAATTGATGGCTCATCTAAGACATACATAACTCCTGTTAATCCTGAACCAATTTGAGAAGCTACTCTTATTCTTTGAGCCTCTCCTCCTGAAATAGTTCTAGCATCACGACCAAGTGTAATATAGCCTAAACCAACATCATTTAAAAAATATATTCTTTCTTTTATCTCTTTTAATATAGGTGTTGCTATTAATTGTTCTTGTTCATTTAAATATTTAAAATTTGTTTCATCTTGAAAAAACTTATGAGATTCTTCAATTGGAAGGTTGATAAGCTGTGAAATAGTTTTTTTAGCTAAATATACATGTGCTGATGATGGTCTTAATCTATTTCCCTCACAAGATGAACAAGATTTTTCAGTCATATATTCAGACATTTCTTTTTCATCTTTAATCATATTAAAAGCTATTTGAACTATACCTTCCCATTTTCTAGTTAATTTATGCCTCTTCCATGTAAACTTAGCTTCTTCAACTCCACCATGAAGTATAGCTTTTTGTTGATAGTCTTCTAATTTATTAAAAGCTATGTTTGTATCAATATTAGCAGCATTACAAAAAGCTAAAAGCATTTTAAAATAATAGCCTTTATTAAAACCATATATTACTTTTACAGCTCCTTTTTCTATTGATAGCTCTTGATTAATTACTTTTTTTAAATCTAAAGTATATCTAATACCTAAACCATCACAAGAAGGACAAGCACCTTTTGGCGAATTAAAAGAAAAACTTAAAGGTTCTAAAGGTTCAAATGAAACTTTACAAGTAAAACATGCCATATGTTCAGAATAATGAATATGCTTTTCAATACCCATTTCTTCATGATTTAAAACTTCAATTTCAAGCTCTCCAAAACTTTCTTTCAAACCTTTTTCTACATCTTGGGCTATTCTATCTCTATTTTCATCTTTTATAATAACTCTATCAATTACCACTTTAATTGTGTGCATTTTTGTTTTAGCAAGTTCTATTTCTTCATCAAGTCTTACCATCACACCATCAATCATAGCTCTTACATAACCTTTACTTCTAAGACTTTCAAACAAATCAACAAAAGTACCTTTTTTTCTATTAATTAAAGGAGCTAAAATAATAATCTTTGAATTATTTTTTAATTGTAATACTTGTGCAATAACATCAGATGAACTCATTTGAGATATAGCTTGATTACATTTGTTACAATGTTGTTTACCAATTCTTGCATATAATAACCTAAAATAATCGTATACTTCAGTAATAGTTCCTACTGTTGAGCGTGGATTTTTTGATGTTGTTTTTTGGTCAATTGCAATAGCTGGGGTTAGACCTTCTATTCTTTCAACATCAGGCTTACCAACTTTATCTAAAAATTGTCTTGCATAAGAAGATAATGATTCTATATATCTTCGCTGACCTTCTGCATAAAGTGTATCAAAAGCTAAAGTAGATTTACCACTACCACTAATTCCAGTAAAAACAATAAGTTTGTTTTTTGGTATTTCTAAATTTATACTTTTTAAGTTATTTTCTTTTGCATTAATTATTTTAATTGTATTTGTCATTATTTTCCTATTTTTATAATTTAATTATTTTTGCACCAAAACCACCCTGGTTTGCAGGAGCATCTGAATAAGATTTGATTTTAGGATAGTTATCTAAAAAAACTCTTACTGCATAGGCAAGTTTACCTGTACCAATTCCGTGATAAACCAATACTTCATCAAATCCTGCAATTAAAGCATCTGATAAAAATTTATCAAGGTTATCACAAGCTTCTTCACTTCTTTGTCCATGTAAATCTAAACTTACATGTCTTGAACTTGGTTTTTGAACACTTATTTGCACTTTTTTTATTGTTTTTATTTTTACTTCATTGCCACTTCTTTTTAAATCTGTTAATAAAACTTGTAATCTCATACCAACATTTGTTTGAATAAAAGCTTTTTTGCTTTTTATTGATATTATTTCACCTTTTGAGTTTTGATACTTGACTCTATCTCCTACTTTAAACTCAACTTTTTCTTGAATTTTCTCAACTTTTATATTTTTTACTTTACCATGTGCTATATTTAAGTGTTGATGGGATTGTTTTATTATTTGTGTTTTTATAGCTTTTTTTGCTTCACTTGTCGCATCTTTATATTCTTTATGTAGCTTTGATTGTTCTTGATATATTTTTGAATCTAAAGTATGTTTTTGTTCCTCTAACGTCATATTTAATGTTTTATGTTTTTTTATTTCTTCATCTAAGGATGTTATTTTAGTTTTATATTCTTGCTCTAAAGAACTTGATCTCTCAATTAATTCATTTAATTTATCTTTATCTTCTCCATAAACTTCGTTTGCTAGTTTTATTACATTGTGTGGTATTCCATACCTTGAAGCTGTTTCAAAAGCATAAGATTTTCCAATAGTTCCTCTTATAAATTCATATTTTGGTTTTCTATTCGCCTCATCATATAAAGCTGCTATTAATTCAACTTTGTTATTTGAAGCCATAAGTGCAGCTAATCTTTTATGATGAGTGGTAATAATAACTTTTATATCTCTTTTAATTAATTCTTCAATGATAACTTTAAATAAAGATGCAGCTTCATCTGAGTCAGTTCCAAGTTCTATTTCATCAACTCCTACTATTACATTTCTTTTTGTAAAGAGTTTTGAAAATTCTAACATACGCCCTGCAAAAGTTGAAATGTCATTTTTAACACTTTGAGGGTCATCTAAAACTGCTACAATATTTTTAAAATGAGAAATAGAAGAATTTTTACTAGCTTTATAAGGTATTAAATACTTAGATAATAAAACACAAGATAAAACTGACTTTAATAACATAGTTTTACCACCTGCATTTACTCCTGTGATTATAATAACTTCTTTTGAAAAATCAATACTAACTGCTTTTGCATTGCTTAGTGCTGGATGAACAAAATCAATTAAAGTATTTTTAGCATTTTTAGAAGGAATAATAAAATTTTTATCACCTTGTTTGGCAAAAAACAATCTTGCTTGATAATGATCAAATCTATCAAATTCTTTATTTATAAATTTTAAAAATAATAGATTTTTTTCAAATACAGATGAAATAGTCTTACATAATTTTAATATAATTTCTTCTTGTTGATTTCTTAAATCATTTTGTTTTTGTTTTAAAGTGCTAATACTATGAGGTAAGATATAAAAAAAACCAGAATTAGAACGATTTATAACACTAGCTTTTATTATATGATTAAAACCAGATCGTACAAGTAAAGTTTCTTCACCATTTATTAGATGAACTTGCATATCAACTAAATATGCCTTAAGTTTTGAGCTATTCATTTGCTTGTACAAAGATTGTTTAATTGACGCTTTATTGTTATAAATAGCTTCTTTTATATAATCATAATCTTGATTAACTCCATCTTTAAGATTTCCTTTTTCATCAAAAAAATCAATTATATTTTGTATTTCATCTGGTATAATGATTTTCAAAAACCACTGTTCTAATGCCAATTCAAAATTAAATTTTTTTAAGTATGAAAAGTATTCTATGATTTTAACAAATTCAAAAATATCATCAAGTTTTAAAATACCTTGTTTTTGTATATGCCTTAAAGCAGTATCAAGATTTTCTAGTTTTGGAGCTTGTTTGAATGTATATTTATCTAATTCATTTATTAATTTATAATGTAAATTTATATCACCTTCAAGTACTATATCTTTAGGTCTAGCAAAAAGTTGTTGAAAATGTAATATATAATCTTCTAAATCTAGTTTTTTAAATATTTCTTGCATTTAGCTTATTTAACCTTTGGTCTAAAAACTTTAATTTCTTTTTCGTCACACTTTAAATATGCTTGTTCCATTAAATCAAGACAATAAGGAATAGCTGGAAAAACTGCATCTAAACACTCTTTTATTGATTTTGGTTTTCCTGGAAGATTAAGAACTAAAGAATTTCCTCTTAAACCTGCTGTTTGCCTTGATAGTATAGCAGTTGGAACATATTTTAAAGAAACTGCTCGCATAAGCTCCCCAAATCCTGGCATCATTCTATCACATACAGCTTCGGTTGCTTCTGGTGTCACATCTCTTAGTGCTGGTCCTGTTCCTCCTGTTGTAATAACTAAACAACAGTCTTGCTTATCAATTAAGTCAATCATAGTGTTTTCAATAGTTTTTTGATTATCTTGCACACATTTATATACTGGTTCCCAAGAAGATTTAATATAAGAGTTCAAAGTATCAATAATAGCTTTTCCAGATAAATCTTCGTATATACCTTTACTAGCTCTATCACTAGCAGTTATAATGCCTATTTTTGCAATTTTTTCACTCATTTGTATTTTCCTTTTGTAATATATGACCAACATTTTTAATATAATATACATCTGCAAATTCTTTAAAAAACTCACAAGTTTCATTTGAATTGATTATCTTATCTTCAAAACCTAAATATACTTCAATTTTTATTTTATTATTGATTAATGTTTGTAAATCTTCTTTTTTCCACTCATAAAACAATAATTCTTCTAGTTCTTTAAAACTTCCTTCTTTAAAATATTTATTTAACTTTAAAGAACTTGGATAAGATATATTTTGTAAAAAATTTTTACAATAAGAAAGCTTATCTTTTTTAATAAACATCAACTGCATTCTTTTGAACTTCATTTCTTTATTTTGAAAAAAAGCAGGTGAGAAAAGCTGTATTAAATCTATTCTTGTTTGTAAATTAAGTACATATTTAAAAGCTTTTATAGCTCCATAGGAAAATCCACAAATAGTAAAATCATTTTTTATAATATATTCTTTAAATAATTCTTCTTCATTTTCTAAAGAAAAACCAGAAAAAAACTTAAATTTCATTTTTTAAGATTACTTCTTTTTCTAACATTATAAGTTTTAATCTATTAATTTCATTTGCATTATGTGAAAGTTCAGATCTTAATTCATTTGCAATATTATTTACTAATACTTGGGCATTATTTGACATCTTATATTCTTCTACGATTTTTAAAGCTAAATTATCTGCTTGTTTTAAATCATCACAATTAATAGCATATTTTTCTTTTTTCATAATTTCAACACCAGTACTACCAGATAGATATTGTCTTAATTGTTCTAATAAATCTTTATATGAAGGATAAGTAGAGTGTATTTTACCTATGCCCTCATCAAATAATGAGATTTTTTCTTTTGAAATAAATGCTTTACTTGCTTGATATATTGCTAAGATTTCTTTTTCATCTGGTCTTAATAGTATTTTTTCTTTTTTACCAAATTCTAATTTGTGTTTTGCTAGTTCTATATCTTCATCTTCTAATAAACTAGCTTTTCTTTTAATCATATTTAACAAAGCTTCATTAATTAAAGTAGCTAAAGAGGCAGAACTAAATCCTGAAGTATCAAAAGATAGTTTTCCAATATCAAAGTTAAATTTTTTATTTTTTAAGTATAAACTCAAAATCTTTTTTCTATCTTCTAAATTTGGCAAATTTATAAATACTCTTCTATCAAATCTACCAGCTCTTAAAAGTGCTTCATCTAAAACTTCAATTTTATTTGTAGCTGCTATTACTATAACTGTGCTATTTCCATCAAAACCATCCATTTGTACTAATAGTTCATTTAAAGTAGCTTCTCTTTCATCATTTGATCTTCCATTTCTTGCTTTACCAACTGCATCAATTTCATCTATAAAAATTATTGAAGGAGAGTTTGCTTTTGCTTGTGAAAATAATTCACGAACCCTTTTTGCACCCATTCCTACATATATCTGAACAAAAGAAGCTCCACTTTGATAATAAAAAGGTACCTTAGCTTCACCTGCAACTGCTCTTGCAATTAATGTTTTGCCTACACCTGGGGGTCCTACAAGTAAAACGCCTTTTGGCAATTTAACACCATATTTTAAAAATTTCTTTGGTTCATTTAGAAAGTTTACTATTTCTTCTAATTCATTTTTAACTTCATTAATACCTGCGATATCTTTAAATGTTATATCTGAGTGAGCTGCCTTGATATTTGTTTCAAGATTTTGATCATTTGTTTTAGTTTGTGTATTTAATTCTTTTTCAAAAGAGCTTTCATTATTTTTGTTAAACAAAGTTTTTAATTTTTTTTCTTTTACTTTTATAACAATAGCAATAACAAATAAAATTAGCAAAAAACCTATACCAAAGTTATATGAAGGACTTTGAATAAAATCTTTGCTTTTAAATAAAGTATATATAAACAAGACAAATAGAACAATAGCAGAAATAGCCATAAGTTTTACATTCTTATCTAAATTCTTTTTATTTAAATTTTGCGACATTAATACTAGCCTTTACTTCATAATCATCTATAAATATCCAATTTCCTATTAAATCAACTTCACTTTGTACTTCAATTTTATTAAAGTGTTGATCTAAACCAGTATATACACCATTTTTATATTCTTGAATTAAAATTTCTAAAGTTTTTTTATTGTTTAATCTAAAATCATAATTTTTTTCTTTTATTATATTTACTAATTCATTATATCTTATTTTTGAGGTATCTCCTCTGACTTGTTCTTTCATAGTAGCACTTGGAGTTCCATCTCTTTTTGAATAAGTAAAAGCATGAATATGAGTTAAAGGAAATTTTTTAATATTAATCATAGCTTCTTTCCATAATATTTCACTTTCTTTTGGATGTCCTACTATAAAATCAGTTCCTAAAGCATAATCATTTGAGCTTAAAAATTCAAAAAGTTCTAAATCATCTAATACTTTATTTCTTCTATTCATAATTTTTAGCATATCTTTACTTGTATGTTGTAAAGCAATATGAAGATGTTTTGACATAAAAGGTTCATTTATTATTTCTTTAAATTCATCATCAATTTGCACAGGCTCTATACTTCCTAAACGAATTCGTCTAACACCTTTTAATAAAGATATTTTTTTTAAAAGTTTTGCTAAATTTGTGTGTTTCTTTTTACCATAAGACCCTATATTAGTACCCGTTAATATAAATTCACCAAAGCCATTATTTGCTAATGTTTTAATCTGTTCTAATATTTTATCTTCACTATAAGATCTGGCATCTCCTCGTACATACGGAATTATGCAGTAAGAACATCGAAAATCACAACCTTCTTGTATCTTTATAAAAGCTCTACTTTTTCCTACAAATTCTTTAACTATTGTATTATCAAGATGTTCTAAATCTCCTGCGTCAAAAAATCTTTCTTTTTTTAATAATAAATCATTTATTTTTTCTTTTTCGGAGTGTCCAAAAAGTGAATCTATTTTATTATCTTTAAAAAGTTTTTCACCTTTTGTCCACACTCCACAACCTGTAAATATAACTCTTGGGCTATTTGGAAGCTTATGTATAGAATTTATATATGACCTTGCTGTTGAATCAGCAGAATTTGTAACAGTACAAGAATTTATAACAACAATATTTGCTTCTTTTTCATCTAAAGTAATAGTAAAATCTTTTAAATTACTCATCATTACTTGTGTATCAAAAACATTTGTTCTACAACCAAAAGTTTTAAAAAATACTTTTTGATTAGATTTAGAATAACTACTAGAAAAAGTCATATATTTATTTTTCATCTACATCTGGTAAATCTACTGGTTTTTCTCTTTTATGAGTAAAATTAATACTTTGAGTAGGATAAGCAATATGGATATCATCTTCTTTCATAAAAGCTTCTAAAATCTCTGGACTAATAGTACTTCTTAATACAAGTGCAGCATAAGAGTTTGTTAAATACCATGATGATATTATAATAGCATGAGGTTCAACAAAGGTATAAACTCTAGGCTCCACACCCGTAACTCTTAATTGATATTTACTTCTCATTTTAGATAATTGTTTTCTTGTGATATCTGTATAACCTTTTGAATAATGTTTTAAAATTTTTCTTGAAATTTCTTGTGCTTTTCTATAATTTGAATCAAAAGTAATGGCTATATCTATACCATCCCAAACAGTTCTTAAACCTGCATGTGTATAATTTGCTATCATTTCTGAAAAAATATAATTATTTGGAATAAAAAATATTCTTCCCGTTCGTCTATTTGTTACATATGAAGTGTAAGTGATATCTTCTCTAATAGTTATTTTAAATAAAGATATATCAAGAACATCTCCAACAGCCTCAACACCACCTCTTGTGACTTTTATTCTATCACCCACCTGAATAGATCCAGATGTGACAATAACCATCCAACCAAAAATAGACATAAACCAATCTTTTAATGCAATAGCAATACCAGCAGATGCAAATCCCAAGATAGTTACTATATATGACACATTATCAATATATGAAAAAAGCAAAATCATAATCGTAAGAAAAACAAACAAAAAGTTTAAAACTTTATTTGTCATATAATAGCTTTCAGTTTGTGAAAAATACCTTTTTAAAGTCATTTTAATTAAAAAATTAATAACAAATAAAATAAAAATAATAAATAAAATATAAAATATTTTTTCAATTTGATCAGATATCTTTGACTTTGTTTCCAAAATGACTTGTTCAATTTTTCGTGTATATACTTCTTCTGTTGTAGATACAATTTCTAAAACCATATGAAAATCTTTTTGTTTATTATCTAATAAGCTAATTTCTTTTTGATGAACAATATTTTCTTCTAAAGTATATAAATCCAAATACAAAAATAATTTTTTATCAATAAGTTCACTTAATGTCAATATATTCTTTCCAACGGAAATATATTGTTGTTTATTATTTTGAAGTTTTTTTATAAAAGATAAGGCATTAATAATTCCAAAAGGATTAGTGATTTCTTCATATTCTTCTATTTCAGGAGGGTCAATCAATGCTCCAATAGGAGAACCTTTATATTCATTAATTAATTCTAACTCATTTTGTTTAATTCTAATGGTATTGTTTATATTATAAAGTTCATCTTCTGATTTATTTTTATTTATTTTTAAATCTTTTTTAATTAAAGATAATTCTTTAGAAATTTTTCTATAAGCTATATAATTACTATATCTTTTTAATAAGATATTATTGTTTGTTTTTTGATTGATTAGACTGATTTCTTCTTTTATTTTTTTTATATCTTCTTGTAGTTTTATTTCTTTTAATTTTTCTTGGGCTAATCTTTGATTTTCTTCTTCTAATTCTTTTAATTTTTCTTTAGCAATTCTTTGATTTTTTTCTTCTATTTTTTTAAATTTTTCTTTGGCTATTCTTTTATTTTCATTTTCTAATTTTCGTCGTTCTTCTTCTTCAAGTTGATCTTTTAATTCTTCTATTTTTTTTATTCTAAGTACTTCTTTTTCTTCCATACTCATAATATTATACACTGATTTATTTTCTTCAAGCTTATTATTTGCATATGTATGTGAAAAAACAAATAAGGAAAGAAATACAATAGTACCTAGTAGTTTATTCAAGAAAAATCCTTTAATACTGAAATTATATCTTCTTTTTTTATCTTATTACTAATTGTATAATTTCCTAAACCTTTAGCTAAAATAAATTTTATATTATTATCTAAACTTTTTTTATCTAAGAAAAAATGTTCATAAAAATCTTCGCTATCTTTTATAAGATAAGATGTAGGTATTTTATAGCTAACTAATAGTTTTTTTACTCTTAATGCTTCTTGTTTATTCATAAGCCCTATTTTAATAGATACTTCATTTGCAATTAGCATTCCAATACCAACAGCTTCACCGTGTAAATAAGTCTTATAATTTGTTTCATTTTCAATAACATGGGCAAAGGTATGACCATAATTTAAAACAGCTCTTATACCTTTTTCTTTTTCATCAGCATTTACTACACTAGCTTTAATTTGAACTGATTTTGAGATGGCATATTTAATATTTTCTTCATTATCTAAGGTATTATTTTCTAACCAAATAAAAAAATCTTTATCAAAGGTAACTGCCATTTTAATAATCTCAGAAACACCAGAACTAAATTCTCTCTTAGGTAAAGTACTTAAAAAAAATGTATCAATGTATACAGCAAGAGGTTGATGAAAAGCACCTATTAAATTCTTACCATATTTATTATTTACACCAGTTTTACCTCCAACACTTGCATCTACTTGTGCTAATAATGTAGTAGGAATTTGTATAAAATCTATTCCTCTTTGATAAATAGAAGCCGCAAAACCAGTCATATCACCTATAACTCCACCACCAAAAGCTATAAGAAGTGAGCTTCTATTTAACTTATGTTCAAAACAGTGATTTAATATTGTTTCAATAGTTTGCATACTTTTATATTCTTCTCCATCAAGAAGTGTGAGGATACTTAAATCTTTTATTTTTAAATATTTTTTTATATAATCTAAATGTAAAGAATTAATAGTGCAGTTTGTAACAAGCACAGCTTTTTTATCAAAATTTATAAGATTTAATTTATCAATAATAACATCATAAGAGATATCATTGGGTAGTTTTATATGTACAATCATTGTAGTGTATCCAAGCTAAGAAATAAAGCGATTATAGCTAAAAATAAGTAAAAAAATGCTGATTTAATAAATCTTTTTAAACTTAGTGTCTTATATCTTTAGCTTTAAAAACAAGACAATACTTTGCATTACTTATACTTACAAATAAACTTTACAACTAATTTTAGATAAAATAATATTGATAAACAATCAAACAATCAGAGGCTATCTAATGTTTCAAAAATCATTACTTAAAAATTTTATTAAATCTTTTAATACTCCAAATTATGAAGATATCATCAAACTAACTACAAAAAATACATTTATAGCAGAAGATGCAAATGGTGCTGAGTTTATAGGTCTTTTATCAAAAATGTTACATTGGACTAAATGTATTAGAGAAGTGAAAAACGATACTGATATGAAAAAAGCAGATGGGGTAGTGTATGATAAGAACAATGACCCAATAGCAATAATAGAACTAAAATCAAGTGATAAAAAAATATCAAATAGAGATATAATTGCTCAGGCATTTAGATATAAAAATGAAAAGCCTACTTGTAAGTATGTGATAGTTTCAAACTTTAAACAACTTGATATTTATAGCAATAGTAGTGATGTATGCTTTTCTCTATCTTTGACAAAAAGTGAAAGCTTTACTACTTTGTATGCTCTACTTTGTCAATCTTCACTAGAAACAAATGAAATAGCAAGATTAAAAAAACTTTCAAAATCACAAGATGAGATAACAAAAGAAGTTTATAAAGAATATAGTAGTTTTAGACTAAAATTATTAAATAATCTTATAGAAAACAATAAAGAAGTTCCAAAAGTAAATATCTTTGAATGTGCAAATAAGCTATTAGATAGATTTATGTTTATACTATTTGCAGAAGATAGAGGGCTTATCCCAGCAAATAGTATAGATACAGTTATAAGACAATATGAGAACAATCACGAGTGGGGAGATGATACTGCACTTTACAACTACTATAAAAAATATTTTTATTTTATAGATATAGGAAATGCTAAAGTAAATATTCCTAAATATAATGGAAACTTGTTTAAGATAGATGAATCTTTAGAAAACTTAATCATAGATGACCATATCATAAAAGATGATTTGTCTCATCTTAGTGCTTATGATTTTAGTGATGATGTAGATGTAGAAGTTTTAGGACATATTTTTGAACAATCATTAAATGACTTAGAAAAGATAAAAGAGTCACTCTTTGTTGAACATAAGATAGTAAATACTAGAAAAAAAGATGGTGTATTTTATACCCCTAAGTTCATAACCCAATATATTATCAATAATACTGTAGCAAAACTTTGTGATGATAAAAAAAAATCTTTAAAACTTTTTATTGCTATAAAAGATACCAAGAAATTAAAGCAGATAAGAAGAGATGCTTTGCATACTTATAGGGAATTTTTAGAAGATTTAAAGATAGTAGATCCAGCTTGTGGTTCAGGTGCATTTTTAACGGCTAGTTTTAGATACCTATTAGATGAACACAAGTGGATACAAAAAGAGCTTTTTAAGTATGAAGCTGGACTTTTTGATTATCACGATATAGATAAACAAATCATAGAAAAAAATCTTTTTGGTGTAGATATAAATAATGTAAGTGTAGGAATAGCGAAACTTTCTCTATGGTTACAAACAGCAAAAAGAGATAGACCACTTTCAAATCTGATGAACAATATTAAAGGTGCAAATTCTTTAACAAGTAATTGGAATGAGTTATTTCCTGAGATTATGGCAAATGGTGGGTTTGATTGTGTTATTGGAAATCCTCCGTATGTAAGACAAGAAAGTATAAAAGAACTCAAACCTGAACTAAAAGGGATTTATACAGTATTTACAGGAACTGCTGATTTATTTGTATATTTTTATGAATTAGCTCAAAATATTTTAAAAACAGATGGTATGAATGGATTTATATGTTCAAATAAATTCTTTCGTGCAAAATATGGACAAAATCTAAGAGAGATGATTTTGACTACAACAACTATAAAAAGTATTGTAGATTTTAATAGTGTGAAAGTCTTTGAAGATGCTACAGTTGATAGTACGATAACTATTTTACAAAAGGGATACAAAGAAAAGAATAGTTTTCAAATATCTTTAAATAACTATGATAATTTTTTTAGTATGAAACAAAGTGATTTATCAATAGATAGTTTTAGTTTTGTTTCTCCTGATGAGTTAGTTATTAAAAAAAAGATAGAAAGAATTGGTACACCACTTAAGGAGTGGGATATTAAAATAAATAGAGGATTACTAACAGGTTTTAATGAAGCATTTATTATAGATGAGATTACAAAAAATAAACTTATAAAACAAGATTCTAAGTCTATAGAAATTATAAAACCACTTCTACGAGGTAGAAATTTACAGCAATATTTATCATCAGAATCTAATGAATTTTTAATAGTAAGCCATAATAATCCACCTATTGACATAGAAAAATATTTTGCAATAAAAGAACATTTAGATAATTATTATGAAAAATTAGAAAAAAGAGGAGATAAAGGAACTACACCTTACAATTTAAGAAGCTGTGCATATTTAAATAGCTTTTCAAATGAAAAGATTTTATATCCAGAGTTTAGTTCATCTTCTTTATTTTCTCTTGATACCAATAATTCATATTTACTTGATACTAGTTGGTTTATAGATAAGGGAAATAAATTTTTATTGGCTTGTTTAAATTCTAAAGTTATTTGGTATTATCTTGGTTTTATTACTTCATCATTAGGTAATGCTTCTTTAAGACTTAAAAAAGTATTTATGGAAAAACTACCAATTCCAAATATCCCAAAAGAAGAACAAGAAGCATTTATAAAGCTGACAAATATAATCATAGATTCAAAAGAAAAAATAGCAAAATATAACAAACACTTTGAAAGTTTAAATGTTATTGATAAGATTGACATAAAAGAAGAGATTGAAAAGTGTGAGAGTTTAGTAAAGAAAAGTGTTGATGAGATTGATAGTTTAGTTTATAAGCTTTATGGATTGAGTGATGATGAAATTAAGATTGTGGAGAGTGTAAATGAATAAGAAATCAGTAGAAGATAACTACGATATTTATATGGCAGATAAAACAGTAGGCTATGATAATAGAGTAAAATTATTTTATGAAATAAGTCAAGATATATGGAGTACATTATACTGCAATGAGGGAAGTTATAAATATGAAGATTTTTTATATAAATATATGAATGAAATATCTTTTTTTGCACATTCGTTATGGGACTTTAAAAATTTAATGTATTTTGCACTTGATAAATCAAATGTAAATATTGAAAAAGAAAAACAAAATTTATATAAAAAAGTAGCCTTGGGAACACTTAGTACAGTTAATTGGTTTAAGCTAATAGAACTTGAAGATATGGAAGTTGATGAAGCTATATTATTAAAAAGATTACAATATGGATGATAAACTAAAGTTAAATATAATAATAATTATAAAAAAAGAACAATTAAAAATTATGGATATTTTAGAAGATGACTATCCTCAAAATAATCAATATTTAAACTATGAAGATGAGCTTTCACAAGCTGATAATGATACAAAAGAATTAATCAAACAAATAGAAAAAAAGTCAAAGTACTTTACAAAAATAGCGAAGAATGAAGATGAGTTGTTAAATTTATTTAAAGATTTTTTTAAAGAAATAAACCCATATATGGATAAAATAACAATGCAATATAAAAATTTCAAGAAAGATAAAATTTCAAATAGTAAGATATTTCAACATCATATAACTATTCTAATCATTCAAGATATTTTAAATGATTATATAAATTTTCTAGTTAAATTAGAAAGTTCTGTTTTAGGACTGTATAATAAAAAAGTGGTTTTTAAAATTGATGTAAAAGAAGAGATAGACATTATTGAGTTTGTACAAAAAGAAACCAATCAATCAATATTTATGCCTTTGCTATTATCTTTTGGTGCAGGATATTTTGTAGCGAATATATAATATATATTCACAAGAAAAACAAACAATTTTTTCTAAAGTTGAATTAACGACTAAAAACCAATAAAATTATTAAAGTATTTAAGAAAAATAGTATCATAATTTAATGGCTTAGGTTAGATAGTTTTGTACACTTTAAGTGTAAATTTGCGTACTTTATTTATAGTGACTTATTCCCTTATAGTCTTTACAAAAAAGAAATAGTCTTATTTCTTTATTTTGATAAGTTCTTGTCCTATAAAACCAATATCATCACTTAAAGTAATTAAGTCTAAATCTGCTTTATTAATCATGCCTTCTTTATATAAAGAGGTTTCAAAAAACTTTAATAAATCCTTCCAATAATCACAACCAACTAAAAACACTTTACATCCAAGTTTATTTAATTTTCCAGTTTGTGTAAGAGTTAAGACTTCAAACAACTCATCAAGTGTTCCAAACCCACCTGGGAAAATTACACAAGCATAAGAATATTTAACAAGCATATATTTTCTTGAGAAAAAATAATTAAACATCATATCTTTTGTAGTGTAAGAATTTATTTGTTGTTCATTTGGAATAGAAATATTTAAACCAATAGATTCAGAGTTTTTAGCTTCATAAGCACCTTTATTTGAAGCTAGCATAATACCCTCACCACCACCTGTTATAATATTGATATCATTTTTAGCTAGATTAAAAGTAAGTTTTTTAGCTAAAAGAAAATATTCATTATCTTCTTTTGTTCTAGCACTACCAAAAATAGTAACACAAGGGTTTAACCCATGAAGTAATTCATAAGCCTTATTAAAATCATCTGCTACTTTTGTTTTATAAATTTTTTCAGTTTTCTTTTTAATAATCAACTCTTTTATTGTATTTTTTCTAAGATTTTATTTACTATATAGTTTTGATCTTTTGCTTGATAAATAGGACGACCAATAACAATAAAATCTATATCATTATCTTGTGCAAATTCAATAGTAGCAACTCTTTGCTGATCTTTTGTATCCTCACCAAAAGGTCTAATACCAGGACATAAAGTTATAAAATCTTTTGCTATACTTTTTTTAATATCCATACTTTCATAAGCTGAACAAACCACACCATTAAGTCCACTTGTTTTTGTATCTTGTGAAAACTGTAAAACTTTATCTCTTATACTTGCATTATAAATTTTTCCAAAACTTTCTTCATCAAAAGATGTTAAAGCAGTCACCCCTAAAACTAAAGGTTTATTAGGAATATCTTTTATTCTTTGCATTACTGTGGTCATGGCAGTTACACCAGAACTTGCATGAACATTAAACATATCAACTAAAGAAAATTGTGCTATTTCCTCCGATGTATCTGCCATAGTATTTGGAATATCATAAAGCTTTAAATCTAAAAATATTTTAAAATTTGGATTAATATCTTTTAAATCTTTTAAAAAACTTTGACCATCTCTTATATATGATCGTAAACCTACTTTTAACCATAAATCATGCTTTTTAACTTTGTTTACAAGACTTAAGTTTTCTTTGGCACTTGGCAAATCTAAAGAGATACAAAGTTTCATTCTAAGCCTTAGTTACTTTATCTAAAATGGCATTTATAAATTTAGGAGCAGTATCGCTTGCTAGTTTTTTTGCAAGTTCAATTGCTTCATTTATAATAATAGCCCTATCTAAATCTTCAAATAATATTTCATAAATTGCAAGTCGCAATATGGCTTTATCAATACTACTTGTATCTTTTATCGTACCTTGCTTTAAATGTGCTATTATATGTTCATTAATATCTTCTAAATTATCAATTACACCATTAAACAATTTTAATGCAAATGTTTTTTGTTTATTTCTTATTTTTTTTTCTTCTAAAATATCATCAATAAATTTAACTATGCCATCATTACCTAAATCAACAGCATATAGTAAACCAATGACACTCTCTCTTGCTTGTGTTCTTGTAGCCAAATTTTTATCCTATTTCTTTATATAAGTTTAACATTTCAATAATGCTTAACATTGCTTCAGCACCTTTATTTCCAGCTTTTGAGCCAGCTCTCTCAATTGCTTGCTCAATTGTATTAGTTGTTAAAAGACCATTTGACACAGGCTTAGCATATTTTAAAGCAACAGTAGCTATTCCTTTTGTGGCTTCAGCCGATATATAATCAAAATGAGGAGTATCACCTCTAATAACTGCTCCAACACAACATACTGCATCATATTTATTTGAAGCTAGTACTTTATCTAAAGCAAATGGAATTTCAAATGCACCAGGAACTAATATTAAGTCAAGATTTTTTACATCTCCACCATTTCTAATAAAACAATCTTTTGCACCTTCAACAAGCCTATCTGTAATGATATGATTAAATCTACTATTAATAATAGCAACTTTTTCATCACCTTTAAGATTTAATTTACCTTCAAGTATTTTCATTTTTTACCTCTTCAATATATTATAATCGTAGATTATATCAAATATTTAATTAATTTTAAGTGCATCTTGTATAGCAAAGATTTCATTTATAGTTTTATACAAGTCATCTATTTTTAGCATATTAGCTCCATCACTCTTTGCTATTTTGGGATTAATATGTGTTTCAAAAAAGAATCCATCAACTCCAACGGCAGCAGCTGCTCGTGCCATAATTGGAACAAAAGAACTATTTCCTCCTGTAGTTTTTCCTGAGCTTGGTATCTGAACACTATGTGTAGCATCAAAAATTACAGGTGCAAACTCTTTCATAAGAATTAAATTTTTCATATCAACTATTAGTGAATCATAACCAAAAGTATTGCCTCTTTCACAAAGCCATACATTGTTTTTTTTAGAGTTTTCATATGAAACTGTATTTATATTTCTTGTTTGTAGTACTTTTTCCACAGGAAACTTCATAGAATTTGCTGCTAAAAATTGACCTTTTTTTATATTAATTTTAAGATTTGTTTTTGCAGCTTCTACTAATAAATCAGTTTGTCTACATAAAAATGCAGGAATTTGTAGAACATCTACTATATTAGCAAGAGGTTTTACTTGATAGCTTTCATGGATATCTGTTACAATTTTATATCCAAATTCTTTTTTTATTTTTTCAAATAGCTTTATACCTTCTTCAAGTCCAGGACCCCTATACGAATTAAGGCTTGTTCTATTTGCTTTATCAAATGATGCTTTAAAATAAAAGTCTATTCTTTTATCTTCGCTTAAGGGCATTAATTTTTCTGCTATCTTAAATACTGTATCTTTATCTTCTAATACACATGGTCCCGCTATTATGATCATTTACATAATTCCTTTAAAGTTTTTTAGAGCCTATTTAATAGTATGGTATTCATCTTCTTTATCTTTACCAATATCTAATCTTCTATCAAATAATTTATCAATATTATCATGTACTTTTGAATTTCTATCTAAAAACATAAGTCTATGTTTATCTAAATTTTTTATAGATTTTAAACCCATAACAGCTAATAAACCTTTAACACTTTTTAATAAATTTTTGTGATAGTCTCTTACATATTTAGCATGTTTGTGTACAAAGTATTTTTTTCTCTTTGATACATCTTGTGTAGCTAAGCCAACGGGGCAATCTTTTCCTGTACTTCCTGAACAATATCTTGCACGAATACATCCAGCACTCATCATAAAACCTCGTGCAATTTGTACAAAATCAGCACCTAATGCCATAATAATAACTACATCATCAGGAGTTAATATTTTTCCACTTGCTACGATTTTTACTTCTTCTCGTATTTTATATTCTTCTAAAATTTTATTAACCAAATAAACAGCATCTCTAGCATTCAGACCTATTCGCTCCATCATTTCAATAGGAGCAGTTGCACTTCCTCCGCTTCCTCCATCAATAGAAAGAAAATCAGGATAAGCATCATTGCCTTCATCAATTCTTTTTTTAATCTCTTGTGCATATGGTTCTATATTTTCATAATCAGAAATTACTATTTTAATACCAACTGGTTTATTGGATAGTTTTTGTAAACGACCTATAAAATCAAATAATTCTTCAATACTATTTGCATAAGGAAATCTATTTGGAGAAAACAAATCTTTATGTGCTTCAACATTTCTATAATAAGCAATAGCGGGACTTACTTTGTCTGCTACAAGTTTTCCACCTGTTTGTTTAGCTCCTTGTGCCATTTTAATTTCTGTCATTTTACAAAAACTCATAACTTTTTTATATCTATTCTCATCAAAGTTACCTTCTTTATCTCTAACAGAATATAAACCTGAACTCATTTGAAAAATAATATCTGGCATATCTTCTGGTACTTCTTTTGGAAAATGCTCAAAATCTGCTTCCCAGTTTGGTCTATGAAAAATTTTTGTTTTCATATCAAAGATATAAGTTTCAGCTTCAGGGTCATTTTTCAAAACTAATTTTCTATAAACATTAGCAGCCATTGCACCATTAAATAACTTCATTATAATATTTTTAATTTTTTTGTGGTATTCATTTCCATAAACTAATGTCATACACTTATTTTCATAATTACTATGTGTTACAAAGAAGTTAGAAGTAAGTCCACCCTCACCTGTATTAACAGGAAAGTTACCCATAAAAGCACCAAGAACAAAAGCTCTTGTTCCTTCAGGAGAAATAGAGCCATCACTCATAGCACCTCGACCTATAATTGTCTTAGTTGCGAAAGGATATTTTCGTTTTTTTCCAAATACAACTTCAAAATCTTGTTCAACCTCATCATCATTTAAAACAATTGTTGCATGTCTTAGCATAAATTTTGGTTTTGGTAGAGGTTGAGCAGGTGAAAAAGAAGCATAATTTGGTAAATCTCTAGCTGCCTTATATACCCAGTCAAGCTTATCTTTTGATTCATAAAACTTTTCATCACCAAAATATTGCCTAAAAGGTTCACGAAGCTCTTCTAAAAGATATCTAAGTCTTCCTATGATTGGATAATTAACCAACAACTGATGTTTTCTTTGTACAAATTTATCATGAATAAACCACACAAACAAAACAATAAAAATAAACCACCAAAATATACTTGAAATTTCCATAAATTAACCTTTTTTAAATGATACTAATAAACCACTTATAATAACTAAAAGTATACCTGAAATAATCACGATATTTGGAAAACTATCTCCTAAAAATAAACCTAAAATAATAGAAAAGATAATATTTGTATATGATACAGTAGCAATTATTCCAGCTTTTGCCACAGAATAAGCCTTTGTCATATAAATTTGTGCTAATGTTGAAAATATTCCTAATAAAATAATAAGAAAATAATCAGATATTTTTGGAGCAGTAAACTCACCTAAAATAAAATCTAAACTAGGATGTGTATAAAAATTTGCAATTATCATTAAAATAATTGGTACTATTGTTCCAATTAGCATAAAAGACAAAACAATACTTCTACTTTCATAATATTTTCGCAATTCCCTAATAGATGTATAAGCCAAACCAGCCCCAACACCACAAAGAATACCTAACCAGTCTGTTTTACTTAAAGCAGTTCCATCAAATTGTGTAATAAAAAGTATTCCAATAAAACCTATAAAAACACCTATCCAAGCCTTATAATCTAAATGTTCTTTTAAAAATATATATGCGAAAACAGCTGTAAATATTGTAGAAGTTTTAGAAAAAGTCATAGCTTCAGCTAGAGGAATTTGTGAAATATTATAGAAAAAAAACAATAATGCAAGAAAACCTATAGTTCCTCTAAATAATAATAAATATAATTTACCACCTTTTTGATTTAAAGGTTTTTTATAAATTGATGCTAAAATAAACAGTACTCCAAATACATTTCTAAAAAATACTATTTCAACTGAATTCATTGAAGAGCTTAACTCTTTTGCAATTGCACCCATAAAAGCAAATAATAATGATGCAAAAATCATATATTTTACACCTTTAATAACTTGTGTTTCCATTTCTATCCTAAAAACTAAATATATTTTATATACAAAAGAACTTATGCCATTCTTAAAGGAGATTATAACAAACTTAAAAAAATAAATCTAGGGAACCTCTAAAAATAGCATTTAAAAACCACTTTCCAAATATTTATTAAAAAATATCAGAATATAAATTTTATTTGAGAAAATATGACAATTTCAACTATAAATTATCTATAATTTACTCTTGAAATAGTGATAATATTCACTATTTTGTTGATATATTATCAACTTTTCATAATTGGTATATTTTTTAACCTTACTAATTGTTCATATCGTATAAAGTTATAAGTAAGATTTAAAAGTCCTGTTAGGGATTTAATCCTATCAATGCCAATAGCTTTTAAAGATAGAGCTTTATTCATAGAGGTTGTGAATGTTCCAAATATATGTTCTACTCTTACTCTAGTTTTTGAATATTTATGATTGAGTTTGTGTTGAGCATTAGTAAGTGGTTTATTTCTATATGCTCGATTGATAACTTTTGAGTTTACATTATTTTTTTGAAGATAGTCTTCTATCTCTTTTGATTTGTATGCTGAATCAGCATACAATGTAGTATCATCTTCATTGATAAGTTCTTTAATTACTTGTGAATCATGAGTTGATGAGGGTGTTACAGTATAAGTAGATATTACTTTAGTTTTTTGATCAACTGATATATGATTTTTATATCCAAATTCTCTAGTTTTATACTTGGTAACCCATCTGGCATCTATATCTTTTTGAGCTAATTTATTTTTATTCTTTCCAAACTCTAAAGGAATAGCACCTTTTTTAATATCAGCATTATCTTGCCTTTTATTTCTTTGTTTAGGTACTTTGATGAAGCTAGCGTCTACAAGTGTTCCCTCTTTAGCAATAACACCATTAGATAAAAGTTTAGCAGTAAAAATATCAAATAGTTTTTTTGATAAATCTTTCTCTTTTAGTTCTTCTTTAAATAGCCAAATTGTATTTCTATCAGGTACATTATCACCTATTTGGAGACCTAGAAAATTCATAAAAGATAATCTATCTTTGATTTGAAACTCTGTTTGTTCATCCGATAAATTGTAGTATCTTTGAAGTATAATTATTTTGAACATTAAGAGTTTATCATATGGTTTCCTACCAGCATTACTTTTTTTATCTTCTTTCATTAATGATTCTTCAATAGGTTGTCTAAATAATTCCCAATCAATAATTTCATTTAACTTTTGTAAAGGTGGTTGATGCTTTTTAATCTTTTCTAGCTGAAACTCATAATCAAATAATCCTGCCATAATATACTCACTTTTTATAATAATTTATGTTGTAATTATAGCTAAATAGTGGTATCAAATGCTTTAAATAATAGCTTTATAGAGAGTTATTTGTAAATTTATTTGGATTAAATAAAAGACTTATTTTATGATTTTCTAAGTATTTGAAAATTATGTGATTTTTTGTCTATTTTTAGAGGTGCCCTCTATATTTTTAAAATTGTACTTGAAATTAAATTATAAAAAAAGTATAATAAATTTTTAGAATACTTAAATTTTGAGAAAATAAAACATAGGATAAACAATGCCAAAATATATATTATTTGATACAGAAACAACAGGAAATACAAAAGAAGATAAAATCATACAATTTGGAGCTATGATTGTTGATGCTAAAGTACAAATTGAGGTTTATGATGAATTATGTTCTTGTGATGTGGATATTAAAATAGAAGCTATGGAAGTACATAATATTACACCTAATATGTTAAATGATAAACCTTTAGCCGTTGATACAAAGTTCTATACAAGACTTGCAGAATTAAACAATCAATCAAATTATTTAATAGCACACAATATTAATTTTGACTTAGATATGATAAAAAAAGAAGGTTTCAAAAATAACTTACAATTAATTGATACCTTGCGTTGTGCAAAACATTTATACCCTGATTTACCCTTTCATAGATTACAATATCTAAGATATGCACTTGATTTATATAAAGATGAAAAAAGTGAAGCAAAAAAATATAATATTGAAATAAAAGCACATGATGCACTAGGTGATGTCTTGGTTATGAAACTATTTTTATCACAACTTGTACTTAAATGTAGAGAAATTTATCCAGATTACAATCCCATGGAAAAATTAGTAGATTTAACAAAAACACCTGTATTTATTACGACATTTAAATTTGGTAAATATAAAGGTGAGAATATTCAAGATATTGCATCTAGTGATAAAGGATATTTAAACTGGATGAAATCAAATATGGATTTAGATGAAGATTTAAAATACACTTTAGATAAAGTTTTAAATACTTAATGGAAAACTTTGTACTAATCGTATTAGCTATTTTTTTAGGTTATTTCTTAAATAAATTAAAAGTTTTTCCTACAAATGCTCCTGATACTTTAAATAAATTTGTAATATATATTTCTCTTCCTGCTATGATTTTGTATCAAATACCTAAAATTACAGTATCTTTTGACTTAATCATTCCTATTATTGTAGCATGGACTGTTATGAGTTTAAGTGCTATTGTTATATTGATTTTGTCAAAAGTTTTTACTTTTTCAAAAGAAATAACGGGTTCTCTTCTTCTTGTTGGAATTATGGGGAATACCTCTTTTTTAGGAATTCCTATAATCAATGCTTATTATGGGCAAAGTGCTTTACCTTATGTAATTGTATATGATCAATTAGGTTCTTTTTTAGCTTTAGCTACTTTTGGAACATTTATTGCTTCATATTACTCAAGTAAGAGTCAAATATCATTTAAAAAAATTCTATTTAAAATATTTACTTTCCCTCCTTTTATATCTCTAATCTTAGCTTTATTCTTAATAAATATTGGATATCATTCAATTATCAATGATGTACTTAATTCTTTAGGACAAACAATAGTCCCTATTGCCTTATTTGCAGTTGGCTTACAACTTCAATTAAAACTTCCAAAAAAAGAACTTTTACCTTTTAGTACAGCTCTTGGTGTGAAGCTTATAATATCTCCACTTCTAGCTTTTACTTTTTGCTATTTATTTTTTACAAAATCACAAGTTGTAGAAATATCTATTATTGAAGCAGGAATGGGTCCTATGATAACAGCAGGTGTAGTAGCTTCAATGGCAGGTTTAGCTCCACGATTAACTTCATCAATAGTTGCTTATGGAATATTATTAGCCTTTTTTACTACTGGAATTTTATTTAAGCTTTTACAATAAAATATATTGCGATTAATTAGCGAATAATTTTTACTAAGATTATTTTTGTTTACATATATATCACTTGGACTTACACATGAAAAATTTTAATTTAACCATGAAAGATTATGAAAAAGTTTTTTTAGCAGATGAATCTAAACATATTTTAGACTCTATGAATTTAAACTCTATTAATAAAGCACCAAATGGTTGTTATGGAGGTGGTTGTGGTGTTTGTAAAATAAAGATTTCAAGTGGAGAGTTTAAAAAATTATCCATGAGTAGAAAATATATAAGTAAAGAAGAAGAAGATGCTGGTTTTGTTCTTGCATGTAGAGTTTTTCCAAAATCAAATATAGAATTTGAGTTTATTGGAAAAATCAAATGTAAAACAAATAAAGAAAAAAAATACGGCTTTGTATAAAACAATAAAATAAAAAGGAATTTGTTATGGGAATTATGAGAATAGGACATATTGATATCAATGTAATTGATATGGAAGTTTCAAAGAAATATTATACAAAAGTAATGGATATGAGAATTACTCATGAAGATACAAATGGTAAAGTATATTTAAAGTGTTGGGATGAGTGGGATAAATACTCAGTAGTTTTAACTCCAAATGATAAAGCTGGTATGAATGATATAGCTTATAAAGTTGAAAAAGACTGTGATTTAGATGATTTAAAAGCAAAATTAGAAGCTTATGGGATAAGTGTAGTTGAGAAAAAAGAGGGTGAAGTTTTGTTCTGTGGAAGAAGCATTCATTTTAATCTTCCTTCTGGTCATGAGATGATTTTATATGCACAAAAAGAATTTATAGGTAAAGATGTAGGAACTACTAATCCTGATCCTTGGCCTGATGGTTTAACAGGAGTTGGGTCTCATTGGTTAGATCACGCTTTACTTATGTGTGAATTAGATCCTGAAAATGGAATAAATAAAGTAGCAGAAAATACAAAATTATTTCAAGAAGTATTTGATATGACATTAACTGAACAAGTAATGGTAGGACCAAATGGCGATGTCCAACTTGCTACTTGGCTAAGTGCTGGAAATACTCCACATGATATAGCTTTTGTAGGTGGTCCTGAGATGGGTCTTCATCATTTTGCATTTTTCTTAGATGATTGGGCAGATATTTTAAAAGCTGCTGATGTTTTATCTAAAAATGATGTAAAAATTGATGTTACTCCTCAAAGACATGGAATTACAAGAGGAAATACTATTTATTTCTTTGATCCTTCAGGAAATAGAAATGAAACTTTTGCAGGACTTGGATATGCAGTTTATCCTGATATGCCTGTTATTACATGGACAGAAGATAAATTATGGAAAGGTATTTTTTATCATACAGGACAACCCGTTGAATCTTTTACAACTGTTTACACCTAAGATTTTAAAATGAGTATGACAATAAATAGTACAAATCTTTCATTACAAGCTGCTTTATTAGCCTGTAATGAAGCTATTAAAAAAGCTTATGAGCTAAATATACAAATTGCAGTTAGTGTTTGTGATAATGCTGGATTAGAACTAGCCTTTTTAAGAATGAATGGTTCTTATATTCACTCTATTGATATAGCAAAAGATAAAGCATATACAAGTGCTAGTTTTAAATTTAGTTCAGGCACTTGGATAGATATTTTTAAAAATAACAAACATTTAGAACAAGGATTCTCAAATAGACATAGACTAATACCTTTTGGTGGTGGTCTTCCTATTTTTATAAATAAAGAAACCATTGGAGCTATTGGAGTTTCAGGTGGAAGTGAAGAAGAAGATATTCTTTGTGCAAAAGCAGGCATTGATAAATTAAATCTAAATTAAGTATTAATTAGGAAAACATAATGATAAAAACAGTACAACACTACATAAACGGACAATTTATAAATTCACAATGTGGTGAATTTTTTGACAATTATAACCCTGCTACAAATGAACTTATATCAAAAGTAGCACTTGGGCGTGAATTTGAAGTAAATGCAGCAGTAAAAGCAGCACAAGATGCTTTAAAAGGTGAATGGGGTTCTATGAAATTAAACGATAGAATTGCTTTAATGTATGAAATTGCAAGTGAAATGGATAGAAGATTTGATGATTTTTTAGAAGCTGAAACACTTGATACGGGAAAACCTTATTCAATAGCACGACATATTGATATTCCAAGAGGAGCTGCAAACTTCAAAGTTTTTGCTGATACTATGAAAAGTGCAGCTGATGAAGCATATAGAATGGATACTCCTGATGGTAAAATAGCTATGAACTATTCAATGCGACAAGCAAAAGGTGTTATAGCTGTAATATCTCCTTGGAATTTACCACTTTTACTTATGACTTGGAAAGTAGGACCTGCCTTAGCTTGTGGAAATACAGTAATTGTAAAACCATCACAAGTTACACCTACAACAACATCACTTTTAGGTGAAGTGATGAGTAAAGTAGGAGTTCCTAAAGGCGTTTATAATGTTGTACAAGGAAAAGGTTCAATTACAGGTAATATTTTAAGTGCCCATCAAGGTGTGAATGCTATTACTTTTACAGGTGAAACTAGTACAGGTGAGCTAATTATGAAAGCTTGTGCTTTAGGTGTAAGAGATGTATCTTTAGAATTAGGTGGAAAAAACCCTGCTATTATTTTTGATGATTGTGATATGGACAAAGCTATTAATGAAACAACAAGATCTGTTTTTGCAAACTCAGGACAAGTATGCTTAGGAACTGAAAGAGTTTATGTACAAAGAGCCATTTTTGATGAGTTTGTTTCAAAATTAAAAGACAAGGCTAGTAAATTGGTTTTAGGTATACAACATGATGAAAGCTCAGATATGGGTCCACTTGTAAGTTCTGCACATAGAGATAAAGTTTTATCTTATTATAAAAAAGCTCTTGATGAGGGTGCTAAGCTTATTATAGGTGGTGGAGTACCTACCATGACTGGTAAATTAAAAGATGGGTATTGGGTGGAACCTACTATTTGGACTGGACTTAATGAAAATGCAACTGTAGTAAAAGAAGAAGTATTTGGACCTTGTTGTCATATTGCACCTTTTGATACAGAAGAAGAAGTTATAGAAATGGCAAATAATTCACCTTATGGATTAGCCTCTACCATATTTACGGAAAACTTAGATAAAGCTCATAGAGTTGCATCTAAAATAGACTCAGGAATTGTATGGGTAAATTCTTGGTTTTTAAGAGATTTAAGAACTCCATTTGGTGGTATGAAAGGTTCAGGTATAGGACGAGAAGGTGGTCATCATTCTTTAGAGTTTTATACTGAATTAAAAAATATATGTATAAAAATGTAAGGTTGGATTGATTTATGGAAATGGCTAATGAAAAAATAATACAATATGGAAATGAGTTATATGAAGCTTTAAAAGCAAATAGAACAATTGAACCCATTACTTCAAGAGAAAAAGATATTACGATTGAAGATGCATATGCAATTCAAGATGTATTTATTCAAAGAAGAATAAAAGAAGATGGTGTAAAAATTATCGGTAAAAAGATAGGAGTAACTTCAAAAGTAGTTATGGATATGTTAGGTGTTCATCAGCCAGATTTTGGGTATCTTTTGTCTGATATGATTTATTCTGATGGTGATGAAATTGATGTTACAAGTAAGATGATTCAACCAAAAGCTGAGGGTGAAATTGCTTTTGTTTTAAAAGAAGATTTAATGGGACCTGGAATTACTAGTGCTGATGTATTAAAAGCTACTAAATTTGTAATGCCTTGTTTTGAAATTGTTGATTCAAGGATTAAAGATTGGAAAATCAAAGTGCAAGATACAGTTGCTGATAATGCCTCTTGTGGATATATTGTATTTGGTGGACAAGGAGTAAGTCCTTATGATGTTGATTTAACAACATGTGGCTTAACTTTAGAGTGTAATGGAGAATTATTACATACAGGAGCAGGAGCAGCTGCTCTTGGAAGCCCTGTAAATGCTGTAGTATGGTTAGCAAATACTTTAGGAAAGCTAGGAGTTGGTTTAAAAGCTGGTGAGGTTATTTTATCAGGTGCTTTATGTGCTATGGTTACTATTAAATCAGGTGATAATATGACTATTAATATAGGTGGAATTGGTTCTACTAGTGTTAGATTTGTATAAAACAATAAAAGGTTCTTTCCAAATAGGGACTATTTTTAAGGAAGAAATATGAAAATTAATTGTGCATTAATTGGGTCTGGAAATATTGGAACAGATTTGATGTATAAACTTAAAAGAAGCAAGATTTTAAATCCTTTATGGATGGTAGGAATAGACCCCCAATCTGATGGATTAATAAGAGCTGCAAAAGATGGTATGAAAACTACTTCTAAAGGTGTTGATGGACTATTAGAACATATAAAAAAAGATGAGATACTTATAGCTTTTGATGCTACATCTGCATATGTTCATGGTGAGAATAATAGAAAATTAAAGAAGTTAGGTGTAATGGTGATTGACTTAACACCTGCTGCCATTGGTCCTTTTTGTGTACCTTCTGTTAATATGAAAGAATTACTTAAAAATGATGTTCAAAATGTAAATATGGTTACTTGTGGTGGACAAGCTACTATTCCTATGATTGCAGCTGTATCATCTGTGCAAGAAGTGAAATATGCAGAAATTATTGCAACAGCTGCTTCAAAGTCAGCAGGTCCTGGAACGAGAGCTAATATTGATGAGTTTACTCAAACTACAAAACTTGGAATTGAGCAAATTGGTGGGGCAAAAAAAGGGAAAGCAATTATTATTCTAAATCCTGCAGAGCCCCCTTTGATGATGAGAGATACTATTCATTGTTTAACTTCTGATGAACCAAATAAAGAAGCTATCATAAAATCTGTAAATGAAATGATAAAAGAAGTACAAAAATTTGTACCAGGATATACACTTAAAAATGGTCCAGTTTTTGATGGAAATAAAATATCAATTTGGCTAGAAGTTGAAGGCTTAGGAGATTATTTACCTAAATATGCAGGTAATCTTGACATCATTACAGCAGCTGCTACAAATATAGCAGAACAAATGGCTGAAAAATTAATTAATCAACAGAATAAAGGAGCATAATTATGGATTTAAAAGGTAAAAAAGTTACTATTCATGATATGTCATTAAGAGATGGTATGCACTCAATTGGACATCAATTCACTTGTGAGCAAATGAAAGAAATGTCAGTAGCAATGGATGAAGCTGGTGTACCTATGATTGAAGTTACACATGGAGATGGTTTAGGTGGAAGTTCACTTAATTATGGTTTTGGTTTACATAGTAATGAAGAATGGTTAGATGCCGTTGTACCAAATATGAAACAAGCAAAAATATCAGCTTTACTACTTCCTGGTATTGGAATAGTTGAAGACTTGATAAGTGCTAAAGAGCATGGTATTACAACAGTTAGAGTTGCTACTCATTGTACAGAAGCTGATTGTTCAGCTCAACACATAAATAAAGCTAAAGAAATGGGTTTAGATACAGTTGGTTTTTTGATGATGGCACATATGGCAGATGAAAAAAGACTTGTACAAGAAGCTAAAAAGATGGTTTCTTATGGTGCAAATTGTATTTACATAACTGATTCAGCTGGTTATATGTTGCCTGATATGGTAAGTTTAAGAATTAATGCTTTAAAAAAAGAATTTGGAAATGATATTGAACTAGGTTTTCATGGACATCATAATATGGCAATGGGAGTTGCAAACTCTTTATCAGCTATTGAGGCAGGAGCTACACGAATAGATGCATCTTTAGCAGGATTTGGAGCAGGTGCAGGAAATACTCCTTTAGAAGTTTTAGTAGCTGTTTTAAATAGAATGGGTGTACAAACAGGGATTAATTTAAATAAAATCGAAGATGTAGCAGAAGATATTGCACTTCCTATTATGGGAAAACCTACAAGAATTTCAAGAGATTCTTTAACTTTAGGTTATGCAGGTGTTTATTCATCATTTTTACTTTTTGCAAGAAGAGCTGAGCTTAAATATGGCATTGATACAAGAACTATTTTAGAAGAATTAGGACGTCGAAAAACTGTTGGTGGACAAGAAGATATGATAGAAGATTTAGCTTTAGATATGGCAAAAAAAAGAGGACTAATATAATGGCATTAGATAAAAAAACAATAGAAAAATTAGCAAAGTATTGTGAAGATGCTGAAATAAATGCTTATGAAATCACTAAAATTACTGATGATTATCCAGATATGACATATGAAGATGCTTATGATATTCAATGGAAAGCAAGAGCCAATAAGGAAGCAAGAGGTACAAAAATAGTAGGTATGAAAATGGGTCTTACTTCACAAGCTAAGATGAAACAAATGGGTGTTGATAATCCTTGTTATGGGTATTTAGCTGATTATTTTAGCATAGAAGATGGGGCGAATATCAAAATAGATGAATTAATACATCCTAAAGTTGAAGCAGAAATAGCTTTTGTATTAAAGCATGATTTAAAAGGTCCTGGTTGTCATATTGGAGATGTTTTATCAGCTACTGATTTTATACTTCCTGCTGTTGAGATAATAGATTCAAGATATAAAGATTTTAAATTTGATTTAAAATCTGTAATTGCTGATAATTCTTCATCTTCACGATATGTAAGTGGTGGAAGAATGAAAAAAATACAAGATGTAGATTTAAAAACCTTAGGTGTTGTTATGAGAATAAATGGTGAAATAGTACAACTAGGAGCAGCTGCTGCTGTTTTAGGTAATCCTGCAACTTCTATTGCTATGTTAGCAAATATGCTAGCAACAAGAGGAGAAGTACTAAAAGCTGGTACATTTATATTATCAGGGGCAATTACAGCTGCTGTTAGTGTAAAAAAAGGTGATAATGTAAGTGTTGCTTTTCAAGATTTAGGTTCTTTAAATATGAAATTTGTATAAAAGATATGATAATATTAGCTTAAAATTTATCTAAAAGAATAAGCTATGAACAAGGTAGATGTACAACAAATTATATTATTGCGACATGGAGAAGTTGATTTAAGAAGAGATAAAAAAATATCAGCACAAAAGTTTGCAAAATGGATGATTGATTATGATGATGCAAATATAAAAGAAAATTTTTCATCAAAAGATGAAATTAAAAAACTCTTTGATATCACAAATATCTTAGTTTGTAGTAAGCTTAAAAGGTCATTGCAATCTATTGAAGTTTTTAATAAGAAAGCTTATTTATGTGATGAAATTTTCAATGAAGCCCCACTTCCCTATCTATCTTGGAATTTTTTAAAATTAAATTCTAAGATGTGGCTAGTGTTTTTGCGAATATTATGGTTATTTTCTTATTCTAAAAACTGTGAAACTATACAAGAAACAAGAAAAAGAGCCAAGAAAGCCACCCAAAAACTAATAAAACTTTCAAAAGACAAAAATGTACCTATTATTTTAATAGGACATGGTGTTTTTAATAAATTGATAAAAAAAGAATTACTTTTTCTTCGTTGGAAAGAAGTGAAAAAAAGCAATAGTAAAAATTGGGATTATGGAATTTTTGACTTAGACTATGAATTATTTTAACACTTAATTAACACTAAAATACTAGAGTAACATTTAGAAATAATTATATAGGTTTGATTATGGAAAACATTAGTATTATAAGCATTATTTCAATTGCACTTTTAGGTTCATTGGGACATTGTGTTGGAATGTGTGGTGGAATTGTGCTTGCATATTCTAGTACCAAAATAAAATCATCTTGGTCTAAAAAAATACAAGCATTTGCTCATTTACTATACTCTTTTGGAAGAATTACCACTTATACTATTATGGGTGCCTTCTTTGGTGGTCTTGGTAGTGTTATTGCTTTTAGTCGATTTTCAAGTGGTCTTGTGTTAATTATTACTGGTTTATTAATGTTTTTAGTAGGATTATCTCTTTTAGGAAAAATAAAATTCCTTACATTCTTAGAACACTCGTGTTCAAAGTTGCCTTTATATCAAAATATGTTTAGAATTTTAATTAAAAAACATTCATTATCTAGTTTTTACTTCTTGGGTGTTTTAAATGGTTTACTTCCTTGTGGATTAGTGTATGTATTTGCGATAAGTGCTTCTAGTACTAGAAGTGTAGTTTGGGGTGCTTTTGTAATGTTTATCTTTGGATTATGTACTATACCTGCTGTTTTTTCCTTAGGATTTTTTATTGGTTTATTTAAACAATCAGGTTTAAGAAATATCTTTATTAAACTAGCTTCGTATTTAGTCATTGCATTTGGTCTTTATACTTCTTATTTAGGTTATATATTTATGAATAATATTTCTTAGTAGAATTAGCCTAATATTTCAAACTAAGTACAAAGTAGATATAATTTGTTAGTAAACTTCTATATGCTAATCTAACTCTTGGATGAATAAAGCTTTCTTTTTTTGTTTCAGGATTAAGAAATTTTTTGTATTTTATATACCATTTGTCTAGTTTCTTTTTAAAATTCTTTTGATTTGTGACTTAATGAAAAAAATGGGTGTCTAAATTATAACTTTTTATAATAATTACCTTAACTTTCGCACCTAAAACCAAGCAACTTCTGTGTCACATCCTTTAATATATCAATAATAGTAGAGAAATCATCATTTCTATTTACAATCTCTTCTATTTGTGCTATTTCATCAAGTATTAATATAGGGTATCTCTAAAAATAGACAATAAAATCACTACTTAAGACTTAACAATAAGATCTAAATTAAATAATTTAAAATCTTATATTTAAGGTTTCTGAAATCATTAATTAGCTATAATATCAGTATAAATTACTATAAAAAGAGAGTATATTATGGCTGGATTATTTGACTATGAATTTCAACTAGATAAGATTAAAAAGCATCAACCACCTTTACAAAAGTTAAATAAAATTATTGACTGGGAACTATTTCGACAACCTATTGAAGAAGCTTTAATAAAGTATGATAGAAAAAGTAATGCTGGTAGAAAACCATATGATAAACTATTAATCTTTAAAATAATAATTCTTCAAAGATATTATAACTTATCAGATGAACAAACAGAATTTCAAATAAAAGATAGATTGTCATTTTTAGACTTTTTAGGACTTCAAATAGGTGATAATGTACCTGATGAAAAGACTATATGCTTATTTAAAGAAAGCTTGAAAGAGAAAGATTTATCTAAAAAGTTATTTGATATATTTACAAAAAATTTAACAACTAGTGGTGTAGTAGCTAAAGAAGGTACACTTGTTGATGCTTCATTTATAAGAGTACCAAAACAAAGAAATAAAAGAAGTGATAATGCAGATATTAAAAAAGGTGCCATTCCTTTAGAATTTGCTAAGAATAAAAATATCTTATCTCAAAAAGATTGTAATGCAAGATGGGTAACAAAATATAAAACTAGAGAGTTTGGATATAAAGATCATATTTCAGTAGATCAAAAGACTAAAGTAATTATAAACTATACAGTAACACCATCATCAACTCATGACTCTCAAGCTATAAAAGATTTAATAGATAAAAATGATAATATTTTATATGCAGATTCTGCATATAAATCTAATAAAATAGAAACATACCTAAAAGATACTAATGTAAAAAGTAAAGTTATACAAAGAGCATATAGAAATACACCACTTACAAATAAACAAGATAAAGAAAATTATAAATACTCAAAAACAAGAGTAAGAGTTGAACATATATTTGGAACTTTCAAAACATCTATGAACTCTGCTCTAAATTTAAAAGCAATTGGATTAGATAGAATTAAATCTATTACAGGACTTATAAATCTAACATATAACTTTCTAAGATATGAACAGTTAGTTAGATTAAAAAAGATACCAATAATGAAAAGTTAAAATAGATATAAAACAATTGAATTTATAGCTATTTTATAGTTTATAATTGTAAATATATGGATATATTTTTTATAATTTTTAGTGATTTAGCTTATTGTAAATTAAATTTTAAAAAAGTATAGATATCTTATTTTTAGAATTTATTTTTAGAGGTTCCCTTGATAATATGCTTGTTATTTGATATTTTATTGATTGTTTTAGGTGCGAAAGTTAAGATGTTATATTAACTTACTCTGTTATTTATGATAGCTAATTTGCTATGGTTTATTATAATGATGATTTGCTAGTCTTTTGGCTCTTGTTGTGTACTACAATGTATGCTTCCACCACCTGAAGCTATACCATCTGTTGCAATTTGTTCTATTGTTCTATTTGGAAATTGATTTTGAATTATATTAAAAGCATTTTGATCTGCTTGTGTATCTCCAAATTTCTGCATAATAACGGCATCGTTACAAACATAATATCCAATATAACCAGCAGCAAAATCTTTATCTCCAAACGATTTATTAAATGTTTCTGGATTGTCTATAATTATCACTTCTAAAGGATTACCCTTTGCATCTGTGGAGTTTTGTAAAATCTCTATATTTTCTCTTGTAATAGCATAGTCATAACTTTTGGTATAGTTTTCACGACTCACCAATACAGTTCCAATTTTAGTAAATCTAGCATAAAAATCAACATGAGCATCAGTAATATCATTGCCCTTAATTCCTTTTAACCAAATAATCTTTTTAATCCCTAAAAGTAATTTTAACTCTTTTTCAAATGTTTCTTTAGTAAAACTAGGATTACGATTGTCATTCAATACTGAACTTTCAGTTAAAATAGCTGTTCCCTCACCATCTATCTCAAAACTTCCACCCTCTAAGACTAAATTGGAATTAATTCTTTTTACTCCAGATTTTTCTATAATAAAATCTGCTACTTTACTGTCCTCTGTATGTTCTTGCTTTTCTCCCCAACCATTAAAATTAAAATTTATTCCTGCTTTTTTTCCAAGTTCATTTGTTACAAAAGTTGGTGCAGTATCTCTAAGCCATAAATCATAATACTAAATTCTATTAGTACTATTGGAAAGTTATGGGTATTTAGTCCGTCTAAAAGTGATATTGC
Source organism: Sulfurospirillum sp. (assembly GCA_030491005.1). GTDB lineage: Bacteria > Campylobacterota > Campylobacteria > Campylobacterales > Arcobacteraceae > BB30. Next base: position 136,798 of record JAKZMJ010000001.1, on the reverse strand, counting down.
CTCATCTTTATCATCTGCATGAACCAATATTGATACAGGTTCATATTTGGCAATTGTTTTGGCTAAGAGAGCTAAATTTCTTTTTACTTCTGGTATTTGTTTTGCTTCCCAAATATAATCATTTGCTACAAAAGACATCCAAGTTTTTTTATGTTCTTCATTCTCTTCTTTCATGATTGATGGATATATTTGATATAAATCTATTTTATTAGTGGCACTAGTTGAAGTACGCCACATTAAAATACCTCCAAATAACATTGCTGTTGAATGTATAAAACTTCTTCTTGTCATTTTTATCCTTTCGTAGACTAACTCTTAGTTAAGCAACATTTTGCATACATAAAATTTTAATATAACGATCGACTTGAGGAACAATGACCCTCAAAATGTTCGATGATTTTTGTTTACAACTACTACAGTTTAGCTTCTTGAGGCTTAAAAATTCTATGGGTTATTTGTTTGTGTAGTTTAATCCACTAAAAACTAATTCCTAATAAAAGCGACAAAGTAGTATCTAAATCCCATCTATTTTCAAGTAGTTGATTTTTAATAGATTTTACTTTATTTAGATGTAAAATATAGTAAACATCTTTCTTTAAACTATCATCACTTTGATTTGAAAATGTTGATATCTTTTTATTCATAACTAACATATAGACAAAATGAATAACTACCATATAAACACTAACACCATCTTTCTTAGTGAATTTACTTTGAGATAAAATTGTTTTTATATTTAGTACTTGCATTGTCTTGAAAATTGGATTTTTTAGCTTGTCATTTATAATATTAGTTATTTTCTCCTGAATATTCATCAATAAACCTCTTTTTTAATATCCATATTATAGCTAATAAGCACTGTATAAAAGCTTCTTTGATACTATTTTATAGTTTATTTTTAGAATATTATTTTAATTATTTACACTTAAAATAATATTGTCAATAGACATGAAAATCTTGGATTAAGTATTGATAATATGCTTGTTATTTGATGTTTTATTGATTGTTTTAGGTGCGAAAGTTAAGATGTTAAGTTATACATTATTTTTTTCTACATAAACTTTCGAACTAGGTATCTCAAAATAAGGAGACTAATACCTTGTATTTTTAATTTTTTCTAAGGCTATATTTAATCTTTAATATATTTCTTTAAAAGACTAATTTTTATCCTTTGTGTAGTATATTTATTAAAATATATATTTTTTTATTTTTAGTATGATATTAAAGATAGGTATATATAGTCTTTAAATGGCATATTTTTAATAAATATAGAAAATATAGCACATATTTTAAGCTCAAATAAACATTACATTAGTTAGAATTTTTTTAGATTTAATGTAATACAATTAAAAATTAAAGGAATAAAGTGAAATATGAGACAATAAAATATGATGTAAAAGAAGGTATAGCAACATTAACATTAAATAGACCAGAAGTGTTTAATTCTCTCAATGAAGTTATGCATAAAGAATTAAAAACTGTAATGATTACTATTAAAAAAGATAAAACATTACGAGTATTAATTATAACAGGAGAAGGAAGAGCATTTTGTGCTGGGCAAGATTTAAATGATAGATCAGTAAATAACAGTGATGATAAAAAGCTTGATTTAGGTGAATCAATTGAAAAGAAATACAATCCATTGATTAAATCAATTTATAATTTAGAGATACCTGTGATTTGTAAAGTAAATGGAGTAGCTGCTGGTGCTGGTGTTGGTATTGCTTTAGCGTGTGATTTTATAATAGCACATGAAAAAGTATCCTTTATCCAAGCATTTTGTAAAATAGGACTTGTTCTTGATTCTGGAAACTCTTACTTTTTACCAAAATTAGTAGGTATGGCACGAGCAAAGGAATTATCTATGCTAGGTGATAAACTTCCTGCTCAAACTGCTTTAGAATATGGAATGATTTCAAGAGTATATCCAATAAATACAATAGATGAAGAAGTACAAAAATTAGCAATACATTTCTCAAAAGCACCAACTTATGGATTAAGTTTAATTAAAAAAGCTTTAAATGAATCAAATGACAATACACTAAATGAACAATTAGAATTAGAAAAAAATCTGCAAAGAACAGCAGGACAATCAAATGATTATAAAGAAGGTGTATCAGCATTTTTAGCTAAAAGAACACCAAATTTTCAAGGAAACTAATATGGCATCTCTTAAGATTGATTCAAATTCAATAGTTGGTATTGTAGGAGCTGGTATTATGGGAAGGGGAATTGCCCAAGTTGCAGCTAAAGCAGGGCATCAAGTTATACTATATGATAATTGGGATGGTGCTGTTGGTAATGCTATGAAAATAAATGAAAAAGAGTTGTCACGACTTGTAGAAAAAGGAAAAATAACACAAGAAAATAAAGATAAAACTATCTCTTTAATGAAACCAACAATGCAAATAAATGATTTAGCACCTTGTGATTTAATTATTGAAGCTATTATTGAAAACAAAGAGATAAAACAAGATATTTTTAAACAACTAGAAGATATATGTGAAAATGTAGTAATTGCATCAAATACATCATCTATTTCTATTTCAGCTTTAGCTAATGGTCTTAAAAAACCAGAAAATATAATAGGAATACATTTTTTTAATCCAGCACCAATTATGAAACTTGTAGAAATCATTTATGGATTACAAAGTGATAGAAAAATTATAGATGATGTATATAATCTTATCTCTTCTTGGGGTAAAAAAGCAGTATATGTAAAATCATCACCTGGATTTATAGTAAATAGAATAGCTCGACCATTTTATGCAGAAGCTTTGCGAATTTATGAAGAAGGAGTAAGCAACTTTGCTACTATTGATGAAAGTATACGAACAAGTGGTAAGTTTAGAATGGGTCCATTTGAATTAATGGATTTAATAGGAAATGATACAAATTATTCTGTTACACAATCAACATTTGATTCATATTATCAAGACCCACGATTTAAACCATCATTAACACAACAAGAGTTTTATCAAGCAGGTCTCTTAGGTAGAAAATCTGGAAAAGGATTTTATACTTATGAAGAACGAGATCAATTAGGACGAGATGATACAAATGTAGTAAAAGCATCAAATCATAAAATATCTGTAATTTATGTATATGGATCATTGGGTGTTGCAGATGAACTTATACCTTTATTTAAAAAAGCAGGTGTAAAAGTAATACAAAATGATGGTTCAGGATATATTGAATTTAATGATATAAAACTATTTTTAACAAATGGAAAAATGGCAAGTGAAATATCACAAGAATTACATGAAAAGAATATTGTACAATTTGATATAAATATAGATTATGAATTAACATCATCTATTACAATAGCAACATCACTTTTAGCCCAAGAACATGTGTCAGAAAATGTAGCAGCATTGTTTGAAAAAATTGGGAAAAAGACATTAGAAGTAAAAGATTCTCCTGCTTTAATTACAGCTAGAACAATAGCAATGCTAGTAAATGAAGCAAGTTCAACTGTAACAAACAGCGTATGTGATGAAAATAGTGTAGATATAGCTATGGAAAATGGAGTAAATTATCCAATAGGACCATTTAAATGGCTAAATAAACTAGGAGTAGGTTCTATTATTACAATTTTAGATAATTTAGAAGTATTTTATAAAGATACAAGATATAGAGCTGATAGAGGATTATTGGAAAAAAATATTATTGATAGGTTTAACTAGATAATCATCAATCAATTGTATCTTCAAATTTGTTTTAGCTGATTTAGGAGAAACAATTGTTAAAATTTAGTTATAATAATTCAAAAAAATTTAAGGTAGATTGCATTGGAAAAAAAAGAAGAAAATGAAGTAGATGAATACTTAGAGTCACTTTTAGAAGAGATATCTCCAAAAGCAAAATCATTAATAATAACTTTTTTTGGAGATACTGTTTTTCCATATGGAGGAACTATATGGCTAGGTTCTCTTATAAAATTTATGGAAGAATTTGGAATAAGTGAAAAATTAACACGAACATCAATATTTAGACTTACAAAAGATGGATGGTTGAGTTCTAAGAAACTTGGACGTGAAAGTTACTATTCTTTAAGTGATGTTGCTATTGATAGATTTATAAAAGCACATTATAGTGTATATGCCTATGATGAACAAGAAAATAATCAAGATTGGATAGTGTTACTCACAAATGCAGTAAACCAAATAAAAGAAACAGAATTATCAAAAATACTGAAAAAAGAAGGATTTGCAAACCCTTCAAAGTATCTTTATTTACATCCTAATTACAAAATGGATTACATTCAGGATATACTAATAAAACACACATTACAAAATGAAGTTCTTTTAATAAAAGGACCCTTACAAATGCCTATGACAAAAGAAATAGTAAAAGAGATGGCATATGAATATTGGGATTTAAAAGATATAGAAGATAGATATCAAGAATTTATTATTAAATTTAGAAAAGTATTTAGTCTAAATACATCAATATCACAATTTACACAAAAACAATGTTTTGTATTAAGAATCTTATTAATTCATGAATATAGACGAGCATTATTATTTGACCCAAAATTAGGAGATGATATGTTATCTACAGATTGGTTGGGTAAAGCTTCTTCTTCATTAGTAGAATCAATTTATGCCGATATCCATCATAAAGCCAATGACTTTGTAGAACATAATTTATTGACTGTTGGTGGAAATACACCAAAATTAGATAAATTTTATTTTAATAGATTTTCAGGGATTAAGTAATAAGGTATACTTATGACAGTTACAATTAGATTTGTAGATTAGAATTGAAAATGACACCCCGTATACTCGTATCAGAGGAGTTCATTTAAATAATATAAGCACGAATGGATATAGAATTAGAAAATAATTTTACTATTAATAAATTAATTTATTAATAGCTAATGCTATTTGCAGGAGTGCTTTATCTTTTTGATAAGCTCCTTCTAAATGCATGCCAACAGGAAGACCTTCTTTTGTAATTCCAGCAGGAATACTTATACCTGGTATACCAGCATAACTTCCTGGATTCATATTTCTTATATAAGTTGGAAATGTTGGTTCTTGTTTTCCATTTAAAGTAATAGTTTCATAACTATCGATAATAGGCATAGCTTCTATTGGTGTTGTAGGGTATAAAATAACATCTAAATTGTTCTTAGAAAAATAATTTTTATACGCTTCTTGTATTTTTTTTCTTTCTTCAAGAGCCAAGGTATAATTTGGATTTTCTGATATTGCACCAGATTCAAATAAACCTTTTACATCAGGAGAAGAGATTTCTTGCACAACTTCATTATAGGTAATCTTTTCACTATATATTTTTAAATATTTGTTTAGAGAAACATACGCTTCATGTAAAACCATATTAATGCTTTGTGTTAATAAATTTGGAATTCCATCAATATTTACTTCAATAAGTTTGATTCCATTCTTTTTTAATTTATTTATAGTTTCATCACTTATTTTTTTTACTCCCTCAGATAGGTTATCATAAAAATATTCTCGAGGAACACCAATTCTTATTGTTTTTAAATCTATTGTTTCTGTATTCTTTTTAGAAGTAATTACATCATCTAATAGTATAATACTTTCAATTGAATTTGCTAATAAACCAGGAGTGTCTCGTGTACTTGATAATGGTACAACACCTTTAGAACTATACAAACCAGATGTTGGTCGAAAGCCAAAAACTCCACATAAGGCAGCTGGAATTCTACAAGACCCACCAGTATCTGTACCCAAACCAATATTAACAATACCTGCTTTTATAGCAGCTGCAGTTCCACCACTACTTCCTCCCGCAAAATAAAGTGGGTTTAGTGGATTTTTTACTGCACCAAAGCAAGAATTATTAGAAGTAACACCAAATGCAAGTTCATGCATGTTTGTTTTCCCTACAATAATAGCTCCTGCATCTCTTAGCTTTTTTATAATAGGAGCATCTTCTTTAGGAAAAAAGTTTTTTAATGCTATAGTACCCGCAGTTGTTGGAAAATCATGTGTATTAATATTATCTTTTACAACAATAGCTAGCCCAAATAAATCTGTATATAAATCAATTTTATCTATTGACTTTAGTACCTGTTCTTTAAATTTTTCTGGATTAGACGTAAATAAATTTAAAGATATATTTTGTTCTGAATTTATACTATCATAGATAGATAAAATATTAGTTTTTACTAAATCTCTATGCGTAATTATTAATCCTGATGTATTGTTAATTTCATTCTCTTGTGGATTGATGGATATTACTTTTTCATTTGTATTGACTTTCATTTAACTTATCCTTGATTTGTCTAATATTAATACAGTATAAGGGTTCAATTTAAATAAATCAAACTTTACTTATGAATAATCTAAATTTGCTGAGCGAAGTATTCTTCCATATGAAGTAACTCTTCTTTTGCACCTAAGGAGTTTACTATTTGTTTACATGATTTAACAAAAAGGATACCTCCTGCAATATATATTGAGTGATTACTTAAATCTGAGAATAAATTTGGTAATACCTTATCTATTCGACCTTCTAATGCACCACTTTTATTACTCTCTTGTGTAAGAGTATATTTATACTTAAAATTTATATATTTAGATTCTAAATATTTGATTTCACCAAAATGAAGTAAATCATTGTGTGTTTTAGCTGAAAATAATAATGTTACAGGATTTTTATGACCTCTACTTAAATAAGCATTAAGAAGTGATAAAATCGGAGCCAATCCAGAACCTGAAGCTAGACAAAGGATCGGAGTATCAACATTAGGATCACCTAAAAAAGTACCATAAGGAGCATTGATTTTGATATGATCACCAACATTTACCTCATTATGAATCCAAGGGCTTGTTTTACCACCTTCTTCGTGTGTAATAATAAAAGACAATTCTCCATTACCTTTAGGAGCATTAGCTATAGAATAAGGACGCAATGGATGATTTGAATCATCATCACCAATCATAGCGTATTGACCAGGCCAAAATTTAATCGGCTTTCCTAATGGAGATAGTTTAAGATCCAGAATTTTATCTGTTCTATGAATTTTATCAGTTACTATATGCCAAGAATCTTCAACAGGTGGGAATAATTTAGGTTGTGCATCTTCTGTCCCAAACTCAATTTCTAAAACATCAGAAACTGGTTTCGCCATACACATAAGTCCATAACCTTTTTTCCTATCTTCTTGAGATAAAGCCATGTCCATAATAAAACCTTGATCAAATTTACCACTTAAAACTTTTATTTTACACTCACCACAGGCTCCTGCTCTACAATTGTTGGGTAAAGCATACCCTTGCTTTTCTAAAACAAAAAGAACAGTTTCTCCTGCTGGACAATCTATTTCTTTTCCTGATGGTTGCATAATAATTTTCTTCATATCAAATTCCTGATTATATATTTTTATTTATTTATTTTTGACTAAAATACTGGGATAATATCGTCTAAATCAACATCAGTAACTTCTTTACCTGAAATTCCACATTCTGGAATAGCTGGGAAAGGAATACTATAATTATCAAGCACAGCTTTAACATTAAGCATTGCTTTTGTCCAGTTTTCTTTTTTTACATCTAATTGTGGAATAGCAAAACCAGCTTCTCTTGCATGCACTTCACTTTCTCTTTGAGTAGTAACAAAATCATCAGGTAAATCCCAGAAATCAGCAGGTGGCTCATATAACACAGCAGATAGGAATAAATAACCAGCTCTAATCTGTTTCGTAATAGTTTCTTTATCTTCTTCAGATAATGTAGGATAATCTCTTTCCATTAAAGTAAGAATAATAGCCATATGTCGACCTTCATCTTTACCAATTTTTGAGAAACCTTCTTTAAATACTAGCTCATCACAGCCTTTTGCTAATTGATGAAAAATAGTAGCCGCTGCCATTTCTCCCATAAGAAATGATGAGAATAATACTGCTAAAGAATAGTTAGGAACTGCATTTTTAAATCCATCCCAATATCTACCACCATTATAGTATAGCCATTTTGCATTTTTTTGTAGTTTTTTACCAAGTTCAGTTTTTGGTGTATATGTTAAAGGATCTGAATGATCTAACATTTTAGTAATTACTATTCCACACATTTGCTCATGATTTTGTTCATCTCTTGTAACAGAAAAAAAACATCTTCTTACAACATCTTCTTCATGTACCTCATATGTTTTAATTAATGAAGCTGCAAAAACAGGAGGAGCAGAGGCATCAAATACTGAAAGTAGTGTCCACCAATAAGCAATTGACTCTCTTTGTTCCCAAGTATATTTATTTACATCAAAAGTATCCCATGGTAATTTTTCAGGATCCCAATATTCTCTTTGAGATGCTTCCCATATTTCTTGTAATTTTGTAGTATTATTTACCCAAGATAATGGATATACATTTGGTTGAGGAGTTGCTGGTGGAAATTCCATTTTTCCAGCTAATTTTTCTTTGTTCACTGCCATAAATAATTCCTTTTTTTAAGTTTTATATTCAAGTATATGTACTTCATTATATACTTCACTTTTTTATATAAATTCAAATAAATTGTATCATACAAATTTTAATTACTCCTTAAAGTATATAGATATATTACATAAATAGTAAAAACGGTGAATATTGTGTAATACTATAATTTTAAATTAATGTACTTATACAAAGGCTTTATTAGTATTATTGTTACATTATGTAATATTTTGTATATTTTTTATTTGATTAAAATTAAAAATAGCTTTACAGATTATTTATAGAGCTATTTTTTAATAAGTCCATACTATTTTGTAGTATAAAAAGGTTTATTTATTTAAAAAGCTTGCTTTTCTTTTTTCTACAAAAGCATTCACCCCTTCAATTCTATCTTCTAATGCTAAAGTAGTATAAAAAGACTTTCTTTCACTTTCTAGTCCTGCTTGAAGTGATGATTCGTAAGCGTTATTTATTGATTCTTTAATAAGCCTCACAACAGGCTGTGACATTGAAGCAATTTTAGAAGCTATTTTTATAGCTTCATCTATTACTGTACCTTCTTCATATACGAAAGAAACTAAACCAAAAGATTTAGCTTCATTTGCATCAATCATATCACCAGTTAAACATAAATGCATAGATTTTGATTTTCCAATTGCGCGTGTGAGTCTTTGTGTTCCACCAGCTCCTGGCATTGTTCCTATTTTTATTTCAGGTTGTCCAAATTTTGCAGTGGTGTCACAAATTGTAATATCACATAATAAAGACATTTCACAGCCCCCTCCTAGTGCAAATCCAGCAACTGCTGCTATAATTGGTTTGGTATGTTTTTCTAAAGTTAGCCATTCTTTTTTTACAAATTCGCTTGTGTATGCGCTTGCAAAATCAAGTTTGGCTAACTCTTTAATATCAGCACCTGCTGCAAATACTTTATTTCCACCAGTTAAAACAACAGCACCAATTAACTCATCAGAATCAAAGTCATTAATAGCTTTTGAAACTTCATCTAAAAGTGCAGTACATAAAGCATTGTATACTTCAGGACGATTAAGTGTAATAACACCAACACCATTTTCTAATTTTTCAACTATAATATATTTATTATCCATTTACATTCCTAAATATGCTTCTTTAACTCGAGGATCTTTTACTAAATCACTCGAATTACCACTTAAAACAATTTCTCCATTTTCTAATACATACGCTCGATCTGAAATCGTTAATGCAAAGTAAGAATTTTGTTCAACTAAAAATACTGTCATATGAAGTTTTTTAAGCTCTTCAATAAAAGCAAATATCTCTTCAACAATTACAGGAGCTAATCCCATTGAGGGTTCATCCATTAAAAGTAAAGCAGGTTTACTCATTAAAGCTCGTCCGATTGCTAGCATTTGTTGCTGTCCACCTGATAAGTTTCCAGATATTAAATCTTTTTTTTCTTCTAAAATTGGGAATTTATCATATACAAATCGTAAATCTTTTGCTATTTCAGCTTTGTCATTTCTTGTATATGCTCCTAGCATAAGATTATCTTCAACTGTAAGAGATTTAAAAAGTTCTCTTCCTTCTGGAACTTGTGCAATTCCTAGTTTTACTCTTTTTTCAGGGGCTGTCTTGGTGATATTAATATTTTCTTTAAATATTATTTCACCTTTGTTTTGTTCTTTAAGTCCAGAAATTGTTCGCATTAATGTAGTTTTACCTGCACCATTAGCCCCAATTAAAGCAACTATTTCACCTTTTTTTACATTAATATTAATATCTTGTAGTACATGAATATTTCCATAGTGACAATCAAGATTTTTAATCTCTAATACTAAATTTTCTTTATTCATGTAATGTTCCTCCCCCTAAATATGCATGGATAACAACAGGATTTGTAGAAATTTCACTAGGAGTTCCTTCTGCTAATTTAACTCCAAAGTTTACAACCGTAATGTAATCTGAGATATTCATAATCATTTTCATATCATGTTCTATTAAAAGTACAGTAACCCCTTGGGCTGCTATTTCTTTAATAATTTCAGCTATTTCTGCTGTTTCAGTTCCATTAAGACCAGCAACTGGTTCATCTAAAAGTAAAAGTTTTGGATTAATTGCTAAAGCTCGTACAATTTCAACTTTTTTTAAAATACCATAAGATAACTCTGAACATAAAATTTCAGCATATTTTTCTAAACCAACTCTTTTAAGATGTGAAAGTGCTATATGTCTAAATTTTTCTTCATCATCCATAATTGATTCAAATCTAAAAGAGCATTTTAAAAGTGATTTATTCATATTGATATTGAAGCCTAAAAGAACATTTTCCATTACTGTCATATTTTTACAAATTTCAAGATTTTGAAATGTTCTCATTATATGTTTATTTACAAGTTTATGTGTTGGTACATCTGTAATCTTTTCATCTGCAAAATAGATATCACCTTTATCTACTGAGTAAATTCCTGAAATCATATTTACTAAAGTTGTTTTACCAGCTCCATTTGGACCAATTAACGCATGAATGGTTCCTTCTTCTACTTCAAAAGAGATATTATCAACAGCTTTTAATCCACCAAAGCTTTTACTAATTCCATCAATTTTTAATAAACTCATGAATTATCCTTTACAATCTCTTTTTTCTTTTTTTTCTTAAGTCCATCAAAAATTGAAACAATTCCTTTTGGCATAAAAATCATTACAAAAATAATAATCGCTCCAAATACCATATGTTCATAATCATGTAAGAATGTAAGAAATTGAGGAAGTGCAGTAATAACAATAGCTCCGATTACAGCTCCATAAATTCTACCAAGTCCCCCAAATACAATCATAACAATAAGCTCAATACTTCTCATAAATCCTGATTCTTCTGGTGAGATATAACCTGTATAGTATGAGTAAAGACTTCCTGCAACTGTAGCAATGACAACTGAGATTACAAATACATATGTTTTATAATACGCAACATCAGCACCAATTGCTTTTGCAGCAGTTTCAGAATCTCTAATACATCTTAAAATTCTTCCAAATGGAGAGTTAATTACATTTTGTAATGCCCAAATTGAAAATACTAAAATCATTGCTGATAAAATATACCATTGAATATCATTTTCAAATACATATCCTAAAATATGAAATTTTCCAATACCCATACCATCAGGTCCACCTGTTAATTGATCTTCATTATTTAATACAATTGAGATAATAATACCAACTGCTAATGTTCCCATCGCAAGGTAATGACCTTCTAGTTTTAAAATTGGTTTAGATATGAAATACGCAATTGTTGCTAATACAACAGTTGCAATTAAAATACTTAAAACTGGGTCAAATTCAAATGTAGTTGATAAAATCACTGCTACATAAGCACCAAGACCAGCAAAAGCTCCATGACCTAATGAAATTTGCCCAGTATAGCCAACTAGCATATTAAGCCCAATACAGATAACTGCATTTAACATACACATAATTGCTATTTCATAATGAAAACTATTTTGTAATAAAAATGGTATCACAGTCAAGATTACAATCGTTGCTACAATACCTCTATCTAAAAATATACCTTTATTTTCCATATATCAACCTATACTCTTGAAGATTTCTTTGCACCAAACATACCACCTGGAAAAAAGAATAAAATTAATAATAATACTACAAATGCAACAGCATCTTTATATTCGCTACTTACATAACCAGCAACAAAAGATTCTAAGATACCAAGTACCACTCCTCCAAATACTGCACCAAATGGATTACCAATACCCCCAATAATTGCGGCACAAAATCCTTTTAAACCAAGCATAACACCAATTTCATAATTCATAGATATTATTGGTGTTAATACTATTCCTCCTATTGCTGCAATTGCAGCTGCTATCATAAAATTCATAATTAATATTTTTTTAACTGATATTCCTACTAATTTAGCTGCATCTTGATTATCAGCAGTTGCTAGCATTGCTTTGCCTATTTTTGTTTTGTTAAACATATAATATAATGCAAAAACAATACAAAGTGAAACAACAATTACTAATACTGCTTGAGGTGTTATTGTTGCACCAAAAATAGAAATAGGTGTATCACTTATAAAACTTGGCAATGTGTGCATTTGTTTATCAAATCCAACTTGTGCTGCACCTCTTATAAAGATAGAATATCCTAAAGTTAAAATAATTAAAGAAGTTACTGATGAATTACTTGACATCGAAACTAATTTAAAGAGTACATAACCTAATAAAGAAGCTAACATTACTGCCATCGGAAATGCTAAAATAAATGGAAATTTTAAGTATGACAAAAATACTGCTGCCATTCCACCTATCATTACAAACTCCCCTTGAGAGAAGTTTATAATTTTACTCGAGTTATAGATAACTGTAAATCCAAGACCTACTAAAGCATAGATGAATCCAACAGTTAATCCTCCAAAAGTATATTGTAATAATTCAACCATAGTATTACTTTGCTAAAGCCCAAGTACCATTTTTAATAACTAACATTTTAATACCAGAATTAAGATCTAATCCTAAATGGTCTTTTTTAGTTATATTAAATATACCATTTAGTCCAACATAGGAAGTTGTTGATTCAATTGCATCTCTTATTTTTTCTGGATCAACAGATTTTGCTGTTTTTATAGCCTCTATAAGAAGATTTAATGCATCATAAGCATATCCCCCAAATGTTGATACTGGAATATTATATTTACCCTCATACTCTTTGATATAATTTAATGCAATTTTTTTAATTGGATTTGAATCTTCTAAAAGTTCAGCAACTACAACAGGTGGTGAAGCTACAATCACACCTTCACTAGCTTTTCCAGCTAACTCAATAAACTTTTTAGATGCAACTCCATGAGATTGTACTAATGTTTGTGTTAGTCCTAATTGTCTAAAGTTTTTTGTTACAATTGCTGGACCTTGTCCAAATCCTGGATTTACAACTGCGTGTAAATTTTTAATAGATTTAATTTTTGTTAATTGAGCTGTCATATCTGTATCTTTTGGACCATATGTTTCATCTGCAACAATTGTAATTCCATAATCAGATGCAACATCTTTACATTGACCTCTCATTGATTTACCAAATCCACCATTACCAGAAATTAAAGCAACATTAGTTTTACCTTTTGTTTTTAAATATTTAAATATTTTTTGACATGCCATTCTATCAGTAGCAGGAGTTTTAAATACATATTTTTTAACAGGCTTTACTATTGAAATCGCTCCACCTAGAGAAATCATTGGAACTTTAGCTTTTGCCAAAAAAGGTGCTATTGCTAAAGTGTCTCCAGAAGCAGAAGGTCCAATTATCGCTACGACTTTGTCTTGATTAATAAGTCTTTTTGCAAATGTTGTAGCTTTTTTTGGATTTGCAGCATTATCATAAGTAATTAATTCTAATTGCTTACCTAAAACACCACCAGATTTATTGATTTTCTCTACATACAATTTTAAAGTTTTTAATTCAGGATCACCTAAAAATGATGCAGGACCAGTTGTTGCAAGAATTGCACCTATTTTAATTGTTTCCTTTGCACTTACATTAAGTGCAAAACCTAGAATAAATAATCCTAGAATTATTCTCATAATTTTTTTCATTTTTCGTATCCTTTTTTATAAAATACAAAATGAATTTTATAATAATTCATCCTGATATGAATAATTATAATACAAGAAAACTTAAATAATACATAGAATAGTATTATATTATTTTAAAGATAATCATTTGTGACACTTTTTATATAATTATGTATATATGTGTAGTTAATTTTTTAATTAAAAGTTTATTATTGATATTAATTTATCTATTTTAAAAGTATAGCAAAGTGATACATATAGTTATATATATAATTTATATAAATATATATTTTAAAATTATAATTCTCTTTAATTATTCTTATTCTCTAAATGGAATATATACCTTAAATTAAAATACAAATAATATTAATTTAAATATATTTTTGTAGTATAAATAATTCTCTTATTATAATAAATTAAGTGATTTTTATATAAAATAACACAATATACATACTTAGGAGTGTAAAATGTACACTTGTACTTTTGAATTAATAGTAAATATTTTAACTTATGCAATAAAAAATAAAGATAATTCTTTTTCTAAAAAAGATTTTAAAAATGTTGTTTATACAGATGAGTTTAATAATTTTGATATTAATGAAAAAATTTCTGAAGGATGTGAATATTTGTTAAAACGAGGACTTTTACAATTAGAAAATACTAAAGTTACTTATTATGAAAAATATAAATTACCAGAAACTATAAAAATAAATACAGATGATAATACAAAAGTTTATAAAGAATTATCAAGACGTATTATTTTAATGCATGAAGGTAAAGATATGATTAATGATACATATCAAGTAAAAGATGATTTATCATATATTATTGAATCTGTAGATTTTGTTATTTCTAATTACTTATCAGCAATTGATAATCAAGAATTAAAAATAACCTTATCTAAAATTTTAATATCTGTAGATAATGATTCCAAATCAAGATATTCTCTTTTAACATTATTACAACTTTTAAAACTAAAATCTTCTATGAATATAAAAATAAAAAATAAAGATAGTGAGTTTTGTGCATATAATGTAAAGTTTGAGCATATTCAATTTGATGATAGTGTAACTATATTATATTTTAATAAATGTTCTTTTCAAATTGATAGTCTTACTTCAATCATTGACATAGATTTTTTAGATACTCTTCCTTTAAAAGATAATATTCAAAAATCACTTGATATTTTAGAAACATATTCTAATACAACAATAGAAAAAATAAAAGAATTTTTACATAATATTTAGATTAATATTTGTTATTAATCTAAATGTATAATTGTCTATTTCGTAATTCTTTTTTTTGCCATCACGCATCCCTCTTAATAGTCACAACGCAATACCTACTAGAAACAAAGTTGTCATTTGATAAAGCACAATTAGCAGCTTTATTATCACCAGTTGCATGAAAGTCAGTAAATGCAGCAGAATGATTCATCAAAATATGACCAGTTAAATTAATAGATAAATTAACTTTTTCTTCAATAGTAATATCTTCAACTTTATTAAGATACTCTTCATCTGAAGAATACACACCTGCTGTAATAGCACCATGAAGTTGAATAGTCTCTTGCCAAACGCACAAAGTATCTTCTCTTGAATCAGTTTCAATCAATAAAATAACAGGACCAAAATGTTCATTGTGATAAAGATCTTTGTCTTTAGAAGATATTTTAATTATTACAGGAGTTTTAATAGTAGCATTCTTAAATAAAGGATGTTTAATTGTTTTAGATGATAAAAGAACTTCTCCTAGTTTATCTGCTTCATCAATTCTTTTACAAATACTAGCATTTTGAATAGCACCTAAAATTTCAATAGCTCTTTCATCAACACTTAATAGTTTTTCAACAGAACCACAAATTAAAGACGCAAGTTCTTCAAAGGAAACTTTTTTACCGTTTGAAACAATACCATCTTTTGGTATGAAAATATTTTGAGGAGCTGTACACATTTGTGAAGAATATAATGATAAAGCCATAGAAATATTTCTACTCATTCCTTTTAAATCATCAAAGTTATCAATTAATAAACAATTTACTCCAGCTTTTTCAGTATATACATTTGCTTGAGGTGCATTATTTTCTAACCAATTTCCAAATTCAGTACTACCAGTAAAATCAATAATTTTTACATTTTTGTTTTTTACTAAACCTTGAGTTTCACTTCTATCATCAGATATAATCATAGATACTAAATTTGCATCTATATCATTCTCTTCTAATACTTCTCTTACAATTTTTACAGTTAAAGCAATAGGTAATATACCATTTCTATGTGGTTTATAAATAATAGAATTTCCAGCTAATAATGAAGCAAATAAAGCAGAATAAGAGTTCCATGTAGGAAATGTAGAACATGTAATGATAAGCGAAATACCACGAGGTGCTATAACTAACTTTTTATTTTGAACAATAGGTGGTTTATCTCTACCCATTGGTTTTTCAAATCTAGCAGTGTTGGGTATATCATTTAATTGTTTATATGTATACGCTAAAGCTTCCAATCCTCTATCTTGAGCATGAGGACCACCTGCTTGAAATGACATCATATAAGGTTGTCCAGTTGTATGCATAACAGCATTTGCCATATCAAAACTTCTTTTGTTAATTCTATCAAGAATTTCTAAACAAATACCAGCTTTAACTTCTAAAGATACTCTTTTCCATTGATTTCGAGCAATGTTAGAATCACTTACTAATGTATCAGTTTTAATAGAAGGATATGTAATACCTAAAGCAAATCCATAAGGAGAAACTTCTTTTCCTATAAATGTATCAGATTCTAAACCTTTTATTTCAAACTTATTATTGAGTTGTTCTTTGAAGTTTTGAACAGATTCTTCTTTTTTTCCTTTCCCATAAACCTTAGAACTAGGTATCTCAAAATAAGGTGACCAGTACCCTCTATTTTTAATTTCTTTTAACGCTCTATTTAATGTTTCATTATGTTTCTTAAAAAGACTCATTCTTATCCTTTGTGTAATATATTTATTAAAATACTAATATATTTTTTATTAATAGAATATTAAAGATAAGTAAATATAGTGTTAAGATGGTATATATTTAATAAACACAAAAGATATAACACATATTTTAAGCTCAAATAAATATTACATTAGTTAGAATTTTTTTACATTTAATGTAATATAATAATAAATTAAAGGAACAAAATGAACTTTGAAGATATAAAAGTAGATATAAAAAATCAATATATTCTAATAATAACTATTTATAGACCTAAAGTATTTAATGCTTTAAGAACAAAAACTTTAAAAGAAATATCAAGTGCATTAGTAACTTGTGGAAATGAAATAAGATGTGTAATATTAACAGGTGGAGAAAAAGTATTTGCAGCTGGTGCTGATATAAATGAATTAGAAGTAAAAAGTGCACTTGATTCTATAAACGATGTAAGAACTTCTTATTGGGAATATATTAAAGATTTTAAAAAACCAATTATTGCATCTGTAAATGGATTTTGTTTAGGAGCAGGGTGTGAGTTAGCTATGATCTGTGACATTATAATTGCAGGAGATAATGCACAATTTGGACAACCTGAAATTAATCTAGGCATCATACCAGGTGCTGGGGGAACACAAAGAACAGTAAAAGCCATGGGAAAATCAAATGCGATGCTTATGCTTTTAACTGGAAAATTTATTGATGCAAAAACAGCACAAAAAATGAATTTAGTATCAGAAGTTGTTCCTTTCCAAAGTACAATGATACGATCATTGCAGATTGCATATATCATTATAAGTAAATCACCTTTAGCAATAAGTGCTATTAAAAGTGCTGTTTTAGCATCATATGATAATGGTTTAAGTGCTTCATTAAAATATGAAAAAATGGTATTTTCAGGAATTTTATCTACCTCTGATAAAAAAGAAGGAATATCAGCATTTAAAGAAAAAAGAAAAGCAAAATTTACAGGAAATTAATATAAAAATAGATTTAGATTTGCTTATAGAAAAAATATTATTAAAAGGTTTTTAAAATGAATCAATTAAAATTAAGTTACAAAGTAGCCATAAAAATGATGAAGGATACACAATTTGAACATAAACTTGGTATTGAATTTATAGAAGTTGATGATGGTTTTGCAAAAATGAAAATGGAAGTTACAGAAGATTTACTAAATGGTCATAGTACTTGTCACGGTGGTGCTATATTTTCTTTTGCAGATGCAGTTTTTGCAATTGCGTGTAATTCTAGAAATATTGCTACTGTGGCACAATTTTGCGATATATCTTTTGTTCAACCTGCTTTTAAAGGAGATATATTAATTGCAAGTGCAACTGAAAAGTATATAAAAGGTAGAAATGGGATATACGATATAGTTGTAGTAAATCAAAATTATCAAACAGTAGCATTTTTTACAGGAAAATCAAGAGCTATAAAAGGTTCAATAATAAAAGAGGAAATAATATGAAAGAAGCATATATAATAGATTATATTAGAACAGCTGTGGGTTCTTATGGTGGTGCATTATCATCAATAAGACCAGATGATATGGGTGCTGTAGTTATTAAACATCTTATGGAAAATAATACTTCTATTAATTTTGAAGACATTGATGATGTTATTATGGGTTGTGCAAATCAAGCAGGAGAAGATAACAGAAATGTAGCAAAAATGTCTGCATTATTAGCAGGACTTCCTACAAATAGTGGTGGGACAACTATTAATAGACTTTGTGGCTCAGGAATGGATGCAATAGGAATAGCAGCTAGAAGTATTAAAGCAGGAGAGTGTGATTTAATTATTGCAGGGGGAGTTGAATCTATGTCAAGAGCTCCTTTTGTGATGCCAAAAGCAGATACAGCATTTACACGAGCGAATACTGTTTATGATACGACAATTGGTTGGAGATTTACAAATCCTAAAATGAAGGAATTGTATGGAACTGATTCAATGCCAGAAACTGGTGAAAATGTAGCAGAAGAGTTTGGTATTAGTAGAGAAGATCAAGATAAGTTTGCATTTAATTCACAACAAAAATGTAAAGCAGCGAATGAGCGAGGATTTTTTAAAAAAGAGATAACTGCCGTAACAATAAAAAGAAGAAAACAAGATGATTTAATCATTGATACAGACGAATATCCAAAACCAAATACTACTTTAGAAAAACTTGAAAGTTTAAGAACGCCATTTAAAAAAGATGGAACAGTAACTGCTGGAAATGCTTCTGGAGTTAATGATGGAGCAGGTGCTATGATTATTGCTTCTAAAGAAGCTGTAGAAAAATATAACTTAAAACCAAAAGCAAAAATAGTAATGATGGCAGTTGCAGGTGTTCCTCCTAGAATTATGGGAATAGGACCACTATATTCTTCTAAGAAAATATTAGAAAAAACAGGTTTAACACTTGATGATATGGATACGATTGAATTAAATGAAGCATTTGCAGCACAAGGATTAGCAACACTGCGAGGTCTTGGTTTAAAAGATGACGATGCAAAAGTAAATCCAAACGGAGGAGCTATTTCTATAGGACATCCTTTAGGAATGAGTGGAGCTAGATTAGTTATGACTGCATTAAATCAATTAGAACAAACAAATGGTAGATATGGACTTTGTACTATGTGTATAGGGGTAGGACAAGGAATCTCAATGATAATAGAGAATTTAAATCAAGTTCAAGGAGCATAATATGGAAAATAAAAGAAAAACGGTAAGTTATTATCCAAAAGTATTAGTGTCAAAAGATGAACTACTTGATCTTCAAACAAGAAGAATGAAACATACACTTTTACGAGCATATTCATTTGTACCATATTATAAAAAAAAATGGGATGACCATGGAGTACATCCAGATGATTTTACATTCCTAGAAGATATAAAAAAGTTTCCGTTTACTACAAAAGAAGATTTAAGAGTAAATTATCCATTTGGAATGTTCGCAAATCCAATGAGTGACATTGTAAGACTTCATGCTTCTTCAGGAACTACAGGAAAACCTACTGTTGTAGGATATACAAGAAAAGATATAGCAACATGGTCTGATTTAGTTGCAAGATCCCTTAGACTTGGTGGAATTGGTAAAGGAGATATGGTTCATATTTCTTATGGATATGGCTTATTTACAGGGGGACTAGGAGCACATTATGGAGCTGAGAAATTAGGATGTACAGTTGTACCTGCAAGTGGAGGCTTTACTGATAAACAAGTAACACTTATTACAGATTTTAAAGCAACTGCAATTATGGTAACACCATCTTATATGTTAAATATAATAGAAGAGATGGAACGAAGAGGAATAGACCCTAAAGAGACAGCACTAAAAGTTGGAATTTTTGGAGCAGAACCATGGTCAATGGAGATGAAAAGAAAAATTGAAGAAAAAGTAGGAATAGATGCTTTAGATATTTATGGACTGTCCGAAATGATGGGTCCAGGAGTTGCTTGTGAAGTGCTAGAAGATAGAGGAGATATGTATGTATGGGAAGATCATTTTTATCCTGAAATAGTAGATAAAGATACATTTAAACCAATACAAGATGGAAACGAAGGTGAACTAATACTTACAACATTAACAAAAGAAGCTCTACCAATTATTAGATATAGAACAAAAGATTTATCTACACTCTATAATGGTGACCTTTTAAATATGAGAAAAATGAAAAGAATTCACGCAAGAACAGATGATATGATGATTGTTAGAGGAGTAAATGTATTCCCTTCTCAAATAGAAGAGATATTACTTAAAATTGATACATTCTCTCCTCATTATCAAATTATACTTTCGCGAACAGGAAATATGGATGATTTAACAATCAATATAGAAACAAAAACCAATGCAAGTGAAAATAGTATAAAAGAATCAATAAATATCTTGAAACATAGAATAAAATCAGGTATAGGAGTATCTGTAAAAGTAAGCATAAAAGCATATGGAGAGGTTCCTAGAAGTGAAGGTAAAGCGAAGCGTGTTGTTGATAATAGAAATTTATAAGGGGTGAAATGTCAAAAAAGCTATTCTTAGATAAGGATCAAGATGAATTATTTAGAGGTAAAATTAACAAATGATAAAGAAGTAATTGATTCAAAAAACTTTCTTTCAGATATTATAAAGTCACAAAAAACTTTAAGATTAAAAAGTGATACAAAGTTATTTAATCATTCAGCATTAGAGGCTTTAGGCTTTATTTTTAATACAACAACTCAAGGTTTTGCTTTAGAAAAAAAGTTCACTGTTGATGAACTTTTTTTCTTAACAATGGAAGTCAATAAGTTAGAACATCATATTTTAACACATGCTTATCTTGAACTTAAAATACATAATGATACATTATATATTTGGGATAAAGCACTAATTTATGAAGGTATTGATAGTTTTGAATATTGTTTAAAATATCATAATATACATACATTAGAATTATTAAATGTTGTAACTAAATCAGATTCTATTAATGAAAATTTATTGAATCTTGTTTCTTATACCAAACGATACAGTCAGCCATCATTAGAGTATATTACTCAAAATTGTTATTGGGATAAACAAAAAGGCATTAAAATAGCTAGAGAGCTTATTTCTGACCTTTATGTGTATATCCCAATAGAAGAATCAAAAAATGTAATTAATAGAAATTAACAATTCTTTATCTTGCATAAAGTTTCAAACTAAGTGCAAGGTAGATATAATTTGTTAGTTAAAAAAAATTAACTGTTCCTATAGCCTTAAAATGTTTCAAACTAAGTGCAAAGTAGATATAATTTGTTAGTTTTCTAAGTTGTATAAAAATAAAACAAAAAAAGAGTTTCAAACTAAGTGCAAAGTAGATATAATTTGTTAGTTCGCTAACTTCGATTTTCCTCCTACCCATCCTTGGTTTCAAACTAAGTGCAAAGTAGATATAATTTGTTAGCAAATAAAGATAGTGGAAAGATGTTAGTTGAGATGAGTTTCAAACTAAGTGCAAAGTAGATATAATTTGTTAGTTTCTTAAAAGTTAATGAAATTAAAGATTTGTTTCGGTTTCAAACTAAGTGCAAAGTAGATATAATTTGTTAGTTTACAGTTCTATTTAATGCTTTTTCATATACTTTGTTTCAAACTAAGTGCAAAGTAGATATAATTTGTTAGCGACCAAAATATGAAGATGAACTAAAACTATATCTGTTTCAAACTAAGTGCAAAGTAGATATAATTTGTTAGTATAATGACTTTGTCATAAGTATCTAAAAACTTTGTTTCAAACTAAGTGCAAAGTAGATATAATTTGTTAGATAACTCTAGCATCTTTAAAATCTAGTATCACAGTTTCAAACTAAGTGCAAAGTAGATATAATTTGTTAGAATGAATTCCTAGAAGTTTTAATATCTAGTCTTATGTTTCAAACTAAGTGCAAAGTAGATATAATTTGTTAGCTTATACTTATGCTACTTACTTATCTATCGTTACGTTTCAAACTAAGTGCAAAGTAGATATAATTTGTTAGTCTTTCAGGTCTATTATTTGCGAGTGATGCCTTCATGTTTCAAACTAAGTGCAAAGTAGATATAATTTGTTAGGTTATAGATTTAATTTCCTCTGCACTATCGTTAAATAGTTTCAAACTAAGTGCAAAGTAGATATAATTTGTTAGATAGCCTTTGGACTTGCTACAAAAGCAGCGGCCGCGTTTCAAACTAAGTGCAAAGTAGATATAATTTGTTAGGTATGGGCTTTTTTGATAAAATCTATAGTTTCCCAGTGTTTCAAACTAAGTGCAAAGTAGATATAATTTGTTAGAAGTATAGAAAGTGCTATGAGTTCATCACTTGGGCAGTTTCAAACTAAGTGCAAAGTAGATATAATTTGTTAGCGTGAAAGTGTAGATGAGTTTTTAAGAGAATTGGTGTTTCAAACTAAGTGCAAAGTAGATATAATTTGTTAGAAACTAATTTTATTGCGTTCAGGAAAAAAATTAGTGTTTCAAACTAAGTGCAAAGTAGATATAATTTGTTAGCACTTATGCACAAAACGACTATGCCGTGCACCCAAGTTTCAAACTAAGTGCAAAGTAGATATAATTTGTTAGGCGAGTGGAATGGCAATCTCCGACTGCATAATTAGGTTTCAAACTAAGTGCAAAGTAGATATAATTTGTTAGATAAAAACAAGCTCTACTTTGAATATTACCATAGGGTTTCAAACTAAGTGCAAAGTAGATATAATTTGTTAGAGCAAGATTAGACCCCTCTTTTAAGGGCTTTACAGAGTATTAAAAATTAGTTTTTTTCGTAAAGTAAAAAAAGTCTAAAAACTTTACTTTTTGTGGAAAAAATGATATACTTTTTTTAATCTAACAAATTATATCTACTTTGCTACCTCTGGTTGAAATCATTATCCAAAATTTATTTTGGAGGGTTTTTTAAAGTTTTCCTGTTAAATACAAATGAAGTGGGTCATCTGTCTGATGACATACCCATCGAATAAACTTTTATTTAGAATCTATCGTCACAAAAATTTAGATACTCACATTGAGAGCATTTATATTGATCAGCACTACTATTTGGTAGAATATCGTTTTTTACTATTTTTTCTATTTCTTTTAATACTTTTAAAAAATCATTTTTTATTTTATCGTTTATATTTATTTTAAATATTTTCATATTATTTGAATAAGATATGATAGCTTGATTAAAATTTTTTTCATATTTTTTACTTAACAAAAGTCCATAAGCATATAATTGCAAGATATGAGAATAAGATGGTTTTTTTGTATTAATAAATTTAAACTCTATAGGAGTTACCTCATCTTTAGATAAAAATGCCAAATCAACAATACCACATATATTTAAGTCTTTATTTTCTATATATTTATTTAAAACAAATTCATCGTACTTTATATTTAATTTTTTAAATTTTCTATTTTTCGATAATCTATCTTGTAAGGTATGATATTCATTTCCTAAGCTTACTTGCCTTGGATAAATGGGCTTGATATTTGTAAGAAGATTATAATATACGATACGAGGACAAAATATATATTGTCTAATTAAACTTATAGGAATCATATAATTTCAAAACTTTCAGGATGTTTGAAATTATCTTTGGCATAGCCAAAGCTATCATTTATATCTTTATCAAGTGTTACATTGACTATAAATGCTTTGTCAGTATATATTTCACAATATTTTTTAAAAAGTTCTTTAATAATCCTTTTTTCACTAAGAAGTACATATCCCCAAAAAACTGATTTTTGAATAGATATAAGTCCTAAGTCTTTTAATTCTTCAAAAAATTTATTTCTTTTTTTTGTATTACTTATATCATAGCTTACTATTATTTGACTATACATTTTACCACCTAAATATATAAGATTTGTATTTGTTATTTTCACAAAAATAGCCTGATATTTTATACATTTGTCTTTGTATTATACTCTCTAAAGTTAATTTTTTATGTTTATATTTATATTTTTTTGATAATGTTTTTAAAATATTACTTGCTATATCTTTTTTGATTTTATCAAAATTTTCAGGATTTGTTTTAGCTAATCTACTTCTTAGTTTTATGATATTTCTATCTACTACAAAACTTCTATATTCTTCCATAATATCAAGTATTAAAGATGGTTTTGCACTTCTTACACTATGAAGCACTCCACAATATGGTTCTAGCCCTGCATTAATACAAGACTTATATATAAAATTAAAAAGTATTGCATAGCCATAATTTAAAGCTATATTTGTTATCTCTTCGCTATATCTTTTTGTACGATATTTAAAAGTATCAGGAACTAAGTCCATAGTTCTTAAATATTCAAAATAAAAACTAGCACTAACGCCCTCTACACCCATGATAAATTCTTTTGATATATCTTTTTTATTTTTTAGTTGCTTTATTGACCTGTCAAAACTATCTATTACTTTATCTTTTTTTTCATTTTTTATATTTCTACTACTGTAAAGTAAAGTTGCTCTTTGATTTTTAAGTTTTCCAATTATTAGTTGTCTTGCTAATTCTAAACCTTTTGTACTATCACATACATCAAATTGATTTTTTCTTACCATCACAGACTTGTGTTCATAAAGTGAATGTAAATCAGAAAAAGAGTTAAAAGTATTAAAAAATATTTTTATACCTCTATAGCTACATGCTGTTATCAAATCACTTGATAGAGATATGCCACGGCTTAGAACTTGAATAGTTTTTAATCTATTCAAAGCTACTTCCCTTATAACCTTACCCTCTTTTTTGATAGTTAATCTTTGTGACTTTAGTCCCAAAAATATACCATAATTATTTACGATTATATGTTTCAATTTAATTTTTCATAGTTATTTAAAATATTCTTTTTAAAATATTCAGGTATTTTATTCCAATCTAATATTTGTATTAATATAGGAATATTAGAATTAGTTAAAGAGCTTTTAAAATTCACAAATTTATTTATATCTATTTTTTTATTGTTTGTTGATACAAGAACTAAATCCAAATCACTCATATCATGAGCATCTCCATTTACACGACTACCATAAGCCCATATATCTATAGAATTAGTAAATATTTTTTTAAATATATGAAGAATATTATCTTTATCTTTAGTTCGTAGAAGCATCTATAACCTTTATAAGTTCATCTACTTGCTCTTTTAAGACAAGATTGCATTTTAATAGATATGTTGTGTCTATTTTTTGCATTTTAATTTTCCTTTTTTTCAAAAGCAAGTCTATAATTATCCATTGTTAAAGGAACGATATTTTTAGAATCTTTAAAAAATATGCTCCCATCTTTGGAAACTGGTTTTTTTTCAAATCCTAATAATTTATTATGTCCATTAGCAATTCTAACTTGATAAATATATTTATCATTTATTTTTCTTCTATGTATATATTGTGTATCATTTTTTGATGCACTATAAAGTCTATATTCATTTCTTTTTTTATCTCTTCTTCTTAAATGTGTAGTTTTAAATAATTTATCTTGACAATATTTAAGTGCTTTTTCTTTATCTATTTCAATAACTTTATAGTTTTTATTTTCTTTTGTTGTTCTTTCACATTCTTTAAAAAGTTCGTTTTTATTAGAAATCAGTATTTCAGTGAATATTTCCCATGATTTATAATAACCTAGCTTTGCACTACCTTTTTCTAGTTTACTACTTCTTGAAAACCAACTCATTAAATTTTTATAAGTAATATCGTTTTTGCTTCGTATCTCTTTTTTAATAATTTTATTTACTGCTTCTTTATCAGCTTTATTTTTTGGAGCTAAAAACTTTTCTAAAATTTCAAATGGGTCAAATTTTGTATATGTATATCTTAACTCTTTTGTTAATCTATTGAAATGAACAATATTTTCAAGAACACCTTCTTTATTTTCAAACAAGAAATTATAATAGTTTTCTTTATTTATTACATATACAATAATGATTTTTTTATTACGATTTATCTTTTTTTCTTCTAAAATATGATGCTTTTTAAAATAATCAAAATCTTTTATATTAAATGAAAATAAAGTAGGTACAAAAGAATCTTCTACTACACCTTTTAAAAAAGTAACTTTCTCTTTCTCTTTTTTATCTATCGTAATCACTTTTTTAAGTTGTAAATATCCTACACCTATATCTTTTTCATCAAATAATTTTTTACTTGCTATATCATATTTTGTATTTTCTGTTTCATACCATTGTTTTGTTTTAGCAGATTGTTTGTAATCGCCATCTGTTTTAAAATCTTTTAATATTTGTGTTCCAAAATCTTCAATTTTTAATTTATTAGCAATATAATAAACCACCATTGCATCTATAATATGACTGAAATTGTTTTGTATCTCTTGTTTGCTTATTATATCTTTTAATACTTCTCCAGTTTTTTTATCATACTTCAAATAATACTCTGATAACTCTTGTCTAGTTGTAGATACCTCTTTAGCATCTATTACTTTAACTGTAACATTCTTTTTATACTTTTGTGGTAGTTTTTCAAAGATAAGTTTTGCTAATCTTTTTTGAGTACCATTTGTCATTGTTCTTTGTTCTTGTTTTAAAAGTGCTTCTGCTTTTATAAAATAATCATCTTTTACATCAAAAAACAAAGCATATCTAAGTGCTCTTTGTTCCTCAAATTTTAGATTTTTAAATGATGTATAGTATTTTAAACCACTATTTTTTTTATCCCAAATATCTTGTATATTTTCTATTATAGTTTTTTTATCGGTGATTCCAAATATTATTTTAAGATGATTTTCTTTTAAATCATCAAAAGTATATTGTTTATCACCTTTATTTTTGTTTCCAATAGCAGAACACAAGATAAGATTAGCTTCACTATTATAAATTTGTTTGTTGGTATTTTTTGAGCTTGATTGTGAGATAATATGGTCGTATTCTCCATTTTTATAATCAAATTCATCCCCCGTATATGGACATATATTATAATCTAGTTCTTGTTCTTTTGGCTTGTTTTTTCTAATAGTTAAATCATGTAAACTTTTTTCAAATTTAAATTTATTTTGCTCTAATAATATTTCAATTACTTCAACATCTTTATAAAACTTTTTATCTATTTGTTTTACAATCTCCCCCGCAACTTTATTTAAGAACATATCAAGTTTACCATTAATAGGTTTTGCTACATCACTTAAAAGTCGCTTTGCCAATGGTTTTTCTTCATCACTTCTAGTATTGTTTTCTATGGTACACTTAGAGCAAGTTTTATTATGTCCTCCAGCATCTAAATATAATATATCATAAAGTTGTTTTAGAGAATTAACAAATCTTTTTAGTTTGTTTCCTCTATCTTTAGCTTTTATTGTTACCTCATATTTAAGAGTAAAACTATCAATCAAATAACTATTTTGTTTAAGAGTTTTAAATATTTTTTTGAAAATTATTAAAAGATCATCTACATCTTCCAATATATCTTTTAAATTATCATTTATATTTGCATATTCATCTTGTTTATTTTCTGTATTTTTAAGAATATATACATATACAAGATTTTTAAAAAATTCATTTTGATATTTTTTTAATATATTACTTATCTTTTCAAGTTTTGTTTGTATTTTATAATTTTTAATTTCTTCTAAAAGAGAATCCATATCCTCTTTTTTTTCAAAATTTGTTGCAAAGATTGTATTTATAAGTTGATGTTTTATGTTTCTTTTTGCTTGTGTATTTTTATTACATTTCGTAAAAATATAGTTAATATCTTTATCATCAAATATACCATTTATAGCTTTTTCCTCTTTACTATAGAACTCTTTTGCAAAGTTACTAAACTCTTCAAAATATTCTTTTGATATATTTTGATAATATTTTATATTCGTATCATCTTTCTGATGTTTAAATATATTTCGTGGATATATTTTTTTATCTATATTTTTACTGTTTATGTCTAGTATTCTTTGAAGTGCTTTAGCATAGTTTTTGTTATCATTTAGTTCAAAATCACATAAATCATTAAACTCTTTTAGTTTTAAAATATCTTTAATATAGTTTTTTAAACCAATTGTTATTTTCTTAGGATTAATTAACAAAGAATTACATTTATAAGTATCTCTATTATTCATATCTTCAAATGGTGGTATAGTAAATTCAGGATTACAGTTTTTAAAGAAATTCAATATTTCATATTTATCTTTTTTTAAATCATACTTATTATAATTCTTAACTTTTTTTGGCATCTTTTCTTTAGATAATTTGACAAGATTTATATATTTATTTATTTTTTTAAATAAATCATCTTTTCGTTGTTTCTCGTTAGGGCTTTTATAATGTTTTGAGATAAAATACCTATGAATAACTATAGATAACTTCTTTTCATCTATTTTAGTATCACTAGTTTTTTTATTATTAAAATATTTTCTTAAAACTCGAAGTTGTAAATTTGATATATTTGCAATAATATTAAAAAGTTCATCTTCATCTTTTTCCTCTATAAAATCAAATTCTTTTATATCTTTTCTCATCTCTTTTTGATACATTTTTCTAGGTTTTACACCTGTTTCTAATCCTTTAATACTTGTTTCAATCATTCCTATTATACTAGGATTTGTAGCTTTATCACTAGTTAGTTTTAAATCATATTTCAGCTTTTCGATATTTTCTGTAAATTGCTTGTCAAAATTTAAACTTACAATTGTTTTTATTTCATTGTTAATAAATTTAATAGTTTCAGGATTTAACTCTATTTTGTTAAGTTGCTCAATAATATCGCCTTCGTTTAATGTAGATACAAAATACTCTTTAATTTCAGTATCTTTTTCATAACTATATTTGATCTTTGATCTATATAAAACATCTTTGATATATAATTTAGATTCTTTTGTTGTTTTAAATTTTTTTGTTGTTTTATTTAGTATGCTATTTAAATCATTTAAAATAGCATCTTTATTTATAAACAAATTCAATTGTTTGTATTTAGTAGTTATAAATTCTCTATACTTAACTAATTCTTGTTTTAACTCTTCAGGGGATATAGCTTCATTTATAAAGTTATCAAAACTAGAAATATTAGAGATATTATTAATGTCTAATATTTCATTTTTTAAAAATTCTACTGTTATATCATCTAACTTTTCAAACTTACCCTCAACTCTATCCAAACCACGATTATGTAAAAGTCCTATTATCTGCTCTTGATGAAATTGCCTCTTTTCGCTATCTTGTTTATATTTATTTAAATCAACCATCTCTCCTAATAGTCGTCTCGCTAATTTAAATCTATCCTTATTTCTAATTCTATGCCTATTTAATCGTCTTGATAGTTTTGAGAAATTTATATTTTCTATGACAATATAAGAAGCTTCTCTATCAACAATTTTTTTATTTTCTGTTTTTACTATAAAAATACCATTATTTTTAGCACCCATATCTATACAAATTGAAAGCTTTTTCATAATTCACCTTTTTATTTTTTAATAAATATAATAATATCACATAATGATTTAAATGATTTTAAAAAACAGTTAAGGATGGGGTATTTTGATTTTAGAGTTTAATAAATATGCGATTATAATTACAAATATTAATACAAATTCTTCATTTATTATGTTTGTTAACCAAACCAAATAAATAAGCCACAATAAAATAGCACCTAAAGGAGTAGGTACTCCTAAAAAGAATTTTTGAACTTCCCCTATACTTGAATCTATATTAAATTTAATCAATCTTCTTAACCCTGAAATTACATAATATACAAAAGCAAAAATAACTAAAGGAGTAAAAAGAATCAATTCTTTACCATCTATAATGGCAAAATATATAAACATCACAGGAACAATTACAAAAGATAAAAAATCAGCAAAAGAATCTAATTGAATACCAAACTGAGTAGACAAATTATACTTTCTAGCAATTTTACCATCAATAATATCAAAAGCACCACCTAACCATGCAAAAAGTGCAGCTGCAAAAAACTCTCCGTGTGTTATATAATATATGGCAAGAATACCTGCTGTTATATTAAAAAATGTAACTATATTAGCTAAGTTAAAGTGATGGTCTTTATTGTATAAAAATAACATTTATTTCCTCTTTTTTTCATATTTTTATTTAAATTATAAAAGATTTTAGCAAAAAGTGCATTAATTAAGAGTATTATTTTTATGTAAAAGTTGAATTTAATTTATATCGTGAACTTGGATAATATAATTTTGAATAACTAGAAATTTCTTCTTTTGAAATAACTATACGAGAAATTAATAAACAAGGTTCATATTTTGTAATATCTAAATTTTTTTGTATATCTTCATTCACTAGAATAGCTTCTATGGTGTTTTCTACTTTTTGTACAGGACAATTTTTTTGTAGATATTCACTTGGTGTAATGTTTTTAAAATCTTGATTTATATATTTAGGTGCAAGGGAGGGCTTAATGTATCGTATATCAAAACGAACAGGTACATTATTTTCTTTATGAATCATTTTAGATACAAATATTTTTTGATCTTTTACTACATTTAATACATTTGCAACTTTTTCACTAGCTTTTATCTCTTTTAAATATAAAAGCTCATTAGTATAAATATTGCCTCTATTTTTTATCTCATCAGATATATTTTGCAAATTTAAAATTGAACTTTGTGCTTTTTTATGAGTAACGAAAGTACCACTTCTAGGAAATCTTACAACCATGCCCTCAAGAACAAGTTCACTAATAGCTTTATTAACCGTTGGTCTACTTGTATTAAATATCTTACAAAGTTCCATTTCAGTTGGGATTTTTTCATCTGGAAGATAGTTTTCTTCTTCTATTTCTTTTTTAATAAAATCTTTTATTTCTTTAAAAAGTGCTTGTTTTATAGCCAAGTTAGATCCTAAATATTTTAAATTAAAAAAAGTATACTAAAATTTTCACCTAAGGGCATAACTTTTACTTCAATAGGATTGATATTATAATGAAAACTATATTAAACTTCAAGATAGCAAAAACTATAAAGAATGTTTATAGTCTAATCCACTAAAAACTAATTCCTAATAAAAGCGACAAAGTACTATCTAAATCCCATCTATTTTCAAGTAGTTTATTTTTAATAGATTTTACTTTATTTAGATGTAAAATATTTATAACAAAGCTTCTTAAAATTGTCATTGTCATGGGGTTAATATTTGCAGTATGTAAATCTTCACAAAGTGATTTATCTTTATGAAAGTGCATAGTTTCAACTTTCCAATGTTTTAGTCCTAAATCATGAAAGAATTTTGCATTATCTTTAAAATTTGAAATTGCAAATGATATTGTGTTTATTTCTTTTGTCTCTCCTGTCTTTTTATCAGTTTTGTGAATAGTTTTATCAATTCTAATAATAGTTTTTATATGTGTCATTTTATTATGGTAAAAGCAACTATCATTTGTAAAAGTTGATATTTTTCTTTTAACTAAGTTTTTACCTTCTTGATTTAAAGGTGATATGTAGATATCTGTAAGTTCTTTTGTATTTGATATACTTATTGCTTTTTTTAAAAGTTTTTTCTGATTTCCTTTTAATTTAGCATAATATTTATTATTATTCTTATTCTCAATTTTATTTAATGTTTTTTTTTGAGTTCATGGCATCAAAGGTATAGATAAAGCTATCATCTAATTCATCAATAAGTTCTCTTAGTGCTGGTACTTCATTAGATTTATCAGCAATTTTTTTATGTGCTAGTATTATCCCACTATTAGCTAATACTGCATTTAATACTTCTGTTGACTTATTTGCATTAACACTACTTCCATTCATAACTTTACCATCAACTGCTAATTGTTCTAATTGAGATATATCAACAAGTTCATTTATCCATATTCTAAAAACTTTTTCTAATTCTATATATTTTACTTCTGCTAATATCTCAGCAATAGAACTTCTACTTGGTGTTCTTATAAATTCTACACCTAAAAGTTTTTTAATATTATCTTTTTGGATATGCTTTACTATCCATATCCAAATTTCTTTATAGTTTACTGCTCCCATTAATTGTGCAATTACTGATAAAAATAATATATGCTCTAATTTATGAAGTTTACCTTGCCCTTTTCTATGGTCAGGAATTTAACTTAATAATTGTAATAATCTATTTTTCTTAGCAAACTCTTCATAACCTTTTTTACTTCTTTTTCCTGCTAATTTCTCTCTAAATTTATTTGCCATAACATCCCCTTTTTATATAGATATTATAGCTAAAAAGTAGTGTAAATTTGATTGGGAGTTTTTAATAGATTCTGCTAAATGTTTAACTAATACTTAAAATTTAAGAGGATTTAAAGAAAAGATATAAATAGATGGTGCGGATGAAAGGACTTGAATCAAAGGTACTATTATTCTTTATAATGTATAGTATAACCAAAAGCCCTTAAAACCTATATTCTTTAATTTATGTTAATATCTTTTAATGTATAATCATTCCATGTCTTAATGTAACCCATTATGTAACCCAATCAATAAAGAGGTCAAAATGCAAGAGTTTGATAGATGGAATGAAGTTAAAAAAGAAACAGCTAAAAATAAAATGAAATTGAGTATTAAGTCAAGAGATATTTATTGGGCTAAAATAGGTCAAAATATAGGACACGAAGAATATGGCAAAGGTAAAGATTTTCTAAGACCTATTGTAGTTATAAGGCAACTTACAAGTGATTTATTTATTGGTGTTCCAACAACTACAACAGCAAAAGAAGATAATGATTATTTTCATAATATCAACTATACTGACAAAACTAACATAAAAATAAATAGTACTGCTATGCTACTACAATTAAAAGTATTTAGTAAAAAAAGATTATTAAATAAAATTGGTACAGTAGATAAACAGAAATTTAAAATTATTACTGAAAAGTTAAAAAGTTTGATTGACCCCACTTAAAAAAGTGGGTCTGCCCTAAGGCGAATTGTAGAAACAGTATAGCATAAGAACTATAAAATATCAATAGAGAATAAAAAAGGTCAGCAATTCTAAGTGAAAATTTATATAGCTAAAATCTTCCAAAATAATATCAAAAATCACTACTAAGCAAATTCACTAAAACCCTTTATTTAAAGGCTTTATCAAGCTTTTTAATACCTAATTTTAGCTATAATATATCCTATAAAAGCCCATAAACAGGAGTGTTTAAACAAATGAGACAGACAAATATTTTTGATTTTTTAATAGAATCATTTACAGATAATATATCAAATATAGAAGATACTAGAAAACAAAGAACAAATATAATATATAGAGCCGACTGCATAATTAAAAAGTACTCATATATCTTATTTTTTCAAATATTTAAAAAAATCCATCTTCAATAAAATTAGATTCAGTCATTTTTAGGAGCTTTTTTAGTCTATTAAATCTCTTTAGCTCTATATTATTCATCTAACTACTTATAATCTTTGTCTTATTTGTCTTTGTCCTAATAATCTAAGGTTAGTAGCTATACAGGTAAGGGTAAAATTCATATTATTTCTAACGAGTCCTATAAATTTTGTAGTTGAGCCTTTCATCTGAGTTTTTATATCTGCAAACCTATGTTCAACTTTAGCTCTAATCTTATGTTTAGGTTTTTCATCTTTTCTTTGCTGCTTAATCTGTTCTTGGCTTAGAGTTTGTTTCTCTTTGAGACATACCATATTTTCTATATTTTCACTTTCTAAAAAAGTATCTATATCTTTTGAGTTATATGCTTTATTGTCAAGTTTCACCACGTTGTACCATTCCAAAAACAATATCTTGAAACACATCTGGTAAAATCTTAAATATTTCAGGTTTCGTTTGAAACCAACTTTGAACTGCATTAAATGGAGTTCTGACTTTTAATTCTTTTCTTAAAGAACCATGTCTTCTATTGAAGTTGTAGTATATCAAAAATTTATTTAAATCTTTTTTAACATCATCTATATTTTCATAGTCTTGGGCTTTGATTGTAGCATTTTTAATAGTTCCGTTTACTCTTTCTACCATTCCATTGGTTTGTGGTGTATATGGAGCTGTTAGTCTATGTTCTATACTATCTTCTTTACATTCTACATCAAACTTGTGATTACCACTTACAATTCCTTTGCCTCTTGCCCATTTATCTGTAAATTCCAATCCATTATCTGTTAAAATATGAGTTAAGTAAAAAGGAAAAAACTCTTTACAAACTTTTAGAAATTCAACTGCATTATTAGATGATTTGTTTTCATATACTTTGTAATATAGTAGCCTTGTAGCTCTGTCTATTGCTACAAATAGATAAAACTTTTGTTTATCAAACTTTGGTAAATAGGTTACATCTATATGCAAATATCCAGGTTCGTATTCTTTAAATTTCTTTGCTTTTTCTTTTTGTTCTTGTGGGACTCTATTTATATCAAATGCTTTTAGAGTTCTATAGATATTACTTCTATTTGCATTTGGGATAATATCAACCATTGTATCTACTAGGTCATCTAGTTCCATCCAAGTCATTGTCCTAACTACTTTTATTAACTCTTTTTCTAAAGATGTTAAAGTTGTTTTTATATTATGTGGTCTTGAACTTTTATCTTCAATAAAATCCCTATCTTTCCATTTAGAGATAGTTTTAATATTTAGATTATAATTATTTGCTAATTCAACATTTGTTAAATTAGATTTCTGTATTATTTCTCTTATGTGCTGGTTTGCTCTAGCATTAGAGTGATAGGTTTGTGACATATTTTAAATCCTTATGTGTTGTAAAGATTTTACACTTATGTTGTTTAATCTATCACTATCATATCCAGCATCAAGTAAATCATGAAGATACATTACTCTTTTGCTAGTTTCATTTATAAGTGGAAGTGCTACAGAACTATCATGAACATTTGCACCACTATAAAATGCAACTACTGGTATATCTCCATCAACAACACTAATATGAAGTTTACCACCTATCCAAACTTCTCTATTACCTTTTGAATTTTGTTTAATACCAACTCCACATGATGTTGATACAAGTGATAACATATCATTAGTAGTTTTCATATCTTTTTGAAGTTCAAGAATCTTTGGTTTTATAGCTTCTCTTTTCTCACCTTTTTTAGGTCTTCCAACCTTATTTTTTGCTTTCTCTTTTTTCTCAACTTTTACAGGTTTTTCCCTAAGTGGTATTTTTGTAGCATCACTTGCATTGTACATAAATATAGTATCTGACAAATACTCTTCTATGAATTTTTGATGAGTTTTCTCAGCTATTTTCATATCACTAAGTTGTTCAAACACTCTACTAAATTTTGATTCACTAGGAATATCTATTTTATATCTCCATCCACATAATACTCGCAATATTCTATCCCTATGCAGTCTATGAATTAAATCTCTTGTTGTTTGTATATTATAAACTGATTTAGCAATAAATGCCCTTGCTATTTCTTCTCTATCTTTTGGAGTGTTTGTAATTGTTACAATTGTAGGGAACCTCTAAAAATAGCATTTAAAAACCACTTTCCAAATATTTATTAAAAAATATCAGAATATAAATTTTATTTGAGAAAATATGACAATTTCAACTATAAATTATCTATAATTTACTCTTGAAATAGTGATAATATTCACTATTTTGTTGATATATTATCAACTTTTCATAATTGGTATATTTTTTAACCTTACTAATTGTTCATATCGTATAAAGTTATAAGTAAGATTTAAAAGTCCTGTTAGGGATTTAATCCTATCAATGCCAATAGCTTTTAAAGATAGAGCTTTATTCATAGAGGTTGTGAATGTTCCAAATATATGTTCTACTCTTACTCTAGTTTTTGAATATTTATGATTGAGTTTGTGTTGAGCATTAGTAAGTGGTTTATTTCTATATGCTCGATTGATAACTTTTGAGTTTACATTATTTTTTTGAAGATAGTCTTCTATCTCTTTTGATTTGTATGCTGAATCAGCATACAATGTAGTATCATCTTCATTGATAAGTTCTTTAATTACTTGTGAATCATGAGTTGATGAGGGTGTTACAGTATAAGTAGATATTACTTTAGTTTTTTGATCAACTGATATATGATTTTTATATCCAAATTCTCTAGTTTTATACTTGGTAACCCATCTGGCATCTATATCTTTTTGAGCTAATTTATTTTTATTCTTTCCAAACTCTAAAGGAATAGCACCTTTTTTAATATCAGCATTATCTTGCCTTTTATTTCTTTGCTTAGGTACTTTGATGAAGCTAGCGTCTACAAGTGTTCCCTCTTTAGCAATAACACCATTAGATAAAAGTTTAGCAGTAAAAATATCAAATAGTTTTTTTGATAAATCTTTCTCTTTTAGTTCTTCTTTAAATAGCCAAATTGTATTTCTATCAGGTACATTATCACCTATTTGGAGACCTAGAAAATTCATAAAAGATAATCTATCTTTGATTTGAAACTCTGTTTGTTCATCCGATAAATTGTAGTATCTTTGAAGTATAATTATTTTGAACATTAAAAGTTTATCATATGGTTTCCTACCAGCATTACTTTTTTTATCTTCTTTCATTAATGATTCTTCAATAGGTTGTCTAAATAATTCCCAATCAATAATTTCATTTAACTTTTGTAAAGGTGGTTGATGCTTTTTAATCTTTTCTAGCTGAAACTCATAATCAAATAATCCTGCCATAATATACTCACTTTTTATAATAATTTATGTTGTAATTATAGCTAAATAGTGGTATCAAATGCTTTAAATAATAGCTTTATAGAGAGTTATTTGTAAATTTATTTGGATTAAATAAAAGACTTATTTTATGATTTTCTAAGTATTTGAAAATTATGTGATTTTTTGTCTATTTTTAGAGGTGCCCTGTAACATGCTTTTCTATTTGTGCAAAATCTAATATTTTTATTAATTTTTCTTCTTTAGTGCTTAGTGTTCCTAGTTGTTCTTTTATCTCAGGAAATAAACAATTTTCATGGTTTATAATCCTAAGCCACATTTTTGAAAGATTTGAAGATAATTTTGGTATAATATTTTTCATAAGTTGAATCTCTTTTCTGTTAAATTTTAGGATATAAAATTATAACTTATTTGAAATTTGATTCAACTTTTTTTACAAATAAAAACCTAAATTATGAACTTATTTGCTAATTTGCAAGTAGCTCTACAGAGTTAAATAATTTATCATAAAGTCGGTTCTTGAGTAGGGAATTTCTAAATCTACAGATTGTACTCTCGTCTGGTACACTATCCTCTAGGCTAAGTCCTACAAATCTAATAAAGAGTAGGTTTACATAGAGTGCATCTTGGGTGGCTTGATCAAAGAGATTGTAATACTTCTGGAGTAACAGTACTCTAAACATCAGTACATTATCATAAGCAGGTGCTCCAGCTACATTACTTTTAGCAATTCCATTTCTATTTAGTACTGGTCGTAATTTATCAAAGTCTATAATAGAGTCCAACTCTTTAAGAAATGAATTTACTTTTTCTAATCTTGATGTTACTGCTATATCTGAAAATGTATTGTTTGTATCTTTAAATGCCATTTTTTACCTCTTCTTAGTGATGTTATTTTAGCTGAAAAGTGCTTTTAATGCCTTTAAATAGGTTGCTTTGTTGGATTATACTGTGCAGTGGTCTCATATGGTTTAAAAGATATTATATTATCAGCATTTAGTGTATTTTATTTTCAAAATAAATCTTGCTTAAGTTTTCAAAGGGATATTGATACAAGAAAAGGTATCAGTAATGCACAAACTATGTTTGGAATATCTGATATACCAAGTGATAATCATATACGAAACATGTTGGATAAAATAACACCCAATAGTTTCAAAAAAGTATATGAAATAATACTTGTTAAGTTAAGAGATATAGGAATATTAGATAAATTTTATTTTAAAGATGATTATATGCTTGTAGCATTAGATGGTACTCATTATCATTCAAGTAAAAATATATCTTGTAAATGTTGTCAAAGTAAAACTAATAGTGATACAGGTGAAGTACATTACTATCATAGTGTTATAACTCCAACAATAGTACATCCTGATATAAAAAAAGTTATACCATTGATGCAAGAGTTTATATCAAATGATGATGGTAAAGATAAACAAGATTGTGAAGTAAATGCTTCTAAAAGATGGCTAGATAGTTTTAATAATCCAACTAATAAAAAACTTATTATTTTAGGTGATGATTTATATTCAAGAGAACCTATGATAAAAAAAGTATTAGATAAGAGCCATTCATATATATTTGTAGCTAAACCAACATCACATAAATACTTATATGAACAAATAGAAATGATAAAAAATCTAAATACTATTGATACAAAAATAATATCCAAAATGATTAATGGTAAAAAGCAAATTTTTACATATAACTATATTAATAATTTAGCAATTAAAAATCCACAAGGAGATACACAACATCCACCACAAGAAGTAAACTGGTGTGAAGTTATAGTTACTAATGCTACGGGTAAGAAACTATATCATAATAGCTTTGTTACTGATATATCGGCTTAATGAAAAATTCAGGGGTCTGATTTATCACTTTTTCTTATAACTAACAAGATAATCATCAAGCATTTTTAACTTCAAACTTTTAGTAACACCATTATGTATTTTTATAAGTTTTTTCATAGGTGAAAACACTCCACCATCTATAGAATTTGTAGTATTATGTATAGTAATATTTCTATGATTTTTATAAGTAAAAAGGTAAGGTAGATTAGTTATTAAACTTCTGTATGCAGACCTAACTCTTGGATGAGTAAAATTCAATTTACCTGTAGTTGGAGATATTGACTTTTCATCTAAAAAACCTTTATATATTTTGTACCATTCATCTAACTTTTTGCTAAAATTCTTTTGATTTGTACTTGTTAAGTTATACATTATTTTTTGTAAATCTTTACTAGCTTGTAGTCTAGGTTTTCTAGTTAAATATTTATTGATTGTTTTTCTTTGATGAAAGTGGCACATCTGAGTTGGATAGTCTTTAAAAGCTTTATATAAGCCTCTCTTACCATCAATTATAATTGCTTGCCTTTGTATCCTAATTCTACTAGCAAGTCTAAATGCTGCTTGTAATCAAATACTAATTCGCTATCAATATGTTTCCAAGTTAGTATCTCTTTTGATATAGTATCTTTGAAAACTAAAGTACCTAACTTATCTTTTCGTTTGCCATAAAAAGTGGCATCACAAACTATAACAACTTCTCTTGGATTATGGATCTTTTCATCTGGCTCATATTCTAATATTTGCTTTCTTATCCATGGTAAACTTCTATTATAATCTTCGGCTAAATTAGATAATATTTGTCTTCTGTAAATATACTTTTTAAAGATTATTTCTTGTAGATTTTTTGGTCTTCTTTTAGAACTAAATTTACGACCACATTCATTACATTTATATCTCTGTATACCATTTCTCGTACCTATCTTTTTAGTATAGCTTTTTAGACAATATGGACAAGTTTTATTGTTTTTTTACAGCCATTTGTAAACAATCCTTTTTTAACTCCTATAGTATCGTAGTTTACTTGAGTTTTTAGACCCCTGAATTTTTCATTAAGTCGAATTTGTTGTGTTGTGAATAGTGATATCTTTTTCATTTTTATAAGTAAATAAATATGGTAAGTTTGTTATCAAACTTCTATAAGCAGACCTAACTCTTGGATGTGTAAAGTTTAGTTTTTCTGTAGTTGGAGAAATGAATTTCTCTTCAAGAAAGTCTTTGTGTTTTTTATACCATTCATTTAACTTTTTAGTAAAAATAGTTAATGTTGTAGTTGTTAAATTATACATTATTTTCTGTAAATCTTTACTAGCTTCTAATCTTGGTTTTCGTGTTAAGTATTTGTTTAGTATCTTTCTTTGATGGAAGTGACACATTTGAACAGGATGGTCTTTAAAAGCTTTATATAAGCCTCTCTTTCCATCTATAATGATAGCCTTAACAATGTATCCTAAATCTAAAAGTGCATTGAGCAGTTGATTATAGTCTTTGACTAATTCACTATCAATATGTTTACAAATTAGTATTTCATTTTGTATTATATCTTTAAAAACTAATGTGCCTAGTCTATCTTTCCTTTTACCATAAAATGTAGCATCACAAACTATTACAACTTCTCTTGGATTATGTATTTTTAATGGAGTATTGTATTCTATAATTTGCTTTCTAACCCACGGTAAACTTCTATTATACTCTTGGGCTAAATCTTTTAATATTTGTCTCTTGTAAACATACTTTTTGAAGATTATTTCTTGTAGATTTGTTGACGCGTTCAGTTTCCTTATGATTTATATCATAAGTTTACCTTCTCTTCTCTTTTTGAACTAAATGAAGTGTTGCAATCATTACAAAAATATCTAATTATTCCTCTTCTGATACCTCTTTTTCTTGTGTTGTTTTGTGAGCAGTTTGGACAAGTTTTAGTATTTTTTTACAGCCATTTATAAATAAACCTTTTTAAACCCTTATAGTACCTAATCTAACTTAAGTTTTTAGGCACTCAAAAGTTTCATTAAGCCCTCTTTAAAAACATTGTTTATATGTTTTCCAATAGTTTTTACATCTCTATCAAAAATCTCTGATAATTGTATTCTATTTAACCAAACTGTTTCATCATCAACTGAAACTTTTAATTCCAATTCCCCATCATTGTAAATAATTGTATTTGACATATATTTTTCTATTGTAAAAAAAAATAGATAATCATTTAGTATTAATATTTTTAATATAAAAATATATAGATTTTAATTCATCTTGTGTCAAAAAATATGTAGGCATTATTAATGAATCTCTATTATCAGCAGTTAATTTTTTCTTAAATTTTTTAAATGTTACTATATTAATAGGAGGAACTACTATACTTATATTTTCTAGTTTATTGTTTTTTTTATTTAATTTTTGATATTTTGCTAATTGTATAGTTTTATTTCCACTTTCATGACACTTATTACAGCCTATTCCTCTTGGATTTTTGTATAACATTGCACCATATTCAAACTTTGTAATAAATAAATTATCTTCTTCTTCTGAAAAAAGAAAACTAAGCATTATGCAAATAATAAGTATAAACTTCAATATTAACCTTTTTGTAAAATATTTTTAGATATTATAGCAAGCTATTAATAAAATAAAATTAAGGTTAAAAATAAATGACAATCTTAGATGGAAAATCATTATCTAATAAAATAAAAGATGAAGTAAAATTATCAGTTGATGAACTTCAAAAAACAAAACAAATCACACCAGGTTTAGCTGTTATTTTAGTAGGAGATGATTCTGCTAGTTCTACTTATGTAGGAATGAAAGCAAAAGCTTGTAAAAAAGCTGGTATTTATTCTGTTGTTCATGAAATACCAGAGACTATATCGCAAAGTGAGATTTTAGACATTATACAGCGAATGAATGATAATCCAAGTTTAGACGGAATTTTAGTTCAACTGCCTTTGCCTAAACACATTGATACTACATTGATTTTAGAAGCAATTCATCCTCTAAAAGATGTTGATGGATTTCACCCTTACAATGTAGGAAGAATGACATTGAATTTAGATTCATTCGTACCTGCAACTCCTTATGGAGTTATGCGAATATTTGAAGAATATAAAATAGATGTTAAGGGTAAAAATATATGTGTTATTGGCTCATCTGATATTGTTGGAAAACCAATGGCATCAT
This sequence comes from Sulfurospirillum sp., assembly GCA_030491005.1. Classification (GTDB taxonomy): domain Bacteria; phylum Campylobacterota; class Campylobacteria; order Campylobacterales; family Arcobacteraceae; genus BB30. The sequence continues at coordinate 94,771 of JAKZMJ010000001.1, read as the reverse complement.
TATTAGTAAATGCAAAAGCAACTGTTAATGTATGTAATAGTAGTACAAAGTCTTTAAGAGCTCATACTTTAGATGCTGATATTATTTGTGTTGGTGTTGGTGTTCCTTTTTTAATAAAAGAAGATATGGTTAAAGATGGTGCTATTATTATTGATATTGGTATTAATCGTATACAAAATGGTAAATTAGTTGGAGATGTAGACTTTGAAGCAGTTAAGCATAAATGCTCTTATATAACTCCAGTACCAGGAGGCGTTGGTCCCATGACAATAGCTATGCTTTTAAAGAACACTGTTAAGGCTGCAAACTTAAGACAAACAAGAGAAAAAAGAGAAAAAAATAAGCCAAAAGAAATTATATGTTAAAAAAAATATATAAGTGGTCAGGTTCATGGACGGGTACTATTGTAATAGTACTTTTTGTTATGTCTTTTATAGCTCAAGCTTTTGTAATACCAAGTGGAAGTATGAAAAATACACTTCTAATAGGAGATATGCTTTTTGTAAAGAAATTTTCTTATGGTATTCCAATTCCAAGAATTCCTTGGTTGGAAATAAAACTATTACCTGATTTTAATGATAATGGTCATTTAATAGAAGGTGATGGACCAAAACGAGGTGAAATAGTAGTATTTAGGTATCCAGCTGATGAAAAAATCCATTTTGTTAAAAGATGTGTTGGTGTTGGTGGAGATTTAATTGCCATACAAAATAAACAACTATTATTACATCCACATGAAGGTAATGAGTATGTTAAAAAGAATTATGAAAAAGAACAAATAATAGAAATTGATAATAAACTTTGGGTTATAAATCCTTATAAAGCTAAACATCCAGGAATTCATAATGATACAAATGTTATGAATAATGGTTTATATCATCAAGAATTATTTAATATATCTCCCATACAAGTGCCACAAGGTGAATATTTTATGATGGGAGATAATAGAGATCACTCAAATGATTCAAGATTTTGGGGAACTGTGCCTTATAAATATATAGTTGGAACTCCTTGGATTATTTATTTTTCATGGAATGAAGATAAAAAAATAAGATGGAATAGAGTATTTAGAACTCCTGCTAGTATTGAAGCTGATATGTATGGTAAAGTTGTTGATACTAATCATGAAGATGGTATTTATTAATGAAATATTTTATTGCAGCAGATCATGCAGGTATTAAGATAAAAGAATATGTAAAAGAACTTTTTGTAAACAAAGGTCATGAAGTGATTGATTTAGGTACCAATACAAATGACAGAGTAGATTATCCAGATTTTGCTAGTAAGCTTTGCCGTGAACTTATTAAAAATGAAGGAAGTAAAGGTATATTAATCTGTGGTACAGGTTTAGGCATGAGTATGGCTGCTAATAAATTTGAAGGAATTAGGGCTGCTTTATGTCATAATGAATATTCAGCCCAAATGGCAAGAGAACATAATGATGCAAATGTTTTATGTTTAGGTGAGCGAGTTTGTGGACTTGGTATGATTAATTCAATTATTAATTCATGGGAGAGTGCTAAATTTCAAGAAGGAAGACATACAAAAAGAGTAAGTAAAATAAATGCACTTTATATGTCTTGTAGTTAAAAAAGGAAATTATTATGAGAGAACCTTGGGTAGCTTATCTTGTAACATTAAGTGTAGTAGCACTAATGCTTCTTGGCAAAAAAATGATTTTTAGTGATAATTCAAAATCAAATGACAAAGATGGAAAAGACGAGCAAGACAACAAACAACACAATAAAGATAAAACAAATGATTAATCCAAAAATAATAGAACATATCTTCACATCTGCATCTATACAAAGATGGAATGACTATCCCCGTATGATTGAACTCGTTGAACTTGATAAACAAGCTCATAAGTTTATCATTGCTTATTTTTTTGCAAAACTTGAAAAAGATGTAAATTATACCCATCTAATAGAAGCTGGGATATTTGAATTTTTAAGACGAGTTGTTGTAACAGATATTAGACCAGATGTGTTTAGAAATGCTTTACAAAAAAAAGAAAGAGAAATCAATGCTTGGGTTATTGAAAAACTAAGAAGTTCTTTAGAAGATATAAATGATGGTATTTTTTTAAAAAACTTTGAAGAGTATTTAAGTAATCCTAATATGTATAAAAAAGAAAGATTTATATTAAAAGCTGCATCTTATATATCAACTAAATGGGAATTTTCTATTGTTTATCAAACAAGTCAATTTTTATCAGATATAGATGAGGTTAAGAAAAAAGTAGAAGAAGAAATAGAAGATTATTATGAATTAATTGGAATTAGAAAATTATTGCTAAATAAAAAACTTGCAAAAATCATTGATTTAAGTGGAAGATTAAGATTTCAAAAAAGATGGGCTCAAACTCCTAGAATTCCAGAAACTTCTGTTCTTGGGCATATGTTAACTGTAGCACTTTTTTCTTATTTTTATTCAATTGAAATTAAAGCTTGTTCTAAAAGACTAGAAAATAACTTTTTTACTGCTTTATTTCATGATCTCCCAGAAGCTTTAACAAGAGATATTATATCTCCTGTTAAATATTCAGTTGATGATTTATCTAAAATTATTAGTGAGTATGAAATCATTAAAATAGAAGATGATATTATGCCAAATATTCCTTCTGATTTAAAAGATGAATTTTCATACTATCTTGGCTTATATGATGGAATTAAAGATGAATTTTTAGACAAAATATATATTGATAAAATAAAAGTTATTGATGGTGGACTAAAATCTTATAATGACAATAAATATAATGCAATAGATGGCTTTGCATTAAAACAATGTGATAAATTATCTGCTTTTATAGAAGCTAGTTTATCTATTTCTCATGGTATTAAATCAAAAGAGTTAATAAGAGGTAAAAAAGAAATTCTAAAATCATTTAAAACTATACAAGGTGTAGATTTTATGAAAATTGCACAAGACATTGATGAAGCATTTGGAACAACTGGACAAACTCAAGTTAAAATAGATTTTTAAAGGAATATTTTGCAAATTATAATATTATCAATTATCGTATTTATTATTTTGGCTTTTATTATGTATAAAGTAACAAGTGAATTACAAAAGAAAAGATTTGGGCTTTTTGCTTTTTTTTGCATCTTTATTTTAGCTTGTATTTTAGCTTATTATGAATATAAAAGTGATGATTTACCTAAAATTTTTAAAACAAATTATGAAAAAGTAAATAAAATTAAGATTTATAAATTATCAAGTCAAAAACTAAATAATAAGAATATTTCTTCTACAACTAAGTTTGTTTATAAGTTTACTTATATTCTTAATAAAAAGAATAAAGAATACCTTTGCATTGCTCCAAATGTACAAATAAATAAAGTTGCCAATAAATTTATTGTTAAAAACTTAGAAAATATAATTGAGCATTGTACTTTAATATAAATCTTCTTAATATTCTAAAACTTACAAGTTATTTGATACTTTTATTCCTCTTTTATATTTTATAATTTTACATATATTTAAAATAAGAAGGACTAATATGGAAGAATTATTAAAAACACCTCTTTATGATAGACAAAAAGAGTTAAATTCAAAAAATGTTGGATTTTGTGGTTGGGATATGCCTATGCAATTTGAGGGAATTGTAGCTGAACACTCTTATTGTAGAAATGATGTTGCCGTATTTGACACTTCACATATGGGTGAATTTTTTTTCAAAGGTGATATTTTACAAAGTGGTATGAACAATGCTGTTTCGATTGATATAGAAGCTTTAGTTGTTGGAAAATGTAAGTATGGCTTTTTACTTAATGAAAATGGTGGAGTAATTGATGACCTTATTATTTATAAATTAGCAAATGATGAGCTAATGATAGTTGTTAATGCTTCAAGAGCAAATATTGATTTTGAAACATTTAATTCAAGAATTACTTCAGGTGTACTAGAAGATCGTTCAGAAGAATTTACAAAATTAGATGTACAAGGTCCTAATGCTAAAAAAATATTAGAAAAATATTTTGACATTAATTTAGATGAATTAAAATTCTTTTCATTCGTTCAAACTGAACTTTTTGATCAATATTGTTTATTAAGTAGAACTGGTTATACAGGTGAGTTAGGTTTTGAATTATATGTTAAATCTGATATTGCTGTACAATTATGGGATGCTTTAATAAGCGATGGTGTGAAACCAGCAGGACTTGGTGCAAGAGATGCTTTAAGATTAGAAATGGGATATTCACTGTATGGCAATGACTTAACAGAAGATATAACTCCACTTGAAGCAAACTTAGGAATGTTTGTAAATCTAAAAAGAGATTATATTGGTCGTGATGCTTTGTTAAAACAAAAAGAAGAAGGTCTAAATAGAATTTTACTTCCTTTTAAAACAACTTCAAGAAGGTCTGCAAGAAAAGGCTTTAAAGTTTTTCAAAACGATAAAGAAGTTGGTTTCGTAACATCAGCTGCATTTTCACCTATATTAAATGTAGGAATTGGTTTAGCTATGGTTAGTATAAAAGACTTTTATAAAGAACTTTCTTTTGAATTAAGAGATGCAAGAGGTAAAATTGAGGCAAATATTGCTACACTACCTTTTATAAAAAAATAAAATTAGGAGATTTAAGAATGAAAAAATTTAATGAAGAACATGAATGGGTTGAAGTTAATGATGGAATTGCAAGTGTTGGTATTTCAAAGTATGCTATTGATCAATTAGGTGATATTACATTTATCGAACTTCCAGAAGTAGATTTAGTTGTTAGTATTGGTGGAAGCGTAGCATTTATAGAATCAGTAAAAGCAGCTTCAGATATATATACTCCTTTAACTGGAACTATTGTAGAAATTAACGAAGATTTATTAGATTCTCCTGAGTCTTTAAACGAGAATGCTGAGAATATTTGGATTTTTAAAATCAAAATAGATGATGAGAGTGAATTAGCTTCCTTGATGGATGGCGATTCTTATGCTCAATATGTAAATACTTTATAAGGAGTTTTTTATGCCATATACTGCTCATACTAAATCTGACATAAAAGAAATGTTAGATGTTATAGGATTAGAAAACGAAAAAGATTTATTTTCTTCAGTACCAGATGATTTAAAAGTTGATAATTTACATTTAGAAAATGGTTTAGATGAATTTTCTACTTTTGCTAAATTTAAAAAACTATCTTCTAAAAATGTAAGTAATAAAACCATTTTTTTAGGTGGTGGTTATTATGATCACGTGGTTCCATCTGCTGTTGATGCACTTGCTGGACGAAGTGAATTTTATACAGCATATACACCCTATCAAGCAGAAGCTTCACAAGGGACATTGCAGTCTTTATATGAGTATCAAAGTTTAATCTGTGAATTAACGGGAATGGATGCTTCAAATGCTTCTATGTATGATGGTGCGACTGCCTTAGCTGAGTCTGCTTTAATGGCCGTTAGAATTACAAGAAAAAATAAAATTTTAATAGATGCAGGAGTAAATAAAACCTACATAAAAATTGTAAAAACATATTTATCTTTTAGAGATATAGATGTAGAAGTTATAGATATAGAAGATTTTAAAACAAACTTTTCAAAAGTTGAAGCTAAAATAGATAATAGTATTGCTGCTTATTTATTCCAAAATCCTAATTTTTTTGGAAGCATTCAAGATTTTACTTCAATTGTAGAAAAACTACATGAAAATAAAGCCTTAGCAGTTATGTCAGCTTATCCTATATCACTTGGTATGATAAAAGATCCTGGAAGTTTAGGGGTTGATATTGTTTGTGGTGATGGTCAGTGTTTAGGTAATTATCTAAACTTTGGGGGTCCAACTTTTGGATTTATTGCTACAAGACAAAAAGACATTAGAAATCTTCCTGGAAGACTTATAGGAAAAACATTAGATAAAAATGGAAATGAACTTTTTGTATTAACTATGCAAGCAAGAGAACAACATATAAGAAGACAAAGAGCAACTTCAAATATTTGTTCAAATCAAAACTTATTAGCTTTAAGATCGGCTATTTTTTTATCACTTCTTGGTCGTGAGGGTTTAGTTCATATGTCAAATCTTTGTCATAGTAAAACACAATATTTAAAAACTAAGTTAGAAGAACTAAACGGTGTTGAAGTTTGTAATAGTTCACCTACATTTAATGAATTTATTTTACAAACTCCTCTTAGTGCAGATAAATTATTGGCAAAATTGCATTTATTTGATATATATGCAGGAATAAATTTATCAAAACTATATGAAAATTGTGAAAATAAAATTTTAGTAAGTGTTACTGAAAAAAGAACAAAAGAAGAATTAGATGAACTAGTAAATGCTATTGGAGGTCTATTATGATTAAAACTGAAACTATTTTTGATAAATCACATGAAGGAAGAATGGGAATAAAACTACCACCATTTGATGTTCCAAAATGCAGTTTAGATGAAAATCTAGTAAGAAAAGAAAAAGCAGCATTACCACAATTAAGCGAGTTTGATGTAGTACGACATTTTACAAATCTATCAAATAAAAATATGTCAATAGATAAAAACTTTTATCCTTTAGGTTCTTGTACTATGAAGTATAATCCAAAGATTACTGAAAGAATAGCTGCTTTAGAAGGATTTACAAATATTCATCCTCATTTAATTACAAATAATATGATAGATGATTTTCAAGGTACACTAGAAACAATTGATATGTTAGAAAAAACTTTATGTGAAGTTACAGGTATGAGTGCTTTTACAACTACACCACAAGCAGGAGCTCATGGTGAGATGTTAGGTATTATGATGATTGAAAAATATCATGAAAGTAAAGGTAATAAAAGAAAATATATTATTGTTCCAGATAGTTCACACGGAACAAACCCAGCAACTGCTGCTATGGTTGGATATGAAGTTATTACTATAAAATCTGATGCAAACGGTGCTATGGATTATGAAGAATTTAAAGCAAAAATGAGTGATGAAGTAGCAGCTGTTATGTTAACTGTTCCAAATACTTTAGGAATGTATAATAAAAAGATTAAAGATATATGTGCCTTAGCTCATTCTTATGATGCCATGATGTATTATGATGGTGCTAATATGAATGCAATTATGGGAGTAGCTCGTCCTGGTGATATAGGATTTGATGTTATTCATATCAATGTGCATAAAACATTTGCAACTCCTCACGGTGGTGGAGGTCCTGGAAGCGGACCTGTTGGAGTAAATGACAAACTTAAACCTTTTTTACCTGATTTAGGAATTAAAAAAGTAAACAATAAATATGAACTTACAGAAGGAGCAGAGAATAGTATTGGTAAAATATCTCCATTTTTTGGTAATTATGGTATTTCTTTAAGAGCTATTGTATATATGGTTACTCTTGGTGCAAATGGTATGTTAAATGCTAGTACAAAAGCTGTGTTAAATGCAAACTATATAAGAGTAAGATTAAGAGAATATTTTGATGTTCCATTTGATGGTTTATGTATGCATGAGTGTGTACTCTCAGCTAAGACTTTAGCTAAAAATGGTGTGACAGCTATGGATATTGCAAAATATTTAATTGATTTTGGAATGCATGCACCTACAGTGTATTTTCCTTTGATTGTTAAAGAAGCTATTATGATAGAACCAACTGAAACAGAAAATAAAGAAACAATAGATATATTTTGTGATCGTATGATTGAAGCTGTTAAATTAGCACAAAGTAATCCTAAGGCTTTCCAAGATTATCCAAAAACATGGGGAGTTTGTAGACCTGATGATACAAGAGCTATTAAAGAATTAAATATTAGATCTAAACATTAACGCAATACAAATACTTCTAAGATATAATTTAATTCTATTTTAGAGAATTTAAGGATACAAAGATGACAATGAGAGTAAAAAATATAGCACGTAAACCAGAATGGTTAAGAAAAAAAATATCTTTCAAAGCACAAAGAGATATGGAAAAACTTTTAAGCACAAATGGAATTCATACTATTTGTCAAGAAGCAAAATGTCCTAATATTTCTGAGTGTTTTGCAAATAAAAATGCTACATTTTTAATCTTAGGAAATATCTGTACTAGACGGTGTACTTACTGTAATGTAATGACTGGAAAACCTTTTGAAGTAAATCAAAAAGAAATTGATCAAGTAAGAACATCGGTAATCGAGCTTGGTTTAAAATATATTGTTATTACATCTCCTGCACGAGATGATTTAGAAGATGGTGGTTCAAATCAGTTTTATAAAGTAACACAAGATATCTTAAAAAATGTACCTAATGCACAAGTCGAGCTTTTAATACCTGATTTTAAGGGGAAAATAAGTTCTATTCAAACAGCTGTTAATTCAGGTGCTGTTGTAATAGGACATAATGTAGAAACAATACCAAGGCTTTATAAAATAAGAAAAGCATCTACATATAAAAGATCTATTGAAGTTCTTAAACAATTAAAACTTTTAGGTGGAGATAAAATCAAAACCAAAAGTGCGTTAATGGTAGGACTTGGTGAAACTTTTGAAGAGATGGTAGAAGTGTTTCAAGATTTATTAGATGTTGGTTGTACTTTACTTAGTATTGGACAGTATTTAGCACCTTCTGGTGAGTATGAAAAAGTTGTAGAATATGTTAATCCTACACAGTTTGCTTTATATAAAAGAACTGCACTTGATATGGGTTTTGAATTTGTTCATAGTACTCCATATGCAAGATCTTCTTATATGGCACATGAGTATTTAGAAAAAGATAAGAAGAAGGACTAGGATATGTATGATATTATTGTAATAGGAGCTGGACCTGCTGGTTATGAAGTAGCAACTTTATTAGGAGCTAGTGGAAAAAGCGTTTGTATTGTTGATAAAGATGAAAGTCGTATTGGTGGAACTTGTTTAAATGAAGGTTGTATACCTGCTAAGAATTTTTTAGAAACGGCTAGTTATATTAAAAAAAGTGCTTATTTTAAAACTACAGGTGTGAATTTTACTTTAGACTCTTTTGATATTAACGCTTTAAAGAAAAATACTTCTTGTTTAATTCAAGATTTAAAATCTGGAATCTTAGGGAAACTTAAAAAAACAAAAGTAGATATCAAATACGGAACTGCTTCTTTTATAGATGAAACAAGTATTAAAATACACGGGGAAAACGAAGAAATCATAAGTGCAAAGAAGATAATAATAGCAAGTGGTTCAAAACATAAAGACCACCCTTTAATGAATTTGCATGAAGATAAAATATTATCAAGTAAAGAAGTATTTAATTTAAATGAAATTCCTAAATCTTTATTAATAATAGGTGGTGGAGCTATTGGCTGTGAGTTTGCTAGTTTCTTTTCATCTTTAGGAACAAAAGTTGAAATTGCTGAGTTTACTCCAAGGTTAGTACCTATTGAAGATGAAGATATCGCAAGAACATTAAAAAGAGAATTAGAAAAACAAGGTATCAAGATATATTTAAATGCAAATGTAAACTCTTATGACATCAAAGAAAATGAAGTAAGTCTTAGTATGGAAATAAATAAAAAAATACACGATAAATCATATGAAAAAGTACTTATTTCTATAGGACGAAGTCCAAATACAAATGACTTAAATTTAGAAAAAGCAAATATCTCAAATACTAGAGGTTTTATAGATGTAAATTCTTCTTTGCAAAGTACAAATAATAAAAATGTATATGCTATTGGTGATGTTATAAATACTCCTGCTTTAGCACATACAGCTTATTATGAAGCAAAAAGATTGGTTCGTATAATATTAGAGCAAGAAATACTAAAAGCAGATGCTATTTTTCCTTCAGTTACTTTTTGTACTCCACAAATTGCAAGTATAGGAAAAAGTGAAAAAGTTTTAAAAGAAGATAAAGTTGATTTTAAAATTAAAAAACTGTTTTTTAAAGTAAATGGAAAAGCAAAAATAAAAGGTGATGATAGTGGTTTTGTGAAAATACTTTATGAAAATGAAACTGGTCTTATATTAGGTTCATCGATTATAGGAAATGAAGCAACTGAGCTAATTCATCAATTTTTAATAGCTATAAATGCAAATCTTTGCTTAAAAGATTTAGAAGATATGATTTTTGCTCATCCTACTTTAAGTGAAACTATACTTGATACTGCAAGTATGAAATAAGTATAATAATATAAATGTTTTAGAAATGTATTTCTATTTCTAAAACTTAACGATAGAAGAATGATATTTTAGTCATTCTTTACGTATTTCTTTTAATTTAAAATAATGTTGTATAATATTAATTACACTTGCTTATACGACATTATTGCCGTATAATATCTAAATACATTGCTAAACGATATGCTCTTACTCTTTGTATATAAGCAATTAGAAAGCTTTGCTTTCTTAATACTTATTCAACATTGTAACTTAGCACGACGGTTAGTGTTCAATAATTAAAGGAAAATTTATATATGTGGTTTATTTTTGGATTTATTCCTTTATTTGGTTTTATAATGTATGGTATATATAAACGAATGAATGCATCTTGGGATGGAATACATAAAACACACAATGGTATATCATATAAATATAGCATAATTAGTAATAAATATAAAGTTGTTAAAGTTATACTTGGAATAGATGGTATAGAAGGATATGATTATTCATTAAAAAGAGAAAGCTCCACGGATCGTTTTTTTAAAAAAATAGGTATATCTAATGAATATCAAACTAGTAATACTGAGTTTGATAATACTGTTTATATTGTATCTGATGATGATGCTTTACATAGTAAAATTTCTTCTAATGAAGAAATTATCAAGATTATAGAGCCACTTGCAAATTAGCAAATAAGTTCATAATTTAGGTTTTTATTTGTAAAAAAAGTTGAATCAAATTTCAAATAAGTTATAATTTTATATCCTAAAATTTAACAGAAAAGAGATTCAACTTATGAAAAATATTATACCAAAATTATCTTCAAATCTTTCAAAAATGTGGCTTAGGATTATAAACCATGAAAATTGTTTATTTCCTGAGATAAAAGAACAACTAGGAACACTAAGCACTAAAGAAGAAAAATTAATAAAAATATTAGATTTTGCACAAATAGAAAAGCATGTTACAATTGTAACAATTACAAACACTCCAAAAGATAGAGAAGAAATAGCAAGGGCATTTATTGCTAAATCAGTTTATAATATACAAACAACAAGAGATTTAATTCATAGACTGCATAGGGATAGAATATTGCGAGTATTATGTGGATGGAGATATAAAATAGATATTCCTAGTGAATCAAAATTTAGTAGAGTGTTTGAACAACTTAGTAATATGAAAATAGCTGAGAAAACTCATCAAAAATTCATAGAAGAATATTTGTCAGATACTATATTTATGTATAATGCAAGTGATGCTACAAAAATACCACTTAGGGAAAAACCTGTAAAAGTTGAGAAAAAAGAGAAAGCAAAAAATAAGGTTGGAAGACCTAAAAAAGGTGAGAAAAGAGAAGCTATAAAACCAAAGATTCTTGAACTTCAAAAAGATATGAAAACTACTAATGATATGTTATCACTTGTATCAACATCATGTGGAGTTGGTATTAAACAAAATTCAAAAGGTAATAGAGAAGTTTGGATAGGTGGTAAACTTCATATTAGTGTTGTTGATGGAGATATACCAGTAGTTGCATTTTATAGTGGTGCAAATGTTCATGATAGTTCTGTAGCACTTCCACTTATAAATGAAACTAGCAAAAGAGTAATGTATCTTCATGATTTACTTGATGCTGGATATGATAGTGATATTATTGCAGAGTATTCTGAAGAGTTAAATCATAAACCAATCATAGATATAAATCCTAAAAACTCTAAAGTGCTAAAAGAAAAAATAGCTTTAGCAAAAGAGGAAAAAGAAAAATTTGAATATTTAAATTTGACTCAAGCATCAGATAAACATCACTACAAGCAAAGAAGTATGGTAGAGCGAGTAAATAAATACTTAAAAGATGACTTTGGATGTGATAAAATATACTATCAAGGGGCAAATAAGGTAGCTTGCGTTTTAGCATTTGGAATTTTATCTATTTGTATACATCAAAGTTTAAAACTTATTACATGACCATTGATAGAAATTTATATAAAAATACTGAATTTTACAATTTAACCATAAGGAATGGAGAAAAAATGTGATTTTTTAATAAATTTGATAAATATATTGTAAATTATGCAAGTTAGAAATAATAACTATTTTTTTAAAGCTTAAAATAGTTACTATTAAGAATTATATATTTGATTGTGATTGAATTTGCAAGTAGCTCTAAAAGATAATAATTTAAATAAGTGTAGCCAAATAATATAATATATCTAGCTTATAATTAGTAAGCTAGATACTTAAATATATAACTAATGTAAATCACTATTTAGTTTAATTTGTCTTGTTGAGCGCATTGCAATTGCTTGCCCCGTAGATGAATTGACTCTAAAATGAACTCCATTTACACCTATAAAATCCATACCTTTCATAACTTCTTTTATGTTTTTATCAGGATTTACTTCTTGTATTTGTTGTACTGCTTTTTGTGATAAAGATATTTTGGTTCCAGGTAATATAGTAACTCCTGCATCTAAAATACAAGAATCACCAATGCTTGTACCAGTACAAGAATTGGCCCCAAGAAGTGTATTATCACCTATGCTTACAGGCACACCATCTGTTCCTGATAATACTCCTAAGATAGAAGCACCACCTCCTACATCTGAACCAGCTCCTACAACGGCACTTGAAGATATTCTTCCTTCAACCATAACACTACCTAATGTTCCTGCATTAAAATTTATATACGAAGCTCCTGGCATAACTGTAGTTCCATTTGCTAATTGAGCTCCAAATCTAACTTTAGATGTTTCTAGTATTCTTGTATTATCAGCTGGTATTATGTGAGATAAAAATCTAGGAAATTTATCTACCATAGTAATCTCAGGATATTTATTTGCTACTTTTAATGCAATTTCATTTTGTCTTAACCAGTCTAATTCAATAGGAGTTGAACCTGTCCATGCACAATTATGAAGTTTTCCAAAAGCACCATCTAAGTTTAAACTTCTTAATTTTGCTTTTCCACTTGATAAGGCATGAAGTTTTAAATATACACTTTCAGTTGATAAAGGTTTATCATCTTCAAAAATAAAAACTACTTTATAATTATTTGCATTTAAACCAGATTCAATAGGTAAAGACGCTAAAGATGATATAACTTGTACATTTTTATGATCTTCACCTTTTGCCTCAGGTAAATAAGGTCTAAAAGATTCTATACAAAAAGTTAAAAAAGAATCATTTATTTCACATACTAATTCTGATTTATTTGTATCAATTTGCACTCCAGATTTTTTTAATCCTTCTAAAAAAATAGCAGCACTTCCAAAGTTTTCATTCCAATTTATATGTAAAAATGTTGCTTGTAGTATCTTGTCAGGATTTAACTGTCCTCTATCAACTCGCGCAATACCAAATCCTATAGGGTTTTTATACCAAGTTTGTGCTTGTATATTTTCAACTTGTTTTTTAAATTCATCTTTAGTAAATGTCATCTTTTATGCTCCTTAAATTTCGTGATTGTACTATATAATTAATAAGATAAAACTTATAATTTTATATTTATAAAACAAGATTTAAAGTCTAAATTTACAGCTTATTTAAAGCTCAATTCTTTATTAATATGTTTTAAAATTAGTATTTTACACTCTTTTATACTTTCAAAGCTATTAATGTAATATCATCATTTGTTTCTTCTTTTCCTTGATATTGAGCTAAGGTATCTAAAAATATTTCTTGTTGATTAATGAATTCTTCATTATTACACTCTTGTATAATATTTTTAAATCTTTTTTTACCAAATGGAAAACCTTTTTCTCCTCCATTTTGATCTAAATAACCATCAGTTGTAATATAAAACTTCATATTATCTTCTACATCAATAATATGTTCTGTAAATTCATAATTTACATCAGAGCTTCTATAGCCAATTGAATGTCTATTTCCCTTTATTGAACTTAATTCATCATCTTTTACAATAAATAATTCATTATTAGCTCCTGAAAATTTTATCACTTTTTCTTTTTTATTATAATAAAGAATAGCTCCATCAAAACCTGCATTTGATATTGCATCATTATTATCTTGTTTTAAAATACTTTTCATTTCTTTATTAAATCTTTTTAGAATATGAGATGTACTAATTGCTTCATCTTTAAGTATTATTTCTAACATAATTTGTCGCTCAATTGCTTTTACTAACATAGTAACAAAAGCACCTGGAACTCCATGACCAGTACAATCAATAATCATAAAAATACATTCATCTTCACTTATCTCATTAAAAAGGTATATATCTCCTCCTACTATATCTTTAGGATTCCAAATCACAAAATATTCTTTAAAATATTTAGAGAATAATTCTTTGCTTGGAACAATTGAGCGTTGAATTAAAGAAGAGTATTCTATTGAGTCTTTTGTATGTTGATGAATTTCTTCTATTTCTTTTCTAATATTTTCAAACTCAGTAATATCTGTAAAGACAGCTGTATATAAAATATCGTTATTAAAATTAAATTTATCAACAGATATGGTAAAAGTATAAATAATATTATTTTGTTCCATTTGTATTGTACTTATATTATTTTTTTGTTCATAAAAATATTCAAGCCAAAGTTTATTTTTAAATAACTTATTACTTACAAATGTTTTAGATATACAATTTCCAAACTTACTTAAAAATTCTTCTTTATTTTCAATATTAAAAAACTTTAAAAAAGATTTATTTACAGTTTTTAGATTAGCTGAGTCACTAGTAATTACAATATTGTTTTGAGAATTTATAACAGAACTTATATATTTTTTCTCATTATTTAATTCCAATGTTCTTTCTTTAACTTTTTCTTCTAAAGATTCAAGAAGTTGATCAAGATCTTTTTTAGCTGTAATGTCCTGTCTAATTGAATTATAAGTAATAATTTTACCATCTTCATTGAAATCTGGTGAAACTATTGAATATGCCCAATAAAATTCTCCATTCTTTTTTTTATTTTTTAATTCACCTTTCCATATTTTTTTTGATTTAATTGTTTTCCACATATCTTGAAATATTTCTGCTTTGGTATCTTCATGTTTTATAATACTATGACTTTTCCCAATTAGTTCATCTTGTGAATAGCCGTTTATTCTACAAAATGCTTTACTTGCATATATGATATTGCCATATACATCAGTTTTTGATGCAATAACATTTTGATCATATGCATTAATCAAAGACTGTAATTCTTTTTTTTGTTCATTTAGTATTTTTGTTTTATCTTGAATGATTTTTTCTAAGTTGTGATTTAAATTGTTTAAGTCTTCTTGCTGTTCTTCAATTGAAGCTCTCATATTAAAAAACTGTTGAATAGTATCACCTATTTCATCTTTATAAAAAGTTTGTTTAATTATATCTTTATCATTCTTTTGAAACTTGTCTATAAGTTTTGATAAATAATTAAGAGGTTTTGAGATTTTTTTAATTATCATTAAATATATCATAAAATTTCCAAGTATAAAAAATATTACAACTATTACTATATAGATAAATTCATTTTTAATTTTATAATTTAAAAGTGATATCTTACCATCCATAGTACTATTAAGAGAAATTATCATATCATCTAGTGGTATCATAATCTTTTCTTTTTCTTTGTAGTATTGCTTAGAATATAATAGCTTAATTGCTAATTTTTGATTACCATTTTTCATAGCTTTAAAAACATCTTTTTCTAAACTAACTAAATCATTAGAATTATACTCTGATCGTTTTAATAGATTTTTTTGAAAAGAATTAAAAGGTAATTTACCAATCATACTTTTTAAAGATTCTTTTCTTAAACTTTTATGTTTTTGCTCTCTTCGCTCCTTACTTAAGTCCCAATAAATTAAATCATAATGTTCAGGTCTAGCTTTTAGTCCATTCCTTATATCTAAAATATCAAAGTATTGTTTTTTAAATTTTTTATCATTACTTACAGCATAAGCTCTCGCAGCATTAGTTAAATCATCTGAACTTTGTCTTAGCTTTTGCATAACTTGAATCATATTAGTTTTGTCTTTATATACAAGTGCTAATTCATTCTCAATTTTATCTAAGCTTATGATTTCATAAATAAGAAAAAACACTACAGAAAGTTCAAATACAAGAATTAGTAAAATAAATCTGCTCATACTAATGTTTAAAATCTTTGATTTTGAATAATTAGAATAAATAAAAAGTAATAAAACACTTAATATTAACAAAGAAAATAAAAGCTCACCTAAGGATAATATATCTAAAAATGAAGTATACTCTATATTCACCTCTTCATCTAAATATTTCACATCATTATTAATTGTTTTTAGCCACTTATGAGAAATTTTGACTTTTTCATCTCTTGAAATACTCTTTAATCCTTTTTTCAAAATTGAAGCTAAAATTGGTTTATTTATATTTGAAAAAGTATGCAAGGTGGGTGAGTTAAATGATGTTTGAGAAATGCCTTTTAAGCCAATGACTAATTCATCATTTATTTTTTTTTCCACTACAATTTGTCCGTTAAATAAAGCATCTGCTTTTTTATTCAATACAAAATTAATTGTTTCATTTAAACTTGTCGCATATATTAAGTTTATTTTTGGAAATTTATTTTTTATTTTATCAATTGAAGCATAGCCTTTCTGAATTACTAGAGTTTTACCTTCTAAATCTTTCATTGAATGTATAGAACTATCATCTTTTCTAACATATAGATAATCTTTCATTTTAAAATATGTTTCACTATATAAACCATATTTAGTTCTTTTTTTTGTATAATATGTAGCTGGAAGTATGTCTATTTTTTTATTTTCAAAATCTTTTAAAAGTTTATTCCAAGGACCACTTATATACTTCACCTTCAAACCTGTTCTTTTTATAATAAATTTTATATAATCACCAGAAATTCCATCAATTTTTAAAGAAGTATTAAGAAAAACAACAGGAGGCCAGTCTTCAATTCCCATTGTTACAGTATTTTCACTAATCCATTTTTTTTCTTCTATACTTAATCCGATATCACGCTTGATAATTTGAGAACTTATATATACTTTATTTCTTAAATTTGTTAATTCTTCTTTAGGAATAATTTTAAATATTTTATTTATAATAGAATGTAAAAGTGCGTATTTTTTATTTATAGCAATATGAACATCTCCATATTTATTATAAATAGTTTTTGCAATTTTTAATTTATATTTTTTCATATATTTTTTTGGACTTCTATAAGTCAAATAAGCTACTACATCTTTATTCTTATTTTCAAATAAAGATTTATACATTGTCATATCATTAGCTTGATCAATAACTGTTATATTTTTAGTAAAACTTTTAATTGTATTATGGCTTGAATCATTTTTCTCTAGATATATTGTTTGATTTTCCAAATCTTTTAAAGATTTGATTGTAGTATTTGTATCTTTTACTATTAAATATAAAGGACTGAAGTTATATGTTGGCAAATAATAAAAATATTTTTCACTGCGTTCTTTTGTATATGATATATTTAGAATACCTTTAACTATCTCACCCTTTGTAACTTCCCTAAATGCTTCTTGCCATGTAGCAAATCTAATAGCTACTAAATTAGTATTACCATATTTATTTATTAGTTTTAGTAAATCTGTATGAATATTATTTCCATCTCTATCATACTTTAAACTTAGAGTAGTTGCTATATTAATAGTGTGATTATTTTCTAACCATTGTTTTTCTTTTTGTGTTAAATCAAGTACAACTTTAGCGTTTAGAACACTAAAACAAATAAGAACTATAATAAAGATATATTTATACAAATACATATTAGAACTCCTTAATTTATTATTTTATAAGAGATTATACCATAATATAATAATTTAAATTAATATTAAATATAAAATATCTTAAATATTAAAATAATAAATTAAAATTAGTCGGTAATTCTATAGTTGATTATAAAAAAAGTGATTATTTTTGTATTCAAAAAATTTATATTTAAGTTTAATTTCACAAAAAACAATTTTCTTAACTTTCGTCTTACTAGATATTTGATACAATACTAATAATTATATTTTAAGCAGGGAAACATTATATGAGTATTAAAGTACAGGCAATGGGAGAGTATCAGACTAATTGTTATATTATTAATATAAATGACAAAGATTTTATAATAGACCCAGGAGTGGAATCTAGTTCATGGATTAAACAAAATGTAAAAAATCCTGTTGCAATACTAAATACTCATGGACACTTTGATCATGTATGGTCAAACAAAATAATACAAGAATATTTTAATATTAAATTGTATTGCCCAAAAAATGATGCTTTTATGTTAAAAGATGATATATTTCAAAAAGGTATGCAAACATCCATACCCGATATATTAGTACAAGAAGATGAAGAATTTACACTTGAAGGTGTTAAAATAAAGTTTCATTTTTTTCCAGGACATACACCTGGATGTTCTGCTATTGAAATTGGTGAGAATTTATTTTCAGGTGATTTTATTTTTAAAGGTTCAATTGGTAGATGTGATTTTCCATATTCAAATCCATCAGATATGAAAAAAAGTTTAGAAAAAGTTTTATCTTGGGATAAAGATATTAAAATTTTTCCAGGACATGGGGCTAGTACCACTTTAGAGAAAGAAAAAAGTTCTTTAAAAAATTGGATGCACTATATTTAAGTTACATCAACGTAATACTAATTTAAAAATAATTTTATAAGTGTAAAGTTATTATTAAGGATAAAAAATGAAAAATAATATTTTACAACTTATTAAATCATCAGCAACAAATCAAAATGACTATAAAGCATTAGAAAATATTTATCAACTTTATGAGCAATTACAATATTCTTTTACTATAAAACAAATGGCAGAAGATATTTTTGCATGGCTTGCTCGTTTATTTAAGATTAGTAATATGACTTTTTCCTTATTTGATATGGAAAAAAATACAAAAGAAATTATATTTGAAAAAGGCGAAAGCTTTTATTTAGATGATAATTTATCTTTTTTCTTTATTATTAATACACATACTAAACTTAATGCTATTGTCTCATTTTGCGCTTTATCGAATATACAATATAAAATATTAGACGATAATAAACCAACAATTGATTCTGCATTTTTCCAAATATCTCCTATTATTCAAAGTGGTATTATCAAAAAGAACTTTATTGAATCTTCATCATTAGATTCTGTAACTAATGTTTATAATAGAAAATATCTAATTAAAAATATCAATAAATATATTAATTTATCTGGAAAAGAATATAAAAATATTTTTTTTCTAATGCTTGGTATTGATAGATTTAAAGCTATTATAGATGAATTTGATTATAATATTGGAGATAAAGTTTTAATTGAACTTGCAAAAATAATACATACAAATATAACAGAAGTTGATATGGTTGCAAGATTAATAGGTGATGAATTTTTAATATCAATTATAAGTAATGATAATAAAGCAAGTGTAATTAACATAGGGAAAAATATTATACAAGGTTTTAGTAAAATACAAATTCAAGTTGATGATCAAAATAATACTTTACAAAAAACAATTTGTATAGGTATTGATACTTATAGTAATAATAACAACTTAAATATAGATAAAATAATTAAAAATGCTGATATTGCATTAAATGAAGCTAAAAATCTGGGTCGTGGAAAATTAGTTCATTATGATGAATTAAATAATGAAGATAATGTGGAATTATTTTAAAAAACATTTTTTAATACAAGTAAAATATGATTGAATATGATTATGTCATTATAGGTACTGGTATTGCTGGTTGCTCAATAGCACATTTTTTACAAAATACTAATATATTATTAATAGATAAGAATGATAATATTTCTAAAGGAGCAAGTGGTGCAGCTGGTGCATTCTTATCTCCACAAATTGGCAGAAATAATGACTTTAAGAATCTAGTAAATAAGTCACTTCTTTTTTCTGTTAATTTTTATACTAAACATTTTCCACAAGATATTAAAACAAAAGGAATTATTAAAATTCCAAAAAATGATGAATTCAAAATAAAATTTGAATTATACAAAACTCATAATGACTTTAGATATAAAAAAATAAAAAATGGCTATTTTTTTGATATTGGTTCAAAAGTTGATCCAGTACGAATATGTGAAAATTTATCAAAAAATTGTGATAAGAAATTTAATTATGAAGTAAAAACTATTGAATATATAAATGATACTTGGGTACTTAATGATGAGATAAAAGCGACAAAACTAATAATAACAAGTGGAGCTAGTATAGATTTGATAAAAGAAGCTTATTTTGATATTAGAAAAATATGGGGTCAAAAAATAGAGATATCTACAAGTTCAAATATTTTGAATAATTATCACAAAGAATGTTCTATCTCATCTTCTTTTAAAATGCAAAATTCATCTAAATATAAAATGTCTATTGGAGCTAGTCATCATAGAGAAATATATAATGACTCACTTAAAAAAAAAGACACTATAAAGCTTTTGGAATTAGCAAATGATATTAAGAAATTAAATGATGTAAAAGTTATAGATATTAAAGTTGGTGCAAGAGCTTCTAGTATAGATTATTTTCCAATTTATGGAGAAATTATTAATGCTAAGGCTACACTAGAAAAGTATCCTTGCTTAAAAAATGGAAGAAAAATTAAAAATGAAAACTTTACTAGATTTAAAAATCTTTATGTTCTAAATGGCTTAGGTGGACGAGGTTTTGTTTTAGCCCCATATTTAGCACAAGAATTAGTAAACTTTATACAAAATAATAAAAAATTAAATGATTTTATTACTACAGATAGGTTATTTTTAAGATGGGCAAGGAAGTCTAAATATAGTACAAAATGATTTTAGGTTTCTTTTATAAAATATTAAAATTTTATACTTGTAGGTCTTCCCCTTATTTATAAATATGATTTATACATTTAAGCCATTTTGTATAACTAGAACAAGAACCACCATCAGTACTATTCCTGCACTCTTATTATAAAGCTTGTTCGCACTTATAAATACTAACATTAAAGATAATATTAATGCAGCTAAAATATCAAAAGTATATTCTTGAAGATTAATATTTAAAGGATTTACCATAGAACTAAGTCCTAAGACCATAGTAAAATTTGCTACATTTGAACCAATAATATTTCCAATTGCTAAATCAGAATTATTATTTAAAGCAGCTTTTACAGAAATAGTAAGTTCAGGTAAAGATGTACCAAGGGCTACTAAAAATAAGCCAATAATCCACTGACTAACCCCAAACTCTTTAGCAATACTCCCAGCACTACTAATTGCAAAATCAGCACCAAGAATAGTAAAACTAAAACCTAGAAGAAGAAAAAGAGCTGTTTTCTTCCATGCAAATTTTTCTTTTATATCATCTTCATTAAATGAATTTACTTGATTTGAGGAAAATAAAAACATCAAATAAGCTAGCATTAAAGATAAAAATAATATACCATCAACAAAATTTAATTTACCATCCATTCCCATTAGAATAAATACTAAAATTGGAAATAAAGCCCAAGCGGAATCTTTAGCAAAGATATCTCTTTTAGGCACAATTTTTTTAGATATTAAAAACACTACTCCTAAAACTAAAGCTATATTAAAAATAGTACTACCAACGACATTAGCAACGGCAATGTCACCACTTCCCTTTAATGAAGCAGATATAGAAACTGCCATTTCTGGTAATGAAGTTCCCAATGCCACTAGTGTAGCCCCTATCACAAAAGCAGATATATTATAATGCTTGGCTATTTTTTCACTTTCATTTATAATAAAACCTGCACCGTAAATCAATGCTATCATTGATACTATAAAAATCATTAAATCCATATTTTAACTATTCCTTACTATTAAGCTATTTGGTAGATTAAATTTTTTAATTATTTCTTCTTCTTTTTTCCTATGTTCTCCATTATCAATTTCGTGGTTATACTTCAAAAGATGCAAAAGACCATGAATAAATAATAAAGCTAGTTCATCTTGAAAACTATGTTTAAATTTTTTGGCTTTTTCTTTTACAAAATCACTTGAGATTATAATAGTTCCTAAAGGCATATGTTCAAATTCATTGCTCAAAGGAAAGCTTAATACATCAGTAGATTTGTCAATATTTCTATATTTTTTATTTAATGTTTTTATTTCATCATTATTTGTAATTATTAATTCTATATCTTGTAAGCTCAAATCTTTAGCAATATGTTCTAAATAAGACATATCTATTTTATCTTGTGTACGATTTTCTAAGTCAATCAATATATAAAACCTTTTTTTTAACTAGTAATTAAATATTATGCTCTTTTTGAATTTCTTCTTGTATTTGTTGCAAAAAATTATCAGTAAATAAAGCTTTATATTTATTCTTAATATCAGAAATATTTAATTCATAAATATTTTTCATAGAATCACTAAAAAAAGCTTCATCATTAATATCATTTATAATATTTTCTAATTTAATAGTACCATCTTTTACAAGTTCATAATTTTTGTTTACAAAATACTGAAGAGCATCTAATGCACTTTGCTGATCTATTATATTAGTTAAATCTATATTATCTAAAGATTTAATATCTTTAAATAAATCGTATAAAGAACCTAAGGCTAAAGAAAATTCAATCTCATAAGACATATCATTTGATATATTTGTTTCTTTTATAATTTTACCCAAAGATATTTGATAATTTGCCTCATATCTTGCCATATTATCAACAAGATTTTTTTTGTTAAAGTATTCTAAAAGTTCCAAGTAGTTATTCTCCTATAAAATTATGCAGTAGGTAGATTAAATTTTTTAGTATCTAATACACCATCTTGATTAAAAGATAAATAATATAAAATATCTTTTTTAACACTTAAATTTGCTAAGTATCTAAGTGCTAGATTAGCTTGAAGCGAAGCTATGTGCATTACAATTGGACAGGCTATGCCATTTGGTTTTCTATCATTTATATGAAATACTTCTTCATATGAAGCTTTATGGAAAAAACAAACCTGCCCGTGAAACTCTTCAACTGAACCATAAATCCAAGCTTGGTTTTTTTTCATACAATATTCATTTATACTAGCTCTTGTTGGTAAATTATCACTTGCATCAATAATTAAATCAAAATTTAAACCTCTTTTTTTAAATTCATCAAAACTTTCAACATAAGCTGTAACTTTTGTATATGAACATCTTTTATCAACAAGTTTTTTTAATACTAAAGCCTTAGGTTTACCATCATCTTCAATATTAAAACCAATTTGTCTATGAATGTTGTGAATACTAACTTCATCAAAATCAACAAAAGCAAATTCACCAATACCGCTAGCTCCTAAAGCAATAGCTAAACAACAACCAAGTCCACCAGAACCTATGATAGCTATTTTTTTATCTTGTAAGGAATCTTGAGTATCTTCACCCCAAAGTTTGATTTGTCTATTAAAAAATTCGTGTCTTTCATTCATATTTATATCCTAATATATTTATTGTTTATCTTCTTGTTTATCTTCTTGTTTAAAAATTAATTTTGCCTCGTCTAATAATTTTTGAGCACTTTCTAATTCTTTCATACCAGTTTTATAAAAATCTAATGAGTCACTTAATGCAATATCTCTTTTAGATAATTTATTTAAAAGTTCTTTTGCTTTTTCTATTTTTTCTTCAAATACCAATTCTTTTTCTTTCATATTTTATCCTCTACTATTGTTTATACTTTTTATTATATTATATATTTCTTATATAATAGTTTTTTATTCTTTTAAAGAAGTATTAAGTTCTTATTTATTGTTTATTTTCTTTTTTTCAAATATGACCAATAATAAACCAATAGTAGTTAAAGACAATCCAATTAGTTCAAGATTTGTAGGTTTTTCGCTTAAGTAAAAATAAGCTCCTATTACTGCTACACTTGGAACAAAAGCACTAATAATTGAACCTCTTGAAGCTCCTAAGATTTGAACAGATAAACTAAACAAATATAAGGCAAGTATGGCTGCTAATACTCCTTGTCCTAATGCTTGTTTAATTAATTCATTTAGAGGTTTATTTATTAAGTTTATATTTTCATAATCAAAAATGAGTATTAAAGGAATATAAATTATCATTGAATAAACTGATACAATACTAACAGCATCCCATGACGAGATATTCCATTTTTTTGAAAAAACAGTATAAATAGCCCATAATACCCCACCAATAACAAGAAGAAAATCTCCAAAGATTACATTTTCATCATAAGTGATGCTTAGGCTTTGATAATTGATTACCATCATTCCAGAAAATACAATAAAATACCCGATAATTTGTACTTTATTTTTCTTTTCATTTAATAAAAAGTATCCAAAAATTGCACTTAAAGTAAGCATTGTTCCTATTTCAACTATACCTAAATGACCAGCAGGTGCATATTTTAAACCTAAAGCAGAAACATATACATATAATGCTCCTGCACCAATTGTAAGAATTACTGAGTTTATTATGCTATATTTTTTATAACATTTATTTTTTATAAAAAATGGTAATAATAAAATACCACATATTAAAAATCTTATAATTACTATTTCGTTTGGAGTAAATTCATAAAGAACTCCACTTCTTGTTAGTACAGGCCAAAGTCCCCATATAATTGCTGCAAAAAATCCTGCAAGTATACCAATGAAAGTTTTATTATACATAGAAATTCTTTATATTTTATTTTCTAATATATTCTGAATATGATTTTTACATTTATGTATTTCAACTAAAAAAGAATCATGTCCATGCTCTGATTGTATCATTTTATAATTTACATTATGCTTTTTTATATTTTTCATTATATTATATATTTCTTCCATCTCTTCTGGAAAAAATAATGTATCATCTGAAAATGATATTAAATATAATTTAGATTTTATTTTTAAAAGTGCGTCTTCTAATTTATCACTTCCTCTTGCAGCATTAAAAATATTCATAGTTTTACAAATATATAAATAAGATAAAGGATCAAAAAATTTAGGAAAACTATAAGCATTGTACTCTAAGTATCTTTCAATTTCAAATCGACCAAATAATTCATATAAACCATCAGTATGACAATAAGTTCGTCCAAATTTTTCATTTATAGAATTTGAACCTAAATAAGCTATTAATCCAGCCATTCTACCAAGAGCTAAACCTGTAAGTCCTTGTGCAATTAAATCATCTTTTGTATAGTTTCCATTTTTAAAATTTGGATCGTTTTTAATAGCTTGCATCGCTATGATATTTGAAGAAATTGCCCAAGGTCTTGTATATGCTGTTGTTGCTAAAGGTATTATAATATCAGAAAAATCTGGGTATTCTATAGCATAACATAAAGCTTGCATACCACCCATAGAACCCCCAATAATGGCTCTTACATGATAAATACCAAGTGAGTTTAAAAGATTTTTTTGTGCTTTTACAATATCAGAGATAGTTAATACTGGAAATTTAAGCCTATATAATTCTTCCAAAGGATACATCTTACTCATAGGTGAAGTAGAACCAAAAGATGAACCCAAATTATTTGAACAAATTACAAAGTATTTGTTTGTATCTATTGTTTTATCTTCACCTATAAAATTATCCCACCAACCAGCTTTCGCTTCATTTGCATATCGTCCTGCTGCATGATGTGAACCTGATAGTGCATGACATATTATAATAACATTTGATTTGTCTTCATTTAATGTGCCGTAAGTTTCATAAATAAGCTCAAAAGGCTGTAGTATTCTTCCACTTTCTAAATATAAAGGGTCTGTAAATTTAGCTGTTTTAGTTTCTATTTTCAATTAATATTCCAATCATCTTTGTGGACTATTTTATCATAAAATTGTAATAAAGGTTTTTATATTTTTATATTACTTATGTCTTAATAATACAAAAATATAAATAAACGATACCAAGCGTATCGTTTATTTTATTATATATGTTTTAACCGTTTCGTTTTTTTATAATTTCTTCTGAAACATTCTTAGGAACTTCTGCATAATTATCAAATAACATAGAATATGTAGCCCTTCCTTGTGACATAGATCTTAAATCAGTAGAATAACCAAACATTTCAGCCAATGGAATCATTGCAATTACTAGTTTAATACCAGCTCTATCATCCATAGATTGAACTTGTCCTCTTCTTTTATTAACATCACCAATAACATCTCCCATATAATCTTCAGGAGTTTCAATCTCAACTTTCATCATAGGTTCCAAGATAACTGCTTTTGCAGCATCACTTCTACAACCTTTTTTAAATCCCATGGAAGCTGCTAATTTAAATGCCATTTCAGATGAATCTACATCATGATAAGAACCATCATATAAAGTTACTTCAATATTAACCATGGGATAACCAGCTAGTATTCCACCAGCCATTGCTTCTTTACAACCTTTATCAACAGCAGGTATATATTCTTTAGGAACAGAACCACCTTTAATAGAGTTAATAAATATGTAATTTTCTTCACTATCAGCAGGTAATGGCTTAATATTTAAGTATACATGACCATATTGACCTTTACCACCAGATTGTTTAGCATATTTATACTCAACCTTAGTAGCATTTTTAATAGTTTCTCTATAAGCAACTTGAGGAGCTCCAACTTCAGCTTCAACTGAGAATTCTCTTTTCATTCTATCAACTAAAATTTCTAAGTGAAGCTCACCCATTCCTGAAATAATAGTTTGACCAGATTCTTCATCAGTTGCCACTCTAAAAGAAGGATCTTCTTGTGCTAGTTTTCCTAAAGCAACACCCATTTTTTCTTGATCTGCTTTAGTTTTAGGTTCAACTGCTACAGAAATAACAGGCTCAGGAAAATCCATTCGCTCTAAAATAACTGGATCTTTTTCACTTGCAAGTGTATCACCTGTAATTGTTGATTTTAATCCAACAACAGCACCAATTTCTCCTGCATACAATTCAGAAACTTCTTCTCTTTTAATGGCATGCATCTTAAGAAGTCTTCCGATTCTTTCTTTTTTCATTTTAGTTGAATTCAAAACATAAGTACCTGATTTTAAAATTCCTCTATAAACTCTTGTAAATGTTAATTGTCCTACAAATGGATCTGTCATAATTTTAAAAGCTAAGGCTGCTACTTCACCATCATCAGTTGATTCAACAATAACAGCATCACCATCTTGTGTTTCACCTTTAATATCTTCAACTTCAACAGGTGAAGGTAAGTATCTACAAACACAATCAAGTAAAGTTTGAACACCTTTATTTTTAAAAGCAGTTCCACAAATCATTGGAGTAATGTTCATTGCTAAACAACCCTTTTTAATTGCAGCCATGATTTCATCATTAGTAATTTCTTCACCTTCTAGGTATTTCATTTCTAAATCTTCATCTTGTTCTGCAGCAGATTCAACTAATTTTTCTCTATATTCATTTGCTTTGTCAAGTAAATTAGCTGGAATATCTTCAATATGATAATTAGAACCCATTTCAGCATCTGCATCCCAAACAATTGCTTTCATTTCAACTAAATCAATTACACCTGCGAAGTTTTCTTCAGCTCCTATTGGAATTTGAAGAGGAACAGGATTAGCTTTTAATTTAGAAGATACTTGTGTTTCAACATTAAAAAAATCAGCACCAGTTCTATCCATCTTATTTACAAAGATAATTCTAGGCACTCTATATTTATTTGCTTGTCTCCATACAGTTTCACTTTGTGGTTGTACGCCACCTACTGAACAAAATACTGCAACTGCACCATCAAGAACTCTCATAGATCTCTCAACTTCAATAGTAAAATCAACATGTCCAGGAGTATCAATAATATTAATCATAGTATCACTACCATCAATTGGATTTTTCCAATGACAAGTCGTAGCAGCTGATGTAATAGTAATACCTCTTTCTTGCTCTTGTTCCATCCAATCCATAGTTGCAGCTCCATCATGAACTTCACCTATCTTATGCTCAACTCCTGTATAAAATAAAATTCTCTCAGTCGTTGTAGTTTTACCTGCATCAATATGTGCAGCAATTCCGATATTTCTTACTTGTTTTAGTGGTGTAACTCTTGCCATTTTATTTTCCTACCATCTATAATGTGCAAATGCTTTATTAGCTTCTGCCATTTTATGTATATCTTCTTTTTTCTTAAATGAAGATCCTCTTTCATTTGCTGCTTCAAATAATTCATTAGCAAGTCTATCAACCATAGTTCTTTCATTTCTTTTTCTTGAAGCATCAACTATCCATCTTAAAGCTAAAGTTTGTCTTCTAACAGGTCGAACTTCAACAGGAACTTGATAAGTTGCCCCTCCAACTCTTCTAGATTTTACTTCTAAAAGTGGTTTAACATTTTCAATTGCTTTTTCAAATACTTCAATACCAGATTCTTCACCTCTTGTATCAAGGTTTGCTATTGCACCATACATTATTTTTTGTGCCAATGATTTTTTACCATCTAGCATAACTGTATTAATAAATTTTGTGATGATCTTACTATTGTAGA
The DNA here is from genome assembly GCA_030491005.1 of Sulfurospirillum sp. Taxonomy (GTDB): domain Bacteria; phylum Campylobacterota; class Campylobacteria; order Campylobacterales; family Arcobacteraceae; genus BB30. The sequence continues at coordinate 66,351 of JAKZMJ010000001.1, read as the reverse complement.
TAGGATCAGCCATTACTTCTCTAACGGGAGCTTTTCTTCTTCTCATTTTATAATCCTTCTACTTTTTTTTCGGTTTTTTAGTACCGTATTTAGATCTAGCAACAGTTCTATTAGCAACACCAGCAGTATCTAAAGCACCACGAACAATGTGATATTTAACACCAGGTAAATCTTTAACTCTACCTCCACGAACTAAAACAATTGAATGCTCTTGAAGGTTATGACCTTCTCCACCAATATATGAAATAACTTCAAAACCAGTAGTTAATCTAACTTTTGCAACTTTTCTTAAAGCTGAGTTAGGTTTTTTAGGAGTTGTTGTATATACTCTTGTACATACTCCTCTTCTTTGTGGACAACTTTCTAAAGCAGGTGATTTAGATTTTTTAACAATCTTTTTTCGCTCTTTTCTAATCAATTGATTAATTGTAGGCATTTCTTTCCTTTAATTTATGTACAGAGTAATTTTATATAAGTTATTTATGTATAAATTCTCTATTCGTTTGGTTTGAGCAATTCAAGCAATGCTCATGCTTCTCGTTATGCAAATCTGCACCATGACATATACCCATGTATAATCAAAACGATACTTCCATTCTAGAGAAACAAGAAGTTTTCTAAAAAGTAAGCTAGGATAGCAGATTAAAACTTAAATTTGGTTTTATTAATCTATAAAAAATTAAGATAAAAATTAAAATCTCTAATTCAATATTTGAGTTAAAACTTATAGAATATTTTTTGCATATTTCTGAAACCTAAACATATGCATCACCTCTTTTTAATTTAAAGATTTTTGTAAATAATAAAGCTAAAATTCCACATACTACAATAAAAGCTGTGAGATATAAGGCATATTCATATGTTTGATATTTTTCAATTAAAACAATGCTATACAAAGGTGCTAAAACTTGACCTATTCCATAGGCAGTTGTTAACACACCCATTAATAAAACAGGATTATGCAAAGCTAGTTTACCTCCTAAATTCATAAACAAAGCAACTAAACCTACAAATGTTCCACCGTATAGAACACCTGAGAATAGATTTAAGTATATATTATTTGTAAGTGCTGAAATTAAAATCCCAATTACTTGGATAAACATTGCTAGCATAATAATATTTACACTGCCATATTTATGTGCTAGTATCATCCAGATAATGCAAGAAGGAATACCTGCGAGTCCTACAATAGTCCAAGTAAAACTACCAAAACCCTCCAAGCCCTCTAAAGAATTAATTATATCTGGTAAAAATGTTCCTTGAACTACCATACCAACACCTTCACAAAAATATGCAAAAATAAGTATCATCACAAAAGGTGAAAATATTGATTTGTCAATTTTATGCTTTACACTATTTTGTTTGACAACCTTATCATAAGATAAAATATATAAAGGATAAACAACAATAATCATAGCAAATATAGTCAATACCAGCCAAGAAAACTGCCAATCTTCATTAAAATAAAAACTACCACGCATAATTAAATCACTAACTAAAATAGAAAATCCAATACCTGAAAAGTGTATTCCCATAGCTTTAGTTTTATTTTTTATACTTAGTTTATTCATTACAATAGCAGAGCCTACAACAAGTGCCATAGCAGCACCAAAGCCAGCTAGCACTCTTGAAACTATCCACACAATTTCATTTGTACTAATGGCTAATAATAGTGTGGTACTAATACATAAAAACATACCAAACCTAAAAAACTTTACTTTTGTATTGATGTCTTTAATAAAAACTGCAAATATTGAGCCAGACAAATATCCTACATAATTTATAGAAGCTAGTATTCCTGCAAAACCTACGCTTAAATAATCTTCTAACATAAAAGGCAAAAGCGAAGTAAATACAAATCTAGCAACCCCAACTCCAATAATAAGTGCAATAATCCCTGCAAGTAATATGGCTGTATTTGAATTTCTATCTAATAAGTTTATGGCTTTCATAAAATCCCTTTCATTTCATCTTCATCTTCAATATAGTATCTTAGCAAAGATAATGTTATACAATAAAAACTAATCCATTTGTAATTTGTATTTTACCAAGTAACTCATATTCAAAAACTTTAGTAGCATATTTTGATACAGCTTCATCATAAGTTGGATTTGTTTTACAAAAATCTAAAAATTCATCTTTTATTACATTATTTTTTATACTACCAAATTTAGATACAAATTCATCAACATTATAAATAGCTTTAGCCGTCCCATCTTCTAAAAGCTTATTAGTACCATTACTTTCTCCTATTCTATGTGGTAAAACATATATTTCTTTTTTCATTTTTAAAGCATATTCTACACTCCTCATAGTGCCTGACTTTATATCAGCGTATGCTACTATTAATACCTCTCCTAATGCAACAACTAATTCATTACGAATAGGAAAATTCCAACGATTAGATGGTACTCCCGCTTCAAATTGACTTAAAACTAAGGCATTTTTTTCAATATCTTTAATCATATTTGTATTAATACTAGGATATCGTTTATCTAAGCCAGTACCTGCTACCATAATAGTATTATTAATATTAGCAGCTTTGTGTGCAATGGTATCAACTCCTATTGCTCCACCACTAATTATACAAATTCCTACTTTGGATAATTTACTTGAAATTTGATGAATTAAGCCACAAGAATATTGGTTAGGTGAACGACTTCCCACAATAGAAACTTTTGTTTTTTCTAATAAATCGGTATTTCCAATATAGTATAAATCTTTAGGGTATTTTTTCATTACTTCTAATTTAGGTATATGAAAATCTATTTTTTTAATCATTTAAAACTACTTTGTAGGAATTTTATTAATATAAACTAAATCTAAATCTTTTAGTAAATATTTATATTTTTCAATAGTTTTAAGAGTAATTAAGTGTGGATGAGCAATAGCTATTGCATAGCCTTGTTTTTTTGCGATATATATTACTTTTTTAAATTGTTTTTTTATAGCTTTACTATTAACTTCATTATCTAAAAAAACATTTCTTGCGAGATAAGGCATATTATATTTTTTAGAATATTTTTTTCCAAGAGTTTTAGAACTAGTTCTACTATCAAGAAAAACAAAATTATATTTTTTTAAAGCTTTCATTAATTTATTCATACTTTTATCATCTGATGTAAATTTACTTCCTGTGTGATTATTAGTATATTTAGCATTTGGATACCACTTTCTAATTTGTTTTATTCTTTTTTCAATTATCTCATATGAATGTGTAACTTTTAAAGTATTCTCTTCATTTCCTAAAAAAGAGTTTGCTTCTAATGGTAGATGAACTATATGAAAAGGTAGTTTTTGTGCTATTTTTGCTGAATTTTTATGTTTTTTTGTTGGAGGTAAAAATGAAATATTAACTCTATATCCTAAGTTAAGTATTCTATTTACTTGTGTTTGTGTTGTTACATCATCTATAATTATAGCTAGTTTTGCTTTTGTTATTCTAGGTTTTTTTATTATATATTTTTTTATTTCTTTTTTTATTATATTTTTTTCTTTATTATTTTTGATATTTGGAATTTTTTTTTCTTGTTTTATTTCAACATATTCTTTATATAATTCTTTTGTATATTTTTCAATTTTTTCTTTCTCTTTCTTTATTATAGACTTTGCCATTTCATTTTTTTTAATAATATTTTCTTTTTCTATTAAAATAAAATATATAGTAAAGCTTAAAAATAATACAAGTATAAATAAAACTATATTAATAATTTTGCTTTTAGATTTTTTTACAGTAACTTTTTTAGTATTAGTTTTGTTTTGTTTTTTCATATAATGCCAGTAAACAATAAGTAAGAATTATTTAACATCTTCTTACTTATTTGTATTTTTAGTATCAAACTTTATTTTACTTATAATCTAAATTAGTCTAGTTTTTATCTTTATCTACAATTTTACTAGCAGAAATCCAAGGCATCATTTCTCGTAAACTTATTCCAGTTTTCTCAATAAGAGAAGCCTTAGCATTTGCTCTTTCTGCGTTCATTCTTGGATATCCTGATTGACCTTCAAGTATAAAGTCTTTTGCAAAGCGTCCATCTTGAATTTCTTCTAATATTTCTTTCATAGCTTTTTTTGATTGCTCATTAATAACTCTTTTACCAGATACATAATCTCCATACTCAGCAGTATTAGAAATAGAATATCTCATATCAGCAATACCACCTTCAAACATCAAGTCAACAATTAGTTTAACTTCATGTAAACACTCAAAATATGCTAATTCAGGAGCATATCCAGCGTCTGTTAGAGTTTCAAAACCAGCTTGAATAAGAGATACCATTCCACCACAAAGTACAGCTTGTTCTCCAAATAAATCAGTTTCTGTTTCGTCTTTAAATGTTGTTTCAATAATAGCAGTTCTTCCACCACCAATAGCACAAGCATAAGATAAGGCTATATCTTTAGTATCATTTGATGGATTTTGATGAATAGCAATTAAATCAGGAATTCCTCCACCTTTTACAAATTCAGAACGAACTGTATGACCTGGAGCTTTAGGTGCAATCATCATTACATTGATATTTGCTTTTGGAAAAACTCTTCCATAATGAATATTAAAACCATGTCCAAATGCCACATAAGCACCATCTTGTAAATTTGCTTCAATTTCATCTTTATAAACATCAGCTTGATTTTCATCTGGTAATAAAATCATAACTACTTCACAAGAAGCTACTGCATCACCTACACTTAAAACATTAAAACCTTTGGCCTGTGCTTTAGCCCATGAAGCACCATCTTTTCGTAATCCTACAATAACTTCAACACCAGAATCTCTTAAGTTTTCTGCATGTGCATGACCTTGTGAACCAAAACCAATCATCGCTACTTTTTTTGCTTTTATTAACTCTATATTACAATCTTTATCATAGTAAACATTTAATCCCATTATAAAATCCTCTTTAATTTTTCAGAATTATAGCTAAGCTTGGATAAAAATAATCTTAGAATATATTAGTAAAAATTTGAATTCCTAAATTTAAGCCTTATTTTTGATCATTTTATTTTGTTTAAACAAATATTAAATATATCTTAGATAAAATATTCGTTCTAATTTTATATTAGTACCTCTCATGTGTCAATCCTGGTATGGGTTGTGTTTATAAAACATTAAGGGACACAGAGGCTAAACCCAAATTTAATACACAAGGAAATTGTTATGGTTACAATGAAAGATTTATTAGAATGTGGTGTTCACTTTGGACATCAAACAAGAAGATGGAATCCAAAGATGAAAAAATTTATTTTTGGTGCAAGAAAGAATATTTATATTATTGATTTGCAAAAAACACTAAGATACTTTAGACATACATATAATGTAGTAAGAGATGCAGCAGCACAAGGTCAAACAATGATGTTTGTAGGTACTAAAAAACAAGCTAGTGATGCTATTAAAAGAGCCGCTGAGAATTGTGGTATGCCTTATGTAAATCATAGATGGTTAGGTGGAATGCTAACAAATTATGGAACAATGAAAAAGTCTATTAGAAAACTTGAAATTATTAAAAAAATGAAAAAAGAAGGTCAATTTGATCTTTTAACAAAAAAAGAAGCTTTAATGCTTTCAAGAAAAGAAATTAAATTAGAACTTTATTTAGGTGGAATTAAAGATATGGTTAAGTTACCTGATCTAATGTTCGTTTTAGATGCAGTTAAAGAAAAAATAGCAATATTAGAAGCTAGAAGATTAGGTATTAAAGTTGTAGCTCCATTAGATACTAACTGTGATCCTGATTTAGTTGATTATCCAATTCCAGGAAATGATGATGCTATTAGATCTATTCAATTATTTTGTAATGAAATGGCAGCAGCTATTAATGAAGGAAAAGCCTTATTAGCAGAAGAACAAGAGCAAGAAGAGCAAGAAGAAGTTCCTGAGACAAATGAAGAAACAAAAGAAGAAATAAAAGAAGTTATTGCTGAAGCTGTTAGCGAGACTAGCACAGAAGCTAAAGTAACAACAAAGGAAGCATAATATGGCAGGAGTAAGTCCAAAACTAATAAAAGAATTACGATCAATGACAGGTGCAGGTATGTTAGATTGTAAAAATGCACTTAAAGAAACAGATGGCAATTTAGACAAAGCTGTTCAAGCTTTAAGAGAAGCTGGACTTGGTAAAGCTGCTAAAAAAGCAGGTAATATTGCTGCTGAGGGTGTTATTGCTATAAAAATAAATGAAAATAATACAAATGCAAGTATGTTGGAACTTAATGCTCAAACAGATTTTATAGCTAAAAATAAAGAATTTCTTGATTTAACTCAAGAAATTTTATCTCATGCCCAAACAAATAATATTGTAGATGCTAACTCCTTATTGACATCAAATATTAACAATATAGAATTTAATGAATTTTTAAATGGTAAAATTGCTACCATTGGTGAAAAACTTGTAGCAAGAAAACTAAGTGCTGTATCATCTGATGTCGTAAATGCTTATGTACATACGAATGGTAGAGTAGGTGTTTTATTAGCAGCAACTTGTAATGAAGATGTTAAAGAAAAAGCAAAGACATTATTAAAAAGTCTAGCTATGCATGCATGCGCTATGAAACCATCTGTGATTTCTTATACCAATTTAGATGCTTCTTTTGTCGAGTCTGAAAATAGAGCAATACTTGCAGAAATTGAAGCAGAAAATGATGAATTGCTAAGGTTAAAAAAACCTTTAAAAAATATTCCACAATTTGTTTCAAAATCACAATTAACAAGTGAAACTATTGAAAAAGCTAAAGCTATAATGAAAGATGAATTATTAGCTCAAGGTAAACCTGAAAAGATTATAGAAAATATTTTAAAAGGTAAAATTTCAAGATGGATTGAAGACAACTCTCAATTAGATTCAAGAATGGCATTATTAAGTCAAGCTTATGTAATGGATGATAAAAAAACAGTTGAACAAGCAATTAGCGATATTGATTCATCTATTAAAATAGTATCTTATATAAGATATGAATTAGGTGAAGGAATTGTGAAAAAAGAAGAAAACTTTGCAGCTGAAGTAGCAGCACAAATGACTAAGTAATTATTTTAATATAAAATATATAAGGTTTAAGTAATGAGTGATAATTTATCTAAAGACACACTTCTTACTGATGACCTTTTACTACAAGCAAGAAATTTATCTCATAAATTTGATTATACACTATTTGACAATATAAACTTATCATTACATAAAAAAGAATCAATAGCTATTATAGGTAACAGTGGTAGTGGAAAGTCAACATTATTAAATATATTGTCTTCTTTATTAAAACCTACAAGTGGTCAGGTTTTATTTAAGCAAAAAAATCTATATTCACTTAATAAAAATGATATTTTAGATATAAGAAGAGAAAAATTTGGTATAATTTTTCAAGCACATTATTTATTTCGTGGTTTTACAGGATTTGATAATTTGAAAATTTCATCATTATTATCTAATAATCAAATTAATGATGATTTATTACAAGAATTAGATATAGCTCATGTTATGAAACAAAATGTTGGAGAATTAAGTGGTGGACAACAACAAAGATTATCAATTGCAAGAATTATTACAAAAAAACCTGAAATTATATTCGCCGATGAACCAACAGGAAACTTGGACAAACAAACGGCTAAGGTTGTTATGTCTTATTTAAATAATTATATAAAAAATAATAATGCTGGTATGATTTTAGTTACACATGAACATGATTTAGCTTGGCAGTGTGATAAAGTGTTTGAGCTTAATAATTTTAAACTTCAGGAGAAATAGTGAATTTAATATTAATAAGTACGAGTGAAATTATAATTAAAATTTTTTCATTAGTTTGTAGAAAAATTGATATTGATTTAAAAATTAAAAATGATTTTCATATTAAAGATCATGTTGATTTTATAATTCTTGATGGTGATTTTGTAGATGATGATTTTAATACTTTAAAAAATTTATGTTCAAAACTAGGTGTTATTACAAACGAAGATTTAGCTTTTAGCAAAGCTAGAGATTTTGAATTAAGTACTCCATTTTTACCTACATATTTACAAAAAAATTTAGAAAAACAAATTGAAAATATAAAAGAAAAGCAAGAAATACCATTAGAGAATTATGTTGAAGAAGAAATAATTGTAGATGAAACAGAAATCATTACTAATTATGTTGAATCACTAGCTTCTGATATAGCTTCTGATATTGAATGTGAAGATGATGAAAGTATTATTACTATTTCTACTGCAAATGAAGGTGGTATTTTAGATGATCGTGAGCTTAGTAAAATAACAGATATATTAAATGATGATAAAATAAAAAATGAAGTTTTACCAACTACTAGGGAGTGGAAAGATATATCTTCTATTATTGATGAAGCTTTAGTTGAAGTGAAAGATTTTAATTTTGAAAGTTTAGAAGAAAAACAATCTTATAAATTAATTTTAAATGATTATAATATAAATGAATTAAAACCACTATTCAATAAATTTGACCAAAAATTTATTGATAGATTATCAAATGGTGAAGAAGTTGAACTTATTTTATGTTTAAAGGCTAATTATGATTAATGAACAAATAGGTGGAATATTGATTATCTCAGGACCTAGTGGTTGTGGTAAATCTACATTGCTTAAAGAAGTATATAAAAATGTTAATAATTATTATTTTTCTATTTCAACAACAACTAGAGATATAAGAGACAATGAAACCAATGGCGTTGATTACTTTTATATATCTCAAGATGAATTTAAAGAAGATATTAAAAATGGTCATTTTTTAGAATGGGCTAAAGTTCATGATAATTATTATGGTACATCATTAAAGCCAATTACAAAAGCCCTTAAAAAAGGAAAATTAGTCATTTTTGATATAGATGTTCAAGGACATGAAATCGTTCGCAAAAAACTAGATAATTTAGTAACTTCTGTATTTATTACAACACCTACTTTAGTACAATTAGAAAGTAGATTAAAAAATAGAAATACAGATACAATAGAAGTAATAAAAGGGCGATTAGAAAATGCACAATATGAAATTAAATATTTTCAAAAATATGACTATCTAATAATAAATGATGATTTTAAATTAGCAAGTTCAAAATTAGTTAATATTGCACAAATAGCTCGAAGTAAAAGTACATTATATGATAAAGAAAATATGCTTGAACAATGGAATAAATAATTTGTATCAAAGTGATATATATCAAGATAGTATAATTTTTTGATGATAAAGATAAGTTAAATGGATATAATTTTAGAAATAAAAAACCTTTTTTACTCTTATGATAAACAAAGTGTTTTAGAAGACATTACTTTAAATGTTTTAAGAAATGATTTTTTAGCAATTATTGGTCCAAATGGTGGTGGAAAAACAACATTACTAAAATTAATTTTAGGACTTTTAGAACTTAAAGATGGAAAAATTATAAAAAAAATTTCTAATAATCATATAGGTTATGTTCCACAAAATACAAATTTAAATACTGATTTTCCAATTACTGCTTTAGAAGTTGTATTAATGGGACATATTAATAAAAAGAAACTATTCTTTTCTTATTCAAAAGAAGATAAAGCTTGTGCTATGAATTCATTAAAAGAAGTAGAAATGAATGAATTTGCTAATGTTAAAATTGGAAATTTAAGTGGAGGTCAAAGGCAAAGAATATTTATAGCACGGGCTTTATGTTCAAAACCAAAACTTATGCTTTTAGATGAACCAACTGCTAATATAGATGTCAAGGGACAAAAAGATATATATAATTTATTACAAAAGTTAAACAAATCTATATGTATTATCGTGGTTTCTCATGATATATCAGTACTTTTAAATTATGCAAAAAATGTAGCTCATATTAATAAAAATTTAGTTTATCATAAACTAAGCCATATTAAAAAAGATTTTGCTTTACATAAACACAATGACCATTTATGTGAAGTAGAATTATTATCTTCTCTTGGACAAATGAGAGGCTTAAATACATAATGTTTGAACTATTAGAATACAATTTTATTCAAAATGCCTTGTTCTCAGCTATTTTAATATCAATAGCAATAGGAATAGTAGGTTCTTTAATAGTTGTTAATAAAATAACATTTTTATCAGGTGCTATTGCACATAGTTCTTATGGTGGCATTGGAATTTGCGTGTATTTAGGACTACCTGTATTCTTAGGTGCAAATATATTTGCTGTAATAAGTGCTATATTAATAGCATTTATTACTTTAAATAATAAATCAAGAGTAGATTCAATAATAGGAATGATGTGGGCAACTGGTATGGCTATTGGTATTATTTTTATTGATTTAAGCTCAGGTTATAATGTAGACTTGATGTCTTATTTATTTGGTTCAATTTTAGCAGTTTCTAATTTTGATATTTATTATATGATAGCTTTAGATATTTTTATAATATTGCTTGTAGGTGTGTTTTATCAACAAATCTTAATAGTATCTTACGATAGTCAATTTGCTCTTTTAAGAGGAATTAGTCTTAAATTCTTTTATACACTTATTTTAGTCTTATGTGCTTTAAGTGTCGTTGCTGCCATTAAAGTTGTGGGCTTAATCTTAGTAATAGCTTTATTAACTATCCCAACTTATTTAGCTGAAATGTTTGTAAATAAATTATCAAGTATGATGATTGTTAGTACTTTACTTAGTATTATATTTACTTTAGGTGGTTTAAGTTTATCTTATATATTTGATATAAGCTCTGGTGCTAGTATTATCATATTAGCAATATCTATTTTATCTTGTGTAAAACTATGGAAGTACTTATATTAAATTAGGGTGCTATAAGCTTTTTCTTCAAGCTATACTAGGATGAAAATCTTTTGTACTTACTCTTATCTTTTGTCCTATTTTAAGTTTCTTAGACTCATCATAGCTTATAAGAACTTCTACTAATTGTTGTTCAATTGCTATAATAGCTATATAAATCTCATCTACTTTAAGTATATTTAAAATCTCACTTTCAAAAGAAAACTTTTGATTTTTAGAAGTTTGAAGTAAAATCTCTTTTGCCTTTCCATCTTGTATTATTTTTCCTAAGTCTAAAACAATAACACGAGTTGCCAAGCGATATATTTCACTTGTATCATGGCTTACCATTATAGTTGTAGTGTTGAACTCTTTATGAAGTTGTAATATTTCTTCTTGAAGTTTTTTTCTAATACTTGGGTCAAGTGCTGATAAGGGTTCGTCCATAATAAGTAATTTTGGTCTATTCATAAAAGCTCTACATAAACTAACTCTTTGTTTTTGTCCACCACTTAAGTTATGAGGTAGTCTATTTTTTAGTGAAGATAGTTCCGTTAAGTCTAATAATTTATTAGCTAGTTTTTTATCTTTTTTTACAAAAAGTAAATTATCAAGTACACTCATATTTGAAAATAGTGCATAATCTTGAAATACAAAACCAATATTTCTTTTTTGTACTGGCATAATATATTTATCATCTTGCCACAGTTCTTGTCCTACTTTAATTTTAGAGTTTGATTTTTCAAGACCTGCAAGTATTCTTAAAAATGTTGTTTTACCACTACCACTTTTTCCTGTTAATACAAGGAATTCACCTTGTTTTATATCTAAATTTATGTTTAAATCCATAAAACCATCACTACCATGAAGTTTTTTATTTATATCAATATTTATCATGATTTACTTTTTAATTTTTTTTGTTTGGCATTAAATAAATAAACAAAAAATAATACTAAAAAACTACTACTTAACATAATAGCACTATAAATATGTGCTTGTTCATAATCCATAATTTCCACAAATTCATAAATAGCAAGAGATGCTACTTTTGTACTTCCTTCAATACTTCCACCTATCATTAAAACGACACCAAATTCTCCAACAGTATGAGCGAATGTGATAACAATGGCACTTAATAGTGCTGGTTTTATATTTGGAAGGGCAACTTTTATTACAGTTTCAAATGTACTTTTACCACTTATATAACTGGCTTCCAGCATATGCTTATTTAAAGATTCAAAGCCATTTTGAAGTGGCTGTACCATAAAAGGCATACTATAAAAACAACTAGCAATAACAAGACCATTAAAATTAAAAATTAATTTTATACCAAACATATCATTAAAAAACTCTCCAATTATAGAATTTGGTGAAAGTGCTATTAGTAAATAAAAGCCTATTACTGAAGGTGGTAAAACAATAGCCAAGGCACTTAGAGTTTCAAAAAAAGGTTTTAGTTTTGATTGTGTTTGTGATAAATACCAAGCAAGTGGAACACATAAAATAAAAAGTATTAATGTAGTAATACTAGCTAATTTAAAAGAAAGTAAAAATGGTTCAATATTTAATGCCAATAGTTTTTCAAAAATAGTGTCAATCATATACTATTATCTCATTCATGGTAATTTGTATCCAAATTTTTTAAATATTGTTTTAGAATTTTTACTTAAAATAAAATCATAAAAGCTATTAGCTTCTTTTAGGTTCTTAGTGTTTTTAAGTATTATCATACCTTGATTTATACTTGTGTATAATTTTTTATCTACATCTTTCCAATGTATATTTTCTTTATATTTAAGTAAATAGGGAGTAAATAATGCTGATTTAGCAATAATACCTATATCTGTAGCTAATAGAGTATAAGAAACAGTTTGCGATATAGATGAAGCATATACTAGCTTTTTTGAAATATCTTTATATATACCTGCATTTTGTATAGCTTCTAGTGTTGCTTTTCCATAAGGTGCCGTTTTTGGATTAGCTATTGCTATTTTTTTGATATGTGAATTTTGAAGTATATCAATACCTTTTGTAAAATCTAATTTTTGTTTACTAAAATAAACTAAATTACCTTTTGCATATATTCGTGGTTTATTTATACTTAAATTATCTTCATATAAAGCTTGGGGATATTGCATATTTGCAGACATAAAAATGTCATACGAAGCATGATGTTTAATTTGTGCACTTAGTTTTCCGCTACTTCCTAAGGTTACTATTACTTTTGTATTTGGATAAAGTTTATTATATTCTATTATTAAATCTTTTAGTACATAGTACATATTTGAGCAAAGGGCTATGTTTATATTTTTTGCATAAAGGTGTCCAAAAAATAAGAAATTTAACAATACTATTTTTATAAATACTTTTATAAATTTTTTTATTTTCACATTTATCCTAAAGATTATTTGCTTTGTATTTTAAACATTAAATTTTATCTAAACTTTAATATAATTTTGATTTAAATACATTTTAGATAAAATCATCAACTTAATACAAAACTTTTAAAAAAATAAACTAAGGCAAACAAATGGATTACAAAGATAGTATATTATTACCAAATACTAAATTTCCTATGAGAGGAAATCTTCCTGCTAATGAATCAAAAAGATATAAAAAATGGGATGAAAAAAAAGTTTACGACAGAATGAAAGCTAATAGAAAAGATGTAAAGTCATTTACCCTTCATGATGGACCTCCATATGCAAATGGTCATCTTCACATAGGACATGCTTTAAATAAAATATTGAAAGATATTATTGTTAAATACCATTATTTTGATGGAAAGTCAGTTCGTTATGTTCCTGGTTGGGATTGTCATGGTTTACCAATTGAGCAAAAAGTTGAAGAAAAAATAGGACGAACTAAGAAAAAAGAACTTCCAAAGTCAAAATTACGACAGTTATGTCGAGATCATGCTAGTCGTTTTATAGATATTCAAAGAGATGAATTTAAAAAGTTAGGTGTCATTGCTGATTGGGATAATCCTTATTTAACAATGGACTTTAAATTTGAAGCAAATATTTATAGAGAACTTTGTGCAATAGCAAAACAAGGTCTTTTAATACAAAGAAGCAAACCTGTATATTGGTCATGGGCTGCACAAACTGCTTTAGCTGAGGCTGAAGTTGAATATGAAGATAAAACTTCGCCATCTATTTATGTAGCTTTTAAGCATCAAGACATTGATGCTTCTTTGATTATTTGGACGACAACTCCTTGGACATTAGCTGCAAATACAGCTATTGCTTTAAATCCTGAAGAGCAGTATGTAATAACTAGCGACAAATTTATAGTTGCCAAAAAATTATATAATTCATTAATAAAAAATGAGGTCATTAAAGGTGAGATTGTAAAAGATATTCACCCAAAAGATTTAGAAAATACATATACTATTAATCCTTTAAATGGAAGAACTTCAAAAATTATTTTAGCCGATCATGTTGAGATGGAATCAGGTTCAGGAGCAGTTCATACAGCACCAGGACATGGTGAAGATGATTATAAGGTTGGTTTAACTTATGGGTTAGATGTAATAATGCCCGTAGATGCTTATGGAAAATATGATGAAACAATTATACGAGAAAAACTTTTTAAAGACACTAGTAAATATCTTGGTTTACATGTGTTTAAAGCAAATCCTTTAATAATTGAAGACTTAGGTGAGGCTTTATTAAAACATACAGACATACGTCATTCATATCCACACTGTTGGAGAACTCATACTCCTATTATATTTAGAGCTACAAAACAATGGTTTATATCTATTGATGATAAATATGGTAAAAAAAACAAAACCTTAAGACAAAATGCCTTAGATGTTGTAGAAGATTTAACTTTTTATCCAAAATGGGGAAGAAACAGACTACGCTCAATGCTAGAGGGGCGTCCTGATTGGTGTATTTCACGTCAAAGAGATTGGGGAGTTCCTATTGCATTTTTTAGGAACAAAAAAACAGGAGAGATTGTTTTTGATGAAAAAGTTTTAAATTATACTGCTATGATTTTTGAGCAAAAAGGTTGTGATGCTTGGTATGATTTAGAAATTTCTGAACTTTTATACCCTGGTTCTGGATTAAATCCAAGTGATTTAGAAAAAACTTTAGATATCTTAGATGTTTGGTTTGATTCAGGCTCAACACAAAATGCAGTTTTACGCTCACGTAATTATGATGCTGGAAGCTTTCCTGCTGATATGTATCTTGAAGGAAGTGATCAACATAGAGGTTGGTTTCAAAGCTCACTTTTAACCACCTTAGCTTCAAGTGAAATAGCACCTTATAAGTCTATTCTAACTCATGGTTTTACTGTTGATGAGAAGGGTGAAAAAATGTCTAAATCAAAAGGCAATGTAATCGCACCTGATAAAGTTATGAAACAATATGGTTCTGAGATACTTAGACTTTGGGTTGCTATGAGTGATTATCAAAGTGATTTAAAAATATCTGATAATATTTTAAAACAAAATGCAGAACTTTATAGAAAGATTAGAAACACAGCTAGATTTTTATTAGCAAATATTAATGGTTTAGAAAGCTTACTTCCTATTGAAGACTTAGGAGAGATAGATAAATGGATATTACAAAGAACAAAAAATGTTTTTGACGAAATACAAGACTGCTTTAATGTATATGAATTTTCAAAAGGTCTAAATAAATTAAACAACTTCTTAGTTGTTGATTTGTCAGGTATTTATTTAGATGTTTGTAAGGATAGACTTTATTGTGATAAAAAAAATTCTTTAAGTAGGTTAGGTGCTCAAACAACGATGGCTATGATTGCTAAGAAACTTTTTACCTCTTTAGCTCCAATTTTAACATATACAATTGATGAATTATTAGAATATTCACCTAGAGTTATAAAAGGTGAAGCTAAAGATGTATTTGATTTAATTAGATATGATTTACCAGAAATTAAAACTAAGCTTAATTTTACACATTTAATAAATGCAAAAGAAAAATTTAGTGAAATAATAGATACACTTAAGAAAGATAAAATAATTAAATCAACATTAGAATTATCTATATTTATATCTTCTAAAGATATTTTATCTTTGGATTTAATTGATATTGAAGATTGGTTTATAGTTAGTGAAATTGTATTAGAAAAACAAAACAATCCTTTAATATCTTTTGATATAGATGGCTCTACTTTTGAAATATACAAAGCTAGTTCTTTAAAATGCCCTAGATGTTGGAAATTTAAAGCTAAAATTGAAGATTGTTTATGTAGCAGATGTGAAGACAGCTTGAAATAATGTTTGAACAAGAAGTTACTCTTGGCTTTATATTTCAAAGCATAGCAGTTATTTGTATTTTAATTGCTATTGGAATATTTTATGTTAAAAAAAACAAATAAAGGTTTGTAAGATGATGCCATTTTCAGATGAAGATTTAAAGTTTCCTGTTAATAATTTAATTAAAACAAAAATAGCTCCAATGTTAGCAAGTGATGGTGGTGACATAATATTATTAGATATAATAGATGGAAATATTTTTGTACAATTAAGAGGAGCTTGTATTGGATGTAGTGCAAGTTCTAGTACTTTAAAATTTATTGTTGAAAAAGAGTTAAAAACACATATTCATCCCGATCTTAGAATAATCAACGTTCCTGAAAATATGGAGCAGAATTTAAAGGATTTATTATGATAGATGAACAAAGATTAGTAAATATAGCAAATTCACTTTTTTTAAAAACTAACTTTAAAGAAGCATTATTCATATATTCTCAATTATCAACAAGTTTTCCAAAAGACAAAGAATATGAACTATACGCTTTATTATGTGATATTGGATACGAAGATCCCAATAAAGCACTTTCTTTATATAATTATTTTTCAATTGCAAAAGAAATTAATTATGAGAATGCTTTTAAAGATACTAATATTTTAATTAATCAATATGAGGGTGATATCCATCAAATGATTGAAATAATAAATGGTTTATCTTCATCTACTATTGATAGTTTAAATGTTATTAGATATGAAGATTTCAAAAATATAATTAAAACACGAGGATCTTTTAAAATAGCATTTGAAGATATTATGTTCTCAACAAAAGTAGCTATTGAATCTAAAGAACAATTTTTTGATTTTGTTAATAAGCTAATAGATAATGATTTTAATAATACAGCCTATACATATTTAGATGGCTTTAACGATCATTTTGCTTATGATTCAAAAATTGAACAACTATATAAAAAATTAGAAGCTAAAAAATCTTGATTATAAAGATTAATAATCAAGATTTTACAGATAATTCAAAAGAAGTTAATGAAAATACTATTTTTGTTTTTAATGAACAAAATAAAGCATTTATAAAAAATGCAAAAGATAATCTAGCTAAAGATATAATTTCTAGTTTAAAGCTTTGTAAGTACGTAGATTTTACTTCAATTAAAATCATAGGAATAACAGGAACAAATGGAAAAACTACAACAGCTGCTGCTATTTATTCTTTTTTATTAGATTTAAACTATAAAGTAGCTCTTCAAGGTACAAGAGGTTTTTTTATAAATGATAAAAGACTTAAAGAATACTCACTAACCACTCCTATGCAACTTGAAAATTTTTCAAATATACAAGAAGCCATTAATAATAAATGCGATTTTTTTATTATGGAAGTAAGCTCACATGCTTTAGCACAAAATAGAATAGAGGGTTTAAATTTTGAACTTAAGATTTTAACTAATATCACAAGAGATCATCTTGATTATCACAATACAATTGAAGAATATATAAAGGTAAAGAATTCATTTTTTAGTGATGAGGGTAAAAAACTTATTAACAAAGATGAAAAAAAAGCCGTATATAATATAAAAAATGGTTTTGCTTATGGACTTGATGAACCTTCAACTTATAAAGTACAAGCTTATTGCTTTAAAGAAGGTATGCAGGTTGCTATTGCCAATTTTGATAAAATTGTTGATTTTACATCTCCTATGATGGGAGTTTTTAATATCTATAATTTAACTGCTTCAATCGCAGCTGTTCATATTTGTACAAATAAAAGTTTAGAGAATATATGTGAAGTTGTAGAAAACTTTGCTGGAGTTTCTGGTCGTATGGAAATCATCTCAAACGACCCTTTAATTATTGTTGATTTCGCTCATACTCCAGCTGGCATGGAAGAAGTTTATAAAAGTTTTAATCACAAAGATATTATTACCGTTTTTGGAGCAGGTGGAGATAGGGACAAAACTAAACGCTCTGTTATGGGAAAAATAGCAAATATTTATGCAAAAAAGATTATATTAACATCTGATAATCCACGCTTTGAAGACCCTGATTTAATTATCAATGATATCTTAGAAGGTATTAATAATAAAACAAAAGTTACACTTGAAGTAAATCGTAAAGAAGCTATCAAACAAGCAATTAAGCTTACAAAACAAAGTTCTAAAAATGTATTATTAATTCTTGGAAAAGGTGATGAAGAATTTCAGACTATATATGACAAAAAATTTCCTCTAATAGATAAAGAAGAAATTTTAAAATATTTAAAGTAATTTTCTTAAATAGCTAGTGTAAATATAAATTAACTCAAACTATCTTGTGCAGTTTTTATAAGTTTATTTGTTTTTTCTTGATATTCTTCTAAAAGTGTTTTATCTTTTGATTCAAATCTTGTTACTAATATAGGTGTCGTATTTGAAGCTCTTATTAATGCCCAACCTTTGTCAAATATAATACGAACACCATCTATATAAATAATATCAATTATTTTAGGAAAATCAAGAATAGGATTTTGTAAAAGCTCTTTTATCTTATCAACTAATACAAACTTTTCTTCATCTGTTGTTTCTATTTTTATTTCTTCAGTTGAGTATACTTTTGGTAGGTTTTTAATTTCTTCATTTATATTCATACCATTATAAATTAATTCTAAAATTCTAAATGTAGCATAAACGGCATCATCAAAACCATAATATCTATCATTGAAAAACAAATGTCCAGACACTTCAGCTGCAAAGTGTGCATTTTCTTCTTTTAATTTTACTTTTAGATTACTATGTCCTGTTTTATACATTATTGCTTTTCCAGATTTATTTATAATGTCATACATAATTTGTGAACATTTAACTTCACCAATTATTATAGGATTAGTCATAGTTTTTGCAAATAAAATTGCCATTAAGTCACCTTTTATATTATACTCTTGTGTTAAAAATGCTATTCTATCAGCATCTCCATCATAAGCAAAGGCATATTCATAATCGTCTTTTAATATTTTTTTAAGATCAACTAAGTTCTTTTCTTCACTTGGATCTGGATGGTGGTTTGGAAAAGTTCCATCTGGTTCGCAGTATATTCCTTTATAATTTAATTCTAATTTATCTAAAATTTCTCCTAGAACTGTATTTGCAACACCATTCCCACAATCAATTACAAACTTTGTTTTCATAGCTTTTAAGTGTTGAAATTCTTTTAACATATAAGCTATATATATAGATTTAACATCTATTTCTTCATAGGTAGTATCATCTTTTATTTTTAAATTAGCATTGTTTATAATAGTATTTCCCAAGCTTGTTATATCTTTTCCAAAAAATGGTAGATTATTAATAGTCATTTTAAAACCATTATATTGGCTTGGGTTATGTGAACCTGTTATCATAATAGATGCACTTGGTTTTTTTGTACCAAATGTTTGAAATGAAGCAAAATAATTAACGCCAGTAGCAACCATACCCATACCTAGAACCTTACAAGATGCTTTATTAAGGCCAGATGTTAAGTATTCAAATAATTTAAGACAATGTGTTCTTGCATCATATCCTATAACAACAAAAGGATTTTTAATATTTGTTTTTTTGATGATTTCTAAACCTAAATAATAAGCTAAAAGTTTTACACTTTGTTCATTTAAATCATCATCTATAACACCTCTAATATCATATTCCCTAAATATCGTTTTATTTATCATTCTTGTCCTTCATTTTTGTTATTTTAGCGTTTAAATGATACAATCGCGATTAATGTATAAAAATAAGGAATTATATGAAAATCACAATAGTTGGTACTGGATATGTAGGGCTTTCAAATGGACTTCTTTTAGCACAAAATAATGAAGTAATAGCATTAGATGTAGTAGAAGAAAAAGTACAAATGATAAATAATAAAATATCACCCATTGAAGATAAAGAAATATCACAATATCTAGCAAAACAAAATCTAAACTTTAAGGCTACTTTAGATAAAAATGAAGCTTATACTAATGCTGATTTTATCATAGTTTGTACACCTACAAATTATGATGAAATAACAAATTCTTTTGATACTTCCTTAGTTGAACTTGTAATAAAAGAAGCTTTAAGCATAAATAAAAAAGCAAGTATAATTATAAAATCAACTATACCTGTAGGATATACACAAGATATAAATAAAAAATTCAATACTAAAAATATTATTTTTTCACCAGAGTTTTTAAGAGAAGGAAAAGCCTTATATGATAATTTGTATCCAAGTAGAATAATTGTTGGAGCAAAAAATAATGAAGCAAAAACCTTTGCAAATCTTTTAGCAAAAGGTGCTAAGAAAAAAAATATTGATATTCTTTTAACTAATTCAAATGAAGCAGAAGCTATAAAATTATTTTCAAATACTTATCTTGCTATGAGAGTTGCATATTTTAATGAATTAGATTCATATGCCTTAAGTCATGATTTAAATACAAAAGATATTATAAATGGAGTTGGATTCGACCCTAGAATTGGGACACATTATAATAATCCAAGTTTTGGTTATGGTGGATATTGTTTACCAAAAGATACTAAACAATTAAGAGCAAACTATAAGGATGTTCCTCATAATCTAATATCTGCAATAGTTGATTCTAATACTACAAGAAAAGATTTTATAGCTAATTGTATTATTTCTTCAAAGCCCAAAGTTGTAGGTATTTATAGACTTGTTATGAAAGAAGGAAGCGATAATTTTAGAAGTTCCTCTATTCAAGGAATTATGAAAAGAATTAAAGCTAAAGGTATAGAAGTCATTGTTTATGAACCTAATTTAAAACAAAGTGAGTTTTTTCACTCAAAAGTTTTTACAAACTTAGAAGAGTTTAAAAATATCTCAGATGTAATTGTAGCAAATAGATTTGAGAACATATTAGAAGATGTAAAAGATAAAGTATTTACACGCGATGTTTTTAATAGTGATACTTAGCAAAATATTATTTTTATTCTCTAAGTGAAACTTAAATTGAAACATTAAAAAATTTAGACTTTATGAAAAATACTAGTATTCATAATTACCTAAGTTTTAATATATTTAAGTAAGTTTTAGTTAAAGTTAACCTTTATATTAAAAAAGGAGTTTAAAATGTTTTTAAAGTTAATAGTTTGTTTAGGAATTATACTTGCGTTTGGAGTAAGCACTGCTAGTGCTTTGGATAAGATTAAAGTAGGAGCTCTTCGTTTTACTTCTCATGCTCCAAATTTTATTGCTTTTGAAAAAGGTTATTTTAAGGACGTTGGACTTGAAGTTGAATTTAGGTTTTTTAAATCAGCACAACCCATGGCAGTTGCAATTGCTTCAGGAGATGTTGATTTTGCAGTAACTGCTATTTCAGGTGGGCTTATTAATCTTGCAGGAAAAGGTGTCATCAAAGTTATAGGTGGTGCTTTACATGAAGAAAAAGGCATAGATGGGAACTTGATTATAGCTTCACAAAAAGCTATCAACAATGGCTTAAAAACTCCTGCTAATTTAAGAGGTCATACTTTTGGTATAACTCAAACAGGTTCTTCTTTTCATTATATGGCACATAAAATTGCACAAAAGGAAGGGTTTAAAGCTTCAGAAATTAAATTAAAACCATTACAAAAAGTAGGTGCGATTATTGGTGCTTTAAAATCAGAACAAATTGATGCTTGGTCAATAGTTCCTCATATTGCAAAAGCACTTGCAAAAAGTCCTAAGATAGCTATTATTGGTAAAATTTCTGATTATATTCCAAATTATCAAGTTACTACTGTTTTTACATCTGCAAAACATGCTAAAAATGATCGTAAATTAGTAAAGTCCTTCCTAAAAGCCTTTTCAAGAGGAGTAGATGACTTTAATAATGCACTTGTTGATAAAACTACGAATAAAAAAACATCAGAAGATATGATAAAACTTATACATAAATATGTTTATACTAGTAAACCTTATGCTAAAGCAGCACCATCTATTAGAAATGGAGCAATGCGTATAAATAAAAATGCAAAATTAAATATAACTAATATTAAAGATCAATTAAACTGGTTTAAAGCTGAGAAATTAGTAAAACAACACATCACAATGGATATGCTAGTTGATGTAAGTTATGTTGATACATATTAGTAGTAAATAAGGAACTTTATGAATATACTTATTGAAAATGTTTCACACAATTATGGTGAAACTGAAGTATTAAAAAATATTAATATTGAAATAAAAGAACATGAGATTGTATGTATTGTTGGACCTTCTGGTTGTGGAAAATCAACATTACTTAAACTAATAGGAGGTTTAGAAAAACCTTCTAGTGGTAAAATTTATCAAATAGGAAAGCCCCCTTTAAATTCTCTTAATCCTCTGACTTATATTTTCCAAGATTTTGCACTATTACCTTGGAGAAATGTATATGATAATATTTCTTTAGTTTTAGAAGATCATAAATTAAGTAAAAATGAAATTAAAGAAATTGTCCACAATGTTCTTGAAAGAACTAAACTAAGTGATTTTAAACATGTATTACCTAAAAATTTAAGTGGTGGAATGAAACAAAGAGTTGCAATTGCTAGAGCTCTTAGTGTAAAACCTGCTGTTATGCTTATGGATGAACCACTATCTGCCTTAGATAGTCAAACAAGAGAATTTCTAATGGACGATTTAGTTAACTTATGGCTTAAAGAAAATTTTACAGCTTGTTATGTAACTCATAATTTAGAAGAAGCTGTAAGACTTGGTCATAAAATTATTGTATTAAGTAGAAGACCTGGAAGTATTCACGAAATAATGAATATTGACATTCCTTTAAATATGAGAAAAAATAATAAATTAATACTTGATGAAAAACAAAAGTATTTATGGAATCTTATGAAAGATGAAGCCATGCAAGCAGACAAGGAAGTAATTCATGGATAAAAAAGATGAAAAAAAAGAAATAATATTTAGAGGTTCAGGTTTTACTTATCATCCAATTCCGTATATTGCACCTATTGTTTTTATCATATTAATAGCACTATTAGAATGGGGAACTAGTACTGGATTTATTTCAAATTTAACCTTACCTAAACCATCAGGAGTATTTGAAGCTTTTGTTGAATTATATGATACTGGTTTATTGTACAAACATCTTGCACCTTCATTATCAAGATTATTAATAGGGTCATTCTTTGGACTCTCACTTGGAATATTAGTTGGTGTAGGAATTGCTTTATTTAATCTTGCACGAGCAGGCTTATTACCTCTTGTTGCTGCATTATTTCCTGTACCAAAAATTGCACTTCTTCCTTTATTTGTTATTTGGTTTGGTATTGATGAGGGTTCAAAATACGCATTAATTGCTTTAGGAACTTTTACTCCAACAATTATCGCAACTTATGCAGCAGTTGATAATGTAGATAGAGGCTTAATACGAATGGGGCAAAGTTTTGGCTTATCTTGGTTTTCTATTGTTCGAAAAATTGTACTTCCTGGAGCATTACCTGGTATTATTTCTGGTTTAAGAATTTCATTAGCCATTGGACTTATTTTACTCGTAGCTGCTGAAATGTTAGGTGCATCATATGGAATTGGAGCTTATGTATTAGAAGCTGGTTCTTTATATGATTTAGAAAGACTTTTTGCAGGTGTTACAATACTATCTTTTATGGGAGTTATAATAAATTTTATAAGTGGTATTATAGAAAGAAGAGTATTATCGTGGAGAACCTAAGAGACTATATCAAGATTAAATCTTGATATGATTTTAGATAAGTCCAGACTTAAATCAAGCTTTTTTGGTGTATTCAAACATCATATTGACTTAAATAATGGACTTTTTAAGCTTGTAGCATTTAAGTCAGCTTTAGAAAAAAACTTTTCTATATAAATATCTCTTTCAAATAATCTTCCTCTCATTAAAGTTGTAATACAAGTATCAATCATAAGAGGAGGTCCACATAAATATGCTTTATGTCCTGCAAAATTATTATCATACTTCTTTTTTGCAACATCATTTAAAAATCCTACTTCACCATTCCAATTTTTTAAATCTTTATTAGATAAAACAGGAATATAAGTAAAATTTGTATATTGTTTTTCTAAGTCATAAAATAAATTTGCATAATATAGTTCTTCTTGATTTCTAGCTCCATGAAAAAGTGTTATTGGTAAAGTATTTTTATTTTCTAATTGTTCTAAAATCATAGATTTAGGGCTTGAAAGACCTGCCCCACCTGCAAAAAATATTATAGGTTTATTTGCACTAACTCTTACAAAAAACCTTCCAAATGGACCTGTTATTTTTCTTCTAGCTCCTACTTTAACATTTTGATGTATCCAAGGAGTAGCTTCACCATCAGGGATTAGAGAAATATTTAATTCTATAATATTAGATTTATTTGAAGAATTACAAAGTGAAAAAGCACGAGGTTCTTCAAATCCTGGTACATGATATTGGATATATTGTCCAGCTTGAAATTTGATTTCGTCATCAAGTTCAATAAAAACACCTTTTATTCGAGGAGTTAAATCTTTCACTTCTACAACTGTACCCATAAAATCTTTTACAGGAATACTTAAAGCATCTATATCTTCATCAATATCTGCTTCAATTACAATATCTTCTTTAATAGTAGCAGTACAAGCTAAACATTTGCCTTCATTTCTTTCCATATCCATTAAAGCAAAAGGAGAGGCTTCACCATAATTTACTTCTCCTTCAAGTATTTCAACTTTACAAGTTCCACAAAGCCCATGGTTACAACAATGGGGTATATAAACCCCTTGCCTTAAAGCAGCATCTAAAATAGTCTGCCCTTCTTGTACTTCTACTATATCTCCTGTTGGTTCTATCTCAACTTTAAAACTCACATTCCTACTCCATTAAGTCCTGTAAGATTTGGTGTTTCAAATCTTATTAAAGATTTATGATCAATGCCATTTTCTTCTAAAGACTTATTAACATCAGGTGTAAAAGTTTGACCATTTAAACGCCAAATAACACTATCATCCCAAACAACTTTTTCAAAATCTGGATGATCTTTATAACATTGGGGCATTACATCACTTAACAATGCTGAAAATGGCATTTGTGGAGGTAAAGGAAATGCCATTGCTGAATTTATTAATCTATGTTTATCCCAGCCTATATAAACTACTTGATTACCATGGAAATTTTCAACCTTATCCATCATAATTGCTTCATATTTTCCTATTGATTTTACTGCCATTTTATATCCTTATTATTGATTTTTCCAAGATTTCCATGTTTTTTCATCTTCACTACCTACATAATCTAAATTATCTTGTGCAAACTTCATTTTATACCAATCTAATACTTCAGGTATAGTTGCACCTCCACAATTTCCTTGGAATATCTGATGAACAGGCATCCATGAATGTGTATATTTTTCAGGTTCATTTTCAAATATTTCTTTACAATGATCTGAACAAAAATGAAACCTTTCATTATTAAACATAGTATGTCTATGTGCTATTTGTGTCGGTTCACCATTCTCAATTTCTGTGTATAACATAGGTATTTGACAAGTTTGGCAAAGTTGAGGAAGCATCTCAGAATAATAACGTTTTCCTTCTTTTTCAAGTTTTGCCCAATGCTCATACACAGGTCTATAATATTTATCAAAAGTATTTGGATATTTTTCACTTAGCCAATCCATTTTCTTTTCATCTGGTAACCATATATGAAGAGGAGCAGCAGCATTGTGAGTATAAAAAGTCATCCAAATTTGATGAGATAGATGTTCTTTTTCAGCACTAACAGTTGCTGCACACTTAGGAATTGTAATACCATATCGTTCTAAATCTTTAAATAATGCAATTGTATTTTCTTCAAAATACAACTCCCATGCTTCCTTCCAAGACTGAGGAGATTCAGGCAACATATAATCCATCATCATTGATACAAGTCCTAAAACTTTATATCCTCTCCAAGTCCATTTATCAATCCATTTTTGAATAATTGGTAGATTATCAGGGTCTTGTTCTAGCATAAATTTAATAGCTTGAAGACCTAAAGTCATATGTCTTGCTTCATCACTTTGAGCTGAAAAACCAAAAGTTACCGTTGCCATATCTCCGTTATATGCAGCACCACTCATAAAAGGAACAAATAAAAGATTAGTTAATACATATTCAAAAGAAAAACCAATTGCTATCATATATTCAAAAGGTCCTGCTGTTCTTGCATCATCAAAAAAAGACTTAGGAACGGATAAATACCATACTCTATCATGCCAATGTGTGAATTCTGAAAAACCATTAAAGTATTTATTATAATGACTTAAAGTATGAATTTGTGTTTGCACATGTCTTAGTTCATCAATTGCTTGCATTTGACAAGCTACTCTTGGACCATCTCCTCTAAAATTACGTGCTACATGAGCAAAACCTCTATGTGCTTGATATTCTAAAGGTGAGACACCTGTTAAAAATAGCTTTAAGGCATTTATATATCTTGCATCTGTTATATTTTTTTGAGCATTATTTTGTGCAAAGGCATCAATAATGGCATATAGTTTCTTGTCTTTTTCACCTTGATACTTCCAATAAGAATCCATAGTCATTCTAAATGGATCTTCCCATGCTTCCCAATCATGGATTTTAATACCCTCAAATTTATCATTAGGAAAAACTTTATCCATATCTTGATATGTAGTTTCCCAACCTAACCTTGTCATATGTTTATATTTATCTTTCATATTTAAACGTTTTTTTCTTTTTGTAGTGTTCATTGTCATAGTTATCTCCTAATTGTCCCAATAAAGTGTAAAATGATCATAATCTTCATCAACATTTCCTGCTAAAGTTACTAATACCAACTGCAATTCTTGTGGATCCCAAGTTCTTCCTATGATATCTTCCATCGTTGAAGCCTGAATAGTTAGTCTTCTTGATGCTGTGATTTTAGTCATAGCTGGTTGAGTTTGTATTACCGCATTTGGATTATCTTTTTTTATAGCTTCAATTATAGGTTTTGCATCTTCTACGCTTTGAAGTACTAAAAATACATTATTATCGCTCATAATTCTCTCCTATACTATTATTGAATGTTTAGCTAAACGATCAAGCAAATTTTGCTTAATAGATGCAACAGTTTCAATATGATTATCAACTAAATTTTTAGCTAATGATAAAGTAGCTTCTTCTATAATTGGTATATATTTCTTAGCCCAAGAACTTAAAAGTTCATTATTAGCATCTGATTCTTCACAGGCAATTTGTATTGTTTTATCTACCCATTTTGAAGATTCATCGTACCAAGTTCTCATAAATTCAGTCATCATACTTTGTGCTATTACACCTTTTTCATTTAATTGTAACTCATAGTAATCAAAAAATAAAGGATGAATAAAAGAATCCATAATCATATTTTGCAAGAAATGTAATTCAAACCAATCTTCAAGTACAAAGCTATCTTCCATAGCTTTTCGTAAGCCTTGCCACGAACTATCATTTACCCAAATATTTACAGAATTATCTAAATCTTGGGTTTCATTTTGTGTAATTAATAATGCACCTCTTGTAAGATACTGTGCAGTTCCTAATCTATCTTCTGCATGAAACATAGCAGCACTGGCTATTGCAGCCCCATAACCCTCAGATACAATTTGAAGATTATTCATATTTGCACCCCATTCATAATGTCTAAGTGGTAAAATACAAGTTAATATTTGTTTTTTAACTTCATTGGGCATAGAATCTAAAAGATTTCTTTTATCAATAAAAGAAAAATTTTGCTCAGACCCTTCTTGTTGTTTAGCTCTAGCTGCAACATAAGATGAATAATAATACTGTCGTGGGTCTATGAATTTATACCAATCATCCATTTTAATGTTGGTTTTGTTTTTGTCATATAGCTCATATTTTGGATTATATGTAGGTCTATAATGAAAGTTAACTGTTGGTTGAAGGTCATAAGTAGCTTCTTCATACCTAGTAGCTGCCCTATGTGTTCCTATTCTTCTTTCAACATGACCAAAGGTTAATCTTTTTTCTTTAATCTCAACACTTTTTATATCTAATGTCATCGTATTTGCTCCTTTTTATATTTTAATGTGCCAATTTCTCCATATTTCCACTTATGTTTTTCATTTTCCACATCAATTTCTTGTTGTTTAGTTAAATACCGAACACCATTTTTCTTACAAAAATTCTCAAATTGTTCTAAAGGAAGAGCAAGTTCAACATATAAACTTGGATCACCAAGTGAAAAATTAAACTCAATTAAACCATTTTTATGTTGATTAGTAATTTGGACATATTTTTTAAGATCACTAGCTAATATACTTTCCACATATTCCTCCTTATTAATCAAATTTTTGACATTTTGAGCCTTAAAACTTACAAATGAAGTTTAATAAAAATTATTCGCTAATTAATCGCAAATAATAGAGAAAATGAAAAGATTAAATATAGGAGTTATTAAAAAAATTAAAAAAATTAAGACTTAGTCTAATAATGCTCGTGCTTGTATATTTCTACTTTGCTTTAGAATCATATCAATATATTTTACATTGATATTTTGTTTATTTTTAAATGCCAAAGTATGTTTTTTGTAAAAAGTTTTCATTTCATAAATTTCAAAACCAGCTTTATACATAGAAAGTCTAACAGGAGTTGCTATTGCGTATGTTGTTAATATTACATCATTATCACAAGCTTTATATAAATCTTTAAAGTACTCATAAGTCCAAAGTTCTTTATTTACTAAACTAGAAAAAGCATCTTGATATACAATATTGATATTTTTTAAATCTTTTATATATTCTCTAGCATTTCCTATAAATATCTCAATATACATATTCTCATCTTCAAATTTATTTGTTTTTATCAAAGAGTTTATAATATGTAAGATATTATCAAACTCTTTAGGGAATTTAAAAGTACTAAGAGAATCTATTAAATCTTTATCTAATTCAGGTGAATATATTTCAAGTTTTACTTTGAGTTTGTTTTTCAAAATATAATAAATCGTAACAAAAGTGTTGTAACCTAAACCAAAACAAATATCTAGTATTCTTAAACTCTTTTTGTTTTTATGAAAAGAAAAAGCAGGAACGATATGCTTGTACAAAGATTCATTCATCGCACCTACTTTTATATCATGAAAATATTGTTGATATTTGTGTGAAAATAATGTATTTGTACCATCATTCGTTTTTATCATCTCATTCATATAATGAACCTTTTTTTCTTCATATAGTATCGAACATAACTTAACGTTTTATACACTCACTTGAAGTGCAGTTTTTTAAAATAAAATAAAAGCTTGTCTTTTAATTTTGTATAAGCATCATTTTAGATACAATTAAAAGCTAAATTATTAGATAAAATGTATTTAAATATTAAAAAATAAAAGAGGAAATATGTCACAAAAAACTTATAAATTTATATCTTGGAATGTAAACGGTATTAGAGCAGTTGATAAAAAAGAAGCCCTAAGATGGGTAGATGATGCCAATATTGATATTCTTGGAATTCAAGAAACAAAAGCACAAAAAGAACAAATTCCTACAAGTATCTTTGAAAAAAAATATAAGAATATTTTAGTAAGCTCTTGTATTATAAAAGGACGCTCTGGAACTGCACTTTATACTGATATCGCTTTATCGTATGAAGGCAACTGTAGAGATGTTGATGTCTTAGACGAAGGTAGAATAAATGAAGCACATTTTAGCTTAGGAGATAAAGATATCGTTTTCTTTAATGTATATTTTCCAAATGGTCAAAGTAAAGAAGAAAGACTTGTATATAAAATGGAATTTTATGATAGGTTTTTAGATTATTGTGAGGAATTAAAATCTAAAGGAAAATCAATCATAATCTGTGGTGATGTAAATACTGCTCATCACCCTATTGATTTAGCACGACCAAAAGCAAATGAAAAAATTTCTGGATTTTTACCAATGGAGAGAGCTTGGATAGATAAGTTTTTAGCATGTGGATATACAGATACTTTTAGATATATACATAAAGATAAAGCAGATTCATATAGCTGGTGGTCTTATAGGGCAAATGCTAGAGCCAATAATGTAGGTTGGAGAATTGACTATTTTTATGTAAGTGATGATTTAAAAGATAATATTAGTGATGCTTATATTTTACCTGATGTTCTAGGAAGTGATCACTGCCCAATAGCTTTAGAAATTAAAATTTAATTTCTATTTAGCTCTAAAATATTTGCTATACTAATATGAACAATATTTGTTGTAAATGAAGTCTTAAATCAAAAAGTTTTAGGATTTTCTAAAGAGTTTTTAACTAAGTGCAAAAATCTTTTTCGTGAAATGGCTTTAGCACCCAATGATATTAAATGCTTAGATGGAACTTGACAATCTATTAGTTTAAAACCATTTTTCTTTAATCTTTTTACTAAATAATATAAGGCAACTTTAGAGGCATCTGTTTTTTTTGAAAACATTGATTCACCACAAAAAATATTTCCAATATTTATACCATATCCTCCTGCAACTAATTTTCCATTAAAATATGCTTCAAAGGAATTAGCAAAACCCATATCAAAAAGTTTGCTATATGCTTGAATAACATCTTGGATTATCCAAGTTCCATTTTGTTCAAATCTTTTTATTTCTGCACATTGTTTTATTACTTCTGTAAAATTTTGATTAAATTTTATTTCAAAAATATTTTTATTAATTGTTTTTTGTAAAGATTTTGAGATTTTAAATTCATCTAATTCTAAAATCAATCTAGGGTTTGGACTCCACCATAAAATAGGGTCACTTTCATTGTACCAAGGAAAAATACCTTTTGAATAAGCACTTATTAATCGTGTAGGAGATAAATCTCCTCCATACGCCAATAAGCCCTCATCATTTGCAAAATGTGGATTTGGAAATGAATACGAATATTTATCAAGTGGATATATATCCATATTCTAATTATCTTTTGTGTATTTCATTTAAAATATTTTGCATAAAATTTATATGTTTATTTCTTTCTTCATTATTATATATCATTAGATGTTAATCTTGCTTTTTGTGAATTATCTAACCTACCTGTATTATAACTACTATTCTTTAAAACCAAAGTACCAGTTCTTGCAGTTTCATCAAAATTAATAACTTCTGTATCCAAAGTAATCAAAGCTACCATAAATCTTGAAAAGGTCATTTGAGGATTATATTTTATATCATCAATAGAGTTAACTTTTATACCTTTAGAACTAGATATACTACTATCATAAGGTACTTTATTAGAAGTGTCTTTAATACATTGTGCATTAGTAGTATCTGCCACTAATCCACTTGTCTGTTAATGGGACAGTTGATTTTGAGTAACTCTTATTAACATAAGTAATATCACAAGAAGTTAATCCAGTAAAAGGATTAAAAGCTATTACTTTAGATTTATAATCTGATGTCAATGCTCTACAAGTAGGCTTACAAGTTTTATTTATATTGAAGTCATTTGACTTAGCAAATACATCTGTAGGTATAATAGAACTTTCATTTGCACCAAATAAAGAGTAAATAAAGAACAAATATATAAATAGTATTTTTTTCATTTTTTGAGCCTTATTTATAATTATTTTTTATTTTCCAAGAACCATTTTGATAATATTAGTATTACTTGAGTTCTTTTTTTATATTCTCTTCTCCATTTTTTTGCTTCTGAAGTTTTTTATACCAAACAAAAAAACTGCATTATTACCTTTTTTATAGTCTAATTTCGTTTTCATTTCAAAAGTATCAGATTTTATAAAAAATTTCTCTATAATAAAAATCTTTGATAAGCTCAGCTTTTTTTCCTTTTGCTAGATAATTCTGAGCTATATCTATATCTCCTCTTATCATATTCATAAAAAACTTTTCTACTGCTTCTTGGGGAGTTGAAGCCTCTCCTGTATACTTATCTCCACAAGATGTAAAAGTCATCATAATAAATAAGAGTGATAAAACTATCTTTGTGTATACCTTTAAATTAATTGCTTTCATTTTTGTATCTCCTCTTTGATTGTTTGCTTTTTGTTTTCTTCCTATGAAGTAGTATAATAATACTCCTATGATAGATAGAAAAAACACTACAAGTAACCATATAATTTTATTGGTACTTGTGAATTCACTTTTTAATATATCTATTAAAGCCCATACCCATACAATAAATGAAGCTAAAGCAAATATTGATACTATTACTAACATTGTTTCCATTTTTAATCCTTTTTTGTTTGTTTATTGTTTGTTTCATACCCTTCGTAATAATACGATTGTTCTATACCTTTAAAAATCACTTCTTTATCATTGATTTTATCTGTTAAGTTTTCAAATAGTAAAGTTACTATTTCTAAATCATTTATAGGACTTCTCTCCATAGATTGAAGAT
Source organism: Sulfurospirillum sp. (assembly GCA_030491005.1). GTDB lineage: Bacteria > Campylobacterota > Campylobacteria > Campylobacterales > Arcobacteraceae > BB30. Next base: position 34,096 of record JAKZMJ010000001.1, on the reverse strand, counting down.
ATAATTCTTTACTTACATTTTTCCAATTAACTACTTTTTTGAGTTTATTTTTTAAAATACTATCAAGCCATATTCTCATAGTTCTACCATTGCCTTCCATAAATGGATGGGCAATATTCATTTCAACATATTTTTCAATAATCTCCTTAAAGTTATTTTGTGGCATTTGTTCAATTCTAGGTAATATTTCTTTTAGATATAAACTATTTGCAAACCTAAATCCACCTTTTGAGATATTTACTTCTCTAATCTCACCAGCAAAATCATATAATCCTTCAAAAATGTATTCGTGTATTTGTTGTAATCCTTTGAATGTTCCTATCTCAATATTATTAATATCTCCACTTTCAAATAAATGGTAAGCCTTATCTAAACTTTTTTTATCAATATTTTCCATAATTTTTCTCTTTTTTAACGACATCTCTAAATTGTAAACAATCTGTATCAATTTTAGTATCAGAAGAATAATTCATTAAAAAATCAGCTACAAAATTTTCATAATTTTTTGGAAAAAGAACTCCTGTTTTAATTGCAATTGTAGGACAAATATGAACATTAGTTTTAGCTTCATTTAAAAATGTTTTAATGTCAATTTTAACATCATGTTTTATTGCTATTTTATTTAAAAAATCTTTTTCAATTTCTACATCTTTTTTTAAAGAAGTACTAGCTTCTATCTCAAAATACATTTTTGTTTCTTTGACTTTCATTTTTTAATCCTTTTGTTATTTGTTTCTTTTTGTCTATTAATTTAAACCTTATCAGCTTTATTCATCTCATCTTTAATTTCACGCATAGTACTAGAATTAAGTTCCTTCTTTGCTAAAATAATATCTTTTTTTATAGTTTCATCTTTATTTATTAATTCATCAAAATTTGTAATTTTTTGAAAACTAATATTTCTATGTAAATCATAGAAAGCAATCTCTACGTTATATTTAGCCATAATTTGTTTTATTGTATCAACTGAGTTTAAAAACTTCTGATAAAATATATGTTCAGGTACTTTTCTTCCCTCTTTTTCTTCTCTTATCTTTGTGTATTCTTTTGCAATACTTAAAGGTCTATAAATAAAAAATATTTTAACTTGATAATTTCTTTTTAAAGCTCTACTTATATTTTGTTCTTGTAAGTTAAACTTTGCAAAATTACTATCTAAAATAAATGAATAATTTTTTTTGAAAACTTCATTTAATAATATATCAACTCCTCTACTTGAAGCTTTTTGAAATAAATTTGAATTTTTACCACTATAATAAGGGCAAAGTTTTCTAATCTCATCAGTATCTATAATATTAATTTGAAGTTCTTTATTAATAGTTTTAGCAAATTCAGTTTTCCCACTTCCTGAACCTCCTGCTAAAAAATATGCTTTTTTTGCAGTATCTTTTCTATTTAAAAATATATTTATTAATCTTTCTTTATTTTCTTTTATATATTCAAAAGCACCATTGCTTATTTCTTCATCATTTAAATTCATAGTTTTTAAAATAAGTTTTTTAGCACCATCAAATATATCTTTTTCACTCATTTTTTTATTCCTTTATTTTCAAGCAACCAAAGTACCAGTTTTCGCAGTTTCATCAAAATTAATAACTTCTGTATCCAAAGTAATCAAAGCTACCATAAATCTTGAAAAGGTCATTTGAGGATTATATTTTATATCATTAATACTGTCAATTTTTATACCTTTAGAACTAGCTATACTACTATCATAAGGTACTTTATTAGAAGTGTCTTTAATACATTGTGCATTAGTAGTATCTGCCACTAATCCACTTCCTGTTAATGGGGTATTGTCTTCTGTTCTGCCATTAATATGACTAATATCACAAGAAGTTAATCCAGTAAAAGGATTAAAAGCTATTACTTTAGATTTATAATCTGATGTCAATGCTCTACAAGTAGGCTTACAAGTTTTATTTATATTAAAGTCATTTGACTTAGCAAATACATCTGTAGGTATAATAGAACTTTCATTTGCTCCAAATAAAGAAGAAATAAAGAACAAACATATAAATAGTATTTTTTTCATAATCTTAACCTTATATTATAATTTTACTTTCCAAAAACCATTTTGATAAAAAACTTCATAATAAGAACTATTATTTTTACGATATTCTCTCAATCCTTTTTTTTCTGCTTCTGAATTTTTATACCAAACAAAAACAACTGCATTATTACCTTTTTTATAGTCTAATTTCGTTTTCATTTCAAAAGTATCAGGAGTTGAAAAAAGTCCTCTACTATAATATCTTTGATAATTCTCAGCTTTGCTACCTTTTGTTAGATAATTCTGAGCTATATCTATATCTCCTCTTATCATATTCATTACAAACTTTTCTACTGCTTCTTGTGGAGTTGAAGCCTCTCCTGTATACTTATCTCCACAAGATGAAAAAGTCATCATAATAAATAAGAGTGATAAAACTATCTTTGTGTATACCTTTAAATTAATTGCTTTCATTTTTGTATCTCTTCTTGATTGTTTGCTTTTTGTTTTCTTCCTATGAAGTAGTATAATAATACTCCTATGATAGATAGAAAAAACACTACAAGTAACCATATAATTTTATTGGTACTTGTGAATTCACTTTTTAATATATCTATTAAAGCCCATACCCATACAATAAACGTAGCTAAAGCAAATATTGATACTATTTAACATTATTTCCATTTTTAAATCCTTTTTGATTGTTGATTGTTTCTTTGATGCCTATGTCTTTGATTTTCATTTTTATCTCATTAATTTACAAGTATTATTTTAAATGTATTTCTTCTACTTTACAAATGGGAATATTAGTATCATCTATTGTATGCTCTTCAAGCACTATATAATCATCCTTGCAAGATGTAAAAGTAAATATCACAAGTAAAAGTGATAAAAACAACTTGATATATATTTTAAAATAAATTGCTTTCATCTGTATTCGTTAAAACTTTGAAATATACTCAGATAATATTTCTAATTCTTTATTAGATTTACTACTAACTTGTGCTGTCATAATGCCTTTCATAACTCCACCATAAGTTCCATTTTTATATCCTTTTAAAGCATGTAAAATAACATCTTTTTTCAAACCTTTTATTATATTAGATTTTCCAAGTGCTTTTTTCTCACCATTTTGTCCATGACAAGAAATACATGTAGCATATAAGAACTTAGCTTTTAAGATTTTATCTTCTTTGATTTGTTTTGAATTTATTATATTATTAAGTTTGCTTTTTATTTCTGTGCTAACACTTGAAGCTTTTTTTATAACTGTATTTGTTTGTTTGTTTAAAGATTTTTTTGTTTTTGATACAATATCTTCACTTATCTTTCCTATTTCTTTACTAGTTTTTGAAACCTCAGCTACTATTTCTTTACTTGCACTTGAAATTGTAGTCATAATTTTTTTTGAACTATTACTTACCTCAACAGCCATTTTTTGCATATTGTCTTTTTCTTTCTTAGCGTTTGTATTCCTTACTTCTTTTTCTACTTTCACTTCTTCTTTTGCTTGTTGTTTCTCTTCACCACATCCTGTTAAAACCAAAGTTATAAAAACCAAACTCGACATAAAACATTTCATATATTCTCCTTTTTTTGTATATATTTTATTTTGTATAATGTAGTATAAAATTGTGGAGTAATTGTGGATTAAGTACTATATATGAATTTAAATTCATCTTTTACAAAATCTATTTTAACACTTCCACCTTTTTTTAATTTACCAAAAAGTATTTCATCACTTAAAATATTTTTAATTTTTTTAGTAATTATCCTATTTAACGGTCTTGCACCCATCTCTTTACTATATCCTAAGAGTGCTAGTTGTTTTTTAGCCTTATTTGATATTTGAATAGATATCTTTTTTTCACTTAATTGTTTCCCTAAAGTGGAAATAAATTTTTCAACTACTTTAATAACAATATTCGTACTTAATGCTTCAAAATTTACAATACTATCAAGCCTATTTCTAAACTCAGGAGCAAAGAATTTATTTATAGCTTTATTTTCATTTAATGTATCATCTTTTGCAAAGCCCATGACACCAGCTTCTATTGAACCTAAATTTGAAGTCATAATCAAAACTACATTTTGAAAGTCTGCTTTAGCTCCACTATTATCTGTTAATTGTGCATTATCCATAACTTGAAGTAATACAGACATTAAATCAGGGTGTGCTTTTTCTATCTCATCTAATAAGAGTACACAATGTGGATGTTTTTTAATTGATTCAGTTAACAAGCCACCATTTTCAAAACCAATGTAACCAGCAGGTGCTCCTATTAGCTTAGATATAGTATGTGCTTCCATATATTCACTCATATCAAATCTTTCAAAATGAATACCTAATAAATTTGAAAGCTCTAAGGCTACTTCTGTTTTACCAACACCAGTTGGACCTGTAAATAAGAAACTAGCAATTGGTTTTTTATCTAAAGTTAGACCTGCTTTATTTAGCTTTATTGCTTGAACAAGATTAAAAATAGCATTATCTTGTCCAAATACTCTTTTTTTCATATTTAATTCTAAGTTTTTTACTAAAGTTATATCAGATTTACTTGAAACTTTTGAAGGAATATGTGCCATTTTGGAGATTGTATTTTCTATATCTTTTTGTATGATTGAAATATTTTTTTTCTTTGTATTGGAATATTGTATTTTTTTAGAAGAACCAACTTCATCTATTACATCAATAGCACTATCTGGTAAAAATCTATCTACTAAGTATTTTTTACTAAGTTGCACTGCTGTTTTTAAAGCATTTGGAGAATATTTTACATTATGAAATTCTTCATATTTAGATTTTAGTCCCTCTAAGATACTAATAGTATCTTTTATACTTGGTTCATGAATATCAATTTTAGCAAATCTTCTACTTAAAGCTTTGTCCTTTAAAAAGTTATTTTTATATTCTGCAAAAGTTGTAGCACCTATGCACTTTAATTTTCCTTTTGATAATAAAGGTTTTAATATATTTGAAGCATCCATAGCTGAACCACCTACACTTCCAGCTCCAACTATTGTATGAATCTCATCTATAAATAAAATCGCATTAGGGATTTTCATTACTTCTTCTAAGAGTGATTTTAGTTTTTTTTCAAAATCTCCTCTATATTTAGTTCCTGCTAATAAAGAACCCATATCTAAAGAAAATATTTTTGCATCTATTAAAAACTTAGGAACATTTTCATGTGCTATTTCTAAAGCCAAGCCCTCTGCAATAGCAGTTTTTCCAACACCTGCTTCACCTACAAGAATAGGATTGTTCTTTTTTCTTCTTCCTAGTACTTCAATTAATCTATTAATTTCTAATCTTCTATTAATTAATGGATCAATTTCTCCTTTTTTAGCAAGGGCTACTAGTTCTTGAGTATTTTTTTCTAAGACTTTATTGTCTTTAGTTTTTTTAATGCTTATTTCATCTTCACCAATATTTGATATTTCTTCAAGAATATCAACTCTTTGAATACCATATAATTTTAATACATATGTGGCATAAGATTTTTCATCTTTTAAAATAGCCACAAACATATCTTCAACATTTGCATCTTTTCTACCATTAAATTGTATGTGTTCAACCATATGTTCAATAGTAGAAGCTAAAGTCATAGTTTCAATTGGCTCATCAAATATATCTTCAGGAATTTTTGGAGTATTTTTATCGACATGATCTTTTATTCTTTCATATATTTTTGTTAAATCAAGCTTTAATTCCAATAATAATTGGATGATGACATCATTTTCAAGTAACATCAAAAAAATATGTTCTATTGTTAGATATTCGTGTTTATTCGTTTTGGCATATTTTACGGCATATGTAAATACATTTCTTAATTCTTTGCTTATCATCATTCTTCTTCCATTATTGCTTGAAGTGGGAAACCTTTTTCTTTTGCTAATGTTGTAACTTGTGTTACTTTGGTTAATGCAATTTCGTATGTATATATTCCACATATTTCTTTTCCATTGTTATGTATATTTAGCATAATTTGGGTCGATTCCTCTTGGCTTTTTCTAAAAATTTTTGTTAATATATCAACTACAAAATCCATAGTTGAATAATTGTCATTTAATAAAAATATTTTATATTTTTTTGGCTCTTGTAATCTTAATTGCTCATCATATATAATTTCTAATTCATTAGACACATCTTACCTTTAATTTTATATCTTGGATATTATATCAAAAAGTAAATTATATTACTAAGATTAAACACTTATAAATACAATACTTGTTATTCTTTATACAAATAAAATAAAGAATAACTATGCCACAAACAAAAAATTTATTTATAAGTGCTACGAATACAAATATTGGTAAAACTTATGCAAGCTCTTTACTTTTAAAATATTATGCTAAAAAAGGCTTAAAAGTAGGATACTTTAAACCTTTTGAAACAGGAGTAATAACTACACCAAGTGATGGTACAAGTATGTTAAATCTTGTAAAAAAATTAAATCCTACTTTTAATGTAAATATAAATGATGTAGTACCTTATCAGTTTTGGCTTCCAGCTGCTCCTTATATTGCAAAAAAAGATGTCATAATTGACCTTGAATTTTTAAAAGAGAAAAAAGAATATTTGGAAAGATTTTGTGATATTCTTATTATTGAAGGTGCTGGTGGTTTAATGGTTCCTCTTTTTGAAAACTTTTTTATCATTGATTTAATACAAGAATTTAAATGCAAGACAATATTAATATGTCCATCAAAATTAGGTTGTATAAATGATATTTTATTATCAGTTGAAGCTTTAAAAGCTAGAGCTATACCTTATGAATGTTATATAAACTTGTATGAAAATGATAATGACTTTAAGATAATATCTCAACCTTTTTTAAAAAACTATTTTGGAAAATTAAATTTTTTAGATGATTTAAAAGTTTAGAAAAAATGATTATTTATTAAGTTTTATTTTGTATAATTGCCTTTAATTAATCAAAGGAAAAAAATATGAAAAGATATACAATAGAAGAAGCAAACGAAGAATTAAGTACATTTACAAGTAAGATAGAATCTGTAAACTTAGCCACAGTATCAGCAAGTGGTGAACCATTTGCAAGTTATTCTCCATATGTAGAAGATGAAAATCATAATTATTATGTATTTATAAGTACTGCTGTTATGCACTCACATAATATGAGTGCTACAAACAAAGCTCATATTATGTTTTTAGAAGATGAAAGTAAAGCTTCACATATTTATGCTAGACAAAGATTATATTTTAGAGCTAATACTGAAAAGTTTGAAGAAGATGATAAAAGAGCAAGAGAAATTTTTAAATTATTTGATAAAAAATTCGGAAGTAGAGTTAGTTTTTTTTCTTCACAAAAAGACTCAAGAATATATAAACTAATGCCAAGAGATGGGAACTTAGTTTTAGGATTTGGTTCAGCATTTAAGATATCAGATGATAGAAAAATATTAAAACTAAACGATAAAGGTCACTCTTCTAGTCATGATGAAGGTTTAAAAAAACATGCTAAAAATCACTAAACTTTTATATTAGGCTTATTTGTTTAAGTATAAACTATGTAGTTAGTTTAAGGAAATCAATGAAAACAGAAGATTTAGAATTAAAAAATATTTTGTTATGGCTTGGTTCATTCTTATTTATGTCGGGAATTATGTTTTTCTTTGCATTCAATTGGGATGAACTTCATAAGTTTATTAAGCTTAGCTTTGTGCCTATTTTAATAATTGGTATTATCATTATACATCTGAACTCTTTTAAAAAATCTTTAATATCTCATATAACTCTTTGGATGGCAATAGTTGCTATTGGTATTGAGTTTGCTATTTTTGGTCAAGTTTATCAAACAGGTGCAGATGCCTATAGTTTATTTGTTGCTTGGTGTGTATTTTCTTTTGGTTTTGTTGTTGTTTCATCATCTTCTATAATATGGTTTACATATTTGATTTTATTAAACACTTCTATTTCATTATATATGACACAATCACTACATACTGACTTTAATGATAATATAGCTGTTTCAATTATATTTAATATTTTTACACTTTGCATTTTATACTTTTTAATTTTGAAAAAAAAGTTATTAAATTTTAATTGGATATATAAATTGAATTACATATATTTAATATTATTACTTACAATTTTATTGATGATTGAGTTTATTGATACATTTTCATTTTATTCATTGTTTATACTTGTGTATTTGGCACTTATATATTACAACAAAGAGAAAAATGATATCTTAACTGAAGCTCTAAGTATGTTTACTTTAGTATTTTTGCTTTCTGCATTTTCTTCAAATATTACTTCTAATGGTGGTGGAAAAGTTTATTTATCTGTATTGGTTTTTATCATATCTTCAGTACGAGCAGTAAAATACATAATTAATAAATTTAAGAAAAAAAATATTTCTTTAAGTTTTGAAAAATTGCCTTGGATGGCACATATATTTATATTTGTATTATCTATTTTTAGTGCTATTGGGATTATAGTATTTGCATCAGTTGCTGGTATACTAAATACACCAGAAAGCATACTTATTATGAGTTTAACAATATTTAGTATGGCTTTATTTCTTAGGAAAAAACAACATTCTTCCCTTAATTGGTATTATGGATTTCTTGTGGCAATTATACTAAGCCAAATAGGAATATTTATTGGATTAAACGAATTAGTTTCAGATTATAAAATCAATATATTTAACATTAAATTAGCAATGCTAGTTATAGGAACAATACAAGTTTTGCTTTTTGTAATGATAAAAGACTATATACATAGAATATTAAACATAGTGATATTTTGTATCTCTATTGTATTTATACAAACAGATACTTTATCATATTATGCTCTTATGCTTTTATTGGTTTTTTTAACATTGTTTATAATAATTGATAAATATTTTAAAAAACCTTTCTTAAGATTAACACAAACTATTAATGATGGATTTATAGTAAGTATATTTATCCTTTCCTTGCTTATTATATTTAAGGATACTAGTTTATTAGTAAATACAATACTTTTTCAAATCTTTTCATCAATATTATTACTTTATGTCATCTATGAAAGTTTAAAAATAAATAAGCAATGGTCTATAAAAATAATGGCTATACTACTATTAACAACTATTGCCACAAGTTATATACCACCATTAAATAGCATATTAGTACTACTTATTATAAGTCTTCATATAAAAAATAAATATCTTTCCATGCTTAGTATCATAGTGATTATTATATGTATATCAAGATGGTACTATAATATTGAATTAAGCTTATTATTTAAATCTATTTATATGATATGTGCAGGATTAGCTATGATTACAAGTTATTATTTTATGAATAAAAGGAAAAATTTATGCGAAATATAGTCATCATCACAACTATCTTGCTTTTTATTGCAACTATGGCTTATTCCACATATAAAAAAGAACTTATATTAAAAGAAGGTATAGTTTTAAGACTGAAGTTAGCTCCTATTGATCCTCGTTCACTTATGCAAGGTGATTATATGCGTTTAAATTTTGATTTATTAACTAAAGTAAATAAAGAATTATTAAAAACTTCTAATAGAGTGTCTAAACTTGTTTTAACTTTGAATGCAAAGTATGAAGGACAATTTGTAAAATTTATAGATGAAGAAAAATTAAAAGACAATGAAATATTGTTAAATTTTACTTATTATAAAAATGAACATTTTGCACAATCTAAGATATCAACAACGAGCTATTTCTTTGAAGAAGGAAGTGGAAAAAAATATGAAAATGCAAAGTATGGAGAGTTTAGAGTTTCTAAAAATGGAGAAGCAATATTAATTGCTTTACTAAATGATAAATTTAAGCTTATAGCTAAATATTAAAAATTTGTAATAAAAGTAAAATCGTATTAAAAAATATTTAAATTAACTTATACTTTAATATTTTTAAATTTTAACACTTCACCACCTATATCATCTTGTCTCATAAAATGCTCACCGATTAAAAAAGCATCTGCTCCAATACTTACTAATCTTTTAATAGTTTGCATATCACTCACACCACTTTCTGCAATTATAATTTTACCATTTGGAATCATAGGAATTAATTTATCACATAAATTCATATCCATTTCAAAAGTATCTAAATTTCTATGATTTATTCCTATTATACTTGCACCACATCGCATAGCCTTTGTCAAATCTTCTTTATCATGAATTTCAAGTAAAACCTCTAAACCAAGATGAAGTGCATATTCATATAATGTTTTTAATTCTTTTGTACTTAAAGCTTTTGCAATTAGAAGTATAAAATCAGCTCCATATACTAATGCTTCAACTATTTGATATTTATCAACAATAAAATCTTTTCTTAAAAGAGGTGTTGGAACATAGCGTCTAATTTGTGTTAGATATTCTAAATTACCTTGAAAATAATGTGGTTCAGTTAAAACAGAAATTGCATTTGCCCCAGCATTACTGTAAGATTGTGCTATTAATAAAGGGTCAAAATCTTCTTTTATAATGCCTTTTGAAGGACTTGCTTTTTTTACTTCAGCTATTATTCTTATAGGTTCATCTTTTGTAGATCTTAAATATGGTTTAACATCTCTTGGTGCGAAAGGATTGGCACTTAAACTTCTTCCTAAAAAATCTAAAGAAAAATCTTTTTTTCTTTTTTCTAGGTCATACTTTGTTTTTTCTATAATCTCATTTAATATCATTTGTTTGAACACTCCTTGATTTTATCCCAATGTAATTTAATTTCTTTATTTTTACTTCCTAAGTTTTTAATTACTATTTGCATAGTTTTGTATGCTTCTTTACAATTTTTTATTTTATACTCACCCCATGCCAAAGTATCTAGGTATGCAAAATTTTTAGGTTTTTTATCTAATGCTTTTTTTACTAAAATTAAACCTTCTTTTATGTCAATATCAAAATCAATTAAAATATAAGCTAAATAATTTTGATATCTATGGTTGTTTAGTACTGTTAATGTATCTTTAAATTTTTTAATAACATCTGCTAAAACATCTTTTTTATTTTTGCTTAATTCAAATTCTAACATAGCAATTTGTCCTAATAAATTAATATCACCATTGCTTATATACATTTTTCTAATCAATATTAAAGCTTTTTTCTTTTGCTTGTTTTGTTTGTATAGAGATAAAAGCTTATATTTATCAAGTTTATTTTTTTCTAAAAATTTTATTAAAAGATTTATATCTTTTTTCTCTAAATAATGCACTAGTAAGCTATACGTTAGCTTTTGTTCTTGTTTATTCTTGTTATTGTTTTTATTGTTTAATGAAAAGTATTTAGCTTTTAAAACTCGTATAATAGAATTTGTATTTTTTCCTTTATAATATATGTTCAATAGTTGATTATAGGTTTCTTGACTAGCTTTATGAAGCTTAATGTGAGTTTCTAAGTATGAAATAGCACTTTCTTTTTTATTTAAATAAATAAATAAAATATCTACTATATTTCCCAAGTCTTTAGCTTTTAAATCTTTACTGTACAAGGTTTTATAAATTTCCAATGATTTTTTATATTTTTTCATTTTTAAATATGTCAAGCCAAGTATTCTATAGCTTTCATTTTCTTTATCTTGTTTGATTAAAGCTAAAGCACTTTTTAATGCTTTATCTAATTTTTCTTGATGTATTAAAGTTAAAATGTATATTTTTAATACCCTTATATTATTGTTATTTTTTAAATATTTTACACTGATTTTAACGATATCATCAAATTGTTTCATATTTAAAGACATTTTTAAATATTTTAGTAAATATTCACTGTTTGAAGTATTATCAAATAAGTTTTTATAAATCTGTTTAGCTTCTTTATAATTCTTATTGCCTTCATAATCAAGGGCAAACATAATAAGCTTGTTTTCATTAGAAAACTTTGCTTGATATATGTTATTATTTATTGTCTTTTGAAAACTTGAACAAGATGTAAAGCTAAATATGATAAAAAAAGTAATTATAATTTTGTAATAGCTGGACATTCTTTTAACACCTCTTTTATATTGTTTTTAAAATAATCCCAAAAGGGAAAAGTTTTACATTGTTGTGGTCTTTGTTCATATATTGAACAAGATTTTTTATCTAAATCAAAAAAAATACAAGCAAAATTGTTTTTTGATAATTGTATCTCTTTTATACTGTATTTATATAATTCTTTTCTTAAAAATTTGATTTTTAATTCCTCTACACTAATATTTAGATATTTACTTAAGTTCATCATTTCTTGTTGATTTATCCAAATATTACCACTTTGCCCAATACAACAATTACCAAGACAAGAAGAACAAGAAGAAGTATCAAAAGAAAAAGGGAAGTTTTTTTTAATTATTATACTCATGAGCCACTTGCAAATTAGCAAATAAGTTCATAATTTAGGTTTTTATTTGTAAAAAAAGTTGAATCAAATTTCAAATAAGTTATAATTTTATATCCTAAAATTTAACAGAAAAGAGATTCAACTTATGAAAAATATTATACCAAAATTATCTTCAAATCTTTCAAAAATGTGGCTTAGGATTATAAACCATGAAAATTGTTTATTTCCTGAGATAAAAGAACAACTAGGAACACTAAGCACTAAAGAAGAAAAATTAATAAAAATATTAGATTTTGCCCAAATAGAAAAGCATGTTACAATTGTAACAATTACAAACACTCCAAAAGATAGAGAAGAAATAGCAAGGGCATTTATTGCTAAATCAGTTTATAATATACAAACAACAAGAGATTTAATTCATAGACTGCATAGGGATAGAATATTGCGAGTATTATGTGGATGGAGATATAAAATAGATATTCCTAGTGAATCAAAATTTAGTAGAGTGTTTGAACAACTTAGTGATATGAAAATAGCTGAGAAAACTCATCAAAAATTCATAGAAGAGTATTTGTCAGATACTATATTTATGTACAATGCAAGTGATGCTACTAAAATACCACTTAGGGAAAAACCTGTAAAAGTTGAGAAAAAAGAGAAAGCAAAAAATAAAGTTGGAAGACCTAAAAAAGGTGAGAAAAGAGAAGCTATAAAACCAAAGATTCTTGAATTTCAAAAAGATATGAAAACTACTAATGATATGTTATCACTTGTATCAACATCATGTGGAGTTGGTATTAAACAAAATTCAAAAGGTAATAGAGAAGTTTGGATAGGTGGTAAACTTCATATTAGTGTTGTTGATGGAGATATACCAGTAGTTGCATTTTATAGTGGTGCAAATGTTCATGATAGTTCTGTAGCACTTCCACTTATAAATGAAACTAGCAAAAGAGTAATGTATCTTCATGATTTACTTGATGCTGGATATGATAGTGATATTATTGCAGAGTATTCTGAAGAGTTAAATCATAAACCAATCATAGATATAAATCCTAAAAACTCTAAAGTGCTAAAAGAAAAAATAGCTTTAGCAAAAGAGGAAAAAGAAAAATTTGAATATTTAAATTTGACTCAAGCATCAGATAAACATCACTACAAGCAAAGAAGTATGGTAGAGCGAGTAAATAAATACTTAAAAGATGACTTTGGATGTGATAAAATATACTATCAAGGGGCAAATAAGGTAGCTTGCGTTTTAGCATTTGGAATTTTATCTATTTGTATACATCAAAGTTTAAAACTTATTACATGACCATTGATAGAAATTTATATAAAAATACTGAATTTTACAATTTAACCATAAGGAATGGAGAAAAAATTGTTGATTTATCCAAATATTACCACTTTCCCCAATACAACAATTACCAAGACAAGAAGAACAAGAAGAAGTATCAAAAGAAAAAGGGAAGTTTTTTTTAATTATTATACTCATATGTTAATATTGTTTCAGTTTAAAATTTAGCAATAATAATTGTAATGCTAATTCCTAATATTGCGAATAAAGAAGTAATTAAAAATCTTCTATGCTCTTTTACTTCAGCTTTTGTATTTTTATCAATTGGTACCACTATAGAACTAATCGAGTTTTTTAATTCATTATTAGTTCTTTTTATTTTCAAATGATATTCATCAATTTTAATATATTTTTCTTCTCTTGTCTCATAACTTATTTCTTGTATTTCTTGAACTATATCGTAAATCTTTGATATCTTTTCATTATAATTATTTATGACAGATAATGTTTCAGGAATTTTTTTATATTCTTTATCGAATATTTTTATTTCGTCAAGTGAATATAATAATGTAGCTTCAACTGCATCATAATAAGCTCTTTTTGTATGCCTATGTGCTTTATCTAATTCTCTTAAAATCTTTGATGATTTATTTTCCTGTGTTGCGTTTAAGATGTGATGTCCTGCATATCTTAGCTCATTTATAGAGGGTATTGCTAGTTCATTATTTTCTAACTCAAAACTTTTAATGCTATCTTCTGCTTTTTTAAAACTATCTTTTACTAATTGATACCTATTCTTATACTTTTTATTCTTAATCATACAATAATATTTTATTTATTAAAGTACGAAAAAACATCTTTTTTTTTCTTTTCAATATCTTTTAAAGTATAGTATTTTGATTGTTGAAGTAAGACATTACCATTACTCAAAAGAGATACTATTTGCTTTGCTGAAGTATTATTTCTTTGTTTAGGATAGAGTCTTCGTGGAGTTCTAAATATATTGCAAATAAAACTTAACATGAATTGTGCCTTTTTTGTAACAACCAAGTTTATAAATGAAGTATAAAATATAAATCTAATTCATTATAATCCTATAGAAGTTTACTAGAAAAGAACTTTAGATTAAATTAAGACTATATTTATAACTCATATATGTGCTTTTATACTATATGTTGAAGATTTTTTATATATCTCTTGTGTATTTTTTGAGAACTCTTTACCTTCAAAAACAAATAAAGGTTCTAAAATACTTAATAATGATTTTGAATTTTTTCTTGCATATATTAAAACTAAACTTGCATTTTTATTTTTATTTGGATGAACAAATTGTAAGCTTTCTAAATTTAACTTGTATTTTTGTAAGAAATAAATAATATCATTTAGTTGTTTAACATCGTAACAAAAAAATAACTTGCCATTATTTTTTAATATTTTTGCATTTTGTTTTATAAATGTTTCCAAAGGTAAAGAATCATTATATCTAGCTATTTTTAAAGATTTATTTTCACTTTTTATAACGCAAGAGTGATAAAATGGTGGATTGGATACACACATATCAAATTGTTTTTTAAAATCACAATGTATAAATGAGTCTTTATATATAAATGAATCTATATTATTACATTTTGAATTTATACTTGAATAAGTTTGAAATATATCTTGAATTTCACATTGATTTAAAGATAATTTTTTATAATCTCTTGCAAGTAGTAAACCTAAAATGCCACTACCACTACCTATATCTAGTAGTTTTCCATTAACATTTTTATATTTTTTTAAACTATCACAAATAAAATTATATAAAAAATGTGTATCACTATTGTAACAATAGCCTTTAATTGGCTGATATAAAATCAAGAAATAACCTTTAGTACAATTGTAGCTTAATATATTTTAAATATTGTTTTGTTTATACTATACTTGTAACAGATGGTAACATAAGTATAATTCATAAATAATGTATTTTAATTTATGTATAGTATATTTTTAATATTAGGTTATCATTAATGATGTGATATTTAATTTTATATTTTTTAAATATTAATTTAAAACTAAAGGGAAAATATGGCAACTTTAGAAGCTCCAAAAAATACTCCTGTATGGGTTGATACAAATAGGTGTAAAGCATGTGATATATGTGTATCTGTTTGTCCAGCAGGTGTAATTGCGATGATACCAGAACCAACATCAACACTTGGTGCAATGATTAGTGTTAGAGACCCACAATCATGTATTGGTTGTAATGATTGTGAACTATCCTGTCCTGATTTTGCAATTTATGTTGCAGATAAAAAAGAATTCAAATTTGCTAAATTAACCAATGAAGCTAAGTTAAGAGCCCAAGCTATAACAGACAATAAATATAGAGCATTAGATGCTTAAGGAGAGAGAATGACTAGAGAAATAATTTCAACTGGTAATGATTTAGCAGCGCTTGCATCTATTGATGCAGGATGTGAGTTTTTTGGTGGTTATCCATTAACACCTGCAAGTGAGATAATGCACATGATGTGTGATGTATTACCATCTATTGGTGGTGCAGCTATTCAAATGGAAGATGAAATTGCTGGCGTTTGTTGTGCTATTGGTGCATCTATGAGTGGTAAGAGGTCGCTAACTGCTACTTCTGGTCCTGGTATTTCACTAAAAGCAGAAAACATAGGACTAGCTTTTATAGCAGAAGTTCCACTTGTGATTATAAATGTAATGAGAGGAGGACCTTCAACTGGACTTCCTACAAGAGTGGCACAAGGTGATATATTACAAGCTAAATCACCAACACATGGTGATTATAAATCTATTACTTTATGTGCAGGAACGCTAGCTGAGTGTTATACTCAAACTGTAAAAGCATTTAATCTAGCAGATAGATTTATGACACCTGTGTTTGTGCTTCTTGATGAAACTATTGGTCATATGAGTGGAAAAGCTATTATTCCTACAGCGCAAGTAGTAAAGAAAAATATAATTCCTAGAAAAACTTTTAATGGAGCTAAAGAAGATTATAAACCTTATGATTGCAAAGATGATCAACCAGCAGTATTAAATCCTATGTTTGAAGGATATAGATATCATTATACTGGATTACATCATGATGAAAAAGGTCATCCAACAGAAGATGAGCAAAAATGTGATAAATTAATAAAAAGATTATTTAAAAAAGTTGATAATTATGTTGATGAAATTGAGCAAAATGAAGAATATATGATAGAAGATGCAGATATTTTAATTATTGCTTATGGTTCAGTTGCATTATCTGTTAAAGAAGCCATTAATAGATTAAAAAATGATGGTATAAAAGTAGGACTATTTAGACCACTTACCTTATGGCCAAGTCCTGAAAAAAGAATTAAGCAATTAACTGATAAATTTGATAAAGTACTTGTTACAGAATTAAATTTAGGACAATATTTAGGTGAAATTGAGCGAGTAAGTGGAAGAAGAGATTTTACTACTTTATTAAAAGCAAATGGTAGA
Source organism: Sulfurospirillum sp. (assembly GCA_030491005.1). Lineage (GTDB taxonomy): Bacteria > Campylobacterota > Campylobacteria > Campylobacterales > Arcobacteraceae > BB30. The sequence goes on along the minus strand of JAKZMJ010000001.1, from coordinate 17,032 downwards.
CCAATTGCTCCACTTGAAATAATAAAAACAGTGAAAGGAATGTAATGGCTTTTAATTATGATGAATATTTAAGAACTAACAAAATGCCAACATTGTGGTGTTGGGGTTGTGGTGATGGTGTAATATTAAAAGCTTTTATTAGAGCTATTGATAAACTAGGATGGAATATGGACGATATTTGTGTGGTTTCAGGTATTGGGTGTTCTGGAAGATTTTCTTCTTATGTAAACTGCAATACAGTTCATACTACACATGGAAGAACTATTGCTTATGCTACGGGAATAAAACTTGCAAATCCTGAAAAAAAAGTATTTTGTATAACAGGTGATGGTGATGGTTTAGCTATTGGAGGAAATCATACTATTCATGGATGTAGAAGAAATATAGATATAAATCATATAGTTATAAATAACTTTATTTATGGTTTAACTAACTCACAAACCAGTCCAACAACACCAAAAGGAATGTGGACTGTTACTATGAAAAAAGGAAATATAGACCCTACTTTTGATGCATGTAATTTAGCTATTGGGGCGGGGGCTTCTTTTGTGGCACGTGAAACTATGCTAGACCCTAAAAAGTTGGAGCGTATTTTTGTAAAAGGCTTTGCTCACAATGGTTATTCATTTTTTGATATTTTCTCAAACTGCCATGTAAATTTGGGTAGAAAAAATAAAATGGGTACGGCTATGGAAAATTTAAACTGGATTGATAAAATTTCAATTGCAAAAACAAAGTTTGATAAATTAGAAGATACAGAGCAAAAAGATTTATTTCCAACAGGAATTTTAAAACAAGATACTACAGCAGATGAATATACTAATTCATATGAAAAAGTAAAAGAAGCATATAAAAATAAAACTATGGTTCAATTTTAAGGAGAATGCTATGGCAAAAACATTGATGAGATTTACAGGTGTTGGTGGACAAGGTGTTCTTTTAGCTGGTTCTATTTTTGCAGCTGCTAAAATAAATGCTGGTGGAAATGGTTTAAAAACTTCTACATATACTTCTCAAGTAAGAGGAGGTCCAACTGTTGTTGATATCACTTTAGAAGATGGTGATATTTTATATCCTTATGCAAATGATGGCGAAATTGATTTTATGCTTTCTGTTGCACAAGTATCTTATGATTCTTTTAAAGAAGGTGTTAAAGAAGGTGGTATCATAGTAATTGAACCAAATTTAGTAAAACCAAGCCAAGAAGATAAGAAAAAGTGGGTGATATACGAAATTCCAATTATTACAATTGCAAAAGAAGAAATAGGAAATGTTATTACTCAATCAGTTTTAGCTTTGTCAATTGCTAATTATATGACAAAAAATACAGTTGATCCAAAAATATTAAAATCTACAATGCTAAGTAAAGTTCCTAAGAAAGTTCATGATATAAATGAAAAAGCTTTTGACTTAGGTATTAAATACGCTAAAGAAGCAAAAAAAGTAGCTTAAAACTATTCTTATATATTATACTGAAATAGCTAAGATACTTTATATCTTAGCTATTAATTTTTAGGCTATAACAAACTTTAATTATTAAAAAAATATGGAATAATAGAAATTAGATGAAAATTATTTTAGTGCTAAAAGAGTAAAAGCTAAATATAATTGCATTTTTTTGGATATTTTATATAACACTTATTGCTTAGGTGAAAAAGGGAATAAGGCAGAACCCCATGTAAGTCCAGCACCAAAAGCATCAAAAAGTACAGTATCTCCTTGGTTAATTTTACCTTGTTCATAAGCATAATTCATAGCCATTGGAATAGAAGCTGCCGATGTATTACCATATCTATCTACCGTTACCACGGTTTGTTCTTTGGTAAAACCTAATATATCACCAACTGCTTTAATAATTCTATAATTTGCTTGATGAGGAATAAAATGATTAATATCACTATTAATTAGCTTATGTTTTTTCATCATTACTTTTACATCAGCACTTAAAGTTTTAACGGCTAATTTAAAAGTTTCATTACCTTTCATTCGTATACAAGCTAATTTTTGATCAAGAACTTCTTGTGAACAAGGATGTAAACTTCCTCCTCCTATAGTTTGTATTAAATCACTATAATTACCATCACTAGAACAATTTACATCTATAATAGCTTCATTTTTATTATCACTTGCACTAATAATAGCAGCCCCTGCTCCATCTCCAAAAATAAAACATGTTCCTCTATCTGTATAATCTAAGATAGAAGTATACTTTTCAGCTCCAACTATTAAAACATTTTTTTTCATTCCAGATTCAATAAAAGCTTTTGCTACAGATACAGCATAAACAAAGCCAGTACAAGCGGCACTAATATCAAAAGCTTGAACAGGTGGTAAATCTAATTTTGAAGCTATTAAACAAGCAGTTGAAGGCATACATAAATAATCAGGAGTTACAGTTGCACAAATAACTAAATCTATGTCATTTTTATCAATATTAGCTCGTTCAATCGCAACTTGAGAAGCTTTAAAACCAAGGTCAGAAGAGCCTTCATGTTTTTGGGCTATTCTTCTTTCTTTTATACCAGTTCTTTTTATAATCCACTCATCACTAGTGTCTAATATTTTTTCAAAATCTAAATTAGTCATAATTTTTGGTGGAATGTATGCACCAATTGATCTAAAAGCCGCAAAAGCCATAAAAAATCCTTACTTATTTATATTCACTTAATCTTTGTTCAATATCTTCGTTAAGATTTGATCGTGCAGCGTTAATAGCTTGAAAAATTGCATTTTTAATAGCTTTTGGATTTGATTTACCATGTGCAATTATCACAGGTGCTTTAATACCTAAAAGTGGAGCACCTCCATATTCAGCATAATCAACTCGTACTTTTAAGCTTTTAAAAACTTTTCTCATTAAAACAGCACCAGCAATAGATATTAAGGATCTTTTTAAATTTTTCTTTAAAATTTGCCCTATAGTATCAGCGACACCTTCAGCAGTTTTTAATACAATGTTTCCTACAAATCCATCACAAACTACAACATCAACTGTGCCTTTGAAAATATCACTTCCTTCTACATTTCCCGCAAAATTAGGTAATTTGGACATTAATTCATATGCTTCTTTTGTGAGTTCATTTCCCTTAGATTCTTCTTCACCATTACTTAATAAACCAATAATTGGTTCATCTAAGGTAAGAACATCTTGAGCATATACTTGACCCATAATAGCAAATTCTAAAAGATTTTTTGCATCACAATCAACATTTGCTCCAATATCTAGTAGTAAAGTATTTTGGTTTTCACTTGTAGGCATAAGTGTAGCAATTGCTGGTCTTGTAACACCTTTTATTCTTCCAATTCTCAAAGTTGCTAAAGACATAGAAGCACCAGAATGACCAGCTGATACAAGTGCATCAGCATGACCGTTCCTTACTAGCTCAACTGTTTTGTATATAGTAGATTCTTTTCTCTTAAGAGCATCAGTAGCACTATCTTGCATACTAATTACATCATTTGTATCTATTATTTCTATTCGCGACTTGTATTTATTTGGTATTAAAAAGTCTAATTCAGTCTTTTTACCAACTGCTATTGCAATAAAGTCTCTATTTACTCTTAATGCTGCAATTAGACCTTCAATTATAGGCTCAGGACCAAAATCACCACCCATAGCATCTATTGCAATTTTTAACATTAACTTTTATGCTCACCTGTATTAACATTTAACATATGAGGCATTTTCCAAGTTCCATCTGTATCTTTAACTGGTTTTTTCAATGTTATCTTATAATGTGTTCTTCTTTTTGCTGCTCTACTATGAGAGACTCGTCTTTTTGGTACTGCCATTTTATTTTCCTTAAAATTCTTTTTCGTATATTGAATCTATGTCTGTACATTTCGTACACATATGATAATCACTTTGTATAGATGAAATTTCATCTTTTATTAGTTCATCAAAATCTATTATACCATTAATACATTCAATTACTGCATCTTTTGAATTATCATCTTTATAAATACCATTGCTTATTAACAAATCAACTTCTTCATTAATTAACTCTTTGTATTCTTCGTTGCATCTTGAACATATTATTTTAATATTTCCATCTAAATAAGCTTGAACTTTTAAAAGATTATTTGATATTCTACAAAAAGTACCATCAACCTTTACAAAATCTTGTTTTAAAACAAGATTTTGTTCAATTCTTGATATTTTATTAAATTCTATTTTCATTGTGAACTATATTATAAATTAACAAATATCTTTTTTTGCAAAAAAGAAAGCAATTTCTTCTTTTGCATTTTCAACAGAATCTGAACCATGAACTGCATTTGCATCAATTGAGTCTGCAAAATCTGCTCTAATAGTCCCTTGCTTTGCTTCTTTTGGGTTTGTTGCACCCATTAGTTCTCTATTGATACTCATAGCATTTGTTCCTTCTAAAACACTTACAACAACTGGACCAGAAATCATAAACTCAACTAAATCACCATAAAATGGTCTTTGTGCATGAACAGCATAAAAAGCTTGTGCATCTTCTTTGCTTAATTGAATTTTTTTACTAGCTGCAATTCTTAAGTTAGCAGACTCAAATCTATCTAATATTTTTCCAACAACGTTTTTCTTTACTGCATCAGGCTTGATGATTGATAATGTTTGTTCCATATTAATAACCTTACTTTGAATTTAAGTCGGCAATAATATCAAAAAAACAGAAAAAAAGCAAGTATATTAACTTTCTTCATAACAATCTGTTCCATCAATCTTTCCTTCAGTATTAGGATTATCCCAAACTATACATTTAACAACAGGGCAAACTTGTACACAAGCTGGATGTTCAAAATCACCTATACACTCAGTACAAGTACTTTGTTCAACAAAATATATATCGTCTTCATTTTCATTCTCAATGTTATTTATTATTGAGTTGCTTGGACATTCACTTAAACAAGCATCACAATTTATACAAACATTTGTAATTTTAACTGCCATTCATTTCCCTTTATAGTCTATATTTTATTCTTCAACACAAGGTTCGCCATTTACAGCACCTTGTGTAGTTGGACTATCCCAAACAATACAACCTTCAGTAGGACAGGCTTCGGCACAAGCTGGTTCATCATTATCACCAACACATTCTGTACATGTAGCTGGATTTACATAATATATATCTTCACCTTGAGGATTTTCATCATTATCAACTATTGACTCTGTTGGACACTCATCTAAACATGCATCGCAATTGATACATGTATCTGTAATTTTAACTGCCATTTCATTTCCTTTTTATTTTACAATTATACCTTAACTTTAGCATAGAAAAAATAAAAATTTCTTTAAAGTAAAAGTATATTATAAGTTTATTCTATTACAATAACAAATATCAATATTAAGGAAAATATATGTTAGTTACAAAAAAAGCTCCAGATTTTACAGCTACAACTGTATTAGCAAATGGTGAAATAGTTGAAAAGTTTAATTTGTATGAAAATTTTGGAGAAAAGGGTACTGTACTTTTCTTTTACCCATTAGATTTTACTTTTGTTTGTCCTTCTGAAATTATTGCATTTTCCAAAAGAGTAAAAGACTTTAAACAAAGAGGTGTAAATGTTATAGGTGTTTCTGTTGATTCACAATTTTCTCACTTTGCTTGGAGAGAAACTGATGTTAATAATGGTGGAATTGGAAGAATTGAGTATCCATTAGTTGCAGATATCACTAAATCTATAGCTAGAGATTATGATGTATTATTAAATGATGCTGTTGCTCTAAGAGGATCTTTTCTAATTGATGCTGATGGAACAATAAGACATGCCGTTGTTAATGATTTACCATTAGGTAGAAATATTGACGAAATGTTAAGAATGGTAGATACTATGTTATTTACAAATGAGCATGGTGAAGTTTGTCCTGCTGGTTGGTCTAAAGGCGATGAAGGTATGAAAGCATCTACACAAGGTGTTGCTGAATATCTATCAAACCACTCAGACACTTTATAAAATAAAATACTTATAGCACTTTAGTTACCTTAGTGTATTAATCTTTTTAGATTGTATTCTAAGTGTAAAAATTAAAGTGCAATAAGAAAGAACATATTAAGGTCAGAAATATATTCTAAAATTCAAGCTTTAAATCCCAACATTTTTATTAAGTCTGATTTTATTAGTTTGTATCAGTTTACTAATACTTATTTTGACATTTCTTTAACTTATTTTAAAAGTTTATACACATATATATGCACAACTTGATTTCTAAACTTAAATTTCAATATATCCTTCAAGATACTTCACTGCTTTTCCTAGTATTACCACATTGTTACGCGAAACTTTACAAAACAATACTCCACCTCTTTTTGAAGCTTGATATGCCTTTAAATCATTTTTGTTTAATTTTTCTGCCCAATAAGGAGCAAGTCCTGTATGAATAGAACCAGTAACAGGATCTTCCTCTCCTCCACTTGCAGGCCAAAAATATCTTGATATAAAGTCATATTTACTTCCTTCAGCCGTAACAACTACATCATAAGGTGCTAATTTTTTTAATTCTTCACAATTTGCTTTTATTTTATAAATATCTTCTTCATTTTTATAAATAGCAAAATATGCTTGTTCGTTTAATAGTACTTCATTAGGAACTATAGATAAGCCTTTTAATAAAAAAGGAGGAATAGACGAAATCTCTTTTGGTTTTCTATTTGGAAATATCATTTTCATATAATTGTCTTTTTCTTTAGAAACTTTAAGACTCCCAACTGCTTTAGCAATAAATTCCACTTCTTCTAGCATACTATTTTCTTCAAATAAAACAAAAGCCGATGCCAAAGTTGCATGACCACAAAAATCAATTTCAGTTAAAGGTGAGAACCAACGAATATCATAAGTATTATTACTTATATTTTTTATAAATGCAGTTTCTGAAAGATTGTTTTCTGTAGCAATTTCTTGCATTAATTTGCTACTTAAGGACTCTTCTAAAAGAATGACTGCCGCATAGTTACCTTTAAATACTGTATCAGTAAATGCGTCAATTTGATATATTTTTAATTTCATTATTATTCCTTATACATATAAACTTGTATCTATATTATAACTTTATTCTACTTTATCTTCATATTTTGGATACAAATTAATAATAGATCTTTCAAATTCTTCATCTAACATAAAAATATCTTTAAATTCTTTTGGTTTTTTTATTTCTAATATTTCATAAACACCTAAACCTTTTTTTGAACTTACCTTTAAAATATTATCAAGATATTTTAAATAAGAAATCATCTGAATAATTGGTTTTTTACTCTTACTTACTTCTCCATGTCCAGAAACTAAAAGTTTATATGGAATTTCTTTTAATTTATTTAAAGTTTTTATCCATTGTTTTATATTTGCATGAGGAGTTGCAGCTGCTCTATTATAAAATATTAAATCAGATACAAAAAGAACACCTGTGTATTGATCATATAGCACAAGGTCATCTTGTGTGTGTCCGTTTAAATATAATATTTTTAATTTATGCTTTCCTAAGTTAATATATTTTGAATTTAATACTTTATTTGGTGCTAAAACTTCTGTGTCCTTCATAGCATATTGAACAATATTTACAAGGTTAGTTATATATTCATCACCGTGTTTACTAATATAATCTTTTGTATATTTACTAGCCATTATAATAGCACCTCTAAAAGCTTGATTACCTAAAAAATGGTCAGGATGATGATGTGTATTTATAACATACTTTATGGGTTTATTTGTTATTTTTCTAATTTCTTTTAATAATTGCTTACCATAAATATATGAACTTCCTGTATCTATTACTAAAACACCATCATTGCTTACAATAAAAGATGAATTAGCTATATCTCCACCATTGTTTTGTGAAAAGTATTCTTTTTTACCTTCAACAAAATAAGTGTTAGGAGCTATCTTTAAAACTTTTAAATTAAAATCAAATTCTTTAGAAAATAATGATGTTAGAAAAAACAATAATAATATATATCTCATTTCATATCCTTAATATTTTGTTTTTACAATAAATTCATTTCCATCTGTATCACTTAAATTAATTTCATATTTTCCATTTCCTTTATTTGTTTCAAATACAAGTCTTGGATTTTCACTAATAGAAGCATATGTTTTAATCTTGGCTATGATTTTATTGTTTTGTTTTATATTGATTTTATTTATATAAAACTCAGGATTTCCTATAAAAAGTCCTGTATCCATAGGGTGAAAAATAGATAGTTTTATTCTATACGTGTCTTTTATTTTAAAAATTTTGTGTTTAGATTTTCCTATTTGAGACTCCCAATCTATTAAGCCACCTGCATTACTTGCAACTGAACACCCTCCTCCAAAACTTTTAATTTCACTACTTCCTATATGCCATAAACCATTTTTATCTTTTACAGCAACCCTTAAAGGTGTACCTTGAGCTATTTTCATATTTACAGATACTATAGGTTTAAGTTCTAATAGTTGTATATCTATTAAAGGAATTATTGCATTTAAATCAGCAAATATAAAAAGTCTTTGTGCATCTTTAAAATAACTAGCATCTACATAAATAGGAACTTGTAAAGGATTGTCTGCAAAAGATGGAACTTTGATTTTTATATTTTTTGTATCAAAAACTGTTTTTTCATTTTGTAAAAATTTCTTTTTAACATAATCCCACATGGGTGACTCTAAGGGATCTGCATTTGAAAATAAAAATGTTTGAACAAGTAACAGCATAAATAATTTAGAAAAAATACTTTGAAACATAAAAACTCCTTTAATTAGTTATCTTGATATGCAAGAGGTTTTTCGTATGAAACACCATACTTCAAAAAAATCTTTTTAATTTCACCTTTTTTATATAAGTCTTCAATTTGTCCATCTATTTCATAAGACAAGGCTCTAAAATCTGTTCTAACAGCCACTCCTAAATCCCATTTTGATCTGGCATAACCTATTTTTCTACTCATATAGTATTTGTCTTTATTCTTAGAAACATCTAAATAAAACTCTAATTGCGTTTTTAATCCTGCAAGAGCATCAACTTTACCAAGTTTAAAATCTTTTACGGCATCTTTCATATTTCTATAGTGTTTTATATTAGCTTGTAAAACTCCCTTAAAAGAAGTACCTAAATATGAATCAGGTAAAGTATCTATTTCAACCCCAATTGTATGGTATTTAAATATTGCAAGATTTTTAATACTTGGAATTACTTTTTTATTAGTTAGTATTACCCATCTTTCAGTATGATATGGAGATTTCATAACACTAAGTTCATTGCTAAGCTCGCCTGTTGATTTATCTGTTTGACGAATAAAATCATAGTCGTAAGGAACTCTAAACATAAGATCTGCTTTTGTTTTATGGATTAGACTACCCTTCCAAATCACATTTCGTAAGTCATCTTCTAAGTTCTCATCAGATCTGACCCAATACCATTGTATTTTTACATTTAATTTTTTGGCTATTTTCTTTGCAATATCAACATCAATTCCTTTAACAATACCATTTTGTATATATGAATAAGGAGGAAAGTTTTCATAAACTGCAATTATAATATTTTTTTCATTTTGTATTTCATCAAGTGATCTTGAAAAAACACTTGAAAGAAATATACATATTGTAAGAATAATTATTTTCATATTAATCAGCTGGAATAGTTTGTATCCAAGTTCTTATAGACCAAATTGCTTCAGCAGATAAAATCTTTTTAAAAGGAGGCATATATACATTGCCATTTCTAACAACTCCACTTTTTACAATGCCTATAAAGTATTCATCTAGTTCATCATCATTTGCAGTTAGTTCTCTTAAATCTGGTGCAATTCCTCCTGAAATGGCACCTAAACCATGACATCTAGCACAGTTTGAGTTGTAGCCTGATTTTCCAATTTTAACTGCTAGTTTATTTTCTCTATATGGATTTACTATTAGATTTTGATCTACTTTTTTTAAACCTTTAGTATCTACAGATTGAGGTACTACATCTCCATGAGAAAAACCAAATGTTACACCAAGCACAAGTATTAAAAAACCTTTTTTAATATTCTTCATCTTTCACCTTTATATTTACTTTTTCTATTATACATATTCTTTATAGCCTCATTATAGCACCACTTAAACATAAATGCTATAATGAGGCTATAAAATATTCATATAATATTTAAAGAATCTCAGGAGAATAAATATGAAATTATTTTATTTACTTACACTTTGTATATTTACTGTTAATATCTATGCCTTACAAACATTAAAAATTGGTGTTTTAGCTTTTGGAACTGTTAATTGGGAACTTCAAGCTATGCAAAATAATAAACTTCCATTAAAATATGGTATAAAAATTGAAATTAAAAAACTAGCCTCTAAAAATGCAGTTTCAATTGCTTTACAAGCTAGAACCGTAGATGTGATTGTTAGTGATTTTATTTGGGTTTCAAGACAAAGAGCATCTGGTGCTGATTTTACTTATTATCCTTATTCAAAAGCAACTGGTGGTTTATATATTAGACCTGAACTAAAAATAAATTCAATATTAGATTTAAAAAATCATAAAATTGGTATTTCAGGAGGTCCTGTTAGTAAAACTTGGCTAATTATGAGAGCTTATAGTAAATTAAAATATAATAAAGATTTTAAAGATATCATAAAGCCTGTATTTGCATCGCCTCCTATTTTAAATAGAAAAGTATTAGACTCTTCTATAAAAGGAGCTATCAATTTCTGGCATTTTAATGCAAAATTACGCTCAAAAGGTATGATAGAAATACTTTCAATGAAAACTATGTTAAATGAGTTTGGTATTAAATACGATATTCCTTTAATTGGTTGGGTATTTAGAGAAAAATTTGCTTTAAAAAACAAAGAACTGATTAATTCATTTCTGCAAGCTTCATATGAAACAAAAAAGATTTTAAATACTAAACCAGATGAATGGAATAAAATAAGACATCTTATGAAAGCAAAAGATAAGAATACTTTTGAAGCTTTAATTGATGGATATAAAGCTGGTATTCCAAAAAAGTTTTCCAAAAATGAAAAAGAGGCTGCAAAAAAAATCTTTAATATTTTAGCAAAAGTAGGAGGTTCTAAACTTGTTGGAAAAAGTAAAACACTAGAAAATGGAACCTTTTGGGATTTTAATCCAAATATTATATGGTAAATAATAAAACACTAAGATCAAGATTATTTTCTTTAATTATTCTTTGTATTTTATGGCAGTTTTTAAGTGTTCTTATCAACTCTGATACTTTGCCAAGTCCTGTTAATGTCTTAATATCTTTATATTTTCATAGTTTTGAAGATGAACTATTTTATCATTTAGGTATAACTTTATATAGGGTTTTTATCGCTTTTTTTATTGCAATGTTTTTAGGACTTGTATTTGGTATTTTAATGGGTAGATATAAAGAAATTGATAATAAACTTGATTCATTATTGATTTTAGGGCTAAATCTTCCTGCACTTGTAACAATTATCTTATGCTATATTTGGTTTGGTTTAAATGATATTTCAGCCATACTAGCTGTGGTTATAAATAAAGTTCCAACTGTAATAGTAACGATAAGAGAAGGCTGTAAAGCTATAAACTATGAACTATTAGAAATAGCAAAAATATATAAATTATCTCCTTATATAACTTTTAAAAAAATATATTTACCACAAATTTATCCTTATATAATGGCAAGTGCAAGATCTGGGTTGTCATTAATTTGGAAAATTGTTTTAGTAGTCGAATTATTAGGACAAAGTTCTGGTATAGGTTTCCAACTATCAATGTTTTTTCAATTTTTTGATATAACTTCTATTTTTGCATATTCTTTTGCTTTTATTATTATTGTTTTATTAATAGAGTTTTTAATTTTACAACCTTTGGAATATAAAATGACTAAATGGAGATAAAATGTTAGATATAAACATAGAAAATAAAAAATTTAATGCAATAAATGTTTTAAATAATATAAAAATAGAAATAAAACAAGCACAGTTTATATCATTTATTGGTCCATCTGGTTGTGGTAAAACTACTTTATTAAAAATCATATCTTCTTTAGATGAAGATTTTAGAGGAGAAATAAAATATATCAGTAAGAAATACAAAACAAATAAGATAAATAACCTAGGATATATATTTCAAGATACAAGGTTAATTCCTTGGCTTAGTATAAAAGAAAATATTTTATTAATAGCTATAAATAAAAATGAGAAAGAAATAGAAAGTATTTTAAGTGAGGTTGGTTTAAAAGAGTATATAAATGCGTATCCAAAAGAACTATCAGGTGGTATGAAAAGAAAAGTAGCAATAATAAGGGCTTTTATAAATAAACCAGAAGTTTTACTTTTAGATGAACCTTTTGTATCCTTAGATTATCCAAATGCACAACTTTTAAGAAAATTGTTGTTTAAATTTTATAAGCATTATTTACCCATAATCATACTAGTTAGTCATAATTTAGAAGAAGCATTATTTCTGTCAAATAAAATCTTTTTTTTTAAAGATAAGCCTACATCAATAATATATGAATATAAAAATATACCAACTTTTGATGAAGAAATTACAAGAAAAAAAAAGCAAGATATTTTAAAAATATTTCCTAATATTTTAAGTGGCAAACTAGACAAATAATCATTAAGTCATTATTCCATATTGTCTAATAAATTTTCTATTAACTTAGGAATAATTTTATTAATTTTAAGAAGCACTTTATCTTCTTTTCTTAATGGAATAATTTTTTGATATAAAATTACAATATGATTTTTTTTAATTTCATAAATGGCTAAAGATAAAGGACAAAATACCATATTCTTAGGATTTTCTTGCATCATTTCTAAACTTAAAGAACTTTTGCAAAAACCTATTTTTTTGGCATTGATAAATACATTTTTTTTATTTAAAAGTTTTGATATATTTTTTAAACTTTTTGATATATTTGCTTGATATGCTAGAACAAAACCACTAGCTGAAACTTCATCTAATAAGGCAAACATAAGGTTATCGTAAGATATATTTATATTATAAGTTATATATCTATCATTTTGCTTTTTTTCATAAGCAAATAAAGATACACATAAGAGAAAAATTATAAAAATTCTTTTCATTTAATACAAGATATTTCATATTTAGAAAGACCTAAAGTATCAAGATCTGTTTTTTGATGTAAAAAACCAAATTGAGGAGAAGTTGAGACTAAAGCTCTTGGATGAACCAGTGGTATTGCTTGTCTTAATTGACCATTAAAAGTTCTATATGTTAATTTTCGCCCCTTATAAGCACCTAAATCAAAATCTTTTGAATAAATGAACTTTATATTAGTATTTAGTTCTTTTGTTTTTGTTTTTGAAATAGCACCAACAATAGTTCTAATAGCCACCCAAGAAGCATAGTCTTTTGAATTCATCCATCTATTTGCAAATTTTTCAAATCTTTTTTGTAGCTGTGCTGCACCCCAAGCTTCAATAACTTTATGCCAAGTAACAGGTCTTAAACCTTGTGTTCCAGCAAGTGGTCGTGGTAACCAAGTATTAAAATATATATGCTCACCAAAATCTCCATAATAATCTGCCACAAGAACGACATCATAATCTTTACTTTGAGTAAACGATGGTATTTCATCTTGTGCTTTTCTTCTTATATCACTATTTGAACTCCATATTTTTTCATCTATTATTTTTCCCCCAAATCTTTTTGCTGCTCTTTTTATTGCTTCTTGTATTTTTCTATCTTTATTGTTTGTTCCACTTATTAAGAGCCATTTTTTCCAATTTCTTTTTATCAAAAATTGTACTAGCCCATCGTATAACATAGCATCACTTGCTATTGTATGAAGTAAATTATCTTGACAAATATTTTTTCGTAAAGAACTTGAAGTACTTGCTACATTTATAAATAAGGCTTTATTTGCAAGTGTATGTGAAATTAATTTTTTTAAAAATTTATCTTCTACATTTAACAAAACATAAGAATTGTTATTTTTGATAAATTCTTCAAAAGTTTTTATTAGAAGATTTTCATCTTTAGAAACAATTTCTTTTAAAATATATTTTTGATTAAAAAATCTAGCAGTTCTATTACTATCTTTAATAGCTAATTTTGCCCCACTTAATCCACTGCTTGTTGGCTCTTCTATTATATTTGATAAAACAGGTGGTTTTTTTATAATTTGTTCTAAATACAAAATATTTATTTTAAGTTCGTTTGCAAAAAGACAGATATTAATTACACAAAATAAGAATATTTTTATCATAACTACTCCTAATGTCAATATACTTATATTATAAAATGTTTACAGCATTAAAGTAGCAATTTTAGTTTAATTAAAAATTTGGGTGTGTTTCAATTATGAGTTAAATATAGGGCTATGAGACCACTGCACAGTATAATCCAACAAAGCAACCTATTTAAAGGCATTAAAAGCACTTTTCAGCTAAAATAACTTCACTAAGAAGAGGTAAAAAGTGGCATTTAAAGATACAAACAATACATTTTCAGATATAGCAGTAACATCAAGATTAGAAAAAGTAAATTCATTTCTTAAAGAGTTGGACTCTATTATAGACTTTGATAAATTACGACCAGTACTAAATAGAAATGGAATTGCTAAAAGTAATGTAGCTGGAGCACCTGCTTATGATAATGTACTGATGTTTAGAGTACTGTTACTCCAGAAGTATTACAATCTCTTTGATCAAGCCACCCAAGATGCACTCTATGTAAACCTACTCTTTATTAGATTTGTAGGACTTAGCCTAGAGGATAGTGTACCAGACGAGAGTACAATCTGTAGATTTAGAAATTCCCTACTCAAGAACCGACTTTATGATAAATTATTTAACTCTGTAAATAAACAATTAGAGAGTAAAAACCTGATAGCTAAAAAAGGAAAATCTGTTTTAATTGATGCTACTCTCATTAGAAGTGATAACACGCAAATAAAAAATAAGACTAAAGAAGTATACAAAGAAGACAAGAAAGGTATTCAAACAATAAATGCTGAGTTAAATATAAAACTTGAAGTAGAGCTTCAATCCAAAAAGCCTTCAAAAAAGAAGATTCAAAGAATTCTTAATACTAAAGCCCATAACTCCAAGACATACAAGAATGCACAACTTGATACACTACAAGGTATTGATACTAAAGATATAAAGACTTCTCAAATTATTATAAAGAATGAAGAAGATAGCTATAATCATCAAGATAAAATAGATAGTGAAGTAAGGATAGGCTTTCACGCATCAAAAAAACAATATACACAAGGCTATAAAGTACATATAGCAGTAGATGAGCAAAGTGGTATTATTATCTCCCAACAAACTACCTTCGCAAATACTCACGATATAGACACAGTAAAAACATTTGTAAAAGATATAGATGGAATGAAAGCTCTTTATGCTGATAAAGCATATAACTCAAAAGATATAGATACTTTTTTAGAAAGTGAAAATATAGAAAATATGGTATGTCTCAAAGAGAAACAAACTCTAAGCCAAGAACAGATTAAGCAGCAAAGAAAAGATGAAAAACCTAAACATAAGATTAGAGCTAAAGTTGAACATAGGTTTGCAGATATAAAAACTCAGATGAAAGGCTCAACTACAAAATTTATAGGACTCGTTAGAAATAATATGAATTTTACCCTTACCTGTATAGCTACTAATCTTAGATTATTAGGACAAAGACAAATAAGACAAAGATTATAAGTAGTTAGATGAATAATATAGAGCTAAAGAGATTTAATAGACTAAAAAAGCTCCTAAAAATGACTGAATCTAATTTTATTGAAGATGGATTTTTTTAAATATTTGAAAAAATAAGATATATGAGTACTTTTTAATTATGCAGTCGGCTCGCTATAATAAAAAGTAATTCTTCTAGTGCTTATATTTGCGATATTTCATTATCCAAGATTAGGGGAGAAGTCACTTCTATTGATTCTGTAATAGTTCTTGGAACTTCATGTGCTATAATTTCTATATAAAAACTTTCACAATCTTCTTCTGCTGCTTCATTGATACATTTTGTTATGTCTACAAAAGATATAGTATCAACCTCTTCATTATCTTTTCCAAATTTACAAATAAACCTTAATATATTATCTTCATCACTTACAGTTTTTCTTTTTTCTCTTTTTATATATTTTCTAATTTGATGCTTAATTGCTTCTAATAATCTATCACTATTTTTATTTTCTTCTTTTAGTAAAAACCGTTTTTTCATAATTTACTCACACAATTATAATAGTTTTGTACTTGCCCTTTTTGGCTTTTTGGAACTAAACCTAAACTCATAGCTGGAAGTAATAATAACATAAAATCCTTATTAGAATAAGACGACATTCCTTGTCTTTTCATTCTAAATTCAAAAGTTTTATAATCTTCAGCATTTAGTTGATTGTCTTTTAAGATAAAAACAAAGGGTTCTTTTTGTCCATCTTCTTTTGTAATATCATAAGATATTCCTTGTTTTACTGTTTTTGTTTTTAAACAAATATATTGAGTATTTTGTTTAAAAGATTGATTGGCAAGTAGAAAACTACTCAATAAACTTAGAAATATAATGTACTTCATATAAAGTCCTTCTGATATAATATATAGTTAAAAAAAAAGATTTTAAGTATTTAAAAATAAAAGGAATATTAACTAAGTGAAGCTTACATTATCATAAAAATATCACTCTAAAATATACAAAAATAGCTAAAATCATGTATTTGCTTACACATAGGGGTCACTTGACCTTTTAAAAGAAATCTTAAAGTGACTTACTAAAGTCAAAATGATAGGCTTTCTTGTAATTATCTTATCTTTAATGGTGCGAATAGAGGGAGTAGAACCGATACTATTTGATACAATTCTTAAAGCTAATTACAAATAAGATAAATTAGTTACAAATAGCGATAAAATCGTGCTATAATGAATTAGTTTAACTTTAGTAATTAGTATTAATTAAAATCAATAAATGCTAATAGTCTTAAAATATGGTTACACATAGGTTACACTTGAAAAGGCTTAGTATGACAAATGAAATTAAATCAAAAAAATATATAGGGGTATATATAAGAACTCTTGAAGATAAAAGCAAAACCTATTATATTGAGCT